>CAWFIN010000007.1:0-747500 GCA_963815945.1 uncultured Actinomycetes bacterium
GAGCCGCGTCAGCTTCGAGATCCCGAGGATCTCGGGCCCTGCGACATAGGCGATGTGGGCGACGCCGTGGAATGGCAGCGCATGGTGCTCGCAGAGCGCGTGGAACGCGATCGGCCCTTCGATGATCTGACTCCGGCTTCCGCTCACGCTGTGGGGCCGCTCGCTCGGGAACGCGGTGTGGAGCTTGGGGTCGCCGTCGTAGCCCGCAGTCGCATCGACAAGCGCTTGCAACATTCGGCTCGGAGTGTCACGAGTTCCCGGTGTGGCGAGGTCCATGCCCAGGCCGGCGAGAATCTCGCCGAGGTAGCCCTCGTAGCGCTGGAACTCTTCCGGAGCGACCGCCCTCGGATCGATGTGCTGCGTGCGCGGGCCTAACTCGATGACGCTTGTTGCCATCCCGTTTCCTCCTTGAGGTAGGCAGTGCGGACCAGCAGTTCGCGCCGAAGTGCGAGCAGGGCGACCAGGCCCAACTCGGCAAGCGCGATCCAGACAAATGCGAGCGGTCGGCCGAGTGCGATGCAGATCCCGAAGACCGCGAGCTGGGTCGACATGCCGAGATTGGCGAGGATCGACACCGTTGGGCGGTCGTGGTAGGCGAGCTGCGCCTGCGGCCCGGCGCCGCGGAGCCGGTGAGCGAAGAAGCGTTCCACGAGCCGGTCCTGTGGCGCGTACAGCACCAGGTAGAGGCCGCGAAGGAGCCCGTCTGCCCGCCCGGTCGCCTCGGGCATCGCTGCCGCCGCTCCGCCGTGTTCGGCCCGGTAGAGCCGTTCGGCGTTGTAGTTCGCGCTCAACACGGTCGTCAGCGCGAGGAAGCCGGCGATGGCGAGGATCGGCCGGCCGGTACTCCAGCCGACGGCCGCGAAGAGCGCCGCGTTGACGAACAGGTCGAGCTCGGAGTCGAGGTAGCGGCCGAACACCGTGACTCGGCCGGTGAGGCGGGCGAGCTGCCCGTCGGCATTGTCGAGGACCGTCTTCAGCTGGACGAGCAACGCGGCGAGCAACATGCGGCCTTCGGTCAACTCGAGGGCGGCCACGATTCCCGTGACGCCTGCGATGGCGGCGACGACCGGAGGTGCCACTCGCAGTGGAAGTAGCGCGAGCACGACGAGGTGCGCGAGAGGACGGTAGAGCCGCTCGCAGAGATACTCCTGCGCGACCTTCTTCTTGCGGGACTGGCTCAGACGGCTAGACATGCGCCACCGAGTCGAGCGGCTCGCCCGCACGGATCAGCTCCCGGCCGGCCTCCACCTTGTCCCACACGTTCCAGAACAGGAACCCCCGCGGCCGGCGGTCGTCGTCGACGTAGGCGACGATTCCCTCCCGGTTTGGCACGTCCCAGCGTTCCACGGTGTCGAGGCGCGAGTCGACCTCGCCGACCGCCTCGTAGCCGAGCTCGAACATGTCGGAGTAGAAGAACGGCAGATGGTCGTACGCGAGGCGCGCGCCGGCCATGTTCGCGCCAACCACTTTGCCGTGCGTCTTGGCGTGGTCCTCGTGCTCGACCCGCATCCGGCGGTTGAGCGCGGGGACAGGGAAGTTAGCGACGTCGCCCGCCGCGAAGACGTCCGGCGTCCCGTCGACTCGGCCGAGCTCGTCGACGAGAATCCCGTTGTCGACCGCGAGTCCCGCTGCCTCGGCCAGCTCAGCGCTCGGCTCGATTCCGAGGCCGGCGACGACGACGTCGGCCTCGATCGTCGCGGCCCGAGCCCGTCGTGACCGAGTGCGGGCCGGCCGAGACGACCGTCTCCTCGGCGAGCACCTCCACACCCCTCTCGCGGTAGTACTCGGTGACGAACGCGGAGAGTGGGGCGGGCAGAAGCCGCGCTGCGATGCCGGGGTCCGGGAAGACCATCGTCACCTTCCGGCCATTCGCTGTGAGCGCCGCAGCGATCTCGGAGCCGATGAAGCCGCCGCCGATTACCACGACGCGCGAGCCCTCGGCGGTCTTCCGGCGGAGGAAGTGGTAGTCGTCGAGCGTCCGGAAGTAGACGAGACCCTCGGCCCCGGGCAGAGTGCGCGGCGCGTCCGCCGGTTGCGAGCAGGAGCCGGTCCCACGCGTGCGTTTCGCCCGCATCGTCGGTTGCCTGCCGCGCCTGAAGGTCGAGCGAGACGATCCGGCGGGTGAGCCGCAGCTCTACCCCGGCGTCGCTCGTGTGTCGCCAGATCTTCTCCTCCTCGCCGCCGAGCCAGAGCTTCTTGGAGAGCGGCGGCCGGGCGTACGGAGCATGTCGCTCGGCACCGACGAGGCGGATGGAACCGTCGGGGTCGTGCTCACGGATGCTCTTGGCGGCGGCATCGCCGGTCATGCCACCGCCCACGATGAGGTAGCGCGTTTGTCTCATGACGGCTCCGTGTCTTGTGTCCGTCGCGGCAGGGCGTCCAGCTCGAGCAGCGCGCGCAGGCTCTCATGCTCCTCCGCACAGGCGGGGCAGCCGGCGAGATGTGCACGCAGTCCGGGCACGAGCGCGTCGGCGTTGGCGCCCGCGAGCTCGAGCTCGACGTAGCGGTCGAGCTCCGCAAAGCATTCGTCACAGCCGAGCTCCGGCTCGGACGGGCCGAGCAGCCGCAGCAGCGTCAGGCTCATGTCGGCGTTTTCCATCACCATCCTCCTGTCAGTCCTTGAGACTCGAGATGCGCGCGCAGGTTCCGTCGCGCGTCGTGAAGCGACTTGTAAAGGGCGTTTCGGTTGCTGCCGAGCCGTTCCGCGAGCACGTCGATCGGGACGCCGTTTAGCGCCAGCGCGACGAGCACCTGCCGCTGCTGGGGGCTCAGCGAGGCGATGCCCTCCTGGATCACCTGCAGCAGCTGTTTTCGCTCCACTTGGGCCGCGGGCGTCGGCGCCGAATGCTCGAACTGCGACCAGCTCTCCGGCTCGAGTGGGAGTTCGCGGTCTCGCCACGCACGCCGGCGCACCTTCACCCCGGCCTCGAGAAGCGCGAATTTGTATGCCCAGGTCGTGAAGCGGCTCTCGCCTCTGAAATCGCCAAGGCGTCGCAGGACGGAGATCGCCGCGTCCGCGGCGGCTTCTTGGGCGAGATCGTCGAGCTCCTGGACGCCGAGTTGCGGCAGCGCCTGGCGGCGACGGGCGACCTCGAAACGCGCACCCTTCAGCAGCAGATCATGGAGAGCCGCAATCGCTGCTTCGCGCGGCGGCCCTTCCCCTCCCAGGTCGCGCACCCAGTCGGGCGAGTCTGAATGGGGGATGTAGAGCGTCCACACCCGCGATCTTCGTTGATCCCGTAACAGTCATCGAACGTATTGGTGTCGCCCCCGGAGTCTTTCTTACCCCGTTGGGCCATACTCGCGTGATGAGCGAGTGGTGTGAGGTCGACGGGGCACTCGAGAGGACATACGAGCTCCCCTCCTTCGTCGAGGCGATCGCATTCGCCAACCGGGTCGCCGAGCTCGCCGAGGCAGAGAACCACCATCCCGAGATCACGATCGCCTACCGCAAGGTGACGCTCCGCTGGACGACCCATTCCGCCGCAGCTGTCACCGATCGCGACCGAGCCCTCGCCAGGCAAAGTGACGCACTCGCCTGAGCCCGCTGCGGCCATGACGTGCCACCGAGTCGCGTGGAGGACACCCTCTCAACTCCGGGACTCCCTTCTGGCGGTGTGTACAAAGGCTCGCCCTTGTCGTGAGGATCAGTCGCGCGGAACTTGCGGGGCGGCCTTGTGGTCAGTGTCGTTGCGGGGTCGGTTGCGCCGTTGGCCGCCAACTCGTTTCTCCGCCAACCCTGCGCAACGGCCTCTCAAGCGATGTGGGCCGGGCAGGGATCGAACCTGCGACCTTGGGCACATTCCCGTTGCGACGAACTGCAGCGAGCGGAGACTGTTCGCGGCAAGCCCGTACGCGCTTCGTACGCGCACTCCGCAGCGGTTACAGGACGCCCTCGCCGGGCCCGACGAGGTGGCAGGCGACGAGGTGGCCGGGCGCGAACTCGCGCAGGAGCGGCTCCTCCTCGGTCGATCGCGGCGCCGACTGCGGCTCGAGCGGGCAGCGGGTGCGGAAGCGGCATCCCGACGGCGGCTCGAGCGGGCTCGGCGGATCGCCCTCGAGCACGACGCGCGGCGCCCGCGCTGCACGCTCGGATCCGCGCACGACCGCCGCGGAGAGGAGCGCCTGCGTGTACGGGATGCTGCGGCGCGCGGAAGAGCTCGGCGCGCGGGGCCAGCTCGACGATCTTGCCCGCGTACATGACGGCGACGCGGTCGCAGAGGTACTCGACCGTCGCGAGGTCGTGCGTGATGAAGAGGCACGAGAAGCCCATCTCCTGCTGGAGGTCGCCGAGGAGGTTGAGGATCGCGGCCTGGACCGAGACGTCGAGCGCCGACACCGGCTCGTCGGCGACGAGGACGCTCGGCTCGACGATCAGGGCGCGCGCGAGCCCGACGCGCTGGCGCTGCCCGCCCGAGAGCTCGTGCGGGATAGCGGTGCCGCAGCTCGGGGTGCAGCCCGACCGTGTCGAACATCTCCGCGACGCGCCCGTCGCGCGTCCGCCGGCGCGCGAGGCGGTGCAGGCGCAGCGGCTCGCCGACGATCGTCGCCGCAGGTCATCCGCGGGTTGAGCGACGAGATACGGGTCCTGGAAGACGATGTGCAGCTCTCGCCGCAGCGGCCGCATCGCGCGCCGCGAGAGGTGCGTGATGTCGGTCCCGTTGCAGCCGGATCGTCCCCGCCGTCGGCTCGATGAGCCGCAGGATGCACTTCGCGACGGTCGACTTGCCGCTTCCCGACTCGCCGACGAGGCCGAGCATCTCTCCCCGGCCGCAGCGCGAACGAGACGCCGTCGACGGCGTGCACGACGGAGCCGCCGCCGGCGATGCCTCGCGCCGACGCGGTAGTGCTTGACGAGGTCGACGACCTCGAGCGCCGGTGCGGCGTCGCCGGCGGTCATTCGGGGCCCGGGTGGAAGCAGGCGACCCGATGGTCCGGCCGGACGTCGCGGAGCTCCGGGCAGCGTGCGTGCACAGCAGCTCGTCCGCCCGCGGGCAGCGGTCGGCGAACGCGCATCCGGCCGGCAGCTCGCGCAGCGACGGCACGCGCCCGGGGATCTCGCGCAGCCGGCGTGCGCTCACCGTCGGCCGCCCGCGCGCGCGGGATCGCGCCGAGGAGGCCGATCGTGTACGGGTGCTGCGGCGCCGCGAACAGGTCGATCGACCGGCGCCTCCTCGGCCTTGCGTCCCGCGTACATGACGAGCACGCGGTCGGCGATGTCGGCGACGACGCCGAGGTTGTGCGTGATCAGGACGATCGCCGTCCCGAGCCGCTCGCGGATGTCGCGCAGCAGGTCGAGGATGCCCGCCTGGATCGTCACGTCGAGCGCGGTCGTCGGCTCGTCGGCGATCAGCACCTTCGGATCGCAGGCGAGCGCCATCGCGATCACGACGCGCTGCCGCATCCCGCCGGAGAGCTGGTGCGGATAGGCGTCCAGCCGCCGCTCGGGCGCCGGGATGTGCACGAGCCGGAGCAGCTCGATCGTCCGCGCGCGCGCGTCGCGACGCGAGAGGCCGAGGTGCTTCGCGCAGCACCTCGCCGATCTGGCGCCCGACCGTGAGGACGGGGTTCAGCGACGTCGCCGGCTCCTGGAAGACGAACGAGATGTCGCGGCCTCGGACCCGGCGCAGCTCGCGACGTCGTCAGCGCGAGCAGGTCGACGCCGTCGAAGACGACGCGGCCGCCGATCACCGCGGTCTCGGGCAGCAGCCGGACGAGCGACATGCAGCGTCACGCTCTTGCCGCAGCCCGACTCGCCGACGATCCCGAGCACCTCGCCCGGGGCGAGCGTGAACGAGAGCCGGTCGACGGCGTGCACCGGCCCGTCGTCGGTCTCGAAGCGCACCGAGAGGTCGCGTGACCTCGAGCAGCGGCTGCAGCCATCAGCGCGTCGTCCGCGGGTCGAGGACGTCGCGCAGCGCGTCGCCGAGCAGGTTGAACGCGAGCGCCGCGAGCACGATCGCGAGACCCGGGAAGACGGCAAGCCGCGGCGCCTGGTGAGGTACGACTGCGCGTCGCTGCAGCATGCTGCCCCACGACGCCTGCGGAGGCTGCAGGCCGAGCCCGAGGTACGAGAGCGTCGCCTCGCCGATGATCGCGCCGGGAATCGTCACGCGTCGCGACCACGAGCAGCGGTGCCCGCCATGTTCGGGAGGATGTGCCGGAAGATGATCGTGGCGTCGCCCGCGCCGCTTGCGACCGCGGCGGGCACGAAGTCCGCCTCGCGCAGCGCGAGCGTCTCGCCGCGCGTGATCCGGAGCCTCGCGGAGCGGCGGCGACGCCGAGCGCGATCGTCGCCGTCGTGAGCGACGGCCCGATGATCGCGGCGAGCCCGATCGCGAGGATCACGAACGGGAACGCGAGCAGCACGTCGGTCGTGCGGGCGATCACCGCGTCGAGCCAGCCCGCGGTAGTAGCCGGCGATCAGGCCGATCGGCACGGCGATCAGCATCGCGAGCATCGTCGCGAGGAAGCCGACCTGCATCGAGGCGCGCGCGCCCCAGACGACACGCGAGAAGACGTCTCGGCCGAGCTCGTCCGTTCCGAACAGGTGCTGCCACGACGGGTGCGCGAGCAGATCGTTGAAGTCGGTCTGCGCTCGGGCTGTACGGCGCGACAAGCGGCGCGAATACCGCCACCACGACGAAGACGAGGATGACGACGAGGCTGACGACGGCCACCGGCCGGCGCAGGAACCGCTTCCACAGCAGGCGGCGCCGGCGCGCGCGCGGGCTCAGTACGGCGACGGCGGTCCGTGCTCACGTTCGGCGCCCCCGCGACCCTGATTCGCGGGTCGAGCACCGAGTAGATGACGTCGGCGGCGAGGTTGACGACCACGTACACCAGCGCCATGACGAGCACGATGCCCTGGATCATCGGGTAGTCGCGCGTGTTGATCGCGTCGATCGAGAGGCGTCCGAAGCCGGCGATGCCGAAGATCGTCTCCGTCACGACCGCACCGGAGATGAGCGCGCCGAAGTCGAGCGCGATCAGGGTCGCGACCGTGATCAGGCTGTTGCGAAGCGCGTGCCCGCCGATCACGCTCGACTCGCTCAGGCCCTTCGCCCGCGCCGTCCGCACGTAGTCGGATCCGAGCGAGTCGAGCATCGCCGAGCGCGTCTGGCGCATCAGGCTCGCGGCGAAGCCCAGTCCCGAGCACGATGCACGGCATCACCATGTGCCGCAGGTTCGTCGATCGGGTGGCGCATCGACACGTAGCCCGGTCGCCGGCAGCCAGTGCAGGTCGACCGCGAACCAGGTGATCATCAGCAGGCCGAGCCAGAAGTGCGGCACCGACAGGCCGATCAGCGCCCCGGTCGGTGGCGGCGTGGTCGCTCGCCTTGCCGCGCCGGACGGCGGCGATCACCCCCGCCGGGATCCCGATCAGGATCGCGATCAGCAGGCTCAGCGTCGCGAGCTCGAGCGTCAGCGGGAGCCGCGTCACGATCGTGTGCGCGACGGGCAGCCCGCGCTGGTCGCGGCCGAGGTCGCCCTGCACGCGCGAGCCAGATCCAGCGTCCGTACTGCACGGGCAGCGGCCGGTCGAGCAGGTACTGGTGCCGGATCGCCTGCAGCGCGGCGGGATCGTCGTTCTCACCGCCGAGCGCGGTCGCCGGATCGCCCGGAATCGCGCGAACGCCGAGGAAGACGAGCACGCTCGCGAGCGAAGACGACGACGACCGCCGCCGCCCGTCTTTCTGAGCACGAATCCGGGCATCGCGCGCTACCGGAGCAGCACCCCTCCTCTCGCGGCGCGCCGTGCGGCTCGTCCGCAACCCGGTTGTCGGCAACCGCGTCGTTGAGGGCGAGTCCTTCCGCCTCGCCGATGTTCTCGCTGGTCACGATTCTCCTCCTTCTCGGGGAGCAACACAACCCACGACGACCTCCCCGATCGCTTACCGCGCATCTACCGCGCTTGGGGGCGGCGCTCTACCGCCTGGGCGTCTCCTTAGAGAGCACCAGCAACGCCAGCAACGCCGGTACTTCGCCCCGACGAGCGTAAGAAGCTCGTCGTCGGCGCGAACCTCGAGCGTCCCGAGCAACCCGAACTCCATTCCGTCCTCTCTATCGGGGGCTCGACCTGAACCTCCTCGCCGCCTCTTACGTCAACGAGCCTCAGCTAGCCGAAAACCGCGACCCGCCCGCGGGGACTCGTGCGAAACGTCGCATACCGCGACGGAACGGAGTACTCTCAGCCTTTTCCTGCCCCGTCGCATTCGGAGACCTCTGTGAAGCTCTCCGCTCGCCTCGCGGTCACGCTCCTCGCCGGGGCGCGCTCGCGCTCGTCGTGCTCGGCCCGGCGTCCGCGCGCACGCACGCGCACGCGAAGTACGGCGGGACGCTCGTCGTCGGCCTGAGCGCGGCGACCCCGACACCCTCGATCCGACGGTGAGCCGGAGCAGCTCGGCGCTCGACGATCTACCCGGCCATGTGCCAGCGGCTCTACGACCGCGACGCCAAGCAGCAGCTGCGTCCCGGTGCTCGCCGCCGCGCTGCCGGCGCTCTCGAAGGACAAGCTCAGCTACACGATCCAGCTGCGGCAAGGGGATCCAGTTCAACGACGGCACGCCGTTCAACGCGCAGGCGGTCGTCACCACGGTCCAGCGCTTCATGACCTACCCCGGCTCGATCGCGCGCCAGCGACTTCGCGGGCGTCGACAGCGTCACCGCGTCCGGGCCGTACACCGTCGTCTTCCACCTGAAGGC
Organism: uncultured Actinomycetes bacterium; assembly: GCA_963815945.1. Classification (GTDB taxonomy): domain Bacteria; phylum Actinomycetota; class Thermoleophilia; order Gaiellales; family Gaiellaceae; genus PALSA-600. The sequence continues at coordinate 8,707 of CAWFIN010000007.1, forward strand.
GCGGGACTCGACGTTCATCGGCGGCAACCCGTACGTCCTCTCGCCGACGCAGCTGGCCAAGCTCGGCGACAACTTCGCGACGCAACCCGGTCTGCGTCGGCCCGTTCATGTTCGACCACCGCGTCGTCGGCGACAACGTCACCCTGATCAAGTCGCCCTACTACTACGACCAGAAGGACGTCTACCTCGACAAGATCGTCTTCAAGCCGATGCCCGACGCGGCCGCCGCGGCGGCGGCGCTGAAGGCGGGCGACATCCAGGCGCTCGATCAGCGTCTCGACGACCGAGCTGCCGGCCGTCCAGCAGACCTCGAGCCTGCGGGTGATCCAGGCGCCCCAGCTCGGCTGGCAGGGCATCTTCATCAACATCGGCAACAAGAACGGCGTCGGCAACCTGCCGTACACGAACGTCGGCACGCCGCTCGCCTCGAGCGCGAAGCTGCGGCAGGCGTTCGAGGAGGCGATCGACCGCAACACGCTGAACAAGGTCGTCTTCGGCGGCCTCGACGCAAGCCGAGCTGCACCCCGATCCCGCCGGCGAACACCGCCTGGTACGACGCGACGAAGGTCCCGTGCACGCCGTACGACCCGACGGACGCGAAGAAGCTCGTCGCCGCGTCGGGCTTCCCGAACCCGACCGTGCACCTGCTGACGCCGAACACGACCGACAGGCTCCGGCTGGCGCAGTTCATCCAGGCGCAGGAGGCGGCGGTCGGGATCAACGTCGTGATCGACTCGACCGACACCGCGACGGCCACGGCGCGGGCGGCCAGCGGGAACTTCGACACCGTGCGTCGGCGGCTTCGTCCCGGGCGACGCCGACCCCAACGTCAACATCTACCCGTTCGTCGCGACCTCGGGGTCGAGGAACTACAGCGGCTACTCGAACCCGCGGCTCGACCTGATCCTCGCGAACGGGCTGAAGGCGACGAGCATCGAAGGCACGGTCGACCCTCTACCACGTGGCGCAGCAGATCATCCAGGCCGACCGGCCGATCATCGTCCTCTACAACCCGGTCACGTTCGCCGCCTTCAGCACGAACCTCACCGGCGTGCGGCTGACTGCCAACGGCCTCCTGCGCGTCGCGAACGCGCGGTTCAAGTAGCGACTACGCCGTTGCCGCCGCCGCAGCACGGCTGCGGCGGCGGCGACGTTTCCCTTCTGCTCGTAGAGCTCGAGCGCCTCGCGACGGCGGCGTCGGCTTCCGCCGTCTCGCCGGCCGCCCGCTGCACCTCGGCGAGCGCGAGCCAGATGCGGGCTCGCATGTTCAGCATGTCGGTGCGCTCGGCGAGCTCGACGGCACGCTGCGCGAGCGTCGCCGCTTCGCCGAGCTCGCCGCGGTGCGCCGCGAGCCGCGCCTCCGCCGGCGAGGCGATATGCGGCCGTCGTGACGACTGTTCGGATCGGGAACGTCCCGGTAGAAGGCGAGGCACTCCTCGGCGTCGTCCCAGCGGCCGTCGTCGCAGTAGAGGTTGGCGAGCCGGTAGGCGGCCTGCATCGCACGCTGGTCGGGCGCCCCGCCGAGCGTGTCGCGGAAGTAGAGCCACTTCGCCTCCAGCTCCCGCTCGGCGCCGGCACGGTCGCCGGCGAGCTCCTTCGCCTCCGCGGCGATCATCTGGCGTCACCCACGAGGGGGTCAGCATGTTCGCCTCGTCGAGCACCCGGCTGCTCCTGCGCCCGTACTCGCGCGCCTCGTCGAAGCGGCCCGCCATCGCGAGGAGCGCGGACAGGCAGCGCGTGATCACCGCTTCGAGCACGCGGTCGTCGCGGTTCGCGTCACGCAGCTCCTCGCAGCGGCGGATCGCGTCGCCCACGGGCATCGGGCCCGCCGCAGAGGATCATGGCGAGCGACTGCGTGACCATCCGGCGCGTGACCAGGTCGCCGCAGGCGTTCGCGTGCACGAGTGCGCGCTCGAGCCACGCGGCCGCCTCGGCCTGCCGGCCCTGGACGCGACAGATCATGGCCGAGCCGCCGCTCGGCGCTCGCGAGACCGGCCTCGTCGCCGAGCTCCGTGAACGTCTCGATCGCCTCCTCGGCGATCGCCCGCACCTCGTCGAGATCGACGTCCGGATCCGTCAAGACGTCCGAGTGACGCGCGCGCAGCGCGCGCGTGCGCCGCGAGGCCTCGTTCTCCCAGCGCGGTCGCCCGCTCGTACAGCTCGTCGCAGATCGCCCAGCGCCTCCAGGACTCGCCCCGACTCGCCGAGGGCGTAGCCGTAGGGAAGCATCAGCTCGAGCCGCTCGAGGCTGTCGGCGGGCAGGAGCGCGGTGGCGCGGCCGAGCAGGTTGGCGGCGGCGCTGGACGTCGCCGCGGTCGTTCGCGCGGCGGCCGGCCGCGCCGAGGTGGCGGCCTGCGCGCGCGGCGAGCGCGCGGGCGTCGTCGTCGACCGGGCCGAGCTCGGCGCGGTAGCGGTAGGCCTGCTCGAGGTGGTAGCCGAGGATCTCCTCGTACTCGCCGACGCGCTCGCCGGCGAGCCGTTCGAGCCAGTCGGCGAAGTGCTCGTGCAGCGCGGCCCGCGGCGCCTTCGGGGTCGCGCGTAGGCGGCGTCGCGGACGAGGATGTGCTTGAAGCGGAAACGCGACCTCGCCGGCGAAGTCGGCCGGTCGGGCCGGATCAGGTCCTTGCGCACGAGCGCTTCGAGCTCGCGGCGCCGACCGGCGCCGGCTCGCGTCGCGAGCGCTCGACGACGGCGCCGCGGTGGAAGAGCTCGCCCTCGACCGCGCCCCGCTCGAGCCGCGCCCGCTCGGCGGGCTCGAGCCGGTCGAGGCGCGCGCCGAGCAGCGCGTTCAGCGTCGGCGGCGACGACCAGCGTCGCCGTCCGGCGTCGCCGGCCATCGCCACCAGCTCCTCGGCGAAGAGCGGGTTGCCGCCCGCCGCCCGCGCGATCCGCTCGCGCAGCTGCGCCGGCGATGCGTGCTCTCGAGCAGCGCGTCGACCTCGGTCGTCGCCGAGCGGCTCGAGCCGCACCGTCACCGGCCAGTCGGGACGGCGCTCGAGCAGCTCCGGCCGCGCCAGGCAGAGGAGCAGGATGCGGCGCGCTCGCGGAGAGCAGCGCGGACGTGCTCGAGGAGGTCGAGCAGCGCCGGCTCGGCCCAGTGGATGTCGTCGACGAGCACGACCAGCGGCTGCTCGGCGGCTGCGCGCTCGAGCGTCTTGCGGAACGCCCAGGCGATCTCCTCCGGCCGACGTCGCGGTCTCCGTCTCGCCGAGCAGCGCGCGGATCGGCGCGGCCGCTTCTTGCGGCGGTGCGACGTCGAGCTGTTCGAGCACCTCGATGACCGGCCAGTAGGTGATGCCGTCGCCGTAGGGGAGGCAGCGGCCGCGGACGATGCGCGCGTCGAGCGGCGCGAGCACCTCGGCGGTGAGGCGCGACTTGCCGACGCCGGCGTCGCCGACGACGGTGACCAGCTCGCACGACTGCGTCGCCTTTACGCGCTCCCACGCCTCGCGGAGCAGGGCGAGCTCGCGCTCGCGGCCGACGAAGCGCATCCCGTGGTCGCGCTCGGGCGTCTCGTGCACGCCCACGAGCCGGAACGTCGGCAGCGGCTCGCGTCGCTGCGCAGCTGGAGCGGCTCGACCGGCTCGACCTGGCAGCCCGGCGCGGCGAGCGCGAGCGTCAGCTCGCCGATCAGCACCTCGCCGGCGGCGGCGGCTTCCTCGAGCCGCTTGGCGACCGCGACCGCGACACCGGTGACGGGCCCTGCGCCGCCCGTGATCACCTCGCCGCTTTGCACGCCGATCCGGGCCTGCAGGCCATGCGCGGGCAGCACGTCGCGGATCTCGACCGCCGCCCGCAGCGCGCGCAGCGCGTCGTCCTCGTGCACCGCCGGCACCCCGAACACCGCCATCAGCCCGCCGCCGACGAACTTCTCGACCGTGCCGCCGTGCCGGCCGACCGCGGCTGTCATCAGCTCGAGCGAGCGCTCGAGGACGCGCCGCAGCGCCTCGGGGTCGGCCGGCCCGTCGGCGACGACGTCGCAGAACAGGACCGTCACGACCTTGCGGTCTCGACCGCGAGCCGCAGTCGAAGGCGGCACCGTCGCGCGGCGCCGGCGCGGGGGCGGCCAGGTCGAGCGCCGGGTCGTGGCGGAGGATCTGCTTGCTCGAGCTGCTGCAGCGCCTCGCTCGGGTCGAGCCCGAGCCCGTCGACGAGCTCGACCCGGCCGTCCTGGTAGGCCGCGAGCGCGTCGGCCTGCCGGCCGGCGCGGTAGAGCGCCAGCATCAGCAGCGCCCGCAGCGATTCCCGCAGCGGATGCTCGCGACGAGCCCGCTCAGCTCGCCGACCACCTCGCTGTGACGGCCGAGCGCCAAGTCGACCCGCAGGCGCAGCTCCAGGCAGGCCAGGCGCAGCCCGTCGAGCCGCGCGATCTCGTTGCGAGCGAACGCTTCGAGCTCGAAGTCGGCAAGCGGCGGGCCGCGCCACAGGCCGAGTGCCTCGGCAGCACCTCGCCCGCCTCCGCGGCTGCGCCCTCCGCGAGCAGCCGCCGGCCCCGCTCGAACAACCCCTCGAACCGCTCCAGATCGAGCGCCCCCGGCTCGAGGCGCAGCCGGTACCCGGTCGGCCGGGTCTCGATCACCGTCCTCACCGAGCAGCTTGCGCAACTGCGAGACGTGCACCTGGACCGTCTTCACCGCCGTCGCCGGCGGCCGCTCGCCCCACAGCTCGTCGACGAGCCGCGCTGTCGCGACGACCTCGTTCGCCCGCAGCAGCAGCACGCACAGCAGCGCCCGCTGCTTTGGCACCCCCGAGCGGGAGCTCACGGCCGTCCCTCCAGACGGCGAGCGGGCCGAGAATGCCGAATTCCAGGCGCCGAACCTATCACCCAGCTCAAAAAGCCTGGCTTTTGCCGCGCCTTTGCCGCGCGTTTGCCGCCCTGGAGTTTCCTCTCCCCATCGATCGTGGACCGCGACGAGCACAACCCGAGGAGACCGACATGAAGACTTCCAGACTGGTCATCACGGCTGGCGCGGCCCTGGCGCTTGCTGTTTCGGCGGCGAACGCCAGCAACGGGCTTTACATCACGACGAAGACCAACACCGGCGTCGTCACGAAGGTTCAACGGACGGCGGTCAAGAGCAGCGTCGTCACCGCGAAGGCGAACGCCAAGAGCCAGGCGAAGGCCAAGACTCAGACCAAGGTGCCCCAGGTCGTCTTGGCGACCGCGCCCTGCTTGCCCTGCGCCCTCGCGAACTTCATTAACGAGTACGAGAAGCAGAGCACGAGCGGCATCCAGGCCGGCGGCGCTCTCTCCACCACCAGTTCCTCGATCGGCGCGTACTCGTCACCGTTCCTGATCGACGGCTACCTGCTCTGAGGTCGGTCCCCGCGTCACGCGCCGGCGCTGACTCCTGTTCGATCCTGAGTGAGCGCCGGCGTAGGGACTCTCAAACGGTGGCCTCAAAGACTCCCGATCCGCCGTCTGCCACCGGTTCAGGACCGGTCAGAGCCTCGCTTGTCGTGGATGACCCTCGCACGACCTCAGGTGCGCGAGGGATAAGGGCCTCCATCGACAAACGGGAGCGGATCTGGAGGGCGCGCCACGGACGTCGCGATCAAGCGATGAGCGGCGGAGCCGCTAGGCCGGCCCCGGATACCCGGGGCCGGCTCTTGGCGCAGTCACGCCACGGCCTCGCCTTCGCGCTCTTGGCCGCCGCGCTCGCAGTCGAGGTGGCCGCGCCCGGTATCAGTCCGGCGGCGGCCGAGGCCGGCACGCTGATGCCCGCTTCGTCTGTGGTCGGCACCTCGGCGGTTGTCAGCTCGCGGTGGTCTGGCTACGTCGTTCACGGCCCGAAGGTCTCGTACACGAGCGCGACCGCAACGTGGACCGAGCCGACCCTTCACTGCAGGCGGGGCACCTCGAAGGCGCTTTCGGCGGTCTGGGTTGGCCTCGGCGGGTACACCAGTGATGCGCTCGAGCAGGTCGGCGTCAGCGCCAACTGTGACAAGAACGGCCACGCCAAGTACTTCGCGTGGTTCGAGCTCGTGCCCGACATCGCGCACCCGATCGGCGAGAAGGTTTCGGCCGGCGACACGATCACCGGGCTGGTGAAACTCCACGGACTGAATCTGGTTGAGTTGCGGATCGAGAATCGAACCCGGCACTGGAGCTTCGTTCGCAAGATCACATGGGGTACAGCAGACGCCTCCTCCGCCGAATGGGTCGCGGAGGCACCCTTCAGCTGCCTGAGGTTCAAGTGCCACACCGTGCCGCTCGCGAACTTCGGTTCAGTCACCTTCCGCGAGGTCGCGGCGACCGGTAACGGCTCGCGCGGGACGCTCACCAACCCCACCTGGACGACCACACCGCTCACCCTCGTGCCCTGTGCGCCAACACGATCCAGCGGCAGAGGCCTCGAGCGAGCCGACCGCCGGGCTGGCCCCCCCGGCGCATCGCCCGGCACGATCGCCGGCCACGGTAGCCGCTTCAGCATCTCGTGGATAGGCGCGACACACGGTGCGAGCCCATGCCAGAGCATCCGACCCTTCACGACCCAGGGCTGACGGAGCGCGTGGCGGGCGCGATCGACCCACTTCGCTCAACCAAGCCGATCACCTGTAAAGAGCCAGGTTGGAGGTGAGGGACGTTCTCTTTGAGCGGGTCGATGCGTGTGCGGAGTGGCGGCGGCTCGGTCAGGGACGGTTGAAGATTGTGTGGGTGCCGACTCGGCGCCAGATGATGTGCGGCTCGCCGGGGATGATGGCTTCGCCGTTCTCGAACGTCGCTCTTCCATTGTCTGCCCAGGTCATCTCGAAGATGTTCGGCGCGCTTTTCACGCCCTTGATTCGGAGCCCCTTGCGGAATCCCGTGGCGCTCCGCAGGTCATCGACGAATTGTGTGACCGCGAGCAGGAAGTCGGCCTGCTGCGTCGGCGAGAGCGCGTCGAAGTCTGTCCCGAAGCGCGCCAACCACGCGAAGGTCGGCAACGTCCCCTACGACGAGGCTCGGCGTTTGCGAGTCTTGGCTCGTGCGCGGAGGGCGCCGATGAGTTCATCCTCGGATGAGAAGGACTGGACCCTGCCTGCAGCGCGATCTGCGTCGGCCTCGCGCTCGCCTGCCTGCCACTCCTGGGACCAGAACCAAGCCTGCGTCGAGTCGATCAGCTTCTGGGGGCGAAGCAAGATGCCGTCGGCGGTCAGTTCCGCTTCGAGGAGGTCGCCTTCTTCGAGGTGCGCCGCTTTTCGGATGCCGTCGGGCAGCGTGAGCTGGCCCTTCGCTCGTAGCGTCATTCTCGCCATCCCTCGATCTTACAGTACGACGATCCTATTTTCCAACGGAGCGCCGATTCCGCATGTTGCTCGTGATCTGGGAATCCCAGAGATCAAGCTGAAGCGTCCCGCAGAGAGCTGCGGCGAATGGCAATGAGCCACAGCGAACTGAAGCTGCTCAAGACCTGCAGAGGAATGGGCGTACGCCTCGACGTACGCGCGCTGGGTGGCTCATGCAAGAAAAAGCCCTGCAAATCGAGTGGGCCGGGCAGGGATCGAACCTGCGACCTTGGGATTAAAAGTCCCCTGCTCTACCAACTGAGCTACCGGCCCCGGCGCTAAGGGTACGCCCGACCGGGGTTGTCGTCAGCGGGTGCGTGGCGGAGCAGGCCGGCGGCGCTCCCACGCGGCGATCAGCGATTCCACGTGCCGGCGCTGCGCCTCGGAGAACGAGAAGCGCTCGACGATCCGACGCGCCTCGGCCGGGTCGTCGTTCTCGATCGCCGCTTCGAGGTGCTCGCGGAGAGGCTCGGGCTGCCGGAGCTGGCGGCGCGCCCAGCGAAGCAGGCTCACTCGCGCGGCTCGGTTCAGAGGCATGGCGCTCGCACCTCCTCGCACCGGTCGATTACGAACGCTCGGAACCCGGATCGCAGCCTTCGAGCGTCCTCCACATGCGCAGTATCTCCGTTTTGCGCAGGAAGCCGAGGCTACTCTGCGCGCAGGCCCCCATCGTCTAGCGGCCTAGGACTCCGGCCTTTCACGCCGGCAGCACGGGTTCGAATCCCGTTGGGGGTATTACACGCGAGGAGTTCGCCGTTGGCCTCGATTTCTCAACACTCTTCGTAGGGCCCGCGGGAACTGGCGGATCGGTGGGCGATACCGCGACCACCCCGGGCTAGCCTCGGTGAGTGGAGAGCTCATCGGGGTGTATCGGGGCTCGGCTTGCGCTGCGGGAGTTCGTTCTGGTCGCAGGGATCGCGCTTACCTTGCTGGTGGCTGCTACTCGAGCATCCGCCGACACGGCCCCCATTTCCGGCTCGCCCGATCCTTCGTGGACTGACCCCGCTCACGAGAGCCCGGTTGAGGTTCTCAGTGGGCTGATCGCCTTGCAGATTGCCGGGCGCCCAGTCGTCGCCCGCTGCGAGGGCGGCGCGGAGTGGACGAAGATGGTTCGTCAGGCGGGCGGAGACCCAAACGCCGAGGCGGGGTACGTGGGGTCGAATTGGAACAGCACCACGGGGGAGCTCGTCGGCATTTCGAGCGTGATCGAGCTGCGTGGGAGCGACGTGTGTGGGGCCCTGGAGACCTTCGCCGCCGCAACGATCAAGCCGACGAAGTGCCTCGTCTCCGCTCCGTTCGTTCCGGCCTCGATCAGGCGCGTGCGCGTCCGCCGGACGATACTCGTCGGCGGCAAGCTTCAAACCAGGATGGTCTGGGTCCTCCAGCGTGTGCCGAGCGCCCACCCGAAGCAGGCACAGCAGTTCGGCCCCTGCTATCTCGGCGCCGGGAAGAGAACCATTCAGATGCCTTCTTCGTTCTGGAGTGACTACGACCGCTACGTCGGCGCGATCGTGACGCTGGCCCACGAGTCGATCCACGCCGGCGGCGTGGTCGGCGGGCTGATCCCGAACGGCCTGGCGGTCGGCGACCCGCAAGCAGAGGCGAAGGCCGAGTGCTATGGGATGCAGTGGATCCCGTTCGTGGCGGAGCGCCTCGGCGACTCGCCTGACGACGCGCAGGCCATCGCGACGTACTTCTGGGATGTGATCTATCCGCGAGCGAGGACGGCCGGCAACTCGACCTACTGGTCAGCGGACTGCCGTCCGTTCGGGGCGCTGGACCTTCACTTGCCGGGTGGAGCGAGCGCCTGGCCCTAGAAAGCCTGGCGCGAGATTCCGCCGGCCGGTCGACACCCGACGGAATCTCGCTCAAGCCGTTGAGATGGCCCAGTCGTCTCGGCAAGCTGGCTCTATCCGGTGACGCTCGGGTAGGGAGCCCCTTCCGGGCCGTCGAGCTCGTCGAGCGACTCAAGTGCGTTCCCGTTGACGTGCATCGCGACGCTGGTCGCGACGTCAGGGATCCAGTGATAGACGCCGTCGCTATCGAGCTGGTAGACGTCCCCGTTGGGGAGGATGAAGTCGTTGCCGTTGGCAGGCGTAACCGCTGCTCCGGCGATTGTGGACGACAGCCCTGCTGCTGTGATGAGCGACGCGAACGCCGCCGCAACAGCAATCCGTTTCTTCATGTGCGATTCTCCTTCGATCGAGCGATTGACAATGAGCAACACGCGGTATTCGGCTCGTCGCCTAGACCTCGAGGCGCGAGCCCATGATCACCGTGCGATCGCGGGGGAGGCGAAAGTACTCGGCCGCATCGGCGGTGATCTGCGCGGTCGCAAGGAACAGCCGTTTGCGCCAACGGCTCATCCCGGGCGCGTCGCCGCAGTGCAGTTCGATCGTGGAGAGAAAGTACGAGACGTCGTCGTCGATCGGCATCTCGATCTCCGCCTCGCGGACGAGTTGGACGATCGCCGGGACGTTGGGCCGGTCCATGTAACCCAGCTGGGCCGCGACGTACACGATCCCGTCGTCCTTGTAGCCGAGGTCGTCGACGAGGAGCCGCTCCGCAGGCGGAACGTGCGGGACTGGGACCGTCTCGAGCGAGAGGATCAGGACGTGCTCGTGGAGGATGTGGTTGTGCTTGACGTTCGCGCGCATCGCGAGCGGGGCGGTGGTCTTGCCGCGATTCAGGAAGACCGCGGTGCCGGGCACCCGTCGCAGCGGCGGGGACATCGCATGGAGCTCCTCGATGAACGCGTGGAGCGACCCCTCGTCCTGCTCGCGGCGGCGCGTCACGAGCTCGCGGCCGCGCTGCCACGTCGTGAGCACGGTGAACGCCACGACACCGACCAGCAGGGGAAGCCAGCCTCCGTGCTTGAACTTCGTCAGGTTCGCCGCGAAGAACAGCCCGTCGACGGTGAGGAGGGCGCCCGCTCCTGACGCCACCAGCCAGAGCGGCTTGCCCCACTGGTGGCGAACGACGTAGAAGAAGAGCAGCGTCGTGATCGTGATCGTTCCGGTCACCGCCATGCCGTACGCGTAGGCCAGCGCCGCAGATGTCTGGAACGTGACGACGAGGGTCAGCACCGCGATCAGAAGCGTCCAGTTGATCCACGGGACGTAGATCTGGCCGATGGTTCGTTCGGAGGTGTGTGCAATTCGCACGCGTGGGAGGTAGCCGAGCTTGGATGCCTGCTGCACCACCGAGAACGTGCCGGTGATCACCGCCTGCGAGGCGATCACCGTTGCCGCGGCGGCCAGGAACACCATCGGTAGCTGTCCCCAGCTCGGGACGAGCAGGAAGAACGGGCTGCCGATGCTTTCTGCGGGGTTGCCGAGGATCAGGGCGCCTTGCCCCAGGTAGCTCAGAATGCAGGCGGGAAAGACGAGGATCAACCAGACGCGGGTGATCGGTGCGCGGCCGAAGTGCCCCATATCCGCGTAGAGGGCCTCGGCTCCCGTGACGGCGAGGACGACAGCGGCCAGGGCGAAGAACGCGATCGTGAAATGCCCGAAGAGGAAGCCGAGAGCGTAGGTCGGTGACAGGGCTTTGAGGATTTCGGGCTGGCGCGCGATCCCGCGTATTCCGAACGCGCCGATCGTCAGGAACCAAACACCCATAATCGGCCCGAACAAGCGGCCGACCGCAGCAGTCCCAAGCCGTTGAAGGAGGAACAGGACGATGATGATCGCGCACGTGATCGGAACGACGAGATGTTCAACGGACGGCGCGGCGACCTTGAGCCCCTCGATTGCCGAGAGCACGGAGATCGCCGGGGTGATCATGCTGTCGCCGAAGAAGAGAGACGCGCCGAAGACTCCGGCCGCAGCCAGCACGATCTTCGTGCGGCGGCCTCCGGGAACCTGCCGCCGCCGGATCAATGCGATGAGCGACATGATGCCGCCCTCGCCGTCGTTGTCCGCGCGCATCACGAGCATGACGTACGTGACCGTGACAATGATCACCACCGACCAGAAGATCAGTGAGATGATCCCGAACACGCTGTCGGTTGACGCCGCGACCGGGTGCGGGTCGCTCGGGTTGAAGACCGTCTGGACTGCGTAGAGGGGGCTCGTGCCGATGTCGCCGAAGACGACTCCGAGAGCTCCGAGCGCCAGTGCTGCCTGCGCGGTTCGTGGTTCGGTGCCGTCCCGGGTGTGCATGGGCCGCCGAGCCGACACTCCGTAGGTCACCTTATCTGACCCGAGCCCCGCCCGATCTCGGGCCGGTGGGTAGCGCGAACTGGAAGAATCATCCGGTGCGCTTCACCATGCGGACATCGGTGCGAGGGTCGCTCAGGCGATGAAGCTGACTGTCGTCGGATCGTCTCCGGCTTGGCCGAACCCCGGAAGCGCCCAGTCCGGCTACCTCGTCGAGGGGCCCGGCCGGCTCCTCCTCGACTGTGGTCCCGGTGTGCTCGGACGCCTGCGCGAGCACGAGAGCTGGCCCCGGATCGATGCGATCGCGATCACGCACTTCCATCTCGACCACTTCGGCGACTTGGTTCCATGGGGGCTGGGAAGCCGCTTCGGCCCAGGCGTTGAAACCTCCAAACCCGACTTGTTCGTCCCGCCCGGCGGCGTCTCGGTCCTGGATGAGGCAGCCGAACGGTTCGGCACGCGGGAAATGTTCGAGAACACGTTCTCGATCTCCGAGTACGCGAATGGCCAGACTTTTCGTGCGGCTGGTTTCGACGTCACGCCGATCCGGGTCCCGCACTACACCATCGAGGCATACGCGTTCCGGGTGACCGACGGCGCGACCGTGCTCGCCTACTCGGGCGACAGCGGGCCGAGCGAGGCGCTCGTCGCGGTCGCGCGCGACGCAGATCTCTTCCTCTGCGAGGCGACGCTGCTCGAGGACGAGCCCGAGCCGCGCGGGCATCTCTCGTTCGATGAAGCCGCCACGACGTTCGAAGCATCACGAGCGCGCCGGTTGCTCCTCACCCATTGTCCGACCGAGCACCTCCCGGGCGCTAGGGCCGAGGTCGCCCACGATGGCCTCGTGCTGGAGATCGCCGAGGCGCCCGAGGGAGCCCGTTCGCGCCGGCCAGAGCCACGAGCGATAGCGGATGGTTCAGTGTGATGCGGCGCCCGGCACGCGGGGCCTCTTGCCTTGCGCAACGTCCGCACGAACTCCGGTGTCCTCTGCCCCGTGCGAGATGAACGATTGTTTCGAGCTTGAGAACGTTCGATGAACATCCGGAGAAGTCTTCCGAGGGCTTGATTTCCGGCTGGTTTGTCCGTAGCTTTGCGCCCACGGAGAAACACGTAGGGTCAGGTGCAGGGTTGTTTTCAATCGAGGAAGGGATGCGGACATGAGTGAGGGCCGTCGGCGCGGTTTCGTTGCGCTTCTCGTAGTCATCGCGGCGGGAGTGGCGGCGGTCGCTGCAACCGCAGACCCACCGGCGGCGACAGCCGTCAAGATGCTCGTAGCCCCGGTTCCGTCGACAATCGCATGCGGCGGCTACGTCGACGCGCAAGTCACGGTCACCGGTCACGCAGGGACCACAGGCTCGGCGACAGACGTGATGCTCGTGCTCGACCGCTCGGGCAGCATCGCCTCTCCGTCCAGCGACAACGCGCAGGAAAAGGCGGCTGCGATCGCCGCGCTCGACGCCCTCGACGCCGCTGACGGCGCTGTCGACCAGTCGATTGCCAATAACGGCGTCGGGCTCACCAGGTATAGCGGCTCGACGGCCACCGTCCTCAGCCCGCTGGGCTCGACGTACGCCCAGGTCCTCGCCGCGATCAACGCGTTGCCGAATCCGAGTGGTAGCAGTCCGCACAACGTCGGCATCAGCACTGCGAGCACCGCCCTCGCCGCGAGCGCCAAGGCCAAGGCGATGCTTCTCCTCACCGACGCCCAGGCAACCGGATCGGCACTGACGAACGCCACGAACGCAGCCACCGCGGCAAAGACGAGCGGCGTTCGGATCGTCCCGATCGGGATCGCGACGAACGCGACCTATACAAATCTCACGACATGGGCGACGACAGGCGTCGTTCCCCAGCACGGAACGCCCGGTCCCATCAGCACGAGCACGCTGATCACGGATCTCGGTGCGCTTGGTCGTGACTCCCGCTCCGTTCACGCTCACGGAGACGCTCGGGGCGAAGTTCACCGCGACCTCGAGTAGCGCTTCGGCAGGCGGGACGATCAGCGGCGCAGGCACCGGCGTCCTCGGGCTTGCGGGAACGTTTACCTCGCCAAGTGACCAGACGTTCACCCTCAACTATCGGGCGACGCGCGACGGGAGCAACCTGTTCTCGGTCACGAACGAGGTCGTGAGCACGACCGGTCCGCTCGCGGTCACCGGCGGGACGGGTACGGTCACGCCGCCCGCCACCGCGTCGGTCGACGTCCTCCCATGCGGTACGTCGCTGCTCGCACCGCCGGTGGGGTGCACCGGCGCTTCGTGCAACGTGGGCGGGACGACAGGCGGCGGGCTCCAGTACACGCTGAACGCGGGGACACCTCCGCCAGGGACGACGCTCTTCGTTCTGGGTCTTGGGGCCGCTCCGCCGGCCGGCGCGTGCCCCGGTTTCGACCTGAACACGAACGGCGTTCAGTTCGACATCAGGCCGCTCACGACTCCCGGCCAGTTCGAGGTCGTGATCCCGAAGGCGGCGCTCGGCACGAAGAGTTGGAAGCAAGCCGATGTGTGTCTCGGCACCAACCTGAAGTTCGTCACGAAGTCGAGCGACGAGTCCGACGATGATGAGCACGGACCCCCGCACTACGCAACGCTCGTGCCGGGTGTCGGGGGTGTTCCCGGCCGGTGGTGGGGATTGCTTCCGAGCAAGCCGAAGACGGTCACGATCACGGGACTCGGGGTGGTAGGGGGCCCGTACATCACCAGCCGTTCCAAGAACGCAAACGGTGACGCGGTGGTCGACTTCACGATGCCGTATGTCCCCGGGTCGGAGCCGTTTACGACCGACGGCAAGGCCGCGTTCGACCCGATGTGTTACGGCGGCTAGCCGCCCGAAGACACACTCGACACTGACGGAGAGGGGGCCGATTGGCCCCCTCTCCGTCTCTTCTTATTCGTCCGCCCACTCGCCCGGGAGGGCGATGATTCCAAGCTGATCGAACAGGCCGTCCCTGCGCGCCGCGACCTCGCTCGGAACGCCCTCCAGCCGGTCGATGCGAACGAGAGCGTCGAGTGCGAGCGCTTCCTCGTAGCGGTGCTGGACACGGTTGGCCTCGACAACAGCCAGCTCGAGCGCCTCGCGTGCGTCACCCAATTGCTCCGTGAGCAAGAGAGCCTGGCCGAGCACGCGGTGAAGCACGGGCAGGACGAGCGCGCCGGCGTCGCCACCTGCCGCCTGCCCGAGCGTTGTCCGCGCAAGCTCGGCGGCACGATCGTATTCGCCACTCAGAACGAGCGTCTCGGCAATTCTGGCGTCGACGAGCAGAGTTCCTGCGACCCCGCCGCTCGTCATCACCCCGGCGAGCACTGCGCGAACCTCGCCCAGTTGCGCGAGCGCCTTTTCGGTGTTGCCCTGCCGCGCCAGCGAGCAGCGCCGTCTCCATCCTCGCTTCTGCGACCTCCGTCGCACCTCCCGAAGCCCGGCTCGCGCGTTCGGCGTCGCGGAGCAATGGCTCCGCCTCGACGAGATTTCCCTGTGCCGAAAGGATCTCGCCGATGTTGAACGAGGCCATGTACACGCTCCGCGTGTCGCCGGCCTGATCCCATGCTTCGAGCGCACGCCGGTAGAAACCGAGCGCCTCGTTCCACCGTCCCTCGTAGTACGCGTCCGCTCCGAGGTTGTTGAGCATCCCGCCCTTGCTCACGAGGTCGCCGAGCTCGTCGTGGAGCGCCAGCGCCCGCTGGCCGTAGGCCGTCCGCGTGTCGGACTCCCCGAGAGCGTTGAACGCCCGGTGCAGTCCGAGCAGGGCGTGGGCCACGGCCTCCTTCGCGCCGACCGATTCGCCGTCGGCGACCGCCTGCTGAAGCCACTCGACTGCCTCGCGCGGGCGGCCGCGCCAGAGCGTGATCACGCCGAGCCATGCTTCGATCCGGGCGCGCTGCGCGGTTGCAGGAACGCTGCTCACAACGTTGATCAGCGCGAGCGCACGCACCATGATTCGTTGCGCAGCCGGATAGTCGCCGAGCCGGTACGCGACCTCGCCTTCTTTGCGCAGCAGTCGCGCTCGTTCGACCATGTCGCCGCGGACACGCCGTCTCGCAGCCACGAACGCGGCGCGGGCGCGCGCGAACTCGCCGAGAGCGAGGCGAACGTCTCCCAGGGCCTCTTCCGCGCGGGCGACGGCCTCCGGCCGGGCGCCACGCCACCTCACGCCCGCCGCGACCGCCTGGTCGAGCAGAGCCGCGGCATCGACGTTCGCGTACACGGCGTGAGCCTCCGAGCCCGCCAAGAAGCCGTAACGAAGCGCCTTCTCCCAAACGCCCGCTTCGAAGAAATGGTGGGTGAGCGAATCGGCAACTGCAGCGACGTCGCTGCCCGCTTCGCGCTCGAATGCCTCGGCGACGCGACCGTGCAGCTGGCGCCGGGTGCGGAACGAGAGGCCGTGGTAGGCGGCGTCCCGCAGCAACGCATGGCGGAAGTGGAGCCCTCCCTCGCCGTCCGCGACGATGAAGCTGTCGAGGCGCTGGATGACTGCTTCCGCTTCTGCCTCGTCGAGCTCGAGCGCCGCCACGAGGCTGGCGCGCGTGAAGCGGGAGCCGAGCACCGATGCCCGCCGCAGCACCGTGCGATCGGCGCTCGGGAGCTCGTCGATCTGCACGGCCATCAGTGCCTCGACCGACTCCGGCAGCGCGTCGAGCGCGGCTCCGCCACGCACGGCGGCCACCATCTCCCACACGAAGAGTGGGCTGCCCCCGGATCGCTCGACGATCGCAGCGGTCACGTGTCGCGGGAGCGGAGCGTCTTCGGTCAGTTGCTCGGTCAGCAACCGCGCCGCGGACGGATCGAGTGGCGCCAGGGGGACGTCGATCGTGTCGACACCTTCCGCGACGTGGTACCCGCCGGGCTCGTCCCGCCGCGCGACGACGAGCAGCCAGCGCCGGAGGTGAATGCCGCTGGCAACCCGCCCGATCAGCTCTACCGAAGCCTGATCCATGTAATGGGCGTCGTCTACGACCACGAGCGCAGCGTCGGGGACGATGCTGTCGAGCAGCTCCTCGACGCTCGTCGCGATGCGCTCGCCGACGAACCGTTCGTCGAGGGCCGCTGTCTCCGGTGTTGGCGGCAGGTCGAGACCGACGACGAGACCGAGCAGCGGCAGCCACGGCTCGAGCTCTGGTGCGGCTGCACCAACCGCATCGCGCAGGCGCCGTTCCACCTCCAGCTCGGGGGCATGAGGCCCGAGCTGGAGCGCGCGGCGAACGATCGCCCCTGCTGTGAGGTACGGGTGATTGGCGCCGGCCTGGGAGCACTGCACGCGAACTGACCGCACCCCCGTCGCCTGGGCGCGAAGCTCGCCGAGAAGTCGCGTCTTGCCGAGGCCAGACTCTCCCGTCACGATTGCGAGCGCGCCGCTGCCCTCACGTGCCCTGGTCATGGCTCCCAGCAATGCATCGAGCTCGGGCTCGCGGCCGACGAACGGCCCGACGACGTCGGGCTCGCGCTCCCCGATCGCGGGACCGATGTCCGAGGCGTGCACGAGCTCGGCCTTTCCCTTCGCGGCGAACGGCTCGACCGGGGTGACGGCGTAGGTCGTGCGCGCCCGCTCCACGACGTCCACGTGGGCCAGAAGCTGCGCGTCAGCGGCTCGCGCCATGATGCGCGCGGCTGTGTTGATCGCGTCGCCGTAGAAGGTGTATGTCCGGCGCGTCTGCGGCCCGACGATCCCGGCGAACACGCGCCCCGCATTCACGCCGACGCGCACCGGAAGAGTCCCGGGCCGCTCGACGATCGCCCGGGCCGCGCGGAGCACCAGCTCCTCTTCGTCTCCTCCTGCGCTGCGCGGCGCGCCGGCGATCAGGATCGCTTTCACGGCTTCCTTGCTCACGTCCGTCTGGGCGAACGTGACGTCGAAGCTGAGGCAGCTCTCCTGAATCGCCGAAATCCGCTCGTCGAGCGCCGCGGCAAGCGCCTCCGGGCCTTCCCGCTCGAGCAGACTCGTCGGTGCCGCGAATCTCCACGAAGGCCACGGCGACATGGCGGTGCTCCGGATCGGCCGGTTCGCCGCGCAACTCCCGTGTGTACGCGGCCGGAAGCAGCTGGGAAAGGTCGACTCCCGACGGGTCGAAGAACGGCGGCACCATCGTCGGAATGTCGGGGCGGCCGGTGAGCAGCACCACGCCGTCGCGCTCTGCGCCGAGGAGGTGAGAAGGAAACAGTTGTGCGGTCGCGGCGCTCAGCGCGACCTCGCCGGCGTTCGCGGTCGCCTCGCTCTGGACGCAGACGGTCGCATCGGCGCCGGCGACGATCAGCTCACGGTGGACACCGCCGACGAGGAAGAAGTGGAACGTTCCCGAGTGGACGCCGATCGACACGCGGAGCCGAACGGGCCCGGCAGACGTCGAGAGTCGCCGCATCCCGGTCAGCGCGTCCTGCATGCCCAGGGCGGCCGAGGCTGCGCGCTGCTCGTGGCCCTCGCCGCGGCAGAGCAGCAGGACGGCATCCCCGCCGAACTTCAAGAGGTCGGCGTGGTACGCGTACGCTGCGCCGATCAGCTCGGCAAAGGCAGCGTCGAGAACGCCGGCGATCTCCTCCGAGCCTTCGCGCCCGCGTTTCGCGAGCTTCTCGGTGAGCTCGGTGAAGCCCGAGACATCGGCGAAGACGAGCGTGCCCTCGAACGACTTGGCCTGGGTTTCGGGCGTGTCGCGCAGCCAGTCCGCCGCGATCCGCGGCACGAACGGCTGCAGCGGATCGATCGCCGCGCGAGGTCGTGCTCTCGTTGTCCCGCTCACCGTTTCGCCAGCCTAACCGGCGGGGCGCGGTGAGCAGAGCCCGCGTCTCAGCTGAACAGCTGATCCGCGACGATGCCGACGGCACCGGCGAGGAACGCCAGCATGAACCAGAGGTAGCTGTGCCGGAGGTAGCGGTACTTCTCCTTGACGAGGAACACCGAGTGGTCGTGCAGGTTGTCGACCATCGCCTGGTACAGGCCCCCGTCGTCCGTGAGGAGCGCAGCCATGCGTTCCTGGTAGTTCCGTCGCGAGAGGTTCGCGATGTCCCCGAAGAACAGGAGGTCGTCCTTTTCGCGGGGGCTGCCCTTGCGGGGCATGATCGCGAGCACCGACCACAGAAGTGTCACCGCGAGGCCGAT
This sequence comes from uncultured Actinomycetes bacterium, assembly GCA_963815945.1. Lineage (GTDB taxonomy): Bacteria > Actinomycetota > Thermoleophilia > Gaiellales > Gaiellaceae > PALSA-600. The sequence continues at coordinate 27,220 of CAWFIN010000007.1, forward strand.
CGAGAACGGGACGATCCCCCAGAGCGTCACCTTCTTGTCGGCCCCGGTCGCCGCCGCGCCCATCAGGAGCGCGGACACTGTCATGACGACGCTCGCCTTCAGATCGGCTTGCGCGGAGAGCGACACGAGGTGCTGCTGGACGTTGCGCAGCATGTAGTCCGCTGCATGGCTTTCCTGGATGCCAGTGAACGGGTCGTCGTTCTGCGCGGTCTCGGTCACGCCGCGGAGTCTAGACGTCTACTGGCCGACGGCCGTCTCGGCAAGAGAAGGCATGAAACGCCGTGCGTGTGCGCGATCGTTCTACTCAGGCGCCTTGCCGTTGGGCTCGTCCTGTGCGGGCAGGATCGCGAGCAGCGATCCGATGTCGATGTCGCGCTGAATCGGCAACCCGAGCGGTACGTCGGTTCGCACGCTGTAGACATTGCGTCGCCCCTCGCGGGCGCGGTCGATGTACCCGGCTCTTGCGAGGTCGGCGACGATGCGCTGCGTCGCGCGCTCTGTGATGCGAAGCAGCCCGGCCATATCGCGCATACGAATGCGCTGGTCGTGAGCGATGAGTAGCAGGGTCTTGCCGTGGTTCGTGAGGAACGCGAAGTCGGGTGCGGCCGGCCCAGTCGCCGCTCTGTCTGCGGAAGCCTGTGACATGAGTATCGCGACACATATTACACGAAGTAGAACAGGCGAATTTAAAAACACGAAAAGTGATACACGAAAAAGAATTCGTGTATAGTGGCCGCGTCGATACCGAACCGGAGATGAGCCCGGTCGAGATCGAAGTAATCGTGCGTCTCGGAGGTTGGACGGTCTGCGTTCTGCCGAGTGCAACCGCGCGCAGTGTCCATTCACAGAAAGAGGTACCTGATGAAACGACTTCCGATACTGCTGGCAATCACAGCCGGTGTTCTGACAGTCATCTCCGGCTCAGCGCTCGCGGCTGCCGTTCGCACGGCTGCAAGCCCGCCGGTCAACAGCTCTCTGCCCACGATCGCCGGAACAGCCCGCGAGGGTCAGACCTTGACGGCCTCGAACGGTTCGTGGGGTGGCGCCACTCCGATCACCTACGCCTACCGGTGGCAACGTTGTAACTCAGGAGGGAGCAGCTGCTCGTCGATCGGTGGGGCGACGAATCAGAACTACGTCGTATCGCACGGCGATGTCGGCAGGACGATCCGCGTCGACGTGACGGCCACGAATGTGGACGGCACGAGCCAGGCCCTGTCCGTGGCGACCAGCGGCGTCGTTGCTCTCGGCAGCGCACCCGCCAACACAAGGCAGCCGAACCCTTCGGGAACTCCCCAGGAGGGGCTGACACTCAAGGTCGACAACGGCAACTGGGTGGGTTCACACCCGATGACCTTCGGCTATCAGTGGCAGAGCTGTACCGCTGTCAACTCGGTCTGCGCCGATGTCGCGGGTGCAACCGGATCGAGCTTCGTTGTCGGCACGACCCAGATCGGCTCGCTGCTCCGGGCGACGGTCACCGCTACCAACGCGTCGGGGAAGACGTCGACCTTCTCGAACTTGACGACCGTCGTCACTGCGAAGGCGAGCTCACCCGTGAACACGGGGTTGCCGGCGATTTCCGGTTCGCTCTCTGTTGGGCAGAGGCTGCAGGCCTCGACGGGCACCTGGACGGGTGCCGCCGCGAGCGGGTTCCGCTACCAGTGGGCTCGCTGTAACTCGGGCGGGAGCGGGTGCGCGAGCATCTCCGGCGCAACCGGACAGAGCTACGGGGTCGGCCAGGCCGACCTCGGCTTGGCGCTCCGTGTGAACGTCACCGCGAGCAACTCGACCGGCTCGACGACCGCGACGTCCGCTGCTTCCAGGATCGGGGTCCCGGCTGTTGTCACGACCCGGTTCTCCGCTGTGCTCCGTCCGCACCAGGAGGTCAGCTACCCGAGGCGGACAACGACCAGCGACTGCGGGGAGCTTCTCTGCGAGGCTCACCGGCAACACGCTCAGGTGGACGTTGACCTTCTCCCATGTCACCGGCCGGCCGACGGCTGCCCGGCTGAACAAGGGTGTGCGCGGCGCAAATGGAGCAGCGTTCAAGACCCTCTGCTACCGCTGCCTGTCTCCCGCCCATGGCACGTTGACGCTGACCGCATCCCAGCGCGACGCAATGCGCCGCGGCGGAACGTACGTCAATGTCCTCACCAAGAGGAATCCGTACGGCGAGATCCGCGGGCAGATCGTCCGCGTGAACTAACCGGAGCGCAATCCAGGTCTCGGGGCTTGATCCCGGGACCTGGATGGCTTCCCTCGTCCACGCGGGCGAGCGGCGAAGGAAAAGCCGCGGGTGGGGCGAAGAATCGACACCGATGGGCGCTCCACCGATCCAGACGCGATTGTTCGCCGAGGTCATCGGCACGTTCGGGTTCTTCTTCATCGGCTTCAGCGGCATCGCCGCGTCGGTGAACCTGCCGGGCAGCATCGCCCCCGCGGGCGTCGCGGCAGGGTTCGGCCTCGGGCTCGGCCTGATGATCGCCGCGTTCGGGCAGATCTCTGGCGGTCACTACAACCCCGCGGTGACCTTCGGGCTGGCGATCGGGCGGAAGTTCCCGGCCGCCGAGGTCGTCCCCTACTGGGTCGCGCAGCTGATCGGCGGGTTCGTCGCGGCCGTGGTCGCCGTCGTTCTCTACACGAGCGACGTCAAGGATTCCCTCGTCACGGCTCCGGGCGCCGGGGTGCCCGATTGGCGCGCCCTCCTGATCGAAGCAGTGGCGGTGTTCCTGTTCGTGTCCGTCATCATCACCGTCGCGACCGACGACTCTGCCGCCTGGAAGGGCGTGATGGCGCCGGTCGTGATCGGAGGCTTCATCTTCGTGGCCGCGCTCACGATGGGACCCTCGTCAGGCGGCTCGTTCAACCCGGCACGATCGATCGATCCGGCGATCCTCGCTCTCAAGTTCGAGAACCTCTGGATCTACATCGTCGGGCCGCTTCTCGGTGCCGCCTTCGCGGGCGCCGTCTCGATGGTGCTTCGCGGCGAGGCTCCAGAGACCGACCTGACCGACGGTCAGACGCCGGCTTCTGCCTGGATCGTCCCGGCTTTGACAGCGTCGGTGAGCGTTTTGTAGTCGCGTTCGTTCTGGTCGGCATACGCCTCGGCGAACTGGGCCACGGCCCGGTCGAAGGTGTCGTTGGTGCCGAGGTAGGCGGAGATCGCGATCGCGTCGCCTGCGCGCGCATGAGCGCGGGCAAGCTCGGTGCCGCAGATCTTGGCGTAGATCGTCATGACGTTCGGCTCCATCAACTCGACGATCGCCGAGCCCTTTGCGTCCCAGAGCTGGCGCACGTAGAAGTCGCGCTTGACACCGTCGAGCCCCTCGGTGCGGATCCAGCCGAGCATGATGTCGCTCGCCGCCTGCGTCAGCCGCTGGCCCTCGACAACCCGCTGCCCGTGATTGGCGAACTCGCTCTTACCCAGGAACGGCTCGAGCACCGACGCCTCAGCCTCCTTGAACTGGAGGAACAACGGGTCGCCGTCGTCGCGGCCGAGCAGGAGCATGATGTACGCGCGCGTGCCGACACTGCCGACCCCGACGACCTTGCGGGCGGCGTCGAGATAGCGGTACCGCTCGAGGAGTTTCCGCCTGTCACCCGCAAGCGTTCGTCTGTACGAGCGGATCGTGGCGTGCATGAAGTCGTGCAGCCTGTGGGCGTTTTCTGCTCCGAAGAGCTCCTCCATCGGCACGAGCACCGGCGGGTCGCTGATGATGCGCGGTTCGCCGTCGACGACCTCGGTGAGTTTCCCGAAGGCTTTCAGGCTCGTCTTTCCCATCGTCTTCGCAAGGTTGGCCTCGTAGCGCTTGACCTGTTCGCTCGTCATGTTCTTGGCCAAAGGCTTGACGAGCGCATCGACGTCGATGCGCGAGTACCAGAGATCGAGGTTGTTCCTGCCGGCGTAGCCTGCGATCGCCTCCCGGTAGGTGCGCCCGACGGTCAGGTTGATGGCGGCCCGCTCCTTGTCGCTGAAGCCTCGGTCGCGGCCCGCGACGGCGAAGCTCGCGACGAGGCGCTTCACGTCCCACTCGAACGGCCCGGGCAGCGTTTCGTCGAAGTCGTTGATGCTGAAGACGAGCTGGCGGTCCGGGGCCGCGAAGGCGCCGAAGTTCGACAGATGCGCGTCACCGCAGAGCTGCGTGTGGAGGCCTGTTCTCGGCATCCCGGCGAGGTCGGAGGCCATGATGTAGGCCGCGCCGCGGTAGAACGTGAACGGCGAGACGAGCATGCGGCCGTAGCGGATCGGAACGAGCTCCGGCACTCGCGTCTTTGCCTGCTCTTCCAACAGATCGAGAGGGGAGCGCCGCAGGGGCGGCGGCTCCCACGTAGCATGGCTCGCACGCGGCACGTCCGCGCGCGCCGCTTTTCCTCGGGCTGTGCGTTCGCCTACCGAGAAGTGCGTGACGCGGGCCGCTTTGGCCGCGGAGATGCTGACCTCGTGCGCGTCCGAGCCGACATCGGTGCTCATCGCCTGGAGCCTACGTGACAGGGCCTGCTGTTCAAGCTCCTACCCGGCGATCCCGAACCATGTACGCAACGATCAGCGCCGCCGGGAAGAAGACCAGGCTGAAGAGGAAGTAGAGGAAGAAGCTGTGCCCCTTGCGGGCGGCGACGCGGGCAGGCCAGAAGGCGATCGCGATCCAGATGATGAAGAAGATGATCGATCCGAACCACCAGCCATTTGCAGCGACGAGCATCTCGGCCTCCGTCTCATAGGGTCGGTCGCGACTGTAGCGCGACCGTCGTGTTGTGAGCATAGTCCCCGGGAGAGCGACATGTCTCGTTTCAACCGGGGATGAGATCCAGCGGTGCACGGTACGGGCCGCCAGGCTGCCGAGTCCGGGTGAGGGGCTAGCCCGATTCCTCAACCCGTCTGAGCCTGAGGCGGCCGACGAGCATGGCGACCACCGTCACGAGGTAGAGCTGGCCGAGGAGACCCTCGAGAACGGCCAGCGTCCGTCCCAGGTCTCCGGCGACGCTGTAGTCGCCGTAGCCGACCGTGGCCATCGTGACGTAGCTGAAGTAGAGACGGATCGCCGGCGTGCCGTCCGTTCCCTGCGCGAAGAAGAAGCCCGATCCGAGCCCGGCGGCAGCTCCGTATGCGAACGAGAAGAGCATGCCCAGCAGCATGTAGATGCAGATCGCACCGACGACGGATTGGCCGTTCACGTCACCCTGATCGACCACGCCGAGCGCGATCACTCCGATGGTCGATGCAGCGAACCCGAAACCGAAGAGCCAGATCGACGCCGGTGACGTCGTTGCCGGTGAGGGTCACGGTGGCCACTGCGATCACGACGCCGACCGTGATCAGGCCGAGCGTCCTCGGGAGGCGCCAACCGAGCCCTGATGTCCAGATGGCCATGGCGAGCGTTCCGCAGAGGAGCAGCACCAGCACGCTGAGCGCCCAGGTCTTGTCCGGCGAGGCCATCACGAACACGAACGTGGCCAGGATGAGGATCAGGACAAAGCGGTAGCTGTGGCTCGAGCGCAGGCGGCGCACGCGCGATCCCGGCAGCCACGAACGCTTGCTGGAGGGGGAGTGCCGTCAAACCAAGAGAGCGTTCGTCCTTGGGAGACCGGGTCCTGCCGCATCGTGATCTCAGACGGATGCGACCGGCAGCCCAGTCACAGCTGCCGGTCGCGATTTCGTCGCACTCGGGCTATGCGTCGTCTTCGGGCTCGGCGACCTCGATCGCGAGCGCGAGCGCGCGCACGATGTGGCCGGTTGCCGAAGCGACACGTGCGGTGCCCACGATCGGGGCGACCGCAGTCAGAACGCCTCGAACCTGCTCCGCGGTGATGCCGATGTCTGCGGCGGCGCCGAGGTTCAGGAGGTACGAGGCCGGAGGTGCGTCAACCGCAACGAGGGCGGCGATCCGCACGAGCATCAGCGTCTCGGTATCGAGGGTCGACGCCTCCATCGAGTCTGCCGTCATGCTCGCGAGCAAGTCGAGAACCGGGGTTTCGGTGGTTTGCACTGACATGATTTCTCCTTCTCTTGGTGGTGCATTCGACCATCGCTGGTCTCAAGCAAAGGCTCGTCGACCTGGCCGGCGGCGGAATCGGTGGAAACGCTGAGAGCTCGTCCGGAGAACTACAGAAACCTCCGGGTGCTGCACGTCGCGGGTGAGCGGCGAGCGTTCGGCGCCTTCGGTGTCGTCATGACGGTGATCGGCTACGTGTTCATCATGATCACGCTGTCGCTGGTCTGCGGGGTCTTTTCACCCGTCTGGACCAGCTGGCGTGAGACCGAGAAGCAACGCCATGACTCGGGCTCCGACGGGCAGCCGGCCTGATCCCCAGCTCTTCTGCCGGGGCCCGCCTCTGTTCGTGGGCGACGTCTCAGGCGATCTCGTCGCCGGACTGCGACCCTGCTTCTTTGCGCCTCCGCTTCTCGGCCTTCTTGCTCTTTCGCGACTCCTGCTGTTCAGCCACCTTGACCTTCGCGTCGGTGTAGCTCGTCGAGACGAGGAGCTTGCCGCCCGTCCAGCCGAAGATCAGCACGACGAGAATCAGGGCGTACACGAGGTTGACCAGCGGTGGTGACCAGCTGCTGGGAGAGCGAGTAGGCGGTCGCGGTGTTGGCGGTGGTGTAGTCCTGCAGCGCGACGACGTTGGCGGCCTGCGTGACCCCCACCGCTCCGGGCGTGACCGACGCCATGTTCGCAGCCGAGCTCGAGCCGATCACGCTCATCACCGAGTCGAAGGTGACCGGGATCGAGTACGCGGCCAGGAACACCATGATCACGCCCACCTTCGCCGCGTAGCTGCCGAGTTGGGGTAGGAACACGCGCTTCGTGTATGCACCGGGCGAGGAGAGGATCTTGCCGCCCTGCTTGGCCTGCTCCCAGAGCTTCTTCAGCCAGCGCCAGCAGATGCGAACGACGATCACGATCAGGAACGCTCCACCGACGATCATCCCGAGCAGGAGCACCGGATGGTCGCGGAACCAGCCCAGTTCGACGTCGAACGCCGCCCCGGCCTCGAGGAAGAGGTAGAGGTAGACGAAACCGCCGACGATCGTGAAGAAGATCTTGTTCACGAGGTAGGCGGCGAAGATCCCCGGGAAGTTCGAGCCGGGGATGATCGCGACGAACATCAAGAGCGTCACGAAGGTGCCGATGTTCGCCGGCAGGAAGTTGTTCATCGAGACGCCGACCGCGTACGCCGTGATGATCGGCCAGAGCGCTGCACGGCCGGGGTACGCGTAGGCGAGGATGCCGTAGTAGGCGAGCCCGTTGAGCGACGTCTGCAGTATCTGCAGCACCGAGCCGAGCACCAGGTACTTGAGCGGGATGGCCTTGATCTGCGTCCAGACGTCCTTCAGCCAGCCGATGACGTCGACCCCGAGCAGGCGCAGGACGACTGCGAGCACGAGCAGGCCCACGATCCAGTAGGTGATCTTGAGCAGGCGACGCCGGCGCGAGGGATCGTGGAACGGCGTGACCGTCGCGACTGCGCTAGCCACAGAGTCTCCTCGCGTGAAGCCTCACCGGCGCAGCATAGAGCGGGTGAGCGCCGCGGGTGCTTCCGGGATGCGTCGACGAGCCCGCGAGGGTCGCATGGCAGCCGGCGACGATCGGCAGATCTCCGCGGCGGGCGCAGGGTCGCACGGACCATCCCGGCTCGCCGCCGTCGAGCGTGCCCGAAAAGGACGGCATCCTCGACCGCTTCGGCCCGGACCGCGTTCATGGCAACGTCCATCGAGCAGTCGAAGCCCAGCTCGCGGCTGACCTCTTGCCGAAAGCCCCGTTAGGGTGACTTCGGCGAGGGCGAGCGACGAGGCTAGTGGTCGTCGTCGGCGAGGGCTCGACGAGGAGCGTCACTGTTCGCGACCGACAACTCGACGGAATCTCCGACCGCGGCGTTCGTCTTGGCGCGGGCCGCCCAGATCTCCCCGTCGATCTGCACCTGTCCGTCCGGGCGGCACGCGGTGATCACCACCGCCTGCTTGCCGATGAGCGTCCCGGCGCCGACCTGCTTGCGCCGGTGGCGGACCGTCTCGTTGGTCGCCACGACCCCGCCGATGCCCAGCAGGAGGCCGATCCCGGCACCGATCAGATCCCACGGCGACGGCAGCACGAGGAGCGGGACGACTACCAGGACGATCAGGATCAGGATCGGCAACGGCAACTTTCCGTCGGGTTGGTCGTTCGGCGGAGCCGGACTGGCTCAAGCGTCGTCGGCTGGCCGCTCGCTGTCACGAGTGTACTGCTGTGGAGAGCCCGCAGACTCTTCGTGGCCCGCGGGAGGTGCTCCCTGCTTGACGAAGAGCCCGAGCGCGAAGCGCTTCAGCTGAACGGCGACCGGCGTCGGAGTCTTCGACAGGCGGCTGCGACCAGGCAGCGGCGATTTCGGCCCCGAGCAGCAGGGCTGACGAGTAGAGGTAGACGGAGTAGAGGAAGACGAGTGCCGCAGTGAGCGAGCCGTAGACGACGCTGAGCTGCGTCGTGCGCTCGTAGATCAGGCTGGACGCGAACGCGATCGCCTGGAGGAGCAGGGCTGTGACGACCGCCCCCACGAGCCCGTCTCGGAGGTGCAGTCCGCGGGAGGGCACGAACCGGTAGAGCAGCATCACCACGACGACAGACAAGGCGAACGTCTCACCGTGGAGGAGGGTGCCCGCGAGCGTTCCGGCGCCCAGGTCGCGTCGCCTTGGCGAGGGGCACCAGCGCTTTCTCCATGAGACCGCCGACAAGTGTGAGCCCGACGGTGATGAGCACCAAGATCGCCGTGCCGACAATCAGAATCAGGTCGACGATCTTCCCGCGGACCATCGGCCGGGACTCGTCCACGCCCATCGCGGACTCGAGCCCCTGGCGGATCGCCGCCATCATCCCGGTCGCGGCCCACGCGAAGACGAACAGGCTCAGCAACCCGACCGCGCTCGCCGGCGACGCGATATTGGTGATCGCGTCCTCGACGTCTTTCGTCCCGGCCGCAGAGACCGGAAGCGCGTCGACGATCGTGTTCACGACATCCTGGCGGACGCTGTCGTCTGTCAGCACGAGCCCGAAGATGGAGACCAGCACGATCGCGAGCGGCGCGATCGAGAACAACACGCGATACGCGATTCCCGCCGCGTGCTGTGCACAGTGGTCGGCGAAGAAGCTCTGGATCGCCGCCAGGCTAACGCCCGCAAGCTTGCCGAGAAACGCGACGGGGGCCCGCAACGCTCGAGAGACCGGGGAGCGCGCGTCCTCGGAGGGAGGGATCAAAACGTTATCCCGCTCGGCTCCTCGAGCTCGGCGGTGTCGGCCTCAGCCGGCTGCCGGCGTGCGGAGCATCTTGCCGACGGTGGCGTCCAGGATGACAGCGACGACTGCGAGGATGATCGCCGCCCAGATCGCCGTCCAGAAGAAGCTGTCGATCGTCAGGTATTTCGTCAGCCAGTCGGTGAGCTCCAGCAGCGCTGCGTTGATGATCACGGCGAGCAACCCGAGCGTCAGGAGGATGAACGGGAGCGCGAGGAGCCGCAGTATCGTCCCGATGATCGCGTTGATGATTCCGAAGAGCGCCGAGACCCAGACGTAGCCCCAGAATCCTCCCGACACGTCCATTCCGGAGAGAAGCCACGCGGTCACGGCAAATGCGCAGGCGAGGACGAGCCACGTGACGAGCAGGGAGCGGAGCATGGTGCGCGGGAGTATAGGAAACTAAGTCGGGCGCGACGACGAGAAAGGACGTGACGCATGACGCACGAGACGGCGCCGGCGAGCGAGCCTGGCAGCTCGACACCGCCGGATACGGTGACCTTCCGGCGTGGAGCCCTGAGCGCCCGCGGTTTCAAGTGGGGCGCCTGCTGCTCTCGTGGGCTCGTCGCGTCGGCTATCGCTGCTCGTCGCGGCGCTGCTTGTGCCCGGTGTGACCGTCCCTGGCGCCGGCGGTGCCCTCATCACCGCCGCGATTATCGGCGTCCTCAACGCGTTCCTCCCGCCGGTCGTGGCGGCGTTGCGGCTGCCGTTCATGTTGCTCCTCGGCTTCGTGCTCATCCTCATGCTCGATGCGGCGCTGCTGTTGCTGGCGTCGCAGCTCGACAGTCGCGCGATCCAGGTGGACTCCTTCGGGTGGGCTCTGCTGGCGGCGCTTGTCGCGTCCGCGGTGAGCGTGGTGCTCGAGATCGTCTTCGGGACGAACGACGACGACACCTACTCGTTCCGCGTGATCCAGCGCGTCGCTCGGCGCTCGGGCGACCGTGTCGAGACCGACGTGCCGGGAATCGTGTTCCTGGAGATCGACGGGCTCGCCCTGCCGGTGTTGCAGCGAGCAATGCGCGACGGAAACGCACCCGCGATGGCCCGTTGGCTCGAGCGAGACAGCCACCGGCTCGCGGAGTGGGAGACGGACCTGTCCTCGCAGACGGGGGCGTCACAGGCGGGGATCCTGCTCGGGTCGAACGAGGACATCCCGGCGTTCCGCTGGGTGGAGAAGGAAACGGGGACGCTGATGACGTGCTCGGCGCCGCCCGACTGCGCGGAGATCGAGCGACGGCACAAGATCGGCCGGGGGCTGCTGGTGGACGGCGGCGCCAGCCGGGGCAACCTCCTCTCAGGCGAAGCCGACCATGTGATCCTGACCGTGAGCCGCATCGACGAGGAGAAGAGGGCGAACCCCGGCTACCGGGCGTTCTTCGCGAACGGCTTCAACGTCACCCGCGTTCTCGTCCTCTTCTTCTGGGAGGTCGTGCTCGAGTGGTCGGCCGCGACCAAGGCGATCCGGCGGGATGTGGTGCCACGGGGCCATCGAGGCGGCAAGTACCCGTTTCTGCGGGCGGCGATGTGCGTCGTCGTCCGCGACATGATCGTCTACGGGGTGCTGACGGACATGATGAAAGGGCGCCCCGCCGTGTACGCCACCTTCTCGAGCTACGACGAAGTGGCGCACCATTCCGGCCTCGAGCGGGCGGACACGCTCGAAGCGCTCCGGAAGCTCGACCAGCAGTTCGACCGGATCGAGAGGGCCCGCCGCTACGCGTCCCGTCCGTACGAGATCGTGGTGCTGTCGGATCATGGGCAGACCCAGGGGGCGACGTTCAAGCAGCGCAACGGCTATACGCTCGAGGAGCTCGTCGAGCGCTCGCTCGAAGGCGCCACTGTGACCGGGTTCGCGGGTGGAGACGAGCAGCAGGCGATGGTGGGGAACGCCGCAGGAGAGGCAACGGGACGCAAGGCGGCGAAGCTCCCCAAGAACGACATCGGCGACAAGCAGATCGTGGTGCTCGGATCGGGCAACCTCGGCCTCGTCTACCTGATGGAAGAGAAGCGGCGCCTCACGCTCGAAGAGCTTCAGGAACGCCATCCGCGGCTGATTCCTGCCCTGCGCGAGCACCCGCACGTCGGCTGGCTGCTCGTCCGTTCCTCCGAGCATGGCCCGCTCGCGATCGGTCCGCGTGGGATGCGGTTTCTCGCTGATGGGCATGTCGAGGGCGAGGATCCGCTCGCCAATTTCTCACCGACTGCCGCACAACACCTACTACGCACCGACGGGTTCGCGCACGTCGCCGACATCATGGTCGGGAGCTTCTACGACCCGGAGCTCGACCAGGGCTGTGCCTTCGAGGAGTTGATCAGCTTCCATGGCGGCCTCGGGGGGCCACAGACGCGCCCCTTCATCTTGCACCCTGTCACCTTGCCGGTCCCCGAAGAGCCGATCATCGGGGCCGCTCGGGTCAACGAGTTGTTGAGAGGGTGGCGCGCAATGCTGCAGGGGCCGAAAGCCGAGGCCCTCTAGCCGCGCGGCCAGCTCGCGTCGTCTGCAGGTTTACCGCAGCGAGATCAGGGCGAGTACCGATGGTCCCGCTCGGGTATTTCCAATAGCGTCGGGGATGAACCTGCCTCCGAAGAGCGTCGGGGGCGCGAATAGAGGGAGAAAATGATGGAAGACGACAATCTCGTCCTCGTGGTCGGTACTTACGCGGCTTCCGGGGCGGCAGCCGATGACCTCAAGGCGCTGAAGGCCGGGGAGGACGCCGGCGAATACCAGGTCGTGGGGGCCGTCGTGATGAATCGCGACGCCAGTGGCAAGGTCGATGTGCAGGAGCACGGTGACGCGCACGTCGCGGGCGGGGCCGTTCTCGGCGGTACCGCCGGCCTCGTGGTCGGGCTGTTCGCGCCGCCGTTGCTTGCCGCGACCGCGGTCGGAGCCGGCATCGGCGCCGTGGTTGGCAAGCTCAACAAGAAGCACGAAGAGAAGCAGCTGGGTGTCGAGATGGAGGACTACCTGCCTCCGGGATCGTCCGCGGTCGTCGCGATCGTTGACGACACCTACGCAGACAAGGTCGAAGCCGCCCTCGTCAACTCGGACAAGCGAATCAACAAGGCAATCGACAAGGGCGACTACGACGAGCTCCAGAAAGCGCTCGCCGACTCGTCCGACGAGGTCACGAAGGCTGTGGACTCCTAGCCGACCGGTATGAGGAGGGGCCGGCATACAGGGCCGGCCCCTCCCCGCCACAAAGAAGGAATTCGAGCTCAGGGAGGGCCTGGGAGGGTGAGGATCAGGACGCCTGCGAAGATGAGCAGCCCGACGCCGACGCCGATCATGGCCAAGCGCACGCGGAGCAGCGGGAACTGGGTGCTGAGCCCGACCAGGAACAAGACGCTCGCGAGGATGACCGTCACCCGCACGTACTCGTCGCCCGTCTCGGCGGCCTTCTGAGCCTCCGCGTAGTAGTGGTCCGCGCTCGCGTCCAGCACACGTGACTCCGCCTCGCCGGTCGGGATGTACTGCGGCATCTCCTGCGGCCCGGCCGGCGCGTTCGGGTTCTTGAACGGGTGGGTGGCGAGCCAGGCGACGAACGCGGCCCGGTACTCGGGTCGGAAGCGCTTCTCGGCGACGCGCATCCCGTTCGGGTTGTGCGTCAGGTACGCCGCGAACCAGCTGTTGAACAGGATCCCGTCGGCGGTGCGGAAGGTCAGCGACTCCTGGAAGGAGCGGTTCGCCTTCGTCCGCGTGGCGGAGGCTTTCGCGAGCTTGAGTGACGATTCAGTGCCCCACTTCGCGGCCGAGTAGCCGGACCAGGCGGCCACGATCGTGACGATCGAGAGGACCAGCGCCTCCATGACCGAGACCCCGCGATGGGCGCGCGCGTGCTCGGCGTGCTCGCCGATCTCCTTGCCGACCTCGATTGGGGACAGACCCTCTGGCATCGGTAGCTCTTCTGCTTCGTCGGCGGGCCGCGAGGCCCGCCGAACGCGGCAGAAGGTCGGCTACATGACCTCGACTGCGGTCTCGGACGGGCGTGCGATCAGATAGAAGACCACGCCGAGAATCGGCAGGAAGACGATCAGGATCGTCCACATCGCCTTCGCGAATCCGCCGTGGTCCCGGCGGCGGAAGTTGTCGATGAACACGTTGACGACGACGAAGATCCACATCACCCACACGAAGAAGATGATCATCCACCAGACCACGTCCCAGAAGCTGGGGTTGTTCGTATACGCGAGCATCTTGCGCTTCCTCCTTTCGATGCCGGCGGTTGGGCCGGTCATGCGGGTTCTCTCGACCGGATCGGCCGACGGCCCCGACGCTACGACGGAGGCGTGCGGCCGTCATCGGCCACAATGGCCGATATCGCCGACGCTTACTCCGGGATCGTGAGCCGGCCGGCGATCGCTCCGAGGCCGGACTGCTCGACGATCTCGACGGCTTCGGACCTGGTCTTGACACCGAGCTTGCGGTAGATCGAAGCGACTTGCGTCTTGACGGTCGGGCGCGAGAGGTGGAGACGATCGGCGATCTCCTGGAGCGAGAGATGCGTCGGCAGGAAGCCGATCAGCCGGAACTCGGCCGGAGTGAGCTCGTAGTCCTTCCCTCGCCTGATCCGCTCGTCGAGACCGCTGCAGCCGGGCGGGAATCGTTCCGCCGTCGGGGTAGCCCTGGAGTGCGTCGCTCGCAACCCGCGCGAACTCGAGGGCGCCGGCGAGGTCGCCGAGGTTCAGGCTGATATCGGCGCAGCGCAGCGCGCAATCGGCTTCGAGCCACGGGACCCCGTGGAGCAACGGGCGGAGCCGCCGGACGTTCTCGAGCTGGCGCGCGGCCTCCGTGTGGTCGCCGCGCTGCTGGTGCGCCAGCGCTCCTGCCGCGTAGGCGATGGCGCTCTGGGCTACGTCGTCGAGACGCGCTTCTTCGACCAGCCGTAGCGCTTCGATCGCCCATCTCTGCGCGTTTCGCCGATCGCCGATCTCGGTGGCCGCGAAGGCCATGTAGCCGAGACAGAAGAGCCGCACGTGCGCGAGCTCGGGCCGCTGGCTCGACAGAGCGAGTGCCTCACCGAACACATCGATCGCTTCTTGCGGTCGGCCCAGGAGAACGTTCGCCGTCCCCAGCGCGCGACAGGCGCCGAGAAGCCACCGCGTGCCCTCGGGCTTCTCCGCGGCGTAGACGAACTCGGCGTCACGCAGCATCCCGTGGATTCCGTCGGGAGCGACGACAGTTCGGACGAGTCGCGAGTGCGGAACGAAGCGAGGTCGCCCCGTCGGCGGATGCCACATCGAGCGGCCTCCGCTCGGCCGCAGCGACGAACCGCCTCGCTCCGACCGGATCGCCGAGCAGCACGGCCACCCAGGCTGCCGCGATCGACAGCTGGGCGTCCGATTCGATCTCCTCGTCGGTGCAGCGATCGAGCCAGAGCCGCAACGTCTCGATCCGCCCGCGACCCGTGAGCTCGTCCCAGTGCCCGAGCGCGATCCTGCCGGCCTGCGCGAGATCGCCGCTCTCGTGCGCGTAGGCGAACGCCTCCTCAGGGCTTCCGTGCAGCTCGCACCAAGCTGCTGCCCGCTCCAGGTACACGGGGAGCAACTCCGGATGGCGACGCTTGAGCTCCGCCCGGAGGAGATCACTGAACAGGTGGTGGTAGCGGTACCACCCGCCGCGATCGTCGAGCGGGACGACGAACGCATTCGAGCGCGCGAGGGCCTCGAGCGAATCGGCAGCGTCGTCCGTGCCGAGCACCGCATCGCACAAGGGTGGCGTCATCCGGTCGAGGATCGACGTGCCGAGCAGGAACGCCTTGAGATGGCCCGGCTGGCGCCCCAGCACCTCTTCCAGGAGGTAGTCGGCGATCTGCTGCTGCGTGCCGGTCAGACCGGCAGCCCTCGTGGCGGCATCGTCGCGGTCTCGCAACGAAATCGTCGCCAGCGCGACCGCGGCAGCCCACCCTTCCGTCCGCTCGCGCAGAGCCTCGGCCGCCTCCTCCGACAGCTCCAGACCACCGCGGGCGGCAACGGCTCGCGTCTCCTCCGTGTCCAGCGCGAGGAGCTCCGGCCCCGACCTCGACCAGATCGCCACTGGCACGGAGGCGGCCGAGCCGCAGTCCCGGATCGCCACGCGTCACCAGCACCAGCTGAGACCCGGATGGCACCCGTTCGGCGAGGAACCCCAGAATCGAGCGGCTCCGCTTGGCCGTGACCAGGTGAACGTCGTCCAGCACCAACACGAACGGGTCACGCTCGCCGAGGTCGGCAGCCAGGAGAGGAAGGCCGACCTCGACGATCCTCGGCATCATTCGTGACAACTCCTCGAGCAGGTCACCGCGGACCGGGCCAGTGCGCTCGAGCGCCGCCGCAACGCCGGCGAGCAGCGCCACAGGGTCGTTGTCGCCGCGTGCGAGCTGCAACCAGCCGCTGAGCCTCGGATCGAGCTCGCTCCACTGCGCGACGAGAGTCGACTTCCCGTACCCCGCCGGAGCGGAAACCAGCAGCACCCGGCTGCGCTGCACGACCTCCCGCAACGGAGCGAGGCGAGTCCGCGGAATCGCATCGGCCCGAACAGGCGGTACCAGGACCGCCGACGCTTTCAGCAGGCGCCGACGCTCGAGAGGAGGAGACGAGCTGGAGATAGCTCCGACCTACGCCCTAGCAGCAACGCGGGCCGGCGCGATGCCGAGCCACGCGAGGCGCCGACAGCAAGCGCCGAAGCTCGAGCGCAGGGAACGCCCCGGCCGGCTCCGACGTCCTGGATGCGAGTGATCGAACACGGCCACGGGATCGCCGCCTTTCACGGGCGGGCGCGCCTCGGCGACGTCCGCGCTCGAATCGGGGTCCGGACGAGAATATCAGCCACTTTGGCCGATGAGAGATCGGCGGCCGCAGGCGTAGCGTTCGGCGCATGTCCGGCCAGGTGAGAGCATCTGACAAGAGTGCGTCTCGCACGCCGATTCATCTGACGCCGACCGAGACGACCGTCCTCACCCTGCTCCCGACGCATTTGACGCTCGCCGCGATCGGCGAGCACCTCGGCATGAGTCGTCCGACGGTGAAGACCCACGTCCAGCACATCTACAAGAAGCTCGGGGCGACGAGCCGAGCCGAGGCCGTCGAGACCGCCGAGAATGCCGGCCTGCTGACGACCGGCCGGAAAGGCTCGGTGGGCAGCGGGTGAGCCCGCCGGCCTTGGGCACCGTTTCCGCCGGCCGATCGATCGGTGCGAATCGAACGCGCCGCGGGCTCGATGTCCCTTTCCGGGCCGGTCGCCGCCGTGCGGTTTCTCCGAAGTCGAGTCAGCGAATCCGCGGAGGTGTCGGTTTCGGCGCCGCGTTCAAATCGGTGTTGCAAGGCGAGGAAGCGGCCGTCACTCGACATTCGCCGCTCCCCAGCCCTGACAAGGAGGTATGACGATGACTGAGATATTGGCCGAACAGCTCGAGACCGAGCAGTCGATGTTCGTGCAGACGGCGCAGGGCGTCGAGAGCGATGGTGCCACGCTGACGCTGCGAGGGATCACGCCGTCGACGCTCTACTTCTCCGACCGGCCCCAGCGGGTCGTCGGACACATGGCCACCACCGATTTCGTCGACCTGTGGGCCATCGGCGACAACAGCTTCGAGACCGACCCGCCGAACGCGGTGCTCTCGTTCCTCGAGCCCGGCGCCGACGTCCCCGTCGACGCGGTGGTCGTGCTCACGGCGCCGAACCTCACCGGCGACGGCAACCTCACCTACTCCATCGACGTGCTCGACGGAGCGGTCCCGGCGCAGACGGGACCCGTCACGCTGTTCATCGACCCGTTCGGGCGGCCGCTGTCGCCCGTCTCGGTGTGCGGCGTGCGTAGGCGCGAGCGACGACGGGATCGGCGCGGAGTCTGAACACCAACACGACTGGGCCGCGGCGTCCGCCCTGCCCGAACCTCCTGAAAGGGGAATCCCATGACAGACACACCAGTGCTCGACCTGCTCGCGAGCATGACCGCTGATTCGCTCGAGGCGTCGAGCCTCGATCCGGAGACGTTGATGCTCGTCCGCATCGCCGCGCTCGTGGCGGTCGACGCGGCGCCGATGTCGTACGTCGCCAACCTCGAGGTCGTCAGCGATCTCGAGATCGACCCGGATCAGGTTCGCGGCGTGCTTGCCGCAGTCGCTCCGATCGTCGGGACGGCACGCATCGTCTCGGCGCTCAGCAAGATCGCTCGAAGGTCTCGAGCTCGAACTCGAGGCTGCGGAGATGGCGGCGGAGGCCGACGAACAGGACATGAGCCAGAGCAAGCCGGAGGGGCGTGCATTCCGTCCTTTCCGTCCGTCAACAACGAAACGAACCAAGACGAAGGAGGAACCATGGACACTGACAATCTCATGCTCGTGGTCGGTGACGTACGCCGATGCCGGGGCAGCGGCCGACGACTTCAAGACGCTGAAGGCCGGGCAGGCGGCCGGCGAGTACCAGGTCGTCGGCGCGGTCGTGATGAATCGCGACGCGAGCGGCAAGGTCGACGTGGACGAGCACGGTGACGGCCGGACCGCCGGTGGCGCCATGCTCGGCGGCACTGCCGGGCTCGTCGTCGGGCTGTTCGCGCCGCCGCTGCTCGCGGCGACCGCGATCGGCGCCGGGATCGGCGCCGGCATCGGCGCGCTGCGCAAGCGGCACGACGAGAAGAAGATGGGCGTCGAGGTCGAGGAGTACCTGCCGCCGGGATCCTCAGCCGTCGTCGCGGTCGTCGACGACCAGTACGCCGACAAGGTCGAGACCGCGCTCGTCAAGTCGGACAAGAGGATCAACCAGGCGATCGACTCGGGCGACTACGACGAGCTCCAGAAGGCGATCTCACAGTCGTCCGCCGAAGTGTCGGGCGCAATCACCTCATAGATCGCGCAACGGGGAGGCCGGCACACACCCCGGCCTCCCCGCCCGCGCAAGGGAGTAGACCAATGAAATCCAACCGAAAAGCAAGCCTCATTTTGGTCGTGGCCTTGCTGGCGCTGATCGCCACAGGCTGTGGTTCGAGCGGAGGTAGTTCAACAACGACTACGACGACGAGCGCCTCCGCCACCGAGACCTGGGCTAGCGGCGTCTGCACGTCGATCACGACCTGGCAGGCCGCGATCACGTCGGCGGCCGACTCCGTCAAGAGCGATCCGACGAAGAACGGACTGCAAACGGCCGCCGATGACGCGAAGTCGGCGACGCAGACGCTCGCCTCCGACCTGAAAGGACTCGGCAAACCCGACACCCCGGCCGGGCAACAGGCAAAGGACTCGCTCGACAAGCTCTCGACGAACCTGCAGCAGGACGTCGACACGATCGAGAGCGCCGTCAAGGGTGCCTCCGGCGTGAGCGGCGCGATCACTGCCGCCTCGACGGTGACGGGAACGCTCACGACGATGCGAACGCAGATCAAGACGACGTTCACCGACCTCCAGGGGCTCGACGCGAAAGGCGAGCTGAACACCGCGTTCACGAACTCGAGCGCCTGCAACTCCCTGACCGGGTAGCGGCTCCTGAAATGGACAGAGCGAGCTCTGCAGCTGCTTCTGCTCTCGGAGAGACCGCCCGATGACCGTGTCGGTCGCCCCCGGCACGGTCGTCGATGCGGTGAGCCCGCTTCGCGACCCATCGCGGAAACGACGCCTGGTCAAGGTCGCCGCCTGGATCGCGGGCATTGCGCTGCTCCTCGTGGTCTTGAACCTGCTGGGCGTCAGCGTCTGGGGCTGGCTGACCCATCTGTGGGATCAGCTCAAGGGCATCCCGATCGGCTACCTGATCGCCGGGGTGGCGTTGCAGGTGGCCCAGACGACGTTCAACGGGGTTGCCTACTACGGGATCCTCCGCTACGCGTACCCGGAGGCGGGGGTGGCGCTGTGGCCGATCGTGACCGCCTATGCGGTCGGTGTCGGGATGAACAGCTTCCTGCCGGCGAACATCGGCACGTTCGTGACGCTGCTGATGTTCGTCGCGATGATCCCCGGCTCGAGCTTCGCGGGGATCTTCGCCGCCTACATCGTCAACAAGATCTTCTTCAGCGTCGTCGGCGCGCTCGTCTACATCCTGCTCTTCCTCCAGGCGGGAGCGGCCTTCAACGTGGAGCTGGGCTGGTTCCGCGACCACGCGTTCCTCACACTGTTGATCATCGTCGGTGGTGCGTTCCTGATCTTCGTGCTCGGGCGGATGTTCTGGCACAAGCTGAAAGGCCTCTGGGAGAAGGCGGAACAGGGCGGCAAGATCCTCACCGATCCGAAGTCCTACGTCACGCGGGTCCTGACGTGGCAGTTTCTCAGCTACGCGGCGAAGATCGGCGTGATCGCGGTCTTCCTGGCCGCGTATTCGATCCCGGTCACGTTCGGCTCCGTCGTTCACGTGATCGGCTCGAGCTCGGCCGCGAACGTGACCTCGGTGACACCCGGCGCCGTCGGGGTGACCCAGGCCGCCAACGCGGCCGCGCTCCGCGACTACACCGACGGCGCGACGGCGACGGCCTACTCGCTGAGCCAGCAGCTCGTCACCTCCGCGACCAACGTCCTCTACGCGCTCGTGCTCGTGCTGCTCATCTTCGGCTGGACGGGCGGCAAGGCTCTGGTGGGGACCTCCTACAAAGGCGCGAAAGAGAAGGTGCACAAACCGAAACCCGACGATCCCGCGGCAACGGGAGAAGTGGGCGGAGATGAGCATGAATGAATCATCCGCGTGGACGCGGCAGGACGATGGATGTAGTGGCTAGCCGGCGCTGCCTCTCCGGCGCAACGCGCGGGGAGCGATGAATACCTCACGGGCTCCCGGACACAGGCGCGGGTCTCTGAGGATCGGCCGTGTGATCGTGACCTGGGTGATCAACACGGTGGCGTTGATGCTGCTGGCCTGGGTCCTGGAGGGCTTCTCGATCGAGAGCTGGGCGAGCGGCCTGGCGCTCGCTGCTGTGCTCGGGTTGCTGAATGCGCTCGTCTGGCCGCTTCTGATCCGGGTGGCGCTGCCGCTGACCGTCATCACCCTCGGATTCGGCGTCCTCCTTCTAAACGGCGTCTTCGTCTGGCTGGCCTCTGATGTTCTTTCCGGCTCGGTGCAGATCAGCGGGTTGTGGACGGCGGTCGTCGTCGCGATCGGCCTCACGCTCGTCAACAACGTGGTAACGCTGTTTCTGGGGATCGACGACGACGACCTCTACTACCGCGAGGTGATCAAGCGGCACGCGGCGAAGGCGAAGGAAGCCGCGGCGCCGAGCGGCGTGCCGGGGGTGCTGTTCCTCGAGATCGACGGGCTGGCGCACGATGTACTCGTCCGGGCGATGCGCGACGGAAGCGTGCCGACGATGGCCTCCTGGCTGCGCAGCGGCTCGCACTCGATGATCGAGTGGGAGTGTGACTGGTCGTCGCAGACCGGAGCGATGCAATCGGGGATCCTGCAAGGCTCGAACTGGGACATGCCCGGCTTCCGCTGGTGGGAGAAGGACAGGCAGGAAGCGTTCGTCTCGAACAGCCCGAGGAACGCGAGGGAGATCGAGAAGCGGCACTCGAACGGCAAGGGCCTCCTGTACGCGGACGGGGCGAGCAGGGCGAACCTCGTCTCGGGTGACGCACCTCACTCGATGATCACGATGAGCACCGTGCGCGAGAAGCGCGAGGGACGCGTCGGCGAGGACTACTTCGCGTTCTTCGCCAATCCCTACGACGTGACCCGCACCCTTATTCTCTCGCTCAAGGAGATCGTCGCGGAGATCTGGCAGCAGACGCAGCAGCGACGTCTCGAGATCGAGCCGCGTGTGCACCGTGGCTGGTTTCCCTATCCCCTGCTTCGCGTGTACACGAACGTCCTCCAGCGCGAGCTGGAAGTGGCGGCCACGATCCAGGATCTCTACAGCGGCCGACCGGTGATCTACACGATGTTTCTCGGCTACGACGAGGTCGCCCATCACTCGGGGATCGAGCGGCCGGAGACGCTCAGGGAGCTTGCGAAGATCGACAGGGCGTTCGCGCGGCTCGCTCGAGCCGCCGAGGACGCGCCGCGACCGTACCGCATCGTCGTCCTCGCCGATCATGGCCAGTCACAGGGAGCGACGTTCAAGCAGCGCTACGGGCTCTCGCTCGGCGATCTCGTCACCGAGAAGTGCGGTGCCGACGAGGTGGTCGTCCCGGGAGGCGTCGACGAGGGCTGGGGCTACTTGAACGCAGCTGCAACCGAAGGGGCATCCTCGTCCGGTGTGACAGGCGCGCTCACCAGGCTTGTCACGAGGAGCTCGACCACGGAGGATGGTGCAGTTGACCTGGGTGCCGCGCGGGACGAGTCGGGTCGCAAGCGCAGGCAGCGGGAGAAGAAGGGAGCGGAGGGACCGCCCAAGGTGACCGTGATGGCGTCGGGCTGCCTGGGGCTGATCTCGTTCCCGCGGATCGAGGGGCGAGCCACGCTCGAGCAGCTCAACGACCGCTACCCAGGCCTCGTCGAAGAGCTCCGCACGCACCCCGGAATCGGCTTCGTGCTCGTCCACTCCGACAGGCGCGGAGCAGTCGTGCTCGGGCGCAGCGGCACGAACTACCTGGACGAGAGGCGCATCGAGGGAGATGACCCGCTTGTCTCGTTCGGCCCCAACGCCGCCTTGCACGTAAAGCGCACCGACACTTTCCCCCACTGCCAGGACATCATGGTCAACAGCACCTACTGGACAGACGTGGACGAGGTCGCCGCCTTCGAAGAGCTTTGCGGCTCCCACGGGGGCATGGGCGGCACCCAGAGCCGCCCCTTCATCCTCTGCCCCACTGACTGGGCCCCGCCGTCGCAACAGATCGTCGGCGCCGAGAACGTCCACCTCCAGTTCGTGCGCTGGCTCGTTGACCTCGGCCATACCGCCTACGCCGACCTGCCGGACGACCCGCACCGACTCGTCCCAACGCCGACCCCGGAACCGAGCACTCTTCGATAGACGGGTATTTGGGGCATCGTCGGATCGCGGCGGCGCAAACGGCGAGCTGAGGAGTTAGACCCGAACACCGCCTCGACCTAGAGGTGATCCCGAACTGCCGGAGGGTTAGGATCGCAGCACCATGGTTGGCCGGCCCTTGCAGATCGTGATCACGTTCAAGACGCTGCTGCTTGCGCTCACGCTTTTCCTGCTGACATGGGCCGTCGTGTCGATCCGAGACACGCTCTTGGTGGTCTCGGTGGCGATCTTCCTCGGCCTCGTCTTCGAGGGCCCCGTCAGGATCGTGGAGCGCAAGACGCGCCTGGGCCGCGGCATGTCCGCGACGGTCACCGTGATCGGCGCCCTCGTCGTGCTGACGCTCCTCGGACTCGTTCTCATGAAGCCGCTCCTGGAGGGGATGCAGTCCTTCCTCAAGGACCTGCCACAGACGGTCGACCAGCTGAAGAACTCGAGCGAGCTCGGCTTCCTCAAGAACACGGGCGCCGCCGACAACGCGACGTCCGGAGCGCAGAGCGTCTCGAACTCCGTCCCCGACGCGCTCGGGGCGCTCGTCGGTTTCGCCGGCTCGATCGCCTCGATGGCGCTCGACATCTTCCTGGTCACGTTCATCTGCCTGTTCTTTCTCTGCGAGGTCGCCGAGCTGAAGGCGGCCCTCGCCAGCGTGCTGCCGAAGGGGAAGGAGGAGGTGTGGCTGCCGCTCTGGGATCGTGTCACCACGATGGTCTCGCGCTGGGCGGTCGGCGTCGTGATCATCGCGACGATCGCGGGCATCGTCCAGGGCACGACTGCGTACCTGCTCGGCTCGAGCTACGCGATTGCACTCGGGCTGATCGCCGGATTCCTCGACATGATCCCGAACATCGGCGCCACGATCGCCGGCTTCATCCTCTCCCTGACGTTGCTCGCGGAGGAGGGCCTGACGGCGGCGCTGATCATGCTCGCGGTGGTACTGATCTACCAGCAGATCGAGAACAGCATCCTTACCCCGACGATCCAAGGCAAGGCCGTCAAGCTGTCGGCGTTCTTCATCATCGTCTCCGTCGCGCTCTTCGGCGCCTTACTCGGAGTGATCGGGGCGCTGATCGCCGTTCCGGTCGCGGCGACGATCCAGATCGTGCTCGGAGAGGTCACGAAGACCTACAGAGCGCAGGTCGCGGCCGGCAAGCTGGGGGCTGGCCCGGCGCCCGTCGATGAGAGCATCAGCGCCTAATCTGATGCCACCACATGCTGCTTCGGCGCCGAGCGTGCCGCCGAGGATGTCCTATGGCTGGCTGCCGTTTACACGAGCGGTACGTCGCCGGCGGGGCGTCTGGGTCGCAAACCGAGCTCGGCCAGCGCCTCGCTTGTTGAATAGGGTTAGTCATGAGGTATGAGAGCACGGTTTCCGACATCGTTCGGGTCGTGGAAGCAGTTGGAGCGGGGATCATGCTCGTGGGCGGGCTCGGGGCGTTTCTCGTCTTCCTCGTGCGGGTGTCCCAGCCCGAGCGTTGGCCCGGCTCGTACGAGGAGCTGCGCCGCAACCTCGGTCGCTCGGTCCTGCTCGGCCTGGAAGTGCTGATCGTGGCCGACATCGTGCGGACGATCGTCGTCGACCAGACCTACGAGAGCGTTGTCGTACTGGGCGTGATCGTCGCCGTCCGGATTCTGCTGAGCTTCGCGCTCGAGGTCGAGATGTATGGCGTGTGGCCCTGGGACCGCTCTCGGGGTCGGCCACCGAACCCATAGGAAAAGCCTCGGTCGCAGATTGTCGTGTGGGACCGTAGGCTCCGGTCGCCGCTCCCGGAGGCGTTCGGGCTGCTCTAGACAACGAGTGGCAGACGTATAGGGTGTTGCTCGTGGCGAGTGGGGGAGCAGCGGTCAGCAGCCGCGTCGAGTCGGCCCCCGCAGTGGTGAAGGCCGGCTGGGGTGTCGCCGGGATCCTGGCGACGGCCCAGTTCATCATGGTGTTGGACACGACGGTGATGAACGTGTCGATCACGCAGGTCGTGGCGGACCTGAATACGACGGTCGTGGGTCTTCAGACCGCGATCACGATGTACACGCTCGTGATGGCCGCGTTCATGATGATCGGCGGCAAGATCGGCGACCGCTGGGGTGCGAAGCGGGCGTTCTGGATCGGGGGGCTCGTCTACGGGGCCGGGTCGCTGACGACGGCGCTGTCGCCCAATCTGGCCGTGCTGCTCGTGGGCTGGTCGCTGGTGGAGGGTCTGGGCGCGGTTCTCGTGATCCCCGCGATCGCTGCGCTGACGGCAAAGACCTATGAGGGCAAGCAGCGTGCGATCGCCTACGGGATCCTCGGCGGTGTCAGCGGCGCGTCGATGGCGGCCGGGCCGCTGATCGGGGGCTGGGTGACGGCGAATCTCTCCTGGCGCTACGTGTTCGCCGGCGAGACGGTCGTGATGCTGGTCCTGATGCTGTTCCTGAAGGCGATCCCGGCGACGGTCGGCCGCAAGAGCAAGCTCGACCTGGGCGGCGCGGTGCTGTCGGCTGCCGGCCTCGGCGCGGTCGTGTTCGGGGTCCTGAAGACGAGCCAGTGGGGATGGGTGAGGGCGAAGGATGCGGCCCCCGTTTCCCCGCTTGGCCTGTCGCCGAGCTTGTGGCTTATCGCGACCGGCTCCGTCGTGCTGTGGCTGTTCGTCCGGCAGGAGCAACGGGTCAAAGAAGCCGGAAAGGAGCCGCTGCTCGACCTCGCGCTCCCGCACATCCCGAGGATGCGGGCAGGGCTGGTGGTGCAGTGGTGCCAGGCGTTCATCATCCAGGGCACCTTTTTCGTGATACCGCTGTATCTGCAGACGGTGCTCGGCTTTGACGCGCTGAAGACCGGCAAGACGATCCTGCCGATGTCGGTCGCGATGTTTGTGTTCGCGCTCGGCGGCAGTGCGATCACGGGCCGGTACTCGCCGAAGCTGATCGTCCAGTGCGGTATCACGATGATGGTCGTCGGCGAAGCGGTGCTGCTCCACTACATCGGGCCCGAATTGAACGGCTGGGGCTTCGGCATCGGGCTGGCGCTGCTCGGGGCCGGTCTCGGGCTCCTTGCGTCGCAGGTCGGCAACGTGATCATGTCGTCGGTCGATCCTTCGCGCGGCGGCGAGGCGGGCGGGCTCCAGGGCACCTCGCTCAACCTCGGCGCCTCGCTCGGGGTGGCGCTCGTCGGCTCGATCCTGATCGCTTCGCTGGCGACGAACTTCTCGTCCGAGGTGATGGCGAGCCCGAACCTGAGCGATTCAGTCAAGCAAACGGTGTCGGCGGCCGCCGGGAAGAGCGCGAACTTCGTCTCGGTCGAGCAGGTCGACCAGGCAGCCAAGGACGCCGGGGTGCCTCCAAGACAAAGGGATGAGCTCGTCGCCGTCTACTCCGACTCGCAGCTCAAGGCGCTGCGGGCCGCGCTCGGGTTCCTCGCGCTGTTCGCGCTGGTCGCGCTGGCATGGGTCAGACGCTTACCGAAGCACGCACACTCGGGGCCAGATGACGAGAGCGAACGCCCCAAACACACCCCGGACACCGCGAGCGCGCCCGCGTAGGTCCGGATCGGGCACCGGAACAGATCGCCGAGGCAAGGAGCTGCTGGACTGAGGCGCCATCGCCTGGCCAGTGCATCTACTCGAGTGAGAAGCACCGGGCCGTTGACCTGACATGGCAGGGCCGAGGGCTACGCTGGCGAAGAGACTCGTCGTGGGTGATCGGTGGGGCACCGGCCGGATCGAGGCGTTCAGCGACGGCGTGTTCGCGATCGCGATCACGCTGCTGATCCTCGAAGTGAGTGTGCCCGAGGCCGCGTTCGGCAACTTGTGGCGGGGCATCCTCGACCAGTGGCCGTCTTACCTGGCGTACGCGACGAGCTTCATCACGATCGGAGGGCTCTGGATGGTTCACCACGGCATCTTCCGGCGCTTGCAGTACGCCAACACCGGAATCATGCGAATCAACCTCGCGCTCCTGATGGCCGTCTCGTTCTTGCCGTTCCCGACCAAGCTCCTGGCCGAGGCGATCCGCGACACGGACGCCGAGCGCGCTGCCGTCATCTTCTACGGCGCCACGTTGCTCGTGATTTCACTGCTGCTCAGCGCCCTGTGGGGAGCAATCACGCGCGACCCCGACTTGCTCAAACCGGAGGTGAGCGAGCAGGAGATCAACGCGATCTTGATCGCCACGACGCCGAGCCTTGCCTTCTACGTGCGGGGTCATCGTGCTCGCGATCTTCGCCCCAAAGGTGGCCGCGTTCGGCTACCTCGTGATTGCGATCGTCGCTGTGCTGCGCGTGCGTGGCGACCAGGTAGCGCCACCGGAGATACCCGAGTCCTCCTGAACCGACCGGCGGCTGACGAGCGTTCCGCTGCTCCTGCTCGGGGGAGATACTTTGTAGCGATGGCTGCGAACGACGACGAGCACCGCTCCGGTCTGGCCGACGCAGCTGCGCGCGCCGCGTTCTTCCCGGCCCGGAAAGCCGCACGCGCCTGGCGTGGTCAGCTGGAAGAGGCCGCGGACGAGGTCATGTCTGCGCCGGAGATCGCCCGGATCGTCGACAGGGCTTTCGCGGGCTCGCTACCCGAGGACATCGCGCGCTCGCTCGTGCGGCATCGCGTTCTCGAACGGATCGTCGCCGAGCTCGCCGCAAGCGGTGAGCTCGAGCGGTTGGTGAACGAGGCGCTGGCGAGCCCGCAAGCCACCGAGCTCACCGACCGTCTGCTCGCCAGCGACGAGACCCAGCGCATCCTCCACCACGTGACGTCGAGCCCCGAGCTCCGCGACGGCGATCACGCGCCAGACGACGGGGTTCGCCGAGGAGATGGTCGGCGGCGCTCGTGCCGCCGCAGCGCGGGGTGACGACCGAGCCGAGCACGTCGTCCGCCGCCCTCCGCGAGCCTGCCCGCCCGCCCTATGCCGGCGTGGCGACCCGGGCGATCGCGCTCGCGACCGACGCCGTCCTGACGATCGTCCTCTTCACCTCGGTCACGGGAATCGCCGCCCTGATCGGATCGCTGGTCGGGGGCTTCCGCCCGGAGTGGCTCGTCGGCGTTCTCCTCGCCTGCGGCTGGGCAGTGACCGTCGGCGCGTACTTCGTGCTTCTTCTGGAGCGTTGTGGGGCAGACGCCGGGAATGAGGCTGCTGCGGATTCGCGTGACCGGCCCGCGAGGGCGCCAGGCTCGTCGCTCGGCCGGGCGCTCGTGCGTCTCGTCGGGCTCGTGCTCGCGATCATTCCGATGTTCGCGGGCTTCGT
Organism: uncultured Actinomycetes bacterium; assembly: GCA_963815945.1. Lineage (GTDB taxonomy): Bacteria > Actinomycetota > Thermoleophilia > Gaiellales > Gaiellaceae > PALSA-600. The sequence goes on from CAWFIN010000007.1 coordinate 54,566, forward strand.
GCCGGTGCTGTTCACCGAGCGGCGGCGCGGGCTCCCGGACTTCCTTGCGGGAACCGTCGTCCTCTACGACGACGCTCGTCCAGCAACACGCGTAGGAACGCCTCTCAGGGCGACCGGTGCCGGATCGTCCGGCACCGGTCGCCTCGAGGCGGATCGACATCAACGCGCTCGATCAGGCGGTTCTCCCGCGGCTTGCTGATCATGTAGGCGAGCACGCCCAAGACAGGCAAGAAGACGATGAAGATCGTCCACATCGCCTTGGCGAACCCGCTGTGATCCGTTCGCCGGAAGTTGTCGAGGAACACCATGATCACGATCGAGATCCACATCACCCAGACGAAGAAGATGCACATCCACCAGACCACGTCCCAGAAGCTGGGATTTCCCGTATATGCGAGCACCGACTCCTCCTCCATCGCGCCGGAAGCACGCCGCCCCCGAGCTCTTATGAGGACTCTATTCGCAACCACACGAGGCTGTATGAGCCCCGGTGGTTGAGAGGTGGTGGAGAAGTGGAGAACGATCCTGCCGGTCGGCACGGCCGACAGTAGACTCGCGACACTGACTGCTACTCGTGTCGCGCGAAGTCCCAGGAGAGTGAGGAACCGATGAGCAAGCCGTTCAAGGGCACCGTCAACGTCGACATCAGAGACTCGGAGCCCGACTGGGAGCCGTTCGAGCCGCCGAAGGCCCCCGACGGCGCGCCGAGCGTCGTCTACGTCGTGCTCGACGACGTCGGCTTCTCGGCGATGAGCTGTTACGGCGGCCCGATCGCGACGCCGAACATCGACAAGCTCGCGGCTGACGGCGTGCGCTACACGCAGTGGCACACGACCGCGCTCTGCTCACCGACGCGCTCGTGCCTGCTGACCGGGCGCAACCACACCCGCAACAGCATGGCCTGCATCACCGAGGCTGCGATCGGGTTCCCGAACGCGAGCGGGACGATCCCGCCCGAGAACGGGATGCTGTCGGAGATCCTCGGCGAGCTCGGCTGGAACACGTACATGGTCGGCAAGTGGCACCTGTGCCCCGAGGACGAGATGAACCTCGCCTCGACGCGGCGCAACTGGCCGAGCGGCCGCGGCTTCGAGCGCTGGTACGGGTTCCTCGGCGCCGAGACGAGCCAGTGGTTCCCCGACCTCGTCTACGACAACCACCTGGTCGACCAGCCGAAAACGCCCGAGGAGGGCTACCACCTGACGGTGGACATCACCGACAAGGCGATCGAGTTCATCATGGACGCGAAGGCTGTCGCGCCCGAGAAGCCGTTCTTCCTCTACTACGCGCCCGGTGCCTGCCACGCGCCGCACCACGCGCCGAAGGAATGGATCGACAAGTTCAAGGGCCAGTTCGACATGGGCTACGAGGCCATGCGCGAGCAAACGCTTGCCCGCCAGAAGGAGCTCGGGCTCGTCCCGGAGAACACGGAGCTGCCGCCGATCAACCCGATCGGCACGACCGAGACGCGGACCGGCCCGGGTGGCAAGCCGTTCCCGCCGGTCGACGTTACGCGACCGTGGGACTCGCTCTCAGACGACGAGAAGCGGATGTTCTGCCGGATGGCCGAGGTCTACGCAGGTTTCCTCGCGCACGCCGACGACCAGATCGGCCGTCTGCTCGGTTTCCTCGAGGAGTACGGCTGGCGTGAGAACACGCTCGTAATCCTCGTCTCCGACAACGGCGCTTCGGGCGAGGGTGGCCCGAACGGCTCGGTCAACGAGATGAAGTTCATGCAGGGCATCCCGGACACCGTCGAGGACAATATGCCGCTGCTCGACGATCTCGGAAGCCCGAAGACCTACAACCACTATCCAAATGGCTGGGCAATGGCCTTCAACACGCCGTTCAAGATGTGGAAGCGCTACGAGTTCAACGGCGGCACGAGTGACCCGTGCATCGTGTCGTGGCCGGCAGGGTTGAAGGCCAAGGGCGAGGTCCGCGAGCAGTACCACCACGCGATCGACCTGGTACCGACCGTCCTCGACGTGCTCGGGGTCGAGTCGCCCCGTTCGATCAAGGGACACGTGCAGAGCTCCCTGGACGGGGTCAGCATGCGCTCGAGTTTCGACGATGCAAAGGCGCCTTCGACGCGGACGACGCAGTTCTACTCGATGCTTGGCTCGAGGGCGATCTGGCACGACGGTTGGAAGGCCGTCACCAACCACCCGACGGTCGCCGGCTGGAGCAACTTCAACGACGACGAGTGGGAGCTCTACCACACCGACACCGACCGCTCGGAGTTGCACAACCTCGCCGCCGAGATGCCGGACAAGGTGCGCGAGTTCCAGAACCTCTGGTACGCGGAGGCCGGGGCCAACGGGGCGTTCCCGCTCGACGACCGCGGGCCGCTGGAGATCCTGATGACACCGCGGCCGGTGCTCTCGCCGCCGCGCGACCGGTACGTCTACTTCCCGGACACGGCTGAAGTGCCGGAGTCCCAGGCTGTGAACGTTCGCAATCGCTCATACGCAATCGGCGCGCTCGTCGACATTCCGGCGCCTGGCGCCGAGGGCGTGCTCTTCGCGCACGGCTCGCTGTTCGGCGGCCACGCCCTGTACGTGAAGGACAACCGGCTGCACTACGTCTACAACTGGGTCGGCATGTTCGAACAGAAGATCGTCGCGACCGAAGACCTGCCCACCGGCGAGAACCTGATCCTCTCCGCGTCGTTCGACAAGGCCGGCGAGGAGCCGCCCGGCGTCGCGAACGGGACGCTGTCGCTCTGGCACGGCGACAAGAAGGTCGGCGAGGCGCAGATCAAGACCCAGCCGGGCAAGTTCATGATCGCCGGCGAGGGCCTCTGCGTCGGGCGAGACGGCGGCTCGGGCGTGACGGCCGACTACCCGGGGACGGAGCCCTTCCGCTTCACGGGCGGGACGATCCGTCGGGTAGCGGTTGACGTCAGCGGGGAGCCGTACATCGACCTTGAGCGCGAGGCACAGGCAATGTTGATGCGCGAATAGCCGAGGAGTACGAGCACAAGAGGGGCTCGCTGGGCCTGGAGTCGCTTCGACCCCAGGCCCGGCGGATCCGTTGCTACGAGGCGAGAGCCTTCGCTTTGATCGCGTCGAACTCCTGCTGCGTGATCGTGCCGCTGTCGAGCAGGCCTTTTGCCTTCTCGATCTCCGCGGCCGACCCGCCCGACACGCTCTTGACGTACGCGTCGAAGTCCTGCTGCGACTGCTGCGCCTCGGCGACCGACCGCTGGCCCATGGAGTCGCCGTTGGTGATCATGTAGATGAGCAGCCCGAGGAGCGGGGCAACGAGGATGAAGATCAGCCAGAGCGCCTTCTTCCCGCCGGAAGCGTCATGACGGCGGAAGATGTCGACGATGACGTAGAACAACATCATGAAGTAACAAACCATGAAGAAGATCACGAGCAGCGACCACATGAAACTTGCCAACTGACCTGCGATGAGCATGCACTCTCTCCTGTCGACGTAGTGTTGAAGCTTGGTTGCCGGGCACGATAGTACGTCGGCCTTCGAAGTGTCGAGCCAGTCGGCCGAGCGCGTTCCTCAGCGATAAGGGCTTTGCGCCCGGGGAGCGCGGTATTCTCCCGCTCAAATGGGCGACCGGCAGACTCAGTGCACCTGGCGCAGCGATCTCCGGACACTCGCTCTGGATGCCTGAGCTCGTCCTGCTCGGCATTGGCTCCGCCTTCTGGCCGGCGCTCCTTGCTGTCGTGATCGTCTCCTTGCGCGCCAGCCATCCGGGCCGGCTCATGACGAGCTTCCTGGCCGCGGGTCTGCTGACCACTGTCACGGTCGGGTTGGCGATCATCTACACGCTCCGACGAACACCCGAGACGTCGTCGAGCTCCGGGCAGACGTTCGGGCCAGTGCTGCAAATTGTCGCCGGCGCCGTTGCGGTTGCCGCGGCGTTCCTTCTCGCCAAGCGGCATTCGCGACCCCGGCCGAAGAAAGACGTCGATACCGCCCGCCCGGGTCGGATCGAGCGCATGCTCGACCGCGGCGCGCCGCTTGCGTTCGTGGCAGGCATCGTGCTGACAATCGTCCCGGGGGTCTTGCCCTTTGTCGCGCTGAAGGACATCGCAGCGATGGACATTGGAGTCTCCGAGACCGCTGCCATCGTCGTCGGCTTCTATGCGATCATGTTCATGTTCGTCGAAGGTCCACTTCTGGGCTACGTGTTCGTCCCGGAACAGACAGCGCGATCGACGAAACGCTTCAACGCTTGGCTCGATCGCAACGCCAACAGGCTCGGCGTTTGGGCGCTCGGCGTGTTCGGCGTGTATCTGATCGCTCGCGGCATCCTGCAGCTGGCCACCTGACCGTAACCCCGGCTCAGCCGGATACGTGATAGTTGTTGATGCTTCCCGCAGAGCGGGGATATTCCACAGACGCAGGAAGGAGAAAGCTATGGACGAGATCGGTCCCGTCGATTATGCGGTGATCGTCTTTCCGGGGAACAGGTTCACGGGGGAGATCGCGCCCGCGCTCGCCGACCTCGTCGACGACGGCACGATTCGAATCATCGACGCCGCGTTCGTCGGCAAGGACGCGGACGGCGAAGCGGTTGCGATGGAGATGACCGAGCTCGACCCAGAGGTTCAGGAGGGGCTCGAGAAGGCCGGTATCGAAGTGGGAGGACTGCTCAGCGATGACGACCTCTTGAACGCGGCAGACGCTCTCGAGCCGAACACCTCGGCAGCGCTCCTCGTGTGGGAGAACGTGTGGGCGCGCACGGTTGCCCAGAAGATCCGCGATGCGGGCGGAATGCTGGCCGCATTCGACCGGCTTCCGCACGACGTCGTCCAGGAAGCGCGCGAGTGGGCGCTCGAACAGGCCAAGGCCTAAGAGAGACAGGAGGTTGACATGCTAAGACGCAGAGGTATGGGGCTGGTCGGGACTGCGGTTGTTGCAGGCGGCGCGGCTCACTACGGTGCGAAGAAGGCCAACCAGGCTCAGGCCGAGGCAGACCAGGAGGCGTACCAGAATCAGCAGATTGCCGACATGCAGGCTCAGCAGGCATACGCTGCTGCGCCGCCTCCCCCCGCGGCGTCGCCTGCGGACGACGACGCTGCCGAGATCCAGAAGTACGCAGCGTTGAAAGGGCAGGGCTTGATCACCGAAGAGGAGTTCGAAGCCAAGAAGAGGCAGATCCTCGGGATCTGAGCCGTTCGCGAAGGGGAGCGCCTTCTTCGGCCGCTCCCCTTCGCCTACCTCGCGGGGGCACTATCGTGGCGGGCGTGGGCAATGGTGCTGACGACCATGACCCACGCCGCACGACCGCCGAGCGAGCGAGGCGGCGGTCCGCGAAGCTGCAGGAGCAGGCTCAGTTGCTCGGAGAGCGCGCCAACGCGGAACGCGCGCGGCACGGCAGTGTCGACGCGATCTTCGAGATTGTCGACCGCGACAGCGAGGTCGGCGGTGGGATCATGGCGGGCGCCCTTGCGTACCGGCTCTTCATCTTCCTGCTGCCGCTCGCGCTCGTCGCGGTAGCGGGGCTCGGCATTGCCGCAGACGCTGCCTCCAGGACGCCCAACGAGGCTGCGAAGTCGATGGGTCTTGCAGGTCTCGTCTCGAATTCGGTCGCCGGCGCAGCCAACAGTTCGGCTCGGTGGTACGCGCTCCTGGTTGGCATCCCGATCCTGCTCTTGACGACGAGGAGCGTGCTCCGCGCGCTCATCATCACACATAGGCTCGTCTGGACCGAAGCTCGCGGCACCGTGCCAAAGCCCACGTTCGGCATGACGCTCAAGTTCCTCGCGGCGCTGCTCGGGTTCTTCGTCATATCGGGGCTCACTGCCGCTGCGAAGGCGTCGTCAGCGGACGTGGGCATCCTCACGGTGATCGTGATCGCGGTGCCGTACGCCGGGCTGTGGCTTTTCGTCTCGTCGCGGCTGCCACACCGCGACGCACCCTGGCGTGCGCTCGTTCCCGGCGCGGTCATGTTCGGCATCGGCGTCGAGGCGCTGCACGTCGTCACCGCCTACTTCATCGCGCCGCAGGCGGCGAACAAGCAGGGCACCTACGGCTCGCTCGGTACAGCGGCTGCGCTACTGCTTGGCCTGTATCTCTTCAGCCGCCTCGCGATTGCGACGGCCGTCGTCAATGCGACGCTGTTCGAGAGGCGGTCACGTCCCGGCTGAGCCGAGTGCGGATCTCGGGAGCGGCACCGCTTTCGAGGCGGGGCGCCCGCGCCGCAGGGTGGGCCTGGTACCAGGCGGCGTAGCGGGCGGCGAGTGGGGCGGCAGTCACGCCGTGTGCGAGCACGGAAAGGCCAACGGTGACGAAGACCGTCGTGAGGATGACCGACTGATGCGGGAGAGAGCCTTCGTCTTGAAGCAGGATCGCGAACACGATCGACGCGAGTCCGCGCGGCCCGAACCATCCAAGAAAGGCGACGGTCACCGGACGGGCGTGGCTTCCGATCATCGCGATCGTGACCGGGACGAGGCGCACGAGGGTCAGGCTGAGCACCGCATAGAGGAGGACTGCCCCGCCGGCCTGTGCGATCGCCGGTCCGAGCAGGACGGCGCCGAAGACGAGGAAAGTGGCAGCACCGGAGAGGTCGCCGAGCTCCTCGAGCAAGCGGCTCGCCTCCGGCGCAGCCCCGCGGCGGAGCCCGCCGTAGACGGCGCCGCCGACGAAGGCAGCGATAAACCCGGAGCCGCCGATCGGTACCGCTGCGCTGTATGCAAGAGCTGCGCCTGCCAGAGGGACGATCTGGAGCCACCTCGGATCGATGAGTCGGCTCGCGACCCGCGAACACGACGATCGCAGCGCTCGTCGCCCCGGCGGCGGCGCCCACGAGTGTGCCGTAACCGATCTGCTCGGCCAGGAGTGTGACCGCACGCCCATGGCCGATTGACCCGGCCTGTGCTCCCGCCACGGCGAGGGCGATCAGGAAGACCGGCACGCAGATGCCGTCGTTCAAACCGCTTTCGACGTTCAGTCCCTGTCGAATGCGGGACGGGATCCGCTCCATCGTGACCACTGCCTGGCCGAGAGCCGCATCGGTCGGCGCGAGGATCACGGCGAGCAGGAGGGCTTCGGGCCAGTCGAGCGAGCCGAACGTCACCAGCGCGACCAGGAACCCCGCCACCAGCGTGAGCGGCAGGCCGATGCCGAGCAACCGAACCGGCACCTGGAACTCGCGGCGGAGCGCGCGAAGGTCGATCCTTGATGCATCTGCGAACAACACGAGGGCGAGCGTGACCTCGGCGAGCAACCTGACGGTCTCACCGCGTGCGGCTGGGTCGACCAGACCGAGGCCCTTGACGCCGAGAAGCAGCCCCGCGGCGGTGAAGACCATCGGCGCGGTAATCGGCGACCCTTCGACCCGCGCGGACACCGAGGCGAACGCCAAGAGCACGAGCGCGATGGCGGGGATCACCCAGTCCACAGCATCCCCTTCACTGCTGGGGCGGGCCGCATGATCTCGCCAAGCCCCCGGCCCATCTGGGCGATACTACTCGGGCAGGCGAAGCGGTTCGGGGCTGGAGGCTGAGGAGTTGACATGACGACGAACCCCATGCCAGCAGACGGCCCAGAGAATCTGACCCCGGAGGCCGCGTACGGGGAGAAGTCCCCGTTTCAGGCAAGGAAGAAAGACCCGCTGCTCACCCGCGCGGTGCCTGTGACCGCGGAACTGTCGACGTACCGGTTTCCGCGAGCGCGCCGTGACGTGATCGCCGGCGTAACGGTCGCGGCGCTCGCGCTCCCGGCGGCGATGGCATATGCAGAGGTCGCCGGCGTCTCACCGGTCAACGGGCTCTACGCCTTGCTCTTGCCCACGGTGGCCTACGTGCTCCTTGGTTCTTCACGGCAGCTGATCGTCGGCCCGGAAGGATCGGTCTCGACGCTCGTAGGAGCCTCGGTGCTCGGAGTCGCCGTTGCCGGCAGCCCCGAGGCGGCACAGATGGCGGCGACGCTCGCGCTGCTCGTCGGTCTGTGCTTCGCGATTGCTTGGGTGCTCCGGCTCGGCTGGATCGCGGACTATTTCTCGCGGCCGGTGCTCGTGGGTTACATCCACGGCGTCGCCGTCGTCCTCGTGATCGGACAGCTCGAGAAGCTCTTCGGGCTGTCGATCAGCTCGCACAACCCCCTTCCCAAGTTATGGGAAGTGTCGCGAGAGATCAGAAGCATCAGCGGCGCCACGCTGCTGGTATCCACTGTTTCGCTCGCCATTCTGCTGACGATCCGCTTCACCGTTCCTCGACTGCCCGCGGCCCTGATCGTCGTCGTCGGTGGGATCGCCCTCTCGTGGGCGTTCGACTTCGAGCAGCATGGCGTAGCGATACTCGGCCCGATTCCAGCAGGGCTCCCGAGCTTCGCTCTCCCCAGCCCCGGCTTCTGGCATGTCCTCCACCTCATACCGGCCGCCGTCGGCATCTTCCTCGTCGTGTTCGCGGACGGGATTCTCACGGCGCGCTCCTTCGCCGGTGCGCATGGCCAGAACATCAGAGCGTCGCAGGAGATCCTCGCTCTCGGCGCCGCAAATGCCGCCGCCGGCATCACCCAGGGATTCTCGGTCGGCGCGAGCGGCTCGCGCACGGCAGTCAACGACTCGATGGGCGCCCGCACGCAGTTCGCGGGTCTCGTTTCTGCCGGAGTGATCGTCCTGATCCTGCTCTTCTTCACAGGGCCCGTTCAGTACCTGCCCAAGGCCGTGCTTGGCGCTGTCATCGTCTCGGCGGCGATCGGGCTCGTCAACCCGCAAGCTTGGCGAGCGCTCGCGGCTGTCGATCACGTCGAGGTCGCGATCGCCGCCGTGACGACCGCCTGTGTGGTGATCCTCGGGGTACTCGACGCGATCACGATCGCTGTCGGCCTCTCGATGATCGACGCCGTGCGGCGAAGTGCGAGTCCCCACGATGCAGTCCTCGGCTGGGTCGAGCGGCTGGGGCGCTACGCCGACGTCTCGACCCACCGCTCAGCACGGGTCACGCCTGGGGTTGTCGTCTATCGGCTAGACGACCGCCTGTTTTTCGCCAATTCCCGCTACTTCGTGGGTCGCGTTCGCGAAGCGATCCGAGCGGCACCGGGCCCGGTCAGATGGCTCGTGTTCGATGCGGAGGCGGTCACCCATTGCGATTCGACCGGCCTCGACACGCTGCGGACGCTGGCAAGGGACCTCGCGGGCGACGGGATCGGATTCGCGGTTGCTCGCCTCAGAACGCGAATGTACGCCGAGTTCGAGATGGCGGGACTGGCTGAGGCGATCGGTTCGGAGCGCTTCTACCCCACTATTCATGCTGCGGTCGACGCGTGTGCCGGCGAGGCGCCGGCCTCGTGACGGGCGGACCCCAGGCTCAGACGGGTTCGGGTGGGAACTCGCGCCGTGTCTGACGCCTGAGGGCCTCGACGCCGAGCAGTGCGAAACCGAAGAGAGCCGCCATCGGGACGAGTCGTTGCGCATCCAGCGGCCCGACGAGGAGGATGAGCATGAACGCGAGCGGCACGACGCCGAACGCCACCACCGGCCGGTTCTCGAGTGTCGGGGCCAGCCAGCGGCGGATCGTCGTTGCGACCCGGGTGGGCCCGGCGAGCAGCGCGGCGAGCATGATCGCCGTGCCGTACGCGACGAGAGTGATGCCGATGTTGCGGAGGATCACGGTGGTGATCGTCCAGACCGCCTGGGCGGCGGCCTTTGAGTCGGGGGCGTTCTTGGTGAGTGCGTCGACGAGATACGAGCCGCCGCCGCGTCTCGCCACCAGCACGAGCACCCCGGACAGGATGCCGCTGACACCGACCCAGAAGAGCATCCGGCGGCGGGTGGGCGAGAGCCAGACCGCACCGGCGTAGAGCGCGAGTGCCAGAAGCGTGAGCAGAATCGACAGTGCGCGCAGGGCTTTCGTCGCCCTCTGCGCGTTCTTCAGCTGATCCGACTTGAGGATCACGATCCGGCCCGCGTCGGGCGGAAGATTCGACAACAGCTTCGCGCCGAGCGCGCTTTGACCGAGCCGTTCGAGGATCGGGCGCAGGTCGAGCACGACCTCGCCGTTGGTCGTCGAGAGGCGCTTCGTGTCGCCGTTGAGCACGGCGATCAGCTCGGTGTGCGCCACGCGGTTGGCTTCCTTGAAGAGCTCGGCCGTCTTGGGCCGGGCGAGCAGAGCGCGCGCTGCTCGCAGGCTGACCTCGCGGAGCGCCGCCGCAAGCGGGCCTGCGAGTGGAGCCGCTTGCTTCGGCAGGTTCTGCTGGAGCTCGGCCGCAACGTCGACGTTCGTGTACAGCTGATCCACAAGATACGTGGCGAGCGCACTCTGGACGGCCGGATCCTCGATGACCTGCCCGCTCATGTTCGTCCACCGCGTCGTGTTGAGCGCGTCCCGCTTCACGAAGACGGTCAGCGCGGACACGACGACGACGAGCGTTGCGAGCACGAGAAGCACCCACGGAGTGGCAGCACGCCACCACGACGGCTTCTTCGACGGTTTGGGTGTTTGGGTCGGCTCGCTCAGGGGGAAGTCTCGAAATCGAGGCGTGTCGCGCGACAATACCGCAACCCACGCGGGCATTTCGGCCGAGACTCCCTAGAGACGCAGTTCCTCGCCAGGCGCCAGGAGGTGCACGGTGACCTCGGGCGCGACCTCGGCAGCATGGCGCGCGAAGCTCTCGGCCGGCGTTTCGGTCGCTTGAGTCCGCGGGCGCCGGGCGCCCATGACCCGAACGGTGCCCCAGTGGATCGGGATCGCAGCGTTCGGTCGCAGCAACGTGAGCGCCTCGGCCGCACGGCGAGCGTCGAGATGGCCGGGCGGGAGACGAGGCCCCCAGCCGCCGACCGGCAACAGTGCGAGGTCGACCGGTCCGATCGCGGCCATCTCGGCGAAGAGGTCCGTGTCCCCCGCGAAGTAGATCGAACGCGAGCCTGTGACGACGTAGCCGAGCGAGGGCGCGCGCACTCCGAGCGGACCGCGGCCGCCGTCGTGCTCCGGCGTGGGTCGCGCGGATCGTGAGTGCCCCGATCTCCACCTGCTCGCCGACGGCGACCTCGGTGACGTGCGCGAAGCGACGGTTCGCCAGCAGCCGGCCGAGGCCACGAGGCACGACGACTGGCACAGACCTGCCGAGCTTCTCGAGGGACGGGATGTCCAGGTGGTCCCAATGGCCGTGCGAGATGAGGATCGCGTCGCAATGGTGAGTCGCCTCGTGGTTCAGCGGCGCCAGGCGCCGAAGGTGCAACACCCGGCTGCGCAGCAGCGGGTCGGTCAGGAGGCGAGCCCCGTCGAGGTCGATCGTGACCGTGCTGTGGCCAACCCAGATGACCCGGTCGACGGCGGTCACACGAGGCCGCGCGCTGCGTCGAGGCTTCAGAGCCCGAACCAGCGCGCGCGCCGGCTCGACCCGAACAGCTGCTTCTCGGCGACGAGCTCGGCGGTCGGATCCCGGAATTCACCGGTCGGCTTCGGGCCAGAGAAGAAATCGACGTCGACACGGCCGACACGCCCGGCGCCGAACTCGATGTAGCAGGAGCCGCGCCCGTTGTAGCCGTCAGGCTGGTCGCCGTCCGCGCACCGCTGTGATCAGCGAGGCTGCGACGACGCGCGCGGCGCCCTCGGCGAACACTCCCGCTTTCGGTACGCCGACCGTCGCGACGTCGCCGACGGCGTACACGCCCGGGAATCGCGTCTCGAGCGTCGCCGAGTCGACCGGAACGTAGGCGCCCTCGGCCATGCCGCTCGCGATGACGACGTCGGGTGCCCGGTGCTTGGGGACGCCGAGGAACAGGTCGTACGGCATCTCGGCGCCATCGTCGAGGACGGCGACGCGCCGTGCGGGGTCGAGCGAGCTCACCCTGCGACCGGGAACGAATTCGATGTCACGCTCGGCGAACGCGGCGACGAGCGCGCGCGAGGTGTCGGGCGAGGGCGGGACCGGAGTCGAGAACGGGATGACGATCGAGATCTGGCAACCGTCGCGGAGGCCTCGCGCGGTGAGGTAGTCGTGCAGCAGGAGAGCGGCCTCGCTCGGGGCTGGCGGGCATTTGAACGGCGCGTCGCAGACGCCGACGATCGCGTGGCCCTGCGTAAACGTGGGGAGCAACTCGGCGAGCCGGACGGCGCCCGCAACGGAGTAGAACTCGTTGCCGCCCTCCACGAGCCCGGGAGTGCCGTCGAAGTCGTAATCGGCTCCGAGCGCCACGACCAGGAAATCGGCCTCGTGCACTGCGGCGTCGGTCGTGACGCGCCGCCCGACGGGATCGATCGCGGTGACCGTCTCCTGCACGAAGCGCACTCCGGGCTTCGCGATGTCCCGGTAGGGGAGGCTGACCGCGTCGAGCGTCGTGCGGCCGAACATCACGTCGAGCTTCGAATACCCGAACACGAACGCGTCGCTCTTGTCGATCAGCGTGACGTCGGCGTCGTCTCCGAGCGCCTCCGACACTGTCGTGGCGAGCTCGAGACCTCCGAAACCAGCCCCGAGAACGACAATCCGGGTGCTCATCCGTCGATCTTAGCCACGGTAGGCGGCGGCTTCGGAGCGCACGAGCGAGACGAGGTTCCCGAGCGCCAGGTTCACGTCGAAGACGTGCAGCCCGAGCGCTCCGTCTCGGGTGGTCAGCACCGGTTGCTTGTGGTTCGCGCCGCCGACGTGCGTGACCTGAAGCCACGTTGCGCCCCCGGACGACTTGCAGCGTGCGGTGTACTCGCCGGGAAAGGCGACCCACGGCGTTGCGACGGGCGCGATCGTTCGGCTCTTCGCCCGGAGAAACGCGAGCGTGAGCGAAGGGAAGTACGGCTCGAGTGGTGCGGCACCGCCGCCCGGCGAAGCCGGGTTCACGCACATCACCTGGAGGTTCGTCGCCCCGTGCGCCTGGAGTGGGACGAGCGCGCTTCTGACCCGGCCGAAGTCGCTCTTCGCGGGCGGCTTCGAGGAGTAGCTCGAGTACGCGACGACGCAGCCCGTCTGCGTGAGTGAGCCGCAGGCCGGGATGTGGGCGAAGTCCCCGCCGACGTCTCGGCCGCGCGCCACGGTGACGTTGCCTCCCATCAGAAGCGCCGAGACGAGGAGCCGGCGAACGCGTCGGCTTCGAGTCGACCTCGCGCTTGAGCAGCGCGACCAGGATCGCGGCTCCCTGGGAGTGGCCGATGAAGACGATCCCCCGGCCGTGGTTGTAGTTCGCGAGGTAGTCGCGGAAGGCCGAGACCGCGCTCAGGTAGGCGACGAGCGAGTTGTTGGTGGTGATCCCGCCCGGCTTGTCGATCATCGCCGAGCGTGACCTGCCGGTACATGGGCGCGTACACCCGGCAGACCTGCGAGAACCGCGACGCCTGGGCGGTCGCGACGAGCCGCTCGCGCAAGCCCGACCTGAAGGTCCGCGTTCGGCGTCGGCTGCGAGCTGACGGTGGGGTAGAGGTAGAAGCAGTCGACAGGTGGATTCTTCGCGACCTGCGCGTGCTCGACGTGTCGCGCGCCGTTCGGCCCCACGGCGGTCGTCTCGAGGCTCGTCTGACACGGGTTGTCGGCGAGGCCGGGACGGCAGAGCCACACCGTGCCCGACGAGTCGAGACCGGCCCGCGTCCAGTTCGTCGCCGCGGTCGTGGTGGTTGAGGCGGTGGTCGACGCCTGGTGCTTCGACCCGCCGCATCCGGTGAGTGCGAGGCAGCCGACAACCGCTCCGAGGAGGACCAGTCGTCCACGGTGGGGTGATCCCGGCGGGAGGATCACCCCACGATGCCAGACGCGCGCCTACTCGCCGTAGACCGAGAGCAGCACGTCGAACTCGAGCAGCTCGCTGGCCGTGCCGGCGGGTGGCCCGCCATGGCCGCGGTGGCTCTGCCCGAAGCTCTCGGAGGTCTTCCACGCGTCGAAGTCGTCACGGGAACGCCAGCGTGTGTAGACGTAGTACTGCTCACCCGAGGCAGGGCGCATGAGCTCGTATGCCTCGAAGCCGGGTGCGCTCGAGACGTGCCCGCCGCTGCCCGCGAAGCGCTCCTCGAAGGTCTCGCGGCGCTCCTCGGGGACGGTGATGGCGTTGATGACGACGAACGACAATGAGCCTCCTTTGCGTGGCCGGTCAGCTGATCCGCAGGCCGGAGAGGGACGGATCGAGCAGGGGGAGCTGGGGATCGAGCCGCTCGAGGGCGCGGACGAGCAACTCGGCGACCGCAAGGTTACGCACCCAGTTGTGGTCGGCGGGGACGACGTGCCACGGCGCCCAGTCGGTCGAGGTCTCCGAGATCACCTCCTCGTAGGCATCCATGTAGTTGGACCAGTGCACTCTGTCCTCGACGTCGCCGAGGCGGAACTTCCAGGCCTTCTCGGGGTCGTCGAGCCGATCCTGGAGGCGTACTCGCTGCTCGTCGAGTGAGATGTGGAGGAAGACCTTGATCAGCGTCGTCCCCTCTTCGGTGAGCAGCCGCTCGAACTCGCGGATGTGGTGCGGGCGCCGCTTCCAGACCGGAGCGGGCTCGAGGCCCCGGACGCGGACCGTGACGACGTCCTCGTAGTGGGAGCGGTTGAAGACCGCGATCTCGCCGCGGGACGGGCACTGCGCGTGGACGCGCCAGAGGTAGTCGTGCTCCAGGTCGGTCGTGGTCGGCTCCTTGAACGAGACGACCCGGCAGCCCTGTGGGTTCAGGCCGGTCAGGACGTGGCGAATCGTGCCGTCTTTGCCCGACGCGTCGAGACCCTGGAGGAGGAGCAGGACCGACCGCTTGTTCTCGGCCCAGAGCCGGTTGTGCAGGAACCCGAGGCGCGCGAGGTGCTCGTCCAGCCGCGCGAGGCCGGTCGCCTTGTCCGCGTATCCGAGCCGGCCGCCGGGATCCAGTCCCGCGAGCCCGGCCGGCTTGCCCGGCTCGACTCGCAGGGACTTGACGACGTCGGCGGATCCCATCCGGGGAGAGCCTACTCGGCGATGATGGCCGAATGGGCCTCTGGCTCGCGATCTCGTTCTCGCTTCTGTTTGCGCTGACGAACGGCTTCCACGACGCCGCGAACGCGATTGCGACGCTCGTCGCGACTCGCGGTGCGCGGCCGCTCCAGGCGATCGTCCTGGCGGGGGTGTTCAACATGCTCGGCGCGATCGTGGTCGGCACCGCCGTCGCGAGCACGATCGCGGGCATCGTCACGGTGCCCGCCGACCAGATGGTCGCCGTGGTCGGCTCGGGGATGCTGGCGGCGTCGGTCTGGAACCTGCTCACGTGGTGGCGGGCGATCCCGTCGAGCTCGGGTCACGCACTCGTCGGCGGTCTCGTCGGCGCCGCGCTCGCCGACTCGGGCAGAGGCGCCGTGTTTCTCGGCGGGCTCGACGGCTGGAGGCCGGTCGGCGTCTACGGCGTGCTGATCGCGCTCGCGGTCTCGCCGGTGCTCGGTCTCGCGTTCGGCTTCGGCTTCTCGCGGCTCGCCGGGCGCATGCTTGCGCCGCGCGACGCGGCGGATCCGGAGCCCGATCCGCGGGGCCGAGTGGGGAATGACGAGCGCGCTCGCCTTCAGCCACGGTGCGAACGACGGGCAGAAGGCGATGGGTGCGATCGCGGCACTTCTGCTCGCCACAGGGCACGTCGCAGGCGTTCTCGGTTCCCCTGTGGGTGAAGGTCGCGTGCGGAGCGGTGCTCACGCTCGGCACGGCGATGGGCGGCTGGCGGATCGTCCGGACGATCGGCCGCGGGATCGTCCACCTCGCCCAGCTGGACGGCTTCGCGGCTCAGACCGGGTCGACCGCCGTGATCCTGTCCTCCTCGTACCTCGGCGCGCCGGTGTCGACGACGCAGGTCGTCGCGTCGGCCGTGGTCGGCGTCGGCGGCGGCCGGCGCCGCTGGCGGCACGTCCGCTGGACGGTCGTGCGCTCGATGGTGTACGCGTGGTTCCTGACGCTGCCCGTCACGATCGCTGCTCGGTGCGATTACGCTGCTTCTCTGGAGGGCCGTCGCGTGACGCACAAGAGCTGGTTTCTTCCCGAGACTCCCGACGTGCTCGGCATGCTCGGCGAGCAGATGGGGACGACCGTCGAGGGCATGGACGCACTCGCGGCGTGGGCCGGGGGAGACTCGCAAGCCGCAGACCGCGTGCGCGACTGCGAGCATCGCGCGGACGACCACAAGCGGGAGCTTCGTGCAGCGCTGACCGTGGCATTCACGACGCCGCTCGAGCCCGAGGATCTGTTCCAGCTCTCGCTCGGCCTCGACGACGTCATGAACAGCGCGAAGAACGCCGTACGCGAGGCCGAGGTGATGGGGACGACGCCCGACGCTCCGACCGCCGAGATGGCGGGTGAGCTCGCCGGCGGCATGCGGTGCCTCTCGGACGCGTTCGTTGCTCTCGCGGCGGGCAACCACGAGGCAGCAACCGCAGCGGCCGACGCGGCAGTCGCGAACCAGCGGCACGTCGAGCGGATCTACCGTGCGGCGATGTCGGCGCTGGTCGACAGCAACGATCTTCGCGAGGTCGCGGCCCGGCGCGAGCTCTACAGGCGGCTCGTGCGGACGAGCGACAGGCTCGTGGACGTCGCCGAGAGGGTCTGGTACTCGATCCTGAAGGAGAGTTGACAGCGTGTCGGCGCTCTAAGCTTCTCCTCAGATTCGCCTGATTGACTATTTGCCGATGAGCTCCCGAAACACATTTCGGTTGCGTGGCCTGCTCGCCGCTGCCGGAGCCACATGCCTCCTGCTCGCACCGGCAGCCGCGGCCGGCAGCGCCGCGTGGAACGAGACGGCCAAGGTCGGTGGGGTCAGCATCATGACCTACACGGTCGATTCGCTCACGGTCGGCCCCAAGAGCTGGACGGCTCACGTCTCCTTCCGCAACGTCTCGAAGAAGACGATCGGCGTCGGCAACCAGTTCGGCGTCGCCTTCTTCCCCGATGCAACGACCGAGGTACCTGCGAACGCGGTCGGGTTCGCCCCTGCGACGACTTTCTCGACGAAGCTGCCGAAGTCGCTCAAGCCCGGCGCGTCGTGGAGCGGCGTGATCGGCGGCACCGGCACGCTGACGAGGAGCCAGAAGCTCTGGGCGCGCGTCGTCTTCGGCCCGTTCACAGGTCTGTCGACGAAGACGAGCTCGTCGATGGTGTGGATCACCGACCACGCCAAGGCGCTCGCCGGCTCACTCGCGCCGAGTCAGACTCCCGCCGCCACAGGGCCCGTCATCTGAGTCACGCGCGGCTTACGCCGCGTGCACGCCCATCGTGACCCGGCCGACGTACGCACCCGAACCGTTGGCCGCGACGGCCAGCAGCGAGTTCTTCCCCCCGTTGACGAAGATCGAGTCGTTCGCGTTGCGCGTGTCGCGGTTCGGCCGGCTGCTGTACGGCGACTGCCGGTAGACGGAGTCCGTCATCGTGTCCGGGAAGAAGAGCTGGCCGGTATGGACGACGTTGCCGCCTGCGTAGACCTTGACGTGAACGTGCACCGTCCGGCCCTGGTACCAGCCCGGGTACACCGTGTCGAAGACGGCCAAGTCCGTTGCCGTCGGTCTTCTGGACGCCGCGCATGAACGTCCGGCTGCTCGCGCCTTGGCCGAAGCCCGAGTAGACGCCGCCCGCGTCGGCATGCCAGATGTCGACTGCGGCGCCCTTCAGCGGCCGGCACGTCGAGGCGTCGACGACGCCGAGGTGGAGCCTCAGTGCCGCTCCGGGCCTTCCTTCGGTGATGTTGCGCCGGATGCGCTCGCCCGAGATGTAGAACGGCCCTTCGGTCAGTTCCGGGGTCAGAACGCACTTGACTGCGCCCGATGCGACTCCGGCGGGGCCGTCCGTGCGAGCGTCAGCCGCGACTGCCTGCCACGCACTTCCGCCTGCGAGCGCGGCGAGCAAGCCGCCGAGTTTGGCGAGCGAGTCGCGGCGCGTGACTCGAGCCGATTCCATCGCGCGAGCTTAGAGACCGGCCTTAAGAAACACCTATGAGTTTCCTGGCGGCCTCCGTGGGATTTCGCGACACTGACGCCGTGCAGGGTCGGGGTGGGCTCAGGCGGAGGCGGGCTCTCGCGGGTTCGATCGCGGCAGCAGCAATCGTCGCGCTCGCAGTGGGGATCGGCGGGACGGCTCGCAGCGAAGGCGCCTCGTGGCCCGACGGCCGCGTCGCGGCGCTCTGGCCGACCTTCTCGTCGCTTCCGCGTCCCGAGAGCGGTGGCGCACGAGCTCGCCCATGGGACGGCTCGTTCCGTCGTTGCATCGAGTCCGCCCGTGTGCGGGTCGCCTACCGTTGCGTGTACGCGGACGCGCGAGGCCAGCTCGGATACGTCTGTCTGTCGGCCGGCGTGCCGGTCATCGATCTCTCGGCTGCCTCGATTCACGCAGTCGTTGCGCCTACCGACCCGACCTTCGCCGCAGCGTCACCCGGCCAGGTCTGCGTCGCCTCGCTCGCCTACGCGCTCAGCCTGGGATAGGCCGCGGAGGCTTTCAGGCACGATGACGGGCTGACACCCGGGCGGTTAGCTCAGCTGGTAGAGCGCCTGCTTTACACGCAGGAGGTCGCAGGTTCGAGCCCTGCACCGCCCATCCGGAAACCCGCTGGAAACAGCGGGTTTTCGCTTTCCAGCGCCTGCAGTAGCGCCAGGTCGCCGGATTGAGGTGTCACGCGGCGGCTGCCTCGGCGGGCGTCGCCTCGGCGGGTATCGCCGCCGTTGCAGTTTCTGCTCCGCGACGGGCGAGCAGCTTGCCGAGCTCCCACAGGATGCACAGCACCAGGGCGGGAAGGGCGCCGATCAGCCATTGCCGGCCGGTGAGGGCCTGAGTGCTGAGCAGTGACGTCAGTACGCCGCCCCGGGCGATCAGGAGCGCGAGGGCGATCTCCACGAGGATGGTGATGTTCACGATGTTGTTGTTGAGCGTCTCCATGCGCAGGATCGACGCCGTCTGGTCGCGGCATTCGAGGGCTGCGACCACGAGCATCAGGGAGAACGCCACCAGACCGATCGTGCTGCCGATCGCGACGTTGTCGTACTGGTCCTTCCCGAACACGATCAACAGGTCGATCGCGACGGACATGAACAGGCCGGCCAGCCCTACGGTCACGATGACCGGACGGGACATGATCGAGGCCGCGCGCGGGCGCGGCTTGCGCTTCATCAGCCCTGGCGTCTCCTTGTCCAGGCCGAGCGCGATGCCGATGGGAGCCGTGATCAGGAAGTTGATCCAGAGGATCTGGACGGCGGAGAAGGGTTGCCCGCCGGCGATGTTGAGCAGGCTCGCCAGCAGGAACGTCACGATGTAGGTGACCAGCGCCACCATCATGAAGCGGATGTACTTCAGCATGTTGTCGTAGAGCTTGCGACCCTCGGAGACGGCCCGCACGATCGTGGCGAAGTTGTCGTCGGTGAGGATCATCTTGCCGGCGTTCTTGGCGACCTCGGTGCCTGTGCCCATCGCGATGCCGATGTCGGCGGCCTTGATCGCCGGGGCGTCGTTGACGCCGTCGCCGGTCATGGCCACGACGTCGCCCTTCTTCTGCAGGGTCTCCACCATCAGCACCTTGTGCTCGGGCGCCACCCGGCCCACGACGCCGATCTTGTCGATGCGGGCCAGCCGCTCTTCTTCGGACAGGGCTGCGAAGTCCGCGCCGAGGATCGCCTCTCCGGGGATGCCGAGCTGCTCGGCGATCGCCGCGCCTGTGACGACGTCGTCGCCCGTCACCATCCGCACGCGGATGTTGGCGCTCTGGGCGTTGCGGACAGCGTCCTTGGACTCGGCTCGCGGCGGATCGATCATCCCGACCATCGCCGTCATCTGCAGGCCCGTGACCAGGGACAGCAGGTCGCCGTCGGGGTCGAAGTCCGCGGGGTCGATGTCCCGGGTGGCCGCGACCATGATCCGCAGCCCCTTGCCTCCGAGGCGCTCCATCTCCTGGGAGGATCGGGTGTTCTGCTCGTCGCCCCAGGGAACGCTCTCGCCATCGGCCAGGGCGGACGAGGCCCGCCCGATCACCGCAGGGCCGGCTCCCTTGACGAACGCTCGAACGACGGCCTTCCCGGACTCGTCCTTGGCATCCGCGAAGACGGCCATGAGCTTGTACGTCGGATCGAACGGCAGGGTCACGAGCCTCGGGTAGGCAGCTTGCGTGCCTTCGACGTCGAGCTTGGCCTTGTGCCCGAGGACCAGCAACGCACCCTCGGTGGGGTCGCCGACGACCTTGCCGTCGACGAGCTTGGCGTCGTTCGCGATCAGGAAGGGCAGGATCGCCTGCTCGATCGTGTTGGTGTTGCCGGCGGCGTGCTTGACGTCGCCGTCGAGGCCGTAGCCCATCCCGGAGATCGCGTAGCGGTCAGTGGGGTCGATCACCTCGACGACCGTGACCTGGTTCAACGTGAGCGTGCCCGTCTTGTCCGAGTTGATCGCCGAGGTCGAGCCCAGCGTCTCGACCGAGGCGAGGCTCTTCACGACGGCGCCCTGCGCGGCAAGCGTCGTCGACCCGTTCGAGAGGATCACCTGCAGGACGGTGGGCATGGCCATCGGCACGGCGGCCAGGGCCAATGCGATGGCCGTCGTGAAGATGTCCTTGGTCGAGTCGCCGCGCGAGATCCCGAGGGCGAACATGATCGCGATCGTCAGGCCCGCGGCACCCGCGATCCACAGCGTCAGGGTGTCCAGTTGCGCGGTCAGCGGCGTCTTCAGCGTGGGTGTCGACTTCAGCATGCCGGAGATGTTTCCCACCTCCGTGTCGGCACCCGTCCCGGTGACGATCATCACGCCGCTTCCGTGCGTGACGGGGGAGTTCATGAACGCCATGTTCGACTGGTCTCCGACGCCCGGCTTCGGGTCGCCCGCGATGACCTCGGCGTCCTTCGACGCGGGAACGCTCTCACCGGTCAGCCCGGACTCGTCGATCTGCAGGGACGCGGCCTGGATGATCCGCCCGTCGGCGCACACATCGTCACCCGCCGTGAGCAGGACCACGTCACCGACGACCACCTGGTCGGCGTCGACCTTGACCTCCGTCCCGTCACGCCGGACCCGGGCGGACGCCTTGAGCATCGACTGCAAGGCGTTCATGGCGCTCTCCGCCTTGCCCTGCTGGCGCATCCCCCCGAGCGCGTTGAGCGCCGTGATCGCGAGCACGACGACACCCGTGGCGATCTCGCCGATCAGCATCGAGGCGACGGCCGCCGCCACGAGGATGATCTGCATGTAGCTCCTGTACTGGGCCAGGAACTGCTTCCACACGGGTGTCGTCGCCTCGGCTGGAAGCGCGTTGGGCCCGTTCTTCTGCAGCAGCTCGGCGGCCTTCGCCGCGGAGAGGCCGGTGGCGGGGTCGACGTCGAGCTTCTTCGCCACGTCCTCCGGCGTCAGGGCATACCAGCCCGTCGCAGGAGCATCGCTCGTGCTCGGGGCTACGGGGGTCTCGGTCATCGCCAGGTCCTTTCCTTCAGTTCCAAGGGGTTGCTATGGACGTTTCCTCGCCGTGCGTCTCTAGAACGGCGTCGGGATGTTGGGCTTCGAGGTATCCGGCTCGACGTACCCGTCGTGGCTCGGCGGCTTGGGCATCTTCACGTCCGGGGCTGCGAGCGGTTCGTAGGGGATCTGACTGAGCAGGTGGGAGATGATGTTGAGCCGGCCGCGCTTCTTGTCGTCGTTGTCCACGATGTGCCACGGCGCCCACCCCGAGCTGCTGGCGACGAACATCGCGTCGCGGGCCCGGAGGTAGTCGTACCGTCGGCTGTAGGACTTCAGATCCGTGGGCGAGAGCTTCCAGATCTTGCGCGGGTCGTCGATCCGGCTCTCGAGCCGCCGGGTCTGCTCGTCGCGGCTGACGTTGAGGAAGTACTTGATCAGGATGATCCCGTCGTCGACCATCGCCTTCTCGACCTGCGGAATCATCTCGAGGAACCGCTTGGTCTGCTCCGGGGTGCAATAGCCCATCACAGGCTCGACGCCGGCGCGGTTGTACCAGCTGCGGTCGAAGATGACGACCTCGCCGGCCGACGGGAAGTGGGCGATGTAGCGCTGGACGTACATCTGCGACCTGACCCGCGCGTCCGGGGCGGGCAGGGCGATGTGCTTGAACACCCGAGGGCTCGTTCGCTCGGTGATCCGCCGGATCGTGCCGCCCTTGCCCGCAGAGTCCACACCCTCGAACACGACGCAGACCCTGGCGCCGGTGGTCTTGACCCATTCCTGCATGGCCACAAGCTCGCCCTGGAGGATCCTCATCTCCCGTTCGTACTCCTTCCGCTTCATCTTCCCGGAAGAACTCGCCTCGGCCTCGTCCGGCGTCGCCGCTGGATCCGGCGCGGCATCCACTTCGTCGTGATCCTTCTTGTCCTTCGCCTTCTTCGCCGTGTTGGACTTGCTCATCTCTCGCACCCCCACTGCTTTCGGTGACTCGAACAACCTATCCATTACGACATCGCGTCCAGTCGACGACAGCGCCGCGCAAACCGAACCTCCCTGGGCGGTCGTGTCTACCCGGCCGGAGCGACTGCAGGCCCAGCCGCTGCCGGCCCGATCGAGTCGTCTGCGGTTCGGGTGTCGCGGCCGACCCGCTGGTCGACGTAGGCGGTGAGGGCGAGGCTCGCCAGATAGGCGACCACGACTGCGACGATCGCGATGGGGGCGACCGCAAGGCCGGCCTTCGCGGTGAGCAGCGTGGCGATCACGATCGAGGAGAGCGGGAGACGGAGGACGCAGACGCAGCTGGCGCCGACGAGTGCGGCGACCGCTTGCGTCTCCCCGTATCCGGGCAGGTGCGCGGCGAGGAGGCCGCCGACGACGCCGAGGAAGATCGCAGGGAAGGTGGGGCCGCCACGGAAGTTGCCGAGCGAGATGCTCCACGCGAGCCCCTTGAAGAGGAGCAGAAGCGCGAGGGTGGAGAGCGACAGCGTGGCGGCGCTGTCGAACAGGGTGCCGAACGCGCTCTCACCGGAGAAGAGGACGGCGTCGGGCGACTGATCCGTGAGCTCGGCGAACACGATCGCGAGACCGCCGACGGCGAGGCCGGCCGCGACTGTGAGCAGGAAGAGCCGCTTCTCGACGAGCTTCTTCAGGCGGAGCGCCAGCTCGACGATCGCGAATGTGACGACCGCGGTGGCGAGGGCGAGGACGATCGTCCAGAGGAAGTCGCCCCAGCCGGGCCCACCGGTCGGCGGCAGTGGAAACGGCGAGAGCGACCAGGCGCTCGTGCTGAATCCGGAGAACGAGCCGAGCCCGATGAAGACGAGCGAGCCGATCCCGGCGGAGATCAAGCCGGGAAGGAGCACGAGCGTGAGCATCGACCCTCCCAGCCCGGCGGCCTCGAGGATGATCACCGCGCCGATGATCGGCGAGCCGAATACCGTGGAGATCGCGGCGAAGCTGCCGGCGGCAGCCATCAGCGCGAGTGCCTGCTCCGGTGTGTCCTTGCGCACCAGACGAATCGTGAGGATGCCAAGCCCCATCCCGAGCGCGATCAACGGCGCTTCGGGACCGAGCACGAGCCCGAGCCCGAGGGTTGCCGTCGCCGCCAGGAGAACGCCCGGCAGCTCGGCAGGGGACGTCGGCTTGCCGCCCGTGCGGAGCCCACCGGCCGGGACATGCCCTCCGCGCCCGGGCAGGCGCGTGATCGCGATCGCGGTGAGCGCGCCGGCGAGGGCGAGCCACGGAATCGACCACCAGACCGGCGCCGAGTCAAATCCCAGCTCACCGGGCAGGTCCTGGTACACCCAGACCTGGAGCTGGTGGACGAGCTCGAGAAAGCCCCAGGACGCGGTCGAGACGATCAGGCCGATGAGAGCGGCAACCACGAGGAGCAGGCGATAGCGCCTGCTGCGGATCAGCGCGTTCGGGTCACTCGGGAGGGGAGCGTCACTCATCCCGGCCGCCAACCCTACGTCCCCGGGCGGCGTGATACCGAGCGGACCGCGTCGTTGCGGTTCTAAAAGGGCTGCAGGCTGTCTTTTCTGTCTTCACGGTCGCCAACGGAGACTTGCTGTCTCCGATTGCGGAGGCCGGGATCACCGGAGCTCGCGCAGCTGTGGTTATGGTACGCAGACAGTCCCCGGGATCACTGACCGCGGTCGGGATGGAGAACTCGAAATGGAACCCAAGAGACGCACGCTTGATACGTCGGAAGCACGGCTGTTCGAAGCTCTTCGTGGCGCTCAGATGAGACGCGACCGGACGCGCCGCAGAGCTCATTCCGGAGCATCTGCCGCGCCAGACCGTCATCACACCGTCGAGTTGATGCAGTCGGGCAGAGGCTCTTCGGCTATCGGCCCGGTCAGCCAAGCTCGCAGGCCTGAGCTCGAACGGCGCGCCCACCTGAACTGAAGCTCTCGGGTGTGTGCGTCACGGCTGGCTCGGTCAAGATGGCCGACGTGGCCGAGATCGTCACACTGTCGACCGGCGCAGAGGCGCGCGTCCACAACGCGCCTTCCGAGTGCGCCGTGATCTGCGCGAACGGCGGCCAGGGCCACGAGGTCGCCGGCACCTGGAGCGCGTCGATCGAGTGGCTCGTCGGGAGGCTCGCACCCGCGTTTCCGGCTCTCCGTTTTCTGGAGGTGCGATACCGAATCAAGTCCTGGCGGCGGCTCGAGTGGTGCATCGAGGACGCGTGCGCGGCCGTTTCAGCAGCAGGCGCGCGGCCGCACGATGCTGGTCGGCTTCTCGATGGGCGGGGCCGTTTCGATCGCCGCCGCGGCGACGCCGACCGTCGAGCGCGTGGTCGGTCTCGCGCCGTGGATTCCCGACCGCCTCTCGCTCGACCCGCTCGTCGGCAGGCGGCTCGATGTCATTCACGGCTCGCTCGACCGTCCGCTTCCGGGCATTCCAGGGGTGTCCCCGGCGAGCTCCCGGCGCGGCTTCGACCGGGCGCGGGCACTCGGTGTTCCCGGCTCGTACACGTTGATACCTGGAGCGATCCACCCGATCGCCCTGCGGCTCCCCGGCGGCCGGCCGGTGCCCTTTCCACGCGGCCGCCGCTGGGTCGAGCTCGTCGGAAGCCAGCTCGACGCGTTCGTCTGACACCGTCGGCGTTCTCTCTCGGCAGCGCTACCTTGTCGAGCCGGCGCCCCGGCGCCCCTCCACCAGCGAATGAGCGACCCGCCTCTCTACACACTCCTCGACCGGATCGGGTTTCGATCCATGGCCCGGCGGCTCTACCGCATCGAGATGGCGGGCATCCAGCGCGTGCCGGTCGAAGGCCCGGTCATCCTCGTCGCGAACCATGAGTCGCTCATCGACCCGTGGCTGCTCGGGCTCGTCAGCCAGCGCCCGGTTCGGTACATGGCCAAGGCGGAGCTCTTCAGGGTCGCGGGGGTGCGACTGGATCATGGAGTGGTTCGGCACGTTCCCGGTCGACAGAGGCGCCGGCGACCGAGGCGCCTTCTCGCGCGGCGAACAACTCCTGCACGACGGCGCGGTGGTGGGGATCTTCCCTCAGGGGACGTGTCTGCCCTACCGCGTCCGGCCGTGGCATCGAGGCGCCGCGAAGCTGGCGCTACGCACAGGGGCGCCGATCGTTCCCGTCTGCATCGTCGGCAGCGAACGCGCTCTCCGGCCCGGCAAGCCAAAACTGGGTCTTCCTCGGATCCGGTTGATCGTCGGTGAGCCGATCGAGGTGGCGATCGCAAAGCCGACGATCGCATCCGCACGCGATCTGACGTCCCGGATCGAGCACGCTGTCGAGGAGCTGCGAAAGCCGTATGGTCCACCCGAGCACGCCTGGTTCCCCGAGTCGAGCCCTGCGTAGCTCGCGCGGGCACTCGCTCCACTGGAGGCGTGGCGTATCCTGCAGTGGCCCCGGCTGTTCCGGGCCGGGGCGTCGAGTCAAAGTGACCCACGACCGTCCGACCGTCCTTACATCATGTTCACCGGGTAGCCGTACGCTGGCGCGCGTCGGGTATCTCCAGTCACTGAGCCAGGGAGGTCGTTCTCTCGTGCAACGCATGATTCTGTTCGCCGTGGTCACCGTGCTTCGTCGCTGCCTCGGCCACGGCAGCCACGGCAGCGCCGCGGATGCCGGTCGGCTTCTACGACGACACCAGCTTCCGCTGGGCACCCGACGTGAGCAAGAACCTGCTCGCCGCGCAGAACGCGAACGCCTCGGTCATCCACGTCCCGGCCGACTGGTCGCAGATCGCGCCGACGAAGCCTGCCGTCCCCGCTGAACGGCGACGACCCGGCGTACCAGCTCGCCGACCTCGACGCGCTCGTCGGCAACGGCGCCGCGCTACGACCTCCAGGTGATGATCAACGATCTCCGGGACGCCCGAAGTGGGCGAACGGGGGCCAGACGCCGAACCACCCGCCGACGAACCTGAGCAACCTGACGCAGTTCGCGCAGATGCTGGCGCGCGCGCTACAACGGCTACACGCCAGCTTCGGCTCGGTCGGCGCGCTGGTCGGTCTGGAACGAGCCGAACCTCGAGCTCTTCCTGACGCCGCAGTTCACGGGCAACAAGATCGTCAGCCCGGCGGCCTACGCGAAGCTCTACCTGGCCGCGTACAAGGGGATCAAGGCGGGCAACCCGCACGCGCTCGTCGCGGTCGGCGAGACCTCGAACCGCGGCCGCAACAAGCCGATCCCCGGCGTGAGCGACTCGGTCGCGCCCGCCACGTTCGCGCAGCCTGCTCTCGCAGGCCGACTCCGAAGCTGCCGTTCGACGCCTGGGCGACGCACCCGTACCCGACCGATCCGTTCCTCGGGCCCGACGCAGAAGGTCGCCTACCCGAACGTGACGATGACGACGGATCGACGCAGTTCGGCGCATCGCCTCCAGAAGTGGTTCCACCGCCGCGTGCCGATCTGGATCACCGAGTACGGCGAGCAGACGAAGCCGGAGTACGCGCGGCGGCGTGTCGCTACGCGCAGCAGGCCGCCGACGCGAAGACGGCGCTCCAGATGGCGGCGGCGAGCCCGTACGTCGAGATGTTCGTCTGGTTCATCCTCCGGGACAGCACCGCCAGACCTGGCACAGCGGGCTCATCCAGAGCAGCGGCGCGAAGAAGCCGTCGTACGCCGCGTTCGCGTCGACCGCGAAGACGCATCGTCGGCCAGACGCAGTTGGTCGCCCCGAGCAAGAGCCCGACGGTCAAGGTCGACGTCCCGTTCCTGGCCTACCACAACGCCGTCGGGGCGACGGTCGGCGATCACCTACCGCGTCTACGACGGCAAGAAGAAGCTCGTCGCCGTCGCGGCAGCCGAACGAGAGGCTCGCCGCCGACCAGACGGTCTCGCTTCGTCGGTGCAAGTTCAAGCCGCGTCAAGGGCAAGCAGTACATCGCTCGACGCCGACGTCGAACGACAAGAACGGCCAGCACGACGAGCGCGCACGTCGTCGCTCCAGACCGCGTAGCCGGCCGCGGTAAGGTGCCGGCCTGGGTCGGCTCGCCGGGAAGACGGCGATCGTCACCGGGCGCCTCGAGCGGGATCGGCGCCGCGACCGCGCGGCTGCTCGCCGACGAGGGCGCGCGCGTCGTCGGCGGCGCGCGCCGCGTCGAGCGGCTCGAGACCGAGGTCGCGCTCGCGCTCGACGTGACCGACCCGGAGAGCTGCGAGCGCTTCGTCGACGCCGCCGGGCCGGCCGACATCCTCGTGAACGCGGCCGGGCTCGCGCTCGGCCGCGCCCCGTTCACCGAGTCGACCGAGGAGGACGAGCGGACGCGTCTTCGAGACGAACGTCAACGGGCTCGTGCGGATGACGCGGCTCGTGCTCCAGCGCTCGCTGCGCGAGCCCGGGCACATCGTCAACATCGGCTCGATCGCGGGCCGCTGGGCCTATCCGAACGGCGCGACCTACATCGCCTCGAAGTTCGCCGTGCGCGGCTTCACGCGCGCGCTGCGCGAGGACCTGCTCGGACGCGACATCCGCGTCACGACGGTCGACGGCGGGCCTCGTCGAGACGGAGTTCTCGCTCGTCCGCTTCCGCGGCGACGCCGAGCAGGCGAAGGCGGTCTACGAGGGAACGAGGCCGCTCGCGGCCGAGGACGTCGCCGAGTGCATCCTCTTCGCGGTCACGCGGCCCGCCGCACGTCGTCGTCGACGAGCTCGTCGTGATGTCGATCGACCAGTCGAGCGGCGCCCGCGTCCACCGCAGGTAGTGCGCGGTATGCTTCGGACGAGGATCTGACGCGTGTCGCTGCTGAGAACACTCCTGTGCGCGGTTGTCGGAGCCGGCGCGCTGGCCGGTTCGGCCGTCGCCGACATGCCGGCGGGCGGAACCCCGGCAGACCCGTGGCCCACGCTTCCGAGCAAGTACTCGGCCATCCTCGCGAAGGCGGCGTTCACGCACGACTACAACACGGTTTGGAGCTATCTCTCTCCCGCGTACCAGTCGGCCGTGTCCCAGTCTCGTTGGCTTGCGTGCCAGAAGCAGAACCCGGTTGCTCCGCCCGGCGTGAACATCAAGTCGGTGAAGGTGGCCGACTCGACGAAGGTTCCAGTGAACCTGCCGATCCTCGGTCGCCAGGACGTTCGGACCGTCGCGCTCCAGGTGCTGTTCAGCCGTGGCGGCGGCAGCCAGCAGATCGCGCTGGCGTACGCGTACTGGTTCAAGAACAAAGACGGTAAGTGGGTCGCGGTGTGGATGCCACCCGTGTATTCGAAGTACAAGTCGGGCGGCTGCGACGTGCTCGGGCCCGCCCGCGGGCTTTACTGAGCTTCGGATTCGTCGCGCTTATTCGTCGCGCTTGTCCCAGTAGCGGCGTAGGCCGTGCCAGGACTGCCAGTAGGGCGCGACCGCGGTCGCACAGATCGGCCTCCTCGCCCGCGTCCGCCCGGCCCGCGGCGACGAATTCCTCGAGCGTCATCCCGTCCCGGACGCGGGCTCGCCCAGCGGTCGAGCTCCTCGCCGAGGCGCTCCAGGTGGTCGGCAACGCCGGTCTCGACGCCGAAGTGGATCAGCGCGAGCCGGTCGGGCGAGCGACGCTCGATCTCGGCGATCGTCGCGTGCCAGGCCTCGAGGTCGATGTCGGGCGGCGGGGCGACCGGGAGGATGCGGCGCGACGGCTGGATCCGGATCCCGCACGCGTCGCCCGCGAGGATCGTCCCTTCGCGGAAGTAGAGGACGTGGTGCGAGGCGTGCCCCGGCGCCGGGAACGCCTCCCAGCCGAGGACGTCACCGGCGGCAACGCGAACGTTGTGCTCGGGCACGGGCGCCAGCTCGCCCCAGAGCGGGTCGAACGCGTCGCCGTAGAGCCGGCGCGCCGAGCGTTCGAGTCGCGACGGGTCGACGAGGTGCGGAGCGCCGACCTCCGAGACCCAGATCGTGAGGTCCGGGATGCTCGCGCACGATCGGCCCCGCCGCGCCGGCATGGTCGAGGTGGATGTGCGAGAGGAACAGGTGCCGGACGTCGGTGAGCTCGACGCCGCACTCGCGCAGCCCCTCCTTCAGCCGTGGCAGCGTCGAGGACGGCCCGCAGTCGAAGAGGATCGGCCCGGCCGGCGATTCGAGCAGGTAGACGCCGATCGACCGCTCGAAGCCGCCGAACCGCAGGTCGATCGGGAACAGCGCGTCCAGGGTGCTAACGGGCCTTTGCGGTCCCGACGCCGGCCGGCGCCCCGACGAGCGCTGCCTCGAGGTCGGCGAGCAGGTCATCGACCGCCTCGATCCCGACGGAGAGCCGCACGAGGTTGCGCGGAGCCGCGAAGGGCGCGTCGGCCGTCGACGCGTGCGTCATGCGCGCCGGATGCTCGATCAGGCTCTCGACGCCGCCGAGCGACTCGGCGAGGCAGAAGAGCTTCGTGCGGCCGCAGATCGCGACCGCCTCGGCCTCGGATTCGGCGAGGAACGAGATCATCCCGCCGAAGTCGCGCATCTGACGCCGCGCGACTCGTGGCCGGGGTGCGTGGCGAGCCCGGGATAGAGCACGCGCTCGACCGCAGGGTGGCCGTCGAGGTAGTCGGCGATCCGGCGGGCGTTCTCGCAGTGCTGGCGCATGCGCACCG
This sequence comes from uncultured Actinomycetes bacterium, assembly GCA_963815945.1. Lineage (GTDB taxonomy): Bacteria > Actinomycetota > Thermoleophilia > Gaiellales > Gaiellaceae > PALSA-600. The sequence goes on from CAWFIN010000007.1 coordinate 84,335, forward strand.
CGAGCGTCTTGATCCCGCGCAGCACGAGCCAGGAGTCGAACGGGCCGGGGATCGCGCCGAGCGACTTCTGGAGGAAGCGCAGGCGCTCGCCGAGCGCGTCGTCGTTGGTGCCGACGAAGCCGCCGATCACGTCGGAATGGCCGCCGAGGTACTTCGTCGTCGAGTGGACGACGAGGTCGGCGCCGAGCTCGAGCGGCTGCTGCAGGTACGGCGTCGCGAAGGTGTTGTCGACGGCGAGCAGCGCGCCGGCGGCGTGGGCTGCGTCGGCCGCGCGCCGGATGTCGACGACGTTCAGGAGCGGGTTCGACGGTGTCTCGATCCAGACGAGGCGCACGTCGTCGCCGAGATGCGCAGCGAGGTTGTCGTCGAACTCTTCGGCCGGGACGTACGTGAAGCGGTAGCCCTTCGGCTCGTAGACCTGCGAGGTCATCCGGTACACGCCGCCGTAGACGTCGGCGATCAGCACGACGCGCTCGCCCGGGTCGACGAGGTGCATCACCGTCGTCGTTGCTCCGAGCCCGGACGAGAACGCGACGCCGTGCGCAGCTCCCTCGAGGCTCGCGAGCGCGGTCTCGAGCGCGGTGCGGGTCGGATTCGCGACGCGCGAGTAGTCGTAGCCCTTGTGCTGGCCGACCTCCTCCTGCGCGAACGTCGAGGTCTGGTAGATCGGCGTGATCACCGCGCCGGTCGCGGGATCGGGCTCCTGGCCGTCGTGGATCGCGCGGGTCTCGAACTCCATTCCCGGGAGACTAGCGCTCGACGCTTTCGAGCCCGAGCGAGCGGGCAAGCCTGAGCGCCGCCCGCTCGAGCGGTTCGTCGAGCCGGCGGCGGATCCCGGGCTCGGGCGTGAACCGCTTGATTCGCAAGACACCCTCGGCCCGGTCGGCCTTCAGGTCGGCACGGCCGACGAGGCGATCGCCGACGAGCAGCGGCAGGACGTAGTAGCCGAACACGCGCTCGTGCTCGCGCTTGTACACCTCGATCAGGTGGTCGAAGCCGAACAGGCGGCGGGCGAACGGCCGGTCCCAGAGCAGGTTGTCGAACGGGCAGAGGAGCACGGCCGCGGTGGGCGCGCCGTCGATCTCGGCGCCGGCCGGAACGACGACGCCCGGCCCGCCGTCGTCGACCTCGACGCGCTCGAGCGAGCCCGTCGCGGACGAGCGCATCGACGTGGGGCCGCACCTCGCGCGCGCCGCCGCGTAAGCGGCAGTGCTCCGCGATGCCGGCGTCGGTCAGCGCGCCGCGGGCCTGTACGGCGCGGAGCGCGAAGCCCGGTGGAACTCCGCGCTCGACGGTCGGGGGGCGTCGAGGTAGCGGCGGGGAATCACCCGCTCCGGAAGGTCGTAGAGCCGTTGAAAGCCCTGCCGCCCGGCGATGGCCACCTCGCCGGCGGCGAACAGGTGCTCGAGCGCGCGCTTGGCCGGCTTCCAGCCCCACATCGGCTCGCTTCGACCCTCGAAGGCGCGCGCCGGCAGCGCGCCCTCGGCGCGGAGGCGGGCGAGCACCTCCTCTTCGACCGGGCGGAGCTCCTCAGGGCGCTCTCTTCCCCACCAGTGCCGGTGGCGCAGGTCTTCCATCCGCCACGTGAAGAGCGGGTAGTCATCGATACCGACGAGGCAGGCTTCGTGGGACCAGTACTCGAACACCCGTCCCTCGCGCAGCAGCCGCGAGAGCTCGGCCTCCGGGATAGTCGCCGACGCGCGACACCAGCGTCAGGCGATGCGCGCGGTCGACGGTCGCGATCGAGTCGAGCTGCACCGCCTGGAGGCGATGGATCTCGGCCGCGACGCCGTCTGCGGTCGCGCGCCGATACCGGCCTGTGTATCCCTGGTGCGCGACGACGTATCGCCGCAGCGAGGTGGCGCTCACGCGCATACGCTCACCACCGCATGCGTCGCGCGGCTCTTCTCGTCTTCACGCGGCTGCTCCCGCTCGCCCTCGCTCGTCTGGGTTCTGGCGGCGGGCGCGGTCTACGCTCTTCGACCACGGCGGCAGCCCCATCCACGCAGACGCCGTCGTCGTTCTCCAGGGCTCGAAGACCCGGCTCCCGAAGGGACTGCAGCTCGTCGAACAGGGCTACGCGCCGCTCCTCGTGATCTCTCGTGGAGACCACAAGACGCTCGAGAGCCGCCTTTGCGCCGGGAAGCGTGTCGTGGCTCACGTTCGTATTCTCTGCTTCACCGCGAACCCGGCGTCCACGCGCGGCGAGGCCGAGTTCATCGGCCGGCTCGCGAAGGAGCGGGGCCTCTCGACGATCGACGTGGTGACGTCGCAGTTTCATGTCTTCCGCGCCAGGATCGTGATCGCGCGCTGCTACCACGGCCGGCTGCAGATGGTCGGCGCGTCGCAGCCCGCCTGGAAGCTCCCCTGGTACGCAGTCAACGAGACTGCGAAGCTCGCGTACCAGCTCGTCGTCGCCCGCAGTTGCTAGCGCCGGTGGGCGAGGTATTCGAGCAGGTCGGAGCGCGTGACGACGCCGACCGGGCGCCCTTCGTCGGCGACGACCACCGCGTTCGTACGTCCGGTGAGCGCCGCGACGATCTCGTCGACCGAGGCGCTGGCGTCGATCGTGGCGAGCGGCGGCTGCATCGCGGACACGACGTCCTCGTGCAGCGCGTCCGCGTTCTTGAAGACGCGGTCGAGGAGGTCGCGATCCTGGAGCGAGCCGATCACGTCGGCGAGGGTCCCGTGCTCGCCGTCACGCACGACCGGGAGCTGTGAGATCGAGTAGCGCTGCATCACGTTGATGGCTTCGCCGACTTTCTGGTGCGACGAGATGGTGACGAGCGCGGGCACGTCGGACTTGTCGGCCTTCTTCGAGTGCAGCAGCTCCGCGACGGTCGGCGTCGGAGCGCTCCGCTCCAGGAAACCGTGCTCGAGCATCCACTTGTCGTCGAGGAACTTCGAGAGATACGAGCGGCCCGAGTCGGGCAGCATCGTCAGAACCTTCGCGTCCGGGCCGAGCCTGCGCGCCACCTCGAGCGCCGCCCACACGGTCGTTCCGGACGACCCACCCGCGAGGAGGCCCTCCTCGCGCGCGAGCCGCCGCGCGGTGAGGAACGAGTCGCGGTCGGACACCCGTATCCACTCGTCGACGACTTTCGGGTCCATCGTGTCCGGCCAGGTGTCCTTGCCGATTCCCTCGACGAAGTACGGCTGCAGGTCACTTGGGTCGCTGGACGTGTAGACGGAGCCTTCGGGATCGGCGCCGACGATCAGCACGGCGGGCTTCTGCTCCTTGAAGTACCGGCCGACACCACTGATCGTCCCGCCGGTGCCGACCGAGATCACGATGGCGTCGATCTCGCCGCCGGTCTGTTCCCAGATCTCGGGCCCGGTCGAGTGGTAGTGCGCGTCGGGATTCGCCATGTTCGAGTACTGGTCGGGCTTGAACCCACCCGGGATCTCCTCGGCGAGCCGTGACGAGACGGAGTAGTAGGACTCGGGCGAGTCGTGCTCCACTGCGGTCGGGGTGATCACGACCTCGGCGCCGAACGCGCGCAGGATGGCGATCTTCTCCTGGCTCATCTTGTCGGGCATGACGAAGATGCAGCGGTACCCCTTGATCGCTGCCGCGATCGCGAGACCGGCGCCCGTGTTGCCGGACGTCGGCTCGACGATCGTCCCGCCGGGCCGCAAGAGCCCGTCCCGCTCGGCTGCCTCGATCATCGCGAGGCCGATCCTGTCCTTGACCGAGCCGCCGGGGTTCATGTACTCGAGCTTCGCCAGGATCTGGCCGGGGACGTCGCGGGAGATCCGGTCGAGCCGGACGATCGGAGTCGACCCGACGAGGTCGAGGACGCTCGGGTACTCGCGCGCCATCGCGCGACAGCCTACGCGCTGGGACCGGTCAGGCTCGGCCTTCGGCGATCGCGACGAACTTCCGGAACGCGACCTTGTCGAAGTCCTCTTCGACACTCCCCGACGCATCCGAGCTCGTGTCGGCCTTGGCGACGAAGATCGTCGGGCCGTCCATCCGGTACTTGGTTATCTGCACGTTGCCCGGCAAGACAACGCTCTCGGTGAGGACTTGGTGGCGGTGCCGGTTCTGCTGGTCGACGCGTTGCGTGTAGAGGGTCGCTTCGGTCGGCGAGTCGAAGAGCAAAATCGTCCGCTGTTTCAGCGAGAGCGCTCTCACTTGCTTCGCGATCACGATGAGCCGGTCGTAGGTCTGTTGCGACATACCCTTGTTGGCCTCCGCGTCGCGGCGTGTCCGAACCGTGATCGTGGCGATCTCGTGGTGCAGGCGCATCCACTCGCCGTTCAGCGAGCGATCGAGCGCCGTGAGCGCCGTCTGCGGCCTGAGAACGCGGCCCGGTGCGACGTCGAGCCCGCGTCTGGTTGTCGTTTCGGGCAATCGGGTGGACGACATACCCGGCGGCGGTGAGCCTCGCCTTGATCACCGCTGCGCGCTCCGCCGGAGTGCCCTTGAGGAAGAGCCCGGTTCCCGTGGCGGTCTCCTGGGGCGCCTTCTTGCTTCCGCCGCAGGCTGTCGCGCCGAAGACGACGAGCGCGCACGCGGCAAGCATCCAAGACCGGCGCGGCAGCCGATGAGCGCGGCCGGCGCGCGTACCGTCCATCCCCATCCCGCACATCCTACGCCCGGCGGACGCAGGTTTCCAGTGCCAAAGCGCGACTGCGGCGCAGAGACGCTAGACCGGAACGCTGACGGGCTCGCCGACCGGGCCGAGCTCGTCGGGACGGATCAGCACCAGCGTGGCGATCAGGCCGACGATCGCGACGCCGGCCATCACCCAGAACGCCCACTGCGACCCGCTCGTGAACGCCACGGCGAACGACGATCCCGCGCTCAGCTCGTGGTTGAAGTGGCTCAGCGAGACCGACGAGGCGACCGCGACGCCGATCGCGCCGCCGACCTGCTGCGCGGTGTTGATCAGCCCCGACGCCAGCCCCGCCTCGTGCTGCCTGGACACCGGCGAGAGCGGCGATCGAGACCGGGATCCACGTGAACGGGAGCGCGAAGCCGATCAGGAGGTAGCCGGGCAGGAGGTCGGTCGAGAACGACCCGTTGGCCGGGATCTGCGAGTACCAGAGCATCCCCGCGGTCATCGCGACGAATCCGACCGCCATCACGGGCTTCGGCCCGATCTTCGTCGCGAGCCACTGTGCGACGCCCGCCCAGAGCACGGCGCTTCCGGCCGTGGCGGCGAAGGACACGCCTGTCTTGAGCGCCGAGTAGCCGAGAACCTGCTGCACGTACAGCGTGAGCACGAAGAAGTTCGAGAACGTCACGGCGCCGAGCAGCAAGCCGACGATGTCTGCGCCGGCGACCGTGCGCACGCGGAAGATCGAGAACGGCATCAGCGGGTGCTTGGCTCTCGACTCGATCACGATGAACGCCCCGAGCAGGACGGCCGAGGCCACGAGACGCGAGATCGTCCAGCTCGAGCCCCAGCCGTGGTTCGGGCGCCTGCGAGATCGCGTAGACGAGCAGCGCGATCCCGGCCGTGACCGTGACGGCGCCGGCGACGTCGGGCGAGGTCCGCTGCTCCGAGCGGCTCTCGCGCACGAACCGCGGCGCGAGCACGAAGGCGAGCACGCCGACCGGGACGTTGACGAAGAAGATCCACTCCCAGCCGAGGTACTTCGTCAGCAGGCCGCCGGCGAGCACGCCGACCGCGGCGCCGGACGCCGCCCATCGCGCCCCAGATGCCGAGCGCCTTGTTCCGCTCCGCGCCTTCGGCGAAGGTCGTCGTGACGATCGAGAGCGCGGCCGGAGAGATGATCGCGGCGCCGAGTCCCTGGAGAGCGCGCGCGGCGATCAGCACGGCTTCGGACGACGCGAGGCCGCAGAGGAGCGAGGCGACGGTGAAGACGACGACGCCGATGAGGAAGACCCGGCGCCGCCCGTAGAGGTCGGCGGCGCGTCCGCCGAGCAGCAGGAAGCCGCCGAACGTGATCGCGTATGCGGTCACGACCCACTGGAGGTTGTCGCGCGAGAAGTCGAGCGACTTGCCGATCGAGGGGAGCGCGACGTTGACGATCGAGACGTCGAGGATCGTCATGAAGAACGCGGCGCAGATGACCGCAAGGGCCTTCCAGCGAAGCGGATCCAGCTCCGTCATCGATCGTTCCCCCAGATTCCCGAATGTCGCAGTCATCGATCCCTTTCCCCCAGATTCCCGAATGATTGGCTAGCCAAACGTTCGACCATCCACTTGAATTCCCGGACCGTTAGTGGCGAAAGTGGCGGCGACCGGTGAAGACCATAGCCGCGCCGGCTGCCTCGACGGCAGCGATGACTTCGTCGTCCCGTCTTCGAGCCGCCCGGCTGGATGAACGACGTCACGCCCGCGTCGAGCGCGAGCTGCGGGCCGTCCGCGAACGGGAAGAATGCGTCGCTCGCGAGAGCCGCTCCCGCCACATCGTGCCCGAGCTCGCGCGCCTTCTCGATCGCGATCCGGACTGCGTCGACGCGGCTCATCTGGCCGGCGCCGATCCCGATCGTGCGGCGGTCCTTCGCGAGCACGATCGCGTTCGAGGTGACGTGCTGGCACACCTGCCATGCGAACACGAGGTCACGCATCTGCTCGTCCGTGACGGATCCGACGACGACGCTGAACGGGTCGGTCTGCCCGACGTCTGCGTCGCGCTCCTGCACCAGCAGGCCTCCGAGCACGCGCTTGTAGTCCAGCTCGCGCGGAGTCTCGGCGCGCCGCTCGCGGTCGGCGAGGATGCGCAGAGCCGTCTTCGACCGCAGCGCCTCGAGCGCCTCGACGTCGAACTCGGGAGCGAACAACACCTCGACGAAATGCTCGGCGATTCGGCGCCCAAGCGCACCCGAGACCGGGCGATTGAGAACGAGCACGCAGCCGAACGCGGAGACCGGGTCGGCTGCGAGCGCGCGCCTCGTAGGCCTCTTCGATCGTCGTCGCTGACGCGACTCCGCACGGGTTCGCATGCTTGACGAGCACGGCCGTCGGGTGCGCCGAACTCGCGAGAGATCCGCCCGGCCGCGTCGAGGTCGGCGAGGTTGTTGTACGAGAGCTCGCGGCCGCCGAGCTGATCCACGTGCGACAGCAGGTGGCGGCGTGCGCCGAGCTCCCGGTAGTACGCGGCCCGCTGGTGCGGGTTCTCGCCGTACTGGAGGTCGGCGACCTTCTGGAAGCTGATCGTCAGTTGTTCGGGGAAGGGCGCCGTCTCGCCGAACCAGCGCGCGATCGCCGCGTCGTACGCGGCGGTGGTCGCGAACGCCTCATTCGCGAGGGAGCGCCTCAACTCGAGCGAGAGCTCCCCGCGGGACCGAAGCTCGTCGAGCACGGGCTCGTACTGTTCGGGCCGGCAGACTGCTGCGACGTGGGCGAAGTTCTTCGCGGCGGCCCGGAGCATCGACGGGCCCGCCGACGTCGATCATCTCGACGGCCTCGTCCTCCGGGACGTCGAGCTTCGATGCGACGGACGTGAACGGATAGAGGTTGACGCAGACGAGGTCGAACGGCTCGATCCCGTGCTCGTCCAGCGTGTCGAGGTCGTCCTGAAGGTCGCGGCGCGCGAGGATGCCCGCGTGGATGCGCGGGTGCAGCGTCTTGACGCGGCCGCCGAGCATCTCGGGCGCGGCGGTGACGTCCTCGACACGGGTCACCTCGAGGCCCGCTCCGGCCAGGAAGTCCGCGGTCCCTCCCGACGACACGAGCTCGAAGCCGAGCGAGGCGAGACCGCGCGCGAACTCGTCGACGCCCTGCTTGTCCCAGACGGAGATCAGCGCTCTCACGGTGCCGTCGCCTCCGCTCGCGCGGCGAGCTCGCGGACGACCGCGGGCAGGAGGCGGTGCTCGACGGCATGGATCCGCTCTTCGAGGGTCGCGCGGGGCTCCACAGGCACGGTTTCCTGAGCGAGGACGGGGCCGGTGTCGACGCCCTCGTCGACCAGGTGCACCGTCACTCCCGTTTCGTCGACGCCCGCCGCGAGCGCATCGTCGATCGCGTGGGTCCCGGGGAACTGGGGCAGAAGCGACGGATGGACGTTCACGATTCGGCCGGGGAAGCGGTCGAGGAAGGGCTTCGTCAGCAGGTGCATGTACCCGGCGAGCACGACGAGCTCGACGCCGTGCTCCTCGAGCCAGGTTGCCATCACGAGGTCGCGCTCCACGCGGTCGACGTGGCAGTCGAGGCTGAAGGTGGCGGTGGCGATCCCGGCGGCGCGCGCCCGCTCGAGTGCGAGCGCGTCGCGCCTGTTCGACGCGACCGCGACGACCGGGAGCCCGGCGTCGATCAGCGCCTGCAGGTTCGTTCCGTTCCCGCTGACGAGAACGCCGATCACAGAATTCGCCCGATCACGGTCTCGCCGGGCGCGGGATCCGCGACGACCGCGCACCAGCCGATGCCGAGGTTGAAGACCCGTCGCAGCTCCGGCTCGTCGACATGCCTCGCGAGCCAGTCGAAGACCGGGGGCCGCTCCCACGCGTCCCAGTCGAGCTCTGCGCGGCGGCCCGTCGGGAAGCACGCGCACGAGGTTGCCCACGATCCCGCCGCCGGTGACGTGGGCGAACGCTTTCGCGCGGCCGCGCAGCGCGCGAGCCTCGTCCAGGTAGAGGCGGGTCGGGGCGAGCAGGTCGGGCCCGTCGTAGTCCTCGCTCTCGAGGACGCTGCGAACGAGGGTGAAGCCGTTCGCGTGCACGCCATTCGACGCGAAGCCGATCACGGCATCGCCTGCCTCGATGCCTGATCCGTCGACCAGATCGTCTCGGTCGACGATGCCGACGCACGTGCCGGCGAAGTCGAGCTCGCCCTCACGGTAGATGCCGGGCAGCTCGGCCGTCTCGCCGCCCACGAGCGCGACACCCGCGGCGCGGCAGACTTCGGCTGCCCCTTCGACGAGCTCGACGACTTCGCCGAGGTGAATCTCGCTCGCCGCGACGTAGTCGAGCAGGATGAGCGGCGTCGCGCCGCTCGTGAGCACGTCGTTGATGCAGTGCGCCGCGAGGTCGGCGCCGCACGCACGGAGTGCGCCGCGGGCGCGCGCGAGGATCAGCTTCGTGCCGACGCCGTCGGTCGACGCGGCCAGCAGGCGCCGCTCGTCGAGCGGGTGAAGGCCTGCGAACGCGCCGAATCCGGTCGCTCCGGTCGACTCGACTGCCGCGCGAAGCCGTTCGACGACAGCGTCTGCGACGGCGAGCGAGACGCCGGCGCTCGCATAGCTGTGGGGCTCGGAGCTCACCGCAGAGAGTCTACGACCGGCCCTCCCGAGGCGGTCGTGGGAGGCGTGCAGGTGTTGATTGTCGTCGCTGCACCCGGCGCGGGTGCGCCACACTCTCGGCATGCCGATTGCGTTTCTCGGGAGCTGGAACCTCAACCCGCTCCAGCTCGTGCCGACCCTCCTCGTGTCGCTTCTGTACCTGCGCCGGTGCAGGACGCTCGCTGCGCGGGGAACCCCTGTCCCGCTCGTGCGCCGCCTCTCGTTCTGGATCGGGATCGCTCTCGTCGTGCTCGCGCTCAACTCGCCGATCGACAAGATCGGCGAGGAGGATTTCTTCTTCGTCCACATGATCCAGCACGTCATCCTGGGCGACCTTGCGCCGATCTGCTTCCTCTTCGGGCTCACCGGACCGGTGCTTCGGCCGGTGCTGGCCATCAGGACGGTCGACCGCCTGCGGATCCTCGCCCACCCCTGCGTGGCGCTTCCGCTCTGGGCGCTCAACCTGTACGTCTGGCACCTCCCGTTCCTCTACCAGGTGGCGCTCCGGCACAGCGCCGTGCACGCGTTCGAGCACTTTTGCTTCTTCACGTGCGGCTGCCTGATGTGGGCGCCGGTCGTCGAGACCCTGCCGGCGCCACGGTGGTTCGGCACGGGCGCCAAGCTCGGGTACGTCGCGCTCGTTCGCTTGATCGAGACGGTGCTCGGCAACGTGTTCATGTGGACGACGTCGATCTTCTATCCGTGGTACGTGCACGCGAATCCGAAGTGGGGGATCTCGGCGATCCACGACCAGAACTTCGCCGGCGTCGTGATGATGGCCGAGGGCGGCGCGGTGACGCTCATCGCCCTCGGCTGGCTGTTCCTGCGGCTCGCCTCGGAGGGGGAGCTGCGGCAGGAGCTGATCGAGCAAGGCCTCGATCCCGAGGTCGCTCGCGGGCCGTGCGTTACGGGCGCGCGGAGGCCCTCGACCCGCGGCGCCAATCGGTTTAGACGCCGACGGGCTCGAAGCGCAGCTTCTCCGACTCGTCCGGGACGCGGGTCGGATAGTCGCGCGTCAGGCAGGCACGGCAGAGCGTCGACTCCGGGCGTCGCGTGGCGGCCTGGAGGCCTTCGAGCGAGATGTACGCGAGCGAGGTCGCGCCGATCGCCTCGCGCACGTCTTCGACCGTCGCGTGGGCGGCGATCATCTCGCGGGTCGTCGCCAGGTCGATGCCGTAGTAGCAGGGCGAGACGACGGGTGGGGACGAGATGCGCACGTGCACCTCGGCTGCGCCGGCATCGAAGAGCATCTGCACGATCTGCCTGGTCGTCGAGCCGCGCACGATCGAGTCGTCGACGACGACGAGCCGCTTGCCGGCGACCTCGGCGAGCGGGTTGAACTTCATGCGGATCCCCTGCTCGCGCATGCCCTGCTCGGGCTGGATGAACGTCCGGTGGACGTAGCGGTTCTTGATCAGCCCCTCGCTGAACGCGATCCCGGTCGCCCGCGAGAACCCGATCGCTGCCGGAGTTCCCGAGTCCGGGATCGGCATGACGAGGTCGGCCTCGACCGGCGCTTCCTCGGCGAGCCGCTCGCCCATCCGCACGCGCGCCGCGTGCACCTCGACGCCGGCGAGCCTCGTGTCCGGGCGGGCGAGGTAGAAGAACTCGAAGATGCAGAGCGAGCCGCGTTCCGCCTCGGGCAGCACCTGCACGAAGCGCGGGCCGTCTTCGTCGACGAGCACGATCTCGCCCGGGCGAACCTCGCGCTCGAACGTCGCGCCGACGAGGTCGAGCGCGCACGTCTCGGAGGCAACGACCACGTCGTCGCCGAGCCGGCCGAGGACGAGCGGGCGGAAGCCGTGCGGGTCGCGGAAGGCGAACAGCGTGCCGTCGGCGATGCCGACGACCGTGGCCGCGCCCTCGATCCGGGACATCGCCGCGGCGATCGCCTCCTCGAGCGGCCGCTCGTCGTTCGCGATCATCGCGGCGATCACCTCGCTGTCCGAGGTCGACGAGAGGCGGACACCGACTTCCTCGCGCAGCTCGTCGGCGTTGATCAGGTTCCCGTTGTGCCCGAGCGCGACCGTGCGCACGCGACCGTGGTGGAGCAATGGCTGCGCGTTCGCCCACGCGTTCGAGCCGGTCGTCGAGTAGCGGGTGTGGCCGATCGCGAGCTCGCCCTTGAGCGCCCTGAGGCTCTGCTCGTCGAACACCTGCGTGACGAGCCCGAGGTCGCGCAACGCGGTCAGGCGGCCGCTCTCGGAGACGGCGATCCCGGCGGACTCCTGGCCGCGGTGCTGGAGCGCGTGCAGGCCGAAGTAGGTGAGCCGCGCGACGTCGCGCTCGAGTGCGTAGATGCCGAAGACGCCGCACATCAGACGGTCCCGAGCTCCACGATGTCGATCCAGTCGAGCGGCTCGTCCGGAGGGAGCGCGACCACGACGCCGGGCCCCTCCGCCGGGTCGAGGTCAGCCTCGAGACCCGACCAGGAAGCCGCCTCTGCGAGTGCGAGTGCAAGGCCGCCGTCGGAGACGTCGTGGGCGAGCGAGAAGCGATGGGCGTTGCTCCAGACGAAGCGAACGAGCTCGGCGCCCTCGCCGCGGAGCAGCACGACGCGGTCGCCCTGATGCCAGCGCGACGGGATCCGGGTCACGTCGGGGACGAGCCCGACGCAGCCGACGACCGGGGTCGGCGGGATCGGCAAGCCGCCGGTCTCGTTGTAGAGCGAGACGTTGCCGGAGACGACCGGGATCCCGAGCTCGTTGGCGGCAGCCGCGATCCCGTCGATCGCCTGCGCGAGCTCCCAGCCGATCTCGGCGCGCTCCGGGTTGCCGAAGTTGAGGCAGTCGGTGAGCGCGAGCGGCTCGCCTCCGGCGCACGCGACGTTCAGCGCGCTCTCCATGACCGCGCTCCAGCCGGCGCGGTACGGGTCGCGCTCGCCGATCGGCGGGCCGTCGAGCGACACGGCGAGACCGCGCGTTCCGTCGATCCGGAGCACGGCGGCGTCGAAGCCGGGCCGCCGGACGGTGCGCGAGCCGACGAGGTGGTCGTACTGCTCGAAGACCCAGGTCTTCGGCTCGTCGTTCACCGGCTTCACGGCCGCGGCGGAGACGGGATGCGGCGTCTGCTCGACCTCGTAGCGGGGGCACTCGTCGGTGAGGAGCGCGGCCGGGATCGCGCCGACGATCTCGCCGCCGAAGAACACGCGCAGCTCGCCGTGGTCGGTGACCTCGCCGATCACGGTGCACGGGAGCTCCCAGCGCTCGCAGACCTCGCGCACCTCGTCGAGCCGGTCGGGCGCGACGACCGCGACCATCCGCTCCTGCGACTCGGAGATCATGATCTCCCACGGCTCGAGGTCGGGCTCGCGGAGCGGCACGCGGTCGAGATGGACGTCGACCCCGGCACCGTTCGCGGCCATCTCTCCGAGCGAGGACGAGAGCCCGGCGGCGCCGCAGTCCTGCAGGCCGAGCACGAGGTCGCGCTCGACGAGCTCGAGCGAGACCTCGATCAGTGCCTTGCCGCGGAACGGGTCGCCGATCTGGACCGACGGCCGCTTCTCGTCGGAGCCCTCGAGATCCTGGCTCGCGAGCACCGAGGCGCCGCCGATCCCGTCCCGGCCCGTGAAGGCCCCGTAGAGGACGAGCGCGTTGCCGGTGCCGGTCGCCTTCGCGCGCAGCACGCGCTCGGTCGGAAGCAGGCCGACGCACATCGCGTTCACGAGCGGGTTCGCGGCGTAGGCGTCGTCGAAGACCGTCTCGCCGCCGACGTTCGGCACGCCGACGCAGTTGCCGTAGTGGCCGATGCCCGCGACGGCGCGCTTGAAGTGCCAGTCGGGAGCGCCGAAGCGGAGCCCGTCGAGCAGCGCGATCGGGCGCGCACCCATCGCGACGATGTCGCGGAGGATGCCGCCGACGCCGGTCGCGGCTCCCTGGAACGGCTCGACCGCGGACGGGTGGTTGTGCGACTCGACCTTGAAGGCGACGGCGAGCCCGCCGCCGAGGTCGACGACGCCGGCGTTCTCGCCCGGCCCCTGGAGGACGCGCGCGCCCTCCGAGGGCAGTCGCCGAAGCAGCGGGGCGGAGTGCTTGTAGCCGCAGTGCTCCGACCAGAGCACCGAGAAGACGGCCAGCTCGAAGTCGTTCGGCTGCCGCTCGAGCAGTTCTTGGATGCGGTCGAACTCCCAGTCGGTGAGACCGAGCGCTCGATGGAGAGGCTGCTGCGCGACTGCGGTCAGACGACCAGTCTACCCGTGGCCCCCGACGCCCCTCAGCGGTGCCTCGCTGCGGCCCAGGCAGAAGTCGGGGCTCCTCTCACGCGGCCGCCGTCGCGACCGTTACACCTATGGGATGAGTCGCCGGTCGACAATGATGCTCGTCGCCCTCGCGGCGATCTGGGGTGCCTCGTTCATGTTCATCAAGGTCGCCGTCCGGGAGTTCGACCCGCTGACGCTCGTCTGGCTGCGGGTCCTGCTCGCCGCCGCCGTGCTCATCCCGGTCGCTCTGGTGGTGGCAGGCCGCCAGGCAATCGAGGCAGGTCGGGCGGCAGCGGGCCGGCTCGTCGTGCTCGGGCTCGTGAACTCGGCCCTTCCGTTCGCGCTCATCTCCTGGGCCGAGATCCGCATCGACTCGGGCCTCGCGGCGATTCTCCAGGCGGCCGCGCCGCTGTTCACGGTGCTGATCCTCACCCGGATCGGTGACGAGCGCGTCACGGGCTCGCGGCTTGCCGGGTTCGTCCTGGGCTTCGTCGGCGTGGCGTTGCTCGTCGGCGCGCACGCCGGAGGGGGGCTTCTTCCTGCGCTCGCGGTGGTGCTGGCCGCGCTCTCCTATTCGACGGCGGGGATCTTCGCCTCCCGCAAGTTGAGCGACACCGAGCCGCTCGTCGTCGCGGCCGGCTCGATGGTCGGCGCGACGATTCTGGCGGCGCCGTTCGGGATCGCGACGCTTCCCGGGTCGGTTCCCGGCTGGAAGGAGACGGCTTCCGTGGTCGTCCTCGGGGTCGTCGGCACCGGGATCGCGTACGTCCTCTATTTCGTCATGCTTCGGCAGGCCGGTGCGTCGCGCTCGATTCTCGTCACGTACCTGGTTCCACCGTTCGCGCTCGCGTACGGGGTGCTGCTGCTGGGCGAGCCGCTCGAAGCAGCCGGGGTCGTGGGCCTCGGCTTGATCCTGGGCGGGGTGGCTCTCGCCGGACGCCGCGCCCCCACCGCAAGCGCTAGCCGGTGAGCTCGATGATCTCGATCCGGTAGCCGTCCGGGTCGCCGACGAAACAGAGACGTGACCCGCCCTCGCGGACGCGGTACGGCGGCTTCTCGGGCTCGATTCCCTGGCTGGAGAGCGCCGCCAGCGTCGCGTCGAGGTCGTCGACACCGATCGCGATGTGACCGTAGCCGGTGCCCGCCTCGTAGGTGCGACCGTCGTGGTTGAACGTGAGCTCGAGCTCTTCCGCGTGGCCCGGCATCGCGAAGAAGTACAACGTCGCCTCGAGCTCTCCGTTCCGCACGATCGAGGACTCGCGTCTGAACTCGAACCCGAGCGCTTCGTAGAAGGAGCGGCTCCGTCGCCGGGTCGGTGATCCGGTACATCGTGTGCAGGTACCTCGCCATCGTCTGCATCCTACGGCGCCGGCGGGCCCGAACGCACCGTCTGCGATAGTCGGCGCGGTGCTTCTCTACGACAGCCCGGTCTCGGGCAACTGTTACAAGGTGCGGCTGCTGCTCGCGCACCTCGGGGTCGCGTACGAGCGGCGGACCGTCGACGTCGTCGACCGCTCGAACCGGCCCGAGCTGCTCGGCGAGCTCAACCCGGCGCTCCGCGTGCCGACGCTCGTCCTCGACGACGGCCGCCCGCTGGCGGAGTCCGGCGCGATCCTCTGGTACTTCGGCGAAGGACACGCGGTTCGTCCCCGACGATCGCTACGAGCGCGCGCAGGTGCTCCAGTGGATGTTCTTCGAGCAGTACGACCACGAGCCGGCGATCGCGGTCGTCCGCTTCTGGCTCGCGTACTCGGGGCGGCCGGAGGCGTTCGCCGACCGGATCGAGGAGCGGACGGCGCCGGCTACCGGGCGCTCGCGGCGATGGAGCGGCACCTCGACGGCCGGGAGTTCTTCGTCGGCAAGCGCGCCCACGCTCGCCGACATCGCGCTCTACGCGTACACGCACGTCGCGCACGAGGGCGGGTTCGAGCTCGAGCGGTACCCGGCGATCCGCGCCTGGCTCGACCGCGTCGCGGCGATGCCGGGCCACGTCCCGATCGACGCGTAACCCGGCGGACCCGTGCCGGGGCGAGAAGTTTCCACTTTCGTCACAGTCGCGTTCACCACGCTGTCACACATTCCCGGCTACCGTCGTTCCATGGCGACGAAAGCAGCGACTCCGTGGGGCCCGGCGACGGTCGTCGAGGAGGTCAAGGTCGCCCAGCGAGCCGGCGAGAAGCGCTTCGCCTCGCTCGTCCAGCTGCTCGAGGACGAGCGCGGCGAGGCGGTCGTCCGGATCGCGTACACGACCGACGGCGCGGCTGCGGCGCGGCCCGGTCACGCTGCGGGCGCGCGACCTCGAGCGGCTGCGGGCGGCTGTCAGCGGCACGCCGGGCTGGCGCAGGCGCTCGGCTGGGGAGGGCGACGCCTAGACGGGAACGGCGGCCGACAATCGAGCAGCGTCGACGAGCGAGCCGAGGATCAGCGCGCCGTCGGTCGAGCCGAGCAGCGGGTCGACCGCGTGCTCCGGGTGCGGCATCAGCCCGAAGACGTTCCCGTCCTCGTTGCAGACGCCCGCGACGTCGGCGACGGCGCCGTTCGGGTTCTCGCCCGCCGCGTAGCGGAGGAGGATCTGGCCGTGCCGCCTCGAGCTCCTCGAGGAGCTCTGGGTCGGCGAACCAGCAGCCGTCGCCGTGCTTGACCGGGATCGTCGAGCGTCTGGCCGGCCTCGCAGCGGGAGGTGAACGGCGTGTCCGTCCGCTCGACCCGCAAGGCGACGTCGCGGCAGACGAAGGAGAGCGACTCGTTCGGGCGGAGCGCGCCCGGGAGCAGGCGCGCCTCGGTCAGGATCTGGAAGCCGTTGCAGATCCCGAGCACGAGCCCGCCCTCGCCGGCGAATCGCACGACCGCCGCCATGATCGGCGAGAAGCGCGCGATCGCGCCGCAGCGGAGGTAGTCGCCGTACGAGAACCCGCCGGGGAGGACGACGGCTGCCGTGTCCGGCCGGGAGCTCGGTGTCGGTGTGCCAGACGCGCAGCGCGTCCGCGCCGAGGCCTGCGAGCGCGAGCTCCGCGTCGCGGTCGTCGTTCGAGCCCGGGAAGACGAGGACCGCGATCCGCGGGCGAACCGTGCGCGTCGGTCACGCGTCCGTCCGGAGCTCGATCTCGTAGCTCTCGATCAGCGGGTTCGCGAGCAGCTGCTCGCACATCCGCTCGACCTGCGCGCGGGCCTCCGCCGCGTCGTCCGTGCTCGACGCTCGAGCTCGACGAGCCGGCCGACCCTGCGCCTCGCCGACGGCGAAGCCGAGGTGCCGGAGGCTGCTCTCGACCGCCTGCCCCTGCGGGTCGAGGATGCCGCCTTCGGACGGACGAGCACGGTCGCCCTCATCCGAGCACGACCTCGGGTCGGCGAGGTAGTCGGCGAACGCGATCTCGGTCAGCCGCTCGAACGCCTCGACGTAGCGGGCGCGCGTGCCGTCGACGACGTCGTCGGGCAGCTCGGGCCCGGGGTAGGTCTTGTCCCAGCCGAGCGACTCGCAGTAGTCGCGCACGAACTGCTTGTCGAACGACGGCTGCGGGCCGCCCGGCGCGTACTCGTCGGCCGGCCAGAACCGCGACGAGTCGGGCGTGAACGCCTCGTCGGCGAGCACGAGCCGGCCCGTGCTCGTCGACCCCGAACTCGAGCTTCGTGTCGGCGAGGATGATCCCGCGCGCGGCGCGCGCTCGGAGACGAAGCGGTAGAGCTCGAGCGTGAGCCGCTCCGCCTCGTCGAAGCGCTCCTCGCCGACGAGCGCGACCGCGGCGGCGCGGTCGATGTTCTCGTCGTGCCCGGTCTGCGCCTTCGTCGCCGGCGTGAAGATCGGCTCGGGCAGCCGCTCCGACTCGGCGAGGCCCGGCGGCAGCCGGTGGCCGCAGACCTCGCCGGTCGCCAGGTAGTCCTTCCAGCCGGAGCCGGCGAGGTAGCCGCGGACGACGCACTCGATCGGGAGCATCTCGAGCCGCCGGCACTCGGTCGAGCGCCCGTCGTCGCGCAGCGCGAGCAGGTGGTTCGGGACGATCTCCGTCGTCTGCGCGAACCAGAACGCCGAGAGCCCGGTCAGCACGCGGCCCTTGTCGGGGATCTCGGTCGGCAGCACGACGTCGAAGGTCGAGATGCGGTCGCTCGCGACGAGCAGCAGGCGCTCGTCGTCGAGGGCGTAGATCTCGCGAACCTTGCCGCTGGCGACGTGCGTCGCTGTTTCAGACATGGACGACCTCCTCCCGGGACGAGCGTGCGCAGGCGGTCGAAGACGGGTCGACGTGCTGGACGGTCGCCTCGAGGTCGAAGACGCGTGTCGAGCGCGGCCGCGTCGAGCCGCGCCGTGATCTCGGCATCGGCCTCGACGAGCTCGCGGAAGTCGCGCTCCTCGTCCCAGGCTCGCATCGCGTTGCGCTGGACGAGCCGGTAGGCCTCGCCGCGCTCGAGCCCCGACTCGACGAGCGCGAGCAGCAGCCGGTGCGAGAAGACGAGCCCGTGCGAGGCGTCGAGGTTCCGCAGCATCCGCTCCGGGTAGACGACGAGGCCGTCGACGATCCAGGTGAAGCGGTCGAGCATGTAGTCGAGCGCGAGGAACGCGTCCGGGATCACGATCCGCTCGGCCGAGGAGTGCGAGATGTCGCGCTCGTGCCAGAGCGCCACGTTCTCGAGCCCGACGACCGCGGCGGCGCGCACGACGCGCGCGAGGCCGGAGATCCGCTCGGCGACCTTCGGGTTGCGCTTGTGCGGCATCGCCGACGAGCCCTTCATGCCCTGCGCGAACGGCTCCTCGACCTCGCGCACCTCGGTGCGCGCGAGGTGGCGGATCTCGGTCGCGAACCGGTCGAGCGACGTCGCGATCGAGCGCGAGCACCGAGAGCAGCTCGGCGTGGCGGTCGCGCGCGATCACCTGCGTCGAGAGCGGGTCCGGCTCGAGGCCGAGCCGCTCGCAGGCGACCCGCTCGACCTCGGGGTCGAGGCCGGCGTAGGTGCCGACCGTGCCCGAGAGCTGGCCGACGCGGTTCGACTCGAGCGCGCGCACGAGGCGCGCGCGGTCGCGGTCGAGCTCGAACGCCCAGCCGGCGAGCTTCCAGCCGAACGTCGTCGGCTCGGCGTGGATCCCGTGCGAGCGGCCGATGCAGATCGTGCGCCGGTGCTCCTCGGCGCGGCGCGACGACCGCGTCGATCGCGCGGTCGACGCCGGCGAGGACGAGCCTGCCCGCGTCCTGGATCTGGAGCGCGAGCGCGGTGTCGACGACGTCCGACGAGGTGAGGCCGTAGTGGACCCAGCGACCCTCGGGCCCGAGCTGCTCGGCGACGGCGTCGACGAACGCCGCGGTGTCGTGGTCGGTGATCCGCTCGATCTCGGCGACGCGCTCGGGCGTCGGCACGTCGGCCGCGCGCGCGGATCGCCGCGACGTCTTCGGCGGGAATCGCGCCGATCTCGGCCCAGCCGTCGAGCGCGGCGAGCTCGACCTCGAGCCAGCGCGCGAGCTTGCCCTCCTCCGACCAGATCCTGCTCATCTCGGGCCGGGAGTAGCGGGCGATCACGCGGCCAGTCTAGAGACGGGCGGGTCCGCGGGCCGCCGGCGCTCAGCCGACGCCGAGGATCCGCGCCGCGAGCACCGCGGCGTTCTTCGCGTTGTCGACGCCGACCGTCGCGACCGGGACGCCGGGCGGCATCTGCACGATCGAGAGCAGCGCGTCGAGCCCGTCGAGGACGCTCATCGACGAGCGCAGCGGGACGCCGATCACCGGCAGCTCGGTGTGCGCGGCGACGACGCCCGGGCAGCGCCGCCGCGAGGCCGGCGCCGCAGATCAGCACCCGCAGCCCGCGGTCGGCCGCCGAGCGCGCGTACTCGGCGACCGCGTCGGGGGTGCGGTGCGCCGAGCGCACCTCGAACTCCCAGCGCGATCCCGCGCGCGTCGAGCTCGTCGAGCGCCGCCTGCATGCGCTCGCGGTCGGACTCGGAGCCGACCAGGATGCCGACGACGGGCTCAGCCACCGGCCGCCGCCGCGATGTCGGTGCGGAAGCGCACGCCCTCGAATGTCACCTTGTCGACCGCCTGCGTAGGCGCGTCGCGCGCCTCCGCGATCGTCGGCGCGAGCGCCGTGACCGAGAGGATGCGGCCGCCGTTCGTCACGAGCGCGCTCGTCCGTGCATCGCGGTGCCGCCGTGGAAGACGAGCGCGCCGCGGCCTCGGCCTCGGCGATGCCCGTGATCGCGGCGCCGGCGTAGTCGCTTCGCTCCGGGTAGTCGGGGCCGGTGAGGACGACGGTGACGGCGGCGTCGGGGCCCTCGCGCAGCGAGCCGCGCCGTCGGCGTCGCCGCGCGCGGCCGCGGCGAGCGCCTCGAGCAGGTCGCCCTCGAGCCGCGGGATCAGCACCTGCGTCTCGGGGTCGCCGAAGCGGGCGTTGAACTCGAGCACGCGCGGCCCGTCCTCGGTCAGCATCAGGCCGGCGAAGAGGCAGCCGACGAACGGCGTGCCGCGCCGGGCGAGCTCGTCGACCACCGGCTGGTGGATCCGCTCGACGAGCGCCGCCGGCGTCGTCGAGCCACGGCACCGGCGAGTAGGCGCCCATCCCGCCGGTGTTCGGGCCGGCGTCGCCGTCGTCGGCGCGCTTGTAGTCCTGCGCGGCGCCGAGCGGGACGGCGCGGCGCCCGTCGCAGAGCGCGAAGAGCGAGACCTCGCGGCCCTCGAGCAGCTCCTCGATCACGATCGTCGTCGCCGAGCGCGGCGCGCGCCGCGCAGC
This sequence comes from uncultured Actinomycetes bacterium, assembly GCA_963815945.1. GTDB lineage: Bacteria > Actinomycetota > Thermoleophilia > Gaiellales > Gaiellaceae > PALSA-600. Next base: position 104,437 of record CAWFIN010000007.1, read on the forward strand.
CCGGCCTCGACCTCGTCCGGCGGTGCGGCAGACGAACACGCCCTTGCCGGCCGCGAGCCCGTCGGCCTTGACCACGCACGGCGCCCTCGCGATCGGCGAGCGTCGCCGCCGCGGGAACGCCGGCCGCCGCCATCACCTCCTTGGCGAAGCGTCTTCGAGCCCTCGATCCGCGCGGCTTCCGCGCCCGGCCCGAAGACGGCGATGCCGGCGTGGCGGAGCTCGTCGGCGACGCCGGCGACGAGCGGCGCCTCCGGCCCGATCACGACGAGGTCGGCGCCGATCGTGCGCGCGAGCGCGAGCAGCCCGTCGCCGTCGTCGGCGCGGACCGGGTGGCAGTGCCGAGCGCCGCGATCCCGGGGTTGCCCGGGCGCCGCGTGCAGCTCGGTCAGCGAGGGGCTCGCGCGAGACCGCCAGGCGAGCGCGTGCTCGCGCGCGCCCGAGCCGACGAGAAGCACCTTCACGCGGCGAGTCTACTGCCGCGGCGTCCGGTTCCGCACAGGTCACGCGGGATCACGCGAGCGGTCGGCCGGAGCGTTCTGATGCTCCTGGCGCGATCCAGAGGTTCCCGAGCTCCGCTACCGTCAAGCCGGTGGAGCAGCGCGTGAGCCTCGTAACCCTCGGCGTGTCGGACTACGACCGGGCGAAAGCGTTCTACGCGGCCTAGGGCTGGTCACCCGCACTCGACGTCGAGGAAACCGCGTTCTTTCAGGCGGGCGGAGCCGTCATCGTCTCGGGCGCGGGGCACACTCGCCGACCGACGTGGGCATTCCGGACGAGGGGGCACGTTGGAGTGGCATCGCTCGGCCCTCAACGTCCGGTCGCGCGACCAGGTGCGCGAGGCGATCGAGCAGGCCCGCGGGAACGGGGCCGAGATCACGCGTGAGCCCGCGGAGACCGTTCTACGGCGGATACGCCGGGTACGTTCGCGATCTCGACGTCCACGCCTGGGAGATCTCCCACGAATCCAGGGTTCGGGCTGGATGACGTCGGCAACGTCGTGCTTCCTCGCAGCAGCGGAGGCCGTGGCCGGCGAGGCGCGAGCGGTGAAGCGAACGGGCGGGCGGGCGGACGGCGCGGTCAGACCAGGACGCGCTCGCGCGCGGCGCCGACGCCGACCAGCTCGACCGGCACCTCGAGCTCGCGCTCGACGAACTCGACGTAGCCGCGCGCCGCTTCGGGCAGCTCGTCGCGGGTGCCCGCGTCGTCGAGCGGCTCCTGCCAGCCGGGCAGGATCTGCCAGACCGGGCTCGGCGTGGTGGAAGTCGCTCTGGTGCGCCGGGAAGTGCGGCGTCTCGGAGCCGTCGCGCAGCGCGGTAGCGCGACGCAGACCGGAAGCTCGGCGAAGTCGGAGAGCACGTCGAGCTTCGTCAGCGCGAGCGAGGTGATGCCGTTCACGCGCACCGCGTAGCGCAGCGCGACGAGGTCGAGCCAGCCGCAGCGGCGGACGCGGCCGGTCACGGTGCCGAACTCGCCGCCGAGCTCGCTGCAGGCGCTCCTGGTCGGGGCCCTCGATCTCGGACGGGAACGGGCCCTCGCCGACGCGGGTCACGTACGCCTTCGCGACGCCGAGCACGCGGTCGATCCGCGTCGGGCCGATGCCGATGCCCGGTCGCAGGCGCCCGACGCGATCGGGTTCGACGAGGTGACGAACGGATACGTGCCGTGGTCGAGGTCGAGCAGCGTCGCCTGCGCGCCCTCGAAGAGCACGTCCTTGCCGGCGCGCAGCGCCTCGTCGACGAGCAGCGACGCGTCGCCGACGATCGGGCGCAGCCGCTGCGCGTAGCCCTCGTAGCGGGTCGCGACCTCCTCGAGGTCGAAGCCGTCGACCTCGTAGACGCGCTCGAGCCAGACGTTCTTCTCGGCGAGCGCGACCTCGATCTTCTGGCGCAGGATCTTCGGGTCGAGCACGTCCTGCACGCGGATGCCGATGCGCGACGCCTTGTCGGCGTAGCGGGGCCGATGCCGCGGCGGGTCGTGCCGATCTGGAGGTTGCCGAGCCGCCGCTCCGAGGCCTGGTCGATCGCGATGTGCCACGGCATGATCAGGTGCGCGTTGCCGGAGAGCGACGACGACCGAGGTGTCGATGCCGCGCGCCTCGAGCTCGTCGAGCTCGGCGATCAGCACCTCGGGGTCGACGACGCAGCCGGCGCCGATCACCGAGACCTTGCCCGAGATCACGCCGCTCGGCGTCTGGCGGATCTTGAACGTCTCGTCGCCGACGATGATCGTGTGCCCGGCGTTCGGCCCGCCCTGGTAGCGGCAGACGACATCGGAGCGCTGCGCGAGCAGGTCGACGATCTTGCCCTTGCCCTCGTCGCCCCACTGCGCGCCGACGACGACGGTCGCAGGCACGTACCGCAGTCTGCCTGATCGGGCAGGACGGCGGGTCGGCGTACAGTTGCGGCATGCAGATCCCCGAGCTCGGCCGGCGCGGCGAGGGCTGGGTCGCGCTCCAGCGTCCTGCTCTTCGGAGCGATCGTCGGCTGCGGGTTCGTCGGCGTGTACTGGCCACCATCGGTCGAGGGCTTCTTCGTCGTTCTCGGGCTCCTCGATGGTCGCGTGGCCGGCCTGGTCGTAGCTCGTCCTCGGCGTGGCGTCGCTCGGCAGCTCGTTCACCCCGTACCCTCGGCCCGCTCGAAGGGAGCGAGCTCCGCCAGGGCGGGCCGTTCAAGCACGTGCGCCACCCGATCTACGGCGGCGTGATCCTGCTCGCGCTCGGCTGGTCGGTCGCGGAGGCGCCGCTCGGCCTCGTCCCGACCGCTCTGCTCGTCGGTCCTGTTCGACCTGAAGGCGCGACGCGAGGAAGCCTGGCTCGACGAGCGGTACCCGGAGTACGCCGACTACCTCGCGCGCACGCCGTACCGCTTCGTGCCGTTGCTCTACTAGGCGAAACGTCGACCGCCGCCCACGACGTGCAAGGCGACGGCCGACCCGGTGGACGACGATCCGATGGCCGCGGCGGCAGGTCGTGAAGCCGACGTCGGCTTCGCGGCGGAGCGTGCCCCGACAACCTCGGTCGCGGACACTCACCGCGACCGACCAGCGCATCTCGTCGCGCCAGGCACGCCTCGCAGGAAGCCTCGAAGCTCGTTGCCTCCGGGCCGACCCAGACGTGCTGGCGCGCCAGGCTCATGGGGCGGTTTCCGGCCCATGAGCCTGGGGGAGGGGATGCGGGGGAAGCCGGGAGGTTCTCCCACGAGAACGAGAAGCAGGGGGCCCGTGGGGGAAACATGGTGTCCCCCACGGGAGGGAGCCGAAGGCGAGCGACGGCTCATTGCAGCTGGAGTTGCCTCGCGTTCGAGCGGGCGAGCGTCGGCGGCCGCTCGATCCGGCGCAGGACGACTTCGTGGCCGGCGCGGCAGCGGGCGAAGGCGACGTCGGTGTCGGCCGCGAGCCGACCCCTGCACGCGCGCTGCGACACCGCGTCGAGGAACGACGTCCCGCGCGGCGTCCGCCGCGTCGAGGCACCGCTCGCAGAGGCACGAGAAGGAGGTCGCGCCCGGGGAGAGCCAGACCGCGTTCCCCGCCGGCCTCACGCCGCCACCTTCGCGTCGTGCTGCGGGGCGAGGTCGGAGAACTTCGCGAAGCGCTTGAGGAACGCGAGCTTCTCGGTGCCGATCGGGCCGTTGCGGTGCTTCGCGAGGATCACCTCGGCGAGGCCCTGATCCTCCGACTGCTCGTTGTAGTACTCGTCGCGGTAGAGGAACATGACGAGGTCGGCGTCCTGCTCGATCGAGCCGGACTCGCGCAGGTCGGAGAGCAGCGGGCGCTTGTCGGTGCGGCTCTCGACCGCGCGCGAGAGCTGCGACAGCGCGACCACCGGCACCTCGAGGTCGCCGGCGATCACCTTCAGCGAGCGCGAGATCTGGGAGACCTCCTGGACGCGGTTCTCGACGTTCGATGCCCGAGCTCATCAGCTGGAGGTAGTCGATGATGATCAGGCCGAGGTTCGGCTCGCGCGCCTTGAGCCGGCGCGCCTTGCGCGCGGATCTCGAGCATCGTCGTGAGGCGCGTGTCGTCGACGTAGATCGGCGCCTTCGTCAGCGCGTCGCAGGCCTTGACGAGCCGCGGCCAGTCGTCGTTCGTGAGCCGGCCGGTGCGGAGGCGCTGCAGCTCGACGCGCGCCTCGGAGCACATCAGCCGCTGGGCGACCTCGATCTTCGACATCTCGAGCGTGAAGACGGCGACCGGGATGCCGTGCTGCAGCGCCGAGGTTCGACGCGATGCCGAGCGCGAACGCCGACTTGCCCATGCTCGGGCGGCCGGCGACGATGATCAGGTTGCCGGGCTGGAGGCCCGACGTCATCTGGTCGACGTCGCGGAAGCCGGTCGGCGTGCCGGTCATCTCGCCGCCGGACTCGTACATCTTCGTGATCTGCTCGAAGCTCTCGCGCACGAGCACGCTCGACGTGCTCGAAGCTGCCGCGGATGCGGTGCTGGGCGAGGTCGAACACCATCTGCTCGGCCCGGTCGACGAGCTCGGGCGTCTCGCCCGGCCGGTCCCAGCCGAGCCGCTGGATCTGCTCGCCGACGACCGTGAGCCCGCGCAGCGTCGCCATCTCGCGGACGATCCGCGCGTAGTGGCCGCGCGTTCGAGGTCGCCGGGCACGAGCGTCGCGATCTCGTGGATCCGCTCCTTGCCGCCGACCTCGTCGAGCTCGCCGTTCTCGTCGAGCTTGTCGGCGACCGTGATCGCGTCGACCGGCTGGCCGTGCTGGTAGAGGTCGAGCGCGGCGCGGTAGATCTTCGCGTGCGACTCGCGGTAGAAGTCGCCGGCGTCGATGATCGTCGCTCGACGGCCTCGATCGCCGTCGCCGAGAGCATCATCGCGCCGAGCACGGACTCCTCGGCGTCGAGGTTCTGCGGGGCAGGGATGCGGAGGGCGTGGCTGGCGAGGGCCTGGCTGCGGGGACGCGGCCATCAGGGCCGTAGTGAACCGGCCGCGGGCGTCGCCCGCAACGCTGTGGAAAGCGGTCGAGCACGGCTCGAGAAGGAAGCCGTGGCTGTTTGCAGGCATGACAGAACGTATGTTCGCAGATCCGGCGGACGGCGCGGTGGACGAAATCCTCGCTCGGAGCGGGAAGTTCGAGGCGAAATCCACAGACCCGTGGACGGCCTGTGGAGAAGACTGTGGAACGTCTTTCCACAGGCTGTGGACAAACCCGTGCAGCCCGCAGCGCTGCGGGCCGGCTGTCGGAGCGCGGCCTGTGGGAGGACGCTACGGCGTCGGTCGGGCTCGTCGGCCGGCCGTGGCTCGGCCTCGGCGTCTCGACCGGCTCCTCGAGCGCGGGCTCGCCTCGGCTGCGCGGCTCCTCGGCGTCGACCTCGGAGCCTCGGCTCTCGAGCTCCGCCTCGCCTCGCCTCGGCTCGCCTCGGCCTGCTCACGGCCTCGACGGCTCCTCGGCTCTCGGCGTGCCGCGGCGGCCGTGCTCGGCCTCGCGCCTCGGCCGCCTCGGCGGCCGCGAGCTCCTCCTCGGGCGGCAGCTCGCCGCCCTCGGGCACGACGAGCGAGCCGCAGCTCGGCCGTCACGTCGGCGAACACCTCGACCGGGACCGTGTAGCGGCCGATCCGCTTGATCGTGTCGACATGCGAGCTTGCGGCGGTCGATCCGGATCTTCTGCTCGTCCCAGAGCCGGTCGACGACGTTCGTCGCGGTGACCGAGCCGAAGAGCGAGCCGGTCGGGCCGGCGTTGACGTCGAAGCGGAGCTCGGTCGCCTCGAGCCGCTTCGCGATCGCCTCGCGCCTCGTCGACGGTCTTCGCCTCGTGGCGCGCGCGCTGAGCGCGTCGCGCTTGCTCGAGCTCGCGCTGGAGCGCCGGGCGTCGCGAGCTCGGCGAGCCCGCGCGGCAGCAGGTAGTTGCGCGCGTATCCGCGCGCGACGTTCACGACCTCGCCGCGCAGGCCGAGGTTGTCGACGTCCTGACGCAGAACGACCTCCACGCTAGCGCTCCCCGCGATCTCGCGCGGTCGCCGCGGTCGCGGCCGTCGCCGCCCTCGCGTCGTCGCGGCCCTCGGCCACGTACGGCAGCAGCGCCATCTCGCGCGCCCGCTTGATCGCGACCGCGACCTGGCGCTGGTGGCGGCGGCAGGCGCCGCTGATCCGGCGCGAGCGGATCTTGCCCTTCTCGGAGATGTAGCGGCGAAGCTCGCCGATGTTCTTGTAGTCGATCTCGTCGACCTTGCGACTTGCAGAAGAAGCACGACTTCCGCCGGCCCCCGGTGCAGGGGCGGCGCGCTTCCTGCTTCCGCCTCGCTTGTCGTCCTTCCTGCCACTGCTCCTCCTCCTAGAACGGAATGTCGTCGTCGGCGCCGCTGGCGCCGAAGTCTGCGTCCGAGCGCTCGCGGCCGCGCCTGCGGGCACGAACTGGTTGCCGCCCGCCTCGCCTGCCGTCGCCGCTCGTCGCGGCCGCCGAGGAACTGCACGGTGTCGGCGACCACCTCGACCGCCTGGCGCTTGGTGCCGTCCTGCGCCTCCCACTCGCGCCACTCGAGCCGGCCGTCGATGCGCGACCGGCCGGCCCTTCGCGAGGTACTGCGCGCAGTTCTCGCCCTGGTTGCCCCAGACGGTGATGTCGAAGTAGTTCGGCTTCTCGGTCCACTCGCCGGTCGCGCCGTCCTTGCGGCGCGTGTTGACGGCGAGCCGCAGGCTGCAGACGGCGGTGCCGCTCGGCGTGTGGCGAAGCTCGGGGTCGCGGGTCAGGTTCCCGACCAGCACGACGCGGTTGATGTTGGCCATGTCTTCGCTCCTTCTTCCGTGTGAAGGGCCCAGGCTACTCCGCTGCCCCGTCGGCGTCATCGGCCGGCGCGGACACGGCCGCAATCGGGCGCGGGCGCCTTGGTGTGGCCGCCCTTGACGCGGCGGACGGCGAGGTGGCGCATGACGCCGTCGGTGATCTTGAGCACGCGCGAGATCTCGGCGAGCGTCGCCGGGGCGAGCGGTGAAGAGCAGCAGGTGGTAGACGCCTTCGCCCTTGTGGTCGATCTCGTAGGCGAGCTTGCGGCGGCCCCACGGCTCGTGGCCGTCCCAGGTGCCGCCGTCGCCCTCGATCGCTCGCGCGATGCGCGCGACGATCTCCTCGCCGCGTTCCTCGGGGAGCTCGGGGTCGAGCATGAGCAGAGATCTCGTATTCGTTCATAGCTCCCGAATCTCCCTTCCCATGGACTGAGTCGGCCCCGCCCCTTGTGCGCCGCTTCGGGTGACGGCGCGACGGGCGTGGCGAGAAGTCGGGCCAGTGTAGCATCGGGTCATGGCAGCTGTGAGGCGTCTCCTCGTCGGCTTGCTCGCCGCGCTCGGGATCGCGGCGTTCCTTCGGTCCGGCGCCAGAAGCCCGCGACCCCGTCGCGTACGAGAGCTCGCTCGCGGACGAGCTGCGCGCGAAGCTCGCCGAGTCCCGCGCGGCCGAGGAGGACGTCGAGGCGACGGCGGCCGAGCCTCCGGCGGTCGAGACCGACCTCGAAGCCCGCCGGCGCGAGGTGCACGAGCGCGCCCGCGGCTCGATCGACGAGCTCGGCTGGCGCGAGCCCAGCGATACCTAGCAACACTAGGTATAGTCCGCCTGTGATGAGGGCCGAGACGCTGAAAGGCCATCTCGACGTGCTCGTCCTCGCCGCATTTCGAGACGGGCCCGCGCACGGGTACGCCGTGATCGAGGAGCTGAAGCGCCGGAGCAGGGGCGTTCGACCTCGCCGAGGGAACGGTCTACCCGGTGCTGCACCGGCTCGAGGCCGACGGGCTGCTCGCGAGCGCCTGGACGGTCGTTGCCGCTCGCCGGCGCCGCATCTACAAGCTCACGCGCCGTGGCCGCTCGGCGCTCGGCGAGCGGGAGCGCGAGTGGCGCCGCTTCGCCCATGCTGTCGAGGCGGTGCTCGCGTGAGCTACATCGAGGAGCTCGATCGTGAGCTCGGCCGCGTCGGGATCGACGGGGCTCGACGAGCGCGAATTCTCGCCGAGGCCGCGGATCACCTTGCCGAGGGTGACGCCACACGGTTCGGCGACCCTCGCGATCTCGCCCGGCGCTTCGCCGACGAACTGGCGACTGCCGGAAGCCGGCGCGCTGCGTTCCGGGGCTTCGGCGCGCTCGCGGTCGCCGGCCTCGGGTTCGGCGCAGCCTGGCTGCTCATTCCGGCGGCCGGCGGGTGGTCGAGCGTCGGGTCGGCGCGAGTCGTCGGGCTGGCGATCGTCGGAGCGGTCGGAATGGTCGTCTGGTGCCAGATCGCGTTCGCCACCGGCCTCCTCGCGCTCCTGCAGGCGCTGAGGCTCCGGCGCCAGCATGCAGCACCGGCGGCCGAAGTCGAGCTTCTCCTCCGCCGGACGCGCATGGCGCTCGGGTTCGGTGCGGCCGCGATGCTCTCGCTCGCGCTCTATGCCGTGACGAGCGACCTCGCCGGGTGGTACGCGGCCGGCGTGGGGATCGGCGGCGTCATCCTGACTGCGCCCCTGGTCGCGGTGGCAGCGGCGACGGTGCCGCTCACGAGGCTTCGCTCCTCGGTCCCGGGCGAGGCGGGCGATGTCTTCGACGACCTGCCCGTCCGCCTGCCGCGGCGCCCGTGGCTCCTGTGCCTCGCACTCGCCGGCCTCGTCGCGTTCGTCGCTCTGGGAGCGGCCGGTGCTGATGAAGGCCCACGCAACGCGGTCGCCGAGGCCGTACTGGTCGTCGCGTGCTTCGCAGCACTCGGGCGGCGCCTCGGACTTCGACGCTAGCGCGGTTCCTCGTCCAGTGACATGATCGCCTGAGTGGAGACGACAGGCGACCGGCCCGACGCGTACGAGTGGCCCGCGTTCGACGCTCCGAACATCCTCTGGTTCTTCGGAGCATTCACAGCTACCGGCGCGAGCTATGCCGTCCTGACGCAGGTCCATTCCTCCGCGCGCGGCGCCTGGATCCTGCTCGCCTCGCTCGCCTTCCTGCTCGCATTCGCCGCGGCCTCGGCCGGGTTGCTGCGAATGGGCTGGTGGGTGCCGGGCGGCGTGCTCGCCGCGATGGCCGTCACATTCGTTGCGGGAGCGACGGTCGCGTTCGAGCGGCTGATCGGCGTCTGGAAGAGCAGCGTGGGGCTCGGGCCGTTTCAGGAGTTCGAGGGCTCGGTCTTCGCGGTCCTCGTTGTGCTCGCCGTCGCCGGGCTGACCGCGTTTGCGATCGTCCGCTTCCACTTCATCCTCGCGATCGTCGTGGTGGCGACGTTTGTCGCTGCTCAGCTACTCCTGCCGTTGTTCGTCAAGCCTCCCGGTCCGGGGGACTACGCGACGTCGTTCGTCGTCGTCGGCGGGATTCTGATCCTCGCGGGGCTGGCGCTCGACGCCGTGCGGGCCCGCCGATCGGCCTTCTGGTGGCACGTCGTCGGTCTGACGACACTTTCCGTCGGCCTCGGGTACCACGCGTTCCGTAACGCGACCTGGGGCTGGGTGATGATCTTCGCCGTCGGCATCGTCGTGCTCGGGCTCGCAACCGCGCTCGTGCGGGGAACGTGGGCCGTCTTCGGTGTGATCGGGTTCTACGCCCCGATCGCCCACTACCTCAACGCGTGGCTCGGGAACCTCGGGACCGCATTCGCGCTTGTCGGCGCCGGGCTCGCTCTCGTCGCGCTCGGTGTCGCTGCCCGCCATTTCGGCGGGGTCTGGCCGGTTCTGCGCCGAGCCTAGGTTGCGAGCTCCGGCGTCGCGGCGCACCGCCGCTCGTAGCACTCGATCACCATGTCGGCGGCGTTCTCCGGATCGTCGGTGAGGTGGATCAGCGCGACGTCCTCCGCCGAGACCATCCCGTCGGCGAGCAGCTCCTCGCGCAGCCAGTCGACGATCTCGGCCCAGTGGTCGGTCCCGAACAGGACGACCGGGAACTGCTGGACCTTTCCGGTCTGGATCAGCGTCAGCGCCTCGAAGAGCTCGTCGAGCGTCCCGAACCCGCCCGGGAAGACGACGAAGCCCTCGGCGGGCTTCACGAAGCAGACCTTGCGGGCGTAGAAGTGCTCGAAGGTGTAGGAGATGTCGAGGTACGGGTTCGCGTGCTGCTCGTGCGGAAGCTGGATGTCGAACCCGACCGAGAGCCCGCCGGCCTCCTGCGCGCCGCGGTTCGCGGCCTCCATCACGCCGGGGCCGCCGCCGGTGATGACTGCCCAGCCGCGCTAGCCGAACTCGCGCCCGACCGCGCGCGCGGCGACGTAGGCCGGATGCCTCTCGGGCACGCGGGCCGAGCCGAAGATCGAGACGGCCGGCCGGTCGATCTGCGCCACCAGGGCGAAGCCGTCGCGGAACTCGTGTCGCGATCTTCTCGATCGCGTCCGCGCGGTCCGGCTCGCGCGTGTCGAGGATCCGTCTGTGCTCCACTCAGAGCCTGTGCTGCGGCAGGTACGCCGCGTAGGTCCCGATCGCGAGCAGGACGGCGGTGACGAGGTAGAGCATTCCGGAGATGAACGCCTTCCCGCGGCCCCCGCCGTACCAGAGCCAGCGCGTCGAGCGCCAGATCGCAGCGCCGTCGAGGATGCTCACCGGCAAGAGGTTGATCAGATTGAGAAAGAAGCCGAAGTACGCGAGCGCCACGAGCAGCGCCGAGCCGTTGGCTCGTCCGACGACGTAACACGCGAGGGCTGCGAAGCCCCCGAGGATCGGGCCCGCGATGGCGACGCGCGCCGTCTGCCACGGATTCCCGCGCGTGTACTTGACGTAGGCGCCGAGGAACGGGATGAACACGGGCCATTGCGGCTTCAGGCCTTCTCGGCGCGCCTCGATGTAGTGCCCGAGCTCGTGCAGGAAGATCAGGAACATCACCCCGAGCGCGAAGCGCCAGCCCCAGATCAGGGTGTAGCCGCCGAAGGCGATGAAGAGCCCCGCGAACTTGGCCAAGCCGCCGAGCTTCGCCGCGATCCCGACCAGGAACAGGATCGGCGCGAACATCTTCCGTACGAGCCCGCGCCAGTCGGTGCCGCGCGGCTGGATCGGGTCGTAGTCGCGCTCCGCGACGGAGTCGGGCTCCACATCGCTAGTTGTAGCGCGTTCAGGAGCCGCGGCCGATCCACTCCTCGCCGCCCTCGTAGACCTCTTTCTTCCAGAGCGGCACGGTCTCCTTCAGCGTGTCGATCGCGTCCTTGCAGGCCGCGAGCGTGTCGGCGCGATGCGCCCCGCTGACGGCGATGATCACCGAGGCTTCACCGATCTCGACCCGGCCGACGCGATGGTGGATCGCGATCGCGACGAGCTCGTAGCGCTCCTTCAAGGTGGCAGCGAGCTTCTCCATCACCTCCTCGGCCATGCCCTCGTAGGCCTCGTAGTCGAGGTGGAGCACGATGCGTCCGCGCGATTGGGCGCGCGCGGTGCCGACGAACGTGGCGATCGCGCCCGCCTCGTCGGCTCGCACCTCGTCGACGGCCTGATCGAGCGAGAGCGGCTCGTCGGTGAGGACGAACGCGCCGCCGGAGACCGGCGGGATCAGCGCGACCTCGTCCCCGTCCGCCAACTCCTGGTCGGGCGGCGCGTACTCGCGGTTGACCGCGTAGAGGAGGCCGTCCGGCTCGTCGCCGAGCCCGAGGGCGGGCCAGACGTCCGCCACTCGCCCGGCGTCGATCTCGCGCCGTGACCAGCCGGCCCGTTCGCGGAGCCCGGCGAAGAGCCTCACCGTCACGCGCACCCGAGTAGCCTACTTTCACGTGGCGGCAACCGACCGGCGTGAGACCGAGAGCGGGATCGAGATCAAGCCGGTCTACACGGCCGACGATGCTCCGGGCGCGCTCGAGCCGCCGGGCGTGCCGCCGTTCACGCGCGGGCCGTATGCCGACATGTACCGCGGACGGCCGTGGACGATCCGGCAGTACGCCGGGTTCGCGTCGGCCGAGGAGACGAACGAGCGCTTCCGCTACCTCCTCGCGAGCGGGCAGACGGGGCTCTCGGTCGCGTTCGACCTGCCGACGCAGCTCGGCATGGACTCCGACGACCCGCGTGCGGAGGGCGAGGTGGGGCGGACGGGCGTCGCGATCGACTCGCTCGCCGACATGGAGGTGCTCTTCGACTCGATCCCGCTCGGCGAGGTCTCGACCTCGATGACGATCAACGCGCCGGCGGCCGTGCTGCTCCTGCTCTACGAGCTCGTCGCCGAGAGGCAGGGCGTCGAGCCGGCGGAGCTGCGCGGCACGGTGCAGAACGACATCCTCAAGGAGTACATCGCGCGCGGGAACTACATCTTTCCGCCGCGCCCGTCGATGCGCCTCACGACCGACCTGTTCGCCTACTGCGCCGAGCGGCTGCCGCGCTTCAACACGATCTCGATCTCCGGCTACCACATCCGCGAGGCCGGCTCGACCGCCGTCCAGGAGCTCGCGTTCACCGTCGCGAACGGGATCGCCTACTGCGAGGCCGCGGTCGCGGCCGGCCTCTCGCCCGACGAGTTCGGCGAGCGGCTCTCGTTCTTCTTCAACGCGCACAACGACTTCTTCCAGGAGGTGGCGAAGTTCCGGGCAGCGCGGCGGCTGTGGGCGCGCGTGATGAGCGAGCGGTTCGGCGCGACGAACCCGAAGGCGCTCGCGCTGCGCTTCCACGCGCAGACCGGCGGCTCGACGCTGACCGCGCAGCAGCCGGAGAACAACATCGTCCGGGTCGCGATCCAGGCGCTCTCGGCCGTGTGCGGCGGCGCGCAGTCGCTGCACACGAACTCCTTCGACGAGGCGCTCGCGCTGCCCTCGGAGCGCGCAGCGCGAATCGCGCTCCGCACGCAGCAGGTGCTCGCGCACGAGGCCGGGCTGACGCGCACGGCCGACCCGCTCGGCGGCTCGTACTACGTCGAGGCGCTGACCTCGGAGCTCGAGAGCCGCGCCTGGGAGCTGATCGAGCGCGTCGACGATCTCGGCGGAGCGGTCGCGGCGATCGAGCAGCGATTCGTGCAGGGCGAGATCGAGGCGTCGGCCTACGCCTGGACGAAGGCGGTCGAGGCGGGAGAGCGGGCCGTCGTCGGCGTCAACGCATTCGTCGAGAAGGGGACGCCGCCGATCGAGCTGCACCGGATCGACCCGGAAGGCGAGCGTCGCCAGGTCGAGCGAACGCACGCGGTTCGCGCCGGCCGCGACGCGGCCGCGGCGGAGCGGGCCCTCGCCGCCGTGCGCGAGACCGCGCGAGGGACCGGCAACCTCCTGCCTGTGCTGCGCGATGCGCTCGCCGCGATGTGCACGGTGGGTGAGGTCTGCGGCGCCCTGCGCGAGGAGTGGGGCACCTACGACGCTCGCCATGCCTAGCTGACCGGATACGCGTCGAACCTTCTCTCGCCAGAATGGGCCCGTGCGCATCCTTCTCGTCTCGCAGATGTATCCGGGGCCGGCCGATCCCGACCTCGGGGTCTTCGTCGCCCAGATGGAAGCGGCGCTCCGGGAGCGCGGGCACGAGATCGACCTGGCGGTGCTGGATCACCGATCCGGTGGGAAGAGGCGCTACCTGGAGCTGCGCCGCAGGGTTCGCGCGTCGGCGCGGCCCGACGTCGTGTGGGCCCACTTCCTGGTCCCTGCGGGGCTGATCGCCTCGACGGTCGATGCGCCGCTCGTCGTCACCGCCCACGGCCGCGACGTGCGGAACGTCGGCAGCATCCCGGGGATCGCATACCTCACACGGAAGGTCGTGAACCGCGCCAGCACGGTGATCGCCGTCTCCGACTACCTGCGCCGCGAGCTCGAGACGAAAGTGCCCGAGGCGAGGGGCAAGACGGAGGTGGTCGACTCCGGCGTCGACCTCGAGCGCTTCCATCCCGGGCTCGAGCCGGCGCCGCTTTCGGGCGAGCATCCGCGCTTTGTCTTCCTCGGGAGCCTCACCGAGCGGAAGAACGTCGTCAGGCTCGCGGACGCGTTCGCGACGCTCGGGCGCGGAAGCCTCACCTTCGTCGGCGACGGCCCGCTGCGACCCTCGCTCGAGGGCAGGGAGGGCGTCGTGACCACCGGGCGCGTCGCCCACGAGGACGTGCCGGGCTACCTGGCCGCCGCCGACGTCGTCTGTCAGCCTTCGCTGCTCGAGCCGTTCGGCCAGGCGATCCTCGAGGCGATGGCCTGCGGACGGACGGTCGTCGCAACCCGGCTCGGCGGGCCGCCCGAGTTCGTCCCCCCCGAAGCCGGCATCCTCGTCGACCCGCTCGACGAGGCGGAGCTCGCACGGGCGCTCGAGGCCGCCACGGCGTTCGCGCGCCCGAACCTGGCGGCCCGCGCGGCCGCCGAAACCCACGATGTCAGGCTCCAGGCGGAGCGAGTGGAGGAGATTCTCTTGCGAGCCGTTCGAGATCGGCGAGCCTGATCTCGACGAGCGGTCGCACCCGTTCTTCGAGCCCCGCGGCGCGAGCGGCTTCGAGCGCCTGCTCGTAGCTCTCGCGGACCTTCTCCAGCGCGACGCCCTGCTTCAGACGGTTGTCCCCGGTGAGCAGGAGCTTCTGGATTCGTTCCCGTGCCTCCGCGTCGCTCATCGGCGTACCTTACGTCCGTTGTGGTGCGCGTTCTGATTGCCGACGACCACGTTCTCTTCACCGAGGCGCTCCACGCGATCCTCTCGATCGACGGCCGAATCGAAGTCGTCGGCCGGGCCTCCGACGGCGAGGCCGCGGTCAGGCTCGCCCGCGAGCTCGAGCCGGACGTCGTTCTGATGGATCTGAGCATGCCGCGCGGCGACGGCTTCGACGCGACGCGCCAGATCCGGGAGGCGTCGAGCGGCACTCGCGTCCTCGTTTTGACGGGCTCCGCGGCCGGCGCGGACGTTGCCAGGGCACGAGAGGCGGGCGCCGACGGCTACCTGACGAAGGATCAGATCGCCGACGAGCTGATCGGCGCGATCCTCGCTGCGGCGACCGGGTAGGCGCCTCGGCTACCTTTCGGTCATGCTCGCCGTGGTTGCAGTCGCGCAGGTGCTGATTTCGTCGGCGCTCGTTGCGCTGATTCTGATGCACTCCGGCCGGGACGCAGGCCTCGGCGGCATGGGCTTCACGCCGGCCTCCCAGGGCGGCACGCACATCGTCGAGAGGAACTTGACGAGGCTTACGCTCATCGTTGCGGTTCTCTTCTTCGCGAACAGCATCGCGCTGTACCGCCTGCTCGCCTAGCGCAGTGCTCGCTCGGATTCCACCACGTCACCTGCGTGTGCTCGGACGCCCAGCGCACGGTCGAGTACTACCGCGACGGGCTCGGCTTCTCGCTCGTCAAGAAGACGGTCAACTTCGACGACCCGCACAGCTACCACCTGTACTTCGGCGACGAGGTCGGCTCGCCGGGGACGCTCCTCACGTTCTTCGAGTGGCCGCGAGCCGGCCGAGGCCGGCTCGGGCGCGGGACGCTCGAGTCGATCGGCCTCCGAACGCCGAACGTCGTCGAGGAGTGCGACGCCGAGGATCCTGATGGGCTGCGGCTCCGTCTCTACCCGGCCGAGGCGCCTGCAATCCACGACGTGGTGCTGATCGGCAATCCGGCTCTCTACGTCGGGCTTGTTTCCGACGATGCGCCGG
Organism: uncultured Actinomycetes bacterium; assembly: GCA_963815945.1. Lineage (GTDB taxonomy): Bacteria > Actinomycetota > Thermoleophilia > Gaiellales > Gaiellaceae > PALSA-600. The sequence continues at coordinate 119,884 of CAWFIN010000007.1, forward strand.
TTCGTTTCGCGGAGCCCGCCGAAGAGACCGCGCTCATCGGCGCAGGGATGACGCACCACATCGCGTTTCGTGCGGCCGACGACGCCGACCAGGCGACGTGGCTCGAGCGACTCTCCGAGATCGGCCTGCGACCGACGCCCGTGCAGGACCGCAAGTACTTCCGGTCGATCTACTTCCGTATGCCCGACGGAATCCTGCTCGAAATCGCGACCGACGGCCCGGGCTTCCTCGTCGACGAGCCCCGCGAGACGCTCGGCTCGGCGCTCGCGCTCCCGCCGTGGCTCGAGCCCGAGCGCGCGACGCTCGAGCGCGAGCTTGTCACCGATCGGGTAGGCGCCTCGCTAGAATCGTTCCACCTCAACGCGCTGGTGGCGGAATTGGTAGACGCGCAAGGTTGAGGGCCTTGTGCCCTTAGGGGCGTGGAGGTTCAAGTCCTCTCCAGCGCATTCTCGGAGTCCCGGCCCAATGCCGGGATTTCGTGCCGGGATTTCGCGTTCGGTGAGCGGGTGAGGGTTGACGGCGTCCGCAGGAGTCTCTACCGTGGTGACGAACACATGTTCGTCCACGTCGTCGAGTGCGGAGGCGCGATGCTCACCGAACGCCAGCAGGAGATCTGGAATTTCCTCATCGAGTACGTCGACGGGCACGGATATCCGCCCACCGTTCGAGAGATCGGCGAGCGGGTCGGGCTGGCCTCGCCGTCGACGGTCCACGCGCATCTCGCGAACCTCGAGCGCGCCGGCCTGTTGCGCCGCGACCCGACGAAGCCTCGCGCACTGGAGCTGATCGGCCGTGAGAGCGTCGAGCCCGAGCCCCAGCCAACCGTCTTCGACGCGGTGCGACTGCCGCTGATCGGTGAGATCGCCGCGGGCAGCCCGCTTCTCGCGGAGCAGAACGTCGAGGACTACCTCGCGATGCCGAAATCCACGAAGGGCGATTTCCTCCTCAGGGTCAGGGGCGAGTCGATGATCGGGGCCGGAATCCTCGATGGCGACCTCGTGATCGTCCAGCGCGCGCAAGACGCTCGCAACGGCGAGATCGTCGTGGCGCTCGCGGGTGACGACGAGGCGACCGACGAGGCGACCGTCAAGACCTTCTACCGCGAGAACGGCCGCGTCCGCCTCCAGCCCGAGAACGACGCACTCGAGCCGATCTACGCGAAGCACGTTCAGGTGATCGGACGGGTCGTGGGGGTGTTTCGAGAGCTTTGACGGCATCCGCAGACGTCAGCGCGTTCGCGCGCACCCTCGACCAGGAGTTGCTCGCGCTTCTCCGTGGCGCTTCCCTCGAGTGCCTCGTCTGCGGGGAGTTCGTGATGCACGCGCACGGCGGAGCCGTCTTCTGCCCTGAGTGCGGGTCACAGCTCGGTGACGAGCTCGCTCTCGTAGCGTCGCCGGCCGCCGACACGGGCTGAGCTCTCCGGCACCAAGAGCCACTAAGCTGCGCGGGTGGTCGCTACGCGACTCGCACGGACAGCCTCCTCGATCATCGCAGGAGTCGCGCTGCTCGCCCTGGCAGCCCCGGCATCTGCGGCTCGCGCGGTCGTAGGAGGTGCCACAGCGCAGCCGCAGTCGGCTCCCTGGGCCGTCCTCATCAGGCAGGTCTCGTCACCGACCTCGTTGCTCTGCGGCGGCTCGATCCTCGACTCGCTTCACGTGGTCACCGCGGCCCACTGCGTCTACGACCGGAGCGGCGCGCAGGCGCCGACGACGGCGTTCCTGATTCGGGCCGGGCTCTCCAACTACCGGGCGCCCGTCGGCCCCGACGAGCAGGACCGGGCGTGTCTCGTCGATTCGCGTGCATCCCGGGTACGGCGGGACGGGAGCCGTGTCGCCCGACGATGTCGCGGTGATCGCGCTTGCCTCGCCGCTCGATCTGAGTGGGCCTGCGGTGAGGGCGATTGCCCTGCCGGAGCGCGGCTCGACGTTCCCCGCCGGGGACGAGGTCGCGTTTGCGGGCTTCGGCCGAGCCGCGCTCGGTTCGCCCGCGGACGGCTCGCTCGATTGGTTCACCGCGACGGTCGACGAGCAGGGCGGGTGTGGCGGCTTCTCGAACACCGTGATCCCGACGGAGGACGCGGTCGCGTTCTGCGCGAGCGCGCCGGGAGTGGCGCTCTGCAGCGGCGACAGCGGTAGCGGGCTCGTGACGACACGCGACCCGGTGACGCTCGTCGGCATCGTCGAGCGCTGGGTCATCGCTGTGCGACAAAGGTAGCTCAGGCGTCTTCACCTACCTCGGCGCTCCCGAGATCCTCGACTTCGTCCAGGGCGACGATCAACCGCCGGTCGCGCCGCGAAAGTCGCCGCCGACCTTCGCGACGCTCTCGTGGGCGGGTGCACTCGGTCCCGGCAGCACGCTCACGTGTACGGGCGGGGACTGGGACGGCGCCGCAACTCTCGCGTATGCGTTCGTGAACGGGACGACTGGACAGGTGCTGCAGCGAGGGCCCAGCGCAACCTTCGTTGTCACGACGGCAGAAGTTCAGGACACCGTCTACTGCCGGGTGTTTGCGACGAGCGACGGTGGGACAGCGTCGCTCCGAACCGGCTCGACCGGGAAGATCGCAGCCTGCGCCGATCGTGCAGATCGGGCAGTTCGGGACGCTTGTCGCAACCCGGGGCAAGACGGTGACGTTGCGGGTCTTGATCAACACCTCGCGGCCCGGGCTGAGCGGGAAGCTCGGCGTCTGTCTCACGCCACCTGCGGTCGTGGCGAGCCGGGTCTGTAGCTCGGGACGTATCGACGAGGGCACCTTTGGGTCGTTCCCGGTCACGCTCAGGTTGCGGATCAAGACGACGGCGCCGCTCGGCGCGACGCACGTCGCGGTCACCGCCGTCGCGGGCGTCTCCCAGAGCGCCACGGTCGCCACGTTCAGCGTCGCCCGCTCGTAGAACCGCACAGCGGCGGCTAGAATTTGGTGTGCAGGCCGGGTGACCGCGGGATCCCGGGCAACCGGGGCTTCGAGGAAAGTCCGGACACCGCAGGGCAGGACGCTGACGCAAGTCAGGGGGCGAAAGCCGACGGAAAGTGGAACAGAGAGAAGACCGCCTGTTGCGCATCTCCGGAGACGCAGCAGGTAAGGGTGAAACGGTGGGGTAAGAGCCCACCAGCGTCGCGGCGACGCGGCGGCTCGCTAAACCCCGTCCGGTGCAAGGCGAACAGGGCCCGTTACGAGGTTGCCCGCCCAGGGCCCGGGTAGCCGCAAAGAGGGATGGTCATCCAAGACAGAATCCGGCTTACAGGCCTGCTACGGAGAAGCCCCCGCAAGGGGGCTTCTCTATGGGCCGACCGAGTGGCTGGCCGGCGTGCTGACGGGCTGCCGAATGACGGTTCGCAGCTTGTCCGGCGCTGAACGCCGCGGGTCGCTGAGGTAGATCTCGTGGTGCTTGCCCGCGACCCTGTATCCGAGCTCGGCGATGTAGGCATGGAGCCGCTCGATCGCAGGTCCCTCCTCGGCGTAGGGGCCGGTGTGCATCAGCTGGGCGGCATCGGCCCTCGGCGAAGCGTTCGAAGCGGAGCTTCGCAATCGCCGGCAACGCCTTCCTCTTCGCGGCCGCGGCGCATGCGTTGGTCACGACGTCGCGATGTCACCGGCGGCGGTTGCATGATCATGGCCGTCCAGTTCCACGCCGACTTGTCGTCGACCGAGAACACGGACATGTCCGGAACCCACCAAAGGCCCTCCAGTGGCATCACCCCGTAGTCCAAGCCGCCCGGGCTTCCCTTGACGGCGAACTTCGCTGCATACGAGACGGCGAACAGTGCCTCGATCGCGTCGCGGTAGTCGACGGACGTGTTCGGGTCGCCGCACCCGTCGACCATCAGGAACGCAAGCTCTGGCACATCCACCAGCGCCGGCTCGCGGCCCGCTGCGTAGAGGTCGCGCAGCTCGCGCTTGAAATCGATCTTCGTCATGACCATTCCGAACTTCTGGATCGACGATTCGACGGAAGTCTGAGCGGGCGAGTGTAGTCGCGCGTCCGCGGTTCAGCCGCGAGCGAGCTCGACGATCCGCTCGACGACACGCCTGAGCTGAGGCGGCACGTCGTCGAGCTCGATCGTGGAGAACAGCTCCGAGGCGCGAGCGGGTTTGTGGCTGCGCCCGTGGAGGCCCATCACCGCCTCGAAGTCGCGAGCGAGGACGATCGTTCGCTCCGGCCCGGCGAGCTCGGCGATCTGCGCGTTCAGCACACGCTCCGCTTGGATCGGTTTCTTGCCGGGGGCGGCGTCGCGATCGTGGACGACGAGGAAGGGCACGTGCACCGCCTGGCAGATACCGATGAAGAGCAGCACGTTCGGCTTGCCGCCGCACTCGATGATCGAGATCGCCTCGCGATCCGGGTCGTATCCGAGCGTCCGGAACACGAACGGAAGCGCCAGCTTCTCTGTCCGCCCCTCGACGATGAGCACCGCCCGCGCCAGGAAGAGCTCGCTCCGCTCGGCATCGACCTCGTTGACGGCGCGGAAGCTCTCGTCCGGCGGTAGCGGCTTGGGCTGGACGATCCTCGTGCCCGTCGCGGGCCCGTACTCCACGAGCGCGAGCTCCTCGAGCCGCCCCACGTTGAGGAAAGCGGGCGCATGTGTCGAGTAGAGCACCTGGTTCCCGGCCGCGGCAAAGGAGCGTAAGAGGCGGTAGAGGTAGCGCTGCCGTTGTGGGCGCAGGAAGAGCTCGGGCTCCTCGATCAAGCAGGACGAGCCCGCGCTCGCCGGCGGCGCAGAGCCGTTCGAGCCCTTCGACGAGCGCCGCCGCAGGGGCGGCCGACGACTTGCCGTTCGCCGTCGGCGAAGTATTCGTCGACGATCCGCCCGGCGCTCGTTGCGGAGCCGGTTTTGGCGACGAGACCACCTGACCGCTCGGACGCCGGAAGGAACAGCACGGGGACTGGCGGCCCGCTTCGTGCCACGCGGCCGGGGTGACTCATCTCCAGCGTGATCTCGTCGCCGCCGGCGAGCGTTGCACTCAGATGGATTGCCGCGCCTCCGTGTGTGCTGAGGTCGGAGAGAGCAGGAGCGCTCTGTTCGAGCAGCATCGAGATCGCGGCAAGCACGTTCGACTTGCCGACGCTCGGGCCGCCGACCAGAGCGCACACGGGCCCGGGAGCGAAGCCGACTGACCGCGCCGAGCGGAAGCCGCGGATTCGCACGTTTCGAACTCCGAACGCTGGAGCGTGCACCGGTTCGCAGCCTAAGGGACGCGGGGAGTCGGGGCATCGCTACCCTGGCCGCGTGCTCCGGACGACCCTCGCCGCGCTTGCAGTCAGCGTCACGGCAGCGGCACCTCCGTCCGCGCTCCTCAAGCCGGCGACGCTGACCGCAAAGGCGCCGTCGTCGTACACGGTCGAGTTCACGACGACGAAGGGACGCTTCGACGTGGCCGTGCAGCGGAAGCTTGCGCCGCGCGGCGCCGACCGCTTCTACAACCTCGTGCGTGCGCGATTCTTCGACGGGGTGTCGCTCTTTCGCGTCGTCCCGGGCTTCGTCGTCCAGTTCGGAATCAGCGGCTATCCCGAGGTGACGAGCGTGTGGGCGCATGCCAACATTCCCGACGACCCGGTCAAGACCTCGAACGCGCGCGGCACGATCACGTTCGCCGACGCCGGGCCGAACACCCGGACGACGCAGGTGTTCGTCAACCTTGCCAACAACAAGTTCCTCGACTCGCAGGGGTTCTCGCCGTTCGGCACCGTGACGAAGGGGATGAAGGTCGTGGGAGCCCTGTTCAGCGGTTACGGGGACGACGTGATGAGCGCCCAAGGCGCGATCGAGTCCCAGGGGAACGCGTTCGTCAAGCAGCAGTTCCCGAAGCTCGACTCGGTGTTGACCGCGCGCGTCGTCTCGCCGTGATCTGAACGGTGCTGCCAGCGGATTTGTCCGCTGACGCGTCGTATAGGGTTCAGCGCGCTGATGGCCTCCGGCGCGCCCACCGCTCTCGTTACCGGCGGCGCCGGCTTCATCGGGTCACATCTCTGCGAGATCCTTCTCGACGACGGCTGGGAGGTCTTCGCGCTCGACGATCTCTCGACCGGAGGCCTCACGAACGTGGAGCACCTGCGCGAGCGGCCCGAATTCCATCTGATCGTCGAGTCGGTTCTCACGGCGTCGATCGTCAGTGAGCTCGTGCACCGTTGCGATGTCGTCTACCACCTCGCGGCGGCCGTCGGCGTCCGCCTCATCGTCGAGCAGCCGGTGCACACGATGGTGACGAACATTCAGGGGACCGAGACCGTGCTCGAATACTGCGCTCGCTTCGGGAAGCGCGTTCTGATCGCGTCGACGTCCGAGGTGTACGGCGACCATCGCGAAGAGCGGCCGCTCGCCGAGGAGGACAGGCGCATCTACGGCCCCACGACACAGAAGCGATGGTTGTACGCCGACTCGAAGGCAATCGACGAGTTCCTGGCGCTCGCGTATCACCAAGAGCGAGCGCTCGACTGCGTGGTCGTTCGTCTCTTCAACACCGTCGGCCCGCGCCAGAGTGGCCAGTACGGCATGGTGATCCCGCGATTCGTGCAGAACGCGATCAGCGGGGCTGCGCTCGAGATCCACGGCGACGGCACGCAGACGCGGTCGTTTTGCCATGTCCAGGACACGATCCGCGCCTTGAAGGCTCTCATGGACGAGCGGTCGATCAGCGGTCAGATCTTCAATGTCGGCTCGACCGAGCGCGTGAGCATCCTCGAGCTCGCGGATCGCGTCCGTGAGAAGGCCGGGTCGAGCTCGGAAACCGTGTTCATTCCCTACGACGAGGTCTACGGGCTCGGGATCGAGGACACGCTCCATCGCGAGCCTGCGATCGAGAAGATCGGCGCGGCAATCGGCTGGACGCCGTCTCGCACCCTCGACCAGGTGATCGCGGACGTGATCGCGCACACGCGCGCCGCGTCGGCCTGAAGAGGCGCTACCGTGTGATCCGTCCACGGCGTGGACGGGCCGGTATCGGGGCGTCGCTGTCGAGCGGGAAGGCGAATATGGGGAGAAGAGTTCCTTGGTCGCAGGGTTGACCGAGTCGGCCGTCGAGGCGCCCGCTCCGTTGGTGCAGGAGCCCGCGTCGGCGCGCTCCAAAGCCGGGATCCGCTTCATGATCGTGTACGCCGTTCTCGGCCTCGTTCTGCTCGTGTCAGTGGTCGCCTTTGTGGTCTACGCGCTCCAGCCGGGGCTCACATCCTCGTCCGCCTGGTCGTCGTGGAGCCCGCCGCAGGGATCTCTGCCGGTGGTGGCGAAGGCGATCGCCGACCACGTCGCACCGAATTACCGCCTCGCGACACGGCGGCCAGCTCGTCGCCGTCGTGCCGAGCCCTCCGACGGTCACCGCCGGCACGCAGAACGTCACGATCGACGCCGTGTCGATCAAGTCGGCGCAGACCGGCGACCAGACGGTCAGGCAGCTCGGGTTGGGGAAGACCGAGATGTACACGCTTTGCGGCCTCGGCGATCACTGCGCGATCGCATCCGGAACGCCGTCTGTCAGCCGCGGCCGCCTGGTTCGCCGGGAAGGCCTCGAGGCCGCCCTCTACACCTTCAAGCACGTGCCGGCCGTCGACTCGGTCCTCGTCTTCCTGCCTTCGGTGGCCGGCTCCACGGATACCCGCGCGCTCTTCTTCCGGCGGAGCGACCTGGCGAGCCCAGCTCGATCAGCCCCTCCGCGACACGCTTCCGCTCGCGACTCCGCCGCGCGCCGGCAAGGACGATCCGACCGAGGTCAACGTGATCGACCGGCTGACGCTGAAGCACTACTACACCACGCAGCTGGTCGAGCTCCAGGTGGGCGGCACGCTGCTCGCGCTGACGCCGCTCGCATGAGCTCGCGACTCCGCGTTCGCACCGCGCGCGGCCACTAACCGGAACGCAGCAGGACTTCCAGGGCGGTTCCCCGTCCGGGAGTCGATGCGAGCGAGAGAACCCCGCCGATCATGGCGGCACGCTCGCGGATGTTCTTCAGTCCCTGGCCCGCGTACGACTCGTGGTCGGCGTCGAAGCCGTGACCATCGTCGCGAACTGTGACCAGCCGGTCGGCGCCGCGTCTGCCGACCGTTACCCATGCCCGTCCGGCGTCAGCGTGCCTGCGGGCGTTCGCCAGTCCCTCCTGGACGATCCGGAAAACCTCGATCTGCTCGTCCGGAGCTAGCCGGACGCCTCGGTCGATCTCGAGCTCGACCTCGAACGCTCCGTCGGCGGTGAGGAGGTCGATGTACCGGCGAAGCGCAGCGTCGAACGGCGCGTTACCAGCGGCCGAGGAGAGCGCCAACACCGCGAAGCGCGCCTCGCGCTGCGCCGCGACCGCCGCTTCCTTGAGCCGGGGCAGAGTGTGTGCCGGGTCGGAACCCGACTCGAGGAGCGAGATGTGTGTGGACACGGCGAAGAGGTACTGCGCAAGCCCGTCGTGGATCTCCCGTGCGACGCGAGCGCGTTCTTCTGCGACGGCCCTTCCGAATTCGGAGGCGCGGATCGCACGCCACACACCGACGAGCAGCACGCCATATCCGAGCAGTCTCAGGAAGTCCCCCTGAGTCGCGCGGGCATTGCCGGTGAGCGGGGTGAAGATGTCGTCGAGCGAGGCGAACAGCATCAAGGTCGCACCGAAGGCGAGCCAGCGGTCGAGGTCCTCGCCGAGAACCCGAAAGCGGTTTGCGAACCCGGCGACGGCTGCAGCGGTGACGAGCAGCAGCACGACGCGAGTGGCCTTTTCTGGGGTGGGATCTCCCTCGGTGGCAAGGAACGTCACGACCGCCATCGCGACTGCCAGTGCGGCAAGCAGTCCCCAGAGGTCAGCCCGCCTGTGGGCGACGCGCCCGCGCATGTGCGGGGCGGCCGCGAGGAGCCCCCAGCCGAGGATCATCATCGTGCTTTCGGCCCACGCCTCCTGGGGGCTTTGGGCCGTTCGGGCGACGGCGGGCCCGATCGTGAATGCGACCATCGACACCGACAGGGCGAGGAAGCCACCGCAGAGCAGGAGGTCGAAGCGCCTGAACTCGACCGCAAACCGCGTCGCGGTGAGGAGCGCAACGAGCCCGCCCGCGAGGACGAAGAGCGTGGCCAGGACGAGCCGAAGCTGCGGCAGGTCGTACGAGGCGCGAAGACGCGAGCCCGAGAGGAAGAAGGCGACCGATGCACCGAGCAGAGCGACCAGAAGCGCCTCATCCCGTACGAACCACCGGAAGCCGGTGTGGGGGCGGTCCCGAACCGCGTCGTGGCGCATTGGTTCGGTTATCGGCACAATCGGCCGGGGCCATGACGGACAGCGTGCTCATCGTGGACGACCACCCTCTGACGCGGGATGCGCTGCGGGGGCTGCTCGACGCCGGCGGATTCGATGTCGTCGGCGAGGCTTCGAGTGGAAGCGAGGCCGTCAGGCTTGCAGCCGATCTTCAGCCGGAGCTCGTCGTGCTCGATCTGGGCATGCCGGGGATGAGCGGGCTCGAGGCGCTTCCCAAGCTTCGCGCCGCGGCGCCGAGAACCCAGGTGGTCGTTCTGACGGCAGCTGCCGACGACGAGAACCTGCTCGCGGCGATCCGCGCAGGAGCAGCCGGCTACCTGCTGAAGAGCGAGCCACCCGAGCAGATCACGGCCTTCCTGCGCGGCATCATCCGCGGTGAGGCGGCGCTCTCGAGCGCAGTCGCCCGTCGCCTCTTCGACGAGGTGCGGAGGGATGACCGGCGCGGTCATGAGGTGCCGCAGGAGGTCGCCGACGTGCTCTCGGCACGTGAGCTGGAGGTGCTCCTGCTTCTCGACCGGCACCTCAGCACCGAGGAGATCGCGCAGCGTCTCTTCATCTCGGAGCACACCGTCCGGTCACACGTCAAGAACCTCATGGCCAAGCTCGACGTCTCGTCGCGACGCGAGGCGATCGCGAAGCTGAACCGCGAACCTTCTTAGGAGAAGCCGTCGAGCGCTGCGCCGACGAGGTCGGGCAACGTTTCGAGGTTATAGCCGCCTTCGAGGACCGCACCGACGCGCGGCGCAAGGGCCGATGCGCGGCGGGCGAGCTCGCTGAACACGTCGACGGAGAGCTCGAGCCCCGCGAGCGGATCGGCCTCATGGGCGTCGAAGCCTGCCGAGACGAGCAGCAAGTCGGGCTCGAAGCGCAGGATCGCGTGCTCGGCGGACTCGAAGGCCCTGAGGTACCCGGCGTCGCTTGTCCCTTCGGTGAGCGGGATGTTGACCAGCGTGTCGCCTTGCTCGTCAGGCCCGCCCGAGCCGGGGTAGAAGGGCCACTGATGCAGCGAGACGTACAGCACGGTGTCGTCGTCGCCGACGATGTCCTGCGTTCCGTTTCCGTGATGGACGTCCCAGTCGAGGATCGCCACGCGCTGCAGTCCGAGGTTGGCCTGCGCGAAGCGCGCCGCGATCGCGACCGAGTTGAACAAGCAGAAGCCCATCGCTCGCGTAGGCGTCGCGTGGTGGCCGGGTGGCCGCGCAAGCGCGAATCCTCCCCGGGTCGCGGCCTCGATAGCGGCGCCCGCGGAAAGCAACGCTGCCTCGAAGGTCGTCTCGGTGCAGAGCGTGTCGCCGTCGAGCCAGCCGCGGCCCGCCCGCACCCGCTCGACGAGCTCTGGTGTGTGGCAGCGCAAGACGTCTTCCTCGGTGGCCGGCTCGCACTCGACGAACGCGAAGCGCTCGAGAAGGACCGCGAGCCGCTCCTGCGACTCGGGGTGGCCGCCCGTCGGGTGGAGGCGCGCGAACGCTGGATGGCTGATGACGTCCAAGCGGTCAGACCCGTTCGGCGAGCCGGGTTGCGAGAGCGTTCAGACCGAGGGTGCGGGCTGCATCGGCTGCGTGTGCCCACGTCGGGCTCTGATCGCGGATGTCCGGGATCGGCGCCGACGCGTCCATCGTCGCGATCCGCCGGTAGACACGCAGGTCGTCGGCAACGGCCGCGAATCGTCCCGCGGAGAGTGCCGCATCCAATGAGCCGAACTCCCTGAGCACAGTCGCCGCGGTCTTCGGGCCTACGCCGGGTGCCCCCGGAATCCGGTCCGACGCGTCGCCTCGCAGCGCGATGAAGTCCGGCACCTGCTCGGGTGACACGCCGTAGCGCTCACGCACGTCGTCCGGCCCTATCCTCGCGAGCTCGCTCACGCCCTTCACCGGCTGGAGCACCGTGACGCGGTCGTTGACAAGCTGGAAGGCGTCCCGGTCCGAGGTCGCGACCAGCACCGGCCCCTCCGAATGCACCGCTGCCGCGGCCAGGAAGTCGTCGGCTTCGTACCCGGCCGCCTTCGCAACGGCGAATCCGAATGACTCGACGAACGAGGGCAGCAGGGCGAGCTGTTCCACGATTCCGTCTTCGAACTCGCGCCCCGACTGGTACGCGGGCAAGGCTTCGTTTCGATACGTCGGCACCTCGAGCGTGTCCCAGGCCACGAGCACGGCTCGCGGCCGCTCTGCATCCCACAGCCGCACGAGGAAGTTGGCGAAGCCGACGAGTGCATTTCCGGGTCGTCCTCCCGCCCGGCGGATCGTTTTTGGCAGCCCGTGGTAGGCGCGGTGAGCAAGCGAGTCGCCATCCACCACGAGGAGCGGGCGGCTCACGAATGCCTCGGCTCGAGCGGACGTGTCACCCGGAGCGAGTATCGCCCATCTGCAAGCCGGGCTATCGTGGCTGCGGGATGGCAACGACGAAAAGAGCTCTTACCGGGCGGCGCCTGGTGATCGTCGAGTCGCCCGCGAAGGCGAAAACGATTGCCGGCTACCTGGGCAGCGACTACATGGTCGAGTCCTCGATCGGTCACATTCGCGATCTGCCGCACGGCGCCGCAGAGGTGCCTACCGCTCTCAAACAGGAGCCCTGGGCACGCCTCGGCGTGAACGTCGACGCCGATTTCGAGCCGATCTACGTCGTCGATCCGAAGAAGTCGAAGGTCGTTGCCGGGCTTCGCGCGAGGCTCAAGGGCGCCGACGAACTCCTCCTCGCAACAGACGAAGATCGCGAAGGCGAGGCAATCGCCTGGCATCTCGTCCAGGTCCTGAAGCCGACCGTGCCGGTGCGCCGCATGGTCTTCCACGAGATCACGAAGGCCGCGATCGACCGGGCGCTCGAGGAGACGCGCGAGATCGACGACCGCCTTGTCGACGCGCAGGAGACTCGCCGGATCCTCGACCGGCTGTATGGCTACGAGGTCTCGCCCGTCCTCTGGAAGAAGGTGATGCAGGGCCTCTCTGCCGGCCGCGTCCAGTCGGTCGCGACCCGGCTCGTCGTCGAGCGCGAGCGCGAACGGATGGCCTTCGTCGCCGCGCACTACTGGGACATCGTCGCAACGTTCGATCCGCCAAGAACCGAGTCCAGCCCGTTCAGCGCGAAGCTCAGCGCCGTCGACGAGAAGAAGGTTGCACAGGGGCGCGACTTCGCTCGCACCGGCGAATTGACGGCGACGGGCGTCGTCGCGCTCGACGAGGAAACGGCTCGTGGGCTCGCTGCGGCTCTGGCCGGCGCATCGTTCGAAGTGCGCTCCGTCGAGCGCAAGCCGTACACGCGCCGCCCGGCTCCGCCGTTCATGACGTCGTCGCTTCAACAGGAGGCGAGTCGCAAGCTTCGCTTCTCGGCGCAGCACACGATGCGCACGGCTCAGCGTCTCTACGAGAACGGATACATCACGTACATGCGCACCGACTCGACGACCCTGTCGGAGGCGGCGATCGTTGCAGCACGAGACCAGGCGCGCGAGCTCTACGGCGCCGAGGCGGTTCCCGACGCCCCGCGCCACTACAACCGAAAGGTCAAGAACGCGCAGGAGGCGCACGAGGCGATTCGGCCCGCGGGGGATCGCTTCCGCACGCTCGGGGAGGTGAAGGGCGAGCTCGACCGCGACGAGTACGCCCTCTACGAGCTGGTCTGGAAGCGCACCGTCGCTTCTCAGATGGCCGATGCCCGCGGTGAGACCGTTTCGGTGAAGATCGGCGCGCGGGCCTCGGATGGCCGTGACGCCGAGTTCAGCACGGCCGGCACGACGATCACGTTCCGCGGGTTCCTGCTCGCATACGAGGAAGGCCGCGACGAAGCGGTCGCGCCCGATGCCGAAGAGAAGGTGCTGCCGCCGCTGGCGGAGGGCGACGCCCTGGCCGCGACCGAGCTCGAGCCGGAGGGCCACTCGACGACCCCGCCCGCGCGCTACACGGAGGCCAGCCTCGTGCAGGCGCTCGAGGAGCGCGGAATCGGCCGGCCCTCGACGTACGCCGCGATCATGGGGACGATCCTCGATCGCGGCTACGTCCGGAAGTCCGGCCAGGCGCTCATCCCGTCGTTCCTCGCCTTCTCGGTCACGAGTTTGCTCGAGCAGTACTTCTCGCGGCTCGTCGACTACGAGTTCACCGCGCTGATGGAGGACGACCTCGACCGCATCGCGGCCGGCACCGAGGAGCGCAACCATTGGCTGCACGGCTTCTACTTCGGCGATGACGAGACCGGCGGGTTGAAACAGCTCGTCTCGCAGCTGGACTCGATCGACGCGCGAGCGATCAACACGATCGAAATCGGCGCCGGGATCAACCTGCGCGTGGGCCGCTACGGGCCGTACATCGAGCGCGGCGAGGAGCGCGTGACGCTTCCCGACGACCTCGCGCCCGACGAGCTGACCGTTGAGCGCGCCGAGGCGCTGTTCGCGCAGGGCCCGGCGCAGCGCGAGCTCGGCGCCGATCCGGAGAGCGGCCGGACGATCGTCGTGAAGACCGGACGCTACGGCCCGTACGTGACCGAAGTCGTCGAAGGCGACACGAAGCCGCGCACCGCGTCGCTTTTCAAGTCGATGTCGCCCGAGACGGTCACCCTCGACGACGCGTTGCGGCTGCTCGTTCTGCCGCGTGTGGTCGGAGTCGATCCGGCCGACGGCGAAGAGGTCACCGCTGCGAACGGCCGCTACGGCCCGTACATCAAGAAGGGCTCTGACTCACGCTCGATCGAGAGCGAGGAGCAGCTCCTGACGATGACGATCGACGAGGCGGTCGCGATCTTCGCCCAGCCCAAACAGCGAGGCCGCGCGGCGGCTGCGGGACCGCTGCGCACGCTCGGGAACGACCCGGTCAGCGGCAAGCAGATCGTGGTCAAGGACGGGCGCTTCGGGCCGTATGTCACCGACGGAGACACGAATGCGAGCCTGCGCACCGGGGACAGCGTCGAGACGATCACCGACGAGCGTGCCGCCGAGCTGCTCGGCGATCAGGCGAGAAACCTCGCCAAAGCAGCGGAAGAAGGCGGCAGCCCGCGCGCCACGCCGCCGGGCCTGAAACGCGCTACTCTGGTCTGCCCGTTTGGCGAGGCGCCCGAAAGGGTAAGAACCTCGTTAAATAGCCCCGATGTTGCTGGAATTCACCGGAGAAATGCCGTACGGTGGCAGGTTGTGGGCGCAAGCGATTCGACGAAAGGGCGTGTGAGAGCACTTTGACGCAGAACCAGCTCACCGAATTGCTGGAATCCGAAGGCGCGAAGAGCCTGATCGAGACGGGCGAGGAGCGCGGCTATATCGAGCCGACCGAGCTCGAGGCGTTCGCGCTCGAGCACGAGCTCGCCGACGTCGACGTCGAAGAGTTGACGCGCGAGCTGGAACGCATCGGGCTCGAAGTTCGCGAGGCTCCCGCCGAGGAAAAGGCGGTCAAGGCCGAGGAGGTCGTGTACGAGGCCGACCAGCCTTCGGGCGCGGGCGACTCGCTGCAGCTCTTCCTTGCGGACGTCGGCCGCCACAAACTGCTCACCGCTCACGAGGAAGTCACTCTCGCGAAAGCGATCGAGCGCGGTGACCTGCTTGCAAAACGGCGCATGATCGAGTCGAACCTCCGCCTTGTCGTCTCGATCGCAAAGGGCTATCGCGGCCTGGGCGTGCCGTTCCTCGATCTGATTCAGGAGGGAACGCTCGGCCTCAACCGCGCCGTCGAGAAGTTCGACTGGCGCCGTGGCTACAAGTTCTCGACGTACGCGACGTGGTGGATCCGCCAGTCGGTTCAGCGCGCCGTTGCGAATCACGCGCGGACAATTCGTGTGCCGGTTCACGTCGTCGAGCGCCAGCAGAAGCTCTCGACGAGCGGCGCGCCGGCTCGAGGTCGAGCTCGGCCGCGAGCCTACAAAGGACGAGCTTGCGGAAGCCACCGGGCTTCCGATCCAGCACGTCGACGAGGCGCTCTCGGCTGCATCCGCTTCGGTTTCGCTGAATCAGACCGTTGGTGCGGACGACGAAGGCGAGCTCGGCGATCTCTTCGCCGATCGCGAGGCGGCTGACCCGTTCGAAGAGGCCGAAGAGTCGCTTCGCCGACAGAACATCCGCAAGGCGCTCGACGCGCTGCCTGAGCGCGAGCGACGCATTCTGGAGCTTCGGTTCGGGTTCGAAGGCGAGCCGTGGACACTCGAAGCGATCGGTCACGAGCTCGACCTGACGCGCGAGCGTGTCCGCCAGCTCGAAGGCCAGGCGCTCTCGAGGCTTGCGGCTCTCCGCGAGCTGGCAGGCCTCGCCGCGTAGGCGTATCGTCCCCGCCTAAGCGAACCAAGGAGGGGTGCGATGTACGCACGCGTTGCGTCATTCGAGGGTGGTAACACCGAACGGTTGCGCGAGCTGAACGAGGAGGCGATGTCGAGCGGGACGATGGACATGCCCGAGGGCATGTCCCGGGCGATGGTGCTCAGCAACGACGCCGGCGATCGCCGGCTGTTCATCACGTTCTTCGACTCGCGTGAAGCCCTTGACGCGGCCGAGGCGCGGTTCGACAGCATGGGCGACGAGATCCCCGAGGATGTCCGTGGCCGGCGAACCTCCGTCGAGGCCTACGAAGTCGTTTTCGAAGCCTAGCCTGCGGCCTGAGGCGCCGCTCGCCGGGCGGATCGTTCGCGTCGAACCGCTCGACGAGCGGCACCGCGAGGGCCTGCGCGCCGCTGCTGACGACGACCCGACGATCTTCCGTTTCACGGTGTACCCGGGCGACTTCGACGTGTGGTTCGACGAGGCACTCGCCGCGACCGGTGATGTCCCGTTTGCCGTGGTTGCCGACGGTGAGGAGGTCGGCTCGATGCGGTTCCTGAACATCGCTCCCGAACATCGCCGCGTCGAGATCGGCTGGTCGTGGCTGCGCCGGTCGGCGCAGGGGACGGGCGCGAACGCCGAGACGAAGTTTCTCCTGCTCGAGCGGGCGTTCGAGGTGTGCGACCTTCAGCGCGTCGAGTTCAAGACCGACGCGCGCAACGAACGGGCGCGCGGCGGGCTGCTCTCGATCGGGGCGCAGTTCGAGGGCATCTTCCGCAAGCACATGATGCTGCCCTCCGGCCCGCGTGACTCGGCGTGGTACGCGATCACCGACGACGACTGGCCGGACGCGAAGGCGCGACTGCGTGCGCGGATCGACTCGTTCGCTCGCGCCACGACAACGACTGAACTGCACGGGGGCATCCCGACGCATGTGACAGAAACGGGTCGAGGCGCCGCTTCGAGCTCGTGGGTGGCAATACCCCATTCGAGTTAAAGCCCGACGCGAGCTGCGCCGATAGCCAGTTCAATGGACGCCGCCCTGCGTAAGGAGATTCTGACGCGGTACGAGGAGCATTCGCGCCGCTTCGAGCAGGTCGCGGCGCGCCGCCCCCCGGTCGCAGACGTGATGCCGCTGACCTCACGCTCCGGTGAGGTCGAGCAGGTGCCTACGCTCCGCGAGATCGAGGTGCTTCAGCTCGTCTCCGAGGGACTCGTGAATCGCGAGATTGGCGAGAGGCTCTATCTCTCCGAGGAGACGGTCAAGAGCCACATCCGCCACATCCTCGCGAAGCTTCACGCAAGGTCAAGAGCTCACGCGGTGGCCCTTGGTCTCCGCCGTGGCCTCATCGCTTGAAGCCGAGCATGCAAAGGGCCGGATTACCGGCCCTTTGCAGGCTTTTCCTTCCCGATGGCCAATCCCCTCAACGGGGGATGCCACGTCTGTGCGGAAAGGATTAGCTAACCGACTGCTCTTACCAACCGACTGCGCCGCCGGCGACAGCGCCGCGCGACACAAGGCGAACGAACTTACGCATTGGGACTCTCCCTTGATTGGGGACTGACGGCAAGGCGAGTGTATACCCCTTTTGGGGGATAGGCAAGAAAGAAGCCACCAAAATGCAGCGAGTTCTTCACCCCGAAATAACGTTCCGATTGGGCCGTCGGCTCCAGCCGATCACGGCTTACCTAATCGCCGTGACGGTTGCAGTCGCGGTCGTCGCTGTGGCGATCGCTGCGGCTGGGTGGTGGATACCGAGCCTGGCGATCGTCCTCGGTCTGGCCATCGTCGCGTTTGTGGCTGAGCGCGGGAACGTCGCGCTAGGTGATCGCATCGTTGTTTCAGTCGCGCTCCTGCCAGCCCTATTCGCCGCTGTTCTGCTGGGTCCGCTGCCGGGCATGATCGTGTATGCGACGTCGGCTTTTGGTCTCGGATTCCCGTTGATGGGCCGCTTCACGTACGCGATGAACCGTGCGCTGGTGGGTGCCGGTGCCGGGATCGCGGCGATCTTGACCCATCAGGTCGTCGAGTCAGGCCTTGGGGCGATAGTTGTCGCCGCTGCCGCCGGCGCGATCTGCGCCGTCGTCCTGGATGTGTTCCTCACAACGTTGACGTATCGCTCGCGCGGAAACCGTGAATGGTGGGCGCTCGCAAAGGAATTGCTACCGATGGTGCTAGCGGCGAGTCCGTTCTACGCATCCGCTGTTGCGCTCCTGGCGCTCGCGTACACCGAAGTATCACCCTGGACATTGCCACTCTTCTTCGCTCCCGCTCTTGCAGCCCAGCGTTTCTTCGTCCTGTACCAGGACCAGCGGCGCCTGACGACCGACTTGGTGGACGCGAATACCGCTCTCGAAGCCGCAAACCTCTCGTTTGCGTCCGCGCTCGTCGCGACGCTGGACGCGCGGGACCGATACACGGCCGGACATTCGGGGGCCGTAGCCATCTACGCTCGCGACATCGCCAAGAGGATGGGGCTCCCCGTCGAGCAACAGGAACTAGCGCATCTCTGTGGCCTGGTGCATGACATCGGGAAGATCGGACTTCCGGCCGGTTTGCTCGAAAAACCGGGTGCACTGACGCCTGAGGAGCGTCGCCAGATGGAGCTCCATTCGGAGATCGGCGAGCGGATTCTCGCGAACGTGGACACGTACGCTGAGATTGCCTCGATCGTCCGCCACCATCATGAACGGGTGGACGGCCGAGGGTATCCCGATGGTCTTTCCGGCGATGAGATTCCGTTCTTGTCGAGAATCATCGCGGTGGCAGATGCATACAACGCGATGACCTCGGACCGGCCGTATCGAGCTGCGCTGCACTCGGATGTTGCTCGTCGTCGACTCGAGGAGGCCGTGGAGTCTCAGTTCGAGGCCAGCGTGGTTGAGGCGTTCGAGGCGATTCTGGACGGATGCACACCCGATTATCGAGAGGGAAGGCTCGGGCGCTTTGCAACCGAGTCCTGGAAGTCGGCGCGTTCTGACCTAGCTCACACGGATCTCGTACGCCTGTCCGCCTAGTCGTCGAGCACTCGTGTTGCCGCTTCGGTGCGGGTGCGCGCACCGATCTTCTCGAGGATGTGTCTCACGTGAACTTTGACTGTGGCGTCCCCGATGAACAGCGCTCTTGCAATCTCTGGGTTGGTCAGTCCTTGGCGGACTAGCTGAAGGACTTCTTGCTCTCTGGGTGAGAGGGTCGAGTGGCGAGCGCGCGGTTTGCGGCCGAGTGAGAAACCAGCACGATTTGCGAGCTCGTAATCATGAGCACGCCTGAGCGCACTCCGCAGGGCGAGACCAAGGTCAGGAAGAGTAGTGGCTAATTCTGGTAGCAGTTCGGGCCAGGCGCGAACGCTGCAGATCACGGCGTCCCAGACACCGAGACGCGGTGCGACACAAGCCCAACGCGCGAATTCAGTCGGGTTCGCTCCCGAGCGCTGAGCAACAACAGCCTTAGCGCAAGAGGCAAGGGCATGGGTATCGACGGAGGTCGTAACTGCGGATCGCTTCGTCCGCCGCACTGATCGACCCCTGTGCATCGCCGATGACCGCCAGAGCCAGCGCCCTAGTGGCAAGTAACTCACCTCGCATCGCTTGATGCGCCGGCAGGCTCTCGTCAACGTTCAACGCGGCGGAGGCTTCCGCAGGCTGCTGCAAGGTCAGGAGCAGTCGCGCGCGTAGTGCGGCGGCGTTGAGTGTGAGGTGTCCATCTCGATTCTGGTGGGCTGCGCGCTCGACGTGCTGGAGCCAGCGCTCAGCAGTGCCGAATTGCCGTAGGCCGAGATGAGCGGCTGCTAGCCCCCAATGGGCGTGGGGTCGAGCCCACGTAAGTTGGTACGTCTCGACTTCATCGAGCGTCTGTTCGGCGAGACTGAGCGCGTCGTCGTACCGGCCGGTCAGGACTAACTGGTACGCGTACGTGTTCGTGAACGACGTGCGAACCCGTGGATCTTGGACGGCGGCCAAGGCTTCGAGGCCTTCCTCGGTATCGACCGTCTCGCGAAATCCAGTCGTGTAGCGCATCAGCTGCATGCTCCCGGTCGCTGCTCGGACAAGATCGATCGCGGACCTGTCTCGTCGGCCTGAGAGTTCGGCAACGGCTTCACGCGCGGCGGGCGACTCGGAGTACAGCGAGGTTAGAACGAGGCCCCAGACGGCGTCCCGCGCGTCCTCATCGTCTTGAGCCGAGGCGTGTGCCTTGCGGAAGTGTTGAGCGGCGTTCGTGTGGCTGAACGTTAGTTGTGCGCCCTGCCCAGCGAGCCAGTGAGCATGGGAGCGGAGTGGGTGAAGTGGCTCGAGTCGCCGTGAGAGCTGGTTCGACAACGACTCGGCCCTTGCGAAGAGTCCGTCTCGAAAGGCCAATTCCGCATCGACGAGATCGACGAGGGGCGACAGGTGTGAGGCGGTCACGTGGGCGTAGCGGCTGATCTGTTCAAGCGTTCCGATGCGTCCCGAACGCAGGAGCGGCTTGAACGCGGTTTCGATCAGCGGATCGAGGAGGTCCGTCGCGGCGAAGCGATCAATCAGCTCAAAAGCGTGGTCCCAAGCCTCGTGGCGCAGGCTTAGACGAAACGCATCCTCAACACGGGCGAGAGCTTCTGGTCGGGCGACCAAGCTTCGTGAGCAGGTAGTCCCGCACTAGTGGATGGAGTTCAGGTGCGACATGACCGGAAGTGACGAACCCGCACGCGATGGCATCGTCGATCACATGTTCAGCGTCCTCCGCGAACGTCTCGCGGAGGAGACCAGGGCGCAAGATTTGGTAGCAGCGCAAGCGTTGTGAGCTTCTCTCGAAGCGGCTCTTGCATCGAGCAGAACAGTTCTTCGGCAAAGAAGCGGTAGAGTGTCGTGGAGACGGCGTCTGATGGTGCCGTTCTTGATTCGCGAGCGAGGGCGGCCAATCCGATCACCGCTGGCCAACCGCTGGCTTGTTCGAGGAGTCTCGAATCTCGTCTGGTCTGCGAAGGGCCGAGTACCTCGCTCGACTCATCTGCGGTCAGCGCCAGATCATCCTTGTCAAGTTCGAGCAGTTCGCCGTACATCTGCTGACGCGCACCAGCCCAAGCGGGCCGAACGCGCGACGCGATGACGAGCCGAAGGTCGAGATGCTCTTGCAGCGCATGGATCAAGGTCTCCGCGGATGTGCTTTCTGCGAGAAGGTGGTAGTCATCGATGACACCGAACGTCGAGTTGGTCTGGCCGAGCGCACTGGTGAACGCCTCGATGATCTCCGTCGACTGGCGGCCCGGGTTCGGGAGGGCTCGGAGTAACTCGCTTACGTAGGGCTGGAAGCCAGGTCTGATCGCGTCAAGCGACTCCGCCAATCCAGCCGCGAGTTGGGCGAGATCGCCGGAACCCGACCGCGCGGTGTACCACCACACATTCGACCGCCCCCGTGCCCACTGGCGGGCAAGGGTCGTTTTGCCGTAGCCGGCCGGTGCGATGAGGAGGATTGTGCGCGCGGTCGTGTCTTCGAGCTGTTTGAGCAGCCGGGGCCGCTCGATGATTCGGCGCTCGGGTGGTGCGACCCGCTTCGGTGGTGCCTGTGCCGCGTGACTCACGGTTCCTCCAGCTCGGGCGCCTTCGCCCAGGTCAGCGCGCCTCGCAAACGAACGTTAACCGGTCTACCTCGCAAGCGAGGCTTGGGCGCACTGCCGTCAGTCCCCGTTGTCGGACCTGGCCAGCTCGATGCGCTCCGCCAGCGGGTCGTCGCCGGTTAGAAGCCGGTACGCGAGTGGGATCTGCCGCCGTCGCGGAACGCCCAGCTTCTGGCGCAACACGTCACAGTGCGCTTTTGCCGTCCGTGGCGAGATCCCGAGCTCGTGGCCAAGCTCCTCGTTCGACAACCCTTGTGCGATGAGCGCAATCACCTCGCGCTGGCGATTCGTGAGGAGAGATGAATCTCGAAGGGCTTGCATGTGGCGACGCTACCGGCCGACGCACGCTGCGAACATTCACCGAACGGCGTATTTGCCGTTTCAGCGTGCGATTGCAGCGTCGAGCGCTTTCGCCGCGAGGGCGCGATGCGAATGCTCGTTCTTCCAGTCGTCGCCGAGCTCGGCGCATGTCTGCTCGTAGCCGGCCGGGATGAAGATCGGGTCGTACCCGAAACCGCTCGAGCCGCGCCTGGCCGTCGCAACCGTTCCTTCGAGGACGCCGGTGGCGACGATCTCGTCCCCGCCGGGCGAGATCGCAACCAGCACCGTCACCATGCGGGCGCGGCGGTCGCCCTCTCCGGCCAGCCGTTCGAGCAGCGCATCGGCCTGGTCGCCCGACGGCGCCCAGCGAGCCGAGTGGAGTCCCGGCGCTCCGTCGAGCGCCGCGCACTCGATGCCCGAGTCCTCGCCGAGCACCCACTCGTCCGGTCCGGCGAGCGCACGTCCGAAGCTCGCCTTCAGCCGGGCGTTTTCCTCGTAGGTCTCCCCGTCCTCCGCCGGCCACTCGTCGGCAGCGAGCGGCTCGATGTCCCACTCCGGCAGGGACGCTCGCAACTCGTCGAGCTTGTTCCGGTTCTGCGACGCGAGCCTTGCCTTCAAGGGCTACTCGCGAGGAACATCGATCGCGTCCCGCTGGGCCGCGCCAAGCTCTTCGATCCCCGCGGCCGCGAGGTCGAGCAGGCTGTCGAGCTGGGAGCGGTCGAACGGGACGCGTTCTGCGGTCGCCTGCACCTCGACGAGCCTGCCGTCGCCGGTCATCACGACGTTCAGGTCGACATCGGCCGTCGAGTCCTCGGGGTAGTCGAGGTCGAGCAGCAGCTCGCCGCCGACGATGCCCACCGAGACGGCGGCGACGGAGCCGGTGAGTGCCTTCGAGAGGCCGAAGCGGTCGAGCGCGCGGCTCGCCGCGACGTACGCGCCGCTGATCGCGGCGCAGCGGGTGCCGCCGTCGGCCTGGAGGACGTCGCAGTCGAGGTAGACGGTCCGCTCGCCGAGCGCCTCGAAGTCGACGACGCCGCGCACCGCGCGGCCGATCAGGCGCTGGATCTCGACCGTCCGGCCGCCCTGCTTGCCGCGGGCCGCCTCGCGCTCGGTGCGCTCACCGGTCGACGCGGGCAGCAGCGAGTACTCGGCGGTCATCCAGCCGCGGCCGGTCCGGTGCAGCCAGCGAGGGACGCTCTCGGCGACCGAGGCCGTGCAGAGAACGCGCGTCTTGCCCTGCGACCAGAGCACCATCCCGTGAGGCTGCTCGAGGAAGAGCGGGTCGGCTGTGACGGGGCGCAGCTCGTCGTGCCGGCGGCCGTCGGCACGGCTCATGCGCGCGCGCTCCAGCTCGGCGACCGCGACCTGCCGCACGTCGTCCGAGCGGAAGCTGGAGGAAGCGCTCGCCGAGCTCGCGGAAGAGCCGCGGGTCGCCGGTCGTCAGGAACCGGTAGCTGCCGAGACTCTGTCTGGCCGTTCTCCCAGCCCTTGCGGGCGAGCGTGTCGGCGACCTCGCGCGCCGTCTCCTCGGCCGAGAAGACGAGCGTCACGTCGCGGCCGAAGACGCGCTCGAACACCGGGCGGATCAGCGGGTAGTGCGTGCAGCCGAGAATCACCGTGTCGCAGCCTGCCTGCTGGAGCGGCGCTGCGTACCGGCGAACCGCCTCGACCGTCTGCTCGCCCGCCTCGATCAGCGGCACGAGGTCGGGGCACGCGACGGCGGTGAAGCGCACGCCCGCGTCGAGCGTGTGGACGAGCTGCTCGTAGCGGCCGGCGGTGACCGTCGCCTGCGTCGCGAGCAGGCCGATCCGGCGGTTGCGCGTCGAGCGCACCGCGGCGTCCGCCTCGGGCGCGATCACGCCGACGACCGGCACGGAGAGGCTCTCCTGCAGCGCGGGCAGCGCGGCCGAGGTCGCCGCGTTGCAGGCGACGACGATCAGCTTCACGCCCTGCCCCTCGAGGTAGCGCCGCGATCTCGTGGGCGAAGCGGCGGATCTCGGGGAGCGGCCGCGGCCCGTACGGGAGCCGCGCGTGGTCGCCGAGGTAGACGAAGTCCTCGTTCGGCATCGTCACCAGGCACTCGTGCAGGACGGTGAGACCGCCGACGCCGGAGTCGAAGACACCGATCGGGCGCGCGTCCATGCACCGATTCTAGGATCACGGGGATGACGGCGCCGGTTCGGATCGGAACGTGCTCGTGGGCCGACGACGCGCTGGCGACGCACTGGTACCCGCCCGGCCTGCCGCCGCGCGAGCGGCTCGCCTGGTACGCGGAGCGGTTCTCGACGGTCGAGGTCGACTCGACGTTCTACCGCGTGCCGACCATCGAGATGGTGCAAGGCTGGGCCGACCGGACTCCGCCGGGGTTCGTGATGCACGTCAAGGCGTTCGGGCTGATGACCCGCCATCCGGTGAAGCTCGAGCAGCTGCCGCCGGAACTGCGCGACGGGATGCCGGTCGACGAGCGCGGTCGCGTCGACCGGCCGCCGCCGCGAGCTGCGAGCGCGACGTCTTCCGCGCGTTCCTCGACGCGCTCGAGCCGCTGCGCTCGGCCGGCAAGCTCGGCGGGATCCTCTTCCAGCTGCCGCCCTACGTCGTCTGGAAGCCGTCGTCGCTCGACTACCTCGAGTGGGCGGCGGAGCAGCTCGGCGGCGACAGGATGCTGGTCGAGTTCCGGCACCGCTCGTGGTTCGCCGAGGACGCGCGAGCCGAGGTGCTCCGCTGGCTCGAGGAGCGCCGGATGTCATACGTGACGGTCGACGCGCCGAAGGTCGACGCGCCCAACGTCCCCCCGACGGTCGTCGCGGCGACCGCGCCGCTCGCGTACGTCCGCTTCCACGGGCGCAACGCGGGGACGTGGAACTCACGCGGCGGCGGCGCGGCGAAGCGTTTCGACTACCTCTACGCGAGAGGACGAGCTGCGCGAGTGGGTCGAGCCGCTCCGCGAGCTCGCGTCCGAGGCGCAGGAGGTCTACGCGTTCTTCAACAACAACAACGACTCGGACGGCGTCGCGCAGGCCCCGGCGGGCGCCGAGCTCCTCCGCCGTCTGCTCGAGGAGCAGGACGTACCGGTCGGTTAGGTCTCGAGCGGCAGGTCTGTCCGCGACCACTCGTGCCACGAGCCGACGTAGTTCCTGGCGTTGTAACCGAGCGAGCGCAGCACCTCCGCCGCAACGCGGGATCGAGAGCCACTGTGGCAGTAGACGACGATCTCGGCGCTCGCAGGCAGGCCGACCAGCTCCCGGATCTGGGGTTCGTCGAGGTGAAGCAAGTCCTCGACGGATACGTTGCGGGCGCCGGGGATATGGCCCTGGCGCGGGTCGCAGTGGTGGCCGACCGAGCCGTCGTACTCCCCGGGCGTCCGGACGTCGATAACGGACACGTCGGCGAGACGGTGAGCAAGTTCCTCGAGCTCGATTTCGCTCACGGCTCGAGCCCCATGACGCGGGCGATCTGCTCGTACAGCTCGTGGGCCGGCGGAAGCTCTGCGGGCGAAGC
Source organism: uncultured Actinomycetes bacterium (assembly GCA_963815945.1). Classification (GTDB taxonomy): domain Bacteria; phylum Actinomycetota; class Thermoleophilia; order Gaiellales; family Gaiellaceae; genus PALSA-600. Next base: position 144,731 of record CAWFIN010000007.1, read on the forward strand.
GGCATTGCGCGCGACGCGACGCACCTCGTCGCGGTCGGCTCCGGTGAGGCGCGCGACGAGCGTCGGGTTCGCGGCGAGCGCCAGCTCGTCCCCCTTCGGAAGCGCGCCGTAGAACTCGGGCACGGAGAGGTACTCGTCCACCATCCGGCCGCGCTCGTAGAGCCGGAAGCGAACGACCGTATCGACCTCGACCGCCAGCGCGACGACGACCGCGCCGAGCCGCTCGGAGATCTCGCGTGCGAGCCGCGACTGGGCGTCACGGTCGGCGTCGAGGAGCGCGTCGGCGATCCGCATCCAGCCGTTGGGAGCCGCCGTTACCTCCGCCGAAGCCCAGACGCGGGACGAATTGAGCGACTGCGCGCTCGACCGACAGGCGGTCGTCGCTCTGGACGTGCGTCGAGGCGTGCGAGGCGCCACTCGGTACTTCGGCCAGGCGGAGCTCGAGGACGTCGAGAGGCGTCGCCATGAAGAACTCGACCACCTCGAATCCCAGACGCTGCCACACCGTGAGCGCGGGCTCGTTCGTCTTCAGAGCCTCGAGGCTGATCGTGATCGCGCCGTTCTCCCGTGCTTCGCGCACGCATTCCCGCAGGAGGCTCGTGACGACGCCGCGGCGGCGCGACCCCTCGCGAACGTACGCCCACTCGACGTGAGAGACGCCACGGTCAGGGGCAAGCACATGCACCACCGCGACGAGATCTTCGCCGTCTTCGGTCACGTAGACGGATCCGTCGTCGAGGCTCTTCCGGATCGACGACCACTGGTCGTCCCACGGCTCGGGCTCGAAGCCCGGGCGGCTCCGGAACTTCGGCCTCGAACTCTTGCCAGAGCTCGCGGAGAGCCTCCTCGTCGCCGGTGGTTGCACGGCGGACGATCACGGCGTGCGCATCCCGGTGAGCAGGTAGTGGGCCGACAGGTTCTGGAACGGGTCGAGGAGTGGGCCGAGCTCGTGCACGTCTAGACCGTAGAGCACCGTGGCCGCCTTGCGCAGGCCAAGGTCGCCGGCGGGCCAGGCGCGTGGGCGCGCGAGGTGACGGGCAAGGAACCACTCGGCGGTCCACGGCCCGAGCCCGCGGAGCGCCGTTAGCCGCTCGCGGACCTCGTCGTCGTCGAGGGCGGCGAGCCCGTCCAGGTCGAGCTCGGAGCGTGCGAGCCCGACGACGTACTCCGCCTTGCGGCGGGAGAAGCCGAGGGCGACGAGATCCCCTTCGCTCGCCGCCGCGATTCGCTCGCGGGCCGGGAACCCGTACGCCGTCTCTGCCTTGAAGCCGTACGCCTCGATGAGCCGGTTGCGGATCGCAAAGGCCGCGAAGAGCGACACCTGCTGCGCCGTGATCGAGGTGACGAGGCACTCGAAGGCGTCAGGGACGAGCGGCGGGCGGAAGCCGGCGATCCTCGGCACGAGCTCGCCGAGCACCGGCCGGCCCTCGGCCCACGAGCGGAACGGATCGAGCTCGAACTCCGCGCCGAGCAGTTTGAGCACGACCGGCCGGGTTTCGTCGTCGAGCGGCTCGACGTCGACGCCGCCGGCTGCGGCTTCGATCCGCACCTCCTTCTCGCCGATGACTCGAAAGAGGGCACCGTCGTGCCAGAGGTTCGCGGCGTCGCGGCCGAACGCGCGGAAGCGCTCGGTCGAGACCTCGAAGTCGTACGGCTCAGGAAAGCGCAGCAGCAACGTCGTAGAAGGTCTCGAAAGGCTCGTAGGCGATGCCTTCGGCGTCGAGATACGCGGCGAGGTCGCGCCGGGCGAAGATCCGGTCGGCGAGAGCGGCGGGACAGCGGTCGGAGTAGCCGTCGCCGACGAAGACGATCGGGCCGTCGGTCGGCATCCCGCTGCGCTTGCACACGTCGCCGCAGGCCGGGCACGGCTGCTCGTCTCGCCAGAGCACGCGCCAGCCGTCCGGGCTCTCCTCGACCCGGTTCGCGACGAGCTCGACCTCGATTCCCTCGCGGGCGAGGATCGGCTCGATCGTTTCGTGGAAGCCCATGGAGAGCACCATCGGCGAGTACGTCTCGACGAGCTCACGAAAGCCGTCACGCAGCGACACGTTCTCGGCGAGCCAGGCGTTCACCTCGGACAGCGGCGCGGTGACCGTCGCCATCTCCCGCTCCATCACCTCGCGGTGCGAAATGGATTTCCCGAGCCCTTCCTCCATCCGTCGGAACAGCCCCTGGTCGCCGAAGCGCTCCATGAACATCCAGATCGAGTCGTTGACGGTGATCGTCCCGTCCCAGTCGAGGACGAGCCTCATCTGACCCGGTTCCGCAGGACGCCGATCTCGTCGGCCTCGACCTGGCACACGTCGCCGGGCCGGAGCTCACTCCCGGCGGGGACGGCGCCGGCGATCAAGAGGTCGCCCGGCCGGAGCAGCGTGTTGAGCCCGGCGTGGGCAGCCATCTCGTCCCACGGTGGTTCGAGCAGCGATTCCTCCTGGACATCGGTGCCGGAGAGCGCGGAGCGCAGGATGCTCGGCTCCGAGCTCGGTGACCACTGTCGGGCCGATCGATAGCGCAAAGTCGCGCTGCTTTGCGCCGTTCAGCTCGGGCGCGACCAAGATGTTCGCCAGGGTGTAGCCGCCGATCGAGCCGTCTGCGCCGATCACTGCAGCGAGACCGAACCACGGGTTGAGCGTGCTCGCGCCCTGCGGGAACGGAATCTCGTCCTCGGGCCCGTAGATCGACGCAGTATTCAAGAACTCGAAGTCGAGCGACGATCCGTTGAAGTTCCGCACCGACGGCGGGAACAGCACCGGCGCGCGGAGATCGACCTCGGCGAGCGGGTACTCGGCGTGCTCGCGTGCGCCGCCGCCGCCGGTGAAGAAGGCCTGGAGTGTCTGGGCGGCGAGTTGGATCACGCGGTCGCCGTCGATCCGGCCGGGCCAGCCGCGCGGAAGATCCTGACCCTTCGGGTGAAAACATGCAGAGCTTCATGTCACGGCTCGGTGTGGACGACGACGTCTGCGATCTCGGGCTGTTCGCGGCGGACACGCTCCTCGATCTCGCTCGCGCGGGCGTGTGCTTCGGCGAGGCTGATCGTCGGGTCGAGGCCGAGCGTGAGCAGGGCGACGAGCCCGCCGTCGGTGCGCAGGAATCGAAGCTTCCTGGGTGCGTTGCCGGTCACGTCGGCGACGATCCGCTCGACGATCGCAGGGTCGACCGGTTCCTCGGTTGCGGCCGACGGTTCGCTGAGCGGCTCGAGGTGCGTCTGCACCGCGTCGATCTCGGGAACCGCGCGGTGGATCGCCTCCTCGACCTCCTCCGCGACCGCGTGCGCCTCTTCCAGCGTCAGGTCGCCGGGGAGCTTGAGGTGGAGCGAGAGCTCGGTGCGACCGCCGACGTCGACGACGACCAGGTTGTGGATCTCGCGCACGTTCGGCACGGCGAGCGCCGCCGCGTGGGCACGGTCGCGCAGCTCCACGTCCTCGAGCGGCTCGACGTGCACGACCACGTCGCTCCCAGGCAAGGCGCGCTCGAGTGCCTCCTCGACGAGGTCGGCTGCCGCGTGGCCCTGGCCGACTGCTGCAACCGAAGGAACGCCGATCACCACATCCGCGAACTGGCGGCCGCCCGCCTGCCGGATGCGGAGCCGACGGAGCTCCACCCCCGGGCGCAAACTTTCGAGCGCAGCCCGCGCAGAGGCTTCGGCTGCCGCAGGAGCGCGGTCCATCAATACGTCGACGTTCGTCCGGATCAGCCTTGCGGCCGCGCCGAGCACGAGCACGGCGACGAAGAGGGCGGCGATCGAGTCGCCGCCGGGGTATCCGGCCCGCGCGAGGAGCAGACCTGCGAGAACGGCGAACGACCCGGCGAGGTCGCTGCCGAAGTGGAGTGCGTTCGATGCAAACGCGGCGCTGTGGATAGCGCTGCGCCGCACGGCGGGAGGCAGTCAGCCGGCTCACGTCGACTGCGATCACGACGCCCACGACGACCAGTGCATACCAGGTGGCGTTGACCTCCGGTTGCGACGAGCCGAAGAGCCGCTCGAGCGCGCGCACTGCGATCAGCACGCTCGCGGCGGCGAGGAATGCCGCCTCCGCGAGGGCCGTGAGGTGCTCGGCCTTGCCGTGCCCGTACTGATGGGCCACGTCGGCCGGCCGTCCGGAGACGCCGACTGCGAAGAACGTCAGCAACGCCGCGACGAAGTCCGTGCCCGAGTGGATCGCCTCGGAGACGAGCCCGAGGCTGCCGGTTGCGAGCCCGACGGAGAGCTTGAGGCCGACGAGCGCTGCAGCGGCGACGACCGACGTCATGGCGGCTCGACGAAGCGGGCTCATCCTTCCCGTGGCGCTCATGCGTGGATTGTCCCAGTCGCCGCCGGAACGGGCTTTCGCCAGATGCGTTCGAGGGCGATCCCCACGGCGATCGCGACGCCGCCGGCAATCTCCCACCCGTTCAAGTGCTCGGACAGAAGCAGCATGGCGATGAGCACTGCGAAGAACGGCTGCAGGTTTGCGAACAGGGACGCCCGCGACGGGCCCACCCGGGCGATCGCGGTGAACCACAGGATGTTCGTGAGGAACAGGGGCCCGATCACGGCGTACGCGAACGCAAGCCACATCACCCAGTCGAAGCTGGCGAAGCTCTGGTCCATGAGCTGCGGGATGCTGACGAGGACGAGCGGCACGCAGCCCAGCGCGAGCACGACCGCGCTGATCCGGAAGGGCGAGTAGCGGCGCATCAGGGGCGCGATTGCAACCGAGTAGGCGGCCCAGGTCGCCGCGGTTCCGACCGCCAGGAGGTCGCCGAGCACGTCGCTCGAAAGGCCGCCGCTGCTTCCCGCCATGATCAGGCCGACGCCGAAGAACGAGACTGCGGCCGCGAGCCAGAACGCCACCGCCGGCCGCTCGAGCCCGACGATCAGCGCGATCACGCCCACGAAGATCGGCGTCGTCCCGAGCACGAGCCCGACCGTCGAGGCGCTGGTCAGGTTGACCGCCGAGACGAAGCAGAGCTGGTTGAGGAAGATCAGCAGCGCCGCGAGCCCGACGAGCTTCCCGTCAGAGAGGCGGATCCGGAACGAGTGCTCCCGGTGCCAGGTGAACCCCCAGAAGAGCGTCGTGGCGGCGAGGTAGCGGGTCGAGGCGTACGCGAGAGGCTCGAAGCCGTGCGTCAGCAGATACCGCGTCACCGTGAAGTTGAGCGCCCAGAGCAGGACCGTCCCGAGCAGCATCGCGTCTACGACAGAGATTCTCCGCCCCACCATCCGACAGTACTTCAGGCCCGCCCACGTTCCGCAGCCGGGTCGTTTAGCATCCGGATCGATGGAACGTCGAGCCCACCCGCTACGACGTCGACACGCTTGTCGGCCCGGCGACGCCGCAGTTCGCCTACCAGCTGCGCGCTCGTGTGCGTGAGCTCGTCGCCGGGCTTCCTGCCGGTCACGACGTTCGCACGTATGCCGAGGAGAAGATGGAGCTCCTCGACCGCCTCGGCTACGCGTCGTCGAAGGCCGAGGAGGGTGGACGCGAGCCGCGCACGCGACCCGGCTGGGGCGAGATCCCGAGCGCGGCTTCGGCCGACGCTCCGCTTCCCCCGCGCGCGTGAACGTCCTCGTGACGGGCGGGTCGCGCGGGATCGGCCGCGCGATCGCCCTTCGCTTCGCGCGCGACGGCGCCAAGCGCGTGGCGATCGGGTACCTGCGGAACGACGAGGCCGCCGAGGCGACCGCCGAGGAATTGCGCGCCGCCGGCACCGAGCCCGTCCTGATCCGCGGCAACGTCACCTCCGACAAGGTCGTCGACCAGGTGGCTGCGCTCGGCCCGCTCGACGTGCTCGTCCACAACGCCGCGACGGGAGTCGTCCGCTCGGCGCTCGACACCGATGACAAGCACTGGGACTGGACGCTGAACGCGAACGCGCGCGCGCTGCTCTCGCTGACTCGCGTTGCCGCGCCGCAGATGCAGCCGGGCTCCTCGATCGTCGCGATCTCGTCGCTCGGCTCGCAGCGCGTGCTCGAGAACTACGTGCTGATCGGCACGTCGAAAGCCGCGCTCGAGTCGCTCGTCCGGTACCTCGCGGTCGAGCTCGGCCCACGTGGGATCCGCGTGAACGCGGTGTCGGCGGGAGTTGTCGACACGGGTGCGCTGGAGCACTTCCCGAACAAGGAAGCGATGCTCGACTTCGGCCGCAAGAACCCGGCCGGCCGGCTCGTCGCACCCGAAGACGTCGCGGGCGCTGTCGCCTTCCTCTGCTCGCCGGATGCCGAGATGGTCCGCGGCCACACGCTGGTCGTCGACGGCGGGTTCTCGCTTCCGGTCTGATCTCCGGGCAGTTGACTCGACGATCGGGGAGGTCGACACTCTGCGAACGCAGATGACCGATTGGAGGGCTCGAATGGGTCAGACGACGAAGAAGCGGTTTGAGGCTCCGGATGAGACGCGGAGGTTCGCCGACGACAAGGGCCGAGTGGACATCGTGAGCGTGGGGGACTTCCAGATCGGGCGTGGTGTGTTCGAGCCCGGATGGCGCTGGTCCGACCACGTGAAGCCGATCGCAGGCACGGACTCGTGCCAGGCTGTCCATACCGGGGTCGTTCTCGAAGGGCGGATGGCCGTTCGGATGGACGACGGGAGCGAAGCCGAAGTCGGTCCCGGGGGATGCGTTCTGCATGCCCGCAGGCCACGACGCCTGGATCGTCGGCGACGAACCCTGCGTCTTGATCGACTTCACGGGAATGTCCAAGTACGCCAAACCCGCGTAGCCGACAGAGGCGGAGAGGCGCGACGATCGCGCCTCTCCGCCCGGACGTCTCTTCAGTAGCGGTCGATCTCGATCAACCTCGCGTCACTGATGCCGAAGTGATGCGCGAGCTCGTGAAGCACGACGCGTTTCGTCTCGGCTCTCAAACGTTCGCGGTCGGCGCCGTAGAGGCGTTGAAGTGGCGCGCGATAGATCGTGATCTTGTCCGGGAGCACGCCGGAGTAGTAGACGCCGCGTCGTGTCAGCGGCACCCCTTGGTAGAGGCCGAGGAGCCGCTGGTCTGCCGGCTCGTCTTCGACCACGATCTCGACGTTCGAGATCAGCCCGCGCAGGTCTGAGGGGATAGACGCGACGGCCTCTTCGACGAACCGCTCGATGTCATCGATCGGGGCGTCTTCCATGCCGCCAGGGTAGGGGAACGCGACCGCGTTCGGTGGTCAGTCGACCGCGGCCGCTACTTCGGCGGGGCGGCACACGAACACGGTGACGCCGCAGTCGATCCTCGCGGTCGTACATCACCCAGCCCATGTCGCTGAACTCGAATTCATCGCCACGGTTCAGGTACTTCTTGGCGTAGTCGTCGTACTCGCCCGTGACGACACTGCCGTCCGGATAACGAAGTTCGATGAGGCCGCGTGATTCCATAAGACATACCGTAGCCGCGAAGTCGCTTCTTCGGCGTGCGGCGCCTCTGGCGGGTCCTGGCGCTACGGTGTGGGCAACCGGATCGAGAGAGAGGCAGGCGCATGAGCCCGACGAAGAAACGGCAGACCATGGGGAAAGTCACGCGCGAGCGGGAACGCAGAGAACGTCGCGAGGCGAAGCAGGAGAAGAAGGAAAACAGGAAGCTCGCCGCTGCGGAAGGCACCCCCGTCGTGGACGCCGACGGCGACGCGCCCGCGGAGTAGCCGGCGCGCGGGTAACCGGCACGCGAACACCCGAGCGCCTTCGCGCGGTCGTTCGCTCGCAGCTCTGCGAAGGGTTAGGCGTTCCGGCTCAGGCGCTGTTCGCCTTGCTGCGCTTCTCGGCGCGGCGTTCCTTCAGCGTCTTCTGCGGCTGCTTCTTCGCGACCTTCTTCGGCTTTTCAGAACCCTTCGCCATACCTGCCTCCTCGATTCAAGGGGCCTCCGGTGTGTCTCTCCGGCGGGTGACGTGATGGTAGCGGTGGGGGCGGCGGCCGCTCGCGCCGCCCGGATGCCGAGGCTCGAGCCTCACCAGGCGTGGAGCGCACGGAGGCGCGAGGTCTTCTTGACCTGGTGGCCTTCCATGCGGCTGAGCACGTCGTCGAGGATTGCGACGGCGTCGAGAACGTACTGGCCCTTGTTCAGCATCACGCACTCGGCCCGCTCGGCCATCGCGGCGTCGGTCAACTCCGCGCGCGAATGTGTGCCCTTTCGGACGAAGGTGTCGAGGACGTTCGTTGCCCAGATCACGGGCACCTGAGCAGCCTCGCAGAGCCAGAGGATCTCCTCCTGCATCTCGGCGAGGCGGACGAAGCCGATCTCGACGGCGAGATCGCCACGGGCGATCATCACCGCCAGGGGTTGTGCTCCGGCGCCTTGCACGATGATCTCGGGCAGCCGCTGGATTGCAGTCGGGGTTTCGATCTTGGCCGAGATCGCAATCTCGCGGTCGGGTGACCGTCGAGCCAACTCGTCCTGGAGGCGGGCGATGTCGCGGGCGCTCTGGACGAACGAGTAGCCGACGATGTCTGCTTCGCGTGCGACCGTGTCGAGGTCGGCGAGATCCTTGGGCGTCAGCGGGTCGAGGCTCAGGTTCGTGTCCGGGAAGTTCAGACCCTTGTTGGGACGAAGGTCTCCTTTCGACTCGACCCGGGTGACACGGAGAAGAGCAGCGTCTGTGCCACCCTCGTCGACGATAAGACGGATTCTTCCTTCGTCGATGCACACCTCATCGCCGGGCCTCAGTTGCGCGACCGCTTCGGGGAGGGAGCATTCGACCTGCGGTGGGTCGGGTTTTCCCTTCGGTCGACCGACGACGAAGCGGACATGGTCGCCGACGCGTACGCGCACCTTGTCGCCGAGTCCGGCCACCCGGCCCGTTCTTGCCCTGGGGCCCTCGAGGTCGATCAGGACCCGGCACGACCGGCCTGTCTCCGCGGCCGCGCGGCGTGTGTTGGCCGACATCTTCACCCAGGCATCCGGCGAGTCGTGCGCGCAGTTGATGCGCACGACGTCCGCGCCCTGCTGAACGAGTGCGCGGACGAACCGATAGTCCTCTGCCGCCTCAGCAGGAAGCGTGACCATGATCCGGACCTGCCGGTTCGGCGGCGACGGCCCGAAGACAGCCCGCGTGTGGCGTTCGAGCAGGCGGTTACCGCGATAGAACGCTTGCGGCCGCGGATGTGAGGCCGGTGCAACCGGGTGGTCGTCACGAGCGATCGCCGCGAGCGACGCGATCACCGCATCCAGGTTCGGGAGCACCCGCGCCTCGCAGCGGCCGAGCGAGGAGAGACCGAGTGGCATCAGCGCCTCCTGCAAGGGACGCAGATCCCGCCGCCGAAGCACGATGTACTGGGCCAGATTGAGCGCGCTTGGCAGAAACGCCCGTCGCGTCAGCGCGGGTCGCCACTCCCTGAAGAGCGCGTCACCCTCTGCGACCACCTGATCGCGCAGCTGGACGAGCTCGTGGAGCAAGGCGTTGCTCGACGCGGTCGCTTCTGGCGTACGGAGTTGCATCCCCATTCCGATTTGGGTCAGCTCAGAACTGCACTCTAGACGGGTCGGGAAGCGTCGGGACATACGCGGATTTGGGAGCCGGGTAAACCCGCAGCCGCTATGGCCGTCGCCACCGCCGGAACGTGTCGGCGGCGACGTAGCCGGCGATCGCCGGGTTCTCCTGCAGGCGGCGGAGCGAGTACTCGTACCACTGCGACCCGAACGGGACGTAGACGCGCAGCCTGTGACCGTCGCGGACGAGCGCGTCGCCGCGCTCTGGCCGTACCCCGAGCAGCATCTGGAACTCGTACCGTTCGCGGGAGAGGCCCCGAACGCGTACCTGCCGGAGCGCGTCGGCGATCAACTGCTCGTCGTGGGTCGCGATCCCGACGTAGCTTCCCTGGTCGAGCAGGGCGGCAAGCGTCGCCCGGAAGCTTGCGCGGATCTCGTCGGCACCTTGATAGGCGACCTCGGCGGGCTCGAGGTAGATCCCCTTGCAGAGCCGGACGTTGTCGAGTCCCGGTACGTCGGCGAGCGTGCGCCGGAGCCTGGCCTGGAGCACGACGCCGATGTTCTGGAAGCCGGAGAAGCGCAGGTCGCGGTAGAGACGGAGCGTGGCGTCGGTCGTGTGCGAGTCCTCCATGTCGATCCGGACGAAGCTGCCGCGGTTCCCTGCGTCGCGGACGAGCTCCTCGACGTGCGCGCGGCAAATGCTTTCGTCGAGATCGAGCCCGAGGGCGGTGAGCTTGATCGAGACGTTTGCGTCGAGGCGCTCGCCCTCGATCCGGGCAAAGACCTGGTGGTACGCGCGAGCGATCTCGCGGGCCTCGTCGGCGCTCCGGATCTCCTCGCCGAGAACGTCCACCGTCGCCATCTTTCGCTCGCGGTTCAGGAGCGCGACGACGCGCACCGCGTCCTCGAGCGTCGGTCCCGCGATGTAGCGGGCCGAAAGCCGCCGGACGAACCCCTTCGGCACGGCCGGCAGGGCACGGACGAGCGCGCGATCGAGAAGCGCCACCGGCGCGGTCTACTCGCGCATGAAGCCCTGGCGGGCAGCGCTCACGAGCGCAACCGCCTCGGGGAAGAGCACGCGCATCGCATCGCGCATGGCAAGCTGCCTGTTCGTCGGCGGTGCCGCTCGTCTGCACCTGGGAGAGCGCCGCAGAGGTCAGCTCGACTGCGGTGTTCAGGGTCAGGGTCGCGAACTGCTCGCGCTGCGCCTCCTGCACCGACTCGGCCTGCTGCTCGGCGAACTCGCGCAGGCTGCGGAGAAGATCCTCGGGATCGCCGCCGAACGGGAAGCCAAAGGCGCCTTCTTCCATGCCGGGACCCTAGCGCAGCGCCACCTTGTAGCGCCGCTCGACTTCGCGGACGAACGACTCGACCACACCGGCCGAAGCCGCGACGGCGGAGGCGAACGGAGACTCGTGCTCGCCGAGGGCGACCTCGAGCGCACGTGTCGCTGCGCCGATCGCGTCGAGGTAGGGAAGGCGAGGCGACCTGCGGAGGCGCGCCGATCGCATGCTCCAGCGCGAGGGCGGCAGCCTCGGCCTCCTCGATCCCGTCAGGACGCTCGACGAGCCGCAGCTCGACGAGTTGGGCCCGCAGGTTCTCGAGGTCGCCGCCGCCCGCGAGCTCGCCTGCAAGCTCGCACATGACGACGATCGAGGCTGTCGATCGCACCGTCTCGCGACGGTCGACGGGGCGGGCTTCCGTATCGAGCACGAGCCACTCGAGCGTCTCGTCCGACCCGAACGAGACGAGGTAGACGCGTCCGCCGGAGAGAGCGGGCTCGGCCGCGAGCACGGCGGTCACCTCGCCGTGCGCGCGCGCCGACGCCGCGATCAGTTCCAGCTCTTCGCCCAGCTCCATACCGTCAGACTAAGGTCACCTCCGAGGTTCCGCGTACCCTGATCTCGTGGCACACACCTACACAGTCATAGGCGAGCCCACCTCCGAGCTCGCGCACTTCGTCGAGGAGGTTGGCGCCGGTCTCGAGGCGCACGGCTTCGTCCACGGGGACGATCCCCTGACCACCGACGTCGTCCTGAACGTCGTCGATCCGGACGATCCCCGGCCGTTCCGCCGCAAGTCGCGAGGCACGTTCGTCGCTGCGGTCGTCGTCGCTTCCGAGGAGCCGGCCGACGGGCTGCGCGAGACCTACCCGATGCTCGTCCGGGCGCTCGCGAACATCGTCCTGCTCTACGTCCCCGGCAAGGGTGCGTTCTTCACGACCATGGAGCGGGGCCACTACGCCGTGCGTGCCGGCGACAACGGGTCGTCGCTCGCCGACCGGGTCGTCGACCGCCTGCTTCCGCTCGCAACCTCGCGACTCGTGATCGACAACGAGTTCCGCACCGACCTCGAGCCCGAGCTCTGGAAGGGCGACGAGGTGACCGAAGAGATCCGAGAGGTCGGCAAGAGACTCGACGCGCTCGGCCTGCTACCGGCGCCGTTCCCGATCGAGGAGCTGCTCGGCGAGCGCGAGCTCCGTCACGTCGCGCGGCTCTACAGCATCGGCGGCCTCTCCTACGGGAACCTCTCGGCGCGGAAGGACGAGACGCGCTTCTGGATGAGCGCGAGCGGCGTGGACAAGTCGCAGCTCGACATTCCGGGCCGCGACATCCTGCTCGTTTCCGGCTACGACCCCGAAAACGCACGGATGATCCTCAGCGTGCCACCCGACGTCGAGCCGCGGCGCGTGTCGGTTGACGCGATCGAGCACTGGAAGATCTACGAGGAGAACCCGGAGGTGGGCGCGATCCTGCACGTACATGCGTGGATCGAGGGGATCCCGGCGACCGACATCAACTACCCGTGCGGAACGGCCGAGCTCGCGACGAGCGTCGCGAAGATCCTCGCGGCCGACCCGGACCCGGGTCACGCGGTGGTCGGGCTGCGCAGCCACGGCATTACCGCCACCGGCGAAACGCTCACCGAGATCCTCGACCGGATCGAACCGCACCTGCTTCGGCACGTGCCGATGACCTAGAAACACGGCGTGCCGACGCTCGTCACCGGGGCGACAGGCTTCCTCGGACTGCACCTCGTGCGGGAGCTTGCGGCGCGAGGTGCCTCCATCCGCGCAGCTTGTGCGCTCGCCCGAGACCGCGGCGCCACTGCGCGAGCTCGGCGTGGAGGTCGTCGCGGGCGACATCCTCGACGCCGAGTCGATTCGCCGCGCCGCGAACGGGTGCGAGCGAGTCTTCCACCTCGCCGGCGTCGTCGCGCACGACCAGCGCGACCTCGCGCGGATGCGTGCGGTGAACGTCGAAGGGACTCGCACCCTGCTCGCCGCGGCCGAACCGGGCGCGCGCGTCGTCCACGTGGCGAGCGTCGCGACGCTCGGGCTTCGTCTCCTCGCCCGAGCGCCGCGCCGACGAGTCTCACGTGCTCGACCCCGCCTCCGCGCTCCCGTACGCATCGACCAAGCGGGAGGCCGAGCTTGTCGCGCTCGCAGCCGCGGCGGGGGGCGCCGACGTCGTCGTTGCGAACCCCGGCTTCCTGATCGGCCCCGGCGACGTACACCGCGTCTCCACCTGGCCGATCGACGCGTACCTCTCGGGGAAACTGCGCGTGAGCACGAACGGCGGGCTCGCGTTCACCGACGCGCGTGACGTCGCGGTGGGCCTCGTCGCGCTCGCGGAGCGGGGCCGGGCCGGAGAGCGGACGATCCTCGCCAATCCCGCGGGCAATCTGAGCTGGGACGACTTCTTCGCGCTCGTGGGGCGGGTCGCGGGCCGGCGGCGGCTGATGGTGCGCTTGCCGGCGAAGCTCGCAGCGATGGGTGCACGCGTCGTCCCGAGCCCGGTGAGCCCAGGACGAAATCCTCGCGGCCGGCCACTGGTGGTTCTGCGATTCGGGGAAGGCGGAACGCGAGCTCGATTTCCGCTGCCGGCCGATCGCCGAGACGATCGCCGACACGATCGCCGACCATCGCTCGACCCGACCGTAGACTCGCCGGCGTGGGTCGCACCGACCATGCGAAGGCGCTTGTTCGCTCCGCTCGGGCCGACGTACGACCGCTACGCCGCGCTGCTCTCGTACGGCCAGGACCCGCGCTGGCGGCGGTTTCTCGTCTCGCGGATCGAGGCCGGGCCCCGGCGACCGCGTGCTCGACGTCGCGACCGGGACCGGGGCCGTCGCGCTCGAGCTCCTCCGGCAGAAAGGCTGCCGAGTCGTCGGCGTCGACCAGAGCGCACGAGATGCTCGCCGAGGCGCGCCGCCGCGCGGGCGGCCGCGATCGAGCTCGTCGAGGCGAGCGCCGAGGCGCTGCCGTTCGCCGACGGCGAGTTCGACGCGCTGACCTTCACCTACCTCCTGCGCTACGTCGACGACCCGGCCGCGACGCTGCGCGAGCTCGCGCGGGTCGTGCGTCCGGGCGGGACGATCGCCGGGCTCGAGTTCGGGGTTCCGCACGGCGTGTGGCGGCCGTTGTGGGAGCTCCACGTCCGCGTCGGCCTCCCGGTCGCAGGTGCGGCGATCGGCAACGGCTGGCGCGAGGTCGGGTCGTTCCTCGGCCCGTCGATCCGCGGGTTCTACGAGCGCTGGCCGCGTCTCGGCTCGCTCGACGCCTGGCAGCGCCGCCGGCATCGTCGGTGTCGCAGGCCCGCCCGCTCTCGCTCGGCGGAGGGGTGGTGACATGGGGCCGCCGGAGGTGAAGCCCGCGTACTACGCGCTCGCGCCGGGCGGCTGGCGCGACTACGTCACGGTCCTCCACCTGCCCTACACCGCGTGGAACCTCTCGTACGTCGCGCTCGGCGCTGCGATCGCGCCGCATCTTCTCCACGAGCCGGATGCTCTGGACGATGGCCGCGTTCGCGCTCGCGCTCGGCGTCGCGGCGCACGTGCTCGACGAGCTGAACGGCCGGCCGCTCGAGACGCACGATCGGCGACGGAACGCTCGTCGCGCTCTCGGTCATCTCGCTCGCCGGCGCGTGCGCGATCGGCATCTGGGCCGCGTTCGAGCTGGGGCTACGGCCTGCTCGTCTTCGTCGCCGTCGGCGCGTTCCTCGTCCCGGCCTACAACCTCGAGTGGTTCGGCGGCCGCTTCCACACCGACTGGGGGCTCGCGCTCGCGTGGGCGGCGTTCCCGGTGCTGACCGCGTACTACGCCCAGGCGGAGACGCTTCGCGCCGAGGCGCTGCTCGCGGCGGCGTACGCGACCGCGATGATCCTCGTCCAGCGGACGCTCTCGACTCCGGTCCGGCACGCGCGCCGCGACGCTCGGGACCGTCGAGGGCGTCGAGCCGATGGAGCGTGCGCTCCGCATCCTCCCGTGGGCGAACGTCCTTCTCGCCGCTGCGCTCGTGACGGCGCGCCTAACCTAGAGCCGTGACCGCAGCCGCAATCGTCGTCGATCGTCGCCGCGCTCGTCGCCGTCGCAGCGCTGGTCGGTGCGATCGATCGCGCTCCGCCGGACGCGCGCCCACGCGGACGCGCTCGACGCGGAGATCGAGCGCGGCAAGGCGCGATTCGACGCGGTGGTCGCGCAGCGAGGTCGAGCAGCGCGCCGCCGAGCTCGAGCGGACGCTCGCGCTCGCGCGCGCCGAGGCGCTGTCGGCGCTCGCCGACGAGGAGCGGCGGATCGCCGAGGAGCGCCGACGCGACGTCGCCGAGCGGGAGCGCGACGCGACGACGAAGCTCGGCGCGGCGCTCACCGACGATCCAGCGCGCGGTCGAGCAGCGCTTCGCCGACTGGGACGTCCGATCTCGAGAAGCTCCAGGCGCAGCTCGCCGAGGAGCTCGAGCGGATCGCGCAGCGCCAGGAGCAGCTGATCGCGGACATCGAGAGCGGCTCGAGCAGGAGAGCGACCGGCTGCAGGCGACGCTCGACGAGCACCGGGGCCTGATCGCGAAGCACGCGCGAGGACCTCGCAGCGGACGGCGCAGGAGCTCGTCCGCGACACCGCGGCCGAGCTCGAGCAGCACGCCGCCGAGCGCCGGCGCGCGCTGCACGAGGTCGCCGACCGCCTCCGCAAGCGCGAGCACGAGCTCCAGGAGCAGATCGACCGCGAGCAGGCCGAGGCGGCCCAGCGCATCGCCGCGCAGCTCGGCGACGTCGAGCGGCGCCAGATCGAGCAGCTGCGAACGGTCGTCGCACGGGAGACGCCGCGCGTACGCCGAGGCGGCGGCGCAGCAGTTCGACACGACGATCCGGACGGCGCGTGAGGAGGCGGCGCGCCGCCTCGGGCGCGAGCTCGACCTCTCGGTCGAGCGGTTCGCGCGCGAGGCCGACGGCGTGCTCGCCGAGCGGGTCGAAGAAATCGCAAGAGGAGCCGTCCAGCAGATCGAGTCGGCGATGCGGGAGCGCCTCAAGGAGATCGCAGTCGAGGCGGAGGCCGAGCGCGACCTCCTCGACCGCCGTCTCAACGAGCTGATGCGGCGGATCGAGGAGCTCACCGCACGCACGTGAGCCACATGGTGTTCACTATGCGAGGAACCCAACTTTTTCAGGCAGGGTTCGTCTAGAAGGAAGCGAACAGGCGCGAACGATGGCACAGACGACCGAGATCCCACAAAGCGAACGCGAGAAGGTCGAATCGTGGCGCCTCCACGTGCTCGTCGAGGCCGGCTACCCGCTGCCGCTCGCCAAGAAGATCGCGCACTCCGAGGCCGACCTGCACCACGCCGTCGAGCTCGTCCGCGCCGGCTGCACGCACGAGACCGCCGCCGAGATCCTTCTCTAGCGCGCTGTAGCCTTCGCCCCGTGAAGGTCGAGGCGACGGAGGTCGACGGGCGCAAGGTCTTCTCCGTCCGCGCCTTCAACCAGGGCATCGCGTCGTGGCTCGAGCGGCTGCCGACGGTGTGGGTCGAGGGCGAGGTGACCGAGCTGCGGCGTCAGGAGCGCTGGGCGTCGGTCTTCTTCACGCTCAAGGATCCCGAGAGCGGCGCCTGCCTCGCCGGCGCAGATGCCGCGCGGGCAGTTCGACGCGCTGCGGCTCGAGCTCGCCGACGGCGAGCGCGTCCACGTCTACGGGCGCCCGGAGCTGTACGAGCAGCGCGGCGACTTCCACCTGCGCGCGCTCACGATCGAGCGCTACGGGCTCGGCGCGCACCTCGCCGCGCTCGAGCGGCTGAAGGCAGAAGCTCGCCGCCGAGGGGCTGTTCGCGGCCGAGCGGAAGCGGCCGCTGCCGCGGATCCCGCGCCTGATCGGGCTCGTGACCGGCAACGACGCCGCCGCGCAAGCGCGACGTGCTGACCGCGATCACGACGCGCTTCCCGCCCGCGCACGTGCTCGTCGCGGAGACGTTCGTGCAGGGCCCGCGCGCCGCGCCCGCGATCGTCGGCCGCGATCGCGCGATCTGTGCGCGCGGGGCGTCGACGTGCGTGATCCTCGCGCGCGGCGGCGGCAGCTTCGAGGACCTGCTCCCGTTCTCCGACGAGCGGCTCGTCCGCGCGGTCGCCGCCTGCCCGGTGCCGGTGGTGTCGGCGGTCGGGCACGAGCAGGACACGCCGCTCGTCGATCTCGCCGCCGACGTCCGCGCCTCGACCCCGTCGGTCGCCGGACGGCTCGTCGTGCCCGACCTCGCCGAGCTGCAGCGCGTGGCTCGAGCGCGCCCACGCCGGGCTCGAGCGCGGCGCGCGGCGCATCTGCGAGCGCCACGCGAGCGGCTCGCCGCGACACACGAGCGTCTCGCCGCGCGCCGCTGCTCGCGCTCGAGCGGCGCCGCGCGCGGCTCGACACGACGCACGGCCGGCTGCGCGCGCTCTCGCCGCGCGCGACGCTCGACCGCGGCTACGCGATCGTCCGCGCCGGCGAGCGGCTCGTCCGCGAGCCGCCGCCGGCCGGGACGGAGCTCGGCGTCGAGGTCGCCGGCGGCACGTTCGGGGCCCGAACCGAATGAGCGCGGAGCCGACCTTCGAGCAGGCGCAGGCCGAGCTCGAGCGGATCGTCGAGCGGCTCGAGCGCGGCGACGTCGAGCTCGAGGAGCTGACGAAGCTCTGGGAGCGCGGCGAGGAGCTCTACCGCCGCTGCGCCGCGCAGCTCACCGCCGCTCAGGGGAAGATCGAGGAGCTCGCGACGCGGCTGGAGGCGGCGGACTCCTGACCTACCCATGGCCGCTTGCGCCGTTCGAGAGCGCCCATCCGGTGCGCGCGTACTTCAACGACCCCCGCATCGAAGATGCGTCGCATGCGTTCCACTTCGGGATCGACATCTCGGCGCCGAACGGAACGCCCGTCTTTGCGGTTGCCGCCGGTGTCGTTCATCTCCAGACCCCACGCTCGATTGCGGTGGCGACGGGGGATGACGCGTTCGGGTACTGGCACGTCGTCCCGGTGGTGACACATCTGCAACCCGTCGGAAAGCACGAATTGCTCGGACACGTCGAGGCGCCGTGGCTGCACGTGCATTTCGCCGAGCGCCGTGCCGGCGTGTACCGCAACCCGTTGCGCCCCGGAGCATTGACGCCGTGGGTCGACCACACGAAGCCGCGCGTCACGCGCATCGCGTTCTCACGCGCCGGTCACGAACTTCCCCCCGGCCAGGTTCGCGGGGTGGTCGACGTGATCGTGGAGGCGCACGACGTGCCCCCGATCCCGGTGCCGCCGCCATGGGACGGGCTGCCGGTCACGCCGGCCCGCCTGCGTTGGCGCGTGGTCCGAGGCTCCGCGGTGGCGCGGCCCTGGCATACGCCGGTCGATTTCTCCGACGAGTTGATCCCCGCAGGCGACTTCCAGCGGATCTACGCGCCCGGGACGACGCAGAACCACGCGGGGAAACCCGGCGTGTTTCGGTTCTTCCTCGCGCACACATGGAGCACCGGGACGCTCGGCCGACGGCGAGTACCACGTCGAGGTCGAGGCCTCCGACTTGGCCGGGAACAAGGACACGCTCGACGCAGAGCTTCTCGCTCACGAACGATCTCTAGCGCGAGCTCCCGCCGAGCGCGACGAGATCCTCTCGCGCCCGAGCAGGATCGCCGCTCAGCGCCCGCGCCTCGAACCCGGGCTGCGACCCGGCCGCCGAAGAGGACGCACGGCACGCCGAGTCGCGCGCAGCGCGCGCAGCACGGCGCCCGGCGCCTTGCCCTCGAACGTCGTCTCGTCGACCGTGCCCTCGCCGGTGACGACGAGCGCAGCGCCGTCGGGCGCGCTCGTCGAAGCCGATCAGGTCGAGGACGAGCTCGGCTCCCTCGACGAGCTCGCCGCCGAGCGATGCGAGCGCCGCTCCGAGCCCGCCTGCCGCGCCGGCGCCCGGGAGGTCGCGGTAGGCCGCGAGCCTCGTCATCGCTCGCGAGCCGCCGCTCGAGCACGTCGACCGCCTCGGGCGACGCGCCCTTCTGCGGGCCGAACACACGAGCCGCGCCGCGCGTCGCCGAGCAGCGGGTTCCGCACGTCGCACGCGACGCGGAGCGGAACGCGACGACGGCCAGTCGCGGAGCACCGACAGCAGCCCTGCGCCGCCGTCGACCGTCGCCGAGCCGCCGAGCAACACGAGCACCGCCGCGGGCGTGTCTCGAGCACGCGCGGCCAGGAGCTCCCCGAGGCCCGCGCTCGACGCGACGAGCGGGTCGCGCTCGTCTGCGCGCGAGCAGCCCGAGCCCGACCGCCTCAGCCGACTCGACGACCGCCGTGCCGTCCGGCAGCAGCAGCCAGCGCGCGGTCACCGGCCGGCCGAGCGGGTCGGATGCCGGCGCGGTGCGCCAGTCGCCGCCGAGCGCCGACGCGAGCACCGTCCGCCGTGCCCTCGCCGCCGTCGGCGACCGGAAGCTCGGCACGGCGCCCTCGCCGCAGGCCCGGCGGCGAGCGCCGCCGCCGCCTCGGCGGCGGTGAGGACGCCCTTGAGGCTAGCCGGGCAGGCGAGAGCGCTCACGATCGGCTCCTCGACGGGCTCGGCCATCTCGGCGTCCTCGGCGTGCCTCGTCCGGCATCTCCTTGAGCGTCGCGTAGGAGAGCCCCTCGCGCGCCAGGAAGATCGAGCCCGATCCCGATCCCGACGCGACGCCTCGATCGCCTGGAGCCCGATCCCGAACGCGAACCCACGCGCGTAGGCGACGCCGTACTGCGACGAGCGGCAGCGCGACCGCCGCCTGGACGAGCCCGACGTTGCCGGGCCAGAGCGGGAAGATCGTCGCGACGTTCATCAGCACGAGCACGAGGCCGGCAGCGACGAGCGGCTCGTTGATCTGGAACGCGCGCATCGCCGCCCAGACCGCGAGCGAGCTGGAAGACCCAGCCCGAGGAACTGGAATGCCGCCGGCGTCAGCGCCGCGGCGGGCGCGCGCATGACGGCGAGCCCGATGCGCGCCCGCACGAGCAGCGTCCGGATCGTGCCGAGCCCGTCGAGCGTGCGGGTGCTGGCGGCGCGCGCTGATCAACGCGAACGCGAACAGCGCGAACCCGGCACCCACGACGACGATCAGGCTCATCACCGCCCAGTGCGGGCAGCTTCGCGGTGAACAGCACCCAGATGACGAGCGCGACCGCGGGGAAGATGTCGAACATCCGGTGCGCGAAGACGGTGCCGATCAGCGTCGCCCAGACGCCGGGCGCGCCCGGGCATCCGCCGGGCCAGCACGGCGACGCGCGCGAGCTCGCCGACGCGCCCGGGCAGCACGACGTTCGCGAACAGCCCGACGCAGAACGCCGAGAAGACGAGCCGGAAGCGCGGGCGCGGCGGCCGGCATCGCCTGCCGGATCACGGTGTTCCAGGCGAGCGCGCGGACGACGACCGAGAGCAGGTTCAGCCCGATCGCGGCGACGACCCACGGCCAGCTGACGGCGGCGAACGCGTCGCGGACGACGCCCCAGTCGGGGCCGCGCCACCAGATCACCGCGATCGCGATCGCGAGGAGCCGGGATCGGCACGAGCGCGCGCCAGTAGCGGCGGACGTTCATGCCGTGACCCGCTCGTAGGTCTCCTCGAGCCGCCGCGCGACGTCGGTCCACGAGTAGCGCTCCTCGGCGAGCGCGCGCGCGGCGCGGCCCATCGCGACCCGCCGCGGTCCTCGTCGGCGAGCAGCCCGACGACCGCGTCGGCGAGCGCGGCCGTCGTCGCCGGGCGGCACGAGCATCGCCGCGTCCGGACGTCGACGACGTCGGCGAAGCCGGGGATGTCGAGGCGACGACCGGCGTCGCGGTCGCGAACGCCTCGACGAGCACGAGCCCGAAGCTCTCGCCGCCGAGCGCCGGCGAGACGAACACCTTCGCGGCCGCGAGCTCGGCGCTGCGCACCTCGTTCGGTGACGATCCCGAGCACGTCGATGCCGTCCTCGTCGAAGCGCAGCCGCGAGTGCAGCAGCCGGTACTGGAGCGGGTCGGTGCCGATCAGCCGCAGCCGCGCGCCGGTGCGCCGGCGGATCTCAGGCCACGCGCGCAGCAGCACGGGCAGCCCCTTGCGCGCGTCGTGGCGGCCGATGAAGACGACGTGGTGCTCGCGGCTCTCGGCGTCGGCGTGCTCCGGGATGACGACGCCGTTCGGGATCGATCTCGAACCGGGCCGCCGAGCCAGCGCTGCGGCCGACTCCGCCGCCATCCGCGAGACGGCGATGCGCGCGTCGATCGCGGTCGATCAGGAAGCCCCACGCACGGCAGCCGCGAGCCGCATCCAGCCGAGGTCGCCGGCGGCGTGCCAGGTGGCGACGATCGGGCAGCGCGCGTAACGCGAGCGCGACGACGCAGATCGTCGGCGTCATCGGCTCGTGCAGGTGGACGAGGTCGAAGCGCTCGTCGCGCGAGCACCTCGCGGACGCGGGGGATCGCTGCGCGGCGAGAGGACGATGTTCGGCAGCGACCCGTTCGCCGGCACGACGACCGAGCGGCCGACCGGGATGATCCTCGGCCGGCAGGTCGCCGTGCCGGCCCGATGCGCGGATGGAGCAGGCGCGTCAGCTCGCCGGGCGGGTCGTGCCCCATCACGATCTTCACCTCGTGCCCGCGCGCCCGCAGCGCGGCCGCCTGGTTCTCGGCGTGCTCGACGACCCCGCCCCAGTACGACCACGAGAACGGGACGACGATGCCGATCTTCATGCGTACGGCCGCCGCGAGCGCCGGGGCGAGCCGCTCGATCCCGCGCTCGAGCGTCTCGTCGGAGACCGCGAGCGAGAGGCGCGCCCAGCCGGCGCCGCTCGGGCCGAAGCCCTCGCCCGGCGCGACCGCGACGCGCTGCTCGGCGAGCAGCCGGTCGGCGGTCAGACCCTCGGGCAGCCGCAGCCAGACGTAGAAGCGTGCCCTCGCAGACGGGCGGCTCGGGCAGCGCCGCGACGAGCCGGTCGCGCCGGCGCTCGTAGGTCGCGCGCCGCTCCTCGACGGCGTCCTGCGGGCCCTTCGAGCGCGGCGATCGCCGCCTCCTGGAGCGGCGCGAAGATCCCGACGCGCGAGTGGTCGTTCAGCAGGTTGACGCGCTCGACGATCTCGGCGTTGCCGACGACGAACCCGATCCGCCAGCCGGCCATGCCGTAGGTCTTCGACATCGACCACAGCTCGACGCCGACCTCCTTCGCCCCCGGAGTCGCGAGGAAGCTCTCGGGCGCGCGGCCGTCGAAGACGAGGTCGATGTAGGCGGCGTCGTGGACGATCGCGCGTGCCGGTGCGCTGCGGCGTAACGCGACCGCGGCCTCGAACAGCCCCGGCGCGCGCGCAGACGGCGCACGGGTTCGACGGGTAGTTGAGGTAGAGCGCCGCCGCCGGCGGCGCCGCGTCGAAGTCGGGCTGCCAGCCGGCGGCGGGGTCGAGCGGCAGCAGGCCGATCTCGGCGCCGGCGAGCGCGACCCCCGACGGGTAGTCGGGGTAGTACGGGTCCGGCAGCAGGATCGTGTCGCCGCGCTGGGCGAGCGAGAGCGCGAGCTCGACGATCGCCGTCTTCGTCCCGGGCACGATCGCGACCTCGCGCTCGGGGTCGATCTCGACGCCGTAGAGGTCGCGGTAGCGGCGCGCGATCGCCTCCCGCAGGCGCGGCAGGCCGCGGAACGGCGCGTAGCCGTGGACGTCCGGCCGCGCCGGCGCGCCTCGCGCAGCGCCTCGACGACGTGCGGCGGCGGGCCGACCTCCGGGTTGCCGCGGCCGAGGTCGACCACGGGCGGCCCTCCGTCGCGCGGCCGCCGCCGCGACGCGCGCGAGCAGCGCCGGCGAAGTACTGCGCGGGCAGCCGCTCGAGCCGTTCGGACGCGTGCCCACCGCGCGATCGTACGCGGCTCATGCGGGCCCGATTCGTAGACTCGTGGCGTGAGCCTCGATGCGCTGTTCCCCGAGGGTCTCGCCGAGCTGCACACGCATCTCGGCGGCTCGGTCGCCACCGACATCATGTGGAGCCTCGCCCACGAGCAGGGGATCGCCCTGCCGACGCGCGACTTCTGGGAGTTCGACCGGCATGGTCACCGTGTCCGACCCGCGCGGCGTGCCCGATCTCGACTCGCTCGACCGGATCTACCACCTGACCGAGCTGATCCAGAGCTCGCCGCTCGCGGTCGAGCGGTCGGTGCACGCGGCGATCGGCGGCGCGTACCGCTCGCAGCGGATCACGACGCTCGAGCTGCGCTTCAACCCGATGAAGCGAAACCGCGGCGGCGAGCGCGACCTCGACCACATCATCCTCGCGGCGATCCGCGGCCTCGACCGCGCCTCGCTCGAGTACCCGCAGGTGCGCGCGGGGCTGATCCTGATGATGGACCGCACGTTCACCGCGCAGCAGAACATGGTGATCGTCGAGAAGGCGATCCGGTACGCGCCGCGCGGGATCGTCGGCGTCGACATCGCCGGGCCGCGCCCAGGCGGCGAGCGGTACGACTACACGCAGATCGCGGACCACGTCGAGACGGCTCGCGCGGCCGGTCTCGGCGTGACGATCCACGTCGGCGAGGAGGGCGGCGCGCACGGGGTCGACGAGATCCGCGAGGTCGTCGAGGCGCTCCGTCCCGACCGGATCGGCCACGGCATCCTCGCCGCACGCGACCCGGAGTTGATGGCCGTGCTCGCGAGGCAGAGATCACGCTCGAGATCTGCCCGACGTCGAACCTGCTGACGAAGGCGCTCGCGGGCGAGGACCGCGGTGCGCGAGACGTTCCGCACGTTCGTCGAGCACGGCGTCCCGTTCACGATCGCGACGGACGGCCCGGAGATGATGCGGACGCACCTGCGCGACGAGTTCGAGCTGCTGCTGCGGATCGGCGCGCTCGACGAGGCCGAGGCACAGGCCGCGAACGCGCGCGGGCATCAGGCGTCGTTCGTTGCCGGCCGGCGCTCCTAGGGCTGACCGGTCTTGCGCCGGGAGCGGTGGAAGTTGACCTCCGCCCCGAGCACGATCACGTTCGCCATCACGTAGAGCCAGACGAGCAGGACGGCCGGGCCGGAGAGCGTCTGGAGCACCGGGTTGTGCTTCGACACGCGCACGAACGCCGGCAGGAGCTGGAACGTCGCCTCGAGCGTGATCGCCGCCGCGATCGCCCCGGGCAGGACCTCGCGCCAGCGGAGCTCCGCATTCGTGAGCACGTAGTACGCGCTCGCGAGAAACACGAATATCCCGATCGTCGAGACCAGGATCGAGAGGAGCGTCGCGAATTCGGCGTTCTCGCTGAAGCCGGCGTAGCGCTTGAGCACCTCGCCGCCGATCGAGCCTACCACGAGCGCCGTGAACAGCGCGATCAGCGAGCCGACCATCATCATCGTCGCGAGTGCCTTGCCGTGCAGAAAGCCGCGGTTCGGGCGCCCGTAGACGATGTTGAACGCGCTCTCGAGCACGGAGAAGAACGAGAGCGACGACCAGAGCAGGAAGGCCGCGCCGACGAGGCCGAGCGCCGTGGCGTTGGCCTGGATCGCGCGGACCGCGTTCAGGATCGAGTCGAGTGAGGTGCTCGGGAAGTCGCGCTGCAGCTCGCGGACGAAGAACGAGTTTTCGTTCGCCTGGTGGGCCAGTCCGAGCAGCGCCAGCGACAGGAGCAGCAGCGGGACGAACGACAGCAGTGCGAAGTAGGCGATCATCGCCGCCAGGTGCGTTCCGCGGTCGGCGAAGAACTTGGTCAGGACCACGCGCATGTGCGGCAGTATGCTCAGCCCCATGGATGCAGCCCAGGCGCTTGCCGACCTGACCGAGATCTCGTCGCAGATCGTTCACGTCGCGATCGTCGACGGCGACGGCGCCGTGCTCGCCTCGACGCTCTCCGACGACGTCCGCGCGAAGCGGTTCGTCGACGGGGCGGCGAAGCTGCTCGCGGAGGCCGACGCGGCCGCGACGTCGCGCGGTCTCGACGGCGTCGTCCAGCTCGAGGCGTCGACGCTCGAGGGCAGCGTTTTCGTCGTCCGGCGCGACGGGCCCGAACTGATCGCGGCGATCACGCGTCCCGACCCGACGGTCGGCCTCGTCTTCTACGACCTCAAGCACTGCCTGCGAGAGCATTGGCGACGAAGAAGCCACGCACGCGTTCGCGGCGGGCGAAGAAGGCCGATGCCTCGGCGTAAGCTCGTCGCCGGGGTGCTGCTCGGGGCCGGGTCGCTCGTCGGGCTCGATGCTCTACCGCCGCCGCGCGGCGCGCCACCTCGAGCGCGTCGACATCTACGCCGAGGACGGCTCGATGGTCTCGGTCGCCGACCGCAGCCCCGAGGCCGAGCGGATGCTCGCGCTCGCCCGCGACTTGATCCACGCCGTCGAGTGAGCCAGGTGGCTCGACTCGGCGACCTCGCCGACGCGATCCGCGAGGCCGCGCTGCTCGAGGGCGACTTCGTCCTGCGCTCCGGCAACCGCAGCTCCTACTACCTCGACAAGTACCGCTTCGGCACGCGGCCCGACCTGCTCCGCGCGCTCGGCGAGGCGATCGCCGCGGCCGTGGCCGAGTGCGAGCCGGACGCCGTGCGGATCGCCGCGCCCGAGCTCGGCGCCGTCCCGCTCGCCGCGGCGGCCTCGCTCGAGCCGGCGGCCTCCCGTTCGTGATCGTCCGCAAGGAGGCGAAGGGCTACGGCACCGCGAACCGGATCGAGGGCGCGTTCGAGCCGGGCGAGCGCGTCTGCCTCGTCGAGGACGTCGTCACCTCGGGCGGCGCAGCGCTCGAGGCGGTCGAGGCGCTGCGCGAGGCCGGACTTCGTGTCTCCACACGGTTTGCGTCGTCGACCGCGAGGAAGGCGGCGCCGACGCGCTCGCCCGCGCCGCCGTGCGGCTCCGTCCGCTCTTTCTCGCCTCGGAGTTCCGCAACAGCGCCGCGAGCGCGCATGGTTGAGCGATATCCGATCGGCTTGTTAGGGTTTTTCGCCAAGGTCTGACATAGCAACCCCGAACCAGGAGGAAGGCTTTGACGAAGCAGGAGTTCACCCAGAAGGTCGCGCAGAAGAGCGGTCTCTCGAACCGCGACGCGGGGAAGGCCGTCGACGCCTTCCTGGAGTCCGTGACCGACGCGCTGAAGGCTGGCGACTCGGTCAACTTCACCGGCTTCGGCAAGTTCTCGCCGGCCGCTCGTGCCGCCCGCATGGGCGTCAACCCGCGCACCGGTGAGCGTGTCCAGATCGCCGCGACGACCGTGCCGAAGTTCAGCGCGGGCAGCCAGCTCAAGGCGGCCACGAAGAGCTAGGAGACGGCAGCGAGCAGTTGCTCGACGAGGGCCGCGTGCAAGCGGCCCTCGGTCGTTCCAGGGTCCGGTCCGCGCACTAACCTTGCGGATGGCCGTCGCGACGCTCACCTTCGGCGACCGGGTCGCCGCCGAGGTCGAGCGGAAGCGGAGCCAGCTCGTCGTCGGGCTCGATCCCGCGCCCGATCTGCTGCCGGTCGAGCTGCGCGGCGACGTCACGCGCTTCTGCTGCGGCATCGTCGACGCGGTCGCGCCGCACGCGGTCGCGGTCAAGCCGCAGCTCGCGTTCTTCGAGGCGCTCGGCGCCGCCGGGCATGGCCGCATTCGACGAGACCTGCGCCTACGCGCGCCGCGCCGGGCTGCTCGTGATCGCCGACGGCAAGCGCGGCGACATCGGCTCGACCGCGCGCGCCTACGCCGCCGCGTACCTCGAGGGCGACGAGCCCGCGCCGACGCGCTGACCGTCAACCCGTGGCTCGGGCGCGAGTCGATCGAGCCGTACCTCGCCGCGGCGCGCCGCTACGGCACCGGCATCTTCTGCATCGTCAAGACCTCGAACGCGGGCGGCGACGTCCAGGACGTGACGCTCTCCGACGGCCGCCGATGTGGCAGCACGTCGCGCCGCTCGTCGCCGAGTGGGGCGCCGATCTCGTCGGCGAGCACGGGCTCTCGTCGGTCGGCGCCGTCGTCGGCGCGACCCACCCGCGGCCGTCAGCGAGGCGCGCAAGCTGATGCCGCAGGCGATCCTGCTGCTGCCCGGGCGTCGGCGCGCAGGGCGCGAAGGCCGGGCGATCTCGCCCGCGCGTTCACGAGCGGCCCGGCGAGCGCGCTCGTCAACGCGTCGCGCTCGGTCATCTACGCCTTCCGCGAGTCGGGCGACGACTTCCGCGCCGCCGCCGGCGCCGAGGCGGCGCGGCTGAAGCAGGAGATATGGACCGTCTCGGGCTGGTAGCCGTGCACGGCGGGCGCAGCTGGCGGGCCTATCGCCGCGCCCGCCGCCTTCC
Organism: uncultured Actinomycetes bacterium; assembly: GCA_963815945.1. Lineage (GTDB taxonomy): Bacteria > Actinomycetota > Thermoleophilia > Gaiellales > Gaiellaceae > PALSA-600. The sequence continues at coordinate 171,606 of CAWFIN010000007.1, forward strand.
TGCTCGTCGCGACGATCGCGGTCGTGGTCTTCCGCTCCAGCCCGGCACGCGGCAGGCAGCCGTCCGCAGCCCGTCGCCGAGCGCACGTCGTCACGCACCCGGCCGCCCAGGCCCCGCGCGCCTACACGGTCGCGGCCGGCGACACGCTCGCCGCGATCGCGGCGAAGACCGGGCGTCCCGCCGGGACGGCTCGCTGCGCTGAACCCGAAGGTCTCGCCGACGGCGCTCTTCATCGGCGAGAAGATCCGCCTGCGGTGAAACGGCTCCTCGCGCAGCCTGCGCTCGTGGCGGCGTGCTGCGTCGCCGGCCGGCCGCCTGCGGCGGCCCCGCCGCCGCTCGACGCGCGCGCCTGGCTCGTCGAGAACGCGGCGACCGGCGAGGTGCTCGCGTCGCACGCCGAGCCGCGCAAGCATGCCGATCGCGTCGATCACGAAGCTGATGACGGTGCTCGTCGTGCTCGAGCACCGCGAAGCTCACGGACGTCGTCCCGGTCGATCCGCGCGCGCCGCCGGTCGGCCAGGAGTCGGTCAACCTGCGCGCCGGCGAGACGATCACCGTGCGCGACCTCGTGAAAGGCGCGCTGATCCAGTCGGCGAACGACGCCGCCGACGCGCTCGCGCTCTCGGTCGCGCCCGACTTCGCCGCCTTCGCCGACCTGATGAACGCCAAGGCGAGGGAGCTCGGCCTCACCGACTCGCACTTCGTCCGGCCCGACGGGCTCGACGCGCCGGGCGAGTACTCGAGCGCCCGCGACGTGACGCGGCTCGCTCGCGGGCGATGCGGATCCCGGTCGTGCGCGAGCTCGTCGCCGAGACCGACGACACGATCGCCGGCGGCCGCGACGCTCCACACCTGGAACGACCTGCTCGGCGTCCTTCCCGGGCGTGTTCGGCGTCAAGACCGGCCACACCGACGGCGCCGGCTGGTCGCAGGTCGCCGCCGCGCAGCGGCGGCGGGGCGACGGTCTACGCGACGATCCTCGGCAGCCCGTCGCGGACGCAGCGCAACGCCGACCTCACGAGCTGCTCGCCTACGGGCTCGCCCAGTACCGGACCGTGAACGCGGTCAGCGCGCGGCCGCACGTACGCGAGGCGGCGCTCCCGTACGGCCGCGGCGCCGCTCGCCTCGTCGCCGCGAAGCCGCTGCGCGAGACGGTTCGCGTCGGCCGCCCGCTGACGCGAGCGGGTCGTCGCGCCCAGCGTCGTGTCGCTGCCGGTGCCGCGCGGGCAGGTCGCTCGGCCGCGTCCAGGTCTGGCGCGGGAAGCGCCTGCTCGGCGAGCGGCCGCTCGTCGCGTCCCGGAGCGTGCGCTCGGCCGTCCGCCGCGGCGCGGATAGGCTGGTACGCGAGGCGTACAGTCCACCACGCGCTCGGCTTCTTCACTGACTCGACCTGCATGATCGTCACCGTCACGCTCAACGCGGCCTTCGACCGCACGATCACCGTCCCGAACTTCCAGCGGGGCCAGCGCCATCGCGCGAGCGCCGGCCTGCCGCTCGCCGGCGGCAAGGGGATCAACGTCGCGCGCGCGCTGAAGACGCTCGGCGTCCCGGTCGTCGCGACCGGGCTCGCGGGCGGCCAGGCCGGGCTGCGGATCGTCGAGCGGCTGACCGGCGAGGCGATCCTCAACGACTTCGTCCGGATCGAGGGCGAGTCGCGGACGTCGACCGCCGTCGTCGACCCGACCAGCGGCACCTACACGGAGATCAACGAGTGGGGCCCGGTCGTCAAGCCGGAGGAGCTCGAGATGCTGCTCGAGAAGCTGCACTACCTCTCGCAGGGCGCCGAGCTCGTCGTCTTCGCCGGCTCGCTTCCGCGCGACGTCGCCGACGACTTCTACGCCGAGGCGATCCACGACCTCGCGCGGCGCCAGGTCCCGGCGGTGCTCGACTGCGAGGGCGAGCCGCTCGCGGCTCGGGGTCGAGGCCGAGCCGTTCCTCGTCTCGCCGAACCAGCGCGAGGCCGAGGCGCTCGTCGGGCAGGAGTTCCACGACGACGAGGACTTCGTGCTCGCGCTCGACCAGATCGCCGAGCTCGGCGCGCGCAACGTGATCATCACGACCGAGACGCGGCTGCTTCGCCCTCCTGCGCGAGGACGGCAGACGCTCCGGCTCCGCGCCGTCGCGCCGCGCGTCGAGCCGGTGTCGACGGTCGGCGCCGGCGACACCCTGCTCGCCGGGTTCCTCGCGCCCGCCTCGCGGGCCGCCCGCCGGAGGAGTGCCTGCGCGCCGCAGTCGCCGCCGGCGCCGCCTCGACGCTCGAGCTCGGCGCCGGCCGCTTCGACCCGCGCCACGCCGGCCGGCTCCAGGCGGGCGTCGAGGTGACGGAGCTCGCAGCCGGTCGCCGAGCCGGCTGCCTGACGACCATCAGCCGCCGCCGGTATCGTTTCTCGATGGACGTCGAGAGGTTCGCCTGGTCGAGTCGGCGCTCTCATCGCTCCGAGAAGTTCGGCAAGGAAGGGCTCACCTTCGACGACGTCCTGCTCGTCCCGGCCGAGTCGGCCGTGCTGCCGAACGACGTCTCGACCGCGACGCGGCTGACGCGCACGATCGCGCTCAAGATCCCGGTCGTCTCGGCGGCGATGGACACGGTCACCGAGGCGCGCATGGCGATCGCGCTCGCGCGCGAGGGCGGGATCGGGATCGTCCACCGCAACCTCTCGATCGCCGAGCAGGTCGGCGAGGTCGACAAGGTCAAGCGCTCGGAGTCCGGGATGATCGTCGAGCCGCTGACGCTGCCGCCGACCGCGCTCGTCGCCGACGCGCTCGCGCTGATGGAGCACTACCACGTCTCCGGCGTTCCGATCACCGACGAGGGCGGCCGCCTCGTCGGCATCCTCACGAACCGCGACCTGCGCTTCGAGAAGGACACGACGCAGCCCGTGTCTCGGCGCTGATGACCGCGCGACGGGCTCGTGACCGCGCCGGTCGGGACGACGCTCGCGGAGGCCGAGCGGCTGCTGCACCGCCACCGGATCGAGAAGCTTCCGGTCGTCGACGCCGACGGGATCCTCAAGGGGCTGATCACCGTCAAGGACATCCAGAAGCGGATCGAGTTCCCGCACGCGACGAAGGATCATGACCGGCCGCCTGCGCGTCGGCGCCGCGGTCGGCGTCGGCCCGGACGCGATCGAGCGCGCCCAGGCGCTGATCGAGGCCGGCGCCGACGTGCTCGTCGTCGACACGGCGCACGGCCACTCGCGCGGCGTGGTCGAGATGGTCGCGCGGATCAAGGGCCTCTCCGGCGAGTTCGAGGTCGTCGCCGGCAACATCGCGACCGGCGAGGCGGCCGAGGCGCTGATCGACGCCGGCGCCGACGCGGTGAAGGTCGGGATCGGCCCGGGCTCGATCTGCACGACCCGCGTCGTCGCCGGCGTCGGCGTGCCGCAGATCACGGCCGATCCACGACGTCGCCGAGGTCGCCGCCCGCCACGGCGTGCCGGTGATCGCCGACGGCGGCATCACCTCGTCGGGCGACGTCGCGAAGGCGATCGCCGCCGGCGCCGACACCGTGATGCTCGGCTCGATGCTCGCCGGCACCGACGAGTCGCCCGGCGACGTCGTCTTCCCGCACGGCGAGCGCTACAAGGAGTACCGCGGCATGGGCTCGATCGGCGCGATGAAGGCGCGCGGCTACTCGAAGGACCGCTACTTCCAGGGCGACGTCGAGGACGTCGAGAAGCTCGTCCCCGAGGGCATCGAGGGCCGCGTCCCGTACAAGGGGCCGCTCGCCGGCGTGGTGCACCAGATCGTCGGCGGGCTCCGCCAGGCGATGGGCTACTGCGGCGCGCCGACGGTCGACGCGATGAAGCCCGCGCGCTTCGTCCGCATCACCGGCGCCGGGCTGCGCGAGTCGCACCCGCACGACATCACGATCACGAAGGACGCGCCGAATTACCGCCGCAGCTGAGGTCGTCCCGCTCCGCCCCGAGCCGCTCCCCGAGGAGCGGCCGGTCCTGGTGGTCGACCTCGGCGGCCAGTACTCGCAGCTGATCGCGCGCCGCGTCCGCGAGGCGCGCGTCTACTCGGAGCTCGTCTCGCACCGCGCGACCGCCGACGAGGTTCGCCGCCGCAACCCGGCCGCGCTGATCCTCTCCGGCGGCCCGGCGTCGGTCTACGCCGACGGCGCGCCGCACGTCGACCCGGCGATCTTCGAGCTCGGCATCCCGACGCTCGGCATCTGTTACGGCATGCAGCTGATGGCGCAGGAGCTCGGCGGCCGCGTCGACCGCAGCGCCGGCGAGTTCGGCAAGACCGAGCTGCACGCCGAGGAGAGCGCGCTCTTCCCCGACCTGCCCGCCGAGCAGACCGTCTGGATGAGCCACCGCGACACGGTCGTCGCGCCGCCCGACGGGCGCCCGCGTCGTCGCCGGCTCGGCGCTCGACGCCGATCGCCGCGTTCGAGGACGACGCGCGCGGCCTCTACGGGATCCAGTTCCACCCCGAGGTCGTGCACACGCCGCACGGCCAGGAGGTGCTGAAGAACTTCCTCTACGGCATCGCCGGCGCCGCGCCGTCCTGGACGCCCGCCGCCGTGATCGAGGAGCAGGTCGAGCGGATCCGCGCGCAGGTCGGCCGCGACCGCGTGCTCTGCGGGCTCTCGGGCGGCGTCGACAGCGCGGTCGCGGCGCTGCTCGTCCACAAGGCGGTCGGCGACCAGCTCACCTGCGTCTTCGTCGACCACGGCTTCCTCCGCAAGGACGAGGCCGCCCAGGTCGTCGAGACCTTCGGCGGCCACTTCCACGTCCCGCTCGTCCACGTCCAGGCGCAGGAGCGCTTCCTCGCGAGGCTCGCCGGCGTCACCGATCCCGAGGAGAAGCGCAAGCGGATCGGCGAGGAGTTCATCCGCGTCTTCGAGGACGAGGCGCGCAGGCTCGGCGACGTCAACTGGCTCGTCCAGGGGACGCTCTACTCCGACGTGATCGAGTCCGGCGGCACGACGGCGTCGCCGAGACGATCAAGAGCCACCACAACGTCGGCGGCCTCCCGGCCGACATGAAGATGAAGCTCGTCGAGCCGCTGCGGATGCTCTTCAAGGACGAGGTGCGGCGGGTCGGCGAGGAGCTCGGCATGCCCGAGCGGATGGTCTGGCGCCAGCCGTTCCCGGGCCCGGGCTCGCGATCCGGATCATCGGCGAGGTCACCGCCGAGCGGCTCGAGACGCTGCGCGAGGCCGACGCGATCCTGCAGGAGGAGATCCGCCGCGCCGGCCTCTACCGCGACCTCTGGCAGTCGTTCTCCGTGCTGCCCGCGATCCGCTCGGTCGGCGTCCAGGGCGACTCGCGCACCTACGGCTACCCGATCGTGATCCGCGCCGTCACCTCCGACGACGCGATGACCGCCGACTGGGCGCGGCTGCCCTACGACCTGATCGAGCTCGTCTCGTCGCGGATCGTGAACGAGATCCCGGCCGTCAACCGCGTCGTCCTCGACGTCACCTCGAAGCCGCCGGCCACGATCGAGTGGGAGTAAGCGGAAGCATCGAACGCTCGTGACCTCGGTCAGGAGGAACTCGATTCTGCTCGCGGGCGGGCTCGTCTGCCTCTCGGGGATGATCCAGCTCGCGGTCGCGCTCGGGACCGTCACGATCGTCTCGGTCACCGGGATCACGAGCATCCTCGGGCTCGGCCCGGCCGTGTTCCTGATCGCGGGCGCGCTCGCAGTCGGGCCGGCCGGGCGGATCTCGGACCGCGTCGGGCGGATGCCGGTGATCCGCTTCGGGTTCGTCCTCGGCATCGCGGGGCCGACGGTGACCGCGCTCGGCTGCTGGGCGGTCTCGGGCGATGCTCGTCTTCGTCGGGCTCGCGCTCTGCGGCGCCTCGCAGTCGATCGTGCTTCTCTCCCGCGCCGCGGCCGCCGAGATGTACCCGCCGGAGCGTCGCGCCCGCGGGATGTCGTTCGTCCTCTTCGCGGCGGTCTCGGGAGCGATCTTCGGCCCGCTCATCTTCGGCCCGCTCTTCTCCGACCGCGGCCTGACGCCGCACGAGCTCGCGTTGCCGTGGCTCGGCTCGTCGCTCTTCGCGGTCGCCGGCCTGCTCGTCTCGCTCGGCATCCGGCGCGACCCGAAGGAGCTCTCGAAGGCGTTCTCGGCCGCAGGCCGCGCCAGCGATGCGAGGCGCCGCGCCGCTCCGCGAGATCCTCCGGCGGCCGGGCGTGCCGACCGCGCTCATCGGTGCGGTCACGAGCTTCGCGGTCATGGTCGGCGTCATGAACCTCGCCGGCTACATGGCCGTCGGGCACCACCACGCGCACGGCGCCGTCTTCACGGTGATCAGCGTCCACATCGTCGGCATGTACGGCCTGGTCCTCGTCGTCGGCGACGTGGTCGACCGGATGGGCCGCGCGAACGCGATGGCGATCGGGCTGGCGGTGATGGCCGTCTCGAACGCCGCGCTCGTCTGGCTGACCGGGATCCCGGGCATGTCGCTGTCGCTCTTCGGGCTCGGGCTCGGCTGGTGCCTCGCGCTACGTCGCTGCGACGACCGAGCTCGTCTCGCTCGCCGCGCCCGCCGAGCGCGGGCGGCTGGTCGGTTTCTCCGACATGATCTCGAGCTTCGCCGGCGCCGCGATCGCCCTCGGTGGCGGGGTCGTCTACGCGCACGGCGGATCGGCGCCGCTCGCGCTGTGCCGCCGCGGCGCTCGTCGCGGTGCCGGCGTTCTGGATCCTGTTGCTACCATCCGCCGTTGGCGGGCGCCTGGTCCGCCGCTTCTCGACATGAAGACTTACAGCGCCAAGACCGGCGAGATCACTCGCGAGTGGTACCTCGTCGACGCCGAGGGGAAGACCCTTGGCCGTCTGGCGACCCAGATCGCCGACCGCCTGCGCGGCAAGGGCAAGCCGCAGTACACGCCGCACGTCGACACTGGCGACTTCGTCGTCGTCGTGAACGCCGAGAAGATCGCGGTCACCGGCAACAAGCTCGACGCCAAGATGTACTACCGCCACTCGGGCTACCCGGGCGGGCTGAAGACGCGCCCGCTGCGCGAGCAGCTCGAGCGCCGCCCCACCGAGGTGCTGCGGAAGGCCGTCAAGGGCATGCTCCCGCGCAACAAGCTCGCGCGCCAGCAGATCACGAAGCTCAAGATCTACGCCGGCCCCGAGCACCCGCACGACGCCCAGGCCCCGAAGCCGTTCGAGGCCGTCTGATGGCCGACGTCGCCCAGTACCTCGGCACCGGCAAGCGCAAGACCTCGGTCGCGCGCGTGATCCTGCGTCCCGGCGACGGCAAGACGTGGATCAACGGCAAGACGATCGAGGAGTACTTCCCGCGCCCGCTCCACCGGACGATGGTGCTCTCCCCGCTGAAGACGACCGCAGCTCGAAGGCCAGTACGACCTTCGCGTCCGCGTTCACGGCGGCGGCCCGTCGGGCCAGGCCGGAGCCGTTCGGCACGGAATCGCCCGCGCCCTCGTCGAGGTGAACCCGGACTTCCGCGTGCTCCTCAAGCGCCAGGGCTTCCTCACGCGTGACGCCCGCCAGGTCGAGCGCAAGAAGGCCGGCCTGCACAAGGCCCGCAAGGCCCCGCAGTTCTCGAAGCGGTAGCTCCCTTCCCGAGTCTCTGGCGGAAGGACGCTCGTGCAGGCGAGTGTTCTGTCGCAGGGTCGGTAGTTCGGTGCAGAACGGGTCGGTGCTGTCGCGGATGCAGCACCAGGCATTCGGGGGGAGTCTTTGGGTATGGGGGGCGTGAGATGCGCCGGTTGACGATGCTCGTGGGTGCCGTTTTGGCGGGCGCTGCGCTGGCGCTCTTGTCTCCGGAGGCCGCCCCACTCGGAGCGGCGCCGGACACCACCGCCCATTCGAATCTGCTCCTTCTAAATGAGAATGGGAGAGTCAACAACTGGGTGGTCGTTGACGTCCTGCTGGGACGACGTATCCGCACCACCTTCTCGGCCAGCCAGGTCGCTCTCTCGCGTGACGGGTCGTACGTGGCGCTCTTGTGGCCGAACGCGGACGGGATTGACGTCGCCGCGATCGACGGATCTCGGCTGCGCACACTCCTCAAGGTGGGCGGCAGCCACTACGTCACTTCTGTCGATTGGGCTCCGACCGGCGATCGGCTCGTGTACGCGCTGAGCACACGCACGGCGCCGGTGTCAGGCGGCGTCTACGTCGTCCGCCGAGACGGCCGTGGCCGCGACCAGATCGCAGATGCGCCCGCCACGGAAGTGCGCTGGGCGCCAGACGGATCGCTCATCGCCTTCGAAGCCTCGGCTGGCGTCTACGTCATGCGTCCGAACGGCTCTAGCCGACGGCTGGTCGACGCCAGCAACAGAGGTCAACCGCAGCCGATCAGCTGGTCGTCAGACGGAAAATCGCTCCTCTCGGTTCACGCAAAAGGAGGGGCCGCTTCGGCTGCGTTCGTCATCGACGTGAGCACGGGTAGGAGATCGCTGGTGCCACGCGTCGGCGCTGCGGCCTTCGCCCCGCGCGGCCGATGGATGCTCGTTGCGCGCGGATACCACCTCTATTTCGCGCGATTGCTCGTGGGCCCGCCGACTCGGCCGGCGATTGCGGTCGCGACAAATGCGGCGACTCCCGTCTGGGGGCACGATGGCCAGCGCATCGCGTACACAACCACTGATGGGCTCTGGGTCTTCAACGTCGCAACGGGAGAGCGACGTCACGTACTCGCCTGGCGCCTCCGGCCGGTCGAGGCAAAGCCCGGCCTCGCTTGGGCGACCAGCTACCCCTAAGTTCTGGAACTCGGAGTGTCTTCACGAACGCTGGCGCAGGCCACTGCGCTCGGCCCACCTGCATCGCCTGCCTAGTTCTTAGTGTGACCGGCTCGATGCCGGTGGAAGCCATGCCGGGGCCGAGTACCTCGCTGTCCGCGTGACTTTGTGAAGCGCAGTCCCGTCGGGGCGCACGAGCCAGATGTTGCCGCTGGGCCACTTGAAGCAACAGCAACGTGCGTAGAGCGGATCGCATCCTGTTGTTCTGGCGAACGCGAGCCAGCGTCCGTCGCTTGACCAGGATGGCGAAGAGACCTCCTGGGACTCCGGGCCTGACGTCGCCCAGACTGCGAGACGCCGGAAGCCGCCGCCTGCTGTGGAGACAAAGACAGTGTTGAAAGGTCCGGCGGGACCCTCCTCATATCCGGGATACAAGGACCAGACGCCGTATGCGATCCTCCTGCCGTTCGGGGCCCACGCGGGGTCGACGAACTCCGACTCGCCGAGCCCAGGATCCGGGAAGGCGAATGCTGGCGTCTTCGGCGCTCCGCCTGCCGTGACCTCCGCAATCGAACAGTGCGTCGTACAGTTCGTGAAGACCACGAAGCGACCGTCCGGCGAGACGGACGGTTGTTCATGGAAGGGGAGAGCGAGATCGTCATGACGGTCGCGATAGGGCGACGGTCGCGTTAGACGCCGCAGACCAGTCCCGTCCGTCTTGACGGAGAAGATCGACGCTGTGTCTCCGGCGCGGAGCGAGTATGCCCGCGAGAAGTACAGCCGCGTGCCGTCGGCGCTCCATGCTGGCGCGTCGTCCGGGTACCGCGACTGGGGAACGGTGACTCGCCTCTGCTGGGACCCGTCGCGGCGCATGACCCAGATCGCGCCGTTGCGTACGAACGCGATCTGCGTACCGTCGCGGGAGACGGCCGCCTCGTCGGCGTTGTGGGCCACGAGTCGCAAGTGCGATCCGTCCGACTTCAGCGCATACACATCAAGCTGAGCGAACTTGTCTTCTGACGCGGCGCGCGTCACAAGAATCTCCCCGGAAGGCGGAGCGGAGGCGAAAGTCCGCTGCCGACCCTGCGCGCCATACGCGGACGCACCGACAAGCACAAGGAGAATCCCCAAACCGATCAGGACGCGTCGACTCATTGGGCTTCAACTCCGGATATGCAAACCGAGAGTAGGCCCTCCCCATCAACCGAAGCATCCGGGCACCCACTGATGACCCATACGCAGAACTACTCAACCCCTCGGCGTCATTGCCGCACACTGGCGCAGCCGAGGGGCCTGTCGCAGGGTCGGTAGTTCGGCGCAAGCCAGGTCGGTGGTCGCGCGGATGCGACACGGAACTTTCGACGGCAGTGTTTTGTAGGGAGGAGAGTCGGATGCTTCGGTGCCGCGCTTTGCCCGCTTTGTTCTGCTTTGCCGTTCTGCTGACTTCTGCGGCGCAAGGGCGGCAGATAGCTGCGACGGAGTCTCAGCGGAGCGCGCCCACCTGGGACGACTACGGACCCGTCTGGTCGCCGGACGGCACCCGGATCGCGTTCTCGAGTGTTCGCGGCGGAAAGTACGACGTCCCCAACGACGACCTCTGCGGCGACCTCCATCTCGGCAACGAGGGCGACTACATGATGGACAACCATGACGTCTACGTCCTGAACGCCGACGGCAGCAACGAGCGTCGCCTGACAACGGACCGGGATGTGGATGAAGCTCCGACTTGGTCGCCGGATGGGCGCCGAATCGCGTTCGAAAGCTATCGCGACTGCAATGGCGCGGAGATCTTTGTCATGAACGCCGACGGCACGAATCAGCGCCCGTTGACCCGGAACAAGACCTCCGACCTCGAACCTGCCTGGTCCCCGGACGGCCGCCGGATCGCGTTCGACAGCCGGCGCAATTCCCACTCCGGCATCTTCGTGATGAATGCTGACGGCAGCAACCAGCACCGGCTGACCCGAACGATCGGAGTGGACACCAGCCCAGCCTGGTCGCCGGACGGCCGCCGAATTGCGTTCGGTAGCAACGCGGGCACCCTGAACTTCGACATCTACGTAGTGAATGCCGACGGGAGCGACAAGCGTCGCCTGACCTGGAACAAGGCGGACGACCACTACCCTGCCTGGTCGCCCGACGGCCGTCGGATCGCATTCACCCGTTTCGGCCCCGGTTACACCGGAGAGATCTACTTGATGAATGACGGTGGCAGCACCCAACGCCCACTGACCGCGGGTTCCATGCCGGCCTGGTCGCCGGATGGCCGCCGGATCGCGTTCAGAGGCGTTGATGGTGGTATCTACGTGACGAACGCCGACGGCACACACGAAACGCGGCTTACGAACTAGGGCAAGCGCAAGAGGCGATGTCCGCGTACCGCGAGTCCATTCAACCGGAGCGTGTTGGTGCAGCCCCCGCGCCCCTACCCGAACTGACTTTCCCGCGGCTCGGTAGTTCCGGGTAGCCGCGATCATCGTCGGCGGTGGTGCCGCCGGAGCCGAGTCCGTCCTTCGGGGTGTATTCGCGAACACTGGCGCAGTCGAGCGTCGCCCCCGCCGGCTCTTCGCTAGCCGGGCAGGGTCAGCCAGTCGCTTTGCGGCTGGAGGAGACCGCCTCCCCCCGCGGCCCACGGCCACGTTTGGTTGACCTCGACCTGGACTTGCCAGCCGTGTCCCGACGCGAACGGGCCCCAGGCGTCGTCAGGCAGGTAGATGTCGAGCCGCACCGGCTTGGTCGACCAGCGCAGGTCGAGCCAGCCCAGTTGGTTCGGTTGCTTGTTCGGGGGAGGCGTCACCTCGAGCTTGAGCCGCGTGTCGCCGACGAAGACCGCGAGCGTGCCCGACCAGCCCGACCAGGTGCCGGCCATGTCGGGCCCCTTGTGGCTGGACGATCTCATGGTGACGGAGGTCAAGTAACCGGGGCCTGTTGGGGTGGTGAGATCGATGCTGAAGTGCCCGTCGGGTTGGCCGTCCGGCGGCGTGCCGCGGATCCAGGCGGGCTCGCTCTTGACGCCGAGGACGTCCTTTCCGATGCCGAGGAAGCGGAAGTTGCTCAGCAAGGCAGCCGGCGTCGCCGGTCCCGGCAACGTGAACATACCGCTCGAGTACGTTTCCGCGCCGCTCTCGATCGTCACACGGAACGCCTGGCCCGCACCGAACCGATGGTCGGGGTTTCTCGAAGGGTCATTCGACGAACAGGTGACTGCGGTCTCCGCCCACCCGGGCTGCGCTTTGACGCAACCTGGCCCGTCGTTCGCGTACAGGTCGAGCCGCACGCCGGTGGCCGACTGCGGCAGTTGCAGCCAGGCTCCATTGCCGTCCGGGTTGGTGTTCAGCCGCACGCCGTTACGGAAGACGGCAAGGATCGCTACGGTCGGATCGGCGCTTCGCTCGGTGCTCGCAAACCCGTTGCAGCTGATCTTGGGGCTGGTACGACAGCGGAGGAGTTGTAGGTTGCCTCCCCAGGAGCGGGCGCCGTTGGGGCTTGCGAGCACGACGCTGAAGTGGGCGTCGCGCTCGCCGTTCGGCTTCGCGTCCCATCCCCGGCCGACCACGTCCTTGTCGAACCCGAGAAAAGTGACGTCGCGAACCACGATCGGCGGCGCCGTCGCGGCCGTGCCCGTCGCCTTCCTGAGCGTGGTCGTCCCCTTGAACACCCCGCAGCCGTGCATGTCGTTCACGGTGACGTTCACCTCCGTCTTGGACTTGAACGCGCCACTCACGGTTGCCCGTGGACCGACGTGCGGCTCACCCTTCTTCGCGACCCAGAGGTAGTCGACGCCGGCCAGCGCGCCGCCGCTTGTGATCGAGACGGTCGCGCCGCCGCTGTCGTAGGGCGGGCACAGCCACGTGAAGGCGCCGGACTTCCCGCTCTCCACCACCGTCAACGTCCACTTGTCGTTCTTGAAGCTGACATATGTGCCTCCCCCCTTGCTGAGCTCGTACGGCGCGGGTGCTGCAGCGGCCGTTGAGCCCTCGGGAAGCGCGGACACGGCCAGCACACCAAGCGTGAGGCAAAGAACGGAAATCAACCCGAGAGTAAGCCGAACGCCTATGTGCCGGACGTTCATAACCCAGCCAGCCAGCCTTGGAGCCGCCATCGCGACACCTCTCGATCAAGGAGATGCGTCTGTGCCTCTCCCACTCACCGTATGAGCGGGCGCGAAGGCCGTCATCCGTGCGTCCACCGATTCGGGGTTGCCTCTTTCTACCGCTCTGCGAGAGGCTCCGCCGCAAGACGGCTCAACTCGTTCAGTGCCGGCACTCGCCGCGGTGCTAGCGATTCCCAGCCCCGGCTCAGGGTGTATCCGCCAACGCTGGGGCAGGCCACGGCGCTGGCGCCTTTACGTTTGGGTGGCGGCGGTCGTCAGCTGCTCCAGTAGATCCCTTCGCGGGACAGGCGCACCAGGAACGAGGTGAACGAAGGTGCGACGCAATTACCGGGATCGGATGCCTCGTAGCAACGCCCGCGGCCGTCGGGTGAGAGATCGATCGCAACCCGCTCTCCCTCGCGGTCGTACCTCTCAGCCAGGAGGTACCGACTTCCCGAGCCCAGGCGAACCAGACGGCCCGGCTCGACCACGCGCATCCGGATCGTCTGCAGCGTGAGACCGCCGCAGCCCCGGTAGAACGCCTGTAGGTCGGCCGGCAGCACGTCGCCCTCCCGTAGCTCCGGCAGCCCCCCAGGCTCTTCCAGGACGCCGTCCTCCTTGCGGCCGAACTCGCTGATCGCGTGGCGGGCGGTCACGCCCTAAGACTGCCTCCGCGGAGAAAGTACCGCTCGGCCTGTCGCATCCTCCGTGTCCGCGTGTCCTATGAGGATCAGACAACCCGGGGCTGCTCGGGGTGTATTCCCGCACGCTCGCGCATCCGAGCGCTCTTCAGTTTGGGCGAGGCGAGCTTGCCTTGAGAGTGGCCTCGCGATCGCGACGCGAGTCGCCATACTTCGAACTGCGTGCTCGCGACAGACATCTCCTGCCTCAAGAAGGTTGAACGTGGCGAGATCGTCCTCGACACAGGTTTGACCTACGCCGGGGTAAACCCCGTGCGCATCCGCGCCACGAAGCGTGAGCGTCGATACGAGTTCTCGGATGACGGCGGCGCAGTTGCAACCGCCGGCGTGGACCCGAAGCAGCTTACGTTCGCCGATTCGATCGCCATGGGCGAGTACTCAGTGAACGTGAGCAGACAGGGAGTGGTCTCGCTGCCGGGCTCCGCCCGCTCTAGCGACGAATGGCTCACCAAGCTGCCCGAGCTTGTCGCGCAAGGCTCACTCGCACCCTACGAGACGCTACTCGAACTCGAGAACTGAACCAGCGCCGGGCGGGGTCTCGCTCGGGGAACATTCCCGCGTAGCGGACCGTCATGTCACCCGGCTGATCGCTGGAGGCACCGGCGCGGCGTTTCGGCCGGACGAGGACCATTTGGCGATGCTTGCTTACAATCGTGGCTCTGCCTATCCGCGACTGTCGGGGGTTCTGATGGATCGATGGACATGCACGGGTGTTGCTGTGGTCGCAATCTTCGCCGCGGCGATGTTTGGAGCTGCGGAGGCCGCGGCGACACCCACGGCCGGATCTGTCTGCAAGTCGTTCTCTGCATCAGGGTTGACGTATCAGTGGAGCGTTATCGGCAACGTCGCATGCAGTCAGGCGAAGCCGTGGCTCTTAAAGCTCCTCGCTGATCACGGAACCCCGGACGCGAAGGTTGCGCTCAAGAACGGCCCAAAGGGCTTTCATTGCGCGGCAACGGCTGACTCGAAGGGCCGACCATCCGCCGGCGCCTGTTACACCGGCACGGTCGCGTTCCCGATGAATGGATTCCAGTGGTTCGGGTGAGACGAGGAACGGAGAGTTAGCTCGACGTCGGAGTGCATTCCCGAACACTCGCGCAGTTGAGCGTCGCCACGCCCGACGTCGTTTGCGAGCCGGTACGGTGCCGCGGAGTGACTAGGCGGTGCCGCCGAAGCGGGCGACCGCGCGGGCGCGACGGCGAGCTGCCTCAATCTCGCGGTCGCGGGGCTGCGCAACGGTCACAAGCTCGTCGAGCAGGTGCTCCGTCGCGTGTGCGACGGCATCGATGGCCCGCTCGAAGGCAGCTGCGTTCGCCTGCGAGGGGTTGTGCATCCCGCTCACCTTGCGCACATACTGCAGCGCTGCAGCGTGGATCTCCTCGCGCGTCGTCGCCGGCTCGAAGTTGTAGAGCGTCTGGATGTTCCGGCACATTCGGCCGAAGATACCCGACCCGACCCGACTTGTGCCACCTCGCTCTGGCGCCTGTGAGGAGCCCTGGCCCAAGCGAGTCTCACGGCCTTGCTCAGAGCGGATGCCTGAGCGTGCGGTCTAGCGATCAACTTCCGGAAGCTCTACTAGCCAGCCCACCAGTCGCGCTGGCCGTCGACGTCTTCGCGGGGATCGTCGCCGAGATTGGGCGCACCGATGACAAGGATCTCGAGTCCCGCTGGCCCGGCCTCGTAGCCTCGCCACACACCGGGCGGGACGCGCACCGCGTCCCATTCCTTGAGTTCGACGATCTCGTCGTCGACCTTCATCCGCCCGCTCCCGCGCAGGACCACGTACACCTCCTCTTGCGTCTCGTGCGTGTGGCCGTACGGAAAGCGATAGCCGGGCGGGACGCGCTGGTAGCTCAGGGCGGATTTCTCGAGCGCGAGCGCCTTGGTCGCCGCGCGGAACTCCAGGTCCAGCGCGCCGTCGAACCTGGAGCCGATGTCCTCCAGATCCTCCTTGATGTTCCTGAGCGTGAACGGCACGCCGCAATCCTATGGTGTCATTCCACTGGCCCAGGCCGCTGCGCGCGTCACCTGAGGGCGAGATGAAGCGTGAGTCCGGTGAACGTGACGACCGCGACGGCCGACCAGATCCGTAGGGCTTTGCCGGCACGATTCTCGGTGGGACCCCAGAGCAGCGCGCTGAGCGCGTCAAAGAACGAACCCCAACTCAGCCCGCCATCCCAATGTGGTTGATGCGATGCCTCTCAGAATGCATTGCGGAACACTGGCGCAGGCAAACGTTGCTCTAGCGCGGACTTGGCAGCAAGACGCGGCGGAGTATCGTCGCACGCATGGCAGTCAGGCTTCACCGTTGCTCTACGACGAGAAGCGGGGTGGGGCGAGCGGGGCGTCACCGTGATGTTCACCCTTCAGCGACGCCTCTCAGCGGGACCGCTGATGCTCGCCGGGTCGTACGATGGTCGGCATGGTCACCATGATCGGAGCGCTTGCGCTTGCTCCGTGGTTGCACCCGCTGGCGTTCAGCCCGTTGGCGGGCTGGCAGACTGGCATGAGCGGCAACACACGCTCACTGTACGCCGGCTCAGCGACGCAGGTGGCGGCGCCGACTGAGTCAGCGGCCTGGATCGCCGGGAACGTCCGCTACCAAGACGATCCCACCGCGGACCCTCCCAACAAGACGCTCGCTCGCCTGCCACCCAAGGCTGTGATCGTGTGGGCTGTTGTCTTCAATCCGGCTCAGACGGCTCAGAAGGCGATACGACTAGACCTCCACAAGGCGAAACGCTTCGACTGCTGCGAGGCGGCGTACGTCGCGGGCGGTGAGTACGAGCTAGCAGGTTCAGGCCCAGGTCGCTCCTACTCCGTCATCATTCGCATCTACTTCGGGTCGAAGCCGACCAGCGCTCTGCTCGCCCGTGCGCAGAGAGCGCTGAATCATTTGACATTGCCGTCGCCTCGATAAGCGACTGCTCAGGCCATCAAGCGTCATCTAGCAACACTGCACAGGACAGCGCTCACGCCCGGTCGCTTGGCGCAACATCGGCTGCGTGTAATCGTTTAGGGGGTGGCGGTGCACATCGATAGCTCGTTCGAAGGTGTCGACTGGGCACAGGCGAAGGTGGACCTCGCAGCGGACGATTTCGACAATGGACGTACACCCGATGCTCCTCGTCGATCGTTCGAGCAGTCCCAACACGTCGCATGCGCGCGCGACGGAGGTCGTCTCGTTGGCATGGCGCGCCTGCTCTCGGATGGTGTCTGCAATGCATATCTGGTCGATGTCTGGACCGCTTCGAGGTATCGCCGGCGGGGAATCGGCTCGGCCATGGTGCGTGAGTTGCTCGAACGGGTCCCAGGACAGCACGTCGGACTGCAGACCGAGGAAGCACACGCGTTCTATGAGTCGCTCGGCTTTCACAAGCAGCCTGAGTTCTTGTCGATCGTCGTTGGGTCGTGGCTCCACAACGACGCCAACCCCTGATCACTCGACGCACGGGGTTTCGCTCGGGAACATTTGTAGGATCACGTGGGCCAGGCTTGCTGGCGGGGCTAGATAGATCACTCATCCTCAGCGCCAATACACGGGAGGCCCAGGTGGTAGGAGCGAATAGGATTTCGGCGGTTGTTTGTTCGACCGACCTCATCAGAAGCCAAGACTTCTACGAACAGAAGGTTGGGCTGAGGCTCTCCCCGGAAACCATCGCGAACCATCTCGTGTTCGACTGCGGCGACAGCACAACGTTGCTCGTGTATGGGCGCGGCAACCCTAACCAAGCCGACCACACGCAAGTGAGGTTCTGGTCAGCCGACGTCGCAGCCGACGTCAGAGAGCTGAGCGAACGCGGCGTGGTCTTTGAGGAGTACGACTTCCCGACGTTCAAGACCATCAACTGCATCGCCACGAGCCCTGGCATCGGACAGTCAGCGTGGTTCAAGGACCCGGACGGCAATACGATCGCGCTGTTTCAGCCCGAGGAGTCCGGACGTGAGGCTCGCGTGCCGGGATCGTCAGAATAGGAGACGAGAGCTCACCGGCAGGCCGAGTCCCGTCTCGCCCGCCTGCGTAGAGTAGAGGTCTGCGGAGGGCATGATGACGGAGCAGCGCACCGAACCGATCACCGGTATCCCAGCCGTGGAACTGGTCGAGCGCCGCGAACGGCTGCTCGAACACGTCTCGCGTGCTGGCCTTTCGGGGTACGTTCTCTTCGACGCCGCCTATATCCAGTACTTCACCGGCTTCTGGTTCCTCTCGAACGAGCGCCCGGTGATCTACGCCGAGAGCGTCGGCGGCGATTCCGCGGTGTTCGTGCCGGAATTCGAGGTGGAGCGCACGCGCGCCGAAACCGGCTTGGCGCGGATCGAGTCCTACCCCGAGTACCCGGGGACCGAGCACCCCATGTCGATCTTCGCGCGCGTGCTGTCCGACCTTGGGCTCAGGGACGAGATCGGCGCCGATCAGGACGGCTATCCCGGCATTCTGGGCTACAAGGGGCCGACGCTCGGCGACTCGACGGGCGCGCTGGTCGCCCCGCTCGGCGACCTCATCGAGGGCATGATGGCGCGCAAGAGCGAGAGCGAGATCGCGCTGATCCGCGAGAGCGGACGCTGGTGCGCATACGCACACCGATTGCTGCAAGAGTATTCGCGCCCGGGTGCGACCGAGGCTGAGGCGAGTCTCCGGGCCGGTCACGAGACGACGCTCGCGATGCTGGAGGCGCTCGGTGAGCGGTACGGGGGTGGGCTCTCGTCATCCTCGGGCGCGTCTGCCGGCTACCGGGGTCAGATCGGGTTGCGCAGCTCGTGGGCGCACGCAGTCGCTCACAACATCGAATTTCGGGAAGGTGACGTGCTCGTGACGGAGACGAGCGCACCGATCTGGGGCTACAACGCGGAGCTCGAACGGGCGATGATCATCGGCTCACCGACCGACGAGATGCGACGGCTCTTCGAGCACACTGTCTCTGCACAGCGGGTCGCTTTCGACGTGATCCAGCCAGGCGTTACGTGCGCCGACGTCGACCTCGCCGTGCTCGGCTACTTCGAACGGAACGATCTCCTGCCGTATTGGCGTCAGCACACCGGCCACGCGATCGGCCTCCGAAATCACGAGGCGCCGTTCCTCGACGTCGGCGACCACACGACGCTCGAGCCCGGCATGGTGTTCACGGTCGAGCCGGGTCTCTACGACCCGGCGGTCGGTGGCTTCCGTCATTCGGACACCGTTGTTGTCACCGAGGGCGGCATGGACATCCTCACCTCGTACCCCAGCGACATCGAAAGCCTCACCCTCGCGGTCTGAGTGCCACCTACAGATCCCTCGCCACGGCCACCGAGTGAGTTCTCGTTTGCCTCGGCACGTCAGCTACCTCGCCTCCGACCAGCGGTAGGTTCCCGGTTATGTCGCCGGAAGCACGACTTACGGAGCTCCGCATCGAGTTGCCTGTTCCGCCAACGCTACCGTTCACGCCACGGCTCAAGCCGGTTGCGGTCCACGGTGGCCTTGCCTATCTCTCTGGCAACGGCGACTTCGGCTGCCTCGG
This sequence comes from uncultured Actinomycetes bacterium, assembly GCA_963815945.1. Lineage (GTDB taxonomy): Bacteria > Actinomycetota > Thermoleophilia > Gaiellales > Gaiellaceae > PALSA-600. The sequence goes on from CAWFIN010000007.1 coordinate 190,567, forward strand.
TCGGGTCGGAGACGACGTCGACCTCGAGCGGGCGGAGCGCGCGGCGCGGACGACCGCCCACTTGATGTGCCGCAGCCTGCGTGACGAGCTTGGCTCGCTCGACCGCGTGGATCGCTGGCTCAAAGTGCTCGTCTTCGTGCGTTCGGCGCCAGGCTTCGTCGACCAACCCGCTGTCGCAAACGGGTTCACGAACGCCATAGCGGAGCTGTGGGGAGAGGATCGCGGCGTGTGCGCGCGCAGCGCGATCGGCGTCGCCGAGCTGCCAAGCGATCTCGCCGTCGAGGTCGAGGCAATCGTCGCGCTCGCCGGCTGACGCGCTGTAGCCGCCGGCGAGGTGTCCGCGAGTCTGACCGCGCCGGGACTAACGCACGGTTCGAATCTGCAAGAACACCCAGATCGCGGCTGCGGCGGCCGCCCCGAAGACGACTCCGAGCACCCAGTGTCCGCTGGTGAGGAACAACAGGGCCAGCAGCGCCAGCGCGACGGCGATCAACGCCGCTCGTCGCAGGCTGCGCTTGCGCATGCCTGCTCTCCCGCCGGCGCTCATCGAGTGACCTCAACCTCTGGTGTCATGGACACATCTCAGCACGACGAGCTGACGGCGTCCAGCATCGCGTCGAGACCCTTTAACGGCCCACCTTCCCTTACGGATGCCTCTGACCGAGCCCTCGGGGGATACTTCGCGCTGTCCAACCGGAGGTTCGCATTGGAAAGCAACCAGACCGAGAGTGTGAGTGAGGGCGTTCATGAAGAGGGGGCGGGTAACCCGAGGCTAGCTCTTCTGTTGGCAATGGCGATGTTCGTGCTCGTGGTGGACACATCACTGATGAACGTGTCGATCTCAGCGGTGGTTAGCGACCTCGACACGACCGTAAGCGGCGTTCAGGCGGCGATTGCGTTGGAGGCCCTGGTATCTGCTGCGTTCATCCTGATCAGCAGCAAAGTTGGTGACCTGATCGGGCGCAAGCGAGCCTACGTTCTGGGGTTGCTTGCATACGCGATCGGGGCGTTGGCGATGACGCTCGCACAGAACCTGACGGCCATCATCATCTTCTGGGCGCTCATCGGCGGCCTGGGCGCGTCTCTCCTGCTGCCCGCCATGCAGTCGCTCATCCACGGCAACTTCGAGGGTGCAGCGCGCAAGAAGGCGTACGCACTGGTCGGCGCATCGGCTGCGATCGCAGCTGCCGTGGGACCCTTGCTCGGCGGTTTCGTCACCACCTACTTGTCATGGCGTGTTGGCTTCGGGCTCGAGGTCGTCGTGATCGCTGTTGTGCTCTCCCAGATCAAGCTCGTCCGCGACGTGGCCTACACGGGGCCGCGCCAGATCGACATTGTCGGCGCGATCCTCTCCGTCATCGGGATGGGAGGGCTCGTCCTCGGCATCCTCGTCTGGCAGGAAGGAGGCGGCTACGTCCTTCTGGTGATGGCCGTCGGAGCGGTTGCTATGGGGTCGCTGGCCTGGTGGCTCGTACGTCGCAAGCGCGAGGGCAAGCTGACGCTGCTCGATCCGGGTCTGTTCAAGTTCCCGCACTTCACGATCGGGATCTCTCAGGTGATGCTGCAGAACATCGTGCTCGGAGGCGCAATGATCGCGCTGCCGATCTTCCTGCAGATGACGCTCGAGTACAACGCGATGCAGGCCGGCCTCTCGCTCGCGCCGCTCTCGCTCAGCATGTTCGGTGTGGCGCTGTTGGCCGGGCGGAAGGCGGGGAAGCGGCGCCCGAGCACGATCGTGCTGATCGGGTTCGCGCTGAGCACCATTGGCATGGCGTTGATCATTCCGATCGTGCCGCGAACCGACACCGGCTGGGCGCTCGTCGTCCCGTTGCTGATCACCGGATCAGGACTTGGGATGTTGGTTTCCCAGCTCAACAACTACACGCTGTCTCCGATTGAAGAGGACCGCGTCAGCGAAGCGGCCGGGATCAACTCCGCTGCGGGATCGTTCGGCCTCTCGTTCGGGCTGGCAATGGCCGGCGGGGTCATGCTCGCCTTCCTCGCCTTCGAGTTCACCAACCTCGTGAACGAGAGCGCCGTGATCCCGCCTGCACAGCAGCAGCAGATCTCCGACACCCTCGAAAATGACGCCGAGGTGATGAGTAACGCGCAACTCGAACCCCTGCTTGCGGGCGAGCCCCGGGACGTTCAGGCAGAGATTCTTCGCATCAACAAGGAGGCGCGCGACCGCTCGCTGCAAGTCGCGCTGCTCGTGCCGGTCCTGGCCGGCCTGCTTGGGCTCCTCAACGGGTTCCGCATGCGGCGGCTGCCCGACCCGGTCGCGTCGGGGTCTCTCGAAGGGGTGGCCTTAGGTTGACGCCACCGTGCGTGGGCTGTCTGTCGTCCGTTACAAACGTCGGAGACGAGAGGGCTCTAGGCGAGGCCGCGAGCTGTCCACGCGCGCGCCTCGAGAACGAACGGAGCCTCCGGCAGCATCTCGCGACAGCGTTCGCGCAGCTGCGCTTGGCGGTCCGGTTCGAGCCCCGCGACGTACGCGCCGGCGGGGCCGACGCCGAGGGTGAACGGCTCCCACCACTCCTCGAAGGTCGGGTGTTCGACGCTGACGGACAGCGTTGTCTCCTCGACCTCGCGGAGCCCGCCAGACTCGAACAACTGCGCCAGGTCGCCCTCACGAGAGCCGACACCCCGCGATTCGCCTTGAACGTCCTTGTCGAGCGCGCGCGCCGCTTGCCACAAGGGGCTGAGCGGCCCCTGACCGCCGCTGTGATCCCAGACGCAGGCCGCGACGACGCCGTCCCGCCGCGTGACCCTCCTCATCTCCGCGACTCCGGCGGCGGGGTCCGACATGAACTGGACGACGAGTTGCGCGAGGGCAACGTCGAACAACTGATCCGGGAACGGCAGCTGCTCAGCTGACGCCTGTTGGACGTCGACCGCCGGATGACGCACCCGGGCAGCCTCCACGAAGGGCTCGGACGGATCGACGGCTGACACTGCGGCAGACCCCACCCGCGCGACCAACTCCGCCGTCAACGCGCCCGGGCCGCAGCCGACATCGAGCACTCGCTGGCCGTCGTTCACTCCGGCAAGCTCCGCGAGCTGCGGCGAAAGCAGAACCGAGTACCTGCCCATGAACCGGTCGTACGCATCGGCAGAGACCGCGAAGCTCATCGACGCAATGTACGCGTCCGCACGCCTCCAGCGCCCACGCCCAGCCGGATGCTTGGGCGCTGCCCAGAAACAAGCGTCGTCTAGGAGGCAGGATTCCCGACAGGTCCCAGACGCGTGGGTTGTCGGGGACGAGCCGGAGCAAGATTCCTGGCGTGGCTCTCCTCTGGGCCGCGAATTTCGCGCCGGCAGTCGCCCCCAGATACCGCCCTGCAATGGCTTCTCGTGCAGAGGAAACGTCGCATTCGAGAAGGCTGCTCGTTCCCCGCACTTCGACGCCGCGGAACGGCGGCACCGCCTCGAAGACGACGAGCACGCACCGTGGGTCACGTTCCAGGTCGCGGAGCTTGACGTCGTCTTTGGCGATCACGACCTCGAAGGCCCCGTCGCTCCAGCGAAACCAGACCGGCGAGACCAGAGCGTTGCCGTCTTTCCGATACGTCGTCAGTACCGCAGGCGCTGGAGACTCCAGGAGCGAGCGCACGCTTCCGATCCAATCCTCCGTCACGGCGCCGAGACTATGTGTCGAAGGCGGTCGACGGCCTGGGCAACGCCAGGCAGGCCGTCGGCGGTGAGACCGGCAATGACGCCGTCGATGTTTGCTTCGCTCTGGTTCTGGCTCATCTTGAACTTCGCCTCGACGCGGGTGATGAGCAGCTCTACTCCGACGATGCCTCGTAGCTGTCCCTCGTGGTACTTCGCCGGCGCGTCGTCCACGCTCCACGCATGAGGCCGGCTCGACTCCTGGCGCTCGGTCAGGAGGCGAACGAGCCGATCGACCCACTCCGGGTCGTCGTGGATCTTCAGCTCACCGTAGACATGGGCGGTCGTGTAGTTCCATGTCGGAACGACTCGCCCGTGCTCTGCCTTCGACGGATACCAGCTCGGGCTGATGTATGCGTCCTCCCCGTGAGCGATCACCATCGCCTCACCCTGGACGCGGCGTCTCCACTGGTCGTTCTTTCGAGCGACGTGACCGAGCAACACCCCGCGTTCGCCTCGCTCGGGCACGAAGATGAGCGGCAGGAAGGTGGCCACGAGCCCGTCGTCGGTCATCGTCACGAGGTCGGCAGCCTGGATCCCCGAGAGAAACTCTGCTGCGCTCTCGTCGTCCACCGCGAAGTGGGCCGGGGTGTACACAACCGAAGCCTACCGAGGGCATTTCCGGGATCGGCGGCGCCCAACGCTGCTTATGCTCGCCTCAGCCGGGAGGTCAACACAAACCAAGGAGCTTGCGATGTGGGCACGTGTAGCGACGTTCGAGGGTGATCCGGGTGACATCGACGAGAGGGTTGAACGACTCAGCGCCGCCGTCGAGGCGGGCGATCTGCCGCTCGAGCTCGCGGACGCGACAGTGCTGCTGCTCGTCAACCGCGAGTCGGGCGGAATGCTCGGGGTGACGCTGTTCGACACGGAAGAGGCGATGCGCAGAGGTGACCAGGCGATGAACGCAGGGCCCGGCAACGCCGGCGCCCGCACCTCCGTGGAGTTCTACGAGGTGCCGATCAGCACGCTCTAGACCAGAGTCTTCGCCTCGCTCAGGGGAGCGCTTTGTACACCAGTCGGGCCAGGGCGAGGATGTCTGCGGATGGAAACTTGCCGTTGTCCCAGACGCCGGCGTCCAGCGCGCCCTTTGTGAAGGAGGCGTTTGCGAACGCGTACTTCGGGTTGACGTCGTACGCGAAAGTGGCGCCGGTGCCGAGGCCGCTCGGCTTCGTGATCACCATCCCCGGCGGGCCGCCGGCCCCGCCTGACTGCTGGTGCGGGGCGACGTAGATCTCGAGCAGCGCCGCGCCGTGTTTGAACGTGCACAACGTTTGCTTGGCGAGCCCGTCGGGCCGGGTGCTGATCTTCCCCTCGAGGGACACGCCCTTCAGGCCAACCGCACCGACAACGGTCCCGGCCGGGACGATCTTGCACGGGTTCGGTACCGTCGCGGCAGAAGCTGCGGTAGCCACCCATGCAGCCCCCACCCCCACGGTGACGAGAAGGAAGAGAACGAACCCGCGAGGGCTGCCAACGACCCGCACGCGGCGATCATCCCACAGTCGATGTTCGCGATTCAACGAGTCGGCTCGCTTCGGATCCACACGCTCGAACCGGCTCGTCGTCATCGGCGGGACTGCACGGCATCAGCTTCCGTGACTAGGGTTCCGCCGCGATGACGCGACGCTATTTCGGAACCGACGGTGTGCGGGGGATCGTCGGCGAGTCGCTGACACCCGAGCTCGTCGAGCGGCTCGGCCGGGCGGCGACGTTCTGGATCGACGGCGGGACGGTCTTCATCGGGCGCGACACGCGCGGGTCGGGCTCGGAGCTCGAGGCGGCGTTCGCGCGCGGCGTGCTCTCGGCCGGTGGATCGGCGGTGCTCGGCGGCGTGCTGCCGACGCCGGCGGTGGCGCTCGCGCGCGCTCGACCTCGGCGTCGTGATCTCCGCCTCGCACAACCCGCCGGAGTACAACGGCGTCAAGTTCTTCGACGCGGACGGCCGGAAGCTCTCCGACGAGTCCGAGGAGCAGATCGAGGCGCTGCTCGACACCTCGCCCACCGGCGGCCGTGGCTCGATCGCGCACGTCGAGGGCGCCGCACTGACGTATCTCGACTACGTCCTCGCCGACATCGACCCCGACCTCACCGGCCTGCGCATCGCCGTCGACTGCGCGAACGGCGCGTACTCGGGTCTCGCCCCCCATGCGTTCGAGCGGCTCGGCGCCGAGGTCCAGGCGATCGGCAACGAGCCGGACGGAACGAACATCAACGTCGGCTGCGGAGCCACCGACACCGCTGCGCTCGCCGAGACCGTGTCGGGCCGGCGGCTTCGACCTCGGGATCGCCTTCGACGGCGACGGCGACCGGATGCTCGCGGTCGACGAGCGCGGCGAGCTCGTGGACGGCGACCGGATCGTCGCGATCCTCGCGCTCGACCTCGGCGTCGACCTCGTCGCCGTCACGCAGATGACGAATCTCGGCTTCCACGCGCTGATGCGCGAGCGCGGGATCCGCGTGGTCACGACCGACGTCGGCGACCGCTACGTCCTCGAGGCGCTCCGGCGCGAGGGCGGTGTGCTCGGCGGCGAGCAGTCGGGCCATGTGATCTACCTGCGCGACCACGTCACCGGCGACGGGCTCGCGGCGGCGCTCCTGCTCTGCGCGGCGCTGCGCGGACGAAAGCTCAGCGAGGCCGCCGCCGTGATGCCGCGTTACGTGCAGCGCAAGGAGAACATTCGCGTTTCGTCGAAGGAGCTGACTCCGGCGATTCGCGCGGCGGTCGAGAACGAGCAACGGCGAGCTCGGCGCCACGGGCCGCGTGCTCGTCCGTCCCTCGGGCACCGAGCCCCTGATCCGAGTGCTCGTCGAGGCCGAGAATGAGGCGGTCGCGGAGGAGGCCTGTGGTAGGATCGCGTCGCTCGTTGAAAGCGAGCTCGGCTGACCGTTCCGACATGCGGAAACGGGCCATTTGCCGGGCTTTCCGTCTTCTAGAAGGTCGTTCGAAGGAGGCTCCGGATGTGCGGGATCATCGGGTACGTCGGCACCCGGCCCGCCAAGGACCTTCTGATCACGGGGCTCGAGCGGCTCGAGTTCCGCGGCTACGACTCGGCCGGGATCGCGCTGCTCGAGGACGGCGGGCTCGAGTACGTCCGCGCGGTCGGCAACCTCGACAAGCTGAAGGTCGCGGCGGCCTCGAACGGCTCGCACGCGACGACCGGGCTCGGCCACACGCGCTGGGCGACGCACGGCGGCGTGAACGAGGACAACGCCCACCCGCTGACCGGCTGCGAGGAGCACGAGCTCGCGATCGTCCTCAACGGGATCGTCGAGAACTACCGCGAGCTGAAGGCCGAGCTCGAGGCGGCCGGCCACGTCTTCAGCTCCGAGACCGACGCCGAGGTGGTCGCGCACCTGATCGAGACGGTCTACGACGGCGATCTCGTCGAGGCCGTTCGCGCCGTCTACGAGCGGCTCGAGGGCCATTTCACGTTCGTCGTCATCCACCACGACGAGCCGAACAGGCTCGTCGGCGTCCGCTGCGAGACTCCGCTCGTCGTCGGGCTCGGCGACGGCGAGAACTTCCTCGCCTCGAACCTCGCCGCGTTCCTCGCGGAGACCCGCCGGGTCGATCTACCCGGCGAACGGCGAGATCGTCGAGGTCACGCCCGAGGGCGTGCGCATCGTCCGCGCCGCCGACGGCGGCCGGTCGATCCCGCTCGACATCCACGTGATCGACTGGGACGAGGAGGTCGCCGAGCGCGAGGGCTTCGAGACGTTCATGCTCAAGGAGATCTACGAGCAGCCGGAGGGCTTCGCGCGAGACGATCGGCGACCGCGATCCGGCACGGCGTGCTCGTCCAGGACGGGCTCGGGCTGAGCGAGGACGACATGCGCGAGCTGCGCCGGATCGTCATCGTCGCCTGCGGCACCGCCTACCACGCCGGCGTCGTCGGCCGGTACGTGATCGAGGAGTGGGCGCGCGTCCCGGTCGAGCCGGACGTCGCGAGCGAGTGGATCTACCGCAACCCGGTGCTCGACGAGGACACGCTCGTGATCGGCATCTCGCAGTCGGGCGAGACGCGCGACACGATCCAGGCGATGCAGCTCGCCCGCTCGCTCGGCGCGCGCACGGTCGCGATCACGAACCAGATGGGCTCGCAGATCACGCGCGAGGTCGACTCGGTGCTCTACACGCGCACCGGCCTCGAGGTCGGCGTCGCCGCCTCGAAGACGTTCTCCGCGCAGGTCGGGCTGATGTACCTGATCGGGCTCGAGCTCGCGCGGCAGCGCGAGACGCTGCCGCCCGAGCGAGATCGAGTTCATCCTCGACGCAGGTCTGGAAGCCTGCCCGCGAAGATGCAGGTGTTCCTCGACGGGCAACCACCCGATCGACGAGATCGCCGAGCGCTTCTACCGCGAGCCGTTCTTCCTCTTCCTCGGCCGCCACATCGGCCTGCCGGTCGCGCTCGAGGGCGCGCTGAAGCTGAAGGAGATCTCCTACATCCCGACCGAGGCCTACTCGGCCGGCGAGATGAAGCACGGCCCGATCGCGCTGCTCGAGGAGGGCACGCCGGTCGTCGTCGTCGCGACGCGGCATGAACATCGTCTACGACAAGGTCGTCTCGAACATCCAGGAGTCCCGCGCCCGCGGCGCGCACGTGATCGCGATCGCGACCGAGGGCAACGAGGACATCCAGCACCACGCGAACGACGTGATCTACGTGCCGAAGTCGCCGGCGTTCCTCCAGGCGGTGCTCGCGACGCTGCCGCTCCAGCTGCTCGCCTACCGCATCGCGCGCCTGCGCGGCCTGAACGTCGACCAGCCGCGGAACCTGGCGAAGACCGTCACCGTCGAGTAGCGATTTGGCCAGCGCCGACACGGCGTAAGTTTTGTAGTAGATTGTGGATGTGGCGATCCACGACAAGGCGAAGAAGGGCGAGCCGTTCAGCGTCAGGTTTGCGCTTGCTACCGACCGCGCAGTCGAGAACGAGGCGCGTCGGGTGCGGCGTTCGAAGAGCTCGGTCGTCGAGGCGCTGGCGGAGGAGGCGATGCGAACTCGTCGATTCCCGGGAATCGCGTTTCGCGGGGAGGACTCGGGCCGACGCCCTTGGCTGATCGGGACAGGCCTCGACGTCTGGGAGATCTGCCAGATGCTCGATGAGCTCGGTTCGATCAAGCGGCTCGTCGCCGACACGCAGCTCGGCGAGAGGCAGGTCCGACTGGCGATTGCCTACCGGGAGCAATACCCCGACGAGGTCGGGCAGGCGATCAGCGAGAACACACGCAAGGCGGCGGAGTGGTCAGAGCTCTACCCGTTCGTGCGTGCGCAGGCGTCCGCCGGGTGACCCTCTCGCCTGACGACTGGCGCTCGGGGCTGTCTGCTGTAAGGATCACGCGTGCTGTACCCCCCCTGAGTCGGCCATTCGGCCCGCTTCGGTCCCGGGGTGGCCTACGCCGAGTGCCGCAGCTCGAGCGGGCCACCCCGGATCTTTTCCGGGAGCGCTCTCGCTCAGTCGTCCGGCGGGCGGCGGAGGCGCTTCGTCTGCGCCTGCCGGCGCTTGCCCTCGAGCCGCCGCTCCCGCGCGGCCGCGCTCGGCTTCGTCGGGCGGCGCGGGCGCGCTGGACGTGGGTCGCCGTCGCGCAGCTGCTCGAGGATCCGCTCGGTCGCGAGCTCGCGGTTGCGGAGCTGCGAGCGCTCGTCCTGCGCGACGGCGCGAACGACCGGGCCGAGCCGCTCGAGCACGCGCCGCGTCTCGGCCGCGGTCAGCGCCCTGCGAGCCCTCGACGTCGAAGAGCGCCTCGACCCGGGTCGAGCTCTTGCTGCGCGTGCTGGCCGCCCGGGCCGCTCGAACGTGAGAACCGGAAGGCGACTTCCGACCGAATAGACTCGCTGTCCATGGCGGCGATTCTGCTCGACGTCGACGGGGTGCTGCACGTTTCGGGCGCGCCGATCCCCGGAGCCGTCGACGCGGTCCAGCATCTGCGCGCCGCCGGGCACCGCATCCGCTTCGTCACGAACTCGACGCACGATGTCCCGCAGCGCAGCTCGGCGACCAGCTGCGGGCGATCGGGTTCGCGATCGAGGACGACGAGCTGCAGACGACCGGCCGCGTCGCCGCGCGCGTGCTCGCGGGCAAGCGCGTGCTCGCGCTGACGATGCCGGGACTGCTCGACGACCTCGAGGGCATCGCAGCTGATCGGGATGAACGCCGACGCGGTGCTCATCGGCGGCTGCCGACGAGAGCGAGGAGCCGGGCCGGGTCTTCTCCTACCTCAACCTGAACCGCGCGTTCCTCGAGCTCGAGGCGGGCGCCGACCTCTACTGCCTGCACCGCAACCGCTGGTGGCAGACGGCGCGAAGGGCCGCGGCTCGACGCGGGCGCGTTCGTCGCCGGGCTCGAGTACGCCGCCGGCGTGGAGGCGACGGTGCTCGGCAAGCCGAGCCCCGAGTACTTCGCTGCCGCGCTCGAAGCGATCGACGCCGACCCGGAGCTCGCGTGGATGGTCGGCGACGACTTCGACGGTGACGTCGTCGGCGCGCAGCGGCACGGGATGCGCACCGTGCTCGTGCGCACCGGCAAGTTCCGCCCCGACGATCTCGAGGGATCGGGCGTCGTCCCCGACGGCATCGTCTCGTCGATCGCCCAGCTTCCCGACTGGCTCGAGCGAGTCTCTAGAACGTGCGCGTCGGGGTCGACCTGATCGAGATCGAGCGCGTGCGCGATGCGCTCGAGCGGCATGGCGACGGCTTCCGCGAGCGGTGCTTCACCCCCGAAGAGCGTGAGTACTGCGAGTCGAAGGCGAACCCGGCGCAGCACTACGCCGGGCGCTTCGCCGCCAAGGAAGCCGTCGGGAAGGCGCTCGGCTCAGGCGTCTACTTCACCTGGAAGGAGATCGAGATCCGTGGCCGTCCCAAGCCCGGCGTGTACCTGAGCGGTCGAACGGCGCAGTTCGCCGAGAAGGTCGGCGCGGGCAAGATCGAGCTCTCGATGACGCATTCGCGTGAGCTGGCGGCCGCCGTCGCGGTGGTCGGTGGACGCATGAGAGTTGGAACCGCTTCTTACGCGCGGAGGAGACGCGCCGCGCAGAGGAGGCGCACGACGGGCCCGATGGAGGAGCTGATGGAGCGGGCCGGGAAGGCTGTGGCCGACGTCGTGCTCGAGCGGTTTCCCGGGAAGGTGACGGTCGTCTGCGGCGGCGGCAACAACGGCGGTGACGGGCGCATCTGCGCGCGTGTGCTGCGCGAGGGCGGGCGCGACGTGACGCTGGTCGAGGCGTTTGGGGAGTTCGGCGAGCCCGACGTGATCGTGGATGCGCTGCTCGGAATCGGCCTGCAAGATGCTCCGCGCGAGGACGTCGCGCGCGTGATCGAGCTGATCAACGCCGCCGGCGTGCCCGTCGTTTCCGTCGATGTTCCGTCGGGTGTCAACGCCTCGACGGGTGAGGTGCCCGGCGTAGCCGTCGATGCCACGGCGACCGTGACGTTCGGCGCGGCCAAGCTCGGCCTCGTCGTCGCACCCGGTCGCTTCCACAGCGGGAACGTCCACGTCGCGCCGATCGGCCTCGCGCCCGCAGGCTACGAGCACTCGCTCGTGGCCGCCGAGATCCTTCTCGACGTTCCGCGGAAGGGGCGCGAAAGCACGAAGTACAGGGCTGGTTCGGTGCTCGTCGTCGGCGGCTCGCCTGGGCTCACCGGCGCACCGAGGCTCGCGGCGCTCGGCGCGTTTCGCGCCGACGCGGGTTACGTGTCGGTCGCCGTGCCAGAGTCGACGATGCCGGTGTTCGAGGCGGCGTTGCTCGAGGCGGTCAAGCGGCCGCTGCCGGAGGACTCCAGCGGCCGTCTGCTGCCGCGGGCCGCCGACGCGGTGCTCGAGGCGGCCGAACGCGCCGACGCCGTGGCGATCGGTCCTGGTCTCGGCCGCAGCGAGGGCACGCGCGATCTCGTGCGCATCCTGCTCGAGCGGCTCGAAACGCCGGTGATCCTCGACGCCGACGCTCTCTGGGCGCTCGAGCCGTTCGAGCGGCGCGCACCCACGATTCTGACGCCGCATGCGGGCGAGCTTGCTGCGCTGCTCGGGATCGATGCACGCGAGGTCGCAGCCCGCCGCCTCGAGTCGGTTCGCCGGGTTGCGTCTCTTTTCGGATCGGTCGTGCTGCTCAAGGGCCCCGACACGCTCGTCGCCTCATCTCGCGAGGGAGTGCTCGTGGCGGCCTACGGAGAGCCGTCCCTTGCCACCGCCGGGACAGGCGATGTCCTTACCGGCGTGATCGCCGCATTCATGGCCAAGGGGATGGAGCCGCGGCTTGCGGCGGCAGCAGGCGCGGTGGCGCATGGCATCGCTTCGCGCTTGATCGACCCTCACGTGGGCCTGATCGCGAGCGACCTGCTGCCGGGAATCCAGCGCGCGCTCGCCGGCGAGGGCTGGTCCCCGCCGTTGCAGTGATGCCTCGTTCCGAGGTCACCATCGACCTGGCCGCCCTGCGCCACAACGTCGCCGTCCTGCTCGCGGCGCTCGGCGGGGCCGAGCTCTGGGCGGTCGTCAAGGCCAACGCCTACGGGCACGGCGCCGTCGACTGCGCCGAGACGGCACTCGACGCCGGCGCCACGGCGCTCTGCGTCGCGACGGTGCCCGAGGCGCTTGCGCTTCGGCCGGCGCTCCCTGACGCGCGGATCGTGGTGATGGGCCCGGCCGTCGACCGGCACGACGTGGCGGCCGCCCGTGAGCGCGGGGCTCGAGCTCGTCGCGAGCGGCGAGATCCCCGAGGGCGTGAAGGTGCACGTGAAGCTCGACACCGGAATGGGCCGCTGGGGCGTCTCCGAGCTCGGCTCGCTGCCGCCCCACGTGGTCGGCGTGATGACGCATCTCGCGACCGCCGACACCGACCTCGACTTCGCACGCGAGCAGGTGGCGCGCTTCCGCGAGGCGACCGAGGCGGTCTCGCACCTCACCCGCCACGCGGCGAACAGCGCGGCCGCCCTGCGGCTTCCCGAGGCGCGCTTCGACGCAGCCCGCTGCGGAATTGCGCTCTACGGCCTCTCGCCCTTCGGCACCGATCCAGCCGCCGACGGGCTTCGGCCGGTTCTCTCGTGGACGAGCGAAATCGGCCTGTGCCGGCTCCTGCGCCCCGGCGAGTCGACCGGCTACGGCCGACGGTTCGTCGCCGAACGCGACACCTGGATCGGCATCGTCCCGGTCGGCTACGCTGACGGCTTTCGCCGAGACCTGACCGGCACCGAGGTGCTCGTCGCGGGAGAGCCCCGCCGAGTCGTCGGGACGATCTCGATGGACGCTTTCGCCGTCGAGCTCGACCGAGAGCTACCGCGAGGGGCGCCGGTGACGATCGTCGGGCCCGGGGTGCCGCTCGAGAGCCATGCCCGCGTCGCGGACACGATCACGTACGAGCTCTCCTCCAGGATCGAGTCCGGCCCGAGCCGCGCCCGTCGTGTCGTCGTCGACTCATGAGCCTCTGCGGCGGCCGCGCGCGCTCGCGATCGCCCCGGGGAAGAGCGCCTGCAGCCACCCGAAGACGCGGTACCAGCGTGGGACGAAGATCTCGCGCCGGTCGTGGTCGATCGCGTCGAGGATTCGTGCGATGCGACGAACGGGGGGTCGACGACGATCCGCCGCCCGAGCGGCCCGAACCGCTGTCGCTGCGGGAAGCCGGGAGTCTCGACGAACCCCGGATTGACGGTGTGGACGGAGATGCCCCTCCGGCCCAGCTCGAACGCCGTCGCCCGCGAGAACGCCAGCTGGGCGTGCTTCGCGGCGGAGTAGGGGCCGTCGGCGACGGTGCCCGCAACCGAGACGACGTTGACGACGTGCGAGCCGGGAACGAGCCCCGGCAGGAACGTGCGCAGCACCCAAACCGAGCCGAGGTAGTTCGTCCGCGTCACGTCCTCGATCCGGCCGAGGTCGGTGTCGAGGAACCTTCCGCGGGCGGGAATCCCGGCGTTGTTCACGAGCAGGTCGATCCGCGGATGGCGTTCGAGCACCCGCGCCGCGACCGCGGCTCGACCGCCGTCGCGGTCGGCGACGTCGCATTCCTCGTGCTCGTCTGCGTCCGGCGCGGGCCGGCGCGAGAGCCCGACCACGAGCCAGCCGCGCGGTGCGCAACGCGCGGCAGAGCGCAGCTCCGATTCCCGAAGAGGCCCCTGTGACGACGGCGACTCGCATCTCCATCCGACACTAACCGAGGCTGGATAGAGTCGGCTTCGTGTTTTCGGGAAAGCGTGGTCTCGTCCTCGGCGTCGCCAACAAGCGCTCGATCGCCTGGGGAATCGCGAGCCGGCTCGCGGCGGGCGGTGCACAGCTTGCGTTCACCTACCAGGGCGAGCGCATCGAGGGCAACGTGCGGGAGCTCGCGGAGTCGGTGTCGAGCCCGCTCGATCACCTCGTGCGACGTCCGCTCCGACGAGGATGTCGCCCGCGTCTTCTCCGAAGTCTCCGACGCCTTCGGCGGGCAGCTCGACCTGCTCGTCCATTCCGTCGCCTACGCGGCCGCCGAGGATCTCGAAGGCCGCTTCACCGACACGCCGCGCGAACGCTTCTGGATGGCGCTCGACGTCAGCGCCTACTCGCTCGTCGCCTGCGCCCGCGCGGCGGAGCCGCTGATGGACGCCGCGGGAGGCGGGTCGATCGTGACGATGACGTACCTCGGTGGCGAGCGCGCGGTGCCACACTACAACGTGATGGGCGTCGCCAAGGCGACGCTCGACTCGAGCGTCCGCTACCTCGCGTGGGACCTCGGCCAGCGCAACATCCGCGTCAACGCCGTCTCGGCCGGCCCCGTGCGCACCCTGGCGGCGCGCTCGATCGCCGGCTTCCCGACGATGGAGGCGATCGTCGAGGAGCGCTCCCCGCTTCACCGCCACGTCGACGCCGACGACGTCGGCGCGGCGGCGGCCTACCTCCTGAGCGACGACGCGAAGAACGTCACCGGAACGACGCTGTACGTCGATTCCGGGTACCACGCGATGGGCATGTAGAGCAAGCCGCTTTCCGTAGTGGAGTTGGGTGGGTTCGCCAAGGCCGTCTCTGCCCGAACCGTTAGGTCTCGCGCTGCGGTGATTTCGGCCGTTTTGGCCGATGGTGGGTCGAAGGTCTCGGTCATAGCGTTCGGCGTACCGGCCCGCAGGGTCGGGGATGCCTCGAGACGGATGTTGGTTCTCGAGTTTTCGAGATTTGCGGATCGGCCTGGTGCCGGTTCGCCACAACAGAAGGGGTGCACCATGTCCGCTGATAGCGACACACCCGTCGATGTCTATATCGCAGCTTATGCCGATGCTGACGCGGCGAAGGTCGATTGGGACGCGGCCTATGCCCACCCGGACGCGGCCAAGGCCGACTGGGACGACATCTCTCTCGTGCTCGCGTCTGACTTTCCGCGTCCCGTGGGCCGGCTTGGGCTGCTCCCCTCGAGGACGCCTCACGAAACGCGGCTGAGCCCGACCTCCGTCGTCTTGGCAAGGTCGCGAACGACGCTCGACGAGGTCGTGATTCGCGTTCCAGGTTCGAAGCTGGCGGTCTGCGCTGTTGCCGCGCGACAAGATTTCCTCGATCCCCTCCAGCTCGCGCTCCGATCCGAGCTCGCGTGCTTGCGGCTCGATCGTGTGAAGCGTGCGTCTGACGAGCTCGGAGATGGGTACCCGCTCGCTCGCGCCGGTCGCGAGGTCCATCACGGGCGCCTCGAGCCCGTACCGCGCGGCGAGGAACTTGTTTTCGACTGCCAGGATGCGGTGGTGGCCCGCAAGCGTGCGTCCCGCCTCGAACCGCTCGCAGTAGTGCTTGACGAGGGCCTGGAAGTACGCGGTTATGGCGACGGCGTCGTCGACGTCCGTGACGGCATCGCAGATCCGCAGCTCGATCGTGCCGAGCCGCGCGTGGACGCGGACGTCCCACCAGATGCGCGTGTAGTCGGCGATGCAGCCTGTGCGCTCAAGCTGGCCGATCACCTCGGCGTATTCGGCGTAGCTCCCAAAGCGGGGCGGCACGCCCGAGCGGGGGAATGCCGAGAACACCATCTGACGTGACGACTGGAGCCCGGTGGGCTCCCCGCGCCAGAACGGCGAGCTGGCCGAGAGTGCGAGGAACTCGGCGAGGTGGGGAAGCAGCGCGTTCGTCACCGCGATCGCCTTGTCCGGGTCGTCGACCGAGGTGTGCACGTGCATCCCGAAGATCAACTCGCTGCGCGCGATGTACTGGAGCTCCTCGACGAGCGCCCGGTAACGGTCCTTGGCGGTGATTTGCTGCTGTTCGAAAAGACTGAACGGGTGCGTTCCCGCCGAGGCGTAGCGGCAGCCGTCGGCGCGCGCGATCTCGGCCACGTACGCGCGCAGCCGTCGCAGCTCCGAGCCGATCTCAGCCGGTGTGTGGCAGACCGGTGTTGTGATCTCGATCACCGACTGCATCAGCTCCGAGTGGATGCGCTCGGCGTGCGGCCCTTCTGCGACTGCCTCCAGCAGCGCCTCGATGTTCTGCACGCAGTCCCACGTCTCGGGGTCGAGCAGCATGAACTCCTCCTCGGCGCCGAGCCTGTACTGCTCGCCCGAGCCGAAGCGGTGGTCGAGGACGCTCGCCCTGTGCTCGCTCATCTCCGCTCCAGATTCTCCCTCAATCGACCCTCTTGAGGTCGGCCGGAACGGGGCCCTCCTGGTGACGACGCGCGAGGTAACCGGACTCCCGACCCGGAGTCACCGGCTACGAGAAGGGCTTCGCGACCATGTCCACGACGACGAGCATCAGCACTGCCATGTCGAACCGCGCGACCAGCAGCAGCTTGGAGATCATCGCCTGAGCTTCGGGCGAGGCCGGGCCCTCGGCCGCGATCAGGGCGCCTGCTCGCTTCCCCGTCGGGCCGAGGACGCCGATCCCGGTTACGAATGTGCTGGCAAAGCCGATCAGGCCAAAAATGATCCAGAAATGGTTCCAGCCCCAGTTGACGTTCATCATCATCGAGATCCCCGCTGCGAGGACGATGATCGAGACCGGGGTGAACAGCTTCTCTCCGAGCTGGCCCGCCCGGAAGGCGAGCTTCGCCTTCTCGACCGGGTCGTTCTGCCGCTCGGCCAGGATCCCGAGAATCGTGAGCATCGTGCCGCCCCCGACCCAGATCGCGGCGAAGAGGACGTGCACGGTCTTGAAGGTCAGATACCAGGAGGCCGACCAGACGAAGATCAGGGCCACGAGCAGGAAGCCGGCCCCGATCAGCGCCGTCGGGAGCAGTGACGGGCGCTGCTGCGAGAGTGAACCGGCGTCCGGGGTGTCCATCGCACGATGCTAAGTGCATCGCGTGGCTGTTTTCAAGTCGCGTCGTGCCCGATCAAGGCCTCGGCCTCGATCTCGACACGCCAGCGCGGATCCAGGAGCCCGGTCACGATGCCGGTCGTCGCAGGCCGCGCGGCACCGAATGCCTCGCGGTGCGCCCGCCCGACCGCCTCGATGTCCTCCGCCTGGGTGACGTAGATGCGCGTGCGCACCACGTCGTCGAGCCGCGCGCCTGCCTCGATGAGAGCGCGCTCGATGATCCCGAGGCAAATGCACGCCTGCTCGTACGGATCGGCGGGAGGGTCGGCGTCGCCGGGCATGATCGGCGCCGTTCCCGAGACCCACACTTGCTGCCCGACGCGGACCGCTCGTGAATAGCCGACGCGCTCCTCGAACGCGGCTCCGGACGAGATGCGTCGGCGGTCCACCCCGCTAGTCTCGATGGAATGGAGGCTCTGCGGCAAGTCGAAGGCTGGCCGGCCGCGCATGTCGCTGTGGCCGTCGCCGGCAGAACGGAGGCGCAACACGGCGACCAGGACCGCGTGTTTCCCTGGGCCTCGGTGACAAAGCTCGCGACAGCGCTCGCCGTTCTCGTCGCCGTCGAGGAGGGCATTCTCGAGCTCGACGAGCCTGCGGGCCCGCCCGGCTCGACCGTTCGCCACCTGCTGGCGCACGCATCGGGGATGGCACCGGAGGACGAGACGCCCATCGCCAGGCCCGGCGCCCTGCGCATCTACTCGAACAGCGGCTTCGACCTGCTCGCCCTGCTCGTCGCGGAGCGTGCCGAGATGCCGTTTTCCGAGTACTTCGAGGGCGTCTGGGGCTTTGGACTGGCGGGCTCCGCGGCTGCCGGGGCCGAGGCGTCGCTGTCGTCGCTGCTCGTCGTCGCACGGGAGCTGCTCGCGCCAAGACGGGTTGCGCACGAGACGCTCGAGGAGGCGTCCGCGGTCCAATTCCCGGGCCTCGAGGGCGTGCTGCCGGGCTTCGGAAGGATGGAGCCGAACGACTGGGGGCTCGGGCTCGAGCTCAAACAGGCGAAACGGCCCCACTGGACGGGCGTTCGCAACTCGCCGCGCACGTTCGGCCACTTCGGGCGCAGCGGCGGCTTCCTCTGGGTCGACCCGGAGGTCGAGATCGCGCTCGTGTGCCTCACCGACCTCGATTTCGGAGACTGGTCGAAGGACGCATGGCCTCGACTCGCGGACGCCGTGCTCGCCGAGATCAGCGAGGCGTGAGGCGGAGCACGGCGTTGGAGCCGTCGCCGCCGAGCACGTAGATCGACGATCCGAGCGCGACGGCAGCCGCGTTCGCGACCGTGGTCGGCAGCCGTCCCGCGACCGACACCCCTCCGCCGGGCCCGATCCGGAAAACGGTATTGCTGCCGGCGCCGCCGATCAGGTACAGGGAGCCGCCGAGCGCGACGAGCGGGGCGTGCGCAACGGGCGCCGGGAGAGTGGCGATCTTCGAGACGTTCTTCGTCTTCGGGTCGAAGACGTACACGGCGTTGGTCGTGCCCGACGTGCTCACGCCACCGGCGACGTAGACGCGGCCGTTGAGGGCAGCGACCCCGGCGTAACGGAGCCCGACCGGAAGCCGCGCGACGAGCTTCGGCGTTCCGCCACGGAATGCGAGGATCCCCGTCGCGTAGAGGGCTCCTGTGTAGCCGCCCGCGATGTACGCGGTGTTTCCGATGACTGCCGCGCCGAGATCGGAAAGTGGCTCGCCCAGCGATCCGACATGGGTCGCCGTTCCGTCGGCGGAGATACGAACGATGGCGTCGCTCGACGTCGCCTGCCCGCCGCCAAGCAGATAGACGGTCTTACCGAGGACGACGGCCGCGTCGTCGTGGGTCGCGATCGGCAGCTGGCCGATCGGTGTCAGTTGCGACGGAGCCCCGGCGAGGATCTGCGTCGAGGATGTCCCCGAAACGAGCCCGCCGAGGGCCATCACGCGGCCGTTGGGAAGCGTCACGGCGGCCACCCGGGAGGCGGTGGCTGGAAGGCTGCCGACTCTGGAGATCCTCAGACCGGTCGACGACGTCGCGCGCGCGGCGGGCTGCGCGGCGGTGGTCTTCGCAGCCGTGGCCTTCGCCCGTATCCTCACGGCCGCTGGAAGCAGGTCGAGGCCGTCGGGCTTCGACAGGTATCCATCCGAGGACGATGCGATCCCGGTGTGGCCGTACTGCCAGACGATCCTCTTCGTGCGAGGGTCGATCACGATCACGCGGTGGCCGTAGTCGTCGTTCGCGACGATCATTCCGTTCGGCCAGCGCACTGCCAGGGACGGCTTGTTCAGGAAGTTCGGGCCCGACGAGTCACCGAACGACCACGTGACCGTCCCCGATGTCGTCATCTCGACGATCTTGCCCGGCACCGTGAACGACGAGACGAGTATGCGCCCGTTCGGGAGGAGCTGTGCGTCTGAGGGGTACGAGACGGGCGAGCGCACCGACCACACCAGGTGGCCGTTGCGGTCGAGGCGGTCGATCCAGCCCCCGATCTCCGTCACGAGCAGGCCGCCGTCCGGCAGTGGCGTGTCCCCGTTCGGGCTGGCGAACCCGTACGGCGGGTTGTGGCTGCAGCTGCCGCCGAGGATGCGCTTCACCGACTTGTCGTGCCTGAGCTGCACGATGCGGCAGTTGCGGATGTCGGCGACCGTCGTCGTCCCGTCCGAAAGCCGGTAGGCGTCGTCGGGAGTGTTCAGGTAACCGGGGCTCGACCCCGCTACTTGCGCGTGCCCGTACGTCCAGATCGTGTTGCCGGTCCGCAGGCTGACCTCCGTCAGGGTGTCGTTGAACTCCTCGTTGGTGATCACCGAGTGGAACCCAGGCGTGAAGAAGGCGTCGTCTGGCCCGCGAAGCCCGGTCTTGCTCCAGACGACCTTCTTGTCCGGCGAGACGATCAGGATGCGGTTGTTGTTCCGGTCGGCGATGAGGATGTAGCCGGGCACGGGACCGGGAGGAACCGCAGGCAGGTGGAGCGCCGTCCAGGCCGGGTCGGTCCTCGGTGGGGCGGCCTTCTTCGGTGGCGCAGGCTGTTGAGTCTTCGTGGGCGGCGTCTTGGCGGAGGCTCCGCAGCCGGCCAGGAGCGCAAGCGCTCCGACGAGCGCTACTGGACGGCCGTAACCCACGATGCCTTGGATCCTCATGCGTTGAGATTAGTGGCGGGTGAGAGCAGACTCGTCCTTGCGCGCCGTAGGCTTGGGCCGTGGGCGTTCTCGACGGATGGCGGCTGTGCCCCCGCTGCGGCAAAGATCTCGAGCCGCTCGAGCGCGGGCACCTGCGCTGCCCCGGATGCGGGGCGAACTACTGGGCGAACTCCGCACCTGCCGTGCAGGGCGTGCTCGAGCGCGACGGCCGGGCCCTGTTCGCCCGGCGAAAGATCGAGCCGAGGATCGGCCATTGGGATCTCCCAGGCGGTTTCCTCGAGGAGGGGGAGGATGCTCTTGACGGCCTCCGCCGGGAGTTCCTGGAGGAAACGGGGATCGAGATCGAGCCGGTCGAGTGGCTCGGAGCCGGCATCGACCCCTACGACAGCCACTACGTCCTCGTTCTCACGTGGCTCGTTCGCGGCGAGGGCGAGCCTCAGGCCGCGGACGACGTTGCCGAGTTGGTCTGGCTCGGCCCTGACGAGCTGCCTGCGGAGATGGCCTTTGCGAGCCAGGCCGGCGTGCTGCGCGCGTGGGTCGCGCGGCAACGCTCCTAGGGCTTACTCCTCGTCTGCGAGACCCAGGGCGCGCTCGAGCATGCCCTTCGGCATCGCCCCGACAGCCGCGGCCTGCGGCTCGCCGTTCTCGAACAGGATCATCATCGGAATCGACGCGACGCCGAACCGCTGCGCGAGCCCGAGCTCCTGGTCGATGTTCACCTTCACGAGTTTGAGGTCGCGCTCGTCGGCGATCCGGCCGAGCACAGGCTCCACGGCATGGCACGGCCCGCACCACTCAGCCCAGAAATCGACGAGCACTTTCCCTTCGCTTGCGGCGACCTCCTGTTCGAAGGTCGCCTCGGTCACCTCGAGAGCCATCTCTAGTCCTTTCACGGTTTCACTGTTCAAACGCCGGCCGGCGTTTCGATCTTCCCGCTCGCCAAGCTCTCCTAGACTGCCTGGGTGTTCAGCCCTCTGCCCCCAGTACCCGACTCGAACGCGCTCGAGCTCGAGATCCTCGAGCTCTGGGAGCGCGAAGGCACGTTCGAAGCGCTCCGCGAGCGGAACCGCGGCGGCCCGAAGTGGTCGTTCGTCGACGGCCCGGTGACGGCGAACAAGTCGTTGGCCGTTCACACCGCATGGGGCCGAACGCTCAAGGACGTCTTCCAGCGTTACAAGGCGCTGAGGGGCTTCGACCAGCGCTACCAGAACGGATTCGACTGCCAAGGTCTTTGGATCGAGGTCGGCGTCGAGCGCGCGCTCGGGCTCAACTCGAAGCGCGAGATCGAGGAGTTCGGTCTCGAGGAGTTCGCACGCCGCTGCCGCGACGTCGTCGTCCGCTCGTCCGAGGAGCTGACCCGAGGCTCCAAGCGGCTTGGACAGTGGATGGACTGGGGGAACGACTACTTCACGTTCAGCGACACGAACATCGAGTACATCTGGCGGTTTCTCCAGATCGTCGAGGAACGGGGCTGGCTCTACGTCGGGCATCGCTCGACGGAGTGGTGCCCACGTTGCGGCACCTCGCTCTCCCAGCATGAGCTGACACAGTCGGGCGTCTACCAGGAGCGGAGCGATCCATCGGTGTTCGTCCGTTTCCCACTGCTCGACCACCCCGGCGAGTCGGTCGTGATCTGGACGACCACACCGTGGACGCTGCCGGCGAATATCGCTGCGGCTGTCAACCCGGAGGCGGAGTACGGGCTGCGCGAGAACGGCGAGTGGGTTGCCGTCGCGCGCTACCCAAACGACCGTTTCACGAGGCGCCTTCGAGGCGAAGCACTCGTCGGCCTTCGTTACGAGGGACCGTTCGACACGCTTGCCCCCGGCGCCGGCGTCGAGCACCGCGTCGTTCCGTGGGACGAGGTCTCGCTCGAGGACGGCACCGGGATCGTCCACATCGCCACCGGCTGTGGTGGCGAGGACTTCGAGCTCGGCCGCTCCTCGGCCTCCCGGTGCTGGCGCCGGTCGACGAGGCGGGCCGTTTCTACGACGACTACGGCTGGTTGCACGGGCTCTCGACGGCCGAGGTCGCAGACCAGATTGTCGGCGACCTCGCCGAACGAAGGCTTCCTCGTCGAGGCAGGCACGTACCTGCACAACTATCCGCACTGCTGGCGATGCGACACGCCGCTCATCTGGCGGATCTCGGACGACTGGTTCATCTCGGTCGAGGACGTCCGGCAGCCGCTGCTCGAGCGCGAACGCGACCGTCGAGTGGGTGCCGGCCTACATGGGCAAGCGCATGGACGACTGGCTGCGCAACATGGGCGACTGGAACATCTCCCGCCGCCGCTACTACGGGCTGCCGCTCCCGTTCTACCCGTGCTCGTGCGGGCAGCTGAACGTGATCGGGTCGAAGGCAGAGCTCGCGAGCGGGCCCGGTCGAAGGGTTCGAGCACCTCGAGGTCCGCCGCCCGTGGATCGACCGCGTCCCGATCCGCTGCGAGGCCTGCGGCGAGGCGGTCTCGCGCGTGACCGAGGTCGGCGACGTCTGGCTCGACGCCGGCATCGTCCCCTTCTCGACGCTCGGCTGGGAGAACCCCGAGTGGAAGCCCGGCCGGCTATGCGACCGGCGCCTTCGGCGGGCTTACGTCCGCGGACCTTCCCGACCACGCCTACTGGGAGGAGTGGTTCCCGGCCGACTGGGTGACCGAGATGCGCGAGCAGATCCGGCTCTGGGTCGACTCGCAGCTCTTCATGTCGGTCGTCCTCGTCGGCACGCTCGCCGTTCACGCGCGTGCTCGGCTACGAGAAGATGCTCGACGAGGACGGCCGTCGAGATGCACGGCTCGCGCGGGGAACATGATTGACGCCGAGGACGGCGTTCACGCGAATGGGCGCCCACGTCATGCGGTGGCAGTACTGCGCGCAGCCGCCGAGACCGACAACCTGCTGTTCGGCTTCGCGCCCGGCATGGAGATCCAGCGCCGGCTGCTGACGCTGTGGAACTCGCACCTCGTTCTTGATCGAGTACGCGAACATCGCCGGCTGGTCACCGACGTTCGCCGACCTCGACGAGGCCCGGCGGTCGACGCCGCCGCTCGATCGGTGGCTCGTCGCGCGCATCCACCAGCTCGTCCGCGACGCGACCAAGGGCGACGAGGCGACCTGACCGTCGACGTGCTCCGGGAGTTCGAGTCGGTCTTCGACGACCTTTCGAACTGGTACATCCGCCGCACCCGCCGCCGCTTCTGGGACGGGGACGACTAGGCGTTCCGCTCGCTCTGGTACGCGCTGGTGCAGTCGCTGCGGGTGATCGCACTGGTGACGCCGTTTCTCTGGACCATCTCTGGCGGACCTCGTCCAGGGCGGGCGTGCGTCGGTGTTCCTCGCCGGGTGGCCGGAGGTTGAGGTCGCGGACGAGGTATTTTGGAGGCGACGGCCGATCTCCGCCAGTCGTTGATCTTGGTCGCGAAACCCGGTCGTCGTCAGATTGCGCTTCGCCAGCCCCTTCGAGACTAGAGGTCGACGGGGCGTCGGGTGCGCGACCACATCGACGAGATCGCCGAGGAGCTCCGCGTCAAGGAGGTCACGTTCGGCGACGTTCCAAAGACCGCCCACCAGGGCGAGCCGAATCTCCCGGTGCTCGGGCCGCGGCTGGCGCCGCGCTGCGCAAGGTCCGCACCGCCCTCGACGACGGGGGGTTCGAGGCGCTCGACGGAGGGCGCTTCCGCGTGGCCGGCCTCGAGCTCGGGCCGGACGAGGTGTGGTCGAGCGGGTGCCGGGTAGAAGGCTGGACGATCGCGACCGCCGACGGGCGGATAGTCGCGGTCGATACGACCTCGACGACGAGCTGCGTCTGGAGGGCCGCGTGTACGACCTGGTCCACGACGTCAAGGTGCTGCGCAAGGAGACCGGGCTCGAGCTGACCGACCGCATCCGTCTCTGGATCCCGGGCGAGGAGCTGTTCGCCTTCGCCGACCGGATCGCGGACGAGACGCTCGCCGTCGCGGTCGAGCAGGGCTCCGAGCTTCGACTGGAGAAGGCCTGATGGACGTCCGCGGACGTTCGAGGACTTCAACGATCCGAACCAGGAGTGGCGACGGTTCTTCTTGGAGCTGCTGGGGACGTTCTTCCTCGTTCTCGTGGCGGCGAGCGGCGGGATGATGGGGCAGGCGTTCCAGGACACGATCAGCCGTACGGCCGCCGTCGTGGCGCCATGCTCTGATCGTGACGTCGATCATCCTGTTCATGGGCAGGGTCTCGGGCGCGCACCTGGACCCCGGCGTAGCGTCGCGTTTCTCGCTGCGAAGCGACTTGCCGTGGCGGCACGTCCGGCTACGTCATCGTGCCGCTCGTCGGTCGACGCTGCGCGGCGCTGTTCCTGCACACCATCATCAACGTCTCGACGACGTACGGCTCGAACTACCCGGAGCATCGACTACTCGAAGGCGCCCTTCCTGATGGAGGTCCTGGACCCTCGGTCTCGTGGTCTGATCCTTGGGCACCGCTCGGGCACCGCAGAGACGTCGGTCTCTTCGGAGCGATCGAAGTCGGCGGCTACATCGCGCTCGCGGGTCTCTGGGGCAGCCCGATCTCGGGCGCCTCGATGAATCCCGCCCGCACCTTCGGGCCGGACCTCGTCGGCACCGACTTCACGAGCTACTGGGTCTACGTCGTCGGCCCGCTGGTTGGAGCGGTGCTCGCGGTCGGGGTCGCGTACGTGTTGCGAGGGTCCGGTGGAGGCAAGGCTGGCTCAGGAGCGGCGCAGGGAGACCTGAACACCCAGGTCGAGCACCCCGACAAGGCCTGAGCGGGGCTCGAGGGCGGCGCACACGATGGCAACGACATGAGCGCGAGCTCAGACGAGAACGTCGTTTCAGCGCCGCCGCAGAAGGCGCCCAAGGTCGACCATTTCACCGTCGGCGAACGGACCGCTCGTGGCAAAGCCGCACGCGCCGACGTGCCAAGGTCTGTGCACGCCAACTGGGAGCCTCCGCCACACCGGCCCGATCCGGTCGAGCTGCTCGAGGAGCAAGCGCGTACGCGGGCGCCCGAGCTCGTCCCGATCCGGTACGGGCGAATGCTCGTGTCGCCGTTCACGTTCTACCGAGGCGCGGCGTATCTGATGGCCCGGACCTGGCGGGGATGCCGCGCACCGGGCTGCACACGCAGCTCTGCGGTGACGCCCATCTGTCGAACTTCGGCGCGTTCGCGGCTCCCGATCGCCGGCTGGTGTTCAGCGTCAACGACTTCGACGAGACGCTGCCGGGCCCGTTCGAGTGGGATGTCAAGCGGCTCGTCGCCAGCTTCGCGGTCGCCGGCCGTGACCGCGGTTTCGACGACAAGGCGAGGGAGAGGATCAACCTCGAGGTGCTGCGCGCTTACCGCGTGTGGATGCAGAAGTTCGCCGCCACGCGCAATCTCGACCTTTGGTACATGCGCATCGACGTCGACCAGATCGCCGAGCAGCTCCAGCGCCTGGCGACGACGAAGGACTACAAGCGGTTCGAGGCAAACGTCGCCAAGACGCGGACGAAGGACAGTCTCAAGGCGTTCGGCAAGCTGACGGCGATCGTCGACGGCGAGCCGCGCATCGTCGGCGACCCGCCGCTGATCGTCCCGATCGAGGACATTGCAGGTGACCAGGTCGAGGGGCTCGAAGACTTCTTGCGTACCGTGCTTCGCTCCTATCGGCGCACCCTCGCCGGCGACCGGCGCAAGCTGCTCGAGCGTTTCCGCTACGTCCACGCGGCCCGCAAGGTGGTCGGCGTCGGCAGCGTCGGCACGCGCGCCTACATCTGCCTCATGCTCGGCCGGGACGACGACGATCCGCTGTTCCTGCAGTTCAAGCAGGCCGAGGCCTCGGTGCTCGAGCCGTTCCTCGGCAAGAGCGAGTACGCAAACCACGGCCAGCGGGTCGTGGAAGGGCAGCGCCTGACGCAGGCGGCCAGCGACATGATGCTCGGCTGGATCCGCGTCACCGGCGTCGACGGGGTGCTCGCGACTTCTACGTGCGCCAGCTCTGGGACGCGAAGGGCTCGGCCGTCATCGAGACGATGAACGCGGAGCGCATGACGCTCTACGCGAGCGTCTGCGGCGTCGAGCTCGCGCGCAGTCATGCCCGCTCGGGCGATTCGGTCGCGATCGCCGCCTACCTCGGTAAGAGCGACGTCTTCGATCGCGCCATCGCTGCGTTCGCCGAGTTGTACGCAGACCAGAACGAGCGCGACTACGCGGCGCTGAAGGAAGCGGTCGCGACGGGTCGGGTGGCGGCCCAAGAAGGCGTCTGATCGCTGCTCGCGCGCCGCAGTGACGACCGACCGGCAAACGTGATCACATCGTGACCATCGCGCTAGCTGCACTCCTCGTTGTCGTCGTTACGGCGGTCACGGTGTCGACGATGCTGTTCGTCCGGCGCCGGGCGCCCGACGGGAGCTTCTTTCAGGACGGAGACCGCGCAGCCGGGGTGTTCGGCGTTCTCGCGACCGGGTTTGCCGTGCTGATCGGGTTCGTGGTCTTTCTCGCTTTCGAGAGCTTCGACACGTCGCGTTCGGGAGCCGAGGCCGAGGCGCGGGTGGTGGCCCAGCAGTTCGAAACGGCGCAGTTCTTTCCCGGTGGAGTGCGGAGCCAGCTCTCGGGCGAGCTCGTCTGCTACGCGCGGGCGGTGGTGCATCAGGAATGGCCCCAGATGGTCTCCGGAACTCTCGGCGACGCCGTCAACCCGTGGGGTGTCGCCATGTTCCGCACCCTCCAGAAGACCGACCCCCGCTCGCCGTCCGAGCAGGCCGCGTACAGCAAGTGGTTCGACCAGCGAACGGATCGTGAGAACGCGCGCGCGGACCGAACGCACGGGGCCGAAGGCGTGATTCCCACCGTGCTCTGGCTGGTGCTGTTCCTGACCGCCACCGTCATCTTCGTGTTCATGCTGTTCTTCGCAGACAGCGGGGAGCGCGCGATCGTGCAGGCGACGATGATGGGCACCGTCACGGTCGTGATCACCTCCACGCTGCTCCTCCTCTGGTTCCTCGACAACCCGTACCACGGAGGCGTCAGCGGTCTGCGGCCGGTGGCGATGGAGCGCACGCTCCGCCTCCTCGACCGCGAGAAGGCAATCGTCGGCGGTCGTGTCGAGACCCTGTGCGACGCGGCTGGTGTGGCGCGCGGCTGAGCCCTTTTTGGCCCCGGCGTCCGCCGGCCGTTTCTAGTTCTGCGTCTCGGCGAGCGCGAGCTCGCGGCGGAGCTCGGCCGGGAGGCGGAACTCGACGTCTTCGTTCATCGAGGCTGTACGGCGCGATGTCGGTCACGCCGCGCTCGCGGAACCAGTCGCAGACTTCCTCGACGAGCCTCTCCGGCGCCGACGCGCCCGACGTGACGCCGACCACGGACACGCCCTCGAGCCACGCCGCGTCGATCTCGGTCGCGTCGTCGATCAGGTACGACGCGACGCCGCCGGCGTGGGCGACCTCGACGAGCCGGTTCGAGTTGGACGAGTTGCGCGAGCCGACGACGAGGAGCAGGTCGATCTCGGTGAGCATCTCCTTGACCGCCCACTGCCGGTTGGAGGTCGCGTAACAGATGTCCTCCTTCTTCGGCGCGTGGATCGAGGGGAAGCGCCGTCGCAGTGCGGCGATCACCACGCCGGTCTCGTCCACCGACAGCGTCGTCTGGGTGACGTACGCGAGCCGATCGCTCGTCGGTGAACGGCAGCGCTGTCGACGTCGTCCGATCGTCTCGACGACCACGATCGAGTCCGGCGCCTCGCCCATCGTGCCGACGACCTCCTCGTGGCCTGCGTGGCCGATCAGGATCACGGTGTAGCCGTCCGCGGCGTAGCGGCGCGCCTGGACGTGGACCTTCGCGACGAGTGGGCACGTGGCGTCGATCGTCTGCAGGCTTCCGCGCGGCCGCGTTCGCGAACACGGACGGAGCGACTCCGTGCGCCGAGAGGACGACGGTCTCGCCCTCGGGCACGTCGTTCTCGTGCTCGACGAACACGGCGCCCGCGGGCCTCGAGGTCGCGCACGACGTGGAGGTTGTGGACGATCTGCTTGCGCACGTAGACCGGCGCGCCGTACAGATCGAGGGCCCGCTCGACCGTCTCGACGGCGCGCTCGACTCCGGCGCAGTAGCCGCGTGGGGAGGCCAGGAGCACCTTCCGCACCATCGCGGTCAGTCTAGAGGCTCGACGGCTCTGGGCGCTCGGGCGCCGGCTAACGCGCGGTCTGCGCGAGCACGATCGCGGCGAGCACGACGAGTCGCTCCTACGAGCTGGAGCGCGTTCGAGCGACTCGCCGAGCCACGCCCACGCGACCACGATCGCGACGACCGGCTCGAGCATCGCGATGATCGCGACGCGGGTCGCCGGCAGGTGCCGGAGCGCGCTCACGAGCAGGAAGAACGGGACGATCGTGCCGAGGACGACCATCCAGGACATCAGCGCCCAGACCGGCAGGTGCGTGGCCGGCGAGATGGCCGAGGAGCGAGACGTGGGCTCCGACGCGATGGCCGGGGAAGCTCCACCAGGGCGCGATGATCGCCCAGAACAGCGTCCGAACCCGAACCCCCACGCGAGCAGGGAGACGGCGTCGCGCTCGCCGAGCGCGTGCTCGGCGATCAGGATGTAGAGCGCGTAGGTGACCGCCGCGGCGAGCGCGAACACGATCCCGGCGGTCGAGAGCGTGCGCGCCGTGACGGACGTCGACGATCATCGCGAGCCCGATGAGCGCGAGCGCGAGCGCGTACCAGATCCGCCGCCGCACCGGCTCGTGGAGGGCGAAGCGCGCCCAGAGCCCGATGCCGAGCGGCGCGAGGTACTGGATCAGGAGCGCGATCCCGATCGCGAGCCGGTGGATCGCGAGGAAGTAGAACCACTGCACGAACGCGAGCCCGGCGATCCCGAACAGCGCGAGGTACGGCAGCTCGCGCGCGCGTCACGCGCAGCCGCGCGGGCGCGGTGACGAGCAGCACGAGCACGAGCCCGACGAATGCGCCGCCGGTCCGCACCTGCGAGAGCCGGAGCGACGAGATGCCCGAGGCGAGGATCACCTTCGAGACGATGCCGTTGATCGCCCAGAGCGTCGCCGCCGTCGCCGCCATCGCGTACCCGACGCGCGGGCGAGGGTGGTGGCCGGCTCGACCGGGAGAGGCGCTTCGCTCACGGCGACCAGCCTACGCAGCCGTCACGCCGCCTACACTGACCGCCAACGGGACGTAGCTCAGCCTGGTTAGAGCGCCGCGTTTGGGACGCGGAGGCCGCGAGTTCGAATCTCGCCGTCCCGACTACGGAGAGCAACCCAGTCGCCGTCGCGAAGGATCGGCACTTCGTCGCCGTCCTTCGTCACGCCGGAGACCGCGAGCTCGGGCGAGCCGATCATGAAGTCGGTGTGGATCGAGGAGTGGTTGATCCCGCGCGCGTGCCGCTCCTCGGGGGAGAGCTGCGCGGCCTCCGCCGACGCACTGGAGGATCGCAGCACCGAGCGCGATGTGCGACGAGGCGTTCTCGTCGAACAGCGTGTCGTAGAAGACGAGCCCCGTCTGTCCGACACGCGAGTCCCGTCGACGAGCGCGACCTCGCCGAGTCGGGCTGCGCCGTCGTCCGCGGCGACGTGCGCTCGCATCAGCTCGTCGCCCTCCTCGGCGCGAACCTCGACCGCGCGTCCACCCTCGAAGCGAATCTCGAGGCCGCGGACGACCGTTCCCTGGATCTGCAGCGGATAGGTGGAGCGCACGGTGCCGTCGACGCGTCGCGCGTCCGGGGTCGTGAACACCTCCTCGGTCGGCATGTTCGCCACGTGCTTGATCCCGTTCGACTCGTCGAGCGCCGCCTGCCAGAGCGGCGTCGGGATGAAGCCCGACGGTCAGGTCGGTGCCGGGCCCGCGATAGCGCAGCGCGTCGAACCGGCGCTCGTTGAGCGCGTGCGCCCGCCGCTCGAGGGTTTGGATGTGTTCGCGCCAGGCGGCGACCGGGTCTGTCTCGTCGAGCCGGACGGCGGTGGCGACCGCCTGCCACAGGCGCTCGAGATCGGGCTCCCCGAAGACCGTCCTCGCCCAGCCTTCGTTCGGGAACGCGACGATCGACCAGTTGCAAAGCGCCGGCGGTCAGCCTGAGGCTCGCTTCGGCGAGCTCGCGCATTCTCGCGCGTGCGACCCGGCCGGCGTCGAGGTTGGCGAAGATTTCCGGCTCGGGGTTCCCGCTGATCGCGAGCAGCGCGCCGCCGTCGCGCCCGAGCGCGTCGAGACGCTCCACGAGCCACGGCGGCGACCAGCCGAGGGCGTCGTCGCCGGCATGCTCGATGTGGGCACGCCGCACGTGCTGGTCGCTGTAGAGGACGTCGACGTGGCGGGCGCCCGCTTCGTAGGATTCGCGGCGACGGCGCGAACGAGCGGAGCATGCTCGACGAGCGCGTTGATCGCGAGGCGCTGTCCGGGCTGCAGGTTCAGGCCGACCCTGACCGCGAGGCGCGCGTATGCAGTCAGGCGGTCGGCCCCTTCCATGCTGCAAGCCTACGGTTTCGTTCCTGGCGGAATGAGCAGTCGGCGGGTTAGACTCACGTCTGTGGCCCGGATCGCTTCGTCACCATCTCGGTGGTCTTCCTCCTCGCAGGCTGCGGCGGGAAGTCCGCCTACTCCGCCGACAAGACTCGCGCGTGCCTCGCGGCCGAGAATGCCCGCATCGGAGGCAAGCTCGACTTCGTCGCCACGACGGCGACCGGTGGAGCGTTCGTCGCGACCCTCAGCGACAACTCGGTCACGGTCGTCTTCGGCACGAAGGAGTCGGACGCAGCGGAGATCGCTCTGGCCTACCAGCACTTCGCGTTGCCGAACATCAAGGCGAACATCCAGGACGTGCTCTCGCGCTACCAGAACGCGGTGCTGCTCTGGCATGTGCACCCGTCGAGCACCGACCTCGCGCTCGTCACCGGCTGCCTCAAGTAGCCGGTGCCGCTCGGGGTACCCTTGAGCCCGCGACGCGGGTGTAGCTCAATGGTAGAGCCCCAGCCTTCCAAGCTGGTTACGCGGGTTCGATTCCCGCCACCCGCTCTTTCGCAGGCCAACGATCACACGTCGCGGGCGGGGGCGGGACGGAGGCCCCAACTCGCCAGCGGGTTGGTGCGAGACATGCGCGTGATCTCGAGCATCCCGTCGATCTCGCCGGGCGACAGCGGGCGGCCAAGCGCAAAGCCTTGGGCGCAGTCGCAGCCGAGGCGGGCCAGCGCTTCGAGCTGCTCGATCGTCTCGACTCCTTCGGCCACCGTCGTCAGACCGAGGGCGTCACCGATCGAGAGAATGCTTCGGACGAGACCGACCTTCCCGCCGGCCGTGAGATCCGCGACGAAGCTCCTGTCGACTTTGATGCTCGTCACCGGGAACTGCTGGAGATAGGAGAGCGACGAATACCCCGTGCCGAAGTCGTCGATCGCGATGCCGACCCCAATGGTGCGCAACTCGCTGAGGATGTTCTCGACCCTCTGGTTCCTGACGAGGACGGACTCGGTGAGCTCGAGGATGAGCAGGGAGGGCTCGAGCCCGGTTGTCTCGAGGATCTCCTGGAGGTCCTGGATGAACTCGTGCTGGTGCAGCTGAAGCCCGGAGACGTTCACGCTGATCGAGAGCGGCTCGGGCCATTTCCGGTTCCACAGGACGGCCTGGTTGACAGGCCTCCTTGAGGACCCAGCGGCCGATGTCGACGATCATTCCCGTCTCTTCTGCGGCCGGGATGAACTCTCCCGGCGAAACGAGGCCTCGCTCCGGGTGATGCCACCGAATGAGCGCCTCGAACCCGCGCAACTCCCGGCTGCGCGACGTCCTTGATCGGCTGGTAGTCGAGACGGAACTGGTTTGACCTCAGCGCCTCAGGAAGCTCGACTTTGAGCGCAAGGCGCTGGACGGCGACGTCGCGCAAGGTTGCATCGAACACGGTGACGCGACCCTTGCCCTGAGACTTCGCGCTGTACATCGCGATGTCCGCGTCGCGCAGCAGCGACTCGGCAGTGCTGTCGCGCGACGCGAACGTGACTCCGACGCTCGCCGGAACGGCCATGCTCACGCCGATCACGCCGACCGGGAGTTGGAGCACTTCGAGAAGCCGGTCGGCCAGAGCGGTCGCGTGACTCACCGAGGGAACGTCCTCCAGCAGCACAGCAAACTCGTCTCCGCCGAGGCGTGCGACCGTGTCCGCGGGTCGCACGCAGCTCCGGATGCGTTCCGCGACGCTCCGGATCAGCTCATCTCCGGCTCCGTGGCCCATGCCGTCGTTCACGGCTTTGAAGTCGTCGAGGTCGACAAACAGCACCGCGATCCCGACGTCGAGAGCGCGGGCCGACCGGTCGAGCGCGTGCTCGAGCCGGTCTGTGAAGAGCGCGCGATTGGCGAGTCCCGTGAGGTCGTCGTGGAACGCGCGACGCTCCAGCTGCTGTTCGAGCTCGAGGCGACTTGTCGTGTCGCGCATCGTGACCACGATCGCACGAACGTTTTGGTCTTCGAGCAGGTTCCGGGCGATTCCCTCGAGCGCCCGGAACTGCCCGCCTTCGGCCAGCACGCGGCCTTCCAGCGGCACCGTCGAGCCCATCGGGATCGCCAGGACCCTCTCGAGCTGGTCTGCAACCGCTGCCCGTGACTCCTCGGCGAAGGAGTCGAGGAACGACGTTCCGAGGAGCGTCTTCGCGCTCTGGCCCCAGATGTCCGCAGTCGACGGGCTCGCGAACGCGATCCGGTAGTCCTTGTCGATCAGGAAGATCGCGTCGGCGGAATGGAAGATCAAGGCCGAGAGCCTGGCTTCGAGCAAGCGCATCAAGCGGACGGCCGCCAGAACGATCACCAGGCTCGACACACAGCCGGCGATGGTGAGGGTGTTGATGCCGATCAGATCACGGCGCGCGAGTTCCTGGGCCAGTAGTACCTGCGGCGTGAAAACGGCCAGCAACACCACACCGAGGCGAACGCGTCCCATCGCTTTTCTGCCCCGGAATTGAGGCGCGTGTTCCCCAGGGCGGCACAGTGCTGCGAATCCGATGAGAAGAAAGCTGAGGAGCCAGACCGGATCGATCGCCGATCCCGGCCCGAAGCTTCCCGGCTGGTTCAGCCTGAGGAATACCAGGGCAGCGACCAGCATCAGGGTCGCGCCGGTTGCGAACGACATGACCGAGCGGTCACGCGCGTTGCGCGACAGGGCGAGCCGCAGTACGAAGCCGAGCACGAGCACATCGGCGAGGGGATGGGCGATCGCGACGATCTTGCTCATGATGTGGATCGCCGGATCGCGAGCCAGCGGTTCCATCAGAGCCGCCCACAAGACGACGCCGGCCACGGCTGTGACGATTCCTGCGTCGAGCCATGCCGACCGGTCACGGTCACCGTCGCGGGCTGAGCCGAGCATGACCGCTGCTACCGCAAGTGGGAGACAGCTGAGGAGGAAGACGGCGCCGGAGGGCGAGTCGAACGGCCCGAAGCCGACGGTCGGAAATCCCTCCCAGAGCAGCTCCCCGGCGAGGAACCCGCAGAGGGATACGCTCGTCAGTAGCCACGCGACCCGCTCGTCGACCGGAGCCCGAAGCCAGCCGGCCACCGAAGCGACGGCCGCCAGCGCAACGATGGCGTCGAAGAGAATCGCCCCGCCCGCCGGTGAGTGCGGCATCACGGTGTAGGCGACGGTCGCCACGACCCCGAGGGCAAAGAGAGCGGTCCATACCCGTCCGAGCGACGGATTACCTTCGCGCATTAGCGTTTCATCGGCACCGAACGGGTCTCGCGTGAACATGTGTTGCCCTCGGGAGCCAGCTCGCAGCTGGAGGTAAAGGGCATGCAAAACAGGCCCTGCGCGCTTCGCGAGGCACCGTCCGGTGCGGACACGATCCTGTGGCAAGTGCAGGCTGATCGTGTTGTCGAAATCCGGACGCGGACGATCCTCCGCATTCTCGGGACGGTGGTCGTGGTTGCGGCCTTGCTCCAGCTGTTCTGGATTGCACAGTCTGTCCTTACCTGGTTCCTCGTCTCCCTCTTCCTCGCGTTGGCACTCGATCCATTCGTGTCCTGGGTCGAACGCCGCGGACGGGTGAAACGGGGTGCGGCCATCGGCGTCGTGTATCTCACGCTCGCGCTCGCGCTCGTGGGAATCGGCGCGCTATTCGTGCCGAAGCTCGTCACCGAGGTCAATGGCTTCGTCGAGGCGACGCCCGGCTACGTGCACGATTTGACGCAGGGCCGGGGCCGCCTCGGCTTTCTCGAGCGTAAGTATCAAGTCGTCGAGAAGGTCCGGGAGCAGGTCAAGAAGGGAGGTGCGAGTCGCATTCTCGGGCTGTCGGGCGCGGCGGTTGCCGTCACCAAGGGGGTGATCACGGTGATCGTCGCGACGATCACGATCATCGTCATGACGTTCTTCATGCTGCTCGAGGGCCGGGTCTGGGTCGAGCGCTTCTACGGGCTCTTATCGGCCGAGTCTCAAACACGGTGGCGTGCGGTCGGCCGCGACATCTACAGGACGGTCGGTGGGTACGTGACCGGCAATCTGCTGATCAGCGTCGTCGCGGGTGTCTCGGCCACGGTGGTTCTGCTCTTGATGGGCGTCCCGTACGCCGTCGCGCTCGGACTGCTCGTCGCAGTGCTCGACTTGATTCCGCTCGCCGGCGCGACGGTAGCCGGGCTGGTCGTCGTCGGCGTGGCTTTTCTGCACTCCGTGCCTGCCGGGATCGTCGTCGCGGTGTTCGTGATCGTCTACCAGCAGATCGAGAACCACTTCCTGCAACCGGTGGTGTACGGACGCACCGTGAAGCTCTCCCCGCTCGTGGTCCTGATTGCCGTGCTCGTCGGCGCCGAGATCGCCGGCATTCTCGGCGCGCTCGGCGCGATCCCGGTTGCGGGGACGATCCAGGTGTTCCTTCGCGACCTGCTCGAGCAGCGACGGAAGCGAGGAGAGCACCAAACCGCCGCCCCGCAGGCGGCGGCGGTCGAGTAGCGGGTTCCCGATTCGAGGACGCCGGAAGTGCGGCCGGCACGGAGCGCTAGGCTGCTTCGCGATGCGCCCGTAGCTCAGGGGAAGAGCGGCGGCCTTCTAAGCCGTTGGTCGGGGGTTCGAATCCTCCCGGGCGCACTCGGCTTCCCCGGGTCTGTGTCTGGCTCGCGGCTACGATGTCCGCGCCGCGGTGGCGGTAGCTCAGTTGGTAGAGCCCCGGGTTGTGGTCCCGGTGGTCGCGGGTTCGAGTCCCGTCCGCCACCCTGCGTGAGGAAAACCGGCCCGTCGGGTGGCTACGCTGACCGCTGTACGGCCCCGTAGCTCAGCGGAAGAGCGGCAGACTTCGAATCTGCGCGCGGAGGTTCGACTCCTCCCGGGGCCATTCGCGCAGGGCTCGAACCTCTCGCTATCGACTCCGCTCTCGTGTCGCCCGGGCTCGGGGCGACTATTCTTCGCATCATGGACGCCGTCAGGCGGGTCGTGGTGACGGCCTCTGGGCAGGACAGCTGTTTCGGCGAGGAGCGCCGGGCGGTCGAGGGCAACCAAAGCCCCGTGTCCGCGCTTCGAGGGCAGGTAGGCAGCCCATGAACCTTCGGGGACGACTGTTCGGCCAGCACCATCAACCGCCCGACGCCCCGGAGCCCGCGCCGGTCATCCAGATCGACGTGACGACGCTCTCGCGGGTGTTTTCCGCGCCGGTTTGGCTCCGCGATCTCGGCCTGCTCGCGTGGTTCCTGGTCGGGGTCGGCCTCGTTCTCGTCGGATCGATTTGGTTCATGGGCCTGATCTCGACGATCCTCGACCCCGTGCTCGTCGGCGCCATCCTCGCGACCGTTGCCGGGCCTCTCGTTTCGAAGATGCAGCTGCATCACATTCCGCGAGCAGGTGGTGCGGCGATCACGCTGCTCGGGCTGCTCGCAATCGGAGTTCTCATTGCGGCTCATGGTCCTTGGCGGCCTCTACGAGCAGTCCGACCAGATCAAGGCTGCGCTGTCGAGCGCGGTGAACACGATCGAAGGGTGGGTGAACGACACCGGCGCGGGCGGCACCTCGGGCGCGTCAGACGGCGCAAAGAGCGGAGTCGCCAACAGCGGCGGGACGCTGCTTCACGGGCTGGCGCAGGGAATCAGGGGGCTCACGTCGCTGATCTTCTTCCTCACCTTCTCGGTCTTCAGCACGTTCTTCCTGCTCAAAGACGGCCCTGCGGTGCGCAACTTCATCGACCGGAACCTCGGCGTGCCACGCGACGTCGCCCGCACGATCACGCGGAACGTGATCGTGTCCCTTCGGCGCTACTTCCTCGGCGTGACCATCGTCGCCGCGTTCAACGCCGTCGTTGTCGGGCTAGGTGCACTCGTGCTCGACGTCCCGCTGGCGGGCACGATCGCCGTCGTCGTCTTCGTGACCGCATACGTCCCCTTCATCGGCGCGTTCGTCTCCGGGGCGTTCGCTGTGCTGCTCGCACTCTCGTCGCAGGGAACGACCACTGCCTTGATCATGCTCGTGATCGTCATTCTCGCGAACGGTCTCCTCCAGAACATCGTCCAGCCAATCGCGTTCGGGGCCACGCTCGACCTCAACCCGCTCGTCGTTCTCATCGTGACGATCGGGTTCGGGTCCATCTTCGGGATGATCGGCCTCATTCTTGCGGCGCCGCTCACGTCGGCGGCGCTCCACGTGAGCAAGGAGCTCGCCGCTGCAAAGGCCCTGGAGGCGGGCGAGGGGGCAGCACCGGAGCCGCCGCCGGACCCCTTGGCCGCCGCCGGGGTCTAGGGTGCAACGCGTTACGCTTGGGGTCCCGCGGGTGTGGCGGAACTGGCAGACGCGCCGGGTTTAGGTCCCGGTGGGCTTCGGCCCTTGGAGGTTCGACTCCTCTCGCCCGCATCGCTCTCGCGTCCCTGGCCGGTGGCCCCTTCCGGCCGGCGGCGCCGGCCTCCCGGCGCCACCTCGTACCGCTGGGAACGCGAGCAGCTCTAGGGCAGGAACTCGACGTACTCGGCGGGGGGCTTGCGCTCCTTGGCCGGCCTGCGGTGACACGGGAGCTCCGAGGTGGATCAGGGCGACGAACTCCTCGTCGTCGGGCAAGCCGATTGCGGCCTGGCCTTCCGGCGCTCTGAAGGAGGGGCGGTGTGCGCCAGTAGGACGCGAGGCCGCGCGCATGCGCGGCGAGCAGGACGATGTAGACGGCGCACGCTGTCGCGAGGACGTCCTCGCGGTCTTGTTGGGCGTCGCCGGTCTGCGTCGCGCTCGCGACGACGAGGGTGGGCGCGCGACCGAGCTTCTCGCGCTCGTTCGACCCGCCCGCGGCGACGAGTCGCTCGAAGCTCTCCGGCCCGAGCACGCGGAAGCGCCACGGCTCGGTCAGGTGGTGGTTCGGCGCCCAGCGGGCGAGCTCGAGCAGCTCGGTTACGACCTCGGACGGGACGGGCTCGGTCTCGTAGGCCTTGTGGGTTCGGCGCGTTCGGATCGCGGTCTCGACGTCCATAGCGCGCACCGTACCGCTCCGGGGGAACGCGCGACCCGGGCGCGCTCTGATTCAATGCCTCCCCCATGGAGACGCAGGTCGAGCAGCTCGACGGCGATCGTGTCCGGCTGACGATCGAGGTCCCCGCGGGAGACGTGGAGCACGCGGTCGCCCACGCGACGACCGATCTCGCGGAGCGGGTGAAGGTCCCCGGCTTCCGGGCCGGCAAGGTGCCGACGCCCGTGCTCATCCAGAGGATCGGCAAGGACAGGCTCTACACCGAGGCGGTCGAGTCGCACATCGGCGGCTGGTTCTGGAACGCAGTCGCCGAAACACGCGTTCAGCCGGCAGAGCAGCCCGAATACAACTACGACCTGCCCGAGGCCGACGACGCCTCCTGGCGCTTCACGGCCGAGTTCCCCGTCCAGCCGAGGCCGGAGCCGGCCGACTGGCGCACGCTCGAGGTTCCCAGGCTGCAGATCGAGATACCCCCAGAGGCGGTCGAGGCGCAGCTCGAGGAGCTCAGGCGCGTCGCGGCGGAGATCGTTCCGGTCGAGGGCCGGCCCGCGCAGGAGGGCGACGTCACGGTCGTCGACCTCGTCGCCGACGGGCAGGCGCAGCGCGACCTCGTGGTGGAGATCGGCGCCGGACGGCTGATCGAGGAGATCGAGTCCGGCATCGTCGGGCTCGAAGCCGGCGAGACCCGCGATGTCGGCTACGAGCTTGCCGACGCAACCAGCAGAACGGTGTCGATCACCGTCAAGGAAATCCGCGAGAAGGTCTTGCCGCCGCTCGATGACGAAGTCGCGCGCGCGACCACGGAGTTCGCGACGCTCGAGGAACTGCGCGCAGACATCGCCAATCGCATCGGGGAGCAGATCGAGGAAGAGGTCGCCGGCCGTTTTCGGGCAGCCGCGCTCGACCAGCTCGTGGATGCCACGGACGTCAAACCCGCCAGGCTCGTCGTCGAGGCGCGAATGCGCGAGCTGTTGAACGGTTTCGTCCGTTCGCTCGCGTCCCGCGGGATCGACCTCAACACCTACTTCCAGATGACAGGTCAGTCGCCTGAGGCACTCGAGGAGCGGCTCCTCGGTGAGGCGATCCTTTCGGTCGCGCGCGAGCTCGTGCTCGAAGCGGTCGCCGACAAGCTCGGGCTCGAGGTCACGGACGACGACATCCGACGCGATCTGAAGGCAGCCGGTGAGGTGGACGAGGACATCGACAGGTTCTTCGCCGAGGGCGGCGCAGACCGCGTTCGCGAGAGCATCCGCATGCGAAACGCGCTCGATCGCGTCGCCGCCGAGGTCAAGACGATCTCCCAGGAGGAAGCCGACGAGCGCGCCAAACAGGAAGCCGCGCGCGAGGCTATCTGGACGCCGGAGCAGGAGCGCGCCGCGTCCGGGCAGAAGTTGTGGACCCCAGCGAGCAAGGAGTAGAAGAGGAGAATGAGCCGATGAGCCCCCTGATCCCGATGGTGGTCGAACAGACCTCGCGCGGCGAGCGCGCCTTCGACATCTACTCGCGCCTCCTCGCCGAGCGCATTGTCTTCCTCGGGACGCCGATCGACGACCAGATCGCGAACCTGATCATCGCCCAGCTCCTTCACCTGGAGTCGGACGATCCGGACAAGGACATCTTCCTCTACATCAACTCGCCCGGCGGCTCGGTCTACTCGGGGCTCGCGATCTACGACACGATGCAGTTCATCAAGCCGGACGTGCAGACGATCTGCGTCGGCATCGCGATGAGCATGGGCTCGCTCCTGCTGGCAGGCGGCGCGAACGGCAAGCGAATGGCCCTGCCGAACTCCCGGATTCTCATCCACCAGGTCTCGGGCGGGTTCTCGGGACAGGGCACAGACATCGAGATCCAGGCCCGCGAGGTGATCGGCCTGAAGCGCCGCCTCGAGGAGATCTATGCGGAGCACACCAAGAAGCCGATCGAGGAGATCTCCCGTGACATGGAGCGAGATTTCTTCATGAGCCCCGTCGAGGCGAAGGAGTATGGGATCATCGACACCGTGATCACCCACCGCGATACCGCGCGTTCGGAGGCCGCGGCTTAGCAGGGTCGGCGTCGTTGGAGTAGAACGAGACAAACCATGGCCCGCCCGAGCGAAGGCAACGAGCAGCTTCTCTGCAGTTTCTGCGGGAAGTCGCAGCGCCAGGTCAAGAAGCTGATCGCGGGCCCCGGCGTCTACATCTGCGACGAGTGCATCGATCTCTGCAACGAGATCATCGACGAGGAGCTCACCGCTCCGTCGACGCTCGACCTCGACAACCTGCCGCGCCCGAAGGAGATCTACACCGAGCTGAACGACTACGTCGTCTCGCAGGAGGAGTCCAAGCGCACGCTCGCCGTGGCGGTCTACAACCACTACAAGCGCGTTCGGATGGGCACCGAGGAGGGCGACGTCGAGCTCCAGAAGTCGAACATCCTCCTGCTCGGCCCGACCGGCTGCGGGAAGACGCACCTGGCGCAGACGCTCGCGCGCATCCTCAACGTCCCGTTTGCGATTGCGGACGCAACCGCGCTTACAGAGGCCGGCTACGTCGGCGAGGACGTCGAGAACATCCTCCTCAAGTTGATCCAGGCCGCCGACTTCGACATCAAGAAGGCAGAGACCGGGATCATCTACATCGACGAGGTCGACAAGATCGCGCGCAAGGCCGACAACCCGTCGATCACCCGAGATGTCTCCGGTGAGGGGGTGCAGCAGGCTCTGCTGAAGATCCTCGAGGGGACGGTCGCCTCGGTTCCGCCCCAGGGCGGCCGCAAGCACCCGCACCAGGAGTTCCTCTCCATCGACACGACGAACGTCCTCTTCATCTGCGGCGGTGCGTTCGCGGGGCTCGACAAGATCATCGCGAAGCGGGTCGGCAAGAACGCCGTCGGCTTCGGACGCGAGCT
This sequence comes from uncultured Actinomycetes bacterium, assembly GCA_963815945.1. GTDB lineage: Bacteria > Actinomycetota > Thermoleophilia > Gaiellales > Gaiellaceae > PALSA-600. Next base: position 230,864 of record CAWFIN010000007.1, read on the forward strand.
CTCCTCGAAACGCGACGGGGACAGCGCCGAGCTCCTCTCCGGTGTCATGCCCGAGGATCTCCTCAACTTCGGCTTGATCCCCGAGTTCGTGGGTCGCCTGCCCGTCGTTTCCGCCGTCCACCAGCTGAAGCGCGAAGACCTGGTTCAGATCCTGACCGAGCCGAAGAACGCTCTCGTGCGGCAGTACCAGCGGTTCTTCAACTACGACCACGTCGACCTCGTCTTCACCGACGACGCTCTCTGGTCGATTGCGGACCGTGCTCTCGACCGCGAGACCGGTGCGCGCGGCCTGCGCTCGATCATCGAGAACGCGTTGCTCGACGTCATGTTCGAGCTTCCGTCTCGCAAGGACGTCTCCAAGTGCGTGATCACGAAGGAGACGATCGAGAAGGGCCTGAAGCCCACCCTCGTCACCTCTGCCGGCTCTGACATCGACGAGTCTGCCGAGTTCGCCGAAGAGTCCGCCTAGCGCGCCGTTGAGCGTCGCTAGATTGGCTCCATGATGGAGCCCCGTTACGACCCGCGCGGGGTCGAGGAGCGCTGGCAGCGCACGTGGGAGGAGGAAGGTCTCTACAAGGCCGGCGCAGGCGCGCGCCGCGACGAGACGTTCGTCATCTGCGTTCCGCCGCCGAATGTCACCGGCGAGCTCCACATGGGCCATGCGCTCAACGGCTCGATGCAGGACTGCCTCGTTCGCTGGCACCGGATGCGTGGGTTCGACACACTCTGGCAGCCCGGCTACGACCACGCGGGCATCTCGACGCAGAACGTGGTCGAGAAGCAGCTGATCGCCGAGGGAACGACCCGACAGGAGATCGGGCGCGACGCGTTTCTCGAGCGCACCTGGGAATGGCTCGACAAGACGGGGCGCGTGATCATGGGTCAGTTCCGCCGCCTCGGCTCGTCGCTCGACTACTCGCGCGAGCGCTTCACGATGGACGACGCGTACGTCGACGCCGTGATGACGTACTTCGTGCGGCTCTGGGACGCGGGGTGGATCTTCCGCGCGAACCGGATCGTGAACTGGTGTCCGTATCACCAGACGGCGATCTCAGACCTCGAGGTCGAGCACGTCGAGATGGACGACGCGTTGACGTACGCGCGGTATCCCTTCGTCGACGGTTCCGGGGCGATCACGATCGCGACGGTGCGTCCGGCGACGATCCTCGCCGACGTCGCCGTGGCGGTCCACCCTGACGATCCGCGGTACAAGGACGCTGTCGGCAAGGAGGTCGTCGTGCCGGTCGTCGGGCGTCGCGTGCCGGTGATCGCCGACGAGCGGGTCGAGCCGGAGTTCGGCTCGGGCGCGCTGAAGATCACGCCCGGGCACGACCCGATCGACTTCGAAATCGGCCGCGATCATGGGCTCCCGACGCTCACGGTGGTCGGTCCCGATGGCCGCGATGACCGCCGAGGGCTTCGAGGGTCTCGACCAGGCGGACGCGGACGCGCAGGTCGTCGCATGGTTGAAGGAGCACGACCAGCTGGAGAGGCGCGAGAGCCTTCATCACTCGGTCGGCACGTGCGAGCGCTGCCACACGCGGATCGAGCCATTGGTCTCGCCACAGTGGTGGTGCCAGATGGACGAGCTCGCCGCGCCGGCACTCGAGGCGCTCCGCGCCGGACGCGTGCGCTTCCACCCCGAAAGCCAGCACCGGTTCGCGATCGAGTCTCTGGAGAGCGCTCCCGACTGGTGCGTCTCACGCCAGCTCTGGTGGGGACACCAGATCCCGATCTGGACGTGCTCGAACGGTCACCAGACGTGCGCCTGGCCGGCGCCCGAGGCGTGTGCCGAGTGCGGCGCGGGCGACCTCGTGCGCGAGACCGACGTGCTCGACACCTGGTTCTCGTCGGCTCTCTGGCCGTTCGCGACGCTCGGCTGGCCGGAGCAGACGCCCGAGCTTGCCCGCTACTACCCAGGCGACGTCAACGTCACCGCGCGGGAGATCATTCGCCTTTGGGAGAACCGGATGATCTTCTCGGGGCTCTTTCTCGTCGGCGACATCCCGTTCACCGACGTGATCATCAACTCGACGGTGCTCGCAGTCGACGGCCGCCGGATGTCGAAGAGCCTCGGCACGGGGATCGATCCCCTCGAGGCGGTTGACAAACACGGGGCGGACGCCGTCCGCTACGGCCTCCTGAAGATTTCCTCGACGCAGGATGTGCGCTTCAACTGGGGCGCGATCGAAGAGGGTGCGAAGCTCGCAAACAAGCTCTGGAATGTCGCACGGCTGATCCTCCAGAACGCAGAGGGTGCGACCCCTGCGCTCCGGCCGGAGGCGATCGAGGAGCGCTGGATCCTCGGCCGGATCGACGACACGCGCGCCGAGATCGAAGAGTTGCTCCCGGTATTCGACTTCGCGCATGTCGCCGACTCGCTCTATCACCTGACCTTCGACGACTTCTGCGACTGGTACGCCGAAGCGATCAAGCCGCGGCTCTACGACAACGACGAGCGCGCTTTGGCAACAGCCCTCACGGCGCTCGAGCGGCTGCTCGCGCTGCTTCACCCGGTGCTGCCGCACGTGACCGAGGAGATCTGGTCGCAGTTCCACGAATCGCGATTGATCGTCTCTCCGTGGCCCGAACCCGCCGAGGCCGGTGGCTCGGCAGACGCGCTGCGGCGAGCTCAGGAGGCGGCGGTGATGTTCCGCCGCTCCGGCGTTGTGCCTCCACTCGAGGGGGAGGAAAAGCGGATCTTCGACGCCGTCGTCAAGCCCGAGCGTTCGAAGGCAGCCGGAGACGCGTCGGTTGAGATCGAGCGTCTGCGCAAGGAGATCGCGCGAGGCGAGAAGATGCTCGCGAACGAGCGTTTCGTCCAAAGCGCACCAACGGAGGTCGTCGATGCGGAGCGCGAGAAGCTCGACCGCTACCGCCGCGAGCTCGATGCAATCTCAGGCTGAGTGGCTCGCGTCGCTCTCGCCGTGGCCCGAGGAATTCGGCCTCACACGGATCCGCGCCCTCCTTGCGGATCTCGGCGACCCACAGCGTGCTTTCCCGGCGATCCACGTCGTCGGGACGAATGGGAAGACGTCGACGACGCTTCTCTGTGCTGCCCTCCTGCGGGCGGAGGGACTGCGCATCGGCGCCTATGTGTCGCCGCACGTCAGGTCGCTCGCGGAGCGGATCCAGGTCGACGGGCTCGACGCCGACCTCGAGCGTGCGCTCGACCGGGTACGGCCGCACGCGGCGGGCGCCACCCAGTTCGAGGTGCTCACCGCCGCTGCGTTCGCAGAGTTTGCGACCAAAGGGGTCGATGCCGCCGTGGTCGAGGCCGGGCTCGGCGGCCGGCACGACGCGACGAATGTGTTGAACGCGCAGGTCGTCGTGCTCACAAACGTGTCGCTCGAGCACACGGCGGTGCTCGGAGACACCCGCGAGGAGATCGCCGCCGAAAAGCTCGCCGTCGTGTCGCCAGGCGCGGTGGTGATCGTGGGAGAACCGGAATGGGGGCCGGCGGCCCGCTCCGCCGGCGCGGCCCGCGTCGAGGTCGTCTCGAGCGCGAACCTCGCGCTTGCGACCGCTGCTGCAGAAGCCTTCGTCGGCCGGCCGGTCGACCCCCACCAGGCGGAGGCAGTGCGCGTTCCCGGGCCGGCTCGAGCGCCGCGGTGAGGCGCCGCTCGAGATCTGGGACGGCGCCCACAACCTCGCCGGCGTGGGCTACCTGCTTCCACGCCTGCCGTCCCGTACGTTCGTCATCGTTGCATCGATCCTCGATGACAAAGACGCCGACGCGATGCTTGCCGCGCTCTCGGTGATCGGCGACACGCTGGTGGCCACCGGCTCGTCGAACGCTCGCGCGCTTCCGGCAGATCGGCTCGCCGACTCGGCGCGCCGCCACTTCGCGACCGTCGAGACTGCCTCCGGGCCGGGTGTGGCGGTTGCCCGCGCCCGGAGTCTGGCCGGGCCCGAAGGCGCCGTTCTCGTGACCGGATCGCTCTATCTGCTTGCCGACTTGTTCGCGGAGGCATAGAACCCGTACCATGTCCCGCGTCCGTGAGGGAATCAGCGTCTTTGCGTTCGCCGCGCTTCTGCTGGGCCTCTTCGTGGGTCTTGCGTTCCTCGCCGGTTGGATTCTAGGGAGGCTCTTGCTGTGACCTCGAGCATCTTCGGCGGCATTCACAGCATCTTCCACTCCGCGACGGGCTCCGTGGTCGAGACCCTGGCGGCCCTCTTCGTCCTGCTCTTCTGGGCGGCAACGATCTACTGGGTCCGGAAGGACGCCAAGCGGCGCATCAAGTCCAGGTCGCTCGTCCAGCTTGCGACGATTCTTGCGACGGTGCCGCCATTCCTCGGCCCGCTTGTCTACATGCTCTTCCGCCCGCCGGAGTACCTCGAGGACGTTCGCGAGCGCGAGCTCGAGATCAAGGCGATGGAGCGCGGGCTCGGGGTGCGTGCGTGCCCGGTGTGCCGGGCCGAGGTCGATCCGGAGTTCCTGGTGTGCCCGGTCTGCACGACCAGGCTGCGCGTTGCCTGCGTCACCTGCCTTCGCCCGCTCGACGCCGTGTGGCGTATTTGCCCGTATTGCGAAACACCGACGGCCCCGGTCACGCCGACGCTCGAGCTCCGCCCGCCGGCTGCGCCGGCCCCGGACGGGTGGCCAACCCGCGCACCGACGCGCGAGGCCACGTAGGCTTTCGCGCCGCATGGCCATCGAACGAACCCTCATCCTCGCGAAGCCGGACGCTGTCCGGCGAAACCTCGCCGGCGAGATCCTCGCCCGCTTCGAGCGCCGCGGCCTCAAGCTTCGGGCCGCTCGGCTCGTCGTCGCGACGCGCGAGCTCGGCGAGACACACTATGCCGAGCACCGCGAGAAGCCCTTCTTCGGCGAGCTCGTCGACTTCATCACGTCGGGGCCGACACTCGCGATCGTGCTCGAGGGCGAAGGCGCGATAGCGACCGCGCGCAAGACGATCGGCGCGACCAATCCCGCCGAAGCCGATCCAGGCTCTCTGCGCGGCGAGTTCGGGCTTGCAATGCCGGACAACCTCGTTCACGGCTCCGATTCGCCCGAGTCTGCCGAGCGCGAGGTCGGGCTCTGGTTCCCCGATGGGCTTGTCTGAGGACGCGGCGCGAAACCGCGACCACTGGAACCGCACAGCCGACGAGTATCACGAGCGGAACGCCGCCTTCATCGAGCAGGGGCTCGCCTGGGGCGTCTGGCAGATTCCGGAGGCGGAGCTGGATATTCTCGGCGAGGTCGCCGGCAAGGACGTCCTCGAGTTGGGTTGTGGGGAAGCGGAGTGGTCGCGGGCGCTCGCACGGCTCGGCGCCCGACCCGTCGGGATCGATGTCTCGGCGCGCCGCCTCGAGCGGGCGCAAGAGGCGCTCGCGCGAGACAGGCTCGACTTCCCGCTGATCGAGGCACCGGCTGCCGAACGCGTCCCGCTCCCCAACGGCAGCTTCGACATCGTCTTCTGCGATCACGGCGCCATGAGCTTCGCTGATCCGTTCGAGACCGTCCCCGAAGTTGCGCGCCTGCTGCGGAGAGAAGGCGTTCTCGCCTTTTGTGCATTCACGCCGCTCGCCTGGGTGACCCGCGACGAGGCGACGGACGAGTGGACGACGACACTCCAAGGCGACTGGTTCGGTATCCACAGGCTCGACGAGCCCGACGACTCCGTCGCTTTCACACTCCCGCACGGGGAGTGGATCGCTCTCTTTCGTGCGAACGGTCTCGCGGTCGAGCGCCTCGTCGAGTTGCGTCCGTCGGCGGGCGCCACCTCCACGTACGTCATGCCGGAGGAGACCGCGCTGGCGCGGCGGTTCCCGATGGAGCAGATTTGGGTGCTCCGCAAGTCGTGAGCGCTGCGGCGCTCGTCCTCGCGTCGACGTCACCGCAGCGGCGGTTGATTCTCGAGCAACTCCGCGTCCCGTTCGAGGTAGTGGCGCCCGCCTACGAGGAGACGCCCGGAGGTGATCCGCTGGAGCATGCGGCGGGGAAGGCCCGTTCGGTCGACGGCCTCGGGCGTCCGGTGCTCGGCGTCGACACGATCGTGGTCTGCGCGGGAGAGGTGATCGGCAAGCCGCGCGACCTCTCAGACGCGCGCAGGATGCTCGAGACCCTCGCCGGACGCTCCCACGAGGTGGTCTCCGGGCTCTGCCTCCGTACCGCGGGATGGGAAGAGACGCACGCCGAGACGACTCGAGTCACGTTTCGGGTGCTCACGCCACGTGACGTCGAGCGCTACCTCGCCAGCGGCGAGTGGGAAGGCCGCGCCGGCGCGTACGCGATCCAGGGTTTCGGCGGAGGCCTCGTCGAGCGGATCGCCGGCGACTACCTGAACGTGGTCGGGCTTCCCGCCGCTCTCCTCGTCGGCTTGCTCGCCAAACACTTCCCGGGGGAGTTCGGGTTCGGCTAGGAGCAGGCCGGATAGAGTGGGCCAGCTTTCGACATGGGCTTCTTCAACTACATAACCGGGTTCGGCGGGCGTGACATGGCGGTCGATCTCGGTACCGCGAACACGCTCGTCTACGTTCGCGGGCGCGGGATCGTGCTCAGCGAGCCGTCCGTCGTTGCAATCGACGAGTCGACCGGGGAGGTCTACGCCGTCGGGCTCGAGGCGAAGCGAATGCTCGGCCGCACGCCAGGGACGATCAGCGCGATTCGCCCTCTGAAGGACGGCGTGATTGCAGACTTCGACGTCACCGAGCAGATGCTGCGGCACTTCATCCAGAAGGTGCACCAACACCGTTTCGCTCACCCGCGCGTGGTCGTCTGCGTGCCCTCTGGGGTCACCGGGGTCGAGAAGCGTGCCGTCGAGGAGGCAACGTTGTCGGCCGGGGCGCGTCAGGCCTACCTGATCGAGGAGCCGATGGCCGCCGCGATCGGTGCCGGGCTGCCTGTCGCCGAGCCGACCGGGAACATGATCGTGGACATCGGTGGCGGGACAACCGAGGTTGCGGTGATCTCGCTGGGTGGGATCGTCGTTTCGCAGTCGCTCCGCGTCGGAGGCGACGAGATGGACGAGGCGATCATCAACCACATCAAACGCGAGTACAAGCTCCTGATCGGCCAGCAGACGGCCGAGGAGATCAAGCTCGAGGTGGGTTCGGCCTTCGCCCTCAAGGAAGAGGTGCAGGCCGAGGTCAGAGGCCGCGACATGCTCACGGGCCTGCCGAAGACGGTGATCCTCTCGAGCGAAGAGGTGCGGCATGCCCTCGAGGAGCCCGTCCTGCAGATCATCGACGCGATCAAGTCGACTCTCGACAAGACGCCGCCCGAGCTTGCCGCCGACATCATGGACCGGGGAATCGTGCTCGCGGGCGGCGGCGCGCTCCTTCAGGGGCTCGATCAGCGCCTGCGCCAGGAGACCCATATGCCGACGCACCTCGCCGAGTCGCCCCTCACATGTGTCGCCGTCGGTTCCGGTCGCAGCCTCGAGGAGTTCGACGCGATGCGGAGCAGCGCGAGAGCCCGGGCGCGCCACCGCCGGAACAAGCGCGGCCGGTAGCCTCCCCCGTCCGCCCAGCTAGACTGAGGCGCTGGTGCCTCGTAACCGGACCGTCCGTGTCGCGGTCCTGGGCTCGTCCGTCCAGCGCGCGGCCTCTGGCTTCTCGTCCACCCGCTCTGGCGCCGTCAAGCGCCGGATCGTCGTCGCGCTGCTCGTGATCGCCTCGCTCGTCCTGATCACGCTTTCGTTCCGCTCGAGCACGCTCGATCCCGCCGAAGGCTACGGAGCTTCGATCATGCGGCCGTTCGAGGTAGGCGCGAATCGCATCGCGCGGCCTTTCCGAGACGCCGCGGGCTACACGAGCGGCGTGTTCCATGCGAAGTCGGAGAACCGCAAGCTGACGAAGGAGATCGAGCAGCTGCGACTCCAGGTGAGCCGCCAGGAGGCTGCGTTGAACGAGAACCCGGTGCTGCGCAGGCTGCTCCTGTACCAGGACTCGGCGCGCTTCCCGCAGGACTATCGCCCCGTCAATGCCCGGGTGCTCACGAACCCGCCCGCGATGTTCGACCAGACGATCACGATCGCCGCCGGCTCAAACGCGGGCGTTGCGGTCCAGGACGTCGTGATCACCCCCGACGGCCTCGTCGGGCAGGTGACGAAGGTCTCCCGGAGCGTCTCCAAGGTGATGCTGATCACTGACCTGGAAAGCGCGGTAAGCGCTGCCGATGCGAGTCATCCCGCCTCGATCGGCTTGCTCGAGCACGGGAGCGGGACGAACTCGGTCGCGCTCTACCGGGTCACGAAGGACAAGCGGGTCGAGACGGGCGACACGATCATCAGCGCGGGCTCGCCGGGCAAGGGGTTGCTGCCGTCGGTCTACCCGCGCGGGATCCTGATCGGAACGGTGACGAGCGTCGGCCAGAACGACACCGACCTGTTCAAGCAGATCCAGGTGCAGCCGTTCGTCGACTTCGGCTCGCTCCAGGCGGTGATCGTTCTGGTCCCGAAGCCCACAACGCAGCCGTCGCCGTCGCCGTGATCCTCGACCCGATCAAGGCCGCGCTGCTTCTCTTCGTGGCCGTCCTCTTGCAGGTCTCGATGCTGTCCGCCTATTCGCCGTTCGGGGGTAGCGCCGACATCGTGCTCGTGTCCTTGCTCTCGATTGCGCTCCTGCGTGGATCGCTCTTCGGGGCGGCCGCCGGCTTTGCCGCCGGCCTTCTGATCGACACTTCGAACCTCAGCACGCTCGGGTTCACCTCGCTGCTCCTGACCCTCGCCGGGTACTGGATCGGCCGCTACGGCGAAACGACCGCGCGTGACCGCTTCCACGCGCCCTTCACATCGGTCGCAGTCGTCACCGTCTTGTACGCGTTCGGTTCGCTCGCGCTTCGCGTCGTGCTCGGCGAGGCGGCACCGTCCGGAGAGGTGCTCTCCGCGCTGCCGGCGACGCTGGTCCTGAATCTGATCTTCACGTGGCCGGTGTATGCGCTGGCCCGGCGCCTGTTCCCGCCGGTCGAGCTGTCCGACCGCATCCATGAGGTCAGGCTCCTTGGCTAGCAGCACGTCTCGCCGGTTCTTGCCGTCCGATCCGCGCGTCGAGGAGCCGTACAGGCTCACGCCGCAGCTGGCTCTCCGCGTGGCGATCCTCGGGTTTGTCGCACTCGGCGTGTTCGCGATCCTCTTCCTGCGGCTCTGGGCCCTCGAGGTTCTCGCCGGCAACAAGTACCGCGCCGCGGCGAACGGCAACCGGGCGCGAACGCTGCTGATCGACGCGCCGCGCGGGCCCGTCCTCGACCGCCTCGGGAGGACCCTGGTGACGAACGCGCCGGGCACGCGAGTCGAGCTGTGGCCGGCCGACCTTCCGAAGACCTGGCACGCACAGCGCCGGGAGCTGCGGGCGCTCGCGGCGGTCACGGGCGTGCCGGCGGGCGAGATCCTGAAGAAGATGCGCGACGCCGCCGGCGACCCGCTGACGCCGGTCATCGTCCAGTACGGGATCCACCGCGACCAGATCTCGTACATCGCCGAGCACGCTGCTCAGTTTCCCGGCGTCCAGCTGACGGACAGCTATCTGCGCCGGTACCGGTTCCAGTCACTCACCGCGCACGTTCTCGGCTACGTCGGGCCGATCAGCGCCTCCGAATACAAGGCGAGGCGAAAGCTCGGCTACCAGCCGACCGACAGCATCGGCCAGACCGGCGTCGAGGCGACGTACGACCAGTACCTTCGCGGCAGAGACGGCTCGGCGCAGCTCACCGTCGACTCGCGCGGCCGCCCAACGAGCGCAGTCACGCCGAAGGTGCTCCCGCGGGCCGGCAACGCGCTCCGGTTGACGATCGACATCGACGTCCAGCGCGCCGCCGAGCGCGCGCTGAGGTACGGGATCGCGCTCGCGAACTCGAATGGCCAGTGGGCGGCCAACGGCGGAGCGATCGTCGCGATCGACCCGCGCGACGGTTCGATTCTCGCCCTCGCGTCGAATCCGACCTACGCACCGTCGGTTTACGTGAGTCGCGATCCGAGCAAGCTCGCTCCTCTCCAGAACGAAGCCGTCGCAACGAAGGCCAACTATCCCGGCGCTCGACCGCGCGATCGGCGTGACGTATCCGCCGGGCTCGACCTTCAAACCGGTGACCGCGCTCGCGGCGATGCAGGAGCACATCCTCTCGCCGTACTCGTCGCTCCTCTGTTCGCCGAGCTACACGGTGAAGGGACAGACGGGCAAGGGACAGGTGTTCACGAACTGGGATCCGAACGTCAACCAGTGGATCGACCTGAAGACCGCGCTCGCCGAGTCTTGCGACACCTACTTCTACCAAGTCGGCTATTCCTTCTACAACCTGCCGCCGAGCAGAGGACACCCGCTCCAGAACTGGGCTTCCCGGTTCGGTTTCGGAACGACGACCGGGCTCGACGTCCAGGGTGAAGTGCCGGGCCTCGTCCCGACGCCTGAGTGGCGGCGTACTCACTACGCGGGCGCCCCGTACACGTCGGTCGACCGCGTGTGGAAGCCGGGGTACTCGGTTCAGCTCGCGATCGGCCAGGGAGACCTGCTCGTGACGCCACTCCAGATGGCGCGTTTCTACGCGATGCTGGCGAACGGCGGCCAGCTCGTCACGCCGCACATCGCCGCGGATGTCGAGCAGCCGACGAGCGACCCCAAGGCGCCGCGCGTCCTGCAGCGGTTCGGCTCGCAGCCGCCGACGCCGAGTGGTGTCGACCCGAGCGCGATCCAGATCGTCGACGACGGTCTCTACGAGGCGACGCACTCGCCGATCGGCACGTCGTACGGGGTCTTCGGTTCCTTCCCGATCCCGATCGCCGGCAAGACCGGCACCGCCGAGAAGCTCATCACGGTGCCGGGCTACCCGCAGCCGCTCAAGTTCAACCAGTCGTGGTGGTGCGGTTACGGGCCGTACGACAGCCCGACGATCGCCGTCTGCGTCGTGATCGAGAACGGCGGCCATGGTGGAGACTCGGCGGCGCCGGCGGCGCTGAAGGTCTTCCAGGCGTACTTCAAGAAGCCCCATGCGACCGTGACCACGCACCCGAGCGACTAGGAGCAGGGGATGGCGATCGAGGCCGCAGACAGACGCGCGCGTGGGCTCCGCCCCCGCCGAGCCGCCGAGGCCGCCGGGGCCTTTGCGTTGCTGCGCCGTCTCGACCTCGTGCTGCTCGGCGCGGTCATCGCCCTCGTCGCGTACGGTCTGCGGGCGATCGACGGGATCACCCGGCACGACCCGACCGGGAGCCTCGCCGGCCGGCAGGCGCTCTACGCATCGGTCGGCGCGGTCATGTTCGTGATCGTGATGCTCATCGACCCGTCGGTCTACCGTCGCTACAAGCGCGTGATCTACGCCGGGACGCTCGTGGTGATGGTGCTCGTGCTCGTCTCCGGGGCGGCGACACGCGGCTCCCGCCGGTGGATCGACCTCGGCTTCTTCCGCTTCCAGCCGTCCGAGTTCGGGAAGGTGCTGTTCATCCTGTGCCTCGCCGGGTTCCTCGTCGACCGCTCGAAGCGGATCGCCGAGTTCACTGTCCCGCTCGCGGTGGTCGCGCTCGCCGCCGCGCCGATCCTGCTCGTGTTCGTTCAGCCGGACATCGGCACCGCGCTCGTCTACACGGCTTCACTCGCAGCCGTGCTCTTCACCGGGGGTGTTCGCTGGGCACACCTGGCGATCATCGGGGCGGTTGCGCTGGCGGTGGTGCTGGCGGTCCTCTGGTGGCTGCCCGCAGCCGGGGTCAACGTGCTCAAGCCGTACCAGTCCGCGCGCCTCACCGGGTTCACCCACCCGGGCAGCGATCCGCGCGGCGCGAACTACAACATCGAACAGTCGATCACCGCGGTCGGAGCGGGAGGCGTGCGCGGACGCGGTGTTGCCGGCGCAACCCAGACGAGACTCGACTACCTCCCCGAGCACGCGACGGACTTCGCATTCGCCTCGCTCTCGGAGCAGCGTGGCTTCATGGGCGCCGCCCTGCTCCTCCTCCTCTACTTGCTCGTCGTCTGGCGCGGGCTCAAGATCGTCGCGGGCGCGAGCGACCTGTTCAGCGCCGTGGTAGCGGGAGGGATCGTCTTCGCGTTCCTGTTCGAGGTGTACGTCAACGTCGGGATGGCGATCGGGATCGCGCCGATCACGGGGATTCCACTCCCGTTCGTGTCGGTCGGCGGCTCGTCGATGATGTCGAACCTCGTCGCCGTCGGGATCCTCGAAGCGATACACATGCGCGGCGGAAGGCGGCGCGGTGCCTAAGCGCGGCTCCAGCCTGAATGCGCTCGCGTTCCTCTCGGCGGTGCGCGGTGTTGGCGCGAGGTGCGGCCCCGGGAGCGGATCGCGGTCGCGGGCGCGCCCGCGCTTGTCCCCGTGCTCGCACGCGAACTGCGGGCGGGCGGTGACGCGTCTGCGGTTCGCGAAGTCTTGGGCGGGAGCGTTCCGGAGTGCGCTGCCCTCGTTTGGATCGGCGATCCAGACCTCGAGGCGCTCCGGGACGCTTCGCGCCGCCGTGTTCCGATCGTCGCCGTCACCGAGCAGGAGCGGGTTCCGTACGTCTTCGAGCCCGACGTCGTGGTGCTGCGCCCCGGGCAGGGCTTCCCGATGGACGAGATCGCGGCTGCTCTCGCACGACGGCTCGGCGATCGCGGCCCATCGCTCGCCGCCGTCCTGCCGGTGCTGCGCGAGGCCGTGGTCGACGAGCAGATCCGGTCGTCCGCGCGCCTCAACGCGCTGCTCGCGGCCGGCGTGCTCGGACCGGGCACTGCGATGAGGGTGCTGACGCTCAACCAGGTCAGTCTCGTGATGCGTATCGGCCTGGCCCGCGGGAAAGACAGCGACGTTGCTCGCGCGCTCGGAACCCTCGGGGTCGTCGGTGCAGGCTACGGGCTACGCAAGGTCGCTCGGGCGGGGCTCGGCCGCGCGCCGTTCGCGGATCGGGCGCTTCGTAGCGCCGTCGCATTCGGCGGCACCGCCGCGGTCGGAGCGGTGGCGCGACGCCTTTTCGCTCGCGACGTCTGAGATCCGTCCGGTCCAGGACCTACAGTCACCGAAACGACAGGAGGTGACCAGGATGGCTCTGGCAAGTGAGCGCGAGGCACACGAGCTCCTCTTGATCGAAGAGGCCGATGCGTGGTTCGAGTATCTGGAGGCGACGCGCGACCAGACGGCGATTCGGTACGTCGAGGTCGAGCCGTGGGCCTGGGCGCGCCTGTCGCAGTGCCTCCGCGCGATTCGCGCCCGGCGGGCGCGGCTCGAGCCCGTGGCCGAAGCGGCCTGAGAGCGGTCCGCGAAACGCCTGCTAATCTCCAAGCAGGCCATGCCAAGGCTTTCCACATCCATCTGCGACGCGCGCCCACCTCTCTGGCGGCTGCGCGCGCGCACTCTCAAGGAGAACACGTTTGCCACTTTCCCTGTTCCGTCGCAAGAAACGGGAGGACGAGCAGGCGCCGCCAGCGGCCGCCGCTCAGGAACCACAAGCTGAAGTACCGTCCGTCGTCGCGCCGGCCGAGAGCCAGGCGGCCGACGGGCAATCGATAGCACCGAGGAAACGCCGTCGCGGCTCACGCGGCGGGCGCGGCCGCAAGAAGCCGGCCGGTGCGGCGGCGCTCGCGACCGCCGACGAGGCTGTCGCCGAGACCGGGCCAGAGACCTCCAGGCAGCCGGCGGAGGCGAAGAAGCCGGTCGAGCGCAAGACGAGCGGGCGGGCTCGCGCTCCGCGCCGCACCCCGCCGAAGCGCGCACCGCTCCCGAAGGCAAAGCGCGAGTTGCTCGTCTCGGTCGACGCGGGTGAAAAGCGTGTCGCCGTCCTCGAGGACGATCGCGTCGCCGAGGTGTATCTCGAGCGGCCGGGCCACCGCTCGATCGCGGGAAACATCTATCTCGGCACGGTCGACAACGTCCTGCCGGGCATGGAGGCCGCGTTCGTCGAGATCGGCCTCGAGAAGAACGGGTTTCTCTATGTCGACGAGATCGTCGGCCCCGAGCTCGAAGGGCGGAAGGGCGCGCGCAAGATCACCGACCTGATCCAGCGGGGACAGACGATTCTCGTTCAGGCGGTCAAGGATCCGATGAAGACGAAAGGCGCCCGCCTGACGACCGAGATCTCGCTCCCCGGGCGCTTCGTCGTCTACGTCCCCCACGGCGACGGGCTCGGCGTCTCGCGGCGCCTCGAGGACGACGAGCGAAACCGGCTGAAGGCGATCGTCAAGGAGATCGCTCCGAAAACCGGCGGCGTGATCGTCCGGACTGCGGCCGAGGGCGCTTCCGCGGAGGACGTGGCTCGCGACCTCGACTTTCTCGAGCGGCTCTGGAAGACGATCGAGACACGGTCGAAGAGCACGACGGCTCCGGCTCTGATCTACCAGGAGGCAGAGCTGCCGCTCCGCGTCACCCGAGATCTCTTCACCGGCGAGTTCGAGCGGCTGCTCGTCGACCACGACCGGGCGCACAAGCGGATCGTCGGCTATCTGAAGAAGACCTCGCCGCACATGGTCGAGCGAGTCGTCCGCTACAAGGACAAGCCCCCGCTGATGGAGGCGTTCGGCGTCGAGCAGGAGATTCGCTCGACGCTCAACCGGCGCGTCGATCTTCCGTCCGGCGGGTATCTCATCTTCGACTACGCGGAGGCGTTCACCGTCATCGACGTGAACACCGGCCGTTTCGTCGGCTCGCGATCGAAGCACTCCGAAGGACGGCTCGAGGACACGATCACGAAGAACAACCTCGAGGCGGTCAAGGAGGTCGTCCGGCAGCTCAGGCTCCGCGACGTCGGCGGGATCATCGTCATCGATTTCATCGACATGGCGAACCCGAAGAACCGCGCTCAGGTCGAGGAAGCGCTGCGCCAGGAGCTCGAACGCGACCGGACGAAGACGTACGTCGTCGAGATTTCCCCGCTCGGGCTCGTCGAGATGACGCGGCAGAACGTGACGGACGGCCCACGCGAGGTCATGACGCGGAAGTGCCCCACCTGCGACGGCGACGGGATCATCGTCTCGGAGTCGACGACGGCACTCGAGATCGAACGCAAGCTGCGCGGCCTCCCCACACCGGGAGAGAGAGCCAAGGCGTTCAAGGTCGAGCTCAACGCGCGGATCGCGTCGCTCGTCGCGGGCCCCGGAGCGTCGCAGCTCCGCGAGCTCGAGGAGATGACGAAGCGGCGGTTCTTCCTCGTCGGGATCGAAGGGGTCCATCTCGATCACTTCCGCGTGCTCGAGCAAGGCACCGTCGAGAAGCTCGCCCCGACTGCGCCCGTCGAGGTTGGCCAGGAGATCGAAATCAAGCTGGGGCAGGTGGATCTCCACGACGCCCAAGCGGGTGTTGGGAGTCTCGACGGTCTCGACATCTGCGTCGCCAACGCCGCGAAGCTCGTCGGAAAGAAGGCGCGCGTCCGCGTCAACGCGGTGCTCGAGGGCGTGGTCTACGCGGAGCTGGTCGACGGCACGAGGGAGTCCGACCTCCCGATCACTGCCGAGGCCGAGGCCGAGAAGCCGACCCGTGCCCGGCGCCCGTCGAAAGCCAAGGCCGAGGGCGAGGCAGATGCAGTCGAGGAAACCGAGGCAGGGGTCGAGGAGGTCGAGCCTGAGTCTCGTCGGTCGAGCCGATGCCGAGCTCGAGGCCGAGCCCGAGGCCGACGGTGAGCTCGAGAACGGGGAAGATGGCTACGGCGGTCGCTGCGGATACTGCGGAGGCCGGAACGACGCCGAAGAAGCGCACGCGCCGCGGCTCCCGGGGCGGACGCAACCGCCGCCGCAAGCCGGCCGGCGCCGCCGTCGCCGAAGGTGAGGTCGCCGCCGAGGGCGCGGCCGGCGAAGACGACTCGGCTCGCGGGAAGGCGAGCCCGCCGATGCGCCTCAGGTCGCGTCGGCTCCGGATGGGCTTCCCGCGCCGGTGATCCATGTTCCGGGCCGAGAGCTCGGGAGCGACGATTCGGAAGGTTCGCAGGACGCCGACGCGGCAGCGGTCGAGCGAAAGCGCACCAGGCGTGGCTCGCGCGGCGGTCGCAACCGCCGCAAGAGACCGGCTGGCGCGACCGCAACCGTGGATGCAGAGGTCGCCACGGTGGATCCGCACGCCACCGAGAAGGCGTCGTCGAACAACGGCTCCGGTGTCGGAGGACAAGCCTGCGGAGGAGTGGACGTACACGCCGATGAGCGAATGGGGAGACGACTAGCCGCTACACTTCGGCCGCTTTCGCGGGCGCGTGCCCCCGATCCCAACCCCTATGGAATACGCGATCATCCGAGTCGGAAACAAGCAGCACCGCGTCCGCGACGGCGAGACGCTCGTTGTCGACCGCCTGCATACCGACGAGGGCGGAACGTTCGTGCCCGATGTCCTGCTCGGCGGTGATGGCGTCAAGGTGACGGTGAAGGTGCTGTCGCACGAGCGGGGACCCAAGATCCGCATCGGCAAGTACCGCAAGCGCACCGGCTACAAGCGTCACAACGGCTTCCGCGCTGCGACGTCGCGGATCGAGGTCTCGCTCGGAAGCGGGAAGGCAGCTGCCGCCAAAGCCGGCGGCGAAGACCGAAGCAGCAGCCAAGGCGCCGAAGCCGGAAGCTGCCCCGAAGGGCGAGGCGCTCGCGACGCCGGAAGCCGCTGCGGCACCGACAGGCCTGCCTGCCGGATACGAGTCGATGACTGTCGCCGCGATCGCGCAGAGCGCGAAGACGTGGGAGCACTCGGAGCTCGAGGCCGCGCTTGCCTACGAGCAGGGGCACGCGAAGCGCAAGGGCGCTCTCGCAGCACTCGAGTCTGCGCTTGCAGCGAAGGAGGCCAGCTAATGGCACACAAGACCGGCCAGGGGTCATCGCGGAACGGCCGCGACTCGAATCCCCAGTATCTCGGCGTGAAGATCTTTGCAGGCCAGGACGTGAAGCCCGGCCAGATCATCGTCCGCCAGCGCGGGACGAAGTTCCGCCCCGGCCCAGGCACGTCGATCGGCCGCGACGACACGATCTTCGCGTTGCGAGCCGGCAAGGCCGAGTTCCGCACGAGCGGCGAGCGCCGCTTCGTGTCGGTCGTCGAACAGGCCTGAGCGCAATTCGCGGGCGTCTGCGCGCTCGCCGCGCCGCCGGGTAACACTGTCTCCGTGGCCATGTTCAGCGACCGCGCGGAAGTTCATGTCGAGGCCGGCCGAGGAGGCGACGGTGGCCTGTCGTTTCGCCGCGAGAAGCACGTGCCCAAGGGCGGGCCAGACGGCGGCGATGGCGGCGATGGCGGCGACGTCATCCTCCTCGCCGACCCATCCCTCCGGGATCTTGCCGTGTACAAGCGCCGGCGGGTGGTCGTTGCGCTCAAGGGCGGCAACGGTCGTGGCGCCCGTAAGCACGGCGCCGACGGGCCCGACGTCGAGCTTCGGGTTCCCGTCGGGACGCAAGTTCGCAACGGCGACGAGCTGATCGCCGATCTCGCGCATCCCGGCGCGCGCATCGTTCTCGCGCGTGGCGGTTCCGGTGGCCGCGGCAACGCGCGTTTCGTGAGCTCGACGCGCCAGGTGCCCCGCTTCGCCGAGGTCGGCCTCCCCGGCGACGAGCTCGACGTCGAGCTGCACCTGAAGCTGCTCGCCGACGCCGCGCTCGTCGGCCTTCCGAACGCGGGGAAGTCGTCTCTTCTGACGCGGATCTCGAACGCCCGGCCGAAGGTGGCCGACTATGCATTCACGACACTCCAGCCAGTTCTCGGCACGGTCGAAGCGCCGGACGGCCGCCAGATGGTCGTGGCCGACGTGCCCGGGCTGATCGAGGGGGCGAGCGAAGGTGTCGGGCTCGGCCACGAGTTCCTGGCCCACCTCGAGCGCGCCCGGACCCTCGTCCACGTGCTCGACGTCTCCAAGCCGATCGAGGATCAGTGGAACACGATCGACGCCGAGCTCGCCGCCTACGGGGCGGGGCTCGAGTCGTTGCCCCAGATCGTCGTGCTGAACAAGATCGACCTACTCCCCGAACGGCCCGTCCCCGCGTTCCCGATCGCCGATTCTCGGGTTGTCGCCACGTTCGCTCTCTCGTGTGCGACGGGGGAGGGTGTCGACGAGTTCCGTCGCCGGCTCTTCACCCTCGTGCCCGAGCCCACGGCCGCTCGAGCCCGCCGCGGACGAGCTGGCGGACTTCCTCGTCTACAAGCCCGAGCCGAAGGCTCGCCCGTGGCATCTCCTCCGCACGGATCGCGGCTTTCGCGTGGTCGGGACGCCGGACCCCGAAGAGCTCGAGCGGGCGCTCCGTGCTGCGGGCGTTCGGCCAGGGGCCGAGGTCGAGATGGGCGGGGAGACGCTCGAGTTTGTCTAGCGGCGGCGGGCTTGGCATCTTCGGCGGCGCGTTCGACCCGCCGCACAACGGGCATGTCGCTCTCGTCCGCGAGGCGAAGGCGGCGCTGGGGCTCGACCGCGTCCTCGTTCTGGTCGCCGTCGCCCCGGCGCACAAGCGAGTCGACACCGCGGCGACCGTTCGCTTCGCGATGGCCCGGGCCGCGTTCCCGGACGACGAGGTCGCTCTCGACGAGCATCCTCGGACGATTGACACTCTCCGCTCTCATCCCGAGTGGGGCGACCCGGTGTTCCTGATCGGCGCCGACGAGTTCGCGGAGTTCCTTTCATGGAAAGAGCCGGACGATGTCCTGGCGTGTGCGCGGCTTGGCGTGGCCGCCCGCGCAGGCCAGCCGCGCGAGAGCCTCCAGGCCGTGCTCGAACGGCTCACGGCACCCGAGCGGGTGCTCTTCTTCGAGCTCGAAGAGCCGGTCGCCTCACGCGAGCTTCGGGCCCGTCTGGAGGGAGGCGAGGCCGTGGGCGACCTCGTTCCGCCGCCCGTTGCGGCCATCATCGAGCGCGAGGGCCTTTACGGCCGCGCCCCTGGCTACACTGGGCGCGCTTGACGTCGCTCGAACAAGCCCGTCGGATCGCGGAACTCGCTCACGAGAAGCTCGCGAAGGACGTCGTGATCCTCGACATGCAGGGCGTGTGCAGCTACACGGACTACTTCGTCGTCTGCACCGGCGCGAATGCGCGGCAGACGAAGGCGGTCTGGGACGAGGTGCACACCCGCCTCAAGCAGGAGGAGGGGCTGCTGCCGAGCTCCGCGGCTGGTGAGAAGGAGGCTACGTGGATCGTCGCCGACTACCTCGACGTGGTCCTGCACGTGTTCACGCCAGAGGCGCGCGCTTTCTACCGCCTGGAGGACCTGTGGGGCGATGTCCCGCAGGAGACGCCGGCGGTCGCCACGGCGTAAGCGGACGGTCGGGGCGGCTACACTTTCGGTCCCCCGGGCCCATAGCTCAGCTGGGAGAGCGCTTGCATGGCATGCAAGAGGTCGCCGGTTCGAGCCCGGCTGGGTCCATCACACAACGGTCGATGCAGGCCGCTCTCTTTTCGTTCTGTCGGCGCGGCGCGCGGCGATGACGCGATTCTTTCCGTTTCGCTTGGCGTCGTAGAGCGCCTCGTCTGCGATTCGCGTCAGTTCAGCCGGGTCACGTAACCCGGCTGCTTCGGCGACGCCGAAGCTCGCCGTGATGTGCACCTCTCGACCTTGCCGTGTCAGCATCGCGTTGGCGGCGAGTGACTCCTGGATGCGCTGGGCTACGGCGACGGCACCATCAAGGTCGAGCTCCGGCAGCACGAGCGCGAACTCCTCGCCCCCGATCCGGGCCGCGACGTCGCTCGTCCGCAGGTGTTCGCGGAGTGTCCGCGAGAACGAGACCAAGACCGCGTCGCCAACGTCGTGACCGTGTTCGTCGTTCACGCCCTTGAAGTCGTCCAAGTCCGTCAGAACGAGCGAGCACGGACGTCCGTACCGCGTGCTCCGCACGAGCTCCGTCTCGAGAGCCAGTTCGAAGCCGCGCCGGTTGGAGATCTCCGTGAGGGGGTCGAGGTCGGCCTGCCGGGCGACCTCTGCGATCTGATCGAACCAGCGGCCGAGCGGGCGGGAGAGCGCGACCGAATAGAGGACGATGGAGACGAGTGCTGCCAGCCCTGCAAGCCCGAGTCGGCGCTGAAGACGCGCCAGGCTGCTTCGAGAGGCGGTTTCATCAGCGAGCGCGATCACGCGCACGGGCGGGGAATAGCCCGGGAGCGCAACAGAGCCAACGACGTAGGAGCGATGGTTCAGGCGGACGCGTGCGCCGCCGGCCAATGCGGCGCCGAGACCGGACGGCCCGGCGAGCAAGCGTCCACTCTGCTGGACGGCGAGAATGTCGCTCGGTGCTCCCGTCCGGTTGCGGATCGTCGGCAGGAGCAGTTGCGGCTTTGGCGCTGCAACCAGGATCGTCCCGAGGATCTTCGAGCGCGAGCGGACCTGGACTCGCGAGACCGGCAGGCGCCCAGGCTTCCATCCCACCCGAGTGCCGGATGCGAGCACGACTGCCTCCCGCGCGTTGAGCAGGCGCCTCAGCATCTTCACGTCTCCGCGGCTCATCGCCAAGACGATGTCTCGACGCGCTGCGAGCTCGCGCGCCTGCGTCCGCGTCGCCGCGAGCACGTCGGCGTATTGGGCGCTGGCCGAGCGGAGCGTAAATGCAAGCCGCGTCTCCAGTGCCCGGTGCTCCTGCCCTGACACGTAGCTGCTTGCGATCCAGTACGCGGCGACGAATGGTAGGAGGCCGGCCAGAAAGATGGACGCGACGAGTCTCCTTCGCATCGTCCGCGCTGCGGCCCGAGACGCCGTGGGAACCGTCACGAGCGCCCGGCTCTCTGCTTCGGGTTCGTGTTGTTCTGCTGCGCTCGCCTCGGCGAGTGGTCGTCGGACACGGACATCCATCCCTGGATGTCCTGGGATGCGTTCGGAGGTTGCGTGGTCACCGGAGGCGATGGACGAGGCCAGATGTTTCGGGGATCTCCGGCCCGCGGCTGCGGGTAGCGATCCGGCATGTCGCTCGGTGGCGAGACATCCGGGCTTGGGGGCTGGTCGGGCTGCGGGTCTCCGGGTGGCACCGGGGGAGATGGACGAGTCGTCGGAGTCGGGATCGTCAGCGTTGTCGAAATGGGTTGAACGGTCTGCACGAGCTGCCAGCCGATCGGAGAGGTGCGTCAGGTCGAGGCCCTGCTTCTTCAGGGAAAAGAACGTTCCCACCGGGGTCGTCCGGGTGGGAAGCGTGGGTGTAGGCGCCGGGCTCTGCGCTGGCGTCGGGCTCGGCGTTGGGGGAGGCGAGGCTGCGGGCGGGGCCGACGATGCGGCGCTGGCCACGGCGTCTGACGGAGCCGGCGCGGCTGGAGTGGCCGTGGGCACTGTGGATGTTGACTCGGGCGCTGGAGGAGCGGCTGCCGGTGTCGCAGGGGTGGCCGTTGGTTCGGCGGGAGTGGGCTCGGGCGTGGGCTCAGCCGGAGTGGACGGAGGCATGACGGGTGTCGTGGGCGTGCGCGCGGGCTTGGTGGTCGTCGCCGGTCGCGTCACCGTGATCGGTGCCGTGACGTGCACGGACACAGGCGCTGAGGTAGCCGCAGGCCGGGTGACCACGTGTACGCCAGGCGAGGTTGTGCATGCCGAATCGCGTCGGGGTGGGGACGCGGCCGCTGTCGAGGCCGCGGTACGAGGGACGTCACGACGACCTCCGGCGGGCCGGGATCGGCGATGCGATGGGGAAGGGAGATCGGGACCGGACTGCTTCCCGGTACCGATACGGCGATTCCCACAGCCGCAACTCCGATGGCCGTCGACCCGAGCGGCAACCCTATTGCAGCAAGGCGCCGAAGCAAGACAACCATCGGCTGCATCTCAGCACTGGAGCGGGACCCGCGCGTCCCCCGATCAAGTGAACTCGCCGCTTCTCACCCAGTGTGGGTGAGTCGAGAACGTGCTCGAGGGGGATCTCCGCGGGTGGAACGGGCGGCGTGGAGGCTTTGGAGACCCCAGGAGGGGTGCCTGCCTATTGCCTATGCACCGGCTACCCCGCCAAGACGGATCTCGCTTGCGGGAGGGTGCCTCCGTCAGTAATAATGCGCAGGTGAGGACTCGCCCGGCGCTTGCGCTCATTACTCTGCTTGCGCTTTGTGGGTGTGTGTCCGCGAACGCGGCGACTCACGCGCGGACTGCGACGACCCCGACCTGCAAGAAGGGCCAGGTCGCCACGAAGGCGAAGCCGTGCAAGGCCGCGCCTGTGTCGACGGCTGATCTCGTGCCGATCCAGGATCCGGGCGACACGGGTGTCCGCGTCGGCGCGACCGATGCGGTGACGATCATCAGGTACCTCGATCCGATGCAGGGCAAGTACCAGATCGAGGTCGAGAACACGAGCGGGATCGGCTACATCAACACGTTCAACTGGGTGCCGCCGAACCAGATGACCATCACCGCGATTACGAGCAGCGAAGGCGGGAAGTGCAGCCTTTCGAACAACACGATCGCATGCGTCGGTGGCAAAGACGGGATCGCACCGCCCAAGTGCACGTGTCTCAAGGGCGGGATCATGACGGTCAATTTCACCGCGACGGGCAACCTGCCGCATTACAACGGCTCGTGGTGGACGTACTACGGCATGGTCGGCGGTTACCTCAAGATCACGTCGATGACGCCGGTTCCGTACCACATCCCGTCGTTCCTCACTCCCGAGCTCGACCTGCCGCTGTGTGCCAAGGGCAAGACGAGCACGCCGGCGAATCCCTGCGCGTCGTCGTAACCGCGTAGCGCGTTCGTCGCCCCTGCGAGCTAGTAGCCACGGACGGCGCTCCAGCGGCGGCCGAACAGGCCACGGCGGTTGTGCTGCGGCTCGATCTGTTGCACGCGGAGGCGAAGCAGGTGCAGGACGTGCGTCGTGGCGTGGAATGGATCTGCCAAGGGCGCCCGCCGTCGAGGGGTGCAGCTGCGACCAGGTTCCCGTCGACCTCGGCGACGACGAACGACCCGCGGGGTAGCGACCTGCCCTCGAGCGCGGCCAGCGCCCTCCAGAGCCGACTCGTCGTGCACTGTGCAGAGGCGCAGCGAGACTCGAATGTCCTCGCGCCGCCGCACCTCGGATCGTGAGATGAGGCGCGCTCGCCGCACGTTGCTCTCGAGCTCGCGCGCCCGGTCAGCCAGCAATGCCTCTCGAAACACTGGATGGTTCATGACGATCCCCCTCATCTCGAAGTAACTTGTGTTACCATCATACCGGTTAGTAACCTCCAACGCAAGTACAATGGTTAAATAACTTCGATGGTCGATAACAGCGAGCTCATCACAGACTTCGTCAACACCCGGGACATCCTCGACGGGGAGGATGCTCTGGCCACGCCCGCCGCGCTCGTCGACTGGCTTGCCGGTCGCGAGCTCGTCGGGTCGCGTACTACGCGCGACCGACGCCGATCTCCGCGACGCACTCGCACTGCGCGAGGCGTTGCGCTCGCTCACGCTCGCGCACAACGGCGTCGAAGTGGAGATCGCGGGCCCGACCGCCGTCCTCGACGAAGCGGCGCGCCGAGCCGGCGTCGAGCTGCGCTTCGGCGACGAGGGTGCCGAGCTCGCTCCGCGCGCAGCGGGAGTGTCGGGCGCGCTCGGAAAGATCGTGGTTGCGGTTCAGGCGACGATGACCGACGGCAGCTGGGAGCGGCTCAAGGCCTGCCGTGCCGACGATTGCTACTGGGTGTTCGTCGACACCGCGAAGAACCACTCTCGTGCCTGGTGCTCGATGCGCTCGTGCGGGAACCGCGCAAAAGCGCGCTCGTTCCGCGAGCGTCACCGGACCGCAGGCGCGTAAGCGAGTCATCCCTGCTGAAACGGGCAGGGGGCACCGTCTTGTGAGACGCCCTGCGGCAGCGGGACGCCCTTTCTTGACACGGAGCTGGCACAGACACGTGACAGATCGACCGCTAATGTTGTCGAAAAGGACAACAGAGGAGGTTCGGATGTTCACGGAGTTGACACGCGAGCTGCTCGATCTGACGGCGACGCGAGCGGGGCGAGCGCGCAGGACTCTTCGCTGCCGTCATCGATTGCTGCTGCTGCAGCAGTTGCGGCTGCCTCTTCGTCTGCCGTTGATGTTCGACGAGCTCACCACCCAGCTCCTCGACCTGCGGGCCGTGACGCTCGGCAAGCCGGGCGGGCTCTTCGCCATGGTGCTCGACTGTTGTTCGTGCAGTTGCACCTGCTGCTGCGGTGCAAACCCGTGACGGCTGTCCCGGAGAAGCCCCTCCTCGCGCCGTGGTACCGGTTGGTGGAGGCAGACGACCAGCTTCTGCTGGAGCACGGACAGTCGGTCGTTGTGATCGAGGGTGCCGCCGTGAAGGCGTTCTTGCCTGCACTCCTCCCGCTCCTCGATGGGACGAGCGACCGCGATGAGCTCGTAGAGCGCCTCGGAGTCGCGGCGCGGCCGGCGGTCGACCTTGCCCTCGAGACGCTGGCTTCGCACGGCCTGCTGGTCGAAGGGCCGGACGTTTCGAGTGGTATGACCGCGACCGCCTACGCGCTCGCCGCCATGTTCGATCTTGCGCCTCGGGTAGCGGCAGAGCGGCTCAGCGAGGCCGTCGTCGCCGTCGTCGGGTCTTCGCGAGCGGGTTCCGAGGTCGTTCGGCTCTTGCGAGCATCCGGGGCGGGCATCGTGTCCACCGACGGATGGAGCTTCGACAGTCCCGTCGATCTCGCCATCGTCTGTCCGGGCCCGGACGAGCAATGCGAACTCGACGCCTGGAACCGAAGAGCGAACGAGCGCGGCGTGCGGTGGCTGCTTGTCGGTCTGTACGACGGAAGGTTCGCAGGAGTCGGCCCTTTGGTCGTGCCGGGTGAGTCGTGCTGCCACGAGTGCTTCGTCCGTCGCCGGAACTCGAACTCGGAATATGGCGAGCATTTCAGAACGCTCGATGCGACGCCGGTCGCTGCGCAGGCCGACCCGGCGCTCGAGGCATTCGTCGCCGCGCTTGCCGCGCATTCCACACTGCGCTGGATCGGTGGACGGGACACGACCCTGCCGGGCGTCTTCTTCGCGGTCGAGGCGCGTCCGGCAATGTCGTTGACCATGCACCCGGTGCTGAGGGTGCCGCGGTGTCCCGTCTGCTCGCATTCCGAGCAGATCGCGGGGCGCCTGCCGTGGCACGAGGCTGAGGCCGACGCGCGGGCGGCGGCGTGACGGTCACTGCGACGTTGCCACCTGGGCTGCGACGAGCTGTCTCGGGATATACGGGCATCGTGCGAGTGGTGGAGGAGTGCTTGCACTCGAGCACCGATCCGCCGAGTTTCAGGGTCGCGTGTGAAGTCGGACGGGGAATCGGCCTCCCCAACTCGACCCTCGACCACCTTGCGGGGATCGGCGGGTCCGGGCTCACTCTCGGTGAGGCTGCCGCGGCTGCGGTTGGCGAGGCTCTCGAACGGTATTCGGCGAGCTTCGTCCCCGACGATCGTCTCGTGGTCGCCACGGCTCGAGAGCTCGGCGATCGAGCCGTGGCACCGGAACGATTCGCGCTGTTCTCCGAGACGCAGCATGCTCAGGGTGGGTTCCCGTTTCAGCCGTTCACGCGTGATTCCCGCGTTCCGTGGGTCGCTGGCACGTCGATCCCATCCGGGCGCCCGGTGATGCTTCCGGCCGAGCTCGTGTTCCTGGGCGACGCGGTCGGGCCCGGCGGCACTCGAATCGGCTACGCAACAAGCAGCGGGATGGCGTGCGCTCGAGAGCCTGGCGACGCACTTGCGCGCGGCCTCTGCGAGCTTCTGGAACGAGACGCGTTCATGATCGTCTGGGCGAACCGACTATCGCTTCCGCGGCTTGACTGGTCCGCGGACGTACGAATCTCGTCGCTCGACCGCCGTCTGTTCGCAGGGCTCGGGCTGGACTACGTCGCAATCGACCTTTCCGCATTCCACCGCTTGCCGAGTGTGCTCGGGGTCGTTCGCGCGCCGGCCGGTTGCCAGGGGGCGCTCGGTGTCGGTGCCGGAACCGCGCCGACCATGGAACGTGCGTGGTGGAAAGCATTGTCCGAGGCGTTCGCTGCGCGCTCTGCCTCGGCCAAGCTCGCACTCCTCGCTGCGGACGACTCGGAGGATGCCGGTGAAGTCAACTCGTTCGAGGCTCACATCCTCCATTACGCCGACCACGACCACGCTGGGGCCGCTTCGTTCCTGACGTCCGGCGCAGACAGCGTCCCCGTCGCGTCCGTGCCAACGCTCGAGGGTGCCTCGCACGACGAGCACGTTGCTGCGCTCTGCGGGCGGGTGGAGGCGGCCGGGTCGAACGCGTATGCAGTCGACGTGACCGCTCCCGACGTCCGTGAGCTCGGCCTGACCGTTGTCAAGGTCGTCGCGCCCGAGCTCTGTTCGCTCGATGTTGTGCACGACACGAGGTTCTTGGGCGGTCAGCGGCTGTACGGGGCCGCCTGCCAAGCCGGTCTCGCCAAAGATCCGCTTGCCGAGAGCGATCTCAATCACGACCCGCACCCGTTTCCGTAATGCGAGTCGTCCCGACTGCGGAGTTTGCATCGCTCGTGTATGGCTCCGACGGCGTCGCGACCGACGACGCAGCCGAGGCTTTTCACGAGGCATCGCGGCTGTACCCAAATATCGCTCCAGGCCGCCTCGAGAACCTGCAGGCACTAGCGCGAAGCCCCGAGCTGCAGCAGACTGTCGCTCGGTCGAGTCGCACCAACGACCATCGCCCGGGGATCGACCTCGCGCACCGCAGGCTCCCGCGCACGTCGCTGCGCGTGGCGCTCGCGCGACGACGCTCGACTTCTGCGAACGAGCGCCGGCCGCTCGCGGTTGGTGATCTTGGAATGATCCTCGGGGCGGGCTACGCCGCCGAACCTCCGGGCACGGGACTTCGTCGTCGTCCGGTGCCGTCTGGGGGCGGTCTCTACCCACTCGAGCTCTACGTGCTCGCCCTCGATGTCGAGGAGACAGCGCCGTCTGTCCTCCACTACAACCCGCTTCGACACCGGCTCGAGGTCATTGGTCCGCTCGATCCGGCTTTGACCGGTGAGGCTCTAGTCGACCCGTCGCTCATCGAGGCAGCAGCCGCTCTTGTCGTGGTCACTGCGATGTTCTGGCGCTCGCGGTTCAAGTACGGTGCCCGCGGATACCGGTTCGCCCTGATCGAGGCTGGGCATGTCGTCCAGAACGCCGTCCTCGCCGCCTCCGTGCTCGGTCTCCATGCACTTCCGATCGGGGGCTTCTTCGACCGGCGCCTCGACGCGCTCGTCGGTGCCGATGGACTCGACGAAGCGAGCGTCTACGCGCTACTCCTCGGAGGGCGCGGTTGAGCGACCCGAGAACCCTCTGGTTGGTGATCGCCCTGTCCACCACAACGACGCTCGTGCTCCTGTTCGCGGTGACCCCTGCTGGCCCACCGGCGCGCGTGCCGTGGCTGCAGGCCGCCGCCATCGGTCTGTTTGCGGGCGCGGCGTTGTTCACCGCTATCACTCGAAGTCGACCGCGACTGCTTGTGCGTGGCGGGAGGATGCCGATGGTTCTCGGCCGCGTCGCGTTCTTCGGCCTGTGGGCTACCAATGAGGAGGTTCTCTGGCGCCGCGTCGTCCTCGGCGAGTTGCTTTCGGCGGGAATGGCGTCCGCGCTCGCGGTCAGCACCGTCGGCTTCGCGCTTGCGCATCGCACGCGCCGGCTTGTTCATCTCGGCACCGGCGGCCTGTTCGCGTCGGTGTATCTCGTCACGGGGGTGCTCGCAGCGAGCGTCGCCGCGCACTGGGTTTACAACGTGCTCGTGGGTGCGCTGCTGGACCGCTCGCAATGCGAGGCGGAGGCAGTGCCGTGAGCGTTGCGTCGCTCGAAGGTGTGACCAAGCGCTTCGGGAACGTCACGGCGCTGGACGATGTGACTCTCGACCTCCACCCAGGTGACATCCTCGCCCTGTTGGGGGCGAACGGTGCGGGCAAGTCGACGGCGATCGCGATGCTCCTCGGCCTCCGCGTTCCGGATCGGGGTGAGGCTCGGCTCTTCGGCGTCGATCCGAGGCGGCCGCGCGCACGTCAGCTCGTCGGCGTCGCGCTTCAGGAGAGCGCGTACCCGGCAACGCTGCGGACTCGAGAGCTGGTCGAACTGGTGCGGGCCCACTATGTCTTTCCACTCCCGACTTCAGCGCTTCTCGGTGGATTCGGGCTGGATGCGCTCGAGCACCGGCAGGTCGGGGGGCTCTCCGGGGGCGAGCGGCGGCGTCTCGCGGTGGCGCTGGCGTTTGCAGGGAGACCGAGCCTCGTCGTCCTGGACGAACCGACGGCCGGGCTCGACGGCGACGCGCGCCACGCCGCCTGGGCCGCTATCCGGCAACACGCAGGTGAGGGTGGGACGACCCTTCTCACGACCCACTACATCGAAGAGGCCGAGGCGCTTGCGACTCGGATTGTTCTGATCGACGCGGGCGCAATCGTCACGGACGGCAGCGTGTCCTCGATCAAGGCGGGCGCCGGGCTGGCGTGTGTGACCTTCGGGGCTCCGCGTGGGGTCGCAGTCGAGGGGGCGGAGCGCGAGGGCGATTTTCTCCGGATTCTTACGCCCGACCCCGGCGGGGTTGTGCAGCGCCTCGTGCTCGAGGGCGTGCAACTGGACGATCTCGACGTTCGCCGTCTCACACTGGAGGAGGCCATAGCAGCGCGCGGGCGGAGGCCGTGAAGCTCGTCCTTCTGCACGCACGCGCGCTGACGCTCGAATTGCTGCGGTACCCAGCCTTCCTGGTGCCGACGCTGCTCTTCCCGGCGGCGTTCTTCGTGCTCTTTGCAGTTCCTGGCGGCCGTGGTGATCCCGCCGTCGAAATGGCGCGGTTCGCTGGCTTTGCGGCGATTGGTGTCGCGTTCTTTCAGTTCGGGGTCGGAATCGCCGTCGAGCGCGCCTCGCCATGGGAGGCCTATCTGCGAACGCTTCCGGCGGGCCCGGCGACACGGATCGGGGCCCGCCTCGCCTCGGCTGCGGTGTTCGCTGCTGCCGCCGCCGCTGTGGTTGTCGCCGTCGCTCTCGCGACGACCAGGCCAGCCCTCGCCGGGCCGCGCTGGGCCGAGTTCGGCTCGACGCTCCTGGTCGGCACCGCTCCCTTCGCGTTGTTCGGGATCGCCCTTGGTTACTGGGCTCCTCAGCGAGGGGCGCTCCCGATCGCCAATGTGGTGTATCTCGGGCTGTCCTATGCGGGAGGGCTTTGGTTTCGACCGAGCGACTTGCCCGCGACCCGTAGCGATGGTTTCTCCCTGGTTGCCGACGCGCTCGCTCGCGGACGCGCTCACGGCGGCTGTTGCCGGCGATCCCTTCGAGTTCGGGCCATACGCGCGGTTGGTGGCGTTTATGGCTCTCTTCGGCACGTTTGCTGTGTGGGGGTTTCGGCGCGACGAACTCCGGCGATTCCGGTGATGCGAAACGCGCCACCGAACTTGTCTCAGAAGTCACACAATCGCCGCGCTGTGGCGTAAACTACTGAGTCTCATGTCGCCTGAGGTCTGGTTTGCCATCCTGTTCCTGGTGGTTCTGAAGATCCCGCTGGGCTACATCTGCTGGGTCATCTGGTGGGCCGTGAAGGCGGAGCCCGAGGTTGGAACCGAGGGCGGGACCGAGGGGCTCGAGGGCATCAACTGGAAGCCGTGGCGGCGGCCACCGGGGTCGCGTCCACCGCGCCGGGGCCCGCATGGTGGTCGTTCGCGCGAGGCGACCCGCGCAGCGCGCTCGCGCGAGAGAGCGTCGAGCTAGTCGCGGGCAGCGGCAGGAATCTCGCCGCTGCTACAAAACACTAGGCATGGCGATGCACGACGTCGATGGCCTGAACGCCGGCTACGCGCGTCTGCTCCTCGATGAGTATCTCGAGAACCCAGAGGCCGTCCCTGCAGAATGGCGAGCGCTCTTCGAGAGTGGCGAAAGCAATCTCTTGGCGACCTTGCCTGGGCTCGCGCGACTCCTCCGGCCCTCGAGCAACGGTGCCGGCGGCAACGGTGGGAGCGCGACCAGCACGGTCAGGCCCGTCCCGGCAGCGGAGGACAGCGAGTTCCTCGGCGGGGTCGCCGCTGCCATGGCGCTTGTCAAAGCGCACAGGGTCCACGGTCATCTGGGGGCACGCCTCGATCCGCTCGGGAGGGAGCCCCTTGGCGATCCTTTTCTCGATCCGCTGCGGCACGACACGCCCCTCACCGCTGCGCTCCAGGAGCGGATCCCTGCATCGATTCTTGGGGTTGGGGTCGACGGCGAGACGCTGGCCGACGCGCTTCCGCACCTGCAGGAGACGTACTGCGGGACGATGGCATTCGAGATCGAGCACATCGCCGACCACGAACAGCGCGTCTGGCTGCGCCGGGCGATCGAGTCGTGGCAGTACCGGATTCCGCTCGGTGCGGACGAGAAGCGTGCTCTGTACAAACGGCTCTGCCAGGTCGAAGGGTCTGAGCGGTACCTCAGGCGCACCTTCCTCGGGCAGAAGCAGTTCTCGATCGAGGGTCTTGACACCACGATTCCGATGCTCGACGAAGCGCTGGAGCTCGCGGCGGCAGGGGGAGCGCGCGAGGTCGTGCTCGGCATGGCGCACCGCGGCCGCCTGAACGTTCTCGCACACACGATCGGCCTGCCCTACGAGAAGATCATTCGGGAGTTCGAGGGAGAGCGCATGATCGACGCTGTCGTCTCGGATCCCGAGGGCGGGACAGGAGACGTCAAGTACCACCTCGGCGCGCGCGGGGCTCGCGAGACTGCCTTCGGGACGGTCGGCGTCACGCTCGTCGCCAACCCCAGTCATCTCGAGGCTGTCGATCCGGTCGTCGAGGGCAGGACGCGCGCGGAGCAGACGAGTCGTGCAGGCGGGGCCGGCGCTCACGACCCGGCCGTCGCGATGCCGATCCTGTTGCACGGCGACGCGGCGTTCGCCGGCCAGGGTGTTGTCGCGGAGGCACTCAACCTGGAGGCGCTCAACGGCTACTCGACCGGCGGCACGCTCCATTTGATCACCAACAATCAGGTCGGGTTCACCACCGATCCGGCCGAGGGCCGCTCGACCCGCCACTCCTCCGACCTGGCGAAGGGCTTCGACGTGCCGATCATCCACGTCAATGCCGACGATCCGGAGGCGGCGATTTCGGCAGTCCGGCTCGCACTCGCCTACCGCGCCCGCTTCGGGCACGACGTCGTGGTCGACCTCGTCGGCTACCGCCGCTTCGGTCACAACGAGCAGGACGAGCCCGCGTACACACAACCGCTGATGGTGGCCATGATCGAGGCGCACCCGACGGTCCGCGAGCTGTACGGCAAGAGGCTCGTCGAGGAAGGCGTGCTTACGGGCGCCGAGGCGGAGCAGTTCGTCCGCGAAGTCGAGTCGAGCCTCCGAGAGGCCCACGAACGGCTGCGGGCGTCGTTCGCCGAGGGCATTCCGGTGAAGAGTCGTGACGAGGGAGTGCCGCGTGGTGGCGGCGGGACGGATGTCGCGACGGCGGTTTCCGAGACGCGGCTCCGTGCGCTGGCCAAGGAGTTGCTTCGCGTGCCGGAAGGGTTCGCGGTCCACCCGAAGCTGCGCGGCCAGCTCGACCGGCGCCGAGCAGCACTCGACGACGGAGGCATCGATTGGGGTCAGGCCGAGTCGCTCGCCTTCGCCTCCCTCCTCGGCGAAGGCATCCCGATTCGCCTGACCGGCCAGGACACGGAGAGAGGGACGTTCTCGCACCGGCATCTCGTGCTGCACGACGCAGAAAACGGCGCGCGCTGGACGCCGATGCAGCATCTCGAGGAGGCCTCGGCGTCGTTCGAGGTGCACAACTCACCGCTCTCCGAGTACGTGTGTGCAGGCTTCGAGTACGGGTACTCGACGGCGGCGCCCGAGGCGCTCGTTCTCTGGGAGGCCCAGTTCGGCGACTTCGCGAACGGCGCCCAGATCGTCATCGACCAGTTCATCTCGAGCGGGCTCGCGAAGTGGAAGCAGACCTCCCGGCTCACGCTCCTCCTCCCGCATGGCTATGAAGGGAACGGTCCGGAGCATTCGAGCGCGAGGCTCGAGCGGTTCCTCCAGCTCGCCGCCCAGGAGAACATCAGGATCGCCAACTGCACGACTGCGGCCCAGTACTTCCACCTCGTGCGGCGCCAGGCGCTCGAGCCCGTCGCGCGACCGCTTGTCGTGATGACGCCGAAGGGTCTGCTCCGGCTCAAAGAGGCATCGTCGACGCTCGCCGAGCTGACCGGCGGGAGCTTCCAGACCGTTATCGACGATGCCCAGGTCGCCACCAAGGCGCCGATCCGGCGGCTCGCGTTTTGTGCCGGGAAGGTGTTCTACGACATCGTCGGCCACGACGAGCGCGGCGCCGCCGACACCGTTGCCGTCGGGCGGATCGAGCAGCTGTATCCGTTCCCGGTGCAGGCCGTGCGTGAGCTGATCTCGTCGTACCCGTCGCTCGACGAAGTGGTGTGGGCGCAGGAAGAGCCGCAGAACATGGGTGCGTGGCGCACGATCCGCCACCGGCTCGAGGAGGCGGCCGCGGGGATCCCGGTCAGGTATGTCGGCCGGCCATGGCGCGCGAGTGCGGCGGAGGGATATCCGGGCGCGCACCTCATCGAGCAGGACAGGATCGCGCGAGCGGTGCTGACCTAGATCCGCGTGCGCGCCGTCCTCCATTAGCGCCGCGTGTTGCGGCGCGCAATGAACGCGCGGGTCACGAGCGTCGAGCCGTGCTTGCTCACCCGCAGAAGCACGCGCCTCCGGTGTTTCTTCGGGATGTACTTCCAGATTTCCCAGATGGCGACCGCCATGCCCCAGGTGCCTGCACGGCGGCCCAGGCCGCGACGTTTCGTCATGCCCCGATTGTTCCGGTCGCCGCCTCCATGCGCAAGCGGTGTGGACTCTTGCCGGCCACGCGGGTCGAAATGCGGCGGCACGGCGCATCGGGTCGGGTCGCCGGTCGGCCTGGTTGCGCGTTAGACTCGAAGCAGGCGGAGAATGGCGTACCAGCAGGAGGAGAAAATGGCCGTCGACACCTCGTCGCTGTTCGCACAGGTGATCCAGGATCACATCGAGCTCAAGCGTCGCAACGCTGCGCTCGAGCATGAGATGCCAATCGAGAAGTACATGACCGACGATCCGTTCGAGAATCACCCGCTCTTCAAGACGGAGGAGCAGGCGCGAGTGGAGGACACCATGGACGGCGTCGAGTCGATCGTCGACAGCCCGACGACGCTTGACTGGCCGACCGACGGGTCGTTCGGCGAGCCGCCGGCGGAGGCCACGCAGGAGTCTGCAAGCGAGGAAGAGCAGTCGGATGAGACGCTCTGGTCCCGCTCGCGAGACTTCGACTGGGGCGACTGACTTTTCACCCACTCGGCGCAGAGTCGGCGCTAACACGTCACACCTCTCGCGTTAGACTCGCCCTCATCCCCTTGGGTGGGTGGGGGATAGGGATGGGTCCTAGCTTCGCCCTGCCCAGGCCCCAAGTTGTTGGGATCGCCGCCCCGCTCGTCGAACTCACCGGGGTTACCCTGTCCGCCATGCCTGACTTGAGGACCGCGGCGTCGTACGCGCCGATGGGCGATCAGCCGCGTGCGATCGACGCGCTCACCGAAGGCCTTCTCGCCGGCGAGCGCTACCAGACACTTCTCGGCGCGACCGGAACCGGCAAGACGGCGACGATGGCCTGGATCATCGAGAAGGTGCAGCGGCCGGCACTCGTCATCGCGCACAACAAGACGCTCGCGGCGCAGCTTTGCAACGAGTTCCGAGAGTTCTTCCCCGACAACGCGGTCGAGTACTTCGTCTCGTACTACGACTACTACCAGCCCGAAGCGTACGTTCCGCAGGCCGACCTCTACATCGAGAAAGACAGCTCGCGCAACGACGACATCGACCGCCTCCGGCACGCAGCGACCTCGAGCCTGCTCTCGCGGCGCGACGTGATCATCGTCGCCTCGGTCTCCTGCATCTACGGCCTCGGCTCACCCGAGGAATACGCCGATCGCGTCGTCTTCCTCACGGTCGGGGAAGAGCATGACCGCGACGCCGTCCTGCGCAAGCTCGTCGACATTCAGTACGCCCGCAACGACACGGTGCTCGGACGCGGGCGCTTCCGGGTCAAGGGAGACGTGCTCGAGATCCAGCCGGCGCACTCCGAGACTGCCTATCGCGTGTCGTTCTTCGGGGACGAGGTCGAGCAGATCACCCATTTCGACCCGCTGACCGGCGAGGTCCTCTCGAAGCTCGACACGATCACGGTGTTCCCGGCGACCCAGTACGTCACCTCGAAGCCCACCATCGAACGCGCCGTCGAGGAGATCAAACGGGAGCTCCAGGCGCACGTCGGCCGCTTCGACGCCGAGGGGAAGATGCTCGAGTCGCACCGCATCCGGCAGCGCACCGAGTACGACCTCGAAATGATGCGGGAGCTCGGCTTCTGCAACGGGATCGAGAACTACTCGCGGATCCTCGACGGCCGTCCGGAGGGTTCCGCGCCGTACACGCTGCTCGACTACTTCCCGTCCGACTTCGTCACCTTCATCGACGAGTCACACCAGACGGTGCCACAGATCGGCGGGATGTACGAGGGCGACCGCTCGCGCAAGCAGACGCTCGTCGATTTCGGGTTTCGGCTCCCCTCGGCACTCGACAACCGCCCTCTCCGTTTCGACGAGTTCCTCACAAAGGTGCAGCAGGTCGTGTTCGTCTCCGCGACGCCCGGGGCGTGGGAGCTCCGCCACTCGACCCGTGTCGCCGAGCAGCTGATCCGGCCGACCGGGATCGTCGACCCCGAGATCGAACTGCGTCCGACGCGCAACCAAATCGACGACCTCCTCGGCGAAATTCGGCGGCGCGAGGAGCTCGGCGAGCGCGTGCTCGTCACCACGCTGACGAAGAAGATGTCCGAGGACCTCACCGACTACCTGCTCGAGGCGGGGGTGAAGGCGCGGTACCTGCACTCCGAGATCGACACCCTCGAGCGGATCCAGATCATCCGCGACCTGCGGCTCGGCGAGTACGACGTTCTCGTCGGCGTCAACCTGCTGCGCGAAGGGCTCGACCTGCCCGAGGTCTCGCTCGTCGCGATCCTCGACGCCGACAAGGAGGGCTTCCTCCGCGGCCAGACCGCGCTGATCCAGACGATCGGCCGGGCCGCGCGCCACATCAACGGTCGCGTTCTCATGTACGCGGACAAGCACACCGAGTCGATCAAGTTCGCGATCGACGAGACGAGCCGGCGGCGCGCGACGCAGCTCGCCTACAACGAGGAGCACGGGATCACGCCGGAGTCGATCGTCAAGGGCGTGTCCGACATCGCCGAGTTCCTGACGCTCGAGGCGCCGCACGTGCCGCGAGGATCGCGGCGCGGGAAGAAGGTGGAGGGGCTCGATCGCGCCGAGCTCGAGAAGCTCGCGATCACGCTGGAGGAGGAGATGTTCACGGCTGCCGAGGAGCTCCGGTTCGAGTACGCAGCGAAGCTCCGGGACGAGATCAAGGAGCTGCGCCGCGAGCTCCTCGCGTTCGCCGAGACCACCGCGTAGCAGGTTTCGCGGTCTGCGAGGCAGGTCAGCCGGTTGGCTGGCGTTCGCCACGCGGGAACGTGCGCACCGCGGTCAATTCCCACCCCTCGCCAACCCACATGTGCGTCTCGACCCGAAGCTCCCGTTCGTCGGCGTGGTAGACGGTGACGCCGCGCGCCTCACCGCGGCGGTTCGGTCGCGGGCGCCCGAATCCAGGAGCGATCGACACGACGACACCGCTCTGTCCCGGCCCCAGCACCTCGAATTCGTGACGCTCGCAGACCGTTGCCTGGTGAATGTGCCCGCCGAGGATCAGCTCGGCTCCGGAATCGACGAGGCTCGCCAGGACGTGGCTGCGGCGTCGCGACCGGTCGCTTCCGTGTGCGCCACGGGGCGCCCACGAGCTGGTGGTGCAGTGCCACGACGCGCAGCGCGCCGCCGGGTGCGGCCTGCAGGCGCTCAGCCGCGCGGGCGAGCTGCGCGCTGCGGATCGCGCCCGACTGGTGGCGCCACGGCCGCACCGAGTTGAGGCCGACCGCGTGCAGCGACTCGGACGAATACACGGGCTCGGTCGTCTCCCAGTCGGTCTCGAAGCTGCGCCACGGGCTCGTGAACCGCGCCGGGAATGTCCACGGAATGTCATGGTTTCCGGGCACGACGAGCAGCGGCGTCTCCCAGCTGCCGCAGGAAGGTCGCAGCGGCCTCGTGCTGTTTCGGGCGACCGAGGTGCGTCAGGTCGCCGGTCGCGATCACGAGCTCCGGGTCGACGTGCTCCACGAGGGCGCCAATCGCAGCTCCGGCCGCGAGATCGTCGCGTCCGCCGCGCGAGCCAACATGGAGGTCGGACACGTGGAGGACGCGCGTTCGCACCGTCGAAGGAGGCTACAGTGAGCAGCATGGCGGAAGAGCAGTCCGGCGAGATCTTCGACGACCTCTATCTCGGCATACGCGCAGGCGGCGCGATTCGCAAGCGGCGTCGCGGCGAGTCGCTGACTCCTGACGAAGAAGAGGCGCTCGGCCGCTGGCGGCGGCTCTCACCCTGGCGTAAAGGTGTCGCCATCGGCGGCTTCACCGCGGGCACGTTCGGCCTCGGCTTCACCCTCGGTGGCCTCGTCTTCGGCCGCCGCCGGTAAGCCCGAGAGCCATGCTCTAGGCGAACGTCCGTTCGCCCGGTAGAATGGCCGGTCGATGCCCGTCGACGAACTTGTGGTCCACGGCGCCCGGGAGCACAACCTGAAGGACGTCACGGTCCGGCTCCCCCGCCAGAAACTCATCTGCATCACCGGCCTCTCCGGGTCCGGAAAGTCGAGCCTTGCCTTCGACACGATCTACGCCGAGGGCCAGCGGCGGTACGTCGAGTCCCTCTCTGCATACGCGCGCCAGTTCCTGCAGATGATGGAGAAGCCCGACGTCGACTCGATCGAGGGGCTGTCCCCCGCGATCTCGATCGACCAGAAGACGACGTCGCGCAATCCGCGCTCGACCGTCGGCACCGTCACCGAGATCTACGACTACCTGCGCCTGCTCTATGCGCGCGTCGGGCGTCCCCACTGCCCCGTCTGCGGACGGCCGATCGCGGGACAGTCGATCGACTCGATCGTCGAGCAGATCCTCGCGCTCCCCGAGGGCACGCGCTTCACCGTCAACGCCCCGGTCGTTCGCGACCGCAAGGGTGAGCACCGCGAGCTCTTCGAGGAGCTTCGAAACGAAGGCTTCACGCGCGTCAAGGTCGACGGCGAGCAGCATGAGCTCGAGGATTCGCCGGCGCTCGACAAGAAGTTCAAGCACACGATCGAGGTCGTCGTCGACCGGCTCGTGCTGAAGGACGATCTCCGGCTCCGTCTGACGCAGTCCGTCGAGACGGCGATTGCGCTCGCCGAGGGCCTCGTCACGATCGACCTGGTCGAGAGCGGCGAGAGCCGTACGTACTCGGAGCGCTTCGCCTGCCCCGAACACGGCGTCTCGTTGCCCGAGCTGCAGCCGCGCATCTTCTCGTTCAACTCGCCTCACGGCGCCTGCCCGCGCTGCACGGGGCTCGGCTCGCAGCAGGAGATCGACCCCGACCTGCTCGTCCCCGAGCCGAGTGTCTCGATCTCCGACGGAGCGCTCGTCCCGTGGGCAGTCGGCAACTCGAGCTTCTACGAGTCCGTGATCCAGGCGATCGCCGAACGCTACGAAATCGATGTCGACAAGCCGTGGCAGGAGCTCAGCGAGCGCGAGCAGAGCTACTTCCTCAACGGCACCGACGGCGACAAGGTCTACGTCAGCTATCGCAACCGAATGGGTCGCCGCCGCTCGTACATGATCGCGTTCGAGGGAATCGTCACGTCCCTCGAGCGACGGTATCGCGACACGGACAGCTCGACGCAGCGGGAGCGCATCGAGGAGTACATGTCGTTCCGCCCCTGCCCGGTGTGCAAGGGCGCGCGCCTCAAGCCGGAGGTGCTCGCGGTCACCGTGGGCGGCAAGAACATCCACGAGTTCACGCGGCTTTCGGTTGCTGCTGCCCTCCGGTTCCTCGACGCGCTCGACCTCACCGAGACGGAGCTCCTGATCGGCGCGAGAATCGTCAAGGAGATCCGCGAGCGGCTCACATTCCTCGACAATGTCGGCGTCGGTTACCTCCAGCTCGACCGCGCGTCGGCCACCCTGTCGGGCGGCGAAGCCCAGCGCCTGCGGCTTGCAACCCAGATTGGCTCGCAGCTCGTCGGTGTCCTGTACATCCTCGACGAGCCCTCGATCGGTCTCCACCAGCGAGACAACGACCGGCTGATCGGGACGCTCGAGCGGCTGCGAGACCTCGGTAATACCGTGCTCGTCGTCGAGCACGACGAGCAGATGATGCGCAGCTCGGACTGGCTCGTCGACATGGGCCCCGGGGCGGGCGAGCACGGGGGCCACGTCGTCGCCGAGGGAACGGCCGCGCAGGTCGAACGCAACCAGAAGTCGGTCACGGGCCAGTTCCTCTCGGGCGCGCGCTCGATCGGCATCCCCGACCGGCGGCACGAGGACAACGGCGTCTTCACCATCCGCGGCGCGACCCAGCACAACCTGAAGGGAATCGACGTCGACTTTCCGATCGCGAAGTTCATCTCGGTCACGGGCGTCTCCGGCTCGGGCAAGTCGACCCTGGTGAACGAGATCGTCTACAAGACGCTCGCGAACCGGCTCCAACGGGTTCGAGTCAAGCCAGGCCAGCACGAGGCGGTCGAGGGAATCGAAGCCTTCGACAAGGTGATCGAGATCGACCAGCGCCCGATCGGGCGCACGCCACGTTCGAACCCTGCCACCTACACCGACCTCTTTACGCACATCCGCGAGCTGTACTCGCTGACCCCCGACGCGAAGGTTCGCGGCTACAAGCCCGGCCGTTTCTCCTTCAACGTCAAGGGCGGGCGCTGCGAGACGTGCAAGGGCGACGGCCAGATCAAGATCGAGATGCACTTCCTGCCGGACGTCTACGTCCCGTGCGAGACCTGCAAGGGCAAGCGCTACAACCGCGAAACGCTCGAGGTGCGCTTCAAGGGGAAGACGATTGCCGACGTGCTCGAGATGTCGGTCGAGGAGGCGCTGAAGTTCTTCGCGAAGATTCCGAAGATCCGCCGGCGTCTCCAGACCCTGCACGACGTCGGGCTCGACTACATGACCTTGGGCCAGCCCGCAACGACACTGTCTGGTGGTGAGGCGCAAAGGGTGAAACTGGCCGCGGAGCTCTGCAAAGTCGCGACCGGCCGTACGCTCTACATCCTCGACGAGCCGACCACCGGCCTCCACTTCGCCGACATCGAGAAGCTGCTCGGCGTGCTCCAGCGCCTCGTCGACTCGGGGAACACCATGCTCGTGATCGAGCACAACCTCGACGTGATCAAGCAGTCCGACTGGGTCGTCGACCTCGGGCCGGAAGGCGGAGAGGAGGGCGGCGAAGTGATTGCGACCGGAACGCCCGAGGACATCGCGCTCGTCGCAGAGTCGTACACCGGACGCTTCCTGGCGCCGCTCCTCCAGCGCCAGGCCGTCGCCGCCGCATAGCCTCCAGGCGTGACCGAAGTCGAGCCAGACGCCCAGAGGTACCAAATGCCCGACCGCACGCGGCGGCGCTTCGTCATCGGCGTGTTTGCGGCGATGGCCCTGCTTTTCCTGGGCGGCATGGTGGCATTCGTCGTCGACTTTCGCCATCACACGATCTGCCCGAACGGCGCCCAGTGGATCTCGCGGACAGACAACGGGATCGGCACGGTCTCGTATGTCTGCCCGAACGGGAAGACCGTGACGGAGGGCATTCTCCCCTAGTGACCGACCACCAGGTGGCCGCGGTGCCCCAGGGCGACCGGGAGTGGTGGTTGCGCACCGTGCTCGTCCTTCAGGCGCCTCGAGCGGTGTTCGCGGCGCTGCGAGACGACTCGCGAGAGGCGGCGGCGAGTCGAGCGGAGCCCGTGCTCGCGATCACGCTGCTCGCGGGCGTTGCGGGCGTGCTCGCGACCCGCACGGCGGGGCGGCTGATGGACGACAGCGACTACGACGCGTTGCTCGTCGCGGTCTGGGCGTTTCTCGCGGGAGCGCTCTACGGCGCGACGGTCTTTTGGCTGGTCGGCGGATTGCTCTACCGGGGGGTGCGCGCCGTGGGCTCGGCGGGTAGCTATCGGCGTTCGCGCCATGTGCTCGCGTTCGCCGCGGTCCCGATCGCGTTGTCCCTCATCTTGCTCCCGGCGAAGCTCGCGCTCTACGGAGCGGACGCGTTCCGAAGCGGCGGCAGCGACGCAGGAACAGGTGGTGAGATCTTCGCCGCGCTCCAGCTCGCGTTCTTCGTCTGGGCAGGGGTGCTTCTCGTGATCGGCGTGCGCGCCGTGCACGGCTGGAGCTGGGGCCGCACGGGCGCCGGGCTGGCTGCCGCGGCCGCGCTCCCGGTCGCCCTCACGATCCTGGTGCTGGTTCTCTAGCCGCAAGGCCCGCCTCGAACCGCGCGAGCTGCTCGTCCGGAATCGAGTAGGTGTGCTCCTCGGCCGGGAATGTCCCGTCGCGGACGTCCGAGGCGTAGCGGCCGAGCGCATCGGTGATCTCCGCCGGCGAGGTCGGCGTAGGCCTTGACGAACCGAGGAGTGGTGCCCGAATACAGGCCGAGCATGTCGTGCCAGACGAGCACCTGGCCGTCACACGCGCCGCCTGCACCGATGCCGATCGTCGGGATCGCGAGCGCCTCGGTGATCCGAGCCGCGATCGCGGCGGGGACGGCCTCGAGGACGATCGCGAAGCAGCCGGCGTCCTGGAGTGCGAGCGCGTCTTCGTACAGCTCGAGTGCCGCCTCAGCGGTTCGGCCCTGGGCCCGAAAGCCACCGAGCTTCGTCGCCGACTGCGGAGTGAGGCCGACATGGCCCATCACGCCGATGTTCGACTCGGCGATCGCCCGAACTCGCGAGACCATCCGCCCGGCTCGTTCGAGCTTGACGCAATCCGCGCCGCCCTCCTTGAGCATCCTGATCGCGCTCTCGACCGCCTGCTCGTCCGAGACCTCGTACGATCCGAACGGCAGATCGCCGATCACAAGCGGCCTGCGGGCGGCTCGGGTGACCGCGCGGGTGAGGAAGATCATCTCGTCCAGCGTCACCGAGATCGTCGACGAGTGGCCCAGCACCACCATCGCCGCCGAATCGCCGACGAGGACGAGCTCGATCCCGGCGTCGTCGGCCAGGAGCGCCGCGGGAGCGTCGTAGGCGGTGACCATCGAGATCTTGTCGCCCCGGCGCTTCATCTCCCCGAGCTCCGGGAGCGTGAGCTTGCCTGGCGCGGGGGCCGATGGGCCGGGTGTACGCGGGCGGGTGCTCATGTCGAGCCTCCTTCCAAGAGGATGTTGTCGATCAGGCGGGTCGTGCCGATGCGCGCAGCAATGGCGAGCGTCGGCCCGTCGAAGTCTGCGACGGCGACGTAGTCGGGCTCGATTCCGGCCTCGGCGAGCACCGCGCTTGCGCGGACCGGGTCTCGGGTCGCGAGGGCGCGCGGGATCGCGAGCGCGTGCGCCCGCTCGTCGCTGGAGAGTCGCCGGTTACGTGAGGAAAGAGCAAGGCCGTCGGCGTCGCGGACGGTCGGAACAACGCGAATCTCGAGCCCGAGGTTCAGGTCGCGCACGAGCTGCTTCACCACGGCGACCTGCTGGGCGTCCTTTCGGCCGAAGTACGCGATGTCGGGCTGGACGATCGTGAAGAGCTTGAGGCACGCGGTCGCGACGCCTCGGAAGTGTCCGGGGCGTTCGTCGCCTTCGAGCCCGTTCGCCGCGCCCCCCGGCTCGACCCACGTGGCGAAGCCGGGCGGATAGAACTCGTCGGCGCTGGGGGCGAAGACGAAGTCGACCCCCTCGGCGGCTGCAATCTCCGCGTCTCGGGCGAGATCGCCGGGATACTCCTCGAGGTCGGCGGTCTCGTCGAACTGGGCCGGGTTGACGAAGATCGAGGCAACGACCGTGTCGCACTCGGCGCGGGCGGCGCGAAACAGCGCGACGTGCCCGTCGTGGAGGTCGCCCATCGTCGGTGTGAGGGCGAGCGACGAGGCGGCGCGGAATGGGGCCAGCGCGGCGTCGAGCTCGGCGATCGAGCGCAGAATTCTCATGTCGAGGCTCCAGCTCCTTGCGGATGCCGGGCGCACGCAGCATACCCGGGGGAACGCGACCGACCGCGCGCGACACCGTCCGATGGCGCCCGCAAGATCGGAGGAGTGAAAGGCTGGATTCGCTGTTTCAGAGCTGTGGTAGCGTGAGGATTCGTGCCGATCTACGAATACGTCTGCATGAGCTGTGAGAGCCATTTCGAGGAGCTCGTCCGTATCGACGACGAGTCTCCCGCGTGTCCCGATTGCGGGGCGACGAAGGTCTCGCGGCAGTTCTCCGTATTCGCCGCTCACGGTGCCGCTACCCAGCCCAGCTTCGGCGGGGGCGGGGGCTGCTGTGGCGGAGCCTGTGGTAGCTGCTGACCTTCCCCTGCTCGCGTACGGCGACGTCGTTGCCGGCTGCACGCGCTGCGCGCTCGCGGAGACCCGGACCCAGGTCGTCTTCGGTGCGGGTGCCCCCGAGGCTGACCTCATGTTCGTGGGCGAGGCTCCCGGATTCCACGAGGACAAGCAGGGCGTTCCGTTCGTCGGTGCCGCGG
Source organism: uncultured Actinomycetes bacterium (assembly GCA_963815945.1). Lineage (GTDB taxonomy): Bacteria > Actinomycetota > Thermoleophilia > Gaiellales > Gaiellaceae > PALSA-600. The sequence goes on from CAWFIN010000007.1 coordinate 273,196, forward strand.
GTCAGTTGCTCGGCAAGCTGCTGGCCGGTATCGGCCTGACGCGTGACGACGTCTACATCGCGAACGTGCTCAAGTGCCGCCCGCCGGGCAACCGCGACCCGCTTCCCGAGGAGATCGAGGCCTGCGAGGGTCACCTGTTCCGGCAGATCGGGCTGATTCGGCCCACGGTCGTTGCGACGCTCGGGAACTTCGCGACGAAGCTTCTTTCGGGCAAGCCGACCGGGATCACCCAGGTTCACGGACAGGAGCAGGAGGTCGTGCTCGGCGGAGCACGCGTACTCCTGTACCCGCTCTTCCATCCTGCGGCCGCCCTGTACACGCCGCGGATGCTCTCTGTTCTCGAGACCGACTTCCGCCGCTTGCCAGACCTGCTCGGGCGGCCGGACGCAGGCTGTCGCTCCGGGCCCGGTTGCATTCGCGCCGGATCCCGCGCCGGGCGCCCCTGACAGTCTGCAGCTCGGCCTCTTCTAGACGCTGCGTGGCCGCGGCCGCGGGGCGCGTGGCTCTATCGTCCAGGCGTGGAATCCACGGTGGTCACAGCGTCGGCGGAGGAGACGGAGTCGCTTGGCGCGTGGCTGGCAGAGCGTCTGACGGCCGGTGACGTCGTCGCCGTGGCCGGTGAGCTCGGGAGCGGGAAGACGACGTTCATCCGTGGCGCATGCCGCGCGCTCGGGGTCGAGTCGTCCGTTTCGAGCCCGACGTACACGATCGGTCACCGGTACGAGGCATCCGTCCCCGTCGCTCATCTCGACCTGTACCGGCTCGACGCCGTCGGCGCGGACGATTGGGGCGACCTCGAGCCGTACTTCGATGGCACGATTGCGTTTGTCGAGTGGCCTGAGCACGCGGCCGGCCGGCTCCAGCCGGTGAGGGTCACGGTGCGCATGGAGCACGTCGACGAATCGCACCGCCGGATCACGATTGACAGTGAAGACGATCCTCGCCTTTGACACCGCCACGTCTGTCGCGACGTGCTCTCTCGTGCGCCACGGGGAGCCGGTCCGCGAGGTTCGCACGGAGGCGCGGCAGGTACTGGTCGCCGCGGACGAGCTGCTGCGATCGGCCGGGGTCGAGCCGGGCGAGCTCGACGGCGTCGTCGTCGGGACCGGCCCCGGGAGCTTCACCGGCCTTCGAATCGGGCTGGCAACCGCTCGAGGTCTGGCGCTCGGGCTCGACGTTCCGGTTGCCGGTGTCTCGACGTTGCACGCCTACGCGGGCGGCCGGCCGGTAATCGACGCACGGCGCGGCGAGGTGTTCACGGAGGGCCCGTCGGTCGCCCGGCCCGGGGAGATCGAGGTCGCGGGGGCGAGGCTCATCGGCGATGGCGCGGTGCGCTACCGCGAGGTCTTCGAGGCAAACGGCGCCGAGGTCCCTGCCGACGACGATCCTGCGCATCTTCCTGCTGCTCACCTGCTCGTCGCGTTCGCGGAACGTTTTGGCCCGGCGGACGAGCTCGAACCGCTGTATCTCCGGCTCCCCGACGCGGCGCCGAGCCGATGACCGCGCTCGCCGTCCAGATCCGCCTGCTCCGGGTCACCGATCTCGAGGCTGTCGAGGTGATCGAGAAGCGTGCGTACTCGACCGCGTGGTCGCGCTCCATGTTCGCGTCGGAGCTTGCCAAGCCGACGTCGATCTGTCTCGGCGCGGTCGAAGGCGCGACGCTCGTCGGTTACGCGATCAACTCGCGGTACGTGGATGCCTGGCACGTCATGAACGTCGCCGTCGACCCGGACTACCAGGGACGCGGGATCGCGACGCGGCTCCTCCAGCGACTCTTCGAGCTGACGGCGGACGACGGACGCCGCGGGTACACGCTCGAGGTCCGCGTCTCGAACGCGGGGGCGATCGGCTTGTACGAGAAGCTCGGGTTCGTGCGGAGCGGCCTGCGTCGTGGCTACTACACCGACAACCGCGAGGACGCACTGATCATGTGGCGCGACGCCGAGCCCGAAGGATGACGAGCGTTGGCCCCTGCGGCGGAAGAAAAGGAGCTCAATTGTCACGAAGGCGTCCGACTTTCTCCTCAGCCGTGCGGGTACGTTTCATGAGGGTGGTCCCCCCGGGTGGGTGGGGTTCGGACCGTTCGCGATCGCGGCCTGCGTGATCCTGGGGATCGAAACGTCGTGCGACGAGACCGCGGCGGCGGTGGTCACGCACGACGGCGAGATCCTGGCCAACGTGATCGCCTCGCAGGCCGACTTGCACGCGCGCTATGGCGGGGTTGTCCCGGAGGTGGCGTCGCGGCGGCACCTCGAGCTCGTCTCGCCTGTGATCCGGGAGGCGCTCGGCACCGCGGGGACGACGTTGGACGACGTCGACACCGTGGCGGTCACGGTGGGCCCCGGGCTGATCGGAGCGCTTCTCGTCGGCGTCGCTGCGGCGAAGGCGGTGGCCTGGACGCGCCGGCTCCCGCTCGTGGCCGTCGATCACCTGCACGGGCACGTCGCGTCGCTCTACCTCCGCCCTCTCGATCTCGAGCCTCCGTTTACATGTCTGCTCGCGAGCGGCGGCCACACGCTTCTGCTGGACGTCCGCGGCCGCTCGTGGGATGACGTCACTGTTCTCGGACGGACGCTCGACGACGCGGCCGGGGAAGCGTTCGACAAGGGCGCCCGCCTGCTCGGCCTCCCGTACCCCGGCGGAGCCGAGATCGACCGACTCGCCGCGGCCGGTGATCCTGGCGCATACGCGTTCCCGGTCGCGCGCGTCCCGGGGCTCGACTTCTCGTTCTCGGGCGTGAAGACCGCGCTGCTCTACGCCGTGCGCGACCTGTCCTCGGCGGAGCTCGAGGACCGCAGGGCGGACCTCGCCGCGGCGTACCAGCAGGCGATCGTGCGCGCCCTCGTCGCGCGGGTCGAGGCGGTCGCCACGAACAGGGTCGCGATCGTCGGAGGCGTGGCGGCGAATTCTGTCCTCCGGCGGGCTCTCCCCGACGCAGCGTCCGTACCGCTCGCCCTGTGCACGGACAACGCTGCGATGATCGCCTCGGCGGCCCGATACACAGCACCCATTCCGTACCCCGACGTCCTCTCTCTCGACGCATACGCGTCGGCCCGGTAGTCCGGGATATCGTCCGTTCCACGGATTCGTTGGCGGCGGGAAGGAGCAGTGCCAGGTGAGCGAGCAGCACGAAAGCCATCTGCGGGAAGATCCGTTCGAGCTCGCGCGCCGCCAGCTGCACAAGGTCGCGGACACCTTCGGGATCGACGATGGCCTCGTGAACATCCTCCAGGAGTGCAAGAAGTCGGTCGAAGTCTCGATTCCGACGCAGATGGACGACGGCACGATCCGCACGTTCACGGGCTACCGCGTCACCCACAACGTGGCCCGCGGCCCGTCGAAGGGCGGCATCCGCTACCACCCGGACGTCACGCTCAACGAGGTGAAGGCGCTCGCGATGGCGATGACGTGGAAGTGCGCGTTGATGGGCCTTCCGTTCGGCGGCGCAAAAGGGGGCGTCACCTGCGATCCCAAGCAGCTGTCTCTGGGCGAGCTCGAGCGCATGACCCGCCGCTTCACGTCGGAGATCGTCAACGAGATCGGGCCCGAAATGGACATCCCGGCGCCCGATGTCGGTACCACGCCTGCCGTGATGGCCTGGATATTCGACACGTACTCGATGAACCAGGGCCACTCGGTGCTCGGAGTGGTCACCGGCAAGCCGCTTGGTGATCGGTGGCTCGCTGGGGCGCGAGGAGGCAACGGCCCGCGGCTGCCTCTTCTGCCTGCAGGAGGCGCTGAAGCGGGATGACCGTCCGCTCGAGGGCCTGACGATCGCGGTTCAGGGATTCGGCAATGTCGGCGCGGTGTTCGCCGGATTCGTCGCCGGCCTGGGCGCGAAGGTCGTGGCGATCTCGGACTCCTCCGGCGGTCTCTACAACGCCACGGGGGTGGACGTCGCCGCCGCGGTCGCGCACAAGCACGCAGGCGGTTCGATCGCCGACCTCGAGGGCGGCGACCGGATCACGAACGACGAGCTGGTCGTCCTCGACTGCGATGTGCTCGCGCCGTGCGCGCTCGAGCAGGTGATCACCGAGGAGAACGCCGACCGCGTGCGGGCGCGCATCGTCGTCGAAGGGGCGAACGCGCCGACGACCCCACTCGCCGACGAGATTCTCGACGGCAACGGCGTTCTCGTCCTGCCGGACGTGCTCGCCAACGCCGGTGGGGTCGTGGTCTCGTACTTCGAGTGGGTGCAGGGGCTCCAGGAATACTTCTGGAAGGAAGCAGAAGTCAACGAACGCCTGAACGAGATCGTGTCGCGCGCGTTCGCGGAAACGTGGGCGCTGCGCGAGTCGCGGAGCGTCACGATGCGCATGGCCGCCTACGGGCTGGGAGTACAGCGCGTCGCCGAGGCCGCCGTGATCCGCGGCCTCTATCCGTGAGGACCGTGACGCTCTACACCGCGCAGGGTTGCTCGCTCTGCGGACCTGTCCGCAGGCGGATCGAGAACGTGCGCGCCGATGTCCCGTTCGACTTCGAGGAGATCGACATCACTGGCGTCCCCGAGCTCGAGGCGACGTACCGCAGCTGGCTGCCGGTTGTCGAGATCGACGGCGTGCGAGCGTTCGTCTACAGGGTGGACGAGGACGAATTGCGTGTGCTGGTGAGCGGTTCTCCAACTTGACTCGCACCGCCGTGATGCAGAATGGGTTAGGAATGCTCCAAGGCGCCGACGAACTGCGTGTGGGAGACAACACCCGCCTCGGCGCCGGGGTCGCTGCGCGTCTCTCGAGGTACCTCCAGGTGCTCACCCAGGCGAAGAAGCAGGGGAAGGAGCGCATCTCGTCGCAGGAGATCGCGGACTACACGAACATCAACGCGACGCAGATCAGGCGCGACCTCTCGAACTTCGGCAAGTTCGGCAAGCGCGGCGTCGGCTACTCGATCGACGGCCTCGTCACCGAGATCCGCAAGATCCTGCGCACCCAGGGTCAGCACAACATCGCTCTCGTCGGTGCGGGCCGGCTGGGCCAGGCGATCGCGAGCTCGCCGATCTTCGCCGAGCACGGGATCAGCATCGCGGCCGTCTTCGACACGGACGTGCGCAAGCTGGGCTCGCCCATCTCTGGCATCGAGGTGACCGACTACCGGCGTCTGAAGGACGTCATCCGGGAAAAGAACATCGTCGTCGGCGTGCTCGCCGTTCCCGCGCCGGCCGCCCAGCACGCGGCCGACGACCTCGTCGACGCCGGCGTCCGGATCATCTTCAACTACTCGGAGGCTCTGCTCGACCTGCCTGGCGACGTCAGCGTCCACACCCTGAACCCCGCCGCCGAGCTTCTGCACGCCCTGTACTTCCACCTGACCTGACGGGCGGGCGCCACGCGGATCCTCCTCTGGCACGGTTACCTGCTCGGTGGGACGGGCTCGAACGTCTACACGCGGGCACTCGCCCGCGAATGGAGCCGTGCCGGGCACGACGTCACGGTGGTCTGTCAGGAGCCGCACCCGGAGCAGCACGACCTCGGGGGCGCGGCCGTCGTTCGCCCCGAGCTGCCTGGGAATCTGCTGCCGGTCTTCGTTCTCGACCGCTACGCCGGGCTCGAGGCGCGGCTTCTGCAGGACTTCACCGAGGAGGAGCGCGGGCGCTACGTCGAGGCGAACGCGGCCGCTTTGCGCGAGCTCATGCCGGCGGATCTCGTCTTCGCGAATCATGTGCTCATGGGGGCGCCCGTCGGGGCGGCTTCCGGCGCGCGCTTCCGCGTCAAGGCGCACGGGTCAGAGCTCGAGTACTCGATGCGCGGCAACCCGCCGCTCGAGTCCTGGGGCCGCGAGACGCTGGCGCTCGCGGAGGCGACGTACGTCGGCTCGCAGCACATCCGCGAGGTGCTCGAGGAGGTGGTCGGTCATGTCGAGCGGGTGTTCGAGGTGCCGCCCGGCGTCGACATCGAGGAGTTCGTGCCACGCGCGCGCGGGCCGGCGCTCGACGCGCTTCTCGAGGAGGCGCGACGCGACCCGCCGAACCCGGAAAACGCGAACGAGCGGCTCCCGGACGAGGGTAACGCGGAGCGGCTCGCCGCGTTCCTCGCCGCCGACGAACCAACCGTCGTCTACTTCGGCAAGCTGATCGAGAACAAGGGTGTTCAGCTCCTGCTCGAGGCGCTACGCGATCTCGATGCTCGCGCCGTGATCGTCGGGTTCGGAGACCACCGGGCCGAGCTCGAGGAGCTGGCGTCGGCACTCATTCCCGGGCGCACGCTCTTCACAGGCCCGATGGAGCACCGGCATCTCGTTCACCTGCTTCCGCTCGCCGATGCAGCGGTCGTTCCGTCGATCTTCCCGGAGGCGTTCGGGATGGTCGCCGCCGAGGCGGCCGCCTGCGGCTGTCCACCTCTCGTCGCGCGGCATTCGGGGCTCGCGGAGGTCGCTGCCGGGCTCGAGGCTGGGTACCCGGAACACCTGCGGCATCTCGCTGCATTCGACACCGGCGACGCCTCGGACCTGCGAGCGAAGCTCGCGGAGCTCCTGGCGTTGTCCGCCACCGATCGGGAGGCGCTGCGAGCAGCGGCGCGCGACGCGGTCGTCGAGCGGTGGTCGTGGCCGAGCGTCGCGGCGCGACTGCTCGCGCCGGTCTAGCGGCCACGCCGGCAGAAGTAGGCGCTCGCTTCCGACGCATACAGTTCACCCCGTGCCGAAGACGCTGAGCGGAGAGGAGCTCGAGCTCGACGACGCTCCGGCGCGCGACTCCGAGCTCTTCCTCGTGGACGGCAACAACCTCGCGTACCGCGCGTTCTTTGCCCTTCCCGAGGAGCTTGCGACGAGCGACGGCCAGCCGACGAACGCGCTACTCGGCTTCGCGAACATGCTCTTCAAGCTGCTCGCCGACTACCGGCCGAAGGGTGTCGCGGTCGCGTGGGATTCGCGGCCCGTCGAACGAGCCGCGGCGGCCGAGGCGGCCGGGGTGGTCTACAAGGAAGGGCGCCGGCCGATGCCCGACCTGCTTCGCGAGCAGTTCCCGCATTTCCGGCCGATCGTCGAGGCGTTCGGCTACCGGAATCTCGAGTTCGAAGGCTGGGAGGCGGATGACGTGATCGCGACGCTCGCGACCCGCGCCGATGCGGCGGGGATCAAGACGTGCGTGGTCTCGACCGACCGCGATGCCTTCCAGCTCGTTTCCGGCAACGTGACGCTGATGATGACGCCGCGCGGGGTGGCCGACGTTCAGGTCTACACGCCCGAGCGGGTCGAGGCGCGCTACGGCATCCGGCCCGACCAGATCCCGGACTTCATCGGGCTCAAGGGCGACACGAGCGACAACATCCCGGGCGTCCCCGGGATCGGCGACAAGACGGCAGGCGCGCTGATCGGACAGTACGGGACGCTCGAGGAGGTGATCGCGCACGCGTCCGAACAGACTCCCGCACGGGCGAAGAACATCGCCGAGCACGCGGGCCAGGCGGCTGTCTCGAAGAGCCTCGCGACGATGCGGCGCGACCTCGACATCGACTGCGACCCCGGGGCCCTCGTGCTCCTGCCGCCCGACCGCTCCCAGCTGAAGGAGATGTTCCGGCGCTTCGAGTTCCGCAACCTCCTGGGTCGCGTCGACGAGCTCGACGTGGCGCTCCCCGCGGCGGCATCCGCAGTCTCGTCCGGGGTCGACGTTCCATGGAGCGAGGGCGAGCTCGCCTTCTCGGGCCGTGTGGGCTACGCGGCAGAAGCCGATCGCGCCGCTGTCGCCACTGCGGCCGGTGTCGTCGTCGGGTCGCGCCCGCCGCGTGTCGACGGCGAGCTCGTCGTCCACGATGCGAAGTCGCTCCGCGTCGACGCTGCCGACGACACGTTGCTCGCCGCGTACCTGATCGAACCGGGCCGTTCGTCGTACGACCTCGACGACCTCGCGGCCGAGTACGGCGTCGAGGGCTCCCCGGTGCCTGCGACCGACGAGGAGACGGCCGCGCTCGTTCGGGCCGCAGAGCTCCCGCGGCGACTCGTCGAGCCGCTGCTCGCGCGGCTCGAGGAGCGTGGCGTCACCTCGCTCTATCGAGAGGTCGAGCTGCCGCTCACGAGGGTGCTCGCCGACATGGAGATCGCCGGTGTCAAGATCGACACCTACCGGATGGGTGAGATCACCGCGCGGCTGTCGGAGCGGGTCGTCGAACTGGAGGAGCACGCCTACGAGCTGGCCGGCGAGGAGTTCGCGATTGGCTCGACGCAACAGGTCGCCCGACTGCTGTTCGAGAAGCTCGGCCTGACCGCGGGCCGGAAGGGCAAGACCGGCTACTCGACCGATGCGAAGGTGCTCCGCACGATCCGCGCCGAGCACGAGATCGTGCCGGTGATCGAGGAATGGCGCGAGCTCTCGAAGCTCCTGAACACCTACCTCGTCCCGCTGCCGACGCTGATCGACGAGGAGACCGGACGCCTCCATACGACCATCAACCAGACGGTGGCATCGACCGGGCGGCTCTCGACGACGAGCCCGAACCTGCAGGCGATCCCGATCCGGACGCCACTCGGACGCGAGATCCGCTCGGCATTCGTCTCCGAGGACGGCTCGAAGCTCCTCTCGGCGGACTACTCGCAGATCGAGCTGCGGATCCTCGCCCACGTCTCGGGCGAGCCGAAGCTGAAGGAGGCGTTCGCGCGTGGCGAGGACATCCATCGCGCGACCGCGGCCGAGGTGCTCGGGATCGAGCCTGCGAAGCTGACGACGGGGGAGCGCTCGATCGCGAAGATGATCAACTTCGGGATCGTCTACGGCATCTCGGCGTTCGGTCTCTCCGAGAACCTCGAGATCCCGCGCGAGCAGGCCCAGGCCTACATCGACGCATATCTCGCCCGCTTCCCGCACGTGCAGGACTTCATCGCCCGCACGATCGAGGAGGCGGCGCGTGACGGCTACGTCACCTCCTTGCTCGGCCGTCGCCGTCCCGTGCCGGAGATCCGCGCCGGCAACCGCCAGACCCGTTCGCTCGGCGAGCGGCTCGCCGTCAACTTCGTCATGCAGGGCTCGAACGCGGACATCATCAAGGTCGCGATGATCAACATCCACCGGAGGCTGCGCGAGGAGGGGAGAGCCGCCCGGCTCGTGTTGCAGGTGCACGACGAGCTGCTGCTCGAGGTGCCCGATCCAGAGGTCCGTGCAGTCCGCGATCTCGTGCGCGAGGAGATGTGCGGGGCCTTCGCGCTCGACCCCCCGCTGCAGGTCGACATCGGCGTCGGCGAGAACTGGGCGGACGCGAAGTCCTGAAGCTGCAAGCGGCGGGCTATACTGCCCGGCGTTTTGGTCACCAGCGAACTCATGCAGCAGGAGCCGGGCGTTTGGGTCGAGGGACCCGACGGCGAGCTGATCCCCGACTACGAGTCGACGTTCCCCGAGATCAACGAGGGGCAGGTCGTCCACGGCACGGTCGTGCGGGTCGACAAGGACGAAGTCCTCGTCGACATCGGCTACAAGTCGGAAGGCGTCATCCCGGTTTCGGAGCTCTCGATCCGCCGCGCGGTGAACCCTGCCGACGAGGTCTCGATCGGCGACGAGGTCGATGCGCTCGTGCTGATCAAGGAAGACGCCGACGGCAGGCTGATCCTTTCCAAGAAGCGCGCGCGGTTCGAGCTGGCGTGGAAGAACATCGAGCGCGCAGCCGAGTCGGGCGAGCCCGTCAACGGTCGCGTGATCGAGGTCGTCAAGGGCGGCCTGATCCTCGATCTCGGCGTGCGCGGGTTCCTGCCCGCGTCGCTCGTCGATATCCGGCGCGTCCAGGATCTCGACGAGTTCCTCGGCCAGGAGCTCCGGTGCAAGGTCATCGAGCTGAACCGGTCGCGCAACAACGTCGTTCTTTCGCGGCGCGCCGTGCTCGAGGAGGAGCGGAAGGAGCAGCGCCAGCAGATTCTCGACCGCCTCCAGCCGGGCGACGTCGTCAACGGTGAGATCTCGAACATCGTCGATTTCGGCGCGTTCGTCGACCTCGACGGCATGGACGGTCTGATCCACATCTCCGAGCTCTCGTGGTCGCACGTCAACCACCCGTCCGAGGTGCTCCACGTCGGCCAGACGGTCGAGGTGAAGGTGCTCGACATCGACCGCGAGCGCCAGCGCATCTCGCTCGGTCTCAAGCAGACCCAGAGCGATCCCTGGCAGCAGGTGCTCGACCACTACCACGAGGAGGACGTCGTCGAGGGCCGCGTGACCAAGGTCGTCACGTTCGGCGCGTTCGTCGAGATCCTCTCGGGCGTCGAAGGTCTCGTCCACATCTCCGAGCTCGCGCAGCATCACGTCGAGAACCCGCGCGAGGTCGTCTCGCAGGGCCAGGCGGTCAACGTCAAGATCATCGAGATCGACGGCGAGCGCCGGCGCCTCTCGCTCTCGCTCAAGCGCGTCGAGGAGAGCGATCCGGTGCAGCCGCGCGCAGACGACGGCCCGTCGGTGCACCTGGTGCCGAATCTCGAGATTCCGGACACGGACTCGGCCGTTCCCGAAGCCTTTGTCGAGGAGTACGGGCCCGCGGTCGAGGCGCCTCCGGCTGCCGATGAGCCCGCCGACGAGACTCCTGTGGTCGACGAGGTCGCAGCCGAAGCCGAGCCGGTGGCCGAGCGAGGCCGCCGTCGCGGTGCTGGACGAGCCGGAGGCCGAGGCAAGCGCCGAGGGCTCTGAGCCGTCCGCCGACGACGCGGCGACGGAGCCCCCCGCAGCGGAGTGACCCGCCCGCTCGCCGTCGCCATCACGGGCGGCATCGGAGCGGGGAAGAGCGAGGCCCTGGCGTCGTTCAGGCGCCACGGGGCGGCGACGGTCTCGAGCGACGAGATCGTCCACGAGCTTCTCCGGCACGAGGACGTGAAGCACGCGGTCGTCGAGCGGCTCGGCAACGGCGTCGTGAGGCCCGACGGGGAGCTCGATCGCGACGCGATCGGGACGGTCGTCTTCAACGACCCCGAGGCGCTGCAGTGGCTCGAGAGCGTGCTGCACCCGCTCGTCTCGGCCGAGTACCTCCATTGGCGCGACCAGTTCGGCGAGCTTGCCGGACCCGCCTCGCGTCTGCGTCACGGAGGTGCCGCTCCTCTACGAGGCCGGAAGCGACTCGGAGTTCGACAAGGTTGTCGTGGTCACGGCCCCGCGCAAGCTGCGGCAGGCGCGTTCGCCCGCTGTCGTGGACGGGCGCGAGCTGCGACTTCTCGACGACAGGGAGAAGGTCGCGCGCGCCGATTACGCGTTCACCAACACGGGCACGCTCGAAGAGCTCGACGCGTTCGTCGCGTCGGTCATGGACGATCTCTCGTCGTGAGACGCACCTTGATCGTCGCGGCGCTGATCGTGGTCGCCGTGATCGGTGTGACGGGATACGTCATCGAGACGAGCCCGCCATGGTTCGAGCGTCTGCGCTATCCGCTCGACTACAGCGCCGTCGTTCGCGACAGGGCGCGTGCGGAGGGCGTCGACCCGGCACTCCTCGCCGCGGTGATCTACGAGGAGTCGAAGTTCCACCCGACGGCGCGCTCGAGGTCGGGCGCGATCGGGCTGATGCAGCTTCGCCCCGCGACCGCGAAGGGGATCGCGCTCCGCACGGGCGGCACGGCGTTCCGCGTCAGCGACTTGACGGATCCGGCGATCAACATCCGCTACGGCGCGTGGTACCTCGGGACCTCCTCGCGCAAGTACCGGGCTGAGCGTCTCGCTCTCGCGGCCTACAACGCGGGTCAGGGGAACGTCGACCGCTGGCGCCAGGAGGGCGAGCCGATCCAGTTCGCCGAGACGCGCGCGTACGTATCCCGCGTCGAGCATCTGAAGCACGTCTACTTCGACGCGTGGCACTCGGCGCTCTACCCGTCAGAATGAGCCGCGATGCGCGTCTCGGCGAAGGCGGACTACGCGATTCGGGCGATGGTCGAGCTGGCGGCCGCCGGCGGCGGGCCGGTGAAGGGCGACCGGATCGCGCAGGCGCAGGAGATCCCGATCAAGTTCCTCGAGAACATCCTCGTCGACCTCCGCCACGGCGGGCTGATTCGGAGCCAGCGCGGGATCGGAGGGCGGCTACTGGCTGGCGCCGGCCTGCCGAGGAGATCAACCTCGCGCAGGTGATCCGCGCCGTCGACGGGCCGCTCGCGAGCGTGCGGGGGCAGCGGCTCGGAGGAGCTCGAGTACAACGGCAGCGCCGCGCCGCTCCGCGACGTCTGGGTCGCGGTGCGCGCGAGCCTCCGCCACGTGCTCGAGGCGCGTCACGCTCGCCGACGTCGCGCGCGGGCGAGCTGCCCGCGCCGTGTCGCTGCTCTCGCACGCGACCCCGACGCCTGGTCGCCCCACTGACGGCCGGGGCTCGAGTGGCTACTCGCTGAAGACCGTCTGCCTCGTCGGCTTGAGGAAGACGATCTGGCCGTGCTCGAGCTCGAGCTGGTCCGCCTCGTCGCGCGTCAGCTGGACGGTCAGACGTTCGCCGTCGTCGCGCACGAGGTCGACGCGGACCTCGAAGCCGAGGTGCACGACGCGCTCGATCATCGCCTCGCGGGTCGTCCCGTTCGGCTCGAGCGTCAGCTCGAGGTCGTGCGGGCGGACGTACGCGTCGCCGAAACGGTTCACCTGCCCGACGAACGACATGACGAACTCGTTCGCGGGCCGCTCGTAGAGCTCGCGCGGGCCGGCGACCTGCTCGACGTGGCCGCGGTTCATGACGACGACCTCGTCGGCGACCTCCATCGCCTCCTCCTGGTCGTGGGTGACGATCACCGTGGTCGTGTGCGTCTCGTCGTGGAGCCGTCGCAGCCACAGTCGGAGCTCGGTTCGCACGCGCGCGTCGAGCGCGCCGAACGGCTCGTCGAGGAGCAGCACCGTCGGGTCGACGGCGAGCGCGCGGGCGAGGCCCATGCGCTGGCGCTGGCCGCCGGAGAGCTGCGCCGGATAGCGCTTCGCGAGGCCCTCGAGCTGAACGAGCTCGAGCAGGGTTCGCGACCCGGTCTCGGATCTCGGAGCTTCGGACGCTTGCGGATCTTCAGCCCGAACGCGATGTTGTCGTAGACGGTCATGTGCTTGAACGCCGCGTAGTGCTGGAAGACGAAGCCGACGCCGCGGTCCTGCGGAGCGCCGGCCGGTGACGTCCGTCGTCGCCGATGAAGACGGACCCGGCATCCGGCGTCTCGAGGCCCGCGATCACCCGCAGCAGCGTCGACTTGCCGCTGCCGCTCGGCCCGAGCAGGGCGGTCAGCGAGCCGGTCGGTGACCTCGACCGACACGTCGTCGAGCGCGACGAACTCGCCGAACTGCTTCGAGATGTTGCGGCGCGACGATCGACATCAGGCTGCCTCTTCCTTCGGTTTGACCAGCATCATCAGGACGAGCACGAACATCGCGATCGCGCGAGCGACGAGCGAGATCCCGTAGGCGCCGGCCATGTTCAGGTTCTCGTACTCCTCCTGAACGCGCAGGGTGGCGGTCTCGGTCTTCCCCTGGATGCTTCCGGAGACGACGGCGACGGCGCCGTACTCGCCGAGGCAGCGCGCGGTCGTGAGGACGACGCCGTAGATCACGGCCCAGCGGATCGACGGCAGCGTGATCCGCCAGAACGTCTGCCAGCTCGAGGCGCCGAGCGTGTGCGCGGCCTGCTCCTGCTCCTGCGCCGATCTCGCGCAGGGTCGGGCACGACCTCGCGGGCGACGAACGGGAGCGAGACGAAGATCGTCGCGAGCACGATCGCCGGCATCGCGAAGAGCACCTGGTAGCCGTGGCCGATCAGCCAGTGCCCGAACCAGCCGGTGCGCCCGTAGAGCAGGAAGAGCGAGACGCCGACGACGACGGGGGAGAGCGCGAGCGGCAGGTCGACGAACGCGTTCAGGAGCCCCTTGCCGGGGAATCGGCCGCGGACGATCGCGAGGCCGCAGACGATGCCGAAGACCGTGTTCAGCGGCACGGCGATCGCCGTCACCTCAGCGTGAGCTTGAACGCGTGCATCGTGTTCGGGTCGCTGAGCGCGTCCCAGGCGCCGTGCGTTCCGTGCTCGAACGTCCGCCAGAAGATCATGGCGAGCGGCGCGACGCAGGATCACCGTCAGGTAGCCGAGCGCGACGACGCGGAGTGCGAGCTCTACGCACGCTCGTGCCTCGTTGCGAACCGGCGGATCCCGCCGACCCCGAGCAGGACGACGAAGGAGATCGTGAGCAGGACGACCGCGACCGCGGCCGCGCCGTGCGGGTCGCCGCTCTGGATCCGGTTGAAGACGAAGACCGACGCGACCTCGGTCCGGTACGGCAGGTTGCCCGAGATCAGCACGATCGCGCCGATCTCGCCGATCGCGCGCGCGAACGCCATCGTCACGCCCGAGAGGATCCCGGGGAGGATGTTCGGCAGCACGATCCGGCGGAAGGTCGTGAACTCGCCGGCGCCGAGCGAGCGCGCCGCCTCCTCCATCTCGCGCGTCGAGCTCGAGCAGCACCGGCTGAACCGTGCGCACGACGAACGGGAGCGTCACGAAGAGCAGCGCCGCGAAGATCGCCGTCCGCGTGAACGCGATGTGGATGCCGACCGGCGAGAGCGGGCCGTAGAGCGCGAGCAGCACGAGGCCGGCGACGATCGTCGGCAGCGCGAACGGCAGGTCGATCACGCTGTTGACGAGCGCTCTTGCCGCGGAAGTCGTCGCGGACGAGCACCCAGGCGGTCATCGTCCCGAGCACCGCGTTCGTGAGCGCCGCGAGGGCCGCGACGGCGAGCGTCAGCTTCAGCGCCGCCAGCGCCTCGGGGCTCGAGATGACCTCCCAGAAGCTCGCCCGAGCCGTTCTGCGTCGACGACCAGATGAGCGCCGCGATCGGCAGCACGACGATGATCGAGAGGAAGAGCGTGACAAAGCCGAGCGGAGAGGGCCGAAGCGGCCCTCTCCGTCGTCACGGGTTGATGCGCCTCGGCGCGCGGGGAGGACGTGCGCCGGGAGCTTCGGCGACGCTAGCCAGAGGTCGGGCCCTCCGACGGCCTGCTCGATCTTCACCATCAGGCCGTTGGTCGGGTCGAACCACTTCTTGTCGGCCGCGCGCCAGCCGCCGATCGTCTTGTCGTTGATCGTGAACAGGCCGGGCCGGACCGGGAACTGCTTCACGGCGCCGACTCCTTCGCGACGGTCGGGTTGACCGGCCGGAACCCGTACTGGCCGAAGACCTCCTGGGCGGGCGCTGACTTCACGTACTGGATGAACTTGTTCGCGAGGTCCTTGTTCGGGCTCTTCTTGAGCACCGCGATCGGGAGCTGGATCAGCATCGTCTGGCGCGGGATGACGTACTGGATGTTCTGGCCCTTGAGGCGGGCGTTGATCGCCTCGCTCTCGTAGGTGATCAGCACGTCGCCCTTGCCGGAGAGGAACGTGTTCGTCGCGTTCGCAGCCGGACGTGTCCTGCGAGACCACGTTCTCGAAGAGCTTCTTGACGTAGGCCTGTCGCCTGAGCGTCGGTCTTCCCGAGGTGACGCTGCGCCCCGTAGGCGGCGAGGATGTTCCACTTCGCCGAGCCGGAGCTGAACGGGTTCGGCGTCACGACCTGGACGCCCGGCTTGATCAGGTCGTTCCAGCCCTTGATGTGCTTCGGGTTGCCGTCGCGGAGGGCGAAGACGACGACCGTGTCGGCGGCGATCCCGTTGTAGCCCTGCTGGTCCCAGTTCTGGTTCACGAGCCCCTGCGTCGACGAGCAGGTTGACGTCGTCGCCGGTCGAGAGGAAGACGAGGTCGGCGGGCTGACCTGCGATGACCGCCTTCGCCTGGCTCGTCGACGCGCCGTACGACTGTGTGAACGAGACGCCCTGTCCCTCGGGGGTCTGCCTGGAAGTCGCAGATGATCTTCGCCATCACCGGCTTCGGCGTCGAGTAGGCGACGAGGTTCAGCGTCGCGTCTTTCGCGGTCGCACCTGCGCCGGCGACCACGAGGAGGCCGACGGCCGCAGTGGCGGTCAGAACGAGTCGAAAACGATGCATGAGGCTCCTTGGATTCTTCAGGTTGTCCACCGGGTTGGTGGACAAACTACATGAGAAATACTAATACGTCAAATAAGCAAGAGCTGGAGAGAACGCCAGGCTGTCGGCGCTCGACCGGCGAGCGAGCTATACTTGCGGTGTCAATGAGCACAAGCGTCGCCTCCAAGCACGAGCTCGAAGCCTGGGTCGGATTCCTCCGCTCGCATTCGGCGATCACGCGCCAGCTCAACGTCGACCTGCTGAACGCGCACGGGCTGACGCTGAACGACTACGAGGTCCTGGTCCATCTCGCACGGGCGGACGGACAGATGATGCGCCGCGTCGACCTCGCCCAGAGCGTCGTCCTGACCGCCTCCGGGATCACGCGGCTGCTCGACGGGCTCGAGCGGTGCGGCTACGTCGAGAAGGCCGTCTGCGCGTCCGACGCGCGCGTCTCGTACGCGAAGCTGACCGACGGCGGGGCGCGAGAAGCTCGACGAGGCCACGACAACGCACCGCGCCGGGGTCGACGAGCTCTTCACGAGCCGCTACTCGCCCGCCGAGCTCGCGACGCTCGCCGAGCTGCTGTCGCGCCTGCCGATGACCGGCAAGGCCTGCGGCGGCTCGCCCGCCTGCGGCTGAGCGGCGCCGGCACGCCCGTCTACTGGAAGCCGCGCTACCCGACGCGCTCGATGCGCGAGCGAGCGTGGGCGAAACGCTCGCTTGCGCGCGAGCAGGCACTTCGGCGCGGGCGCAACCGGGGGACGTGGGCGCCGCTGCGAGACGCGTTCCGGCGGCTGTTGTCACGCTGAACGGCCGCGAGCCTTCGACCGCAGACCCACACGAACCACGAGCTCCTCGCTGGCCGTCTAGCGTAGGTCGCGCCGGCGGAAGCCGACGACCGCGACCAGCGGACGCGGCGACGGCGAGCGCCAGAAGTAGCAGCGCGTGCGACAGGCTGGAGGCCTTGCCGAAGCGGGTCTCCGGCGGCGTAGTGGTAGAAGGGCGATGCCTTCTGGACACCCGTGAGAGCGCCCACGAGCGGCGCCAGCGCGTTCAGGAGGTATGCGGCCACCGCTGCCGCGGACGCGACCCCGGTCGCAAGAGCGCGGCGCCCGAAGGTCGCGCCGAGCATGAACGCGACCGAGCCGAACGCGAGCGCGAGCAGCACGGCGTTCAACGTCGCCGCAGCGAGGTTCACGGCCGCGACGTGCATCGTCACCGCGCGTGCCCCGATCCAGAGCGCGACCAGGAACACAAGGCCGAGCCCGGCGACTTCGATTGCCATCGCGGCGAGCTTCTCGAGCGCGACCCGCGTACGCGACACGGGAAGGGAGAGGAGCAGGTCGAGGGTGCCTCGTTCCTCTTCGCCGGCAATGGAGCCGGAACCCCCGCCGATCGCCGCGACGAGCAGGAGGAGCGGCACCATGAACGAGAACAGCTCCCGGCCCAGATATCCCGTGGGGGACGCCCAGTCGAAGTCACCGCCGAAGCTCGTGAACGACTTGAGCGCCTCCGGAAGGGAGTTCACGAGCTTCGTCATGCTCTCGTTGCCGCGGACGCTCGGGTAGATGGCCATCATCATCGCGACGACGCAGATCAGACCGATGCTCCACCACACGAAGCTGCGGCGGATGTCGCGCAGGCTCTTCAGCGAGGACGCTACCCGGCATGCGCCGGCTCTCCCCGGTAGAGCGCGAGGAACACGTCCTCGAGGTCGGCCTCGTGGCTGTCGATCGCGACCACCTCGTGGTTCGCGAGGGCCTTTACGAGTGCGTCGGCGGTTCCCTCGAGGGCGAAGCTGACGCATGGGCCCGTGACGGCCGAGCTCGCGCACGCCCTGCACGCGGGAGAAGGCGTCGGGGGACGGCGCGGCGGCGAATGTGACGTCCATCCGCGCGGTTGCACGCGCCCGAAGCCCCTCGACGGTGTCGATGAGAACGAGCTCGCCTTCTCTCAGGAGCGCGACTTTGTCGGCCATGCGCTGCACTTCGGACAACACGTGGGAGGAGAGGAAGACCGTCCTGCCGTCGGACGCCGCCTCGCGCACGAGTGCGCCGAACTCCTGCTGCATGAGCGGGTCGAGCCCCGAGCTCGGCTCGTCGAGCACGAGCAGCTCGGGCCGGTGCGCGAACGCCTGGACGAGCCCGATCTTCTGACGGTTGCCACGGGACAGCGTGTGGATCGGCCGGTCGAGGTCGAGGTCGAACCGCCCGGCGAGCCTGTCGCTCTCGGCGTGCGTGTCGAGCTGCCTCACGTGCGCGAAGTAGGCGAGGAGCTCTCGCCCTGTCAGGCGCTCGTAGAGCCTGAGATCGCCGGGGATGTACCCGATTCGCCGTTTGATCCCGACCGCGTCTGTCGTCACGTCGCGGCCGAACACCTCGATCTTGCCGCTCGTCGGTTTGATCAGGTCGAGGAGCAGGCGAATCGTGGTCGTCTTGCCGGCTCCGTTCGGGCCGACGTACCCGAACACCTCGCCCGGCGCGACGCCGAACGAGAGAGCGTTCACGCCACGGTCGCGGCCGTAGAGCTTGGTCAGGTTCGACACTCGGATCGCGTCCACCGACGCGAAGCATCGCTGCCACACCGGATTACGGCGTCGGTAGTTCCGGACGCGGAAGAAAAAGGCCCGCCTTGCGGGCGGGCCTTTCGCCTTCGTCTGACTCGGTGTTGCGACCGCCGGCGAGGAGGGGAAGGATCACTTGTGTCTCGCCGGTGGATCCTGTGCGTTATCTCGATCCCTGTCTACGCAAGCTCATGATGGCACGGAGACCGTGCCGGAGGCGTCGGGGCATCCGCTGATTTTCGAACGGGGTCGTTTTGCGGTTTTCTACTCGGCGGCGCGCCGCAGCCGCTCGAGCAGCTTCGCGAGGCTCGCGGTCGCGAGGCAGATGCTCGTGTCGGCGGCGCCGTAGTACATGCGGATCGTGTCGCCGTCGGCGCTCAGGAGCCAGCCGCACGGGAAGACGACGTTGCCGACGTCACCCGACCGCTCGTACGGCTCCTCGAGGCCCGAAGACCCACTCTGCGAGTCCGTGCGAGCACACGCTCGGGGTGCTCGAGGTCGAGCAGCGCAAGGCCGATGCGGTAGATCGAGCCGGACGCCGTCGTCTTCACGCCGTGGTACGCGATGAGCCACCCCTCGCCGGTTCGAAGCGGCGGCGGGCCGAGCCCGATCTTGCGAGCTTCCCACGACGCCCCGTCACGCGCCGGGAGGAGGATGCCCTGCGCCGCCCAGTGGACGAGGTCGGGGCTCCACGAGAGCCAGATGTCGGCGCGTGTCGCCGCGTCGCCGTCACGGGCCGGTGGATCAGGGCGAAGCGCTCGCCGATCCGGTCGGGGAAGAGCGCCGCGTCCTTGTCCTCGGGCGGGAGGATGACGCCTCGACGCTCGTAGCGACGGAAGTCGTGCGTCGCAGCGAGGCAGACGAGCGGGCCGCTGCTCGAGTAACCCGTGTAGAGGATCAGCCATTCGTCCCCGACACGCGTGATCCGCGGGTCCTCGATCCCGTACCGCTCGGCCTCCAAGGCAAGGTCCGGCATCAGGGCACGCTCGCGGGTCGATCTCCCAGCCCGTGACGCCGTCGGCGCTCGTCGCGACCGCCGAGGTGCGAGATGCCCGTGCGGTCCTCGACCCGGGCGAGCAGCAGCGTCTTGTCCGTCTACCTCGGCGACGCCGGGTTGAAGACGGTGTTAACCTGATAGGGCCAATCTGCGGCGGTGAGCACCGGGTTTGCGGCGTGACGGGTGAAGAGCTCGCTCATCGCGCATGCGGCGCCGTCCGGACAGCCCGTGAGGATAGGCCTCGCGGCTTTCGTATGACGACGTCCTCCAACCATTCCGACGAGATTCTCTCGCGTGACGTGACCGTTTGCCGCGTCAGCGACCAGCCGGTCGTCGAGTTCGGCTCGGTCGAGGGCTACGGCCCGATCTTCAACGCCGGCGCCGTGTTCCACGACGGGCGGTTCCACCTGTTCGCGCGCGGCGTCCGCGACTGCTACCGCCGGAACGAGGGCCCGGGCCCGCGGTTCGTCGACTACGTCTCGGACGTCCTCGTCTTCGTCTCCGACGACGGGCGCTCGTACGAGTTCCAGCAGGTGCTCGCCGAGGCGTCGTCCGGCGACGTCTAGTGCTACGAGGACCCTCGCGTGCAGACCGTTCGCTCGAACGGCGACGAGCAGTTCGTCATGACGTACACGAACCTGCCGCCCCAGGACGGAACAAGTTCTGGCGGATCGGCGTCCACCGGCTCGGGTACGCGGACGGGCGCTTCTTCCTCGAACACGAGAGCGGGCCGGGTGATCGGCCCCGACGGGGAGCCGAACAAGGACGCGGTGATCTTCAACCTGAGGGACGGGCGCGTCGCGCTGATCCACCGGATCTACCCGAACATGCAGCTCGCGGTGTTCGACTCGCTCGACGAGCTGTTGGACCCGCCCGACGGGCTACTGGGACGACCATCTGGCCGATCTCGACCGTCACACGATCATCGAGCCGTCGCCCGATTCCCTCGGCGTCGGCGCCGGCGCACCGCCGGTCGAGACCGCCGACGGGCTGCTCCTGCTCTTCCACGAGCGGGACGGGGACGAGCACTACATGACCAGGGCGGCGCTGCTCGACGACGAGACCGGACGTGTGAAGGCGCTGCTTGCCGAGCCGATCATGCGCCCGGAGCTGACGTGGGAGCGCGTGGGGGACGTCGACAACGTCGTCTTCGTCCAGGGGGCGATCCCGCAGCCGGACGGGGACGATCTACGTGACCTACGGCGCTGCCGACAGGTGCGTCGGCGCCGCGGTCGTCTCGACCGACGAGCTGCTCGCGGCGCTGTCGCGCGCCGCTGCCTGAACCCGCGCCGCCTGCTGGAACGCGCCGATCAAGGCGAGCGTCGACTCGGCTCCCTGATTCTCGTTGCGACCGTCGCGCTTGAGGCCGTCGCAGCAGCCGCCGGACGCCGGATCGAAGAGCGCGACGCCGGTGTCGTTCGCGCCCAGGAACCATTCGGCGGCGAGCAGCGTCCGGTCGGCCCAGCGCTCGTCGCCGGTGGCGTCGAACGCGGCGGCGCAGGCGTCGGCCATCGACCCGGCCTCGATCGGCTGCTGGTCGAAACCGGGCCGGAGCTCTCCAGGCCCTCAGCCGCCGGCCGGCGTGAAGCTGAAGTGGCCGCGCAGTCGACTCGACGGCGACGAGCCATTCGAGCAGCGCGAGCCCCTCGTCGCGCAGAGCGGAGTCGCCGAGGGTCACGCCGCCCGCGATCCGGGCCTCGGCGAGCCGCGCGTTGTCGTAGGCGAGGCGAACCTCGGGCCAGGGCCAGACTGGATCGGCGGCCACGAGCCGATCCTGCGCAAGTGCCCGGTGCAGCAGCTCGGCGCGCCGCTGCGTTTTCCGGGTGCGTCGCGAGCACGGCGCAGGCCCCGAGAACGGCCCAGGCGTTCGCCCGCGGCGACGGCGACTCGAAGCCCGGCGCCTCTCTCGAAACAGGCGAGCGCGCGCCCGCCCAACGGGTCGGGGAGAGCCGAGGCGGCGCCGAGACCGAACAGCGCCCGGCCGTCTGCGTCGTCGGCACCGGTCTCGCTCCACTCGCCGGTCTCGGCCGAAAGACGGTTGTAGAAGCGGCCATCCGGTAGCTGGGCCCGCTCGAGGAACGTGAGACAGGTTTCCGTGAGCTGCTTCGAGCGCGGGCTCGCGGAACGGCTCCGCGGGCGAGCACCGCGAGCGTCCGGGAGACGTCATCGGTGCAGTAGCCGTGCTCGATGCGCGGCTCCGTGAACCGGGCATGCTCGAAAACTCCGACGGTGTCGCTCAGCGCAAGCAGATGCGCGAACGGCGGACGCGGGAACTGTCAGAGCGACGCCGCCACCCGGTTGGGGACGACTTGCGCCGCGAGATCCTCGTACTCGCGCCCGACCGTCTCCCAGAAGAGCGACGGTGCCTGTCGGCGCGCGGCCGCGGCGGCCTCGGCGGCTCGCACCGGGTCGGTCAGCAGCGTCCGCAGCGCTTCGGCCATCGCGTCGGCATCCTCGTGCGGAACGACGATGCCGGACCCTCGGCGAGCAGCTCGACGGCATGCGGGAACGCGGTCGCGACGGTCGGCTTTCCGGATGCGATCGCCTCGACGAGCACGCCCGACACGACCTGCTCGCGTGAGAGGTACGGCAGCAGAACGATGTCCGAGCGCCTGATCTGGGCGAGGATGGAGGCCGTGTCGTGGTATCCGTCCATGAACTCGCACGAGGTCGCCGACGCCGGCTTCCTCCGCGCGTTCGACGAGCGACTCGCGATAGGCCTCACCCGAGTGCTCGACGATCTTCGGGATGGGTCTCACCCATGATCACGTACTCGGGGGCCGGGTCGAGATCGCGGAGCTGCGCGACGGCGTCGATCGCGTGCTCGATTCCCTTGCCGGGCCCGATCAGGCCCCAGGTCAGGATGACGGGCCGGTGGCCGGGCTCCTGCGAGACGGCGCGGGGTGCGAGGTTCGCGTGGGCGCCGTGCTGGATCACGACGATCCGGCCGGGGTCGACGTTGTGCGCCTCGAGCAGTCGCGTCCGGGCGACCTCGCTCTGTGCGACGACACGGTCGGCGAGGGTTGCCAGAGACTCGATGATCATCCGCTGATGTGGGGACGGGTTCGGAAGCACGGTGTGCAGCACGACGATGACGGGCACGTCGAGCCGCGCGACGAGCTCGAGCATGTCCTCGCCGTCGCTGCCTCCGAAGATGCCGAACTCGTGCTGGACGACGACCGCGTCGTACCGGTTCAGCACGCCGACGGCGTTCGCCAGGGATGCCTCGGAGCCCCTGACCCACTCGGCGACGACGTCGGGCGGGTGGACGATCGTGTTCGGTTCCTCGACGCAGCTCACGATCCCGATGTCGTCGGAGGAGAGCTCGAGCGCCTGCGCGAGGGACGAAGTGAAGGTCGCGAGGCCGCATTTCGTCGGAAGAAACGTGCTCACGAACCCAAGCGAGAGGGGAGAACTGCTGCCCGACCGAGGCAGAGCTGTCAGGTTTCCGGGTACGCGATCTGACTCTCGATCTGCCATGCGCGAGTCCTCCTTCCTCGGAACTGCGACGACACTGCCACGCCGGGCGGGAGCGAGCATCGGGGCCGACACCGAGCGCACTCCGCGGGGAATTACGGTGTTGTTGCAGCTGAGAAGTCGGATTCGTGCCCATTAGCCTTTCCCCCTTTAAACGAGAAAAGCCCCGGAGATCTCTCCGAGGCTTCGTTGCCGATCCGGCTCGACATCGCCCCGGACAGGGGCATCGTAGCGGAAACGACTCCCCGCCGTTTAAACTTTCGATAGGAGTTTTGGCTTTTTTCATAAGAATATGACAATCAGTTACGGGAGAACACGGCTCACGATAGGCGACACGCCGGTGCTCCCGTCACGCGCGAGCAACGCTGTTGCAGGTCGTCTTCCAGACCGTCACCACGGGTCGATCGGATCCGCTCCGTCGGCGACCTTGCTCAGGAAACGACGGCGTGCTGCATCGCCCAGAGAGCTGCTGCGGCCCGCGTCGACACGCCGATCTTGCCGTAGATGTGCTGGATGTGGTGGTCGGCGGTCTTGGGCGAGATGTAGAGGCGGCCCGCGAGCTCGCGCGTCGTGAGGCCTCGTGCCGCGAGCCGGAGCACTTCGACCTCGCGGCGCGTGAGCCCGCCCGGGTTCTGTGGCCGTTTGCCCGTGGGCGCCCGCGGCTCGCCGTGCCCGGCGGCCACCAGCACGGCACGGCTCGCGCGGGGCTCGAGCACACCGGCCGACTCGAGCCGGCGCAGGTCAGCGGCCGCGTCGACGGGGGAGAACGGCGGGCGGTCCGCTCTCTCGGCGGTAAGCCCGACGTAGACCTCCGTCGCGGCGAGGACGCACGCGCCGAGGTGGTCGTCCGCGGCCCGCACCCGCTTGTGGTACCCGGATCCGTCGCATTTCTCGTGGTGCGCGCAGGCGACGGGGTTCAGGACGGCGAGCGCCGGTGAGCGGCGCAGCATCTGCTCGGTCAGCATCGGGTGAAGCTCGACACGGTCGAACTCCGACCGTGTGAGCGGCCCCGGCTTGTCCCAGATCGAGTTCGGAACGACCGTGGTGCCGAAATCGTGCACCAGCGCTGCGCGCCGGAGCGTCGTCACCTCCGCGTCGGCGAGCCCCAGCACGCCGGCTGCGTCCTCCGCGAGCTTCGCGCAGCGGCGGCTGTGCCCGCCCCAGTACGGCGACTTGAGGTCGATGAAGTCGGCCACGACGGTGAGGGCGTCGTCGAGCTCGGCGCCCGTCAGGAGGCGGTGAGGCTCGGGCTCGAGGGCGAGCACGGCGTCCCAGGGCTCGGTCCCGCCGAGCCGGTCGAACCATTCGCGTCCGTGCGCGAGGAAGATGTCGGCCACCGCCGGGTCGTACGTCTCGCCGCGGCGCTCCTGCGCGGCCTCGAGCGCGCGCTCGGGCGAGAAGAGGCGACCGAGCGCCTCCATGTCATGGCTGACGTGGACGATGCGCATCGGGAGCGGGATCGCCTCCCCCTTCACGTGGTTGGGGTGCCCGTTCCCGTTCCAGCACTCGAACGTGCACCGGAGCGCCTCGCGGACGTCCGGGCCGAAGCCCAGCCTCTCGACGAGCACGTCAGCCACCTCGCAGCCGGACGAGAAGTTGTTGAAGGCCCACTCGCGGATGGTCTCCTGGACCTTCCGGATGATCTCGTCCCGTTCCTCCGCGTCCCGGCCGGCGGTCGCGAAGACCAGGATGTCGCGCATGACCTCCGCCGGATTTCCCGAGTCGTGGACGAGCGTCTGCCCGCGAATCGCGATCTCGTCGCCGAACAGGGTCGCGACCTCGTGTGCGTGGCCGGTGCAGCCTACGAATCGGAGCAGCGCCACCCAGTAGGCGGTCGCGCGTAGCTCCTCGTCGAGGCCGGCGGCCTCGGAGATCCAGCTCGCGAGCAGGCACGAACGGAGCTGCGACTCGAGGGGTTGCCCGAACGCGTTGTCCTGCGCCAGCGCCAGCGTCGCGACCAGTTCACCCAGACGAAGTGGTGGGTCGAAGATGGGGAGTCCTCCCGATGTTTCGGTGCCGGTCCCCGAACAGAATGCGCGCAACACGCGTCGCAGTTCTCGCTCCGGGGCGACCGCCAACGCTATCGCAAGGGAGGGATCATGACGGCATCACCGACCGCAGGCGACGACCCCATCAGGGTGGGAGTCATCGCCGATCAGACGGGCCCGCTCTCGATCATCGGGCTCGCGAACGCCAACGTCGCCAGGATGGTCGTCGGCGACATCAACGCGAAGGGCGGGCTGCTGGACCGTCCTCTCGAGCTGCACCTCGAAGACAGCGCCACCGAAGACGAGGTCGCGGCCGAGGTCGCGAGGAAGCTCGTCGAGCAAGATGAGGTCGACGTCGTCCTCGGCGGCATCTACAGCTCCACACGGCAGGCGATCAAAGGCCCGGTCGTGGTGGAGGGCAAGAAGCTCTACATCTACCCCGAGCAGTACGAGGGGCAGGAGTCCGATCCGCTCATCTTCTGTACCGGACCTGTGCCGGCGCAGCAGGTCGACCCGTTCATCCCGTGGCTGATGCGGGAGACAGGGGCGAAGACCTTCTACCTGCCGTCTGCCGACTACATCTGGCCGCACGTGATGAACGCGCGGGTGCGGGAGGTCGTCACGGCGAACGGTGGGGAGGTCGTGGGCGAGGAGTACTTCCCGCTCGATCACGAGGACTACCGTGCGACCGTCGGGCGGATCACCGCGAGCGGCGCGGACGTGGTTTTCAACACCACCGTGCCGCCCGGGGTGGTGCCGTTCCTGGAGCAGCTGCACGACTCCGGCTTCACGGGCCGCGGTGGGCAACTCGTGTGCACGTACTTCGAGGAGAACCTGCTCGGCGCCGTTCCCGCGGCTCACGTCGAGGGGCTGTACAGCTGCCTCGACTACTACCAGACCGTCGGCGACCCGTTCAGCCAGAGGCTCCTCGCCCAGTACGACGCGCTCTACCCCGGTGCTCCGAAGTTCACCGGCGGCAGCGGTTGCTCGGGCCTGTACCGCGGGCTGCGGCTCTGGGCGGCCGCCGTGACGGAGGCCGGCTCGCTCGCCCAGGACGACGTGATCGCGGCGCTGGACCACGCCCGGATCGCCGAGGGCCCCGGTGGGCCTGCGGCGATGGTGCCGGGCCAGCACCACGTGCGGATGCACATGTACATCGGCCAGGCGCGCGGACGGCCGCTTCGAGGTCGTCGAGACCCTCGGGGCGATCGACCCGCAGGAGCGCCTCGTCGGTTCACCGGCCCTCACAATCTGACCACGACAAAGGAGAAACGAGATGCTGCTCGCAACGACACAGGTGGAGGACGTCGATCGCTTCATGGAGGTCTTCTCGACCAGTGGAGCGGAGAAGCGCAAGGAGCACGGCTCGAACGGAGCGGTCGTCTTCCGCGACCCGTCCGAGAGCGACCGGGTCTGGGTGATCTTCGACTGGGACGGGCAGGGCTGGCAGAGCTTCGTGTCGGACCCGGACGTTCCCGCGATCCTGGCGGCAGCCGGGCACAAGGGGAAGCCGCAGGCCGCCGAGCTCGTCGGCAGCTGCGACGCCTGAGACGACGCTCGTGTGGGGTGGCGCCCGTGATCCGGGTGCCGCCCCATCCGGGCGCTAGATGACCGAGGCGCGAGTTCGTCTACTCAACGAAAAAGCCCCGCTTGAGCAGGGCTTTCGGGCGATGGAGCGTATCGGGATCGAACCGATGACCTCCGCCTTGCAAAGGCGGCGCTCTCCCAGCTGAGCTAACGCCCCGTTCGCCGGAACTCTAGCGTCGGTGCCGGGCTATGCGGCCCGCGAGAGCCGCTCGTCGTGACGCGCACGCTGGATGATCTCGTTGCGGTCGCCGAAGCGAATCATCGCCCTGGTGTGCCGCTGCTCGTCCCAGAGAGCTGCAATCTCGTCTTCGAGTTGCTGGTGCTCGGTGGCGAGCTCGGGATTGTGTCCGGCAGAGAGCCGGTGGAGAACGTCGGCTCTGCGATCGGAGAGCCGGTCGATGTCGTGCCTGATTTCGGTAAGCGTGCGCATGATCTTGAAAACGAATCCTGTTCGGTCGAGATTCCCTGAAGGTAGAGCGCCAATGTGAAAATCACGTGAAGATTTCGCTAGCCGTAGCCGAGCTCTTCGAGGCGCTCTTCGTCGATTCCGAAGTAGTGCGCGAGCTCGTGCAGCACGGTGATGCGGATCTCGCGCTCGAGGTCGGCCGGGTCGGGGAACGACTCGACGAGGGGCCTTCGGAAGATCGTGATCTTGTCGGGCATGTACTCGTCGGCCTCCCAGAGGCCGAGCAGGTCTGGGTCGGCAGGGTCATGGTCGGCGATGACGACGGCGACGTTGGTGAGGGCGTGCGCCAGCTCTGGCGGCAGGGAGTCGAGCGCACGCCTGACGTGTTCTTCGAAGGGGAGGCGGGCGGTCATCGAGTGGTCACCGTGTCCGGTTCGATCGTACTTCCGGGTTAGCATCGAACGGTGGGCGCTCTCTCGACGCCGCTCCTCGTTGTCGTCTTTGTTGCCGGAGGAGTCGCCACGTGGATCGCCGGCGTCTACCTGTCCAAGACGACCGACGCGCTCGACACGCGGTTCGGCCTCGGCGAGGCCCTCGGCGGGCTGATCCTGCTCGCCATCACGGGCAGCCTTCCCGAGATCGCGATCACCACGTCGGCCGTGCTCTCGGGCCACCTCGGCCTCGCTGTCGGCAACCTGATCGGAGGCGTCGCGATCCAGACGCTCGTGCTCGTCGTCCTCGATTTCACCGCCGGCCGGGAGCGGCCACTCTCGTTCCTGGTCGGTTCGCTCGTTCCGGTGCTCGAGGCTCTGATGGTGGTCGTCGTTCTCGCCACGGCGCTCGGCGGAGCCGCTCTTCCGGCATCGACGAATCTCTTCGGGGCGAGCCCGACGTCGATCGCCGTGGTCGCGTTCTGGTGCTGCGGCGTTTGGGTCGTCAACCGCGTCCGTCTGCACGGAAGCTGGGAGGTGCGGGCCCCGCTGAGCACGCCGGGCAGGCGGCACGTCCGAGAGGCGCATCCGAAGGGCGTCCATCCGTACGCGGGCGCGAGCACGGCGAGAGTGATCGTGATCTTCCTCGCCGGCGCAGGGGTGACGCTCGGGGCCGGTGTCGCACTCCAGTCGTCGGGCAGTCTGCTCGCCGACCGGATGGGCATGCAGGGAGCGGTCTTCGGCGCGACCTTCCTCGCGGCCGCGACCGCGCTCCCCGAGATCTCGAGCGGCATCGCCGCCGTGCGCCTCGGCGACTTGCAGCTCGCGGTCGGCGACATCTTCGGCGGAAACTCGTTCCAGGTCTGCTTGCTGCTGCTCGCCGACTTGCTCGCGGGGACACCGGTGATCGTCGCCGCCCGCCATTCGGACGTGTGGCTCGGAGGCCTCGGTCTCGTGATGACAGGAATCGCGGCCGCGGCGATCATCGCCAGACCGCAGCGGACTCACTTCCGGCTCGGGCTCGACTCGATCGCGCTCGCGATCGTCTACGCGCTCGGGATCGTCTTCCTGACGCGCGTCGTCGGTTAGAGCGCCTCGCGGATCCGGTCGTCGACGGCGGCCAGCTCGAGCGTCGCGCCCGTCACATCACGGAGGAGCTCGTCGGCAGTCGGCCCCTGGCCGAGCGACCAGAGCTCCCGCAGCAGGTTGCCGGCCTCGCGACGCGCGAACCACTCGTTGCCGAATTCGGACGCGAAGGAAGTCGCGGAGCTGCGCCTCGAACGCCCACGAACGCAGGTAGCCGGTCACGTAGAACGACCCGTCGATGTCGCTGAGATAGCTCTCGGGGTTCGCGGGGAGCTTGAGCGCGTCGGTCAGGAGCTCGGCGTATCGCGACCGCATCGATGCGGGGTCGTCTGCCTGGAAGAACTCGATCTCGTAGAGGAGCTTGGCGCAGTACCTGCGGACGAAGTAGAGGAGCGTGGCGGCACCGTCGGCCGCGAGCTCGTCGACGCGGGGCACGTCGAGGCGCCGGTTGAGCCAGGCGGGGTCGGTGACGAGATGCTCGAACAGCATCGCCCATCCCTCGGTGACCGCCATGTCTCCGAGCCGCTTCGCCTCCATCGGCAGGGCGGCCGAGGTGTGGGCGTAGTGCTCGGTGTGGCCCGCCTCATGGAAGAGCGCGGCCCAGTCGTCGCGGCCCCCGATCGGCTGGATCACGAGCATCACGCGGCCGGGAATCTCGATTGGCGCGCAGAAGGCACGCGGGCTCTTCCCCGGGCGCGACTCGAGGTCGAGGTGGACGTTCTCCTGGGCCTGCAAGTCGATCCCGAGCTCACCCAGCGTCGTCTCGAGCGCTGGAAGCATGCGGTCGGGCGGGTAGGCCGAATCCCATTCGGGTGCACGGAACAGCCGCGGCACGTCCCACGGCCGCGCGTCGCCGAGGCTCGTGCCGAGACGGTCGCGAAAGAGACGGTCGCCGGTCGTTTCCCAGAGCCGCTCGGTGGAGTCGAGCAGATCGAGCGCACTCCTTCGCGAGGGCGTCGAGCCGGAAGCCGAAGCGCTTGTAGAGCTCGTAGTAATTCGGCGCTCCGAGCGCGCCGACCGCGTCGCGGTCGATTCGCGCTGCGTCGAGGTAGACGGGGTTCAGCACCTCGTCGAGGATCCGCAGCCGCTCGCGTTCGAGCGCTTCGCGCCGATCCCGATCGGGCTCGTTCGAGAGCGCGACACGGAGCATCCGGTAGGGAATCCGCTCGCCCTGGACGACCGCCTCCAGCTCGGCCTCTGCCGTCGCCAACTTCTCCTGGTGGGAGCGGGTCAGGTTGCCGAGATATCCCTCGCACGCGAATCGCCAGAGCTCGACCGGGCCGCCCTCGAGCCGCCGGGCCGTCTCGACCTGTGTCAGATCGCGGTGCCGCGCGTAGACAGCCTCGAGCTCCAGGGTCTCCTTATGGCCGGCGAAGTGGAGGTAGCTTTCCTCGTCGAGCTCGGCGATGAAGCGGTCGGCCTCGTCGCGCAAGGCGTCCAGGTCGCGAGTGGTGAGCGTGTCGGGCGCCACGGCGTCCGTAGGATAGGCGCCGGTGCACGAGCTGACGTACTCAACCGAGCGGCGCACTCAGCTGATCGACATCACGCAGGAAGTGCGCGATGCGGTCGCGGGCGCGAGTGGGGCCGCCGTCCTCGTCTACGTCCCGCACACGACCGCCGCGGTCACGATCAACGAGAAGATCGACCCGGTTCTCGTCGAGGACCTCGAGCATTTCTTCGAGAAGGTGGTCGGGGACGACTGGGGCTGGCGCCACGACGACGCCGACGGCCCGAACGGCTCGTCGCACGGGCGCGCATCGGTAGCGGGGTCGCAGGTGATCGTCCCGGTTAGGGACGGCTCGCTCGCGCTCGGTCGCTACCAGGCGATCTTCCTCTGCGAGTTCGACGGGCCGAAGGCACGCTCGGTGTACGTCAGCGTGCTCGCCTGACCCGCACGTTCCAGCTTGCATCCGGGCGGCCGCTCACGTAGGTTCGCGGGAATGCGTCGGCAAGCGATCATCGTTCTGGCCGCTGTGCTCCTGGGCGCGGTCGTCCTCGTTGCGGCCGGGTGCGGCAGCAAGAAGAAGGCCAGCACGACCACCACGACAGCGGCGACCACTTCTGCGACGACCAGTACGACGACGCTCGCAGAACACGACGTCGACCGCGACGACACCGGCGTCCGCTCTGGGGCTGTTCACGTCGACGAATTGCGCCTCGCTCGTCAACCTCGCTCAGGCGTTCACGTCCGCGCTGACCGGGAACGCACAGGATCCGGCCAAGACCGCGAAGCTGTTCAAGGAGTTCGCGGACAAGACGCCGTCGGACATCCGCACCGACTTCCAGGTGTTCGCGGCCGCCTACGCGAAGATCGCGGCGGCGTTGCAGGGCGTCAATCTGACCTCTGGCCAGGCCCCGAGCCCGGAGGTGATCGCACGCCTTCAGAAGCTCTCGACCGAGATCGACTCGGCGAAGGTCAGCCAGGCCGAGCGCGCACATCTCGGCGTGGGCAGCGAAGAACTGCCAGACCAAGTAGCGCACCGCGCTTCGGCCTGAGCCGATTGTCCGCTAGCCTCGGGCGGTGGCCGCCCCGGTGCAGCGTGACCAGGAGCTCGAGCTCCGGATCGATTCGCTCGCCTTCGGCGGGAACGGCGTTGCGCGCCTCGACGGGTTCGTCGTGTTCGTGCGGGGGGCCCTTCCGGGCGACAGCGTTCGCGCGCGGGTGACCAAAGTGCAGCGCCGCCACGCCGAAGCCCTCACGACGGAGGTCATCGAGGCGGGGCCGGTTCGAGTGGAGGCGCCATGCGCGCATTTCCCGGCCTGTGGCGGCTGCCGATTTCAGGATCTGTCGTACGCGGCGCAGCTCGAGGCGAAGGCGGCGTGGGTCGGGGACTCACTGCGCCGGATCGCCGGCATCGCCGATCCGCCGCTCGAGCCGATCGTCGGTGCCGCGGACGTGTTCGGCTACCGCAACAAGATGGAGTACTCGTTCGCGCCCGGCGATGACGGCCCGGAGATCGGCCTGCACCGCGCGGGGCGGTGGGACGAGGTGCTCGACATCGAGCGATGCCATCTGACGACCGACCTGGGCAACGCGATCCGCAACACGATCCGCGACTGGGCGCGCGAGGAACGACTGCCGGCCTACGACCAGGCGACGGCCAAGGGGTACCTGCGCCATCTCGTCGTTCGCGAGGGACGGAACACGGGCCAGGCGCTGGTTCAACTCGTGACCCACGAGCGAGAGAGGTTCGACCGCGAACGGCTGATCGAGGTGCTCACGCAATTCCCCGAGGTGCGCTCGATCCACTGGGCGGTCAACGACACGCCCGCCGAAGTCACGAACCTGCCGAGCGAGCTCCTCTGGGGAGAGGAGGCGATCGAGGAGGAGCTCGGAGGCCTGCGCTTTCGCGTTCGGCCGAACGCCTTTCTCCAGACCAACACGCGCATGGCGGAGCGGCTCTACGAGCTGGCCCGGGACGCTGCGGGGCTGACGGGTGCGGAGACGGTCTTCGATCTCTACTGCGGGATCGGAACCATCGGCCTGCTGCTCGCGCGCGATGCACTTACGATCTGGGGGATCGAGGTCTCGGAGGAGTCGGTCGCCTGCGCGATCGAGAACGCCGAGCTCAACTCGATCGGAAACGCCGCGTTCTTCGCCGGGAACGTGGGGGAGGTGCTTCGTGAATTGCGTGACCGCGCCGGCGAGCCCGACGTCGTCGTCGTCGACCCGCCACGCGCCGGCCTTGCGGGCAAGGCGCTTCGCCGTCTCGGAGAGCTGGCCGCACCGCGCGTGGTGTATGTCTCATGCAATCCGACGACGCTCGCAGGTGACACGAAAGTGCTGCGGGACGAATACGGGTACCGGCTCGTACGCGCGACGCCGGTCGACATGTTTCCGCACACGCCCCACGTGGAGGCGGTTGCGGTTCTCGAACGTCAGCCCGACGCGGCCTGAGCTCGCGCCAGGCGGAACCGGCGCCACAGCAGGTCGGCGTTCGGCAGGAGGAACCCCGCAGAGAGGAGGGGTAGAGCCGGCAACCCTCCGACATCCCACCAGATCGCGAGCGCCATCGTCGCGCCGAACGACAGCGTAAGCCCGAGCCAGGTGGCCCAGACGCGCAGCTCGAAACGCATCGCGGCGCCGAGAAAGAGCCCGAAGAAGAAGACGTCGGGCAGCCCGAGGTGCGTCGTGGCATCGGGCACCGGGAAGGTGAACGAAAACGCCGAGAAGACGCTTGCGTGCTCGTTCACGATCGTCTTCGTCGGCCCGCGCCACACCGAGTAGGCGTCGACCCACGGGATGATGGCCGCCACGAGGACGACCCACGAGAGCTCCTCGAAGAACCAGAGGA
The DNA here is from genome assembly GCA_963815945.1 of uncultured Actinomycetes bacterium. Classification (GTDB taxonomy): domain Bacteria; phylum Actinomycetota; class Thermoleophilia; order Gaiellales; family Gaiellaceae; genus PALSA-600. The sequence continues at coordinate 305,884 of CAWFIN010000007.1, forward strand.
ACGCCCACGCGGCGAACGTCATCGCTCCGAGCTTTCCGAAGTTCGCGAGCAGGTGGAAGCCCGAGAGGCCGAACAGAAGCGCGACACCGAGGAATGCGAGAGCCACGATCCCCAACACGGCGACGGGAAGGCGCGAGAGCGGGAGTGCGATCAGCACGAGCCCGCAAACCGCGGGAATGACGGCGAACGAGAGCCAGGCGATTTCCCACCACAGGCTGGCGCTCGGCAGGTGCGTGACCGTGCCGTAGTAGACGACGACGAGCGCAGAGAGCCCTAGTAGGGCGGCAGCTCGGCCCACCACGGGCCTACGGGCTTGAACGCGTTCCAAAACTTGGTCTTCGCGGGCTGCTCGTCGAGCGACGAGTCGATGTCAGGGACGTGCAGCGCCTCGACCGTCGGCGTGAAGCGCTGAAACTCGCCCAGCCTAGCCTCGAGCGGCGTCGACAACGGGAACTCGAGCTCGTTGATGAAGCGCAGTGCATCCTCGCCCATCACGACGACGAGTTTCGGCTGCACGATCCGGAGCTCGCGTGCCAGCCATGGGCGCGACTCGGCTTCGTCGCCGTCGGCGAACTTCACGCAGTTCGTTCCGTAGATCTCGAGCGGGTCGATCCGTAGGCGTTGAAACGACTTGATCAGCGCGTTCCCTGCCCGTCCGTGGAAAGCGATTCCCTCCTGGACCTCCTGCGGCTGGGGCGAGTGCTTGAGGAGGAAGATCGTGGCGAGGGGATGACCGCTCGGCAGCACGGGCACGCGGCCGGCTGCCGCCTGAGAGATCTCGTCGGAGAGACGATTGATCTCGGCGATCGCCTTCTTGAGGTAGCGATCGAAGATCTCGTCGGTCGTCACGGCAGCGGTCACGGTGGTTAGGTGGCGTGCTCGGTTTTCGCGCGGCCATGGGGCACCGTCCACACCGGGAGAATCACGGGGGTCCTTTCTCGCCTAGCGGACCTTTTCCTTGACTTGGGCCATCCACTTCAGGCTCTGGAGATACGCGAGGGATTTCGGCCGCCGAACGACCTCGGCGCTTCGGAGCGAGATCAGGAACTCTTCGGGATCCTGGAAGGCGCGCATGCGGAGCGCACCCGTGCCCACGCCCTGGAGCACGTGCGCATCGGATCCGGCACCGGCCGTGAGGTCGTACTTGCGCGCGAAGCGCAGTGCCTCGTCGTTCTGCGCGTCGAACAGCAAACGTGCGTTGTAGACCTCGAACACGTCGATGTCGGCGAGATGGCGATGGAGTGTCGCCGGCTCCGGAATCGAGTGCATGCGGTCGAAGGGATGGGGCAGGTAGACGAGCCCTCCTTGCTCGCGGATCGCAGCGATCGTGTCTCCGAAGGACATGCCGCTCGCGATCTCCCGTTCCAGGAAGAGGCCGATGACCTCGCCCTGGTTGTCGGTCTTCACCTCTTCGCCGGGGATCACGATCAGGTCGCGGCCCTGGGCGAGGTCGGCGGCTTCGATGGCACCTCCGAAGACGTTGTGGTCCGTGACGGCGATTGCGCCGAGTCCTTCGGTTTCCGCGTAGTCGACGAGCTCGGCGGGGTCGATCGTGCAGTCGAACGACCAGGACGTGTGCATGTGGAGGTCCGCGAGGATCCACGGACGATCGGCCAGCGGAGTGTTGCGCGCTGCGGGAACCGGTGCCTTCCGCGTACGGGCGGCGAGGTTGGTGTAGAGCTCGTCGAGCTCCCTCGCGACATCTGAGAACGACTGGCCTTGCGCCTCGCGCCGGGCGCTCTCACCCGCACGGGCGCGGAGTGCATCGTCGCCCGCAAGCGTCGCGACGGCGCTCGCGACCGCGACCTCATGATGCTCCTCGAATTTTTGCGGCGCCGCGATCGCGCACCCCGCCGCCTTGGCCTCGAGCAACACACGCGCGAGCCCCTCGTTGCCCGGCACGAAGATCGCTGCCTCGTTCACCAGCGCGGCCCGTGCCGTACCGCTGCGGGCCGTGCGGAGATGGACGCGGCCGACGAGGTCGCGCGGGATACCGGGTCTGGCGATGAGCGGCTTCGTGCGGAGGAGCACCGCCTCCCAGCCGGGAAGATCGCGGAGCGCACGGATGACTTCGCGCGCGGTGGCACGCTCGTTGGGACGAAGCTCGACGACAATCGTCTTCCGCTTCACGCGCGGGTGGAAGAGCTCGAGGTCGACGCCAGGAGAGAGCAGGAGATAGTCGCCGGGGAATCGCTGCGCCGCTGCATCCCGTACGGGTTCGGAGAGAGCGATCAGCGCGTCGAGCCGAGTCAGGAGGCGCTCGCGCTGCGACCTCGCAGGTGGGTACGCGATCCGGTCCGCGGAGCTGAAGGTCGCGACGCCGATCGCACCGGTCTCCCGGAGCGCGAGGTACGACAGCGACGGGAGCGCTGGCTCGAAGCCGTGGACGACGTCGAAGTTGCCCTGCGAGAGGGCAAGCGACAGGCTCGCGCGCACTCCGACCGGGACTCCCATCTGAGACCGGCGCGAGATCGGGACAGCCGGGCCGACGGCGATTACGTCCGCCGAGCGTTCTTCCAGCAACGCACGCCGTCCCGCCCGAAGGTCGGCTGCCCTGGTCGATGGCGCGAGGACGGTCACGGAATGGCCGCGGTCTCGCAGCGATGCCGCGACGCCGGCGACGTGCTCGTTCACGTCGTGAGGCTGTGACCACGCGAACGGTGTCACGAGGCAGATGTGCACTAGGGGCAGCGTATCGCGGCGCTTACGCCAGGTCGGGCTTCACCGATGAGTGGCACCGCCGGGCACGAAGATGCGGAACGGCCCCGCCTGCCGCGGCACGAACCCGGACGACGTGAGTTGGCGCTCGATTCCGAGCTGTGCGATGGTCGGCGCGAGGAACACGTAGCCGTAGTTTCCGTTCCGGACGGTCGCGTCGTATGGCGCGTACCGCGTGTCGCTCCAACCGGGCACCGGCGGGAGAAGCTTCCCGCCGCGAAGGGCAAGCCGGCGGAAGTCGCCGTCGGCGGCCACGATGCGCTCGCGCGTTGCGAAGTCGAGGCGGTAGGCGATCCAGTAATCCGCGTACACCCGATCGAGGTGCAGCGCGTCGAGCGCCCGCACGAGCGGCGCCAAGCTCCGCGGGAGTGTCGTCGCGGCGAGGGGGTCGGGGGTCGTCGCTGTGGTCTTCACCAGCACGATGATCGACCCGACCAGGAGCACCGCGAGCAGCGGGATTGCTCGTCTCGCACTGGTGGCGATCTGGGCGACGAGGAGCACGAGGACCGGGGTCAGAATCGTCAGGTACGTCTCCGCCGTTCGCCATGCCTGCGGCGAGACGGGAAGGAGAACGAGGAACACGGCCGCCACTCCGTAGAGGAGTGACTTGTCGCTACGGCGTGACCGGACGCCCGCGAAGACGAAGAGCCCGAGGAACGCCAGATAGATCACGGGCCCTACCGGGCTTGGCACGAGCCATTCCGAGGTGATCGGAACGCGGAGCCCGAGGATCAGCGGCAGGCTTGCGTCGATGGCTCCGCGATAGCGGTCGACGAGAGGGGTATCGCCGCTCGTCACGAGGAGTGACCCCCAGCCGTGCTGAGCGTTCCAGACGAGCCAGGGCAGCGCTCCGAGCAGTGCAGCCGGCACTGCCGCCCACGCCAGTCGAAACGCCCGCGGCTGCTTCCAGAGCAGCCAGAGCAGCGCAGCCAGCTCGATCGGAACGACTTGGGACGTTTGCCAGAAGGCGAGGCCCAGGACGAGGCCGAACAGCGCGGCGCGAGGAGCGGTCTGGCGTTCCCGCATCCGAAGTGTGAGGAGCAAGATCAGGGCGCAGTAGACGACACCGCTCGCGTAGAACCCGTGCTGGTGCCCGAGCTTGGGGAGTTTCGCGACGGGCCAGATGCACCAGACTGCCGCGGCGATCGTTGCTGCAGGCTCGCCGATCGTGCGGCGACCGACGCGCCAGATCAGGATTCCCGCGATGACCTCGAGCGCAAACGGGACGGCGCGGAGAGCGACGATGCTGGATCCGAGCGCCGCGAAGACGGGAGCGGTGAGAAACACTTCCTGCGTCCCTCCATATGCCTGGTGCCAGAAGAACGTCGGGAACTCACCGTGGAGCACGTGCCGGACCATGAGGCCCCAGACGGCCTCGTCCGAGTCGGGCGCCCCAAGTCGAGATTTGTAGTAGGCGACGCGAAGTCCGATTCCGGCGCATGCTGCGACGACGAGAACGACGACAGGCCACGTCGGCACGGGCGGGAAGGGCGAGTCACCGGCGCGATGGGAAGCGGTCCTGCACGGCTACGAAGAAGGTTCAGGTCGGGGAGGGCGGCTCGCCCGGCGAGCCGTCCATGAGTGCGAGCGCCAGAGCGGTAAGAGCGAGGAGCGCAACGATCGGCGTGGCCACGAGGCGGTTCGGAATGACCCATGCGAGAGGAGTCTTCGGGAGGTGGTCCGGCGAGTCGCGATCCACCGAGTTGTGCGGGTACGCGCACGAGCTCGCCCCAGATCGGTTTCGCGGTAGTGGGGGTCGACTGCCCAAGTGAACGTGATCGCCGTCATCGCGACCACCGACGCGGCGGTCAACAGCGCAGGTCGCGATAGGGATCCGGGCGAATGCGGGCGCGAGGCCGACAGCGAGGAACGGCACCGCCGGGATGAAGAAGCGTGGCCCCGGCGAGACGCCGCCGTAGGGGAGGAAGTAACCGAAGCTCAACGACGAGGAACAGGAGCGTGACGGTGACGCAGACGATCGTCTCGGCGCGGAACCCGTCGCCTCCAGAGCAGAACGAGCCCGACCGCGGCGGCGGCCAAGACGGGTGAGATGACGAGCAGGCCGCCGTTGCCGATCATGACGTCGTACACGGCGTGGAGGCGGGGCAGGTGGATCCCGAAGAACCCCGACGCCTGTTCGGCGGCGTACTGGTTCGCGATGTAGCGGTAGGGGGTGCGAAGCGGTGAGCCGAAGGCCGCCCATTGGTAGGCGCCGAGCAGGATGATCGGCGGCATCGACGCGACGACGTAGCGCAGCAGCGGCCGGACCCCGCGCAGCGCGACGTAGCAGGCGAGAACGGCCGCTATGAGGGCCGTCTGGTACTCGAAGGCGACGGCGATTCCCGCTGCGAGTCCCAGCGAGCCCCGCGCGTCTTCCGGAGGCGAGGAGGAATGCGCCGAAGCCGAGAACGCCCGCGGTGACGTGGTCGAAGGTCGTCGCTGCGAAGGGGGCAGCGAGCGTCCCGAGCCCGTAGGCGACGAGAGTAGGGCCGCCCCAGCCCGGGGCGAGACCCTCCGCGACGCGCCCGACGAGCAGCGTGCAGAGTCAGGAACGCGACGCCGCTTCCGAGAAGGCGGACGACCCAGAGCCTCAGATCTCCCTGCGCCGTCCCATCGAGAGGGCGAAGGCAGACGCACCAGCTTCCACCGCCGGGAGTGCGAGCACCGACATGCCGGGAGCCTTGTCGGAGTAGACGTGGCCGGCGCGGACAGCTCGGTCGGTGTCAGCGCTCAGAATGCAGTGGTCGACGACGAGGCGCCCGTGTTCGAGCGCTTGCGTCAGGCACAGGCGCGAGCGGTCCTGGGAGTTGATGGCGTACACCGGTGTGAGTGCGACGCACGCGACGAGGGTGAGCAGAAGCCACTCGTGCCGGATGCGGCGCCAGGGGAGTGCGGTCGGCTCCAGGGCTGAGAGCAGTCTGGTTGACCAGACGGCGACCGTGGCCACTGACGTACAGCCCGGTCCGACGGCCTGTCACCGTCGCAAACGTAGACGAGCCGGCACGGCTACGACGGAGGCTCGGGTTGGGCTTGGTGTCTCGCTCGGCGTCCGTCGTTGAGCGCGACCGCAAGTGCTGTGACTGCGAGCAGCGCGACGATCGGTGTTGCGGCGAGGCGGTTGGGGACGAGCCATGCGAGCGGGGTCCTCGTGAGGTTGTCGGCGAGTCGCGACGTCCCGAGTTGCGACGGGACGCGTACGAGCTCGCCCCAGATCGTCTCGCGGTAGTGGTTGCCGAAGGCCCAGGTGAACGTGACCGCTGTCATCGCGATCACCGAGGCGGCAGCCAGCAGCGCCGTTACGACCGGCATCCGTGCAAAGGCCGGTGCCAGACCGACCGCGAGGAAGGGCAGCGCCGGGATCACGAAGCGCGGCCCCGGAGAGACACCGCCATAGGGCAAGAAGTACCCGAAGCTCACGACGAGGAACAGGAGCGTGACGGCCGCGCAGACGATCGCCTCGGCGCGCGCGCCGCCCCGCCAGAGCAGCACGAGCCCGGCCGCGGCCGCCGCGACGACCGGCGAGATGACGAGGAGGCCACCGTTGCCGATCATGACCTCGTACGTGGCGTGCAGGCGTGGGAGATGGATCCCGAAGAAGCCCGACGCCTGCTCTGCCGTGTACTTGTTCGCGATGTAGCGGTAGGGCGTATGGAGCGGGGAGCCGAATGCGGCCTGGTGGTAGGCGCCGAGGAGCAGGAGGGGCGGCACCGACGCGAGGGCGTAGCGCAGCAGCGGTCGCGCCCCGCGCAGAGCGATGTAGCAGGCGACGACGATGGCGATCAGGGCCGTCTGGTACTCGAACGCGACGGCGGCGCCTGCGGCGAGCCCCGCCAGTTCGGCGCGTCTTCCCCAGGCGAGCAGAAACGCGCCGAAGCCGAGCGCGCCGGCTGTGACGTGGTCGAAGGTCGTCGCTGCGAAGGGCGCGGCGAGCGTCCCGAGGGCGTAGGTGACGAGAGTCGCGCCGCCCCAGCCAGGAGACAAGGCCCTCTGCGAGACGCCCGACGAACAACGCGCAGAGGATGAACGCGACGCCGCTCCCGAGTAGCCGCACGGCCCAGAGCTTCAGATCTCCTTTGGGGTCCCAGTGAGACGGCGCCGGCAGTCGCACTGACGGCCGCGGCCGGAACCGCAAGCACCGACATGCCGGGCGCTTTGTCGGAGTACACGTGGCCGGCACGGAACGCCCGGTCGGTGTCGCCGTTTCCGACGCACCGATCGACCGTCAGGTGCGCGTGTTCGAGGGCTCGCGTCAGGCACAGGCGCGAAACGTCCTGTGGTGAAATGACGTAGACGGGCGAAAGTGCAACGCCCGCGACGAGCGCGAGCAGAAGCAACTCGTGCCGCGGCCGGCGCCAGGGAAGGGCTGTTGGCTTCGGAAGCCTCACGCGCCGACGACGACGACGAGCGAGTCCGGCTCAGTCTGTGGCTCATGGTCGACGCCGTGTGGCGCGAGGAGGGCTTCCCCCGGGCCTGCTTCGAGGTCGCCGACGTGGAGCTGTCCCGTTGCGACGATGTAGAGCGTGTCCCGTCGGTTGCGGCGCGGGCCGGGCTCCGGAGCAAAGGCCCGCACGGCGACCGCGCCGACCTGCGCACCCTCGCTGAGGTCGACCTTGTGCACCTTCCCGGCCTCCTCACCGGTCGCGAGCCGGCGCGCGACCGGCGTCAGCAGGTACGCGAGCCCGGTGAGGATCCAGAGAGAGGCGAGCGTCTTCGCCCCCGGAAGGCGGCCGTCCGTCCAGATCATCAGGACTGTCAGCGGCGCCGTCACGGCGAGCAGCGCTGCGGTCGCCCGGAAGCAGATCGCAAGGTCGTGCCGCGAGCCGACGAGGAGCCGGTTCGTGGTCAGCATCAGCGACGCGAGCATGAGCAGGTACGCGGTTCCCATCAGACGCCCCGTGGTGTTCCCACCGCCCGTCCAGATCCCCAGCAGCCGCGACAGCGAACAGGACCGGTGCACAGGCCGCAATGACGTTGCCCGTCCTTCGGAGCCCCGTCATTTCGGCCACGCCTCGCCCGGCGACCGCCGATGCTCCCGCCAGCAGAGCGGTCCCGAGCGTCAACAGGATCCGTGCCGTCGGTTTCGTCGAACGTGCCGCTGAGTACCGCAACCAGCGCGACGGCGGCGCCCACGACGAGCGCCGCCGCGGCGGCGAACCAGAACAGGCGCAGCAGACGCCGCGCGCGCAAGCTAGGCCTTGGCCGGCTTCTTGGCGACCTTGCGCTTGTACTGCTCGATGAAACGCTCCGACGACTCATAGGCCTCGTCGTCGACGATCTGCTTCGGCGGCGACTTCATCAGGTACGAGCTCGGTCCTTCGAGCGCCCCGCCGATCCCGTTGTTGAGCGCCAGTTTCGCCAGCCGAACCGCGTCGATCACGATCCCGGCCGAGTTCGGCGAGTCCCAGACCTCGAGCTTCAGCTCGATGTTCAGCGGCACGTCACCGAAGGAGGAGCCTTCCATCCGGATGTAGGCCCACTTCCGGTCGGTGAGCCACGGGACGTAGTCCGACGGGCCGACGTGGACATTCCCCTCGCCGAGGTCGTAGTCGAGCATCGACGTGACGGCGTTCGTCTTCGAGATCTTCTTCGACTCCAACCGCTCGCGTTCCAACATGTTGAGGAAGTCGGAGTTACCGCCGACGTTCAGCTGCATCGTCTTGTCGAGGTGCACGCCGCGCTCGCGGAAGAGCGAGGTGAGGACGCGGTGGGTGATCGTCGCGCCGACCTGCGACTTGATGTCGTCACCGATGATCGGGCAGCCGGCCTGCTCGAAGCGGCGCTGCCAATACGGCTCGCGGGCGATGAAGACCGGCATGCAGTTGACCATCGCGCACCCTGCCGCGAGAACCTGCTCGGCGTACCACTTGGTCGCCTCTTCCGAGCCGACGGGGAGGTAGTTGACGACGACGTCGACCTTGCGCTCCTTCAGGATGCCGACCACGTCGTCGGTCTCGCCGGGCGCCTTCTCGACGATCTTCGAGAGATACTTGCCGATGCCGTCGTGCGTCATTCCGCGGGAGACCTTGACGCCGGTCTTCCCGACCTCGGCGAACTTGATCGTGTTGTTCGGATGCGCCCACATCGCGTCGGCGATGTCCTTGCCGACCTTGCCCTTGACGACGTCGAAAGCCGCGACGAACTCGATGTCGCGAATGTGGTATCCGCCGAGATTCACGTGCATCAGTCCGGGGACGAACTTGCCGTCGTCGGCGTCTTTGTAGTACTCGACGCCCTGGAGCAGAGAGTTGGCGCAGTTGCCGACGCCGACGATCGCGACGCGGACCTTTTCGTCCGAGCGCGTGCTCCCGTTCGATGAACCGTTTTCTTTGCTACTCACTTCTTTGCCTCCATGAGTTGGGTCCGGACGTGGAGGACGCGCTGGACGACCGTTATCCACGCCGTAACGGCAAGGAGGGCGATCGCCCATGGCAGCACCCCCCACGGCGCGAGGACGAGACCTGCAGTGATGACGGCGACGCGCTCCGCCCGGGATCCGATCCCGACGTCGCCGCGAAGCCCGAGGGCTTCGGCGCGCGCGCGTGTGTACGAGACGAGAATCGATCCTGCGACCGCCGCCATGGCGACGGCGACGAAGACGTCGAGGCCGTGGCGTGCGAACACGTAGGCGATCGCGGTGAGCATGAACGCTTCGCCGACCCGATCCGTCGTCGAGTCGAGGAACGCTCCGAAGGGTGTCGTCTTCCCGCCGGCGCGGGCAAGAGCGCCGTCGAGGATGTCGAGTATCGACCCCACGACGAAGACGAGCGCTGCGAGCCAGTAGAACAGGATCGTGTGCCGGTTCTCGAACAGGACGAGGACCGACGCGGCACCGCAAAGGCTGACACCGGCCACGGTCAGCGCATTCGGCGTCACGCGAGTGCGCGCGAGGCCGAGCACCGAGCGGGACGCGAGTGTTCGGGCGCCGGCCGTGTAGCCGTGCTTGATCGCCTCCGCCTTGCTCACGTGGGGCACCGTACCACCGCCTCGCGGCGGCGGCGCGCTCGGATCGGCGGCCAGCAGCCTACGCCTGGCGGACGGCCATGGCGCGGTAGACGTCGCGCCGCCCGACGATGGTCATGGCCAGGACAGCAACGGCGACACCGGCCACGCAGTCGAGCCAGAAATGGTTGCCGGTCGCCATCACGGCGAACCAGACCCACGCGGGCCACGCGAGCCAGAAGGCCTTCGCCCACCAGTGCCGTGTCGCAGCGGCGAGGAAGACCCCGACGATCAGCGAGTCGGCAGCATGGAGGCTCGGCATGGCGGCGTACGGGTTCGCAGCGAGCTGAACGAGCCCGTCGTGGTGGCTGTCGACGAAGCCGAGACCGAGCAGCCGCGGTGGCGCCGTCGGCATGAAGACGTAGCCGACGAGCCCGAGCACGTTCGCGAGCAGCACCGTGTTCCTGAAGCGATAGAAGAGCTCGTGCCGGCAGACATAGACCCAAAGGAGTGCGAGCCCGAGCACCGTGAACTCGGAGTTCCAGTACGTCCACGTAACGAGGCTCGCCAGCCACGAGCGCTGCTCGACGAACTGTTGGAACGTCAGCTCGTACAGCCGGTGGGTCAAGTTCGTCTCGACATGAACGACACGGAAGCCGTTCGTGAAGGCCCGTTCCGGGTGCTGATCGGCGAGCCCGCGCGCGACTTGATAGACGGCGAGAAAGCCGAACCAGATCAAGAACTGCCATCCGAGATCGGCCCAGCCGCGCGGCAGTCGGCGCCGGGTCGCTGCGAGCATCGTCGACACGAACCGTGATTGTACTTCGCGCGCCTGCCGGAACAAAACGGCTTGTGGAGAATCCAGCCTGTCAGCGCTGCTCTGGGCCTGCTTGAATCGGCTCGGTGCGACCCCTCGCCGCCCTGGTCGTCGTTACTGCCGTCTGGGGCATCACGTTCGTTCAGGTCAAGGATGCGGTCGCCCTGTACCCCGTCCTGGCCTTCCTCGCCCTCCGGTTCGCGATCGCCACGGCGACGCTCGCGCCGCTCGGCATCGGGCGCGTTCGAAGCCTCGGCAGACGTGGCGTCGGCGGCGGCGCGTTCGCCGGCGTCTTGCTCGCGACGGGCTATGTGCTCCAGACCTACGGGCTCCAGAGGACCAGCGTCTCGAGCGCGGGTTTCGTGACTGGGATGTACGTCGTGCTCACACCGATGTTCGCCCTCGCCTTCTTCCGGATCAGGATCGCCGCCGCCGCGTGGCTCGGCGTCGTGCTCGCGACGGTGGGCCTCGCCATGCTCGCCGGCGTCCCCGGAGGGTCGCCGTCGGGCGATGTGCTGGTGCTCGCCGGTGCCGCCGTCTACGCACTCCAGATCGTGCTGCTGGAGCGCTTCGCCCCGTTCTACGACGCGCTCGGCTTCACGCTGGTCGAGATGGCAGCCGCGTTCGCTGTACTGCTCGTGGCCGCGAGCCCGGACATCGAGGTACCGCACGGATGGACGGTGTGGGGCGCCCTGCTCGTGACCGGAATCTTTGCGAGCGCGCTCGGGTTTCTCGTTCAGACGTGGGTGCAGCGCAGCTCGAGCGCGACGAGGACAGCGCTCGTCTTCACGCTCGAGCCGGTGTGGGCTGCCGTCTTCGGCATCGCGCTCGCAGGGGACAGGCTCGGAGCGCTCGGCTTCGCGGGTTGCGCCGTGATCATGGCCGGGATCGTCCTCGCCGAGCCGGCGGCGGCCCTCTCGCTTGCCCGGATGGTGCGGCGATCGCCGTGATCTGCTACAAAGAGACTTAGATTTTCTCAGCAGAAGGGAGATAGAGCGATGGCAAAGACGATCGGGATCGACCTCGGCACGACGAACTCGTGCATGGCGCTCCTCGAGGGTGGCGAGCCAACCGTGATCGCGAACGCGGAGGGCGGCCGCACGACGCCGTCTGTCGTCGGCTTCACGAAGGACGGCCATAGGCTCGTCGGCACCCCCGCGCGCCGGCAGCAGGTCACGAATCCGCAGAACACGGTCTTCTCGATCAAGCGGTTCATGGGCCGCAAGTTCGACGAGGTCTCGGAGGAGATGAAGATCGTCCCGTATGAAGTGGTGAAGGGCGAAGGTGGCGATGTGCGCGTCAAGGCCGGCGGGAAGGAGTACGCGCCGCCCGAGATCAGCGCGATGATCCTCCAGAAGCTGAAGGCCGACGCAGAGGCGTACCTCGGCGAGACCGTCTCCGATGCCGTGATCACCGTCCCCGCGTACTTCAACAACGCGCAGCGCGAGGCCACGAAGGACGCCGGCAAGATCGCCGGGCTCAACGTTCTCCGAATCATCAACGAGCCGACCGCGGCTGCGCTCGCCTACGGCCTCGACAAGGAAGGCGCCGAGCAGACGATCCTCGTCTTCGATCTCGGCGGCGGCACGTTCGACGTGTCGGTGCTCGAGCTCGGCGACGGCGTCTTCGAGGTGAAGTCGACGAATGGCGACAACCACCTCGGCGGCGACAACTTCGACAAGGCTGTCGTCGACTGGATGGTTGCAGAGTTCAAGCGCGACCAGGGCATCGACCTCTCCGTCGATCCGATGGCGCTTCAGCGTCTGTATGAAGCAGGGGAGAAAGCCAAGATCGAGCTCTCCTCGACGATGACGACACAGATCAACCTGCCGTTCATCACCGCGAGCGCCGAGGGGCCGAAGCACCTCGACCTCCAGCTCACGCGTGCGAAGCTCGACGAGCTCGCGCACGACCTGATCGAGCGGACGGTCGGGCCGACGAAGTCTGCGCTTGCCGACTCCGGGCTCGACGCATCGAAGATCGACCACGTCGTGCTCGTCGGAGGCATGACCCGTATGCCGGCCGTCCAGGCGAAGGTCAAGGAGCTGATCGGAAAGGATCCGCACAAGGGCGTCAACCCGGACGAGGTCGTCGCCGTCGGCGCCGCCATCCAGGGCGGTGTCCTGCGCGGCGAGGTCAAGGACGTCCTTCTCCTCGACGTGACGCCGTTGTCGCTCGGGATCGAGACCAAGGGCGCGGTGTTCACACGTCTGATCGAGCGGAACACGACGATCCCGACGCGCAAGTCGGAGACCTTCACGACGGCCGAGGACAACCAGCCGTCGGTCGAGATCCACGTCCTCCAGGGCGAGTCCGAAATGGCCGCGTACAACAAGACGCTCGGCAAGTTCCAGCTCGTCGGCATCCCGCCGGCGATGCGCGGTACCCCGCAGATCGAGGTGGCGTTCGACATCGACGCGAACGGCATCATCAACGTCTCGGCGAAGGACCACGGGACGGGCAACGAGCAGCAGATCAAGATCGAAGGCGGCTCGGGGCTGTCCGAGGACGAGGTGCAGCGGATGGTCAAGAACGCCGAGGCCCACGCCGAGGAGGCGCACCGTCTGCGCGAGCTGGCGGATGCCCGCAACAACGCAGAGACGCTCGCCTACCAGACGGAGAAGTCGCTCAAGGAGCATCGCGAGAAGCTCGACGAGGCCGACGCCTCGACGATCGAGGGTCGCGTCATGGAGCTTCGCGGCGCTCTCGACTCGACGGACGTCGCCGAGATCCGCGCCAAGACGGACGCGCTCCAGGAGGCCGCTGCGAAGCTCGCGGAGGTTCTCTACGCGCAGGCGACTGCCGCCTCGGGCGACGACGCCGCTCCCGCCTCCGACGACGAGGTGATCGAGGACGCCGACTTCGAGGTGGTGGACGAGGAGGCGAAGACCTCGTGAGCGCCGACGATCCGGTCGAGGAGCAGGTCGAGGAGACGTCGAGCCGGAGGTCGACGAGCTCGGGGAGATGACCCGGCAGCGCGACGAGTATCTCGATGCGCTCCAACGATTGAAGGCGGAGTTCGACAACTACCGCAAGCGAGTCGCGCGCGACCAGGAGAGCCTGGTCGCGCGCGCCCACGAGCGGCTGGTGAAGCAGCTCCTGCCGGTGATGGACGACCTCGAGCGGGCGCTCGACGCGGCCGCGACGCACGAGGAGGTCACGCTCGAGGACGGGGTCAGGCTCGTCCACCGGTCGCTCGCCGACGCGCTCGCGAAGGAGGGCCTCATCGAGGTCGCAACGGACGGGCCATTCGATCCGCATACCCAGGAGGCGCTGCTCTCGCAGCCTTCCGCCGAAGACGAGGGCACGGTCATCCAGGTGCTCCAGAAGGGGTATCGGCTCGGCCAGCATGTGCTTCGCCCGGCGCGCGTCGTCGTCAGTTCAGGCAGCCAGGAGCCGTAGCGTTGGCCGGCTCGCTCTACGAGTCGCTGGGCGTCCCGAAGACAGCGTCGGCTGACGAGATCAAGAAGGCCTACCGCAAGCTCGTTCGCCAGTACCACCCCGACAAGAACCCCGGCGACGCCGCGGCCGAGGCGCGCTTCAAGGAAGTGCAGTCCGCCTACGACGTGCTGTCGGATCCGGAGAAGCGCAAGCAATACGACACGTTCGGATCGGCGAACGGCCGGCCGGGCGCCGGCCCGACCAACGTCGACTTCTCCGACTTCGACTTCGGTGACGTGTTCGGCGGGCTCTTCGGCGGCCGGGGCGGGCGTGCCCAGCAGCCGCGTGGGCAGCGCGGGAACGACGTCGAGGTGCCTGTCAGCATCTCGTTCGAGGATTCGCTGAAAGGTGTGCAGTCGACCGTGGCAGTCGAGCTCGAGCTCGCCTGCCACACCTGTCACGGAACGGGGGCAGCCCCGGGAACGGCCCCGACGCGCTGCCCGCAGTGCAACGGCAGTGGCGTCGTCGCGACGTCGCAGGGTCTCTTCGCGCTCCAGCAGCCGTGCCCTCGCTGCCGCGGCAACGGGACGATCGTCGAGACGCCGTGCCCGACGTGTCGCGGCACGGGCCGTGAGCGGCGGACGAAGCGTTACACGGTCAACGTTCCCGCCGGAGTGAAGGACGGGACGAAGATCAAGCTCCGGGGGAAGGGCGAGGCGGGGTACGGCGGCGCCCCTGCCGGGGATCTCTTCGTCGTCACCCGTGTCCAGCCGTCCAAGCTCTATCAACGCAGAGGCGACGACCTTCTTGCTCGACGTCCCCGTCACGTTCGGTGAGGCGGCGCTCGGGGCGACGATCGAGATCCCGACGCCCGACGGCCGCGTGTCGCTGAAGGTCCCGGCCGGCTCTGAGGACGGGAAGCTTCTCCGGGTCAAGGGCCGCGGCGCGCCACGACTCAAGGGATCGGGCCGGGGCGACCTTCTCGCTCGCATCGGGGTCGACGTCCCGACGAAGCTTTCCAAGGCCGAGCGCCAGGCTCTCGAGGCGTACGAGAAGACGTCGAACGCGAACCCGCGGGAGAGGCTCTTCTCGTGAGCGCGTTCCGCGAATTCGTCGAAGCGGTGCGTCCGGGACGCGTCTGGGAGACGGCCGCCGTTGGGGTCCTCGGTGTCTGCTCCTGGATCCAGTTCGCTGTCACCGGAGACATCTGGGGCCTCGCCGGGGGCATCGCATTCACAGCCGGCGCGGTCTTCTTGTCCCTCGAGGCCCGGAGGAAGCGCTAAGTGGACGACAGGCCCCGTTACATGATCTCGGTCGCAGCCGACCTCGTCGGTATGCACCCACAGACGCTGCGGATCTACGAGCAGAAGGGTCTCGTCCAGCCGAAGCGCACCGCCGGCAACACCCGCCTGTACTCGGATGTGGATGTCGACCGGTTGCGCCTCATCCAGCGGCTCACGACCGAGCTCGGTCTCAACCTCGCCGGCGTCGAGCGCGTCCTCCATCTCGAGGACGAGCTCCAGCGCGCGCGACGCCGGCTCGAGCGGCTGGAGCGCGAGATGAGGAGCACGATCGCCGACGTCCACCGCTCCTACCGTCGCGACCTCGTCCTCTATCGCCCGGCGCAGACGCCGTGCGCCGAGGAGCCACTGATGGACTTCAACAAGCTGACGATCAAGAGCCAGGAGGCGGTTGCCGCCGCGCAGGAGCTTGCTCGGCGGCGCGGCAACCCGGAGCTGCACCCCGAGCACCTGCTGCTCGCGCTGCTCGACCAGGATCTGTTCGCCGACTGGCAGGGGCTTCGGGCCGACGCCGAGCAGAAGCTGGCCGCGCGCCCTTCCGCGACCGGCGCCGAGAACCTGCAGCCGCAGGTGTCGAACGCGTTCAGCAAGGTGCTCGACGCCGCCGAGGCCGAGCGCGCCCGGCTCGAGGACGACTACGTCTCGACCGAGCACCTCTTCCTCGCGCTCGAGCCCGTGCCCCGCGACGAGATCCTCGCCTGGATCAAGAAGGTGCGCGGCGGGCAGCGCGTCACCTCCCAGGATCCCGAAGGCAGCTACCAGGCTCTGGAGAAGTTCGGGCGCGACCTGACCGAGGCCGCGGAGGCGGGCAAGCTCGACCCGGTGATCGGCCGGGACGAGGAGATCCGCCGCGTGATCCAGGTGCTCTCCCGCCGAACGAAGAACAACCCGGTGCTGATCGGAGAGCCCGGCGTCGGCAAGACCGCGATCGTCGAGGGGCTCGCACAGCGGATCGTCGCCGGAGATGTGCCCGAGGGGTTGAAGGACAGACGGGTCTGGTCGCTCGACATCGGCTCGCTGCTCGCAGGCTCCAAGTACCGCGGCGAGTTCGAGGAGCGGCTGAAGGCGGTCCTCACCGAGATCCGCTCGAGCGAGGGGCGCGTCGTCCTCTTCATCGACGAGCTGCACACGATTGTCGGTGCGGGCGCCGCCGAGGGCGCGGTCGACGCCGCGAACCTGCTCAAGCCGATGCTCGCTCGCGGGGAGTTGCGCTGTGTCGGTGCGACCACCCTCGACGAGTACCGGAAGCACATCGAGAAGGACGCGGCGCTCGAGCGGCGCTTCGCACCGGTCTTCGTCGGCGAGCCGTCCGTGGCCGACACGATTGCGATCTTGCGCGGCCTGAAGGAGCGCTACGAGGCCCATCACGGCGTTCGCATCCGCGACGCGGCCCTCGTCGCGGCGGCGGTGCTCTCCCACCGCTACATCGCCGACCGTTTCCTGCCGGACAAGGCGATCGACCTGGTCGACGAGGCGGCCTCGCGGCTGCGGATCGAGATCGACAGCTCGCCGCTCGAGCTCGACGAGGCCAACCGGCGCGTGATGCAGCTCGAGATCGAGCTGGCCGCGATGGTGAAGGAGTCGCAGGAGATTCGGGAGCCGGTCGAGCGCGCGCTCGCGGAGGCGAAGGAGGACCGAGACGCCCTCGCCGCGCGCTGGGCGAAGGAGAAGGATGCGCTCGAGCTCGTCAAGGATGCGACCCGCCGGATCGACGAGCTGCGCTCCGAGGCCGAGCGCGCCGAGCGGGAGGGCAACCTTCAGCGTGTCGCCGAAATCCGTTACGGCGAGATTCCGGGGCTCGAGCAGGAGCTCGGCGAGCGCAAGGCGCCCGAGAACCCAATGGTGAAGGAGGAAGTCGACGAGGACGACATCGCGCTGACAGTCGCGCGCTGGACGGGCATCCCTGTGGATCGGCTGCTCGAAGGTGAGACCGCAAAGCTGATCCACATGGAGGAGAGGCTTCACCAGCGCGTCATCGGCCAAGACGAGGCTGTCGGAGCTGTCGCGAACGCGCTCCGGCGAGCGCGCACCGGGTTGCAGGACCCGGACCGGCCGATCGGCTCGTTCGTCTTTCTCGGGCCGACCGGTGTCGGCAAGACCGAGCTTGCACGGGCGCTCGCGGAGTTCATGTTCGACGACGAGCACGCGATGGTCCGGCTCGACATGTCCGAATATCAGGAGCGGCACACGGTGGCGCGGCTGATCGGCGCCCCTCCCGGCTACGTCGGGTACGAGGAGGGCGGACAGCTGACCGAGGCGGTGCGACGTCGCCCGTACTCGGTGATCCTGTTGGACGAGATCGAGAAGGCTCACGCCGAGGTCTTCGACGTGCTGCTCCAGGTGCTCGACGACGGCCGCTTGACCGACGGGCACGGGCGCACGGTGGACTTCCGAAACAGCGTCCTGATCATGACCTCGAACGTGCGGAGCGCCGAGGCGATGCGCGAGTACTTCCGGCCGGAATTCCTGAACCGCATCGACGAGATCGTCGAGTTCAAGGTGCTCGACCGCGGTCAGCTGGGTGAGATCGTCGAGCTCCAACTCGTGCGGTTGCGCGAGCGGCTGGCCGAGCGCGGGCTCGAGCTCGAGTTGACGAACGCTGCCAAGGAGGCCCTCGGCGACGCCGGGTGGGACCCGGCGTTCGGTGCGCGCCCGCTGAAGCGGGCAATCCAGCGGCTGCTCGAGAACCCGCTCGCGCTGAGGTTGCTCGAGGGCGATTTCGTCGCCGGCGACACGGTCGTCGTCGACGCTCAGGCCGGCGACCTCGTCTTCACCAAGGCGGCGGACACCGCCGCGGCGGTCTAGCTAGAGCTCGACATCGTCGAGGTACTCGGCCTGGCCCGCAACGGGCGGGGCGCCGTAGACGAACACCACAACGTCGCCGTCGCTCTCGTTCCGCATCTGGATGCCCGTTCCGGCCTCGACGGACACGACGCTCCGCGGTTCCACGTCGACACGTTCCGGAGGTTCGCCGAGCAGCAGGGTGAGCGTCCCCTCGATGACGACGAACACCTCCTCCTGAACGCCTTCCTTGTGGCGCCGACCACGCGTGTGGGGCGGAAGGTGCCACAGCCGCGCCCGGGACTCCGTCAGGGCGGCCGGCACCGTGATCTCAGCAGTCCGCCGCGGCGCCTGCCCCTCGGCGGTCCGCTCGACCCATTCGTGCTGGTCGGCGGAGACGACGTGGAAGCCCATCGCTCGATCTTGCCAGATCTGCGAAGTCGCATCGCTCAGTGGTTCGAGGCGTGCGGCGTCGATGTTGACGTCACCGTGAAGTCGATCGCGTTGTTGTCCGTGTCTCGGCCATCGGGGAGCCGCACGATGCTCGAACCGGGCGCCGTGGCCGGAGGAGCGGGCGCGGGTGCTGCCTCGACGAGCGCGTTTGCAGCGGTGCCCCAGCCGACGCTGTCGACGAGGGCGGCGGCGGCGTCGCGAAGGCCCGACCGCTCCGCCCGCGGCTGCGAGACCAGATCCGAACGTTGCATCGGCGGGCTGCGATCCGGCGTAGGCGCTCCCTGCGAGGAGGTAGAAACCACCGGCTGGGATCGTCG
The DNA here is from genome assembly GCA_963815945.1 of uncultured Actinomycetes bacterium. Lineage (GTDB taxonomy): Bacteria > Actinomycetota > Thermoleophilia > Gaiellales > Gaiellaceae > PALSA-600. The sequence continues at coordinate 324,591 of CAWFIN010000007.1, forward strand.
TTCCGGCCGGAATCGTCGCGAGCGTTGTGTCCGAGGAGCCGGCGGCGGCCCGGTAGACGAGCTTCCAACCCCCGATGTCTGCCGGGCCGGTGCCCGTGTTCGCAAGCTCGACGAACTCGTCTCCTGCGGCCCCGGCGCTCCCCGTTGCGACCTCGTTCACCCGTACGACCGCGGTGGCGACGGGCGGTGCGGTGGGCGCGCATGTAAATGTCGCGTGAGCCGTCGCGTCGAACGAGAGGGCGATGGTGCCGACGCTCCCCGCAATCGCGCAGGGCAGGCCGTCCAGCTGTCCGAAGGAGGCCAGACCCTGCCCCGGATCGCCCTTCGGGCCCGGATCGCCCTTCGGGCCCGGATCGCCCTTCGGGCCCTGGGCGCCCGCCGGCCCCTCGGGGCCGCGAACGCCACTCGCGCCCTGCGGTCCCGGCGCGCCCCGGTCGCACCGATCGGCCCGTCGCCCCGGTCGCGCCCGTGTCACCCTTCGCTCCGACCGGGCCAGTGGGCCCGGCGGGCCCGGTCGCGCCGGTCGCACCGGCCGGTCCACGAGCACCGGCCGGTCCGGTTGCACCAGTTGCTCCTGTCGCACCGGCGGGTCCGGGATCGCCCTTCTCCGCCGTCGTTGTCCAACGCAGCACGGTTTCGTTCTTTCGGCATCCGTGGCTGTCGGGGATCCTCAAGCGCCCGTGAGGGCTGACGCATGCGGTGATCGAGTCACCGGCGCTCGTGGTGGGCCTGCGTCCGGTGGCGAATGCGATGCTTCCCATCGCTGCGAACGCGGCGATGGCGACAAGCGATGCTCGGGCGAGTTTCGAATCCATGACGACAGCGCTCCTCTCGGGGATTTCTTGGTTTCATCCGGGATACCGGCCTCGAGACAGGAGCGCGAGGGTGCGCGCGTGAATTGACCCACTCTTGTGACGGTTCCGTTGCGGATCGCCCCAAAACCCGGCCGCGATACGGTCTCGCTGTGCTGGTGATCGCCGCGACCGAGCGAGAGCTCGCGGGCCTGGAGGGTCTCGTTGCAGGCGTTGGCCCTGTCGAGGCGGCTGTTTCGACCGCGCGCTACCTCACCGAGCACCGCCCTCGCGGCGTTCTCCATGTGGGTATCGCCGGTAGCCACGGCTTCTCGGCACCCGAGCTCGTGATCGGAACCGAGGCGCTCTACTGCGATACCGACTCGACGCTCATCCCTGCACGGGCAGTGCCCGACGAAGCCCTTCTGGTCTCCGCGAGGCGGGCGTTGCCTCATGCGCGGCTCTGCCCGATCGGCACCAGCGCCCGCGTCGGGGGATCGAGTGGCTGCGACGTCGAGGCGATGGAAGGTTTCGCGGTCTTGCGCGCCTGCGAGCTGGCAGGCGTGCCGGGGATCGAGGTGCGTGTCACGTCGAACGAGATCGCCGAGCCCGACCGGGCCCGCTGGCGCTTCGATGACGCTCTCGCCCTCCTGCGCCAGTCGCTGCCGACTCTGCTCGAGGCGCTCGATGCGTGAGCTTCCGGCTCCGGCTGCGCCGGGGGACAGGGCGATCGGCCAGCTGATCGCTGAGACGATCCGTGCCTACGGGGACCGCTTCTGGCGGGCGCTTCCGCTCGGCGTGCCCCTCGCGGTGGCGCGAGAGCTGATCACGGGCCATTCGATCAACGCGCAGATCGCAATCCTCTGTGCCTTCGCGCCGTTCTTCAGCGGCGCCTACGTCTACGCGTCAATCCTCGTCCTCGAAACGCGCAAGGTGCGGCTCCGGAGGATTCTCTTTCTGACCGGCCTCGGGATCGTCGTCTGGCTCCCTGCTCCGGTCTTCCTGCGCGCGTACGTCCTCCCGATGTTCGTCTGGCTCGCCTTCTTCGGCCTGGCCGTGCCGGCCGCGCTCGTGGAAGGGCTCGGGTTGCGACCCGCGATCAGCCGCGCGTGGAAGCTCGCGACCGCAGACTTCGTGCATGCGCTCGGCTCGCTCTGCGGGCTGATGCTCGTCGTGATGCTCTCGGCGGGAGTGCTCAGCTCGCTCCTCCACGGGCAGGGCCAGACGACGCAACGGGGCGCTGCGTTTCTCGCCCTGCTCGTGCTGAGCCCTTTGCTGTATCTCGGGCCGGCCCTCTTGTACTCGGATCAGGCGGCGCGCGTCGGTACGCGTCGTACGAGGTGGTGGAAGCGGCGCCGGACCGACCTCGACGCGGACCCGGCCAGTCATGCCGACTCGTGAGGGCCGCGAGCCTCAGACCACCTTCGTGAAGCGCCCCGCTTCGGCCTGGAACAGATAGCCGGCGTGCTCCCAGAACGCAGCTGCGCCTGGCTCGTCGACGAGGACGATTGCGCTGAGGCGCCGAGCGCCGCACTCCTGCAACAGGCGCTCGCCTTCGCGGACGAGGGCGGTCGCAATTCCGGCGCGGCGGCGCTCGGGCACGACGGCGAGGCGGTACATGTTTCCCCGCCAGCCGTCCCACGTCGCAATCAGCGAGCCGACGATCCGGCCATCGGATTCGGCCACGAGTATCCAGGCGCCGGCCCATTCGATCGCCGCGGCCACATATTCGACGTTGTCGGTGTTGCTGGGAGACGAGCCTGCGGCCTGCCAGAGCTCGAGAAGCGTCGCAGCCTCCTCGGGCCGGGCTCGGCGGATCGCGATCAAGTCGCCGCCACCTCGCCTGCAAGGCGCGCATTGCCGATCACGAGCTCCCGGTTCGCGGCCAGCGTGCGCCCGCCGCTCTCGCGATGGAGCCACGCGAGAACGTACGGCGTCACGGCCTGGCCGCGAACGCCCTCGGACGCGGCGGCCGCGAGGGCGTCTTCGATGAGTGGCTCGACGTCGTCGAGACTTTCGTCCGGAGGGCGGCCGACCAAGAGCCCGCCTCCGCCGAGCGCCCAGTGCGCCGCGGCAACGCGAGCTGCTTCGTCCGGTGTCTCCACGCGCGCCGACACCGGTGGCCCACCATGCGCCGAGTAGAAGAGCGGGAGCGCATCTGTCTGGAACCCGAGCACCGGCACGCCGAGCGTCTCGAGCAGTTCGGAGGTCGCAGGCACGTCCAGCAGTGACTTGACTCCCGAGGAGACGACGAGAGCTTGCGTATTGGCGAGCGCCTGGAGGTCGGCCGAGACGTCCGGCGGCGTGGGCCAGCCGCGATGGACGCCTCCGAGCCCGCCCGTGCCCATGAAGCGGATTCCGGCCGCCTTGCAGACGGCCAACGTGCCGCCGACCGTCGTCGCACCGACGGCACGCTGAACGACCGCGGCAGCGATGTCTCTCGGCCCGAGCTTCCGCGCCGAGACGTCGAATCGCGCGAGCTCCGCCTCGGTCAGCCCGACGGCCACCTCGCCGTCGAGGACGCCGATCGTTGCCGGAACCGAGCCGGTGTCTCGCACCGCGCGCTCGGACGCAAGCCCGACCTCGACGCCCTCACCGGGCGGGAATCCGTGTGCGACGAGCGTCGTCTCGAGCGCCACGACACCGCGGCCCTCGTGTAGCGCTTCGCGGACCTCTGCGGCGATCCGGATCATGGCATCGCTCCGAGCTTGGCACAGCAGCGCGCTGCGGCCTCGAGGCCGAGGGTCACGCCTCCAGCGAGGTACCCGCCTGCGAGCGCGTCCCCGGCTCCTGTCGTGTCGACCACGGTCGTCGCAGGCGCGGCGAACGCCTTGCCGTCCACCACGATGCCCGCCGGCCCTCGCTTCACGACCCAGCTCGCCGGGAACTCGCCGAGCGCCTGGCACTCGCGTTCATTCGCAAAGATCAGCTCGGGCGCGAGCGCTTCGAGCCGTTCGCGAAACGGCTCGTCGATCGCGGTCCAGACGGCGAGGTCGATCGACACCCGCGCGCCGTTTGCGCGAGCAAGCTCGGCCGCTTCGTCGAGCGGCTGACGCCATCGGCTCGCGATGCAGCGAGTAGCCGGAGAGGTGGAGCGCATCGCACTCGAACCACGCGGGATCGAGCTCGTCAGGGCGGAGCTCGGGCGCCGAGCCGCGGTCAGATGCCATCGTCCGTTCGCTTCCGGAGGAATACGAGACGACGACTCCGTTCCGTCCCTCTCGTGGCCCTACGACCTCGACGCCGTGCCCGCTCAGCTCGCGCCTCGTCAGCTCGCCGGCGTCGTCCGCGCCGCACTTGCCGACGAAGCGAGCCTGCGCGCCGAGCTCGGAAGCCCACGCGGCGACGTTCGCAGCCTGACCTCCGGCCCCGACCCGGATCGTGGCTCGCTGGTCGTCCCCGGTGACGAGTGCCTCGGCGGGCTGCACCACCACGTCGAGAATCAAGTCGCCGAGCGTCGTCACGCGCACGGCCGGACACTACCGCCGTCGTAGACTGGCGACTGTGGAGGGCGAGAAACAGCGAGGCCCGTTCCGGTCGTTCGTGCTCGGCGGGCTCGTCGGTGCCGCGGGCGCGATCGCGACGGCGAGGCGCGTGAAGACTCCGACCCGCCGACCGCGCGATGCTTCTGCCGGACTCGCCGCGTTCGAGGACGCGCCGTGCTTCCTCGAGGTGGTGGAGCAGGAGGCGAAGAGCGCCCGGGAACGTGGAAGCGAGGCTCGCTCGGAGCCTGCTGCCGAGTAAGCGCCGCGTTTCGCTCCGGTCCCGCTGGTAGCGTCCTGCCGCACGGTGCCGATCTACGAGTACAAGTGCCCGAACGGCCATCTGTTCGAGGTGTTCCACGGCATGACCGCGCCGGGCCCGGAGGCCTGCGAGACGTGTGGTGCTGCACCTCTTCAGATCGTCCTGCACCCGGTTTCCGTCCACTACAAGGGCTCGGGCTTCTACTCGACCGACTATGGTCGCGGCGGCCGCAAGGCGGTCAAGGACTCCTCGTCGTCCGGCGAGTCATCCTCCAGTTCCGGATCGTCCGACGCGAAATTGTCGGACTCGGGCGCGTCGAGCGAGCCCGCAAAGCCGAAGCCCGCAGAGGGCTGAGGACCGCTACTTCAGCTCGTGCCCGACTGCGCAGCCGGGCCCGAAGGTGCTCGTGGGTGGCTGGGGTGCCGACTTGCCCAGGAACGCAGCGATCGTCGCGAGGTTGTCCTCACTCGGCTGGCCGGTGCCGCCCGGGCCGAAGTCACCGCCGAGACGGCAATGGAGCGCGCTTCCCGACGACGACGCGGAACTTCACCCACCCGAGCGCGACGAGTTGCCCGGTCGAGAGATCGGTGGCAACCGGTTTCACCAGCGAGCCTCCGTCGAACGGAAGAGAAAGCAGCGTGCCGACTGACGTGAGCTTCGCCATGACTGCTTGGGATACCGCCTGCTGCCGGCCCTGGCGCGTGAAGTCGGTGTCGGCCGGGTCGAGCTGGTTCTCGCGGACGCGCGAGTAGATCAAAGCTCGCTGTCCGTCCATGTGCTGGCGACCCTTGGCAAAACGCCAGCCCGGCCAGGCCTGACACCGCGCCTGAGTCGCAAACGGGCAGTCGAACCTGTTGGAAAGGATCGGTTTCGGAACGTCGATCGTGACGCCGCCCAGCGCGTCGATCAGATCCTTGAAGTCGGAGAAGTTGACGACGATCACGTGGTTGACGGCCACCCCGGTCACCGAGTGAACGGTGCTGATCGCGAGTTCCGGTCCGCCGGCCTGCATTGCGGCATTGATCTTCGTGGTACCGACTCCGGCGATCGGGACACGGAGATCGCGCGGAATGGACAGGTACGCGATGCGGTGGTGGGCGGGGTCGGTGCGGACGAGCATCATCGAGTCGGAGTGCTCGTCTCCTGCCCGCGCGGCGATCGGCGAGTGGTCGGTGCCGAGCACGAGGATCGTCGTCGCGTGCGAGACCAGAAGGCCGTTCTGATGGGTGAGCGCACCGCGCGCGTCGCGCGGGAGCCGCTTGTTCGCCGACGAGACGCCGCCCGACACCGCGACGTACGACGCGACGGCCCAGATCACGACGAGTGCGGCCAGCACCGCGAGCCCGACCGGCAGCCAGCGCCGCCACGAGATCTGCCTGAGGAAAGCGAACCTGCCACTCGGCCTTCGCCGGGCTGCGTCCGGCCCGCGATAGCGCCCAGCCGAGCCACCGTCTGCGCTGGTTCGGCTACGGGTTGAAGCCTTGCCGCCCGGCGCGGGAACCTTGCCCTTGACTCGCCCACCCTTGTGGACGCGATAGGGCTTCTCTTCCTGCGCCATCCGCCAAAGTAGGGTACCCGGCGGTATGGCCGACACACGTGCGATCGGCGTGGACCTCGGCGGGACGAAGATCCTCGCCGGCCTCGTCGACTCCGGCGGAGGCGTCCACGCGACGGGTGCAGCGCGAGACTCCGACGGACTCGCTCGACGCGCTGCTCGACGCGCTCGAGGGTGTGGTCTCGGCGCTCGTGTCTCCCGAGGTCGCCGCAGTTGGGCTCGCCGTCCCGACGCGAGTCGATCCGGAGACCGGAGTCACGTTCCACGCGGTCAACGTTCCCGCTCCACGACGTTCGCCTCCGGGACGAGATGGCCGGCCGGCTCGGGCTGCCGGTCGGCGTGGCGAACGACGCGACCGCTGCGGCGCTGGCCGAGGCCACGTGCGGCGCCGCGAGAGGCGCGAGAGACCTCGTTCTGCTGACACTCGGGACCGGGGTCGGTGGAGGCGTCGTGTTCGGAGGCCAGCTCTACCGCGGCTGGACCGAGCTCGGGCATATGGTGATCGTTGAAGGTGGGGAGTTGTGCCCCGGGGCGTGCACCGGCCGCGGCCACGTCGAGTCGTACTGCTCGGGGCAAGCAGTCGACCGGCTCGCAGAACGCGTACTCGGTCCTGGGGCTTCCGCGCAGGACCTGATCGATCGGAGACACCCGGTACTCGACGAGGTCGGGACACATCTCGGAGTCGCGATCGGATCGCTGGTGAACATCTTCGGCCCGGAGATCGTCCTCGTCGGTGGCGGATTCGGGGCCGCCGCAGGAGAGCTGCTGCTCGGACCGGCCCGGGCAGCGATCGCTCGCGAGGCTCTCGTGCCAGGTGGTGATGTTCCGCTTGCGCTCGCGGCGCTCGGTGCGTCTGCCGGGCTGGTAGGGGCTGGGCTGCTCGGGTTCGAGGCGCTGGAGACGAGAGGCTGATGCCCCTCGTCGTGTGCGCGACACCCATCGGCAATCTCGAGGACGTGACGCTGCGCGTCATCGCGGCGCTCGCGAGCGCGGACGTCGTCCTCGCCGAGGACACGCGACACACGCGGGTGCTCCTCCGGCGGCACGGAATCGACGCGCGGATGCTCTCGTACCACGAGCACAACGAGGCCACGCGCGTCTCCGAGCTCGTTCCGCGCCTCTTGGCAGGCGAGACGGCGGCGCTCGTGTCGGACGCCGGAATGCCTGGGATCTCCGACCCGGGTGCTCGCCTCGTGCGAGCGGCGATCGACGCAGGCGTCCCCGTCAGCGTTCTGCCGGGCCCGTCCGCCGTCGAGACGGCCCTCGTCGCCAGCGGCCTGGTCTCGGGTCGCTACTGCTTCGTCGGGTTCCTGCCTCGAAGGAAGGGCGAGCTGGAGGCGCTCTGGAGCGAGCTCGCAAGCTCGGGTTGGCCGGTGGTTGCCTTCGAGTCGCCGCAGCGGTTGCCCGCGACGCTCCGTTCGCTCGCGCGCCGCCGCGCCCGGGCGCGAGGTCGCCGTGTGCCGTGAGTTGACCAAGCGGTTCGAGGAGGTCGTACGTGGGACCGCCTCGGAGCTTGCGGAGCGGTACGCCGTCGCGCCGAAGGGGGAGATCACGCTCGTGATCGGTCCCGGCGCCGGCGTTCCTGCCGGCAGCGAGGCGGTCGAAGCCGTGGCCGACCTTGTCGCGGCTGGAACGCCGAGACGTGTCGCGGCCGAGGTCGTCGCCAGGGTGACGGGCGTCGCCCGGAACGACCTCTACCGCGGCTCTTTGTGACAACTTTGTAACCAAAGTTGACAACGACGGCGCGGCCGCCTCTACGGTGGGCGAACGGACGTTCTCCCACCAGACAACAAAAGAGGTGCGCACCATGCGTCGTTTCCTGCTCGTAGTGATCGTCGCGCTCGCCGTGGTTCCGGTTGCGGGCGCATGGTCGTGGCCGTGCCGGCGGTCTCGTCCTCCAGCCGTTCTCGTTCGACGCCGCGCAGCCGTACTCGGCGGGACAGCACCGCGGGATCGACGTGGGTGGCGACGCGGGGGAGACGGTGCGCGCGCCGGCGGGTGGTGTCGTGACGTACGCGGGCACCGTTCCCGGCAGCGGGAAGTCGCTGACGATCGAGACCGCCGACGGCTGGTCGGTGACGCTCACCCACCTGGGCTCCATTACGGCCAAGAAGGACGCGACTGTCGCCGAAGGCGACGGCGTCGGGACAGTTGGGCCGAGCGGGGAGCCCGAGCTGAGCGTTCCCTATGTCCACCTCGGCGTGCGACGCGAGGCCGATCCGCAGGGGTACGTCGACCCGGAGACCCTGCTGCCGCGAGCGGGCGCTCGGTTCCTCGCCGATGGTGGTTCCGGCTCCGGTCGGCTCGACCCCCGGGGCCCGCCGTCGCGGAGGTAACCCCCGAAGTCGTCCCTGCGCCTTCTGCCGATACTGCGGTGGTCTCTGCGGCTCCCGCCGAGCCTTCGGTCGCGCCTCCCACCCCGGTCGTCCCTGACAGCGTGGTGCCGTGCCTGTGCCGGAGGCACCGGTGCAGACCCCGCGGCCGGCGGCGTCGGATGGTGTCGCGACGCATGCGGTGGGTCAGGTGGCCGCCGTTCGCCACACCGGTTCGGGTAGCGCGGTCGTTCTCGGCTCGCCTCGAGTGGCCACGGTACGCCTCGCACCGACCTTCGGCTCCGGTCGCGGCGCGCAGTCCGGCGCTTGCGCTTCCCGTGCCGAGCGCGAGTCAGCCCGGCCCTCGGGCCTTGTCGGCGCGCGCCGTTCCTGAACCCGCGCCGCGGCTCGTCCGCGTCGCCCACCGGACGATCGGGGCGGAACGGGCCCGTGCTGCCCTCGGCCATCCCCGCCACGTCGCTCGGCGCGCGGTTGTTCCGGTCGCAGCACTTCCGAACCCGGTCGAGTCTCTGCATCGCTCCGCTGACGCTCCGCCTGTCTCCCGTCCGCGCGCCCGGAACTCGACGCAGCGGGTGGGGCGCCGCGAGCGTTCGTCCTCGTTCGTCGTCTTCGCTCTCTCCGCCCTCGCCTGCCTCTTGGCGGCGATCCGCAAGCGGCGGCGCGCGCAACCGGCGGCACGAACGCCCGCTCGTATCATTGGCGTTCATGCCGTACTACCTGACCACGCCGATCTACTACGTGAACGGGAGCCCGCACATCGGGCATGCGTACACGACCTGCGCGGCAGACATCCTCGTGCGGCACCGGCGCCAGCGCGGAGAAGAGACGTTCTTCCTCACGGGCGTCGACGAGCACGCGACGAAAGTCTTCCGCTTCGCTCAGGAGCTGGGCCTGTCCCCGCAAGCCTACGTCGACCAGATCGCGGAGGTCTGGCGCGACCTGCCGCGGCGTCTGAACGCCGAGCCGGACTTCTTCATCCGCACGAGCGATGAGGGCCACAAGACGTTCGTCCGGGAGTTCCTGCAGCGGATCTACGACAACGGTGACGTCTACGAAGGGACATACGTCGGCCTGTATTGCGTCGGCTGCGAGGAGTTCAAGGCCGAGGGCGACCTCATCGACGGCAAGTGTCCGATCCACGACGTCGTCCCGGAGTCGATCGAAGAGAAGAACTACTTCTTCCGCCTCTCCGCCTATCAGGATCGGCTGCTCGAGATCTACGACTCGCGGCCGGATTTCGTCCTGCCCTCATTTCGGTTCAACGAGGCTCGGAGCTTCATCGCGGGCGGCCTGCAGGACTTCTCGATCAGCCGTGCGGGACAGCCGTGGGGCATTCCGCTCCCGTGGGATGAGAGCCAGGTCGCCTACGTCTGGGCCGACGCTCTCGTCAACTACCTGAGCGCGCTCACCTACGCGCGGCCGGGGGAGGATCTGCGCGCCACGTTCTGGCCCGAGGCGCGTCACCTCATGGCGAAGGACATCCTCCGCTTCCACTGCATCTACTGGCCCGCGATGCTGCTTGCGGCCGGGTACGACGTGCCGAAGCAGATCTTCGTCCACGGGTACCTGCTGCTCGACGACAAGAAGGTCTCGAAGTCGCTCGGCAACGTCGTCGACCCGCTCGACCTCATCGACGTCTACGGAGCCGACCCCGTGCGCTACTGGTGTGCGCGCGCCGTCTCGTTCGGACAGGACGGCAGCGCGTCGATCGACGGAATCCACGAGCGCTACGAGCGCGAGCTCGGGAACGACTTCGGCAATCTGCTCTCGCGGACGACGGCGATGATCGCGCGCTACCGCGGCGGGCGGATCGGCACGCGCTCGGGCCGGAACGAAGAGCTCGCGAAGGTGATCGACGACGTCCGTCTCGGGGCCGCGGCCGACCTCGATCGCTTCGACATCACGTCCGCGATCGACGTCATCTGGAGTCTCGTCCGCCTGCTGAACCGTTACGTCACCGAGCGGGCGCCGTGGGAGCTCGCGAAGGACGACGCCCGGTCGGGCGAGCTGGACGACGTGCTCTACGACCTCGCCGACGGTCTTCGCGCGGTCGCGATCGCCGTCTCGTCCTACCTCCCGGAGACGGCGCCGCGCGTGCTCGAGGCGCTCGGCCAGCCGCCCGATCTGTCCTGGGAAGGCGTCGAGTACGGACGTCTCGTGCCCGCCGAAGGCGTCGAAGGCGCGCCGCCGCTCTTCCCGCGTGTCGACGCCCCCGCTCCGGCGGGCGCGTGATCGACACCCACGCCCACCTCGAACTCGACGAAGCGCCCGATGTCCTGGCGCGCGCACGCGCCGCCGGGGTCCAACGGGTGATCGCGATCTCGACGACCCTCGCCGGCGCCGCAGAGGCGCTTTCGCTCGCGGAACGGCACGACGGCGTCTACGCCTGCCTCGGAGTTCACCCGCACGAGGCAGGGGGTCCTGACGCGGGCCGGCTCGACGAGCTCGAGCCCTTGCTCTCGCGTGCGCGGGTCGTCGCTGTCGGCGAGACCGGGCTCGACTACTTCCGTGACTACGCGCCGCGTCCGGCACAGCGCGTCCTGTTCGAGCGCCACCTCGAGCTCGCCCGGAGGCTCGGCAAGACCGTCGTCATCCATACGCGCGCCGCGGACGAGGACACCCTCGCTGTCCTGGCGGGCTTCGACGGGACGGTCGTCCTCCATTGCTTCTCGTCGCCGGCGCTTCTCGGGCCCGCTCTCGAGCGCGGGTGGTACGTGTCGTTCGCCGGCAACGTCACCTATCCGAACGCCGGCGACCTGCGCGAGGCGGCCGCTGCGATACCGGCCGACCGCCTGCTCGCCGAGACCGACAGCCCATATCTCTCTCCGCAGCCCGTGCGGGGAGCCCGCAACGAGCCCGCATTCGTCGTCCACACGCTCGCGGCGCTCGCGGAGCTGCGCGAGGTGAGCCCCGACGACCTCGCCGCCCGGATCGACGCCAACGCGACCGCGGCGTTCGGGCTGTGAACGTCATTCCGAAGAAGCGCCTCGGCCAGCATTTCCTCGTCGACGAGAACATCCTCGGCGTGATCGAGCGGCTCGCGGCCCTCTCGCCCGACGACGTCGTGCTCGAGGTCGGCCCCGGGCTCGGTGTCCTCACGCGCTTCCTCGCCGAGCGGGTCGCCCACGTCCACGCCGTCGAGATAGACCGTTCGCTCGAGCCCGGACTGCGCGGCATTCAGCGCACCGACCTGCACTGGGGCGACGCGCTCGCGCTCGACATCGCCGCGTTCGAGCCGCCCCCGCAGAAGCTCGTCGCGAATCTGCCGTACAACATCGCAACCCCGCTCGTGGTCGAGAGTCTCGACCAGCTTGCCGTCCGTAGACACCTGGTGCGTGATGGTTCAGCGCGAGGTCGCCGAACGGTTCTTCGCCTCTCCCGGGACGAAGGCGTACGGCGGGGTCTCCGTGCTCATCCAACTCGTGGCCGAGCGGACGGGCTTCCACCGCGTCTCACGGGAGGTCTTTCGGCCACGACCGAACGTCGAGTCCGCGCTCGTCGCGTTCCGGCGCACCGCACCCGGGATCCCAACCGGGGTCAAGCGCGTCGTCGAGGGAGCATTCGCCCACCGGCGAAAGACGCTCGCGAACTCTCTCGCACTCGTCGAGCGTCGCGCCGCGCGAGAAGGCAGCGGCCGCGCTCGCTCTGATCGGCCGTGACCCGGCCGTGCGAGCCGAGGAGCTCGCGCCGTCGGAGTTCGTTGCGCTCGCTGAGGCGCTGACGTGACGGCTGCGAATGCGCCGGCAAAGATCAACCTCGCACTGGTCGTCGGCCGACCAGCGGGCCGACGGGCTGCACGAGGTCATGACCGTGCTCCAGCGCGTCGACCTCTGCGACCGATTGGAGCTCGAACGTTCAGACGAGCTGCGCATAGAGGGCTTCGCCGCGGACACTCTCGTTCGCGGCGCGCTGGAAGGCGCTCGCGGCTGCCGCGGGCGTCGAGCCCGCGGTGGGCGGTGCGGATCGAGAAGCAGATCCCGGTGGCCGCAGGCCTCGGTGGCGGGAGCTCGGACGCCGCGACGGCGCTCAAGCTCGCGAACGCCACGCTCGACCGGCCGTTGTCGCCCGAGCATCTCCACGAGATCGCGAGGACGCTCGGCGCCGATGTCCCGTTCTTCCTCCGTCCCGGCCCACAACTCGGAACAGGAGACGGGACGACGCTCGAGCCCCTGGACATCCGGCAGGACTACGCGTGCGTGCTGTGCCTGCCCGACGGTGCCGCGAAGGAGTCCACCGCAGCCGTCTACGGCGCTTTCGACGAGTCGGGCGCTGCCGAGGGCTTCGCCGAGCGCCGCGAGCGCCTCCTCGCTGCGATCGCCGCCCGCGACCTCGCGGCGTTGCCGCCGAACGACCTCGCGTCCTCGCCGCTCGCGGCCGAGCTGCTGGCACTCGGCGCGTTCAGGGCCGACGTCAGCGGGGCGGGACCGACGGTCTACGGGTTGTTCGACGATCCGCGCTGGGGCAGACGCCGCAGCTCGAGTGCTGGCGGCTCGGGGCCGCGTGTGGATCGCGAGGCCAGCGTGGTAGCGTTGACGCGGTGTCCACGAGCCCCGATGTAGTCAAGGGATCCTCGCTCTCGCGTCCGGGCCTGTGGCTGCGCGAGCATCGCCTGCGCGTCACCCTGATCACGGCCTTCGTCGAGGGCCTGCTCGTGCTCGTCGGGGTGATCTCGTGGTGGCTCGTCGTCGCGCTGGCGATCGTCGCGGTCGGGTTCTGGGGCGTGGCAGGGAGGAACTACAAGTCGGGCACCGGGCGCCAGGTGAGCTGGATCTTCGCGAGCTCGCAGGCGGTCGTCGTCTTGGTGCCGATCCTGTTTCGGTTCGTGACCTTCGGCGCGACGGTGGCCGTCGTCGATCCTCGCGATCGCAGCCCTCTTCTTTCTTTTCCAAGAGCGCAAGTAACGCCACCGTGCGACGCCTGGACGGTCCGGGTCAGTCGCTACGGCGCCTATACTCGCCCCGCAGTGGGGCGTAGCCAAGTGGTAAGGCAGCGGGTTTTGGTCCCGCGATCCCAGGTTCGAATCCTGGCGCCCCAGCCATCAACCCACTCGTGAGATGAGCGCCAACCCGATCGGAGCCGTCGTCATGGCCGCAGGGCTCGGCACTCGCATGCGGTCGGCGATTCCGAAGCACCTGCACGACATCCTCGGCCGCCGGATGGTCGACTGGGTCCTGGTCGCGGCGCAGCGGGCTCGGCGCCGACCCGCTCGTCGTCGTCGTCTCGCCGCAGAGCGAGGGCGAGTTCGACGGGCTCGAGGTCGCGGTGCAGCAACGGCCGCTCGGCACCGGCGACGCCGTCCGCTCCGCCCGCGCGTCGCTCGAAGGCCGCTGCGACGAGGTGCTCGTTCTGTCCGGCGACACGCCGCTCCTCACGTCGGAGCTGCTTGCGGCGCTCGTCGAGACGCACCGGGTCGAGGGCGCTGCGGCGACCGTGCTCACGTTCGTGCCGGATGACGTCCGCGCGTACGGACGCGTGGTCCGCGACCGTGACGGTCACGTTCGGGGGATCGTGGAGGCGGGCGACGCGAGCGAGGACGAGCTCGCGATTCGCGAGGTGAACTCGTCGATCTACGTCTTCCGCTCGGACCTGCTCTGGCCCGTGCTCGACCGGCTCGAGCCGCACAACGCGCAAGGAGAGCTCTATCTGACCGACGCGGTGCGGTTCCTGGTCGGTGACGGCGAGACCGTGGCCGCCCACGTCGCGCCTGACCCGCGTGAGACCGAGGGCGTGAACACGCGGCGCCGAGCTCGCCGCCGCGGCGGCGGCCTTGCGCGACCGGATCAACGAAGCGCACATGCTCGCCGGCGTGACGATCCTCGACCCGCAAAGCGCCTGGATCGAGCCGGGCGTCGAGCTCGAGCCCGACGTCGCGATCCACCCCTTCGTCGTGCTTCGTGGTCGGACGCGGGTCAGGTCCGGGGCCGAGATCCTGCCGCACACGGTCGCGCTCGACGCCGAGGTCGGGAGCGGCGCGAGCGTCGGCCCATTCTGTTACCTTCGTCCCGGGACGGTTCTCGAAGCGGGTTCGAAGGCAGGCACCTTCGTGGAGATCAAGAACTCACGCATCGGGGAAAGGACGAAAGTGCCGCATCTTTCGTATATCGGGGACGCCGAGCTCGGGGAGGACTCGAATATCGGCGCCGGCGCGATCACTGCGAACTTCCCGCACCAGCCCGGTCGGCCCAAGGCGCGCACGAAGATTGGCAAGAACGTCAGGACCGGCATCCAGAATTCGTTCGTCGCGCCTGTGGAGGTCGGAGACGGTGCATGGATAGCGGCCGGAACGGTGATCACGAAGGATGTGCCCCCGGATGCGCTCGCGGTCGCGCGCGCCCGCCAGGAGAACAAGGAGGGGTATGCAGCCCGTCACCGGGACGACTGAGCTCGTGCTGCCCGGCCTCGAGGGGGCGGTGCCGGTGAGCGACCCGCAGCCGGGACATTGGATCGAGCGCGGCCCGCAGAAGCGGCTGATGGTGTTCGCCGGCCGCTCGCATCCCGAGCTCGCCGGCCGTATCACCGAGCAGCTCGGCATCGAGCTGGGCGCGGTCACGCTCGAGACGTTCGCGAATGGCGAGACGTACTGCCGGTTCGACGAGTCGATCCGTGGCGCCGACGTCTTCATCCTCCAGACCGGCTGCAGCCCGATCGACAAGCACCTCATGGAGCTCTTCCTCCTGATCCAGGCGGCGAAGCTCGGTTCTGCCAAGCGGATCACGGCGGTCATGCCCCTGTTCCCGTACGCCCGCCAGGATCGCAAGGCGAAGCCGAGGGAGCCGATCTCCGCGCGCTTCATCGCCGACGCGCTCCAACTCGCAGGAGCAGACCGTGTCCTGACGATGGACTTGCACGCAGGCCAGATCCAGGGATTCTTCTCGATTCCCGTCGACCACATGACGGCGGTGCCGCTGTTCGCACGCCACTTCCGCGACCTCGGGCTCACGGGTGACGACGTCGTCTCCGTCTCACCAGACGCCGGCCGTGCGAAGCAGGCCGTCCGCTTCGCCGAGATGCTCGAAGCCAACTTCGCGATCATGCACAAGTCGCGCCCGGCCCACGACGTCGTGTCGGTCACCGAGATCGCCGGCCGCGTGAAGGACAAGATCGCGATCCTCGGCGACGACGTCATCATGACCGGCGGCACGATGCTCGCGAACGTCCGCGCCCTCGAGGCGCACGGGGCAAAGGAGGTGTGGGTCTTCGCGACTCACGGCCTCTTCTGCGACGACGCGCTCGCGCGGTTCGACGAGGACGACGGGATCAAGGGCATCGTCGCGACCGACACGGTGCCGATCGACCCGCTCGAGAAGCCCGACAAGCTGACCGTTCTGCCGGTCTCGGGGCTTCTCGCTGAGACGATCATGAACGTCTTCTCCGACGACTCGGTCTCGGCGATCTTCGGCGGCGAGAACCAGCTCTTCTAGAACACCGCCTGGCGTCAGCCGCCGTCGATCCGGTGGCGCGCATCGGCTGGGAGCCGGAGCAGAAGCCACCGCCAACTCGTAGTGGAGCAAGGCGCCGACGTGCGTTCGCGGTCCCTGGAGGTCTGCGGTGATCTACGGAGCTCGCGACGTGGATTGGACCGATGAGACGGTGGGGGTTCGGGTGGCAGCATTGGGGGTGTTCGCTCGAGAGGGGCATGGCGATGAAAGAGCGTGGCCGAATGACGATTGAGAACCGGGAGGCGGATTCATCCTCGAGCCCGCCTCTTCGGGCACACGGAGCCGTAACGCCGCCAACGTCGAAAGGTGACCGTCTGGATCCTCCGAGCGACGGGCCTACTGAACCCGGCGGGGAGGAGCAGCTGGGGCTCGTCAGTCGCACGCATTCAAGAGTCGTCGCGGGAACCGCGATGGCGAGAAGCGCCGCCGACCGACACGTCTCCCTCGCGGTGCCGTTCCGGGCGTTCGACCGGAACCGAAGCGTCGCGGCGAGTGTTCTCGCGGGTGGCCTCGCATACCGGGTCTTCTTGTGGACGCTGCCGTTCGCCCTGATCGTCGGCGGGGCGCTCGGCCTCGGGAACGCTGCTGGCGAGGAGTCCGCAGCTGCGACCGGCGGCCTGCCGGCAGCGATGGTCAACGGGATCGGAGATATCGCCCGCGCCACCGGCGCCAGCGCTTGGTTTCTGCTCGCGACCGGTGTACCGCTGCTCCTCTGGGAGGGTTACACCGGCGCGAAGGCGCTGCAGCTCGTCCACTCGCTTGTCTGGCGCGACCCTCCGCCGCACTCTAGGCCGCTGCACAGCTCGCTCGTGTTCTCCGCCGGGATGTGCGTGTTCATGACGGTCATCTCGCTGACATGGTGGTTCCGGGACACGACCGAGCTCGGGCGGGTGCTCCTCCTCGCGGTGATGATCGTTCCACTTGCCGGCCTCTGGCTCTGGGTCTCCCTCCAGCTTCCCCACGGGACCGCGTCGTGGAAGGCCCTCCTACCGGGTGCGTTCCTCGTCGCCATCGGGTTCCAGGGGACCCATGGCCTGGTCGTCTACCTGCTTGGTCCCAAGCTCGAGCACGCGACCTCTCTCTACGGCGGGCTCGGGGCCATGGCGACTGCGCTGTTCTTCATGTACTGCGTCGGGCGAATTGTGGTGACCGCGCCGATCCTCAACGCCGCGCTGCACGAGGAGCTCCGCGGACGAAGCGCGAGCGAGGGAGACGGGGCGCCGGGTCCCTGACCGTACGTAGAAAAGCCGCGGGATGATCCGCGGTTCCTCCGATGCCACGGCCCGGTGACCGAATCAGGATGGAAGCGGAACGAAGAAACAACACTCATAAGGAGAGGAGGAGTCATGAGTACGGTGACTCCCATTAGAGAGAAGACCGGCGCGGCGACCGAAGAAGTGGAGC
This sequence comes from uncultured Actinomycetes bacterium, assembly GCA_963815945.1. GTDB lineage: Bacteria > Actinomycetota > Thermoleophilia > Gaiellales > Gaiellaceae > PALSA-600. Next base: position 341,857 of record CAWFIN010000007.1, read on the forward strand.
GCATTTCCATGACCGCGCCTCTGGACTGGAACGAGGTGTGGTTTACGAACTGCCCGATGGTCTCGGCGAACAACGTCGACCAGGAACTGGGCTGGTGCCGTGAGGAGTACAAGAAGATCGGCGTCGAGTACGCCTACTTCCGCCACTCACCCGAGAACAACTGGTACCCGCACTACATCCACAACCTCGACAACCTGGTGCGCTTCGGCGGTCTCTATCCGCCGATTCATGTCCACGCGGACATCCGCCGCACCGTGCTGCTCGGGGCGACGTGGGTCTACGAGGGCGGCTGCATGGCGGTACGCGCCCGGGACCCGTTCTTCCGCATGAAGGACCTGAAGGGCAAGAAGATCGGCATCTCGAAGAGCCTGAACACGATCAAGTGCGACTGGTGGCGGATCCAGGAGCACATGGGCATCGAGAACATGCTGATGCTGCACGACTTGACGATCGACGATGTCGAGCTGGTTGAGTTCCCGTATCCGGACGACTGGTACGACAAGCCCGAGATGCTCACCCCGCTGAACAACCCGTCCGAGGTCTGGATGAAGCGTGACCACAAGCACGACCTGGCCTTCCGGCCGCTGGAGACGGCGCTGCTCGGCGGCAAGGTCGACGCGATCTACACGCAGAGCAAGGTGCTGCAGCATCTCCAGGAAGCGACGGGAAAGATCAAGATGATCGAGGACCTTTCCAAGTACCCGGATTGGACGATCCAGATCGCCAACACCCCGGCCGTCATCACCTGCACCGACGTGATGGCCGATGAGCACCCCGAACTGGTGCTCGCCTACATGAAGGCCATGATCAAGGTCGGGCGCTGGGCGAATGAGCACAAGCGCGCCGCCGGAGTGATCCTCAACCGGCAGACGTACTACCTCGACGCCGAGGACACCTACCAGGGCATCAAGGACGTCGAAATGGTGCCGAGCCTCAGCGCGCAGAACATGGAGTGCATCAAGATCGGCAAGGACTTCATGTTCAGCCACGGCTACATCAAGAACGACTTCGACGTGGACGAGTGGGCCCGCCCCGAGTTCCTGGAGCAGGCCGCGGTCGAGGTGCTCAAGGAGGAGTGGCAGCGAAGGAGCTGGAGCAAGCTGCCCAAGGGCGGCGGGCTCGAAGTGGAGGGCACGCGGCTCGGGTAGCCAGCCAGGCGATGTGCGGCGCGGGGCGCGCAGAGCGTCCCCGCCGCACCGCCCAAAACGAATTCAAGGAGGCACGACCATGACAACCGAAATCCCCGAATCCAACAAGACGAGCCTGGGGCTCTACGTGTCGCCCCAGGAGGCGTACGACATGTGGAAGGCGGATCCCGAGGGCGTTCACATCCTCGACGTTCGCACGTTCGAGGAGTACGTCTTCGGCGGCCACGTCGAGTCGGCGAAGAACGTCCCCCTGGTGTTCCCGAAGTTCGACCCCGAGGGGCCTTCGATGCCTGGCCGGCCGCCGGGGTGCTCGGGTGAACCCAACCCCGACTTCGTCGCGAACGTGGAGGAGTCGATCGGCAAGGACGAGACGATCCTCGCGATGTGCGCAACCGGCGGACGCGGCGCGATGGCGGTCAACGTCCTCGCCCAGGCGGGCTTCACGAACGTCTACAACATCGTGAACGGCTTCGAGGGCGACAGGGTCGACGACCCCGGCAGCGTCTTCCACGGCAAGCACATGAGGAACGGCTGGAAGAACGCCGGACTTCCGTGGGGCTACGACTTCCATCCCGACCTGATGTGGGTCGCCATCCACGAGGAGGAGCTCGCACACGCGTGAGGGCCTGAGGAGGACACGATGACAACGACCACGCACATCGGCCATTCGATCGCGGAGGCCCGGCAGACGACGCTCGGCCTCTATGTCACTGCGAAGGAGGCCTACGACATGTGGCAGGCGGATCCCGAGGATGTGAAGATCCTCGATGTCCGCACCCCTGAGGAGTTCGTGTTCACCGGCCATCCTCCGATGGCGTGGAACATCCCCTTCGCGTTTCTCGCGTACGAGTGGAGCGACGAGAAGAAGGGATTCCCCTGGGGGCTCAACCAGAGCTTCGTCGATGCCGTGAAGGAGCGGTTCGAGCTCGACGACACGATCCTCGTCTCGTGCCGTTCCGGAGGTCGCGCCGCGATGGCGATCAACCAGCTCGCAGCAGCCGGGTTCACGAACGCCTACAACGTCCTCGACGGGATGGAAGGCAGCAAGGTCGACGACCCGGACAGCGTCTTCTACGGCATGCGGATGAAGAACGGTTGGAAGACCTCAGGCCTGCCGTGGACCTACGACCTCGACCCCGAGCGGATGCTGCTTCCCGAGCGCGAAACCGGGATGCTCCATCCTGGGAACGAGCACGACTGACGAACGAGGGAGAGAACGAGCGTACGGGGCCTCACCGCTCCGTACGCTTGGTTCGTCGATGTCGGAGCGCTACTCGTCGTCGTCGCAGGACGTGATCATGCACATGAGCAGCGCCGCGGCCCCCGGGTCGTTGATCGTCGCGCGCGTTCGTGCCCGTGCCTGTCGCTGCCGCGGTTTTCGAGGCAGTCGCCGGAAGGGGCTTTGACCTTCACGCCGACGCCGATGAGGCCCTTGATCGCAGGGGTTGTCTGACCGGCGAGCGTGCCCATGAACTCGTACATGCCCTTCTTCGCCAGCTTGACAGTCACCGTCTGAGACTGGCCGGGCCCGAGCAGCCGCGTTGTCTGGCCGAAACCGTCGCAGTAGTCGGCAGAGGCATTGGTGCTTGGTGAGAGACAGATCTGAAAGGCGTGACCGGTCGTGCCTGAGTTCGTCACCTTGAAGGCGACCGTTCCGGCGGGGATCAGTTCCTTCTTGGAGAGCTCGATGGCTCCGTTCGCCGGCTTGCCGACAGTCACGACGACCGTCGTGGCTTTCGGGGCGCTTGGCGAAGCCACGCCTGCCGCGAGCGCCGGTTGCGCGGTCAACCCGAGGAAGACCCCTGCCGCCGCATACAACCCGGCTGCCGGAACCGAGAACCTCGAGCCCAGACGCTTCATCGCAACCCCCTCGCGCCCATAGTGCCAGAGGCGCCCCGCAAGCGAGAGCGGATTCTTGCCCGACCGGCGAAGGACGAGCGCCGGAGGGCTTTGTAACGGCCCGCCCGGGCCATGCCGCTACAATCGGGCGCCGTGGCAGGAGAACGCGTCAAGCTGGTCGCAACCGAACGCACCGACTTCGGGTCGGCCGTGTCCCGTCGCCTGCGCAAGCAGGGCCTGATCCCCGGCGTCCTGTACGGACAGTCGGAGCCTGTGGCGATCGCGGTCGCCGAGCGCGACCTGCGCACGGCGCTGACCGGTAAAGGTGGCCGGCATGCAGTTCTCGACGTGACCGTCGACGGACGCGGCTCGCACTCGGCCATTCTCAAGGAGTTTCAGGTGAGCACCGTGCGCGGCAAGCTCACCCACGTCGATCTGCAGGAAGTTCGCCTCGACCAGTCGATCCAGACACTCGTCACGATCAGGCTCGTCGGCGACCCGGTGGGCGTCAAGGAAGGCGGTGTGCTCACCCAGGTGACGAACGCCATTCACATCGAGGCGCTTCCGCTCGAGATTCCCGAGCACGTCGACGCCGACGTCTCGGAAATGCGCATCGGAGACACGCTCCGCCTTTCGGACATTCCGGTGCCCGCCGGTGTCACGCTCCTCGACAATCCCGAGGAGATCGTCCTTGCGACCGTGGCTCTCCCGACCCGTGTCGAGGAGGTCGAGGTCTCCGAGGAGGGCGAAGCCGAGGCGGCCGAAGGCGAGACGTCCGAGGCCGAGGCGGCCGCTTCCCCCGCCGAAGACGGCGGCGAGAGCTCTCCAGAGGAGTAGCCGGTCATGCGCCTTCCATGGCGCCGCGGAGAGAGGTCATCGTCCCTCGACCTGCTCGTGGTCGGACTTGGCAATCCCGGCAGGGAGTACGCGCACAACCGGCACAACGTCGGGCACATGGTCGTCGACGAGCTGGCGCGGAGGCATGGTGGCTCCTGGCGCACGAAGTTCTCGGGTCAGATCGCCGACGTCCGAATCGACGACCACAAGGTCGGGCTCCTGCGGCCGGATACCTTCATGAACGAGTCCGGCCGTTCTGTGAGCGCTGCCGCCGCCTTCTTCAAGATCGAGCCCGGACGCCATTCTCGTGGTCCACGACGAGAGCGACCTGGAGACCGGCCGGCTGCAGGCGCGCCTCGGCGGAGGCTTCGCCGGGCACAACGGGCTCCGGTCGGTCGCCCAGCACCTGGGCACTCCCGACTTCATGCGGCTGCGCGTCGGAGTGGGGAGGCCGGGCCGCGGCGATCGCCGCCCGCTCGCCGACTACGTGCTCTCCGACTTCGAGCCGTCCGAGGACTCCGAGAGCATCGTGAAAAACGCCGCAGACGCAGTCGAGGCACTCGACGCCGAGGGGCTCGAAGCAGCGCAACGACGCTTCAACTGAGCGACCGCGTTCGTAAAATCGTCGCCCGCTTCGTGTGGGCGAGAACACGCCGTATTGCACCGCCAGACCGCCTGGGAACGGCTTTTGCCCTGCTCAGGCTATACTCCCGGTCTGAGCGGCACCCCGGAAGGGGCGAGAGGCGAATCCCTCGTACGAGGGAGGCGCGCCTCCCGGTGGAGCCGATGGACTAGCAAGTGCCCAACGACATCCGGCGCGCTTTCCGCCGCCGGTCGACGCCGAAGGGAGTTCCCGCATGTCCAACCAGTTCCGACTCTTGATGCTTGTCTTCGCCCTCGTATGGCTGGTTGCGCTGACGCCCGCGAGCGTGCTCGCCGCTCGCGCGAAGGCGCACCGGGTTGCGAAGGCGCACCGTGGCGAGGGGCTGCACCGGGTCACGCGATCGTCGGTCTTCGGGCGACCGGGTGGTGAGGTACGCACGGCAGTTGCTCGGGGCTCCGTACAGCTACGGCGGCAGCTCGCCGCGTTCCGGGTTCGACTGCTCGGGGTTCGTCCGCTTCGTCTACCAGCGCTTCGGGGTCACGCTTCCGCACAGCTCGTACGCGGACTTCAACCTCGGCCGGGGCATCTCGCGCAAGTCGCTGCGACCGGGCGACCTCGTCTTCTTCGATGGCCTCGGCCACGTGGGTCTCTACATCGGTGGTGGCCGGTTCATCCACGCCCCGCACTCGGGCACTCGCGTCAAGGTCGACGCGATCGGCGGTTGGTACGCAGGCCGCTACGACGGAGCACGGCGCCTCGCCGCGCCGGTCATACGCGCAGTGGCGAAGCGGCCGAACCTGATTCCACTCGCGCGTTGGCTCGCCCACTCGACGTAGCAATCTGAGGCGAGACCGGCAGGGGCGACCCGCCGACTACGATGACCGCCCCGGAACCGTCGTTCCGGCGTTTCTCGTGGACCGTCCCGTTCTCTACAGCCTCGTCGAGCGCCTGCGCGCAGATTCGCGCCTGCCCGCGTTCGCGGCTGCGTTGCCGAGTCGCGCTCGCGTCGCGGAGCCGGCGCTGCCGCTGCTCCTGGCCGCGCTCCACGTCGAGCTCGGCCGTGGGCTCGTCGCCCTGCTGCCCGACGACGCCGACGCGCGCGACGCCGCCGAGGCCGCCTCCTGGTTCCTCGGCGAGGACGGCGTGGCGCTGCTGCCCTCCCGTGGCGTCCACTGGGGTTCGGGGCTCGAGCCGCCGCCGCATCTCGTCGGTGAGCGAGCGCGCGCGCTCGAGGTGCTCGCCCGCGGCGGGCTGGTTTGCTCGTCCGCCGTGGCTCTCGCCGAGCCGATGCCGCCGCGGCACGTGCGTCCGGCCCCGCTCGTCGTTTCTCGGGGTGAGGAGCCAGGGCTCGACTCGCTCGCCGAGGCGCTCGCGATTCGCGGGGTACGAGCGGGTCGAGCGCGTCGAGGAGCGCGGCCAGTTCGCGGTCAGGGGCGGGCTCGTCGACGTCTTCCCGACGACCGGCCGAGAGCCGTTTCGCATCGAGCTCTTCGGCGACGAGATCGAGCAGGTTCGTGTGTTCTCGCCGTTCACGCAGCGGGCGCTGCGGGAGGTCGATCACGCGACGATCTTCGCGGCCTCGGAGCGGAGCGCCGAACACGTTTCGATCACGCTCGAGCACGACGTTCCCGACGACCTCGTGCTGCCGCTCGACCGTGGGCCCGACCTCGTCTGGCAGCTCGACGAGGTCCGCCAGATCTGGAAAGAGGAAGGCCTCGCCGAGATTCCTCTCGACGGCGCGGCGATCCTCGACCCGCTGCCGCAAGGACAGCCGTTCTCGTTCGACGCCCAGCGGCCGGCGCTCGCGGCCCGGGGGCTCGCCGAGGCAGAGAACGAGCTCGGCGGCCTGCTCCGCCAGGGCCTCGACCTCGTCGTCGCGTTCTCGCATCGTGGCGAGGCCGAGCGCCAGCTCCATCTTCTGCGGCGGGTCGAGGCGTCGATGCTGGCCGAGGGCGACCCGAAGGGCCTCTGCTTCGCAGTTGCGCCGGCACGGCGCGGCTTCGTCTGGCGCGACCTCGGCGTCGCGCTCCTGCCCGACACGCAGGTCTTCCGCCGCCGCGCGTCGCGCGCATCGAGGACGCGGAGCGCGGGCCGCGCGCTCGCGAGCTTCTCCGATCTCCGCACCGGCGACTACGTCGTGCACGAGGACCACGGGATCGCTCAGCTGCTCGGCTTCGAGACGAAGGAGGTCGCAGGCGTCACGCGCGACTACCTCCTGCTCGGGTTTCGCGGGGATGACCGTGTCTTCGTTCCGCACGAACAGATCGGCAAGGTCTCCCGGTACGTCGGCAGCGACTCGCGCGCTCCGGCGCTTTCCAAGCTCGGCGGCAAGGCCTGGGACAACCTCAAGACCCGCGCCCGCGAGCATTTGCGCGAGATGGCCGGCGAGCTGCTTCGGCTCTACGCCCAGCGCCAGACGCAACCAGGCATCTCGTTCGACGTCGATCACGAGTGGGTGGAGCGGCTCGAGGCTGAGTTTCCTTACCGGGAGACCGAGGACCAGGCCCGCGCGATCGAGGCGGTGAAGGAGGATCTCGAAGCCCCGCGCCCGATGGACAGGCTCGTGTGCGGCGACGTCGGCTACGGCAAGACAGAGGTCGCGGTGAGGGCAGCCTTCACGGTCGCCGTGTCCGGGAAGCAGGTGCTGATCCTCGTGCCGACGACGGTCCTCGCCCAGCAGCACTGGAACACGTTCCGCGAACGCTTCCGCGACTTCCCGGTCCGGGTCGAGATGGTCTCTCGGTTCCGTAGCCCGGCAGAGGTGAAACGCGTCCTTGCCGACTTCGCCGCCGGCTCTGTCGACGTGCTGATCGGCACCCACCGCGTCCTTTCCCGAGACGTGATCCCGAAGGAGCTCGGGCTTGTCGTGGTCGACGAGGAGCAGCGGTTCGGCGTCTCGCAGAAGGACCTGCTTCGCCAGTTGCGGCTCGAGGTGGACGTCCTCGCACTCTCGGCGACGCCGATCCCGCGGACGCTCCACATGTCGCTCTCGGGGCTCCGCGACATCTCGGTGATCGAGACCCCACCGGAGGGCCGGCGCCCGATCCGCACCTACGTCGGCGAGTACGACGACCAGCTCGTGCTGCAGGCCCTCGAGCGTGAGCTCGACCGCAAGGGCCAGGCTTTCTACCTCCACAACCGCGTCGAGACGATCGACGAGGCGGCCGAAAAGCTGCGTCAGCTCTGCCCGCGAGCGCGCGTCCTCGTCGCGCACGGCCAGATGGCGGAGCGTCAGCTGGAGGACAAGATGATCGCGTTCCTTGCCGGCGACGCCGACGTCCTCGTTTCCACGACGATCATCGAGTCCGGACTCGACATCCCAGACGCGAATACCCTGATCGTGGAGCGCGCCGACCAGCTCGGTCTCGCCCAGCTCTACCAGATCCGCGGCCGTGTCGGCCGCCGCGACGTCCCGGCCCACGCGTACCTCTTCTATCCCGACGCGGGCGATCTGAGCCCGGAGGCGAAGGCGCGCCTTGCCACTCTCGCCGACCACACGGAGCTCGGCGCCGGCTTCGCGATCGCGATGCGCGACCTCGAGATTCGCGGCGCGGGCGACCTGCTCGGAGCCGAGCAGTCGGGCCACGTCGCGGCGCTCGGGTTCGAGCTCTACGTCGAGATGCTGCACGAGACGATCGCCGAGCTCTCCGGCGAGCGCCGTCTCGCCGGGCGGCCGGTGCGCGTCGACGCTCGGGTCGACGCGTACGTGCCCGCGAGCTACATCGCCGGCGAGGCGCTCAAGATCGACCTGCACCGGCGGCTCGCGCTCGTCGAGGACGAGGACGAGCTCCACGAGCTCGAGGTGGCCACCGCAGACCGGTACGGACCGCTGCCCGGCCCGGTCGCGAATCTGTTCACGATCCAAGAGGTGAAGCTCAAGCTCGCGCGGCTCGGGGCGGACTACCTCGTCTTCCGCGACGGCCGTGCGGCGGTCGGCACAGTGGTGCTCGGCACCGACGAGATGCGTGAGTTACGCGACCGGATCGACACCGCCGTGTACTCGACCGCGAAGCGTGAAGTCACGCTTCGGGACGAGGAATTCGCGGGGGCCATGAGACTTGTCGATGCTATGCTGGCGGCGCGCCAGGCGGCATGAATGGCGCTATTTCCTATGAAACGACGCTTCCTCCTTCCAGTGCTTCTCGGCGTACTCGTCGTGTCTGTCGCCGGGTGCGGCGGGAGCGGCGGGTCGACGAACCTGGCTGCCGCCGACATCGCGGTCGTCGGGGCGCAGCACATCCTGAAGTCCCAGTTCGACCAGCTGATGAGCCAGGCCAAGGCGAACCTGAAAGTCCAGGGGCGGACGTTCCCGAAGGCCGGCTCGACCGAGTACTCGACCCTCAAGAGCCAGGCCGTGACGCTGCTCGTTCAGGAGGCGCAGAAAGAGGCCGCAGCCACCAAGCTGGGGATCGCGCTCACGCAGAAGGACATCGACACCCGGCTCGCCGCGATCAAGAAGCAGTACTTCAACGGCAGCGACGCCAAATACCGGGCGGCGCTCAAGTCGCAGGGCCTGACCGACGCCGAGGTGCGCTCCAACATCAAGTCTCAGCTGATCGCGCAGAAGCTGTTCAACGCGTTGACGAAGACCATCACCGTGCCATCCACCGCGATCGCGGCGTACTACGCGCAACATCTGAGCCAGTACCAGACGCCGGCGTCCCGAAGCGTCCGCTACATCCTGCTCGGGAAGAACAAGAGCAGCCTGGCTCAGTCGCTCAACAAGCAGCTGAACGGCGCGCCCGACGCGACGTGGTGCACGCTCGCGAAGAAGTACTCCCAGGACAAGACCACGAAGTCGACCTGCGGCAAGGCGAAGTTCTCACAAGGGTCAGACGGTGCCGGAGTTCGACAAAGTCGTCTTCAAGCTCCCGACGAAGACCGTGACAGCGGTGAACACGAAGCAGTACGGGTGGTTCGTCGTGCAACCGACCGGGGCGATCACGGCTTCGAAGAAGACGCCAGTGGCCCAGGCCGGCAAGCAGATCCAGCAGCAGTTGCTGACCGAGAAGAAGAACGCCTTCATGACCACCTGGGTCGACCAACATCCAGAAGAGTTACTGCACCGGCGGGAAGGTCAAGTACCAGGTCGGCTACGCGCCGAGCCCTGATCCCTGCGCCGCCACGAAGACGACCACCACCTAATTGGCAACGCTCGGGGACGCGCTGGTCGAGCTCCAGGAGCTCACCGAGCGGCTGCGGCGTGACTGCCCCTGGGACCGCGAGCAGACCTTGAAGACGATCGTCCCTCACACGGTGGAGGAGGCGTACGAGGTCGCGGACGCTGCGTTCGCGGGAGACGACGCGAAGCTCGTGGACGAGCTCGGCGATCTGCTCTTCCAGTCGTACTTCCTCGCTCTGCTGCTCTCGGAGCGGGGTGCAGGGGACCTCGAGCAGGTCGCACGCGGCGTCCACGCCAAGCTGGTTGCCCGCCACCCGCATGTATTCGGGGACGCGGAGGCCGCAACCGCGGGACGCGTTCGCGAGAACTGGGAGCGGCTGAAGGTCGAGCAGGAGGCGCGTGAGGGTGTCTTCCATGACCTGCCGGAGACGTTTCCGGCGCTTCTCCAGGCCCGCAAGGCGCAGCGGCGCGCCGCGGCGGTCGGGTTCGACTACCCCGATCTCGCCGGCGCGATCGCCGACTTGGAGGACGAGCTCGCCGAACTTCGCGCCGAGATCCACGACGAGCCCGAGCCCGAGCACGAGCCGGATCCCCGTGCCGCGTCGGAGCTCGGCGATCTGCTGTTCGCCTGTGTGAACGTCGCGCGTCGTCTGAACGTCGACCCCGAGCTCGAGCTCCGGGCTGCGACCGGGCGCTTCCGGCGTCGTGTCGAGGACGCGGAGCGGCTGGCCGAGGCGGATGGGGTCGTTTGGCGCGAGTTGGCGCTCGCCGAGCAGGACGTCTACTTCGACCGGGCGAAAGAGTCCGCATGAGCAGGATCACCGAGGTCCGCGGGCGGCAGGTCGTCGACTCGCGAGGCAATCCGACCGTCGAGGTCGACGTGACGCTCGACTCGGGCGCGAGCGGCCGCGCGGCCGTGCCGTCCGGCGCGTCGACCGGCGTGCACGAGGCGATCGAGCTCCGCGACGGCGAGGCCGAGTGGGGAGGCAAGGGAGTCACGCGCGCCGTGGCGAACGTCAACGGCGAGATCGCCGAGGCCGTCGAAGGCGCGGATGCACGCGACCAGGAGGCGCTCGACCGCCTGCTCATCGAGCTCGACGGGACGCCGACCAAGGGTCGCCTCGGAGCGAACGCGATTCTCGGCGTCTCGCTCGCAACTGCGAAGGCGTGCGCTGCGGACGCAGGGGTCCCGCTCTACCGCCATCTCGGCGGCGAGGAAGCTCGAACCCTGCCCGTGCCGATGATGAACGTGATCAACGGCGGTGCGCACGCCGACAACTCGATCGACCTGCAGGAGTTCATGCTCGTTCCTGCGGGAGCGACCTCATTCGCCGACGCGCTCCGGATCGGGTCGGAGGTCTACCACGCGCTCAAGGCGGTGCTCTCCGAGCGCGGCCTCGCAACCGGCGTGGGCGACGAGGGCGGGTTCGCTCCCGACCTGCCGTCGAGCGAAGCGGCGATCGAGTCGATCCTCGAGGCCGCCGAGCGCGCAGGGCACCGAGAGCGGGTCGCGATCGCGCTCGATCCTGCGACCAGCGAGGTGTTCGAGGACGGGGAGTATCGATTCGAGGGGCGCGCGCTCGCGCTCGGCGGAGCTGCCGGAGTTCTGGTCCGGCTTGATCGGCCGCTACCCGATCGTGTCGATCGAGGACGGGGCCGCAGAAGACGACTGGGACGCGTGGACGGAGCTCACCCGCCGGGTCGGCGACCGCGTCCAGCTCGTCGGCGACGACCTGTTCGTGACGAACCCGGAGCGACTTCGGCGTGGGATCGCCGACGGCGTCGGGAACTCGATCCTGATCAAGGTGAACCAGATCGGCACCCTGACAGAGACCCTCGAAGCGATCCGGCTCGCGCAGGGTGCGGGGTACACGGCGGTCATCTCGCACCGTTCCGGCGAGACGGAGGACACGACGATCGCCGACCTCGCAGTCGCCACGAACGCCGGCCAGATCAAGACCGGCGCTCCAGCCCGCTCCGAGCGCGTCGCGAAGTACAACCAGCTCCTGCGGATCGAGGAAGAGCTCGGGGCCCGCTCCGTCTACCCCGGCTGGGGCGCGTTCCCGCGTTCGGGGACCTGACCGTCGTGCACTTGAGCGATCGCTAGGCTGGGACGCGTGGCTGCGGAGTACCGGCGAACGAAGATCGTGGCGACGATTGGGCCGATCTCGTCGAATCACGCGACCGTCAAAGCACTCGTCGAGGCGGGCATGGACGTCGCGAGACTCAACTTCTCGCACGGATCACAGGCGGATCACGGCGAGAGCGCGCGCCTCGTCCGTCTGGTCCAGGCCGAGCTGGGGAAGCCACTCGCTCTGATCGCCGACCTGCAAGGCCCGAAGCTGCGCGTCGGCCATCTCTCCGAGCCTCGGATGCTGGTGTCCGGCGAGGAGGTAACCGTCGCCGGCGAGTCCGGAGCGCGCGAAGGAGACCTGCCGGTCGCTCCGGACGCCATCAGCACGGTCCTCAGGCCCGGCAACGACATCCTGATCGCGGACGGACGCGTGCGCCTCGTGGTCGAGGAAGTCCATGACGGACGTGCCCGCTGCCTGGTGGTCGTCGGCGGTGAGGTCAGCTCGCACAAGGGAGTGAACCTGCCCGGCGTCCCGATCCCGATTCCGTCGCTCACCGAGAAGGACATCGAAGATCTCGAGTTCGCACTCGGCCTGGGCGTCGACTTCGTGGCGCTCTCGTTCGTCCGGGCGGCCACGGACGTGCGTGAGCTGAAGGAGCGAATCGCCCGGCTCGGGTCCAGGGCACAGGTGATCGCGAAGATCGAGAAGCCCGAAGCCGTGGATCATCTCGACGCCGTGCTCGCCGAATCCGACGGGCTGATGGTCGCGCGCGGGGATCTCGGCGTCGAGGTCGGGGCGGCCACCGTGCCGCTGATGCAGAAACGCATCATCCTCCGGTGTCTCGAGGAGGGAAAGCCCGTGATCACGGCGACGCAGATGCTCGAGTCGATGATCGAGCACGCGGAGCCCACACGGGCGGAGGCGAGCGATGTCGCGAACGCGATCCTCGACGGCACCTCCGCGGTGATGCTCTCGGCAGAGACCGCGATCGGCGCCTACGCCGTCGAGTCCGTTCAGACGATGAACAGCATTGCGATGGCGGTCGAGCCTTCGATCGCCTACCGGCACCAGCTCCCGGGGAAGGACATGGAGGTTCGGATGGCGATGTCGAACGTCGCCTGTGACCTCGCGGAGGCGCTCGGCGCGAAGGCGCTGCTCGTCCCCACCTACAGCGGCCGCACGGTTTCGATGGTGGCGAGACTCAGGCCGCTGTGGCCGATCGTCGGGCTCTCGCACCACCAGACGACCGTGCAGCAGATGCAACTCGAGTGGGGAGTTCGTCCGCTCCTGCTGCCCGAGACCGCGAATGTCGAAGATCTGTGGGCGCGGTCGATCGAATCGGCTCGCCGCTCGGGTGCGGTGGAGGCCGGCGACCTCGTCGTGTTGACGGCGGGCACGGCGGTCAACATGCCCGGCTCGACGAACGTGATCAAACTCGACATGGCCTAAGGGCTTGATCCGCATGAAGGGTGGCAGCCGTGGGCACTTCCCGTCTCCAGTCGGCGAGGGGAGGAGCACCTCGCGCCGCCGCGAACTGCCACCCATGCTGCGCCCGACCCGCCTGCTCGCGTTCGGAGGCATCGTCCTGCTCGGGTTCCTCTACTGGAAACCCGTCCACACGTACCTCAGCACCAGGCAGGAGTTGCATCAGCGGCAGACTCGAGGTGTCCAATCTCGGCGCGCAGCGGCGCCAGCTCGAGCAGCAGGTACGCGCCGTCGGGTCGGGCCGGGCGCTCGTGCGTGAGGCGCGGCGGCTCGGGCTCGTGAAACCGGGCGAGCGCCTCTTCATCGTCAGGGGCATCGGCACCTGGCGAGCGACGCACCGGTGACGGCGCACTCGGTGGCTGCGACCGACCGGGAGATCGTCGAGCGCCAGATCGGCCGCCCGCCGCGCGCGTTCCGGCGCGTTGCCGTGCGCTGCCCGTTCGGGCGCCCCGCAGTCACCGAGCAGGCCCCGTTCGACGAGCACGGCACTCCCTTCCCGACCGAGTTCTACGTCACGTGCCCGCACCTCGTCGCCCAGCTCGCGCGGGTCGAGGCCGCCGGAGGTGTCGAGCGCTGGACGGATGCGGCGAAGGAGGACGCGACGCTCGCGCGCAGCCTCGCGCAGGCGCATTCGGACCAGCAGGCACTCCGGCCCGAGCTGCGCGGCGGAATCGGCGGTGCGGTGCCGGACTGGAAGCCTGAAGTGCCTCCACGCGCATGCGGCGTTCGCGCTCGCGCGCCCCGGCTACGCGCTCGGCGACCTGATCCTCGTCGATGCGGCGCCGCTCTGGCCGCCGGCGAATTGCTGCTCGGGTTGAAGCGTGCCCATATCATCGGCGCCGGTGGAGCTCGACCTCGTGCGCCAACAGTGGGACGAGGGCCGTCGCCGTGTCGAAGGGGCACGCCGCGATGCGCCCCGCTATGCGCGCCTGCACGATCAGGTCGATCTCGTGACTGCTGAGCTGCGCCACCGGATCGGGACGACGTTCAGCCTCGACGAGCTCGCCGACGTGTACGCGGGGGCCGACGACTGGGCCCGCGCGCTGCTCCACGACGCAGCGCCCGAGGGCTCACCGTTGCCCGAGGCCGCGCTCGTCACCGACGCGGCGTTTCACGCCTACGCGCGCGGCGCGACGGACTACGCGCCGTGAGTCGCCGCGCCGCCGCCGGCGCACGATGTGGCTTCTCCTGACGCTGCTCGCGGCGATCGTCTGCTTCGGGATCGGTGTCGCGGTCGGCGAGGCGCTGCACGACAATCCGAAGCCGGGGGGGACGCAGACGTTCGTGCGGACGCTTACACCCCTTCCCCTCGCTCCGGCTCCAGGAGCGACCGTCACCGTGACGACCGAAAAGCGGTGATCGGCCTAGGTAGGAGGAGTTTTCGCTAGTTTCCTACCGGATGGCTTCCGACCGCAACGACCCGACCCGCCGCGTCCCTGCCAGCGAGTCCGACTGGCTGACGCTCGGCCAGGCAGCGAAGTTCCTCGGGGTTGCGCAGTCGACGATCCGGAAGTGGTCCGATCTCGGCCGGGTGCCGGCGTTCTACACGCCCGGTGGTCATCGCCGTTACCGGCGCAGCGATCTCGAGACGTTCATCGACCGGTCGGGCCCCGGCGGCCAGCACGTCGGCCCGCTCGTGCTCGTCGTCGACGACGACGCGGGCGCACGCGGGCTCACGTGCGCCCATCTGGAGCTTGTCGGGTACCAGGTCCGGGAGGCTCAGGGGGCTGACGAGGCGCTCGCGGCGATCGAGGAGCAGGTCCCCGACCTCGTCCTGATCGACGTCGTGATGCCCGGTGTCGACGGGTGGGAGCTGCTCCGGCGCGTGCAGGAGCGCCACGGCGCGATCCCGGTGATCATGTTCGGCGGAACGACCGACGAGCACACGGCGGCGGAAGCTGCGCGACATGGCGTGGAGGCTCTCGTCGGCAAGCCGTTCGACCCGAGGGACCTCGTCGAACGCGCGAAACAGCTCGTTCCGCCCGGCTGAGCCGCAACCGCGGAAGCGTCGAATGGGTTGGGACAGGCAGCTCGAGCGATGGGTCGTGGCGCATCGCGTCGGGGCCTTCGACCCGGTTGTCGAGGGCGTGACGTACGCGGGCACCTACGGTGCCGTCTGGCTCGCGATTGCCGCCGTCTGCGCCCTCGTCTGGAGGCGGCCCGAGGTCTTCGTGTGGACGCTCGTCGCCGACGTTGTCGCCGTGCTGATGGCAAGCGCGCTCCAGGCGATGATCCCGCGCGCGCGCCCGCACGCGGACGCGCTCGTCGCGGTGCCTCAGTCGCACTCGTTTCCCTCAGGCCACGCGACGTCGAGTTTCGCCTGCGCGACGGTGTTGGCGGCGTTCGTGCCGCGCTGGCGCACTCTGCTCTACGCGCTTGCCGCGCTCGTCGCTTGGTCGCGCGTGTATGTCGGGGTCCACTACCCGGTGGACGTGCTCGCCGGGGCCGCGTTCGGCGTGGCGATCGGGCTCTGCGTCCTCAGAGCTCTTCCGAGGCTCGCAGCAGCCCGCCGGCGATGACGCCGAGCGAGGCGACGAGGCTGATCCAGATCCCGATGCCGAGGCTGTCGGCGGGTAGGACAGATGTGGGAATCGAGAGGATCTGCATGAGCACGAACACGGTCGCGAGCGACCCGAGGCCGAGGATCACGAGGCTCTCCGGCACCGATGGAGGCAGTTCGACTCCCGACTCGCGCAGCGCGACAATCGCGAGAACGACGAGCCCGATGAAGAACACGAGCTTGCCGATCGTGCCGGTGTGCCAGCCGATCACCGCGAGCTTCACGCCCACGCCGGAGCCCGTGTACCAGCCCATGAAGGTGGAGAGCGAGAGGATGAGCGCCGAGAGCCAGACGATCTTGTCGCCCATGCCCCAGATGCCCTCGGCCGTCGCCCGGTGCTCGCCGCGCGCCCTTGGTGCGACGGGCTCCGGCGGATTCTGGAAGAAGTCGGGGTTGTCCACGTGAGTTAGGGGGAGATTCGGCGTTAGAGCCCGAACGTCCTCTGTACCTCGTGCCAGGCCGTGAGCGCTGTGAGCACGGTGAGCAGTACGAGCACGGCAAGCACGACCCAGAACCGCGCGTTCGAGCTCTTCGCGGCGGTGCGCCGGTCCGTTCGTGCCCGCCTGCGGGCGCGCTCGCGCTGGTAGGCGTGCTCGATGGCCAGGGGATCGAGCGAGGGCGCGTCGTCGTCGAGCGCCGGCGGATGACTGGTGGAATGGGCCACTGTTGCCCGAAGTCTAAGCAATACTGGCGCCTTCGATGCTGAGCGAAACCCCGCCTGTGCAGCAGAAACGACTCCGAGCATCCGTCGACGGGCCGTCGTGACCGCTGCGTGAAGCTTCATCGCGGCGAGCGTCCGCTCGTGATCGGCCACCGTGGCGCTGCCGCTTTCGGCGCCGGAGAACACGCTCGCCTCGCTCGCTGCGGCGGTCGCGGCGGGCGTCGATCTCGTCGAGTTCGACGTTGGTTTCGGCCTCGTCCTCGGCCACTCGCAGTCCGAGATTCCGGACGACGCGGTTTCGCTCGACGACGCGCTGGACTTCCTCCGGTCACGCGGCGTCGGTGCGCACGTGGATGTGAAGCACGTTGGCATCGAGATGCAGGTCGTCGACGCGCTCGGGCGGCATGGTCTCCTGGACAAGGCAGTGATCTCGTCGACCGCCGGGCGAACGCTCCGCCGGGTCGCCGCGCTCGCGCCTGCGCTCCCACGCGCGATCGGTTATCCGAACGACCGCTTTGGGGTCTCGGGCGTACAGATGCCGCGCCGCGTGGTTACGGTCGGCGGCAGCGACGCTGCAGGGCGCTCATGCCCTTCCGGGTGCCGTTCTTGCTCGGGATCTCGCGCGCGAACGTGCTCGCGCTTCACTGCGCGCTCGTGTCGCCCGCCGTGGTGTCGGCCGCCCACCGGCGAGGCGCGCCTGTCCTTGCGTGGACGGTCAACGAGCCGGCGCTCGTCGAACATCTTGTCGCGGCGGGCGTCGACGGGATCGTTTCGGATGACCCGGAGATGATTTTTCGAACCCTGGCTACACTAAACGCGCTTTGAAGCAGGGGATTTCTGCCGCTCTCGCGTCGCTCGGCCTCCTCGTGGCAGCGGCGTGCTTTGCCGATGCCGCTGTCGCGGCCGTGCCACTCGCGTCGGCGAGCGGGACAGCCGAGGCTTCATCGCCCGTCCACGGCCGCGAGCCGGGCACCGAAGCCGACGTTTCCGGCGGGGGTGCGGATCGCCGGCGTACGCCTCGCCGGCCTCGACGCCGCCGGGGCGGACAAAGCCGTTCGCACGGCGTTCGCCCGGCCTCTCCCGCTCGTAATCGACGGGAGAGAGTTCAAGGTCGACCCGACCAAACTTGCCACGGCATACGTTGCACCAGCGATTTCGAGGGCGCGCGTGGCCGCCCCCGGCGAGAACGTCAAGCTCGTCGTCTCCGTTCACGGCGCCGCTGTCCGGGCGCTCGTGGCAAAGCTGGCCAAGCTTTCGGACAGGAAGGGCGTGCCCGCGCGGCTGACGCTTCGCGCCGGCAAGCCGCACATCACCGAAGATCGCGCAGGGCACAAGCTCGCCCAGGGGCCGGTCGTCGCGGAGGTCGTCCGCGCGCTCGGTGCCAACACGCGCCTTCCGCTCGACATCCGGACGCGGGCGATCACGCCCGAGCTGACGCTGAGCGAGATCGGGTCGGTCATCCTCATCAACCGCAGCCTGAACCGGCTCACGTACTTCGACGGGGACCAGGCACACCGGTTTCCCGTCGCCACCGGGCAGGCGATCTACCCGACGCCCTCCGGCCGCTTCCAGATCGTCGTCAAGTACAAGGATCCATGGTGGTACCCGCCGACCCAGGACGCCTGGGCGAAGGGCCTGAAGCCCGTTCCGCCCGGACCGTCCAACCCGCTCGGCACGCGCTGGATGGGTCTCTCCGCGCCCGGGGTCGGCATCCACGGGACCGACGAGCCGTCGTCGATCGGCTACAGCGCTTCGCACGGTTGCATCCGGATGCAGGTCCCCGACGCCGAGTGGCTGTTCGATCACGTCAGCGTCGGTACCACGGTCTTTATCGTGTAGGCGATGCGCCGCATCCCGCAGGCCCTCGCTGTCACTGTCGTTCTCGCTCTGCTCGCGCTCCTCGTGTGGGATCTCGCGCACTCGAGCGGGGGCAAGGTCGCGCGTGAGGTCGATGCGGGGAAGACGATCGCCGCGCCCGCGTTCACTCGGCCGCGGATCGACACGACAGGGACGCTGTCGCTCGCGTCTCTCCGTGGGAAGGTCGTCGTGCTGAACTTCTGGCAGTCGTACTGCCAGCCCTGCCAGACCGAGGCGCGGACCCTCGCCGCAGCGTCGAAGCGCTGGTCGGGCAAGGACGTCGTGTTCGTCGGCGTCGACGAGATCGACCTTCGAAGCGCGGCGCGCAAGTTCATGAAGCGCTACGGAATCACCTACGCGACCGTGAGCGACAGCGGGCCACTCGTCGGCCACTATGGGGTCACCGGCTACCCGGAGACGTTCATCGTGACGCGCAAGGGGCTTGTCGTTCCGCCGCACATCGTCGGCCCGGCGACCTCGACAGGCCTCGACAAGGCCATCAAGCACGCCCTGACGACGTGAGGGCGCTTGCGCTCGTTCTCGCTGCGCTGGCCCTGACGGCGCCTGCGCTCGCGAGCAACGCGCACCCGACGCAAGGAGAGCTCGAGGCCGAGCTCGTCTGCCCCGAGTGCCACTCGCCGCTCGACGAGTCGAACTCGGCGATCGCGCAGCAGATGAAGGCCTACATCAGGGTCCACATCGCGATGGGCTGGACGAAGAGCCAGATCGAGGACGCGCTCGTCGCCCAGCTCGGGCCGGCTGTGCTCGGTGTTCCGCGGACGCACGGCTTCGATCTGCTGGCGTGGGTCCTTCCGTTCGCGGTCATCGTGCTCGGGGCGGTGGGGCTCGCGGGCGGCGCGTGGTACTGGTCGCGGAGCCGTTCGGGGCCCGGAACAGCGACCGGCGACGCGGCGACCCCGCTCGATCCCGAGTCGGATCGACGGGTCGACGAGGCGCTCGCCCGTTTTGACGGGTAGCCAGTGACCGTCGTCGCAAAGCTGCCGATCGCGTTTCTCGCAGGTCTCGTCTCGATCGTCACGCCTTGCGTCCTCCCGCTCGTGCCCGGCTACCTCTCGGCGGTCTCGGCCGTCGACGTCGATCGGCTCGGCGAGCCCGGCTCCTGGCGCAGGGTCGTCAGGGCCAGCATCCCGTTCATCGCGGGATTCACGACGGTGTTCGTCGTGCTCGGCGCGGGTGCGGCGGCGATCGCGAGCGTGGTGCCGAAGACGACTCAGACCGAGATCGCCGGCTTCGCGCTCGTCGTCATCGGGCTCGCGTTCGCCGGTCTCGTGCCGTTCCCGGAGCGAGCCGTCGCTCCGGGCCTGCTCCAGCGGGCGCATCGAGGCGGCTCGGCCGCGTTGCTCGGCGGCGCCTTTGCCGTGTGCGCCGCGCCCTGCATCGGGACGGTCCTCGCCTCGATCCTCGTGCTCGCGAGCTCGACCGGATCGATTGCCCGCGCGGTCGTCCTGCTGGTTGCGTACTCGCTCGGCCTCGGCGCCGCCTTCGTGTTCGCCGGGGTTGCCTTCGCGCACGCGATGCGAACCTTCCGCTGGGTGCGCGACCACTACGAGATCATCCGTATCGCCTCAGGGGCGACGCTGGTTGCGCTCGGGCTGCTCCTGTTCTTCCACCGGGACTGGTGGTTACGGATCGCGCTCGACCAGCTCTTCGCGAAGGTCGGGCTCGGCTCGGTGTAGAGCCGCCAGCGCGCGCGTCACGTCGAGGCCGCGGTGCGTGGGGGCGTAGGGGGACAGGCGCCGGAGTGCTTTCTGCCGTTGCCGCTCAGCGCCGACCGGTTTTCCGCGCCCAGCCTGGTACGCGTAGACCACGACGTGGACGAGGCCCTGGAAGAAGTCGCGTTCGGCGGGAGGTGCGACCCGCCACGCGCGCTCGAACGCTTCGTGGGCGGCGAAGAACTCGCCCTGCCGCGCGAGAGCGAGGCCGAGCTTGTAATCCGCGTCCATGCTGCTATCGTCGGGCGTAGGCATGGCGACGATCCTGTTGTGCGGGGTCGAGTTGTTCCTGCGAGGGAAACTCGAGGCGCTCCTTCCGGAGCACCGGTTCGAGACCACCGACGGGATCCTTCCACCCGACATCGTGATCGCGGACGTCGCCCGGGTCGATCCCGCGGACGTCGCGGACACCTATCCGGACGTCCCGCTGCTCGGTTTCACGAATCACACGGACACCGCCGGATTGCGCGGCGCGGTCGCGGCCGGCTTCGACCAGGTCGTCGCAAAATCGGCTCTGTTCGAGCGTTCCAGGGAACTGATCGATGGGTTATTGGCGTCGGTAGAGTAGGTCTCGATGACGTACATCATCGGCGAGCCTTGCATCGACATCAAAGATCAGTCTTGCATCGACGTGTGCCCCGTCGACTGCATCCACATCGGCGAGCGGATGCTCGTGATCGACGCCGAGGAGTGCATCGACTGCGGCGCCTGCGAGCCCGAGTGCCCGGTTGAGGCGATCTTTCCCGAGGACGCCCTGCCCGAGAAGTGGGAGCCGTTCGTGCGCATCAACTACGCGTTCAACGAAGGCCTCGACGTCGTCAACAAGCTCGCCGACGCGTACGCCACCGAGCACGACGTTCAGAACGCGCCACTGACGCAGGAGTAGGCCTACTTGCCGACGGTGTACGCGCAGGGTCGCGCGTCGCCGGGAAGGGGTGAGGCGCCAACTTTGGTCACGACGACCGTCAGGTCGCCGTTTTCGATCTCGTCTCCCAGCGGCGGCGGCGGCGAGGCGGCGACCTCGCGAAGCGTGTACCCGGACGGCGACCAGAGGAAGAGCAGGTAGCCGCTCCCGTTGAGGTCCGGCATCGATCCGACTCTAGACCATCACGGGATCAGCTCAGCGCTGCGCGGCGAACGCGGGGATCGTCACGCGCACCTCGGTGCCTGCTTCGCCCGAGACGAGCTCGATGTGGCCGTGCAGCTGAAGGACACGTTCCTCGATCACCTCGAACGAGCGGAGACGGCGCTCGGGCTCGGCGTCGTCTGCGACGACGGTGAGCAGGTTCCCGTCGGCCTCGCGGGTGACCTCGACCCCGATGCGTGACGGAGGGCCGCGGCGGATCGACTGGTCGAGGAGCTCGCGGATGATCGTGTAGAGCGCGATCTGCGCGGTCATCCCGATCTCGCCGGCCGCGTCGAGGTCGAGCTCCACCTGGATCCCATGTGTCGCGCTGAGCTGGTCTGCGAGCGCGTGCAGCGCCGGCCCGAAGCCCTGGTCGCGCAGGACGACCGGCTCCAGCGCGAACGACAGGTCGCGCAACTCGCGGATCGTCTCGCGGTGCCGCTTGAGGGCGGTCGCGAGGATGTCGTGCGCCTCCTCGGCGCGGCCGGTCGCGATCAGGTGTGCGGACGCGTCGAGCATGAGCGCGATCCCGGCAAGCTCCTGGACTGGGCCATCGTGGAGAAAGAGCGCGAGCCGGCGCCGCTCGTCCTGCTCGGCTGCGATCAACCGGTCGAGCCGCTCGCTTTCGCCCACGCCGGGCCTCTAGTCGATGATCGCGTCGCGGAGAGCGATCGCGACCGCTTGGGTTCGGGTGTCTGCCTCGAGCTTCGTGAGGATATGGCGGACATGGCTCTTCACCGTCTCCTGTGAGATGAAGAGCTGCTTGGCGACATCGGCGTTCGAGAGCCCGTTGGCGAGCAGTTGCAGGATCTCGCGTTCCCGCCGGCTGAGCATGTCCGTCTGTTCCTTCCCCGAGAGGAAGGCGGGCATCAGCGCCGGGTCGACGTAGCCCTCGCCTGCGGCGACCTTCTCGATCGCGCGGACGAGCGTCTCGTGCGGCGCCTCTTTGAGGATGTAGCCGGTCGCGCCCGAGTCGAACGCGCGGCTGAGCAGAGACCGCTCGGAGTACGCGGTGAAGATGAGGACCTTCGAGTCTGGAGCCTGCTGGATCAGCAATCGTGTCGCCTCGAGCCCGTCCATGCCGGGCATCCGAACGTCCATGATCACGACGTCGGGCCGTCGGCGCAGCGTGAGCTCGATGGCGCCGGCCCCGTCGCTCGCCTCGCCGACGATCTGAATGTGGGCAGCGCGAGAGAGCGTCAGCCGGAGCCCCTCGCGGACGACCTCATGGTCGTCCACGATCAGCGCCGTGATCGTCTCGTTCGCCACGCCGCCGATTCTATGTTGCGGTGCCGCTGGAGCTGCCTCGGCTCTGTGGTTTCTGCGGTCCCCAGGACTCGCTACGATTGGCCGCGATCCGCTTGGACGACGACGAAGCGCCCAGTACAGGCGCATGACCCTCGCACTCGAGCTTGGCGCCCTCGCCGGGCTTCTTCTCTTGAACGCGTTCTTCGTGGCGGCCGAGTACGGCCTCGTCACGTCCCGGCGCACGCGGATCCTCGAGCTCGAGCACAACGGAAACCGCCGGGCGCGCGACGTGCGCCGAATCACGAGCGATCCACCCCAGTTCATCTCGGCGATGCAACTCGGGGTCACGCTCACCTCGCTGGCCATCGGTGCGGTCGGCGAGCCGGTCCTCGCGCACTTGTTCGAGCCTGCACTGGCGGCCGTCGCGTCCGTGATCCTCGCGCTGCTCGTGATCACGTACCTCCACGTCGTGATCGGGGAGCTCGTGCCGAAGGGCATCGCGCTCAGCCATCCGGAGCGGACCGCGCTCGCCGTGTCGACGTACGTGCGTGCGTTCTTCGTCGTCTTCAAGCCGCTGATCTGGCTCCTGCGGCGGTCGACCGAGAAGTGTCTCGCCGCGCTCGGAGTCGACCCGCCCGGCGCCGAGCACGGCGCCCACTCGGAAGCCGAGCTGCGGATGCTCCTCGTGAGCTCGGCGGAACAGGGCGAGATCGAGCACGGGGAGGGCGAGATGCTCTCCAACGTCTTCGACTTCGCCGACAAGGAGGCCGTCGACGTGATGGTGCCGCGGCCCGATGTCGTCGCGCTTTCGATCGACCTTCCTCCCGAGGAGGCCCTTCAGGCGGTGCTCGAATCCCCGCACACTCGCTATCCGGTCTTCCGCGACTCGCTCGACCAGATCGTCGGCATCCTGCACGTGCGCGACCTGTTCACCGCCACGAACCGCAACGGCATCGCATCGGTCGATCTCGAAGAGATCCTGCGGCCGGCCACGATGGTGCCGGAGACGAAGGACCTCGCCGCGCTGCTGACGGAGTTCCGGCGCACGAACCAGCACATGGCGATCGTGATCGACGAGTACGGGAACACCGAGGGGATCGTCACGCTCGAGGATCTTCTGGAGGAGATCGTCGGGGAGATCGAGGACGAGTTCGACCTTCCCGACGAAACCGTCGAGCAGGTCGACGACGACACCATCCGCATCGACGGGACGTTCACGATCGACGATTTCAACGAGGACTACGACGCCGCCCTCCCGGATGCCGACTACCACACCGTGGGCGGGTTCGTCTTCGGGGCGCTCGGGCGTCCCGCGGAGCCCGGAGATGAGGTCGAGCACGAGGGCATGATGTTCCGGGTCGACGAGGTCGAAGGGCAGCGGATCCATCGGCTCACGGTCACGTTTCAGCCGTGGGACGATCACAGCTGAGGAGTCGGAGTCGGGGTCGGAGTCGGGATCAGTCGGTGGACTAGTGCGGCTTCAGCACGTGTCGATCGCAGTGCCAGCGCACGGCGCCGAACGTGCCCGCTGGTTCTACGGCGAGCTGCTCGGCCTGGACAGAGCGGGACGTTCTTCCTGCGCTCGATCCTGCCGAGTTCATCTGGTTTCGAGCGGGCGGTGATTGCGAGCTGCATGTGATGCTGCTCGACGAGCCGCCTCCCGAACGCCCGCACTTCTGTCTCGCGGTCGACGGCGATCTCGCGGGGCTCCGAGCACGACTCGAGAGAGCCGGCATCGAGACGCGCGACGGCACGGAGCTCGTCGGCCGGCCGCGTTTCACGTGCCGCGACCCGTTCGGCAACCTGGTCGAGCTGGCGCGCGTCGAGGTCGTAGCCGGGCTCTCCGGGATCGGACCACCACTCGAACACCGACCTGCCTGTTAGGGTTTCGGCCATGTCCATTCCGACCGAGCCGATCGGGAGCATCCCGCGCCCGCGCGCGCTGCTCGAGGCCATCGCAGCCTTCGGGTCCGGGAACATCTCCCGGGAAGACCTCGACGCGAGCTACGACGACGCCGTGCGCGACACGATCGCGAACCTCGAGGCGGTCGGCTCCCCGGTCGTGACCGACGGCGAGCAGCGGAAACCGAGCTTCGTCACGTATCCGATCGCCGGCCTCGAAACGCTCGCGCCGGCCGGCGTCACGATCCCGTTCGCCGACGGCCACGTCCGCCAGCTGCCCTGTCTCACCGCCGGACCGTTCCACTACAGCACCTACGCGGACTCCTACATCGAGGCGGCGAAGCCTTACGCCACCCGGCCGTTGAAGCAGGCGGTCATCTCTGCCTCGGCGATGAGCCTTCTCTACCCGCAGGACGGCATCGCCGGGTACTCGCAGGAGGAGTTCCTCGACGACGTCGTCGGGGAGGCCGAGCGCGACATCCGAAGATGCCTCGATCGGGGAGCCGACAGCGTCCAGATCGACTTCACGGAGGGCAGGCTCGCCGTCAAGTTCGATCCGTCCAAAGGCCTGCTTCGCTCCTTCGTCGACCTGAACAACCGCGTTCTCGCGCGGTTTTCACCCGAAGAGCGTGCCCGGATCGGCGTTCACACCTGCCCCGGGGGCGACCAGGATTCGACTCATAGCGCCGACATCGACTACACCGAGTTGTTGCCGTTGCTCTTCGAGCACCAGGCGGGGCGCTTCTACATCCAACTCGCGAGCGAGGTCGACCGGCCGCGGGTGCTGCGCGCGATCGCCGAGCACGCGGCCCCCGACCAGCAGATCTTCGTCGGCGTGATCGATCCGATCGATCCGAAGATCGAGTCTGCTCAGGATGTCCGCGACCGCGTGCTCGAGGCGGCGGAGTTCATCCCGCTCGAGCGCCTCGGGACGACCGACGATTGCGGTTTCGCGCCCTTCGGCGACGACATGGGGACCGCGCGCGCGACCGCGTTCGAAAAGATCCGCGCCCGGATCGACGGAACGAAGCTGGCGGCGGAGGAACTGGGGCTCTAGGCTGGGCAGACAACGTGCGGTACGCGATCTCGACGCGGCTACGCTCGTTCGACGAGCGGACGATCGCGTCGCAGATCTCGCTGGCGCGGTAGCCGTCTTCGAAGTCCGCCCCGTACGGGGTGACCTCGCCGTCGTCGGCAATCGCTCCGAGGAGATGGACGACTTCGTGGAAGAAGGTGTCGCCCCAGCCGATGATGTGCCCGGGTGGCCACCAGTAGTTGTAGAAGGGGTGGCTGGACTCCGTGACGAGCACGGTCTTCGCGCCGCGGGCGCGGTCGCCGTCTGCCCGGAAGACCTGAAGCTCGTTCATGCGCTCCATGTCGAACCAGAGCGAGCCCTTGGTGCCGTTGATCTCCCATTGGAACGCGTTTCGACGTCCCAGCGCGAGTCGCGTCGCCTCGATCGTGCCGATGGTGCCGCTCTCGAACTCGACGACTGCCTCGACCGCGTCGTCGACCTTGCGGCCGGGAACGAACGTCTTCACGAGCGCGGAGAGCGCCGACGATCTCACCGACGAGGAAACGGCCGAGATCGACGACGTGAGTCGCCAGATCGCCAATCGCTCCAGAGCCCGCTTCCTCGGGGCTGAACCGCCAGGTGTCGAGGCTCGGATCCTCGGCCCAGTCCTGGAGGTAGCGCGCTCTGAAGTGGCGAATCTCTCCGATCTCGCCGCCTTCGATGAGCTCGCGGGCGAACCTGACCGCGGGCACGAACCGGTAGTTGAAGCCGCAAAGATGCTTGACCCCCGTCGCCGCCACTCGAGACCAGATCTCGTACGCCTCGTCCGCGTCGCGGCCGAGCGGCTTCTCGCAGAGGACATGCTTGCCGGCCTCGGCAGCCGCGATCGTCGGCTCGGCATGAACGGCGTTTGGCCCGCCGTTGTCGAACAGGCCGATTGTCGGGTCGGCGACGAGGTCGCGCCAGTCGGTCGTCCAGCGCTCATATCCGAACCGCTGGGCGGCGGCCGCGACCGCGGCCTCGTCCCGGCCGGCGAGGGCGACGAGCCGCGGCACGAGTGGCGGCGGCCAGGCGATATGGCGGACGTTCAGAAGGGCGCTCGAGTGCGCCTTGCCCATGAACGCGTAGCCGAGCATCCCGACTCCGATCTCGGGGATCGAGCCCGCCGCCGTCACCTGTGGCGCTCCCCGATGCCTGTCTGTCGCGACTCTCCCATGGCGTTCGCGAGATACTACGTCGGCCGGTGACAAACGAGTGGGGGTGGGATTGTGGCGCGCGCAGTGAAGTGGGGCATCGTTTCGACCGCCGACATCAACCGGAAGCTCATCCCCGGTGCGAAGGCGTCGCCGAAGGTCGATCTCGTGGCCGTCGCCAGCCGTGACCTGCCGCGCGCGGAAAGCTACGCGCACGACTGGGGCATCGAGCGTGCCTACGGCTCCTACGAGGCGCTGCTCGAAGACCCCGAGATCGAGGCCGTCTACATCTCCCTTCCGAACACGCTCCACTGCGAGTGGTCGATCCGAGCCGTCGAAGCAGGCAAGCACGTTCTCTGCGAAAAGCCGATGTCGCGGCACACCGCCGACGTCGAGGCGGCCTTCGACGCCGCCGCGCGCGCAGACCGGATCCTGATGGAGGCCTTCATGTACCGCCACAATCCGCAGACGATGCGCCTGGCGGAGCTGGTCGCAGGCGGCGCCATCGGCGAGTTGCGGGTCATTCGTTCGGCGTTCAGCTACGGGCTCTACGACGCCGACAACATCCGGCTGCGCACCGACGTGGACGGCGGCTCGTTGATGGACGTCGGTTGCTATTGCGTGAGCGGCTCGCGGCTGCTCGGGGGCGAGCCGGAGACGGTATACGGGCAGGCGCTGATCGGCGAGAGCGGCACGGACTGGGTCTTCAGCGGCACGATGCGGTTCCCCGGGGACGTCTTCGCCCTCTTCGACTGCGGAACGGCACTCGGGGAACGCGACGAGCTCGAGGCCGTGGGAAGCGAGGGATCGCTGTTCCTCGACGACCCGTGGCATGGCGCTGCGCCAGTGATCGAGCTGCGGCGTGGAGGCCGGGTGGAGCGGATCGAGCTCGAGCCCCGCGACTCCTACCAGCTCGAGCTCGAGAACCTGAGCGACGCGATCCGGGGCGAGGCCGAGCCGCTGATCGGGCGCGAGGATGCTGTGGCTCAGGCGCGGACGATCGAGGCGCTGTTCGGGTCCGCCGAGACCGGCCAGGCCGTCTCGCTCTAGAGGGCGACCCGGCCCGCCGCCTCGGACGAGGAACGGGTCGAGGCGTGGCGGCCTCGGTCACGCGCGGGTCAGGTCAGGTCAGGTCAGGTCGAGAGGCCCGCGGCCTCGATCGCGGAAGCCGCAAGCGCTGCGTCGTCTGCTCCCGGCAGACCGCTCACGCCAACCGCGCCGGCGCGGCGTTCCCCGTCGAAGGCGGCGACTCCGCCGAGGAAGAACGTGAAGAACGGGTCGAAGCTCGCACGCTCGACCGGGTCGTCCTTGACCTTTGCGGCCAGTTCGGCGGTCGAGCGGGCGTCGCTGCGGGCGGCCGTGTATGCCTTGCGCTGAGCGTTCAAACGCGTGTCGGGCGCGGCGCCGTCCATCGTTGCAGCCGCGACGAGCTCGCCGTGAGAGTCGGCGACGAAGACCGAAACCGGTGTCGCCGCTCCGGAGATGACGTGGTCGACGATCGCGAGGGCCTGTTCGAGCTGCATCCCGCCATTCTTGCGGACTCCGGCACCGGCCGGTGCCGCAATACGATGAACGGGCGATGAGCGCGCTTCCAGCAGCGATTGGCGGCGGCCGCACGGTTGTGATTCGCGGCACTGTGTATCCGCTGCTCGCTGCCGAAGTTGAGCGACCCGCGGCTGCATCTCGCTGCCGTGATCATCTCGTTGCAGGTGCTCGGGCAGGTCGCGTTCGACTTCAAGCTCTCGATCGCGCAGATCCTCGTCTCGCTGGTGACCTGCGCCGTCCTCGAGGTTGGGATCGCCGCGTGGCGGCAGCACGTCATCCTCTGGCCGGCGAGCGCGTTGCTGACGGGCAACGGCGTGGCCTTCATCCTCCGAGTCCCCGGAACGGAGCACGGCGACTGGTGGAGCCTGAACCGCTGGTGGATCTACGCGGGAACGGCGGCCGTCTCGCTGCTGTCGAAGTACGTGCTCAAGCTCCGGGGCCGTCACATCTTCAATCCGTCGAACTTCGGCCTCGTCCTTTGCTTTCTGATCCTCGGCAAGGAGCGCGCTTTTCCGCTCGAGTTCTGGTGGGGGCCGATGTCGCCGTGGATGGCGCTCGCCCTCGGGATCATCGTCGCCGGCGGGCTGGCCATCCTTCTGCGCGTCCACCTGTTCGGGATTGCGGCCTGTTTCTGGCTCACGTTTGTGGCCGCGACCGGCGTAATCGCGCTCGCCGGGCACGAGATGACCGCCTCCTACCACCTCGGGCCGATGACCGGCGCCTACTTCTGGTGGATACTCGTCACGTCGCCCGAGGTTCTGGTGTTCACGTTCTTCATGATCACCGACCCGAAGACGATCCCGCGGGGGACAGCCGCGCGGCGTTTCTCGACGCGGTCGGTATCGGGCTGCTGTCCGTGCTGCTCATGGCGCGGCAGACGACCGAGTTCGGCACCAAGGTCGCGCTTCTCGGCGCACTCACTCTTGTCTGCGCCGCGAGGCCTCTGCTCGAATGGGCTCTACCCGATGGCCGGTTCTCGGCCCGCCTAGCGCGTGCCGCCTCGCAGGGACGGGTGGGGGTTGCGCGGCTCGGCGTCGTGGGAGCGGGCTCGGTTGTGGCGTTCGCGGGGCTGCTGGTCCTGGTCGGGCTTCCGGCGCGACCGAGTGCCGCTTCCGCGGCAGAGGTCGGTAACCCTCGGCAGCTTCCTCCGGTGACCATCCTGCACTCGACAGGGCTCTCGTCCAGCTCGACCACCGTACGGCACTCGTGATCGCCGGCGACCTGATCGCCGATCTGCGCGCCCGGGCCGACGCGCTTCGGCTGCGAGACGCCACCCACGCCTCGGCAGGGGCATCCGCTGCGGTGCTCGCAGACCTGCAGACCAAGATCCGGTCGGCGAGGGGGGGAGAGATCGCCGTTCCGACCTACCGCTTCGACCGGATCAGCCTGAAGCTCCGGCCTGGAGTGGGGCAGGGGCCCCCGACGATTCTCGCCTTGGCTGCTGGAGTCGTGCAGCAGTCGGTCTACACCGGCTCGCCGCCAACGCTTCAGCGGCAGGACGGTCAGGTGCCGTTCACGGGGACGTTCGAGCTTGGGCAAGGCGATCCGAGGTACGTGATTCTCGCGGCGCCGGGCGTGAGTCCGGCTGTGGTCCGCCCGGTGGCCCCAACCGCCGTCGTTGTGGCGAAGCCCGGTGGATTGCGGCTGCGCAACGTTGCCGCGCAGGTAGGGCTGAGCTTTCGCCAGGACGCTTTCCGCTTCGGGATGTCGAGCGACGTCCCCGCGATGATGGGCGGCGGCCTCTGCTGGCTCGACTACAACAACGACGGCTGGCTGGACCTCTTCGTCGTCAATTCGTACTCGGACAGCGACATCGGGAAATGGAACGCCCGCGGCGGACTTCCGCGGAGCGTTCTGTACGAGAACGTGAAAGGCAAGTTTGTCGACGTCAGCCGGCGCTCGCACGCCGGCCTGGCCGTGAAGGGCGAAGGCTGCGTCGCAGGTGACCTGAACGGCGACGGCCGCACCGATCTCTACATCACCACCGCCTCGGACGACAAGCTGCTCTGGAACAACGGCGACGGCACGTTCACGGAAGGGGCGCGCTCCTCTGGCGTCGTCTCGTTCGGATGGCACTCGGGCGCCGCGATCGGCGACGTCAACGGCGACGGCCGCCCCGATCTCTTCGTCGCGGGGTATACGGAGGCCAACGCGCCGATCCCGGGTTCCATGTCCGGCTACCCGACGAACCACCTCGGGGTGCGCGATCTGCTCTTCCTGAACGAGGGCAACGGTCCGAACGGGCACGCCCGCTTCCGCGAAGTGGGACGGCGCGCCGGGATCGACCCGGCGCCGTACGACCACTCGCTCGGAGCCGTCTTCAGTGACCTGAATGGCGACGGGCGGCTCGACCTCTACGTCGCAAACGACGATGACCCGAACCGCTACTACGTGAACGTCCCCGCACGAAACGGGCTCGGCTTCCGCTTCGTCGACCGTGCCCCAGTGCGGGCCTCGCCGACCCGAACGCGGGCATGGGGATCGCCGAGGGGGACTTCAACGGCGACGGGCGGCCCGACCTGGTCGTCAGCAACTCGCGTGGGCAACAGCACGCGGTCTTCCGTAGCCGCGGCGCGTCGTTCACGAACGGGCAGGCCGCGTTCGCGGCCGCCTTCGGGACGAACTTCACCGGCTGGGGTGTCTCATGGGCCGACCTGAACAACGACGGGAACCTCGACCTGGTGCTCGCGAACGGGGCGATACCGGTGAGGAATCTGGCCAAGGACGCCGGGCAGGTGCAGGTGCTGGAGAATCTCGACGGCAAGTTCGCGAACGCGTCTGCCCTCGTCGGACGCCACGGGCTGGAGCGGACGAACGGCCGCGGGGTCGCGGTCGCCGACTTCGACAACGACGGCCACATGGACATCGCGGTCAACTCCGTGGGGGGGAAACTCGTTCTGCTGCGCAGCACCGGCGGCTCGGGCCACTGGCTGGAGGTGAGCCTCCCGCGCTTCGCGCCGGGCGCCGTCGTCACTGCGGTGCTGCCGGACGGCCGCCGCCTCGTTCGCACGGTTCTCGCGGGCTCGAGCTACCTCTCGTCCGAGGACCCGCGCGTGCACTTCGGGCTCGGTGACGCGACGACGGTGACGGAACTGATCGTCCGTTACCCGGACGGGCGCACCACGCGACAGGCCGGCATCCCCGCCGACCGAATCGTCAGCGCCCGGACCTGACCTGGGCCCGGCGGACGACCGTGTCGAAGGTCACCGCCAGCAGCAGGATCGCGCCGGTGACGATGTAGATCGTCCCGGTCTCGTATCCGAGGATGTTCATCCCGTTTCCGATCGTCGCGATCAGGGCCGATCCGATCAGCGCGTTCCGGACCTCGCCGCGGCCACCGAAAAGGCTGGTGCCGCCGATCACCGCCGCAGCGATCGCGTCGATCAGCAGTGTGCCGCCGCCGGCGTTCAAGTCGACGCTGTTCAGGCGCGCCGCGAGGACGATGCCGCCCAGCCCCGCCATGAACCCGGAGATCATGAAGACGAGGATCCTGATCCGCGCGACGTTGATGCCTGCGCGTCTGGCGGCCTCGGCATTGCCGCCAACCGCGTAGACGTGCCGGCCGAAGGTCGTGCGCTTGGCGAGAAACGTCAGGATCAGGAGCATCGCGACGACGAGCAGCAACGCAAATGGAACGCCGCGGTCCTTGTTGCAGATCCAGACTGTCGCGAGCGTGATCAGCGAGACGGACACGAGTTTCAACCCGAGCAGGAACGGGTCGCGGATCGGGATCCCGTGCCGCCGCCCCGAGAGGGCGGAGCCGAGCGTGACGGCCACGTAGAGGGCACAGACCGCGATGCCGATGATCCAGCCGCCGAGGTCGCTGAAGAAGTAGCCGTACATGTTGTTGATCGTGTTGTTCTGGATCACGATCACGCCCTGGGTGATCGTCCGCAGGATCACGCCCTGCCAGATCAGAAAGCCGGCGAGCGTGACGACGAAGGAGGGCACGCCGACGAGCGCGACGATCGAGCCCTGGAAGAGGCCGATCGCCGTCGTCGCGAGGAGCGCGAGCAGGATGCAGACGACGCCGGGGAGATGCGCCCCTGTCGGCAGCTGGAGCTCGGCGACGACCACCCCGCGATGCCGGCGACGAATGCGACCGACAGGTCGATCTCGCCGATCAGCAGGACGAAGACGACCCCGTAGGCAAGCATGCAGGTGCCGGCCAGCTGGCCGATCAGGTTCGAGAAGTTGACCGGTGTGAAGAAGTTCGGGGCCCAGAAGCCGAAGGCGAGGACGACAAGGGCGAGCGCGACGATGACCGGGGTGCTCCCCAGGTTCCCGCTGCGGATGTTCGTGCGGAGTCGTGTTCCGAGGCTCTCGGCCTCGGGCTCAGGCTCGATGGCGGCGGCGTCGGTGGTCATACCGGAGCCTCGCCGCCGGTCGACGGGATTCCGGAGACCTTGGTCGGGATACCGGCTGTAATCGCGTGCACGATCTCTTCCTGCGTCGTCTTCTCTCGCTCGAAGACGCCGATGTCGCGCCCGAGGCGAAGAACCGTGATCCGGGTAGCCGTCTCGAAGACGTCGTGCAGGTTGTGCGAGATCAGCACGACGGCCAGGCCCTGTTCGGCAAGGCGCCGGACGAGCGCGAGCACCTGCTCGGTCTGCGACACGCCGAGAGCGGCGGTCGGCTCGTCGAGGATCACCAGGCGGGAATTCCACATCACCGCGCGCGCGACCGCGACCGACTGGCGCTGGCCTCCGGAGAGCGTCGCCACCGGCTGGCGGATCGACGAGATCGTCGTCACCGCAAGGGTCTTCAGGGTCTCGTTCGTCTTCGCCTCCATCGGAGGCCTCCTTCAGTCGCTGGAGCCAGTTGCACTCCTCGCGGCCGAGGTACATGTTCTGGACGACGTCGAGGTTGTCGCAGAGTGCGAGGTCTTGGTAGACGACCTCGATTCCCAGCTTGGCCGCCTCCTTCGGGTTGCGGATCTGAACCGGTCCGCCATCGACGAAGATCTGGCCGTCGTCCATCGGATAGATCCCGGACACGCACTTGATCAGGGTCGACTTCCCGGCGCCGTTGTCGCCGACGAGCGCCATCACCTCGCCCGCGCGGACCTCGAAGTCGACGTCGGTCAGCGCCTGCACGGAGCCGAACGCCTTGTAGATCCCGCGCATCTCGAGGAAGGGTGTTTCGCTCATGTTGGAGCGCTTCTCATACCACAGAACGAGCAGGGGCGCCTCGCGAGGCGCCCCTGCTGGACTTCACTTGAGCGGTGTTGCTCTAGCAGTACTGCTTGTACGAACCGTTGCAGATGTCGCTCTTCTTCAGGAACCCACCAGCGGTGAGAATCTGCCAGTTCGACTTGTTGATCGTCTGCGGCGGAATCAGGTACGCGGGCTCGGGGCTGCGGCCCTTGGTGTTGACCGTGCCCGTCGTCGGCGGCTTCTGACCCTTCAGGATCTTGATCGCAGCGCCGGCGGTGGCGGTTGCCAGCTTCCGGACGTCCTTGAACACCGTCATCGTCTGCCAGCCCGAGATGATGTTCTGCACGCCCTGCGTGGTGGCATCCTGGCCGCTCAGCGGGATCGGCTTGAGCTTGTGTGCCTTGAGGTCGACCACGACGGCGTTTGCGAGCCCGTCATTGGCCGCGGCGACCGCCTGGATGTGGTTGCTCGTCTTGACCAGCATCTGCTCGAAGATCGTGCCGGCCTTCTGGTTGTCCCAGCCGGGAACGAACTGCTGCGGGCCCTTGTTCAGGACCTTGCTCGAGTAGAGCGGGTTGAGGACCTGGTCGACCCCGCCCTTGAACAGGAACGAGTTCGCGTCCTCCTGGCCGCCCCAGAGCGATGCGACGACCGGATGCTGCGAGAACATGCCGTTCTTCTTCAGCCCGTCGACGATGCCGTTGCCTTGCAGCACGCCGACCTGGTGGCCGTCGAACGACGCGTACAGGACGGCCGAGCCACCTTCGACCTGGCGGTCGTAGTCGATCGACTTGACGCCCTTCGCGGCTGCGTCCTTCTCGATCGCGGCAGCGGAGCCCGAGTCCAGCGGGGCGATGATCAGGATCTTCGCTCCGTCGGCGATGCACTGGTCGGCCTGCGACTTCTGCTTCTGCGGGTCACCCTGTGCGTTGACGACGGTTGCCGAGATGCCGGCGGCCTTGAAGGCCTTCAGCAGATACGGCTTGTCGAACTGCTCCCAGCGGACCGAGCTCTTCGTGTCCGGCATGAGGCCACAGGCCTGGATGGTTGCGCGATGCGAGGCCGTGGCGGAGGTGACCGTGACCGCGAGCCCAGCAGCGGCCACGAGCAGTCCGGCCCCGATCGCCTTTCGAGAGAAATGCTTCACTTGCTCCTCCTCTTATTTCGTGATGCTTAGGTTGATGCGATGCTTACTTCTGCCTGAGCGGACGCCCGGCGTTGTCTGTACGTGGTAGCAGTTGACGCACGGGTGGGCAGTGCCTGCCGGGACTCTCGCTGATTTCACCCACTGCCGTCAACCGTAGATGCCCACGTTGTAGGCTCCACGGTGTGAAGACGAGTCTCGGTATCTGGGCCTTCGGGCCGATGTCCACCCGTTTCGTCCCGGGCGGCTACCAGCCGCAGTGGATCGGCGAGACGACGGCGGCGAAGGTCGGTCGGGCGGTCGAGGGCCTCGGCGACCTGATCGACGGCTATGAGTTCCACTACCCGCAGGAGCTGTCCGCGGACAACCTCGATGACGTGCGCGACGCACTCGACGGGCACGACGTCTACTGCCTGGCGACGGGGCTGCATCTCGACCCGTTGTTCGGGAAGGGCGGCCTCTGTTCTCCCGACGACGCGGTCCGGGTCGAGGCGCTCCGTCGCACGTTCGAGGCAGTCGACTTCGCGGGCGAGCTCCAGACGAACTTCATCATCTGGCCGGGGATCGAGGGTTACAACTATCCGTTCCAGACTCCCTATCGCGAGACGTGGGCGCGATTCCTCGACGGCATCGGACAGGCCGCGGAGCGCGCGAAGACGCACGGCGTGACGATCTTCCTCGAGCACAAGAACTCGGAGCCGGCGATGAAGATCCTGATGCGGAACGTGGGCATGACGCTTCACGTCATCCATACGCTCCGCCGCCAGGGCATCGACAACGTGAAGGTCAACATGGACTGGCAGCACCTGATCATGAACGGCGAGAACCTCGCCGAGTACGCGGCGCTGCTCGCGGCCGAGGACTTGCTCGGGCACTTGCATGCGAACTCTGGTTGGGGCACGTTCGACGACGACAACATGGTTGGCGCGACCGCGTTCATGGAGACGCTCGAGCTCGCGGTCGAGTTGCGCCGCGTGGGTTACGGGTCCCGGGGCGAGCGGCTCGGCTTCGACCTCTACCCCTACACCGAAGACGCAATCGCCGCCGTCAGGCGCTCCGTGCTGCAGTGGCGGTTCATCGACTCCGTGGCAGGGAAAATCGACGAACCGGCTCTTCGCGCGGCGCAGCTCGACAAGGACGCGGTCCGCGCCTACGAGCTCGTGTACGCCGCGCTCGGCGCGTGAGCGACGTCCTCGTCGGCCTCGACGTCGGCACGACTGCAGTCAAGGGGGTTGCGATCTCTCCCGACGGCGACCTGCTCGCGACTGCTGAGGAGGCGTATCCCCTCTCGACGCCACGGCCCGGATGGGCGGAGCAGGATCCCGGAGGACTGGTGGCTTGCCGCGGAGGCCGTGCGCGAGCGGCTTCCGGAGGGCCCTGTCGGCTTCTCCGGGCAGATGCACGGCCTCGTCGCGCTTGGCGACGGCGACCGGGTGCTCCGGCCCGCGATCCTCTGGAACGACCAGCGGACGGGCGCCGAGTGCGCCGAGATCGAAGCGGCGGGTCGGCCTCGAGCGCCTGATCGAACTGACCGGGAACCGGGCGCTCACCGGCTTCACCGCGCCGAAGCTCCTCTGGCTCCGCCGGAATGAGCCCGATGTCTACGCACGCATTCGGCACGTGCTGTTGCCGAAGGACTACGTGCGACTCCGTCTGACCGGCGAACGCGCGATCGACGTCGCCGATGCGTCGGGGACGCTGCTCTTCGACGTCGCGAACCGGCAATGGTCGGATGAGGTCTGTGATCTGCTCGAGATCCCTCGTGAGTGGCTTCCGGAGGCGCACGAGTCGACGGAGATCGGCGGCGCAGGTGATCAGGCAGCCGGAGCGCTCGGAGTGGGGATCGACCGGCCAGGGCTGCTCTCGGTCGTGCTCGGCACCTCGGGCGTCGTCTTCGCGGTGCTTCCCGGCTATGCGCCGGACGCCGAGGCGCGAGTGCACGTCTTCTGTCACGCAGTGCCCGGGACGTGGCACGCGATGGGGGTGATGCTCTCTGCCGCCGGCTCGCTCGCCTGGCTCGGCGGCGTACTCGGCGCCGGCTACGCGACGCTCGACGAGGAGGCCTCGAGCTGGCCGCCGTGCACCGAAGGGCTGCTCTTCGCGCCCTACCTACAGGGCGAGCGCACGCCGCACGCCGACCCGAACGTGCGCGGCGCCTTCACAGGGCTCTCGCTGCGGCATGACCGCGGCGCGCTCGCACGCGCGACTCTCGAGGGAGTCGCCTACGGGCTGCGAGACTCGC
This sequence comes from uncultured Actinomycetes bacterium, assembly GCA_963815945.1. Lineage (GTDB taxonomy): Bacteria > Actinomycetota > Thermoleophilia > Gaiellales > Gaiellaceae > PALSA-600. Next base: position 378,349 of record CAWFIN010000007.1, read on the forward strand.
TCGAGCTGCTCGGCGAGCTCGGCGTTCGCGCCGAGCGTGGACGCGTCTCCGGCGGTGGCGCCCGCAGCGAGCTCTGGGTCCAGATCGTCGCCGCGGTCCTCGGTCTGCCGCTCGAACGCACGGAGAGCCACGCCGGAGCTGCCTTCGGCGCAGCGCTGCTCGCCGGAGTGCGCTCGGGCGTGTTCGCCGACGCGGCTGACGCCGTCGGGCGTGCCGTTCGGGTCTCGGAACCGGTGGAGCCGAACCCAGCTTGGATGGAATCCTACGAAGAGGGTTACTCGCGCTTCCGGACCCTTTACCCAACACTTCGACCACTGGAGGAGAGATGAGCCTGCAAGGAAAGACTGCTGTCATTACAGGCGCGAGCCGCGGAATCGGCGCATCCGTCGCCCGAATGCTCCACGACCGGGGCGTGAAGCTCGGCCTCGCCTCGCGCAGCGGCGACGACCTCGGGCTCGACGGTGTGCTTGCGCAACCGTGCGACGTGCGCAGCCTCGTCGAGCTGACGTCTCTCTGCGATCGGACCGCCGAGCGTTTCGGCGGGATCGACATTCTCGTCTCGAACGCCGGTGTCGGTGCCTATGGGCCGTTCCTCGATCTCTCCACGGAACACCTCGAGGAAATGATCGACGTCAACCTCAAGGGGACGCTGTACGCGGTGCGTGCAGCACTCCCGCACATGCTGGGACGCGAAGCCGACGTCGTTACCCTCGCCTCCGAGGCCGGGCGGCGCGGGCTGCCGTACGAAGCGGTCTACTGCGCGTCGAAGTTCGGCCAGGTCGGGTTCACGCGTGCGCTCGACGGTGAGCTCCGTGAAAAGGGCATCCGCTGCACGAACGTCTGCCCAGGCGGTGTCGCAACTGACTTCGCGCTCGACGCCGGCCGGGGCCGGACGGAGGACGCGCTGCCGGGGATGATGACCGCCGACGACGTCGCCGAGGTTGTCGTTTTCGTCATCGAGCGGCCGCGCCACTTCCGGATCCTCGAAACGGCGTTCCGGCCGATGACCGAGGCCTCCTGGGGCTAGGTTTCGACGATCTCTTCGCCGGGCTCCCCGATGTAGGCGATCACCGTTCCCTCACGGACGGTCTCGCCTGCGCCGTGGACGATTCGGAGCAACGTTCCGGCGGTCGTCGCCTCGACCTCGAGCGTTGCCTTGTCGGTGGCTACGTCAAACAGCAGCTCGCCGGACGCCACATCGTCGCCTTCGGCCTTGCGCCAGGCGACGATCTCGAGCTCGTCTGAGGTCTGGCCGAGCGGCGGCATCCGGATCGCTTTCGCCATCAGCGCATGACCTCCCGCACCGCGGCGACGATCCGCTCGATCCCCGGCACGACCGCCTGCTCGAGCACAGGGGCGTAGGGGAGCGGGATGTCGTAGGAGGCGACGCGCTTCACGGGAGCCACGAGATCGTGAAAGCATTCCTCGGCCGCGCGCGCTGCGATCTCGGCGCCCCAGCCGCCAGTGAGCGTGTCCTCGTGGACGATCATGAGCCGGCCGGTGCGGCGAAGCGAGCCCCAGATCGTCTCGGTGTCGAGCGGAACGAGCGTCAGCGGGTCGATCACCTCGCATTCGATGCCGTCCTCGGCGGCGAGGCGCTCAGCCGCGGCGAGCACGCGGTAAAGGGCGATGTGCGTGGCCACGACGGTGACGTCCGTTCCGGGGCGCTTGACCACCGCCTTGCCGAGTGGCACCAGATACTCCTCGTTCGGTACCTCGGCGGTCAGGTCGAGGCCGCCCGCCTGCTCGCGGCCCTTGCTCCCGTAGAGGAGCTTGTGCTCGAAGAAGAGCACGGGATTGTCGTCGCGGACGGCGCTCTTCAGCAGGCCCTTGGCGTTGTAGGCGTCGGAGACGCACACCACCTTCAGGCCGGGCACGTGCATGAAGTAGCTCTCCGGGCTCTGTCCGTGCTGGGCCCCGCGCACGGTCGCGCCAACGGGTGCGCGCATCACGAGGGGCACACGCACCCGGCCGCCGGACATCAGCCGCATCTTCGCCGCCTGGTTGACGAGCTCGTCCATGCACTCGAAGAGGAAGTCCGAGTACTGCATGTCGGCGATCGGGCGCATGCCCGCGAGAGCTGCCCCGACGGCCGCCCCGGCGATCACCTTCTCGGAGATGGGCGTGTCGACGATTCGGTCGCGGCCGAGGTGCTCGGGGAGGCCGAGATAGACGCCGAACGCCCCGCCAAAACCGCCCTCGATGCCGATGTCCTCGCCGATCAGGAACACCGACTCGTCCCGGAGCATCTCCTCAGCGATCGCCTCGCGCAGGGCCTCGCCGACCGTCAGCCGCCGCACGGCCGTGTCAGGCGTAGACATCGGCATCCAGCTCCGTGGGATCGGGATCGGGAGAGGAGCGCGCGAACTCGACGGCGTCCTCGAGCTCGGCGTCGACAGCTGCGTCGATCGCATCTGCGGCATCATCTGGGAGCTCCGTGCGGAGCCGGACGAGGGGATCCTTCGCGTGCCAGGCCGCCTCTTCCTCGCGCGTGCGGTAGCCGCGCGCATCGCTGCGACTATGCCCGACGAAGCGGTATGTCTTGAACTCGAGCAGCGTGGGCCCCGCGCCCGAGCGGGCGGCGGCGACCGCCTCCCCGGCGGCCTCGCGGACGGCCAGGGCGTCCATACCGTCGACCACTCGCCCGGGCACTCCGTACGCGCCGGCACGGTCGGCGACGTGCTCGACGAGCGAGACCGAGCCGAACGGGGTCGAGGCGCCGTACAGGTTGTTCTCGCACGCGAAGACGATCGGCAGCCGGCGGACGGCGGCGAAGTTGAGGCCCTCGTGGAACGCGCCCTCGTTCGAGGCGCCCTCACCGAAGAAGCAGACGGCGACGCGGTCCTCGCGGCGAAGCTGGAACGCAAGGCCGATCCCTGTGACGACGGTGTTGCCGCCGCCGACGATCGCGATCGCCGGCGGCATTCCGACATCGAGGTCGCCGAGGTGCATCGAGCCGCCGCGGCCGCGGCAGCAGCCCGTCTCTTTACCGTAGAGCTCCGCCATGGCCGCTCGCGGGCTCACGCCCTTGGCGAGCGCGTGCCCATGTGGGCGGTGCGTCGAGGTGATCCAGTCGGTCGGTCGCAGGACGCTGCAGACTCCGGCGGCCACGGCTTCCTGCCCCTGGTACTGGTGCAGCGTGCCGGGAATCTCGCCCTCGAGGAAGAGGTGGTAGACGCGGTCCTCGAAGCGCCGGATCAGGCACATCGTGCGGTACAGGTCGAGCATCGCGTCCGGCTCAGGTCGCATGCCCGCTCCCCCCGTAGAGACGAATCAATTCGCGCACGACCGGCACCATACGAGCGCGGGCTTGCGCGAGCACGTCTTGCGGCAGGTGCGAGCCGAGCGCGGCGTGGACGCGCTCGGCTCCCACGGTGTCCGGAATCGCGGCGACCGCTTCGGTGAGGCCGGCCAGGAATGTCCGCTTGAGCACGGTCCCGACATTGAACTTGGCGACCCCGCGCTGAACCGCGGCCTGCACCGCCTCGGGGGGAAAGCCGGTGCCGCCGTGCGCGACCAGGGGCACATCCACGCGGCGGTGAATCGCTTCGAGCCGGTCGAGGTCGATGGGTGCGCTACCTCCTTCGAGGAGGTGAACGTTCCCGAACGAGATCGCGAGGCAGTCGACGCCAGTGGCGGCGACGAACGCGGCGGCTTCGTCGGGGTCGGTCAGGCTAGCGGGCGTGGCGTCGATGCCGTCACCGCCGCCGCGTTCGGCAGGTTGCCGAGCTCGCCTTCGACTGCGACGTCCCGGTCGTGCGCGTATGCGACCAACTCCGCGATGTCGCCGATCGTCGCCGATGCCATCATCACGGCGTTGAATCCGGACTGGACGCCGCGTAGCGCGTGCGCGACGGTGTGTGCTTCGTTCAGCAGGAGCGAGACAGGCACCTCCGTCCGCTCCGCGACGCCTCGGCCGAGCGCGCCGAGCGCCTCGATTCCGCCACGGTCGAGCCAGCGCTGGTCGGCGAGTAGGCAGCCGAACCCGATCACCACCGGCGCGCGCTCGGCTTCCGCCGCTTCGACGACCGCCTCGAGTGAGTAATCGTCCCACGCTTCGAAGTACCCCACGGCGTAGCCCTCGGCGCGCGCGTTCGCCAACAGGCTCGGGAGTGGCTCGAGCGGCATCGCGTTTCAGGCCCGCAGCGCCGGAAGGTCGTACGAGGCGACGAACTCGTCCGCCTCCCGTCTGGAAAAGACGCCTGCCCAGCAGCCGAGGGCCGTGCAGGCCGAGCCCGCCCACGACGCTCGCGAAGCGGATCGTGCGCTCGAGTGGCCAGCGCTCGAGGATGCCGACGATCAGGCCGGCGGCAAACGCGTCTCCAGCCCCCGACGGCTCGACGACCTCGACCGGTGGCGCCGGCATGTCGAACGCCGTCTCGGAAGTCTGCACGTGCACACCTTGTTCGCTGAGCTTGATCACGACCGTGCGGGCGCCGCAGTCGAGGAAGGCCTTCGCCTGGCTCACCGGGTCGTGCTTGCCGGTCAGCGCGCGCGCCTCGTCGTAGTTCGGGACGAAATAGTCGGCGAGCGGGAGCAGCTCCGAGACGGCGTCGATCGACAGCTCGGGATGCTCTGAGGGGACCGCGACGTCGAGAACGACGCGCGTGCCGTGCGACCGAGCTTCGCTGAGAGTCGGTCGGCAAGCTCAGCTTGGACGAGCCCCGGCAGGACGAGATAGCCGCCGACGTAGATCACCGACGCCGATGCGAGCAGGTCGGCCGGGATGTCGGCCGCCGTGAGAGCCGCGTTCGCGCCGAAGGTGTGGATGAAGCGGCGGTCCTCGTCGCGAACGGGGACGATCACGCTCTTCGACGTCCCATGCCCGGGGCGACGGAGACGGCGCTCGTGTCGACCGCGTGCGCGTGCAGGTCGCGGAGCACGATCTCGGCGAACATGTCGTCGCCGACGCGCCCGCACACCGTCGCCGGGACGCCGAGCTTCGCGAGTGCGATCGCCGTGTTCGCGGCGCAGCCGCCGGGCTGGATCAGGAAGTCCTCCGTCGCGACGAGCTCGCCGGCATCGGGAAGGCGATCGAGCGGCGGGACGAAGATGTCCGCCACCAGGATGCCGACGCAGACGACGGACCTCGCGGCGACCGGTGTCAACCGGGTGCGACGACGGTCGCCCGCCGGATGCGCGGGTCCGTGAAGACGTCGAGATCGTCGCGGCTCGTCGTCGAGAACTCGGTCACGATCGCGCCCTCGTCGCCGGCCTGGAACCAGTGCCGTGTGTTCGGCATGATCGTGTACTGCTCGCCGGGCCGGAGGACGATCTCGTGCCAGACGGTGAAGGCGCTCCTGTCCTCCGGAGCCGACTCGCGCGGCAGGAGAGCTGCTCGGCTCGCCCTCGGTGTAGAGGTAGACGGTTCCCGTGCGGCAGCGGAACGTCTCCTCCTTGCCGGCGGTGCCGTCGAAAGGCGGATGGCGGTGCTCAGGGCAGGTCTGCCGCGGGAAGAGCACGAGCTCCTTCGCGCACACGCGCGGGGTGTTGACGTAGACGACGAGCTCGAGCCCGAGCTCGTCGAGGCGGGACAGACCGAAGTCCGCGACCTCGATCTCGTCTCGCTCGGTCGGTGTCAGCACGATTCCCGCCGAGGCGAGCACGTCGGCCGCGCGCTCGCGCGCGTCTGCGATCTGGGCCTCGGTCAGCATCGCCGTGCCGGTGCGCGCTTCGAAGTGGGCTCGGTTGACGACATGCCGCCGATGCTAGTACAGGAGCCTGCTACGTCCGGTCAGGAGAGCGCGACTTCATCGACCTCGTCGCGGGCGATGCGCCAGGCGCGCAGCTCGTCGAGCGCGAGGCCGTAGATCAGAAAGACCTTGCCCGCCCAGAGGCCGGAGAGCTCGCGATCGGTGCGCGAGGGGCGCGGCTCTGTCTCCGGATGGCTGTGGAACACCGCCAAGTCGTAGCCCTCGTCTTCTGCGAACCAGACCTCGGGATCGATCTCGAGCTCGTAGCGGTAGGGGGACGCGAGCTTGTTCCGGCCGCGGACGTAGCGCTCGGCGACGCCGTCGCGGAACAGGATCACGCCGCAGCACTCGTTCGGCGCCTCGTCCTGCGCGTGGGAGCGAAGCTCGGCGCGAATCTCGTCCGGAACTACCACCAGAGCGACGCCTCCATCGACTCCTCGACGTCCTGGGCGTCCCAGAACGGCGCCGAGAGGTACTTCCACCCTGCGTCTGCCAGCACGCAAGCGACGGTCGAGCCGGCAGGCAGCTCGTCTGCGATTCGCCGCGCGACGTGGACGACGGCTCCGGAGGAGACACCTGCGAAGATCCCCTCGCGGTCGAGGAGCGCGCGGACGGCGGCCACCGACTCGGCGTTCGAGACGAGCAGCTTCCGGTCGAGCTTCGAGACGTCGAGGATCGGCGGCACGTAGCCGTCCTCGAGCGAGCGGAGCCCCATCACGCTGTCGCCTGGATGTGGCTCGGCGGCGACCACCACGACGTCGGGGTTCGCCTCGCGGACGCGCGCGCCCGTCCCCATCAGCGTGCCTCCCGTGCCGAGCCCCGCGACGAGCGCATCGACGCGGGGAAGGTCGGCCACGATCTCGGCGCCCGTGCCCTCGTAATGAGCGCGGGGATTCGCCTCGTTTCCGTACTGGAAGAGCATGACGTAGCGATCGTCGGCGGCTGCCAGTTCCTGCGCGAGCCGCACCGCACCGTTCGAGCCCTGTTCGCCGGGCGATTCCACGATCGTCGCTCCGTAGAGCTCGAGGAGCAGCCGGCGCTCGGGCGTCGCGTTCGACGGCATCACGCAGGTGAGCTTGTGGCCGCGCAGCTTGGCGACGAGCGCGAGCGCGATTCCCGTGTTCCCGCTCGTCGGTTCGAGTAGCTCCTGGCCGGCCTCGAGGTCGGCCGCATCGACCATCGCGAGCGCAATCCGGTCCTTGATCGAGCCGGTCGGGTTCTGCCCTTCGAGCTTCGCGTAGATGCGGACACCGGGGGGCGACAGCCGCCCGAGCTCGACGAGCGGTGTCGACCCGATCAGGTCGAGGAGGGAACTAGCAACCACGTCCGCCCGCCATGGCGGGCAGCAGCACCAGCGTCGAGTCCTCTTGCACCGGCACGTCGAGCCCACCGAGCGTCCGGATGTCCTCGCCGTCCAGGTAGACGTTCACGAACGGCCGAACGTCCTCGCCGTCGTAGATGCGCTCGCCGAGGGTCGGCAGCTGTGCGGAGAGATCTTCGATCAGTTCGCGCACGGTGCCGCCCGACGTGCGGACCTCGCGCGCGCCCCCGGCGTCTTCACGCAGGACGGGCGGAACGCGAACGGTGCTCATCGTGCGCAGAACTCGACGTAGTCGACGTACTCGGTGATCGTCGGGTTCTCGCCGCAGACCGGGCAGTTCGGGTTGCGGTGCACGTGAACCTCGGTGAACTCGCTCTCGAGCGCGTCGATCAGGAGCAGCCGCCCGATGAGCGGCTCGCCGATCCCGAGCGCGAGCTTGAGCGCCTCGTTGGTCTGAAGCGTGCCGACGATCCCGGGGAGCACGCCCAGCACGCCGCCCTCGGCGCACGAAGGCGCGAGCTCGGCGGGTGGAGGCTCCGGGAAGAGGCAGCGGTAGCAAGGCCCGTCACCGGGCTTGAACACGGTCACCTGGCCCTCGAAGCGGTAGATCGAGCCGTGCACGACCGGGATCCCACGCCAGACCGCCGCGTCGTTCAGCAAGTATCGCGTCGGGAAGTTGTCGGCGCCGTCGACCACGATTTCCCAGCCGTCGTCGAGGATCCGGTCGATGTTCTCGGACGTGAGGCGCTCGCGGTAGGTGCGCACGTCGACGTCCGGGTTGAGCCCCTGGATAGCCCGCTTCGCGCTGTCGACCTTCGGCGTGCCGAGGGTGTCGAGCGAGTGCGCGATCTGCCGCTGCAGGTTCGTCTCGTCGACGATGTCGGCGTCGATGATCCCGAGCCGCCCGACACCGGCCGCGGCGAGGTAGAGCGCCGCGGGAGAGCCGAGCCCGCCCGCGCCGATCAGCAGGACCTTGGACTCGAGGAGCTTCAGCTGGCCCTCCTCGCCGATCTCGGGGATCAGCAGGTGTCGCGAGTAACGGGTGCGCCGCTCGGGCGAGAGCGTGGTCGGCAAGACGATTTCGAGGCCGTTTCGCTTCCACTCGTTGAAGCCGCCGGCCAGCGAGACGACGTTTTCGTAGCCGAGCTCGGCGAGGGACTTGGCACCGAACGCGGAGCGCTCGCCGCTCGCGCAGTACAGGACGATCGGGGCCGCGTGATCGGGGACGACACCTTCGATGCGCGATTCGAGGCTGCCGCGCGGAACGTGCACGGCGCCGGGAAGATGCCCCTGTTCCCACTCGTCGTAGCGGCGCACGTCGATCAGGTGGGCGCCCTCGATCTCCTGGGCTTCGCGAGCGTCGACCTCGGCGATCTCCGCCTTCACACTCTTCAAGAGTTCCCTGTACGTCGGCATGGCTATACAAAGGATAGTAGCCTGAATCGTCGTTCTCGCTACCTTGGGTGCAGATGTCGTCGCGCCAGCGCGTTCTCGTCACGGTCGCCGGCGCGGCCGTCCTTGCCGCCGCGGCCGTCGTCGGGATCACGCTCGCCACACGCCAGGACCCGGCCCAGCCACACGCGCTGAAGGGGAAGCCGGGCGTTCCGAAGGTCTTGCCCACGAAGGCGGCGTCCGAAATCCGAGCCGCGTACCGGAATTGGCCTCACGGCAGTCTCGACACGATGGTGAAGCTCGGGCGCGAATACCCGCGCGACCCGGTCGTCCAGCTCTACCTCGGGATCGCGCTCGCGTGGGCTGGATACGGCTCCGACGCGGTTGCACCGCTGCGTGCGGCAAAACGGCTCGGCCGCGACACGCGATGGGAGATCCAGGCCGACAACCTTCTTCATCCGCAGTACTTCCCCGACTATCCGTTGTTCACGCCTCTCGGATCGAACGAGCTGCTGCACCGCGGCGCGGCTCTTCAGGCGCAGGGCCACCAGCACTTGGCGGAGCGCCTCTACTCGAGAGCTGCCGCGCGGGCGCCCGGAAACGACGAGGCGCAGGTCGCGGCGGCGGTCGGCCGCTTCGACAAGGACAACCTCTCGGCGTCCTTTTCGCACCTCGGGCCGCTGACGCGCCGCTTTCCGAAGAGCCAGTCCGTGCGCTTCTACCTCGGGCTCCTGCTCGCCTGGACAGGCCAGCGCGACCCGGCGGTCGAGCAGTTCAAGAAGGCCGTCGCACTCGGGAAGGGGACACCCCTCGGCACCTCTGCGCAGGCCTTCCTCGCCAAGCTCGAAACGCTTGGAGCGGCTCCCGCCGGGAAATGATCGTGCCGGCGGAAGTCCGTCCGGCGCCGATGTAAGAGTTCCGCATCCCTGCGACGACCCAATCCGAATTCGAGCCGGTCGAGCCGCTGCCCGAGTTGCCGCTCGCGGATGAGAGCTCCCCGTTCGTGGTCGACGAGGAGCCGGTGGGTCGTGAGGTCTCGACCGACTCACTCCAGCTCTTCCTGAAGGACATCGGCAAGGTCCAACTGCTGACCGCCGCGCAGGAGATCGAGCTCGCGAAGCGCATCGAGCGCGGCGACGACCGGGCGAAGCAGCAGATGGTCGAGGCGAACCTCCGGCTCGTCGTGTCGATCGCGAAGCGTTATCGCAACCAGGGGCTGCCGTTCCTCGACCTGATCCAGGAAGGGACGATCGGCCTCGTGCGGGCCGCAGAGAAGTTCGACCATCGCAGGGGCTTCAAGTTCTCGACCTACGCCACCTGGTGGATCCGGCAGGCCGTCGCTCGAGCGCTCGCCGACAAGGCGCGCACGATCCGCATGCCGGTGCACGTGGTCGAGAAGCTGAACAAGATCCTGCGCATCGAGCGGAAGCTGCGCGCCGAGTTCGGGCGTGAGCCGTCGTCGGCCGAGATCGCCAAGGAGCTCGAGCTGACGGTCGAGGAGGTCGACCAGGTGCGGAGGACGGCGCAGACGCCGGTTTCTCTCGAGAAGCCGGTCGGTGACGACGAGGAGTCCCAGTTCGGCCACTTCCTCGAGGACGACTCCGAGCCACTTCCGGACGAGGCGGCCGACGCGATCTTCCGCAACGAGACGCTCGCGAAGGCGCTCGCGATGCTCGGCGAGCGCGAGCGAATGGTGCTCGAGTTGCGCTTCGGTCTCAACGGCGAGGCGCCGCGGACACTCGACGAGGTGGGCCGCGCGTTCAACGTCACGCGGGAGCGGATCCGGCAGATCGAGAATCACTCGCTGAAGAAGCTGCGCATGCTCGCTGTGGCGCAGAACCTCAAGAACGTCGCCTAGAACCGCACCTCACGCCCGAAGCGCGAGTTCGCCGCCGCATATGATGGTTCGCGATGCGGAGGTGGCTCACATACGAAGACGCGTACGCCGACCTCTCGGCCCTCGAGCCGGCCGAGCGGGTACCGGTGCTGCTCGAGGTTTGGAGAGGCGAGACGACGACGCTCGAGTACGACGATCTGCGCCGCCTCTTCATCCTTGCGTGGGCTGACGGCGATGCCCCGCCGGAGTACGACCACGAAGTGCTGTTGATGCTCCGGTGGATCTCGCCCGTTCGGGATACCGAGGAGCACCCGGTCGGCACGGTCACCATCTACCGTGTTGCGGACGGCGACGAGCACTGCATCCGGTGGACGCTCGACCAGCAGCAGGTAGCCGCTCAGGGATCGTCCGGCGTCCTCCGCGCGACGGTCCCCGGACGTCACGTGCTCGCGTACTTCAACGCCACCGGAGAGCAACACGCGCTCGTCGATCCGATCGAAGTCCAGGGCGTCGAACAGCTCTAGTCGCGGCTGATCGCCACTCCACTCGCCCGCACATGAGTGACGCCTGGTTCGACGAGCTCGCCGCGCTTCCTGCGGATCCCTTCGATCAGCGCCGACGAAGCGCACGCCGGCGACGTTCGGGCAGCCGGCGAGTGGGTCTGCGAGTTCCTCCGCGACGCCGGCGGCGAGGCAGACCTCGTCGACTGGGAAGGGCAGCCGCTCGCGATCGGCGAGATCCGCGCCAACGCGGGGGGCGAGGCGCCGACTGTCCTCTGCTACGGGCATTTCGACGTCCAGCCGCCGGACCCGCTCGAGCTGTGGGAGTCGGATCCGTTCGAGCCGGAGATCCGCGACGGCTACCTGTACGGGCGCGGAACCGTCGACGACAAGGGCCAGCTCTACATGCTGCTCGCGGCTGCCCGGGAGCTCGCGCAGGCCGGCGAGCTGCCCGTGAACGTGCGTTTCTGCTGCGACGGCGAGGAGGAGACCGGCGGCCACTCGATCGTCGACTTCCTCGCCGCGGACGAGCGCGGCGCACGACGCGGCGATCATCTTCGACAGCGGCATGATCCGGCGCGACGTGCCGGCGTTCAACCTCGCGACGCGCGGGCTCGCCTACTTCCACGTCACGCTGCGCACCGGCGCCCGCGACCTGCACTCCGGCATCTACGGCGGCGCTGCGCTGAATGCCGCGCACGCGCTGGTCGACGTGCTCTCGAGCCTGCTCGCGCGCGACGGCCGGCTGGCCGAGCCGCTGCGGAAGCGGGATCGTTCCGCCGACCGAGGAGGAGCTCGCCGGCTGGCGTGAGCTGCCGGCTGGGGCCGACGAGCTCGCCGAGCAGGGCGCGACGCCTTCCGATCCACGCGCGGCCGAGGAGTTCTACCTCCGCACGTTCGCCGAGCCGGCGCTCGACGTGAACGGGATCGAGATCGGGCTCGCCGCACCTGCAGAAGACGGTGCTCCCGGTCGAGGCGGTCGCGAACCTGTCGATCCGGCTCGCGCCGGGCCAACGTGTCGAGGAGATCGCGCCCGAGGTCGAGCGGCTGCTGCGCGAGTCGGCGCCCGCCGGTGCCGAGCTCGAGGTCGAGCTCTGGTCGTCGTCGCCGCCGGGGCTCGTCCCGCCCGACTCGAAGGCGATCCAGCTCGGCCTCGACGCGTTCGAGCGGGCGCTCGGCCGCCGGCCGGCGCTGATCCGTTCGGGCGGCACGCTCCCGATCGTCCCGGCGCTGGCGGACAAGGGCATCCCGACGATCATCACCGGCTTCGGCGCTCCCCGACTCGAACATCCACTCGCCGAACGAGCGGCTGGTCGCCGAGTACGTCCCGCTCGGGATCGCAGCCGCGCGCGAGCTCTTCCGCGCGTTCGCGGCGCTGTAGCAGCGTCAGTCCCAGGGCGGCGGGTTGTGCACCCAGCGGCCGGCGACCATCGTCGCCACGACCTGTGCGTCGAGGTCGTCCCACGGGTCGCGGTCGAGCACGACGAGGTCGGCGGCGTAGCCGGGGATGCAGCTGCCCGCGGCGCCGCTCGTCGCCCGCGAGCCAGGCCGGGTGCGAGCGCAGGTCGCCTCGAACGCCTGCTGCGACGGTCAGCGCCTGCTCCGGGTGCCAGCTCGCGGCGTCGATCGTCGCGACGCCGCGCGGATGCCGGCGAGCGGGTCGAGCTCCTCGATCGGCGCGTCGGAGCCGTTGGCGACGACGGCGCCCGAGTCCACGAGCGAGCGGTAGGCGTAGGCGCCGGCGGTCTTGCCGGCCCAGAAGCGGTCGGCGAGATCGCGGTCGGACGGCGCGTGCGAGAACTGCACCGACGCAGCGACGCCGAGCTGCGCGAAGCGGGGGAGGTCCTCGGGCGCGAGCAGCTGCGCGTGCTCGATCCGCTGGCGCAGGCCGAGCGGCGCCCAGGCGTCGCGCGTCTGCTCGAACGCGTCGAGCGCCTCGCGGTTCGCCCCGTCGCCGATCGCGTGCACCGCGACGGGGAATCCGGCCGCTGCCGCACGCGAGGACGATCTCCGCGAGCTGCTCGCCGCTCGTGATCTGGACGCCCGAGCCGTCGAGCATCCACGCCGTCTGCGAGCCGAGCGTCCCGTCCATGAACACCTTCAGGTAGCCGAGCCGGAGCAGCGGGCTGCCGAACCCGGAGCGGATCCCGAGGGCCCGCAGCTCATCGACCCGGTCGGGCGGGACCGACTGCCAGACGCGCAGCGTGAGCCCGCCGCGCTCGAGCTGCTGCCAGAGCCCGAGCGCGCCGAGCCCGCCGTCCTTGTCGTGGACGGCCGTCACGCCGCGCGCCGCCGCGAGCTTCAGCCCGGCGCGCATCGCGTCGACGTACTCGTCGTCGGATGCGGGCAGGTGGCGCTCCTGGAAGTCGCCACGCCGCCTCCTCGCGGAGGATCCCGTCGACCGCCGCCGGCACTCGATCGCCGCTGCAGCGAGCGCCGCGGAGTTGAGCCACAGCGAGTGGCCGTCCTTCGCGACCATCGCCGCCGGCGTGTCGCCGGTCACCCGTCGAGTGACTCCCGTCGTCGGTCTCGCCCCCGCGCCAGCCGCGGCCGCGAATCCAGCCGCTTCGACCCGGGGCCGTACCGCGGATCCGCGCGAGCGCCTCGTCGAGCGAGCCGCATCCGTCGAGATCGACCTGCGTCTGCGCGAGCGCCCAGGTCGGGAAGTGCACGTGCGCGTCGTTGAGCCCGGGCACGACGACGCGGCCGCCGAGGTCGACCGTCTCCGGCGAGGCGAGCGCCGTCTCGTGGACGCCGACGCCGCCCGCGATCCGGTCGCCGGCGATCGCGAGCGCACGCTGGGTCGGGATCTGCGGGTCGAGCGTGCGGATGAGCCCGTTCTCGAGGATCACGGCCGGAATCTACTGGACGTGTTCGGGTCAGGGCATGGCCCGCTGTGTCGAGCCGTGGGAAAGAGTCACACCATTGGCGCAGCTGCGTCACACCCGCGGATCACATTGGCAGCTACCGTCACACGACCCCTGGGAGGGTGGGGGGTGGTGAGGTGGGTGAGAGGCAGCCTGGACCGAGCGTCGGCGGGCGGCGGAGGCAGCGTCCCGGCCGGCGTGTCCGCGGCCGGTCTAGACTGACACGGTGCCGCACGACCCGCTGACGGCCGAGCAGCGCGAGATCCGCGAGCTCGTGCGCACGCTCGCCCGGGAGCGAATCGCGCCGCGCGCGGCCGAGATCGACAAGTCCGCCGAGTTCCCGTGGGACGTCGTCGAGCTCTTCCGCGAGAACGGCATCTTCGGCGTCATGTCGACGAGGAGTACGGCGGGGTCGGCGCGAGCGCGCTCCTGACGTTCGTCTCGATCGAGGAGATCTCGAAGGTCTGCGCGACGAGCGGGCTGATCCTCGCCGTGCAGGAGCTCGGCGCGCTCGGCGTCAAGCTCGCCGGCAACGACGAGCAGAAGCGCCGCTTCCTGCCGCGGCTCGCGTCGGGCGAATGGCTCGCCGCGTACGCGCTCACCGAAGCCGGCTCCGGCTCGGACGCGGCCGCGATGCGCGACCGCGCCGCCGCGACGGCGACGAGTACGTCCTCGACGGCTCGAAGCGGTTCATCACGAACGCCGGCGTCGCGCACGTCTACATCGTCTTCGCGAAGACCGATCCCGCCGCCGGGCACCACGGCATCTCCGCGTTCGTCGTCGAGGCCGACAGCGCCCGGTTTCGAGGTCGGCCGGATCGAGCCGAAGATGGGGATCAAGGGCTCGACGACCGGCGAGCTGTTCTTCGACGGCTGCCGCGTCCCGGCCGCGAACCGGCTCGGCGAGGAGGGCGAGGGCTTCCGGCTCGCGATGCGGATCCTCGACCGCTCGCGCCCCGGGATCGCCGCGCAGGCGCTCGGGCTCGCGCAGGGCGCGACCGACTACGCGCTCGAGTACGCAGGCAGCGCGCGAGACCATCGGCGAGCCGATCGCGAAGCACCAGCTCGATCGCCGGGATGCTCGCCGACATGGAGACGAGCTGCGAGGCGGCGCGCGGCCTGCTCTACCGCTGCGGCCAGACGATCGACGACGGCGTCGACGGCGCCGAGCTGACGAAGCTCTCGGCGATGACGAAGCTCTTCTGCACCGACATCGCGATGGCGGTCACGACCGACGCGGTGCAGGTGCTCGGCGGCTACGGCTACATCCAGGAGTACCCGGTCGAGCGGATGATGCGCGACGCGAAGATCACGCAGATCTACGAGGGCACGAACCAGATCCAGCGGCTCGTGATCGCCCGCGAGCTGCTGCGCGAGCAGCGGGCATCACCGTTCGCGTCAAGCTCTCGCAGCGGCGACCGCGTCCTCTTCCCCGACGACGGGATCACGAAGGGCGACCTCTTCGACTACTACGACGCGGTCGCGCCCGCGATCGTGCCGCACCTGCGCGACCGGCCGTTCACGATGAAGCGCTGGCGGGAGGGGCTGCCCGGCGGCAGCTTCTTCCAGAAGCAGGCGCCGAAGGGGATCCCGCACTGGATCCCGACCCGCCAGTTCCGGACGTGGCCGCGCGAGGGCGGCGAGTCCGGCTCGTCGACTTCCCGCTCGTCAACTCGCCCGACGCGCTGCTCTGGATGGTGCAGATGCACTGCATCGACATGAACGCCTGGTACTCGCGGATCGACAAGCCCGACCGGCCCGACTTCGTCCTCTTCGACCTCGACCCGCCCGAGGGCGACGGGTTCGCGCTCGCCGTGCGGGTCGCGCACCTGATCCGCGCGGCGCTCGAGGAGCTCGACCTGCGGCTCGTACGTGAAGACGAGCGGCGCCGACGGGATCCACGTGCTCGTTCCGATCGCCCGACGCTCACGGCTTCGACGAGACGTACGAGTTCGCCGAGCTGCTCGCGCGCCGGCTCGAGGCCGAGCATCCCGGGCGAGGTCACGACCGAGTGGCTGAAGAAGAAGCGCACCGGCGTCCTCGTCGACCACCGCCAGAACGGCTGGGGAAAGACGATCGCGTCGGTCTACTCGGTGCGCCCGAAGCCGGGCGCGCCGGTCTCGACGCCGCTCGCCTGGGACGAGCTGACCGAGACGTTCCGGCCGCGCGACTTCACGATGGCGGTCGCGCTCGAGCGGGTCGAGCGGCTCGGCGACCTCTTCGAGCCGGTGCTCGGCGGCGGCCAGCGCTCGGTCGCCGCTGCGGGACCGCGCGTGGCCGAGCGCTACGTTTGGCCGGCTAACACCGATCAAGGGAGCGCAGATGGGATACAGCGTCGTCTACGCGGATGAGCTCGAGGGAGAGGGGCGCACCGGAGTGATTCGCTTCATCCGCCGCCGTCTCGACGTCGAGGCCTTCGGGATCAACTGGTTCGTCCTCCCGCCGAACGCGCGAGGGAGTCGAGCACGACGAGGTCGAAACGGGGCAGGAGGAAGTGAACGTCGTCGTGGCCGGTTCCGGCGTCTGGCGAGTCGATCGGCGAAGAAGTGCCGGTTCGCTACGGGACGTTCCTGCGCTTCGACCCGGAGCAGACCCGCCAGCCGGTGGCAGGCCCTGAGGGAATGACGTTCGTCTCTGTCGGAGCCCGCCGCGGCAGCTACGAGCCGCATGGGCCGTTCTGACCGGCGCCTAGACGCCGCTCTCGAGTCGTTCCTTCAGCCGCTGCTGGTCCTTCGGAACCTGCTTGCGCGCCTGGCTGCGCGCAAGCGGCACGAACACCTTGCCGATACCACGGCCCTCGAAATCCAGCACGAGCGACACGCGAGAGCTCGAGCCGTCTCCGATCGGCTCGATCGTCGCTCTGCCGACGACGCGAACCGGTCCGTCGACCCCGCGAAACGCGAATGCTCGCGGCGGATCGTGCTCGGTCACCTCGTAGGTCATGGTCTGAACGCGGCCTCCGACGCGACGCTGCTCGGTGCTCTTCGTTCCGACCCGGGTCGGCCCGTCCCCCTGCTTTTCCGCACTGACGATCGATTCCTGCCACTCGCCGTGCCGCGAAAGGTCGTCCAGGTACGCGAACACCTCATCCGGACGCCGAGCGATCTCGATGCTCTCGGTGATCGGTGCCATCTCTCCTCCTCGTTCTCGAGAATCGAGATCATCGCAGACAGCGGATTCCAGACGACACACGAGACCCGCTCGGTACGCTGGCCGAGAGATGGAAAACGTGGTTTACGCAATCGCAGCGGTCTTTTCTCTCGTCGGGGGCGTGATCGTCTTCTGCGCCTTCATCTGGGCGGCTCGCAAGGACGGCGAGGAGGACCGCGCCGTGCAGAAGAAACTGGGGATCCGCCGCAAGAGCTGGTTCGGCCTCTAGCGACAGACGGCTCGCGCAAGGAGTGACGGACCCGTGAAGCCCAACCGCTCCATTCCGGAGAGTGTCGTGATCCCCGTTCTCATCTACCCGGATGTCCGGGAAGCGGTCGCCTGGCTCACCGCAGCGTTCGGATTTGTCGAGCGGGTCCGGATCGGCGAGAACCACCGCTCGCAGCTCAGGTTCGGTGACGGCGCTGTCATCGTCGGCGACGTGCGTCACGACCGGCGGCCACCCCGTGCGGGTGAGGTCACCCACTCGGTGATGGTGCGTGTCGACGACGTGGTTGCCCATTGCGACCGCGCAAGGGCGCACGGCGCACAGATCCTCATGGAGCCCATCGACTTCGAATACGGCGAGCGGCAATACACCGCTGCCGACCCCGCGGGCCATCAGTGGACGTTCTCGGAAACCCTCGACGACGTCGCCCCTGAGGCGTGGGGAGGGGTGCTGGTTACGCCGGACTGAGCGCGGGCCGACTAGAGCCCGTGGGCTCGCTTCGCCTCTTCCTCCATCCGGTCGAGGCGTGTGTAGTAGTCGGGGAACTCGTTCAGGTGTGCGAGGGCGATCTTCCCGGTCACGACCGGATCGCTGTCGGTCACGTTCGTCATGAGGTCGTGGAGGCCGTGCTCGAGCTCGACGTCCATGCCCATGCGGAACTGCTCGACGTCGAACGGGGCCGAGGCCCAGTCGATTCCGATCTCCTCGCCGACCTGGCGCGCCTCCTCGGCGCTGAAACTCGTGCGTTCGGTCATGTCTCTCCTCCTGGTGTCGGCGCCGCCGCGAGTTGCTCGGCGCGGCGCTTGATCCCGCGGAGCATCTTCCGCTCCATCACGAGTGATGCAGGCTCCATCGGCAGCATTCCGATACGCGCCGTGAGCGTGGGCAGGCGGAAGCGGTTGCGGCTGACCAGCCGCGTCTCTCCGTCGTGTTCGCTCAGGATGAACGCCCAGGCCCAGTTGCCGTCCTCCGACCGCCATGCAAGCACGTGCTCGGGCTCGACCAGCTCGAGCCGCATGTGGTTCTTCCCGTAGCCGATCGTGTCGCCGACTTCGGGGTGCTGGAACTCGGGCAGGACGTGGTCGGCGCTGTGCATGTTCAGCCCGAGCAGATTCTCGATCCAGTCGTAGGTGTACGCGCCCCCGCGCGGCGACGGCCCCATCTGCGCAAGCCAGGGCCAGACCGCGGCCGGGGGCGCCTCGATCGTGATCGCGCGGGTTGCGATCCCGTCGGCGTCCTCGAGCAGCTCGTCGCCGGGGAGGCGCGATGCTGCCTCCTCGTCGGTGGCGCCCCACGTGAGGATGGGCCGGCGGAGAAGTCGGGAATACAGAGCGCCGAGCGCGGCGAGAGCGACGATGACTCTGCGAAGCCTCATACCCTCACTCTGCCGCGGCGGTGGCGAAGGCGCATCCCAAAAAACCCGAAGACCTCGAGGAAACGGGCTCTCCCGGTCGTCAACCTTGAGAGCGTCCCGAATCCCGTTCGAACAGCGAGCTCCCCACGACGTAGAAGAGCGCGAGCCCTGTAAAGAGCGCGAGCGAGGTGTACGGGCTCCAGATCGCGACGAGGGTCGCGGCGAAATTGATCGGAACTCCCGGGAGGACGGAGCGCGAGAGGTCGTCGACCGCGCGCTGGTCGGCCGTTTCGGCGATCAGCCGCCGCCCGGTCGCGGCGTAGAACCAGGCGAACGCGGCGCAGATCGCGGCGGCTGTCATCGTCAGCCCGTACAGGATCGCCGCCGCGCGCAGGCCGTTGTCGTGGAAGTGCTTCGCCACGAGCGTCGTCGGAAACGGGAGGAAGGCGATGCACGCGAGGAACGCGACGTTGGCGAAGAGAAGCACGCGGTCGGCGCGGTCGATCACCGTCATGAATGCGTGGTGGTTGACCCACCAGATCCCGATGATCAGGAACGAGACCCCGTAGGCGGCGTACTGGGGCCACGCGTGCCTCAGCGCCGCGCCGAGCTCGCCGCCAGGGGCGTCGACGGAGACGTCGATGATCAGGAGCGTCGCGGCGATCGCGAAGACACCGTCGGCGAAGAACTCGAGCCGCGAGGTCGACACGGCGCTAGGAGGGATGTAGCGCGAGACGGTGGACCAGGAACCATCGGGGCGTGAGCCTACGCCCTCGTCAGTCCTCAGGCTAGAGCAAGGTGGGCCAAACAACGGCGTGGTCCGCGTCGAGCTCTCGGCCGAGCCGCAGGCTGCGCGCTACGCGCGCGGCGCGCCGGCTCGGAGCTCGGCCTTGTGCGCGCGCTTCGCGGCCTGGTAGTCGGCGAGCGCCTGCGGCGAGTCGACGGCGCCGAGGCAGGCGTGGTCGGGAACGAGCGGCTTCGCCGCCTCGACGCCGAAGCGCAGCGCGAGCACCGAGCCGAGCGCCGTCACCTTCATCGGGCCGAAGCCGGGCAGCGCGCCGATCCGCTTCTTCAGGTCGGCGGTGTCGGCCGCCTCGCTCCAGATCCGGGAGGCGTCGCCGCCGTAGTCCTCGGCGACGACCGCGGCGAGCTCGCGCACCGGCCGGCCATCGCGCCGGGGAAGCGGTGGATCGCCGGCTTCTCGCGGAACGCCTCCTCGAGGTCGAGCTCGGCGAGCTTCGCCGGGTCGAGCGTCCCGACCCGCTGCTTCAGCACGAGCGGCCCGGCGAACGCCTTCTGCACCGGCACCTGCTGGTCGATCGCGAAGCCCATCAGGAGCGCGAACGGGTCCTGCGCGAGCAGCTTGCAGGCCTCCGGATCGTCGGTGAAGTAGAGCGCGTCGGGCATCGCCGCGACCTACTCGTACTAAACGAACACTTGTTCGTCGGGCCGTCGGAGCGATACCCTGGGCCGATGGACCCGCTCGCCGCCTTCTCGCCGGCGACGCGGGCCTGGTTCGAGCGCGCGTTCGCCGCGCCGACGCCGGCGCAGACGCTCGGCTGGCCGGCGATCGCGACCGGCGGGGACGTCCTGATCCAGGCGCCGACCGGCTCGGGCAAGACGCTCACCGCGTTCCTCTACGCGATCGACCGGCTGACCGCGACGCCCGGGCGAGGGGCTGCGCGTGCTCTACGTCTCGCCGCTCAAGGCGCTCAACTACGACATCGAGCGGAACCTGCGCGGGCCGCTCGCCGGGCTCGAGTCGGCGCTGCGCGTCGGCGTCCGCACCGGCGACACGCCGGCGAAGGAGCGGCGCGAGCTCGTCAAGGAGCCGCCGGACATCCTGATCACGACGCCGGAGTCGCTCTACCTGCTGCTCACCTCGGCGGCGCGCGAGACGCTGCGCGGCGTCGAGACGCTGATCCTCGACGAGGTGCACGCCGTCGCCGGCACCAAGCGCGGCGCCCACCTCGCGCTCTCGGTCGAGCGGCTCCAGCGGCTCGTCGCGCGACCGCCATCCAGCGGATCGGCCTGTCGGCGACGCAGCGGCCGCTCGAGGAGATCGGCACGCTTCGTCTCGGGCGGCCGCCCGATCGAGCTCGTCGACGCCGGCACGCGCAAGGAGCTCGACCTCCAGGTCGTCGTCCCGGTCGAGGACCTGCGCGAGCTCGGCTCGACCGCCGCGCTCTCCCACCCGCTCCTGACCGACGGCGAGGTGACCGACGGCTCGAGCGAGCAGGCGCGCAGCTCGATCTGGCCGTCGATGTACCCCGAGCTGCTCGCGCTCGTCGAGGCGCACCGCTCGACGATCGTCTTCGTCAACAACCGCCGGCTCGCCGAGCGGCTCGCGCTGCGCCTGAACGAGCTCGCCGAGCGCGAGATCGCCCGCGCCCACCACGGCAGCCTCGCCCGCGAGCAGCGCGTGCTCGTCGAGGAGGATCTGAAGGCCGGCCGGATCCCGTGCCTCGTCGCCACGTCGTCGCTCGAGCTCGGGATCGACATGGGCGCCGTCGACCTCGTGATCCAGGTCGAGTCGCCGAAGTCGGTCGCGCGCGGGCTGCAGCGGATCGGCCGCGCCGGCCACGAGCTGGACGCCGTCTCGAAGGGGCGCATCTTCCCGAAGTTCCGCGCCGACCTGCTCGAGTCGGCCGTCGTCGCGCGCGCGATGCGGGCCGGCGAGATCGAGGAGACGAAGATCCCGCGCAACCCGCTCGACGTGCTCGCCCAGCAGATCGTCGCGATCTCGGCCGACGAGGAGATCGAGGTCGCCGAGCTGCACGATCTCGTCCGCCGCGCGTATCCGTTCGCCGACCTCTCGCGCGCCGCAGCTCGAGAACGTGCTCGACATGCTCGCCGGCCGCTACCCGTCCGACGAGTTCGCCGAGCTGCGGCCGCGGATCGTCTGGGACCGCACCGGCGGCACGATCCGCGCCCGCGAGGGCGCGCGCCGGCTCGCGGTCACGAACGCCGGCACGATCCCCGACCGCGGCCTCTTCGGCGTCTTCCTGGTCGACGGCGGCGGCCGCGTCGGCGAGCTCGACGAGGAGATGGTCTACGAGGCGCGCGCCGGGCCAGACGTTCCTGCTCGGCGCCTCGACCTGGCGGATCGAGGAGATCACGCGCGACCGCGTGCTCGTCTCGCCGGCCCCGGGGCTGCCGGGCGCGGTGCCGTTCTGGAAGGGCGAGGGCGTCGGGCGGCCGTACGAGCTCGGCGCAGAAGATCGGCGCCGCCTCGCGCGAGCTCGTCGGCGCTCGGCGACGACGCGGCGCTCGCGCGGCTGCGCGACGACTACATGCTCGACGAGCGCGCCGCCCGCGAACCTGCTCGCGTTCCTGCGCGACCAGGCCGACGCGACCGGCGCCGTGCCGTCCGACCGCACGATCGTCGTCGAGCGCTTCCGCGACGAGATCGGCGACTGGCGCGTCTGCATCCTGACGCCGTTCGGCGGCCGCGTGCACGCGCCGTGGGCGATGGCGATCACCGCGCGGCTGCGCGAGTCGCTCGGGCTCGACGCGCAGTCGATCTGGTCGGACGACGGGATCGCGCTCCACTTCCCCGACGCCGACGTGCCGCCGCCGCGGCGACGAGCTGCTGCGTCGACCCGGCCGAGGTCGAGGATCTCGTCGTCACGGAGCTCGGCGAGACCGCGCTCTTCGGCGCGCGCTTCCGCGAGAACGCCGCGCGCTCGCTCCTGATCCCGCGCCGCCGCCCGGGCCAGCGCACGCCGCTCTGGCAGCAGCGGCTGAAGGCGCAGTCGCTGCTCCAGGTCGCGCGCCGGTACGGCTCGTTCCCGGTCGTGCTCGAGACCTACCGCGAGTGCCTCCAGGACGTCTTCGACCTGCCGGCGCTGCGCACGCTGCTCACGGGCATCCAGACGCGGCGAGCTCGACGTCGTCGAGGTCGAGACGCAGAGCGCCTCGCCGTAGAGCTCGTCGCTGCTCTTCGACTACGTCGCGACCTACATGTACGAGGACGACACGCCGCCGGCCGAGCGGCGCGCGCAGGCGCTCTCGCTCGACCGCGACCTGCTGCGCGAGCTGCTCGGGCAGGAGGAGCTGCGCGACCTGCTCGACGCGGACGCGGTCGACGAGGTCGAGCGGCAGCTGCAGGGCGAGCCGCGCACGCCCGACGAGCTGCACGACCAGCTGCGGCTCCGCGGCGACCTGCGCGCCGGCGAGTACGACCCGGCGCTGGCCGCGCCGCTTCTCGACGAGCGGCGGGCGGTGCTCGTGCGGGTCGCCGGCGAGGAGCGGCTGATCGCCGCCGAGGACGCCGGCCGCTACCGCGACGCGCTCGGCGCGATGCCGCCCGCCGGGCTGCCCGAGGCGTTCCTCGAGGGCGGGCCGGACTCGCTGCGGCAGCTCGTGCTGCGCTACGCGAAGGGGCGCGGGCCGTTCACGACCGCGCAGGCGAACGAGCGCTTCGGCCGCGACGTGGCCGCGGTCCTTCGGAGCTCGAGCGCGACGGAGCTGCTCGTCCGCGGCGAGCTCCGCCCCGGCGGCAGCGAGCGCGAGTGGTGCGACCCCGACGTGCTGCGCCGGCTGCGCCGCGCGTCGCTCGCGGCGCTCCGCCGCGAGGTCGAGCCGGTCGAGCGCGAGGCGCTCGCGCGCTTCCTGCCCTCCTGGCACGGGATCGACCGGCGCGCGACGCTGCGCGAGGCGCTCGTCCCGCTCCAGGCGCTCGCGCTGCCGGTCGCGCTCTGGGAGAGCGAGCTGCTGCCGCGCCGCGTCCCCGGCTACCGGCCCGAGCAGCTCGACGCGCTCTGCGCGAGCGGCGAGGTCGTCTGGGTCGGCGCCGGCCTCGACCGCGTCGCGCTCTACTTCCGCGAGGACGCGTCGGCGCTCGGCCAGGTCGCCGCGGCGCCGCGGCCCGAGGGCGAGGTGCACGACCGGCTCCGCGCCGCGCTCGGCACGAGCGCGCTCTTCTGGTTCGACCTGCTCGAGGAGACCGGCTCGCCGCGGACGAGGCGCTGCCGGCGCTCTGGGATCTCGTCTGGGCGGGCGAGGTGACGAACGACGCGTGGACGCCGCTGCGCGCCGGGCGCCGCCACGGCGTGCCGAAGCCGGAGCGCCGCCCGCGCCGCTTCTCGCGGTCGCGGTCGACCGCGGCGACCGCGACGCAGGGCCGCTGGTCGCTCACCGAGCGGCTCTTCGCCGGCGCGCCCGAGCGGCGCGCGCTCGCCGAGCTGCTGCTCGAGCGGCAGGGGATCGTCACCCGCGACGGCGTCCGCGCCGAGGGGATCCCCGGCGGCTACGGCGCCGTCTACGCCGAGCTGCGCGCGCTCGAGACGCTCGGGCTCTGCCGCCGCGGCTACTTCGTCGAGGGGCTCGGCGGCGCGCAGTTCGCGCTCGGCGGCGCGGTCGAGCGGCTCCGCGAGCTGCGCGAGGCCGGGGAGGAGCCGGCGCCGCTCGTGCTCGCGGCGGCCGACCCGGCCCAGCCGTACGGCGCGGCGCTGCCGTGGCCGAAGCGGGCCGGCGCGCGCGCCGCGCGCGTCGCCGGGCGCATACGTCGTCCTGCTCGGCGGCGAGGCGGTGCTCTACGTCGAGCGCGGCGGCCGCTCGCTCGTGCCGCTGCGCGATCCCGACGAAGCGTGGCTGCGGCCGGCGCTCGCGGCGCTCGTCGCGCACGTGCAGCGGCGGCGGAGCGAAGCGGCTCGCGGTCGAGCGCTTCGACGGCGAGCCGGTCGCCGAGAGCGAGGTGATGCCGCTGCTCGTCGAGGCCGGCTTCCTCGCCGGGCCGCGCCGGGCCGTGCTTCGGCCTAGCCTCGGCGCCGTGCCTGCCGGCGACGCTGATGCCGCGCCAGTGCGTGAGTCGATCTTCAGAACGAACGTGACGGTCCGGCGGCCTGTGGCCGATCGGCGAGACCGTCGTCGCTTCGGTCGTCGCGGCGACGAACCGCCCGCGGAGTCGAGGCCGACCAAGACCCGGCCAGGTGGTCATCATTCGTCGACACGACGGTCGAAGCGCGAGGCGCGGACGCGGCGATCGCCAACGGTCGTGATCGAGCTGGCGCTGCCAGCTTCCCGCCGGCAGGGCTCGACGCGCGTCGCGAGGCGAGGACGCTCGGCGAGACCAAGCTGCGATGCTGCGTCGCGAGCCGAGAGCGCGTGGATTCCCCGCCGGCGATGGGATCTCGACAAGGCCGGAAGGCCGTCGCGGCGAGACTGGCCGCGTGCTGAGGCGAAGGACGGGTCGGCGCCGCCCAGCGTCGAGCTCGAGGCCTGCGCCGATCTCGAGACGGCGTCCGAGCTCTCGCGAGCCGTGACGATCGCCCGCCGGCCTCGAACGAGCGCGACGAAGATCCGCGAGCTGAACGCCGCGAACCGCCGCGACGAGACGCCGGTAGCGGCCAGCTCGCGAGCCCGGCCGACCCGAGCTAGCAGCCGGTCGGCACGGCCGCTGCGGGCCAGGTAGGAGACGCCCCGCCCGTCGCGTACTGACTCGGTCGTGGCTCTCCGCGCGCCGCACCTCTACCAATGCCTGCGCGCGTTCTGTCTCGCCGCGTTCGCCGTCGAGCGCGGCGCGGAGCTGCCGTTCGCCTTCGAGGAGCACGCGACGCGCGACGGGCCGTCGCTCTACGAGTACCGGCCGCTCGTCCGGGGCTTCGTCGAGGAGCAGGCGCCGACGCTGCGCCGCCTGCCCGACGCGCGGAACGCGATCGACGACCTGCGCCGCGAGCCGGCCGCCGCGATCTTCGCGCGCGCACATTCGGGCGTCGGCTCGACAGAGGACGACGCGCTCTTCCGGACGATCCTGCTGCCGCTCCTCTCGTCCGTCGCCGAGCGCTGCGGCGGCTTCGACTGGCACGACGACGCGTTCGACATCGGCGTACGCGCGAGTTCGAGCTGTCGCTCTTCGGGACGGCGCGCTCGTACGCGGCGATCGCGCCGCTCGTCGGCCTCTCCGCCGGCGCGACCGTCGAGCTCGGCGGCGACATCCGGGTACGCGCCGCCGTCACCGGCGAGGTCGCGTCGCTCTGGCCCGAGGCGCGCGGGCTGATGCCGCCCGAGTTCGGCCGCGACGTCGACCGGCTCTGCGTGCTCGAGCTCTCGCGCGAGCTGGACGCGACCGAGTCGGAGCCGCCGGACGCCGCCGGCGAGCTGGCCGACGCTGTCACCGCGATCAGGCTCGCCACCGCCGGCGCGGTCGCGGCCGGCCCGGTCGTCTTCGAGCGGCTCGACTTCCGGCCGCTGCGCATCTCGCCGCTCCTCCCGATCGCAGCGACGCAGCCGCGCGGCGAGGCGACGCGGCTCGACTCGCTCCGCGGACGCCTCGCTGCAGACCTGCGCGCGCGGCTGCCGGCTCGCCGACTCCGATCGCGAGCTCGGCGAGGCGCTCGACCGCTGGGAGCTCTCGCTGTTCTCGGAAGAGCCGTTCCGGTCGGGGCAGGTGCACGACGCGCTCACCGCCCTGCTCGGGGCGGGCGACGGGGCGTGGGCGGCCGCCGTCCGTGCCGCGGTGCTGCTCGGGGAGAAGACGAAGGACCGGGCCGAGCTGTTCGCCGATCTGCGCGCCGAGCACGTCGGCCGCACCGCGCGCGACGCCGTGCGCCGGTCGCTCGTCGAGGTGCTCCTGCACGGAAACCGCGCCGACCTCGTCCAGGCGCTCGACGAGACGCTGCTCGGCCTGCGGCCGCGCCCGGCGTTGTTCCTCGCCGCGGCCTGATCGAGCCGCTCGGTCGGCACACAATCGACACGGAGTCGGCACAGACACGTGACAGCGCGCGCCGCTACCGTCGGTTCATGGACGAAGCGGTGAAGGTTCTCGAGCGGCTCGAGCGGATCGACGCCCTCGGCCGGGAGCACGCGCAGCCCGCGGTCTCTGCTCGGCGAGCTGCGCGCGCTCGTGCGCGAGGCCGAGGCGTGGGCGCGCCTCGAAGGCGACGCTCGGGCCGAATCCGCCGTGAAGAAACTTCGGGAGGGGGCGGAAGGAATGAGCTGACCCGACCCGAATCACCGCTCTACATGGCCCTCGCACGCCTCATCCAGCGTCCCGCTGCGCGCCCAGGTGCGAGCAGCAAGGCTGCCGACAGCCCTCAGGTCATCGCGCTCGCGAATCAGAAGGGCGGCGTCGCCAAGACCACGACGACGCTGAACCTCGGCGTCGCGCTCCACGAGCGCGGCAAGGCGGTTCTGCTCATCGACCTCGACCCGCAGGGGAACCTGACGATGTCGCAGGGGCTGAACCCCGACGTGATCGAGCGGTCGATGTTCGACGTCCTCGTGCACCGGCTGCCGATCGAGCAGGTGATCGAGCGGAAGGAGATCGACATCGCAGTCGCCTCGATCGACCTTGCCGGCGCCGAGCTCGCCCTGTCGAGCCAGATCGGCCGCGAGCGCGCGCTCGAGAAGGCACTTGCGCCCATCAAGGATCGCTACGACTTCATCCTGATCGACACGCCGCCGTCGCTCGGCCTGCTGACGATCAACGCCTTCGTCGCGGCGACCGGCGTCATCGTTCCGGTGCAGACCGAATACCTCTCGCTGCGCGGGCTCGTCCAGCTGCAGAACACGCTCCAGATGGTGCGCGAGAACCTGAACGCGAGCGTCGACATCGTCGGGATCCTTCCGACGATGTACGACAAGCGGCTGACGCACTCGCGCGAGGCCGACGAGATCCTGCGCGAGAACTTCGGCGACCTCGTCTACAACACGCGGATCCGCAAGACGATCCGGTTCGCCGAGGCCCCGGTGAAAGGGTCGTCCGTCCTCGCCTACGAGCCCGGCGGCGAGGCCGCCGAGCTCTACCGCGACCTGGCGAAGGAGGTTCTCGATGGCGCGAAATAGAGCCAGCATGCGCGAAGGCCCGCTGGCGGAGCTCTTCCGCGCCACCGAAGCCGCGCAGCGCGGAAACCAGCCACCGGAGCCACCTGCGTCCCAGCCACCTGCGCGGCGCGAGCCGCGCGCGCCCGAGACGAACGTCGTCGCGATGACCCCTCCGCCAGCGCCCGCCCCCGCCGTCGGAGCCTGAGCCCGAGCAGCCGATCGCCCGCTGGCTCGAGCCGCTGCCCGACAGGCCGGCCGGCCTCGAGCGCTCCGCTGAGAGCCTTTCCTACATGGCAGTGATCCGCGTCGTCGGTGTGGGCGGTGCCGGCCTGAACGCGCTCGACCGGATGATCGACGGCGGCATCACGCAGGTGGACTTCGTCGCGGTCAACACGGATATCCAGCAGCTGCAGACGAGCGACGCTTCGACCAAGATCCACATCGGGAGCGAGCTCACCGAGGGTCTCGGCTCGGGCGCCGACCCCGAGATCGGGCGTCGGGCTGCCGAGGAGAGCTACGACCAGATCAAGCGCACTCTGCGCGGCTCGGACATGGTCTTCGTCACCGCCGGCGAGGGCGGAGGCACCGGCTCCGGCGCGGCACCGGTCGTCGCGCGGATCGCGCGCGAGCTTGGGGCGCTGACCGTCGGGATCGTGACGCTGCCGTTCAAGTTCGAGGGCAGTCGCCGCAAGAAGCAGGCGGAAGACGGGGTCGAGGCGCTGCGCCAGGCCTGCGACACCGTGATCGTGATTCCGAACGACCGGCTGCTCGAGGTGCTCGACAAGTCGACCTCGATGCTCGACGCGTTCCGGATCGCCGACGACGTGCTCCGCCAGGGCGTCCAGGGGATCACCGACCTGATCACGAACCCCGGAATGATCAACCTCGACTTCGCGGACGTCCGCACGATCATGAAGGACGCCGGCTCGGCACTGATGGGAATCGGCTTCGCGACCGGCGAGAACCGCGCCAAGGAAGCGGCCGAGCGGGCGCTTCGGAGCCCACTCATCGACACCGAGCTGACCGGCGCGCGCGGCATTCTGCTGTCGATCGCAGGCGGAGACGACCTTTCGCTCTACGAGGTGAACGAGGCGGCCGAGGTCGTGCGATCGGCAGCCACCGACGACACGAACATCATCTTCGGCGCGACGATCGACGAGCGGTTGACCGGCCAGATCTGGATCACCGTGGTCGCAACCGGGCTCGGCCCGGCGCGCCGCAGGTCGATCGGTTCTCCGTCAGGCCAGACGACGAGCTGGTCGGTTGCAGACGACATGCCGATTCCGCCGTCGCTTCTTGGCCGAATAAGCGCCTCGTCACCCTAGAAGGCGTTCAGAGCAACCGCGCCGAGGACGGCAGCGACGGCGGCCGTCCCCGAGAGCGCCGCCGCGCGAAGCGCCCACTGCGGGACGAAGCGATCCGGTCGTACGAAGTAGAGCCGCGCCCGCAACGCCTGCCGCGAGCGAGACGAGCGTCTCGAGGGCCTGGATCCCGATTGCGACTCCGAGCGCATCGGCGACGCCGATTCCGCGGCTCTGGAGTGCGACCGCGACGGCGCCGCTCGCGATCCCCACGTTTCCGGGCGTGAGCGGAACCGATCCTGCGAGGTCGAGCGCCGGACAGATGACGAGTGCCGCGAGCAGCGGGTGCGGCAGGTTCAGAGCCATGGCGAGAGCTGCGACGGCGCCAAGTCGCGTCAACGCAATCGCGGCCGACCAGGCGAGCACTCTGACGGCGAAGCGTGGGGCTCGCGCGAGCGCCGCGAAGCCGTCGAGCAGATGAGCGATCCGATGGTCGCGGCGTAGGCGCGTCGACGAAAGAGCGATCGCTCCGACCGCGACAACACCGCCGCAGAGCGCGAACACGGGCCAGAGAGGAAGCGCCCCGACGATGGAGGCGGCGACGACGAGGGCGGCAATCGACAGGCAGCGTGCTGCCGAGACAGCTGCGTATGTCCCGCCCGCGGTCCAGACGCGGTCCGGCCCGTCGATCGCCCGGGAGAACAGGGCGACCTTGACGACGTCGCCGATCCTCGCGGGCGTGAACGTGTTGACGAGCGCACCGACGCCGAGGCTCGCCGCGCCGCCGGCGA
Source organism: uncultured Actinomycetes bacterium (assembly GCA_963815945.1). Classification (GTDB taxonomy): domain Bacteria; phylum Actinomycetota; class Thermoleophilia; order Gaiellales; family Gaiellaceae; genus PALSA-600. The sequence continues at coordinate 407,546 of CAWFIN010000007.1, forward strand.
GCGAGATTCGGCCGCCGGACGCGGCAAGGGCCACACGCCACGCGCACACGCAGCACATGAACCCGGCTGCGAAGCCCAGCGTGGCGAGAAGGAGCCAGCCGCGATCGGCGCCGTGGAGGCTGCCAAGAGCGCGTGCGACCTGGGTGCCCAGCACCTGCGGCGTTGCAGCGGCCACGATCACGGCCGCGAGTACGAACCCAGAGACGATCACGCGAGATGCAGAAAGTTTCATGTGGATTCGTTCTCGTCTCAGAGTGCCCAAGTCTTGAGCCTGATTCATGAAAAGACGGTGAAGATTCCGCGACGAACCGGAACACGGTCCTCTCCGTCTAGGCTCCTTTCCATGAACGGCGCCGTTGCCGCGGGGCACCCCCTCACCGCTCCTGTGGGCGCGCAGGTGCTCGAAGGCGGTGGGAACGCCGTCGACGCGTGCGTCGCGGCAGCGTTTGCGTCGGGAGTGACCGAGAGCCCGCTGACGGGGCCCGGCTCGGGCGGGTTCATGCTCGTGCACCGCGCGAGCGACCGCTCGACCCGGCTCGCGGACTTCTTCGTCTGCGCGCCTGGCCTCGGCGCTCGCAAGCCGGCAGGAGGGAGCGATGCACGACGTCGATCTGTCGTTCGGAGACAGCGAGACGACGCAGATCTTCCGGATCGGCCCCGCTTCATGCGCTGTGCCGGGGACCGTCGCCGGGCTGCAGGCAGTGCACCAGGCGTACGGGCGGCTTCCGTGGCGCGAGCTGCTCGCACCTGCGGTGGAGCTCGCGCGAGGCGGGGTGGAGCTGACCAAGGCGCAGGCGCACATGCACGCTGTGCTCGACCCGATTCTCCGATTCGGCGAGGCGGGCCGGCTGGTGTACGGCGAGAAAGGCGCCCGGCTCGTCGCCGGCGATCGCCTGCGGTTCCACGACCTTGCGGACACGCTCGACGATGTCGGGCAGCATGGAGCGGCGGCGCTCTACGCGGGCGAGCGCGCTCGGGCGATCGTCTCGACCGTGAACGGCGGCGGCGGCGCGATCACGCTCGACGACCTTTCCTCCTACAGGGTTGTCTGGCGGAGGCCGGTGCGAACGCAGTTCGACGGGCACGAGGTCGCTCTCCAACCCGCCTCCGTCTTCCGGCGGGTTGCTGATCGCCTACGGCCTGGCGCTCCTCGAGCGCCTCGGTGCCGGCGACGCGGGAACCGTCGAAGCGCTCTCGGCTCTGGTCGAGGTCATGCGCGAACAGACGAGGGCGCGAGGGACCGGCTTCTCGCGCGGTTTGCAGCGTGGCGGGATCGCGCGACGGTTGCTCGGCGAGGCGGCGCTCGATGCCGCCCTCTCGAGGATCCACGCGCGCGCCGAGGGGGCGCGAGCCTCGCAGCTCGCGCCCGTGGGCGGGACGACGCACGTCTCGGTGATCGACGGAGAGAGAAACGCAGCCTCGCTGTCCACGTCGACCGGTTCCGGATCGGGCGTGATCGTCCCGGGCACCGGCATCTATCTGAACAACATGCTCGGCGAGTCCGATCTCGCTCCGGAGGGCCGCTGACGCCAGGACGGCGGCTGACGAGCATGATGGCCCCGTCGATCGCGCTCGGCGCGACCGGGGCGCCGCGGCTCGTCGTCGGCAGTGCCGGGTCGGCGAGGCTGCGCGGTGCGATCATGCAGATCGTGGTCAACGTCCTCGAGCACGGGATGACCGTCAGCGAGGCGATCGACGCCCCGCGTGTCCACGTCGACGAGCCGTACGTGCACTGCGAAGGCGGCTTCGACGCGACCGTGCTGGACGGCCTCGAGGCCCGCGGTTACGACGTCGTCCGCTGGCGCCGGCGCAATCTGTTCTTCGGCGGCGTGGCGGCCGTCGAGGTGCTCGCCGATGGATCGCTCACCGCCGCCGGCGATCCGCGCCGCGGCGGCGCAGGTGTCGTCGTATGACGGCTACCGTCCGTGCCGCGGAGCTGGGCGACGCGGCTGCTCTCGTGGAGCTTGCGATCTGCGGTCGGGAGCGAGCCGGAGGGCTGGCTGCTCTCCGACCGGGGCTGGCGGAGCGCAGCCCAGGAGCGGCGGTACCTCCGGGCCCTCCGCGGGAACCCGAACGGCGCGGTCATCGTCGCGGCGGTGGACGACCAGGTCGTCGGGCGAGTCTCGATCACGCGTGACCCCCATCCTGCGAGCCCGCACGTCGCAGACTTCGGCCTGATGGTCGCCTCGGCCTACCGCATGCGAGGGATCGGGACGGCGCTGCTCGCCGCCGCGGAGGAATGGGCTCGCCGCGCCGCCGTGACGAAGCTCGAGCTCCACGTCTTTCCGCACAACGAAGGCGCGATCGCCCTCTACGAGAAGGCCGGCTACGAGCGCGAGGGATACCGACGCGCCCACTATCGCCTGCCGGACGGCCGTTTCGTCGACGCGATCCTGATGGCGAAGCTCCTGACCTCCTAGGATCACGGGTATGCGGCAGTTCTTCCGCCCGGCCGTCGAGGCACTGACGCCCTACGTGCCCGGCAAACCGGTCGAGGACGTACAGCGCGAGCTCGGGCTCGAGCGAGTCGTCAAGCTCGCCTCGAACGAGGGCCCGTTCCCGCCGTTCCCGGCCGCGCTCGAGGCGATGGCCCGGTCGGCGGGCGAGCTGAACCGCTACCCGGACGGCGGCGTTCACCGCCTGCACGAGGCGCTCGCAGAGCGTCACGGGGTTGCGCTCGACCAGGTCTGCGCCGGCGCGGGCGCGGACGGCTGTATCGACATGCTCAGCCAGGCGGTCCTCGACCCGGGCGACGAGAGTCGTGTGCTGCTGGCCGTCGTTCCCGAGCTACGTGATCTACGCGCACAAGCAGGGCGCGATGCCGGTGACGGTGCCGCTGCGCGACCACCGCTACGACCTCGACGCGATGCTCGACGCGGTCACGCCGCGCACGAAGATCGTCTACGTCTGCCATCCGAACAATCCGACCGGGACGATGAACACGAGGCAAGAGCTCGACGCGTTCTTCGAGCAGCGTGCCCGCCCACGTCCTCGTCGTCGTCGACCAGGCGTACTTCGAGTACGTCGACCGGCCCGACTACCCGGATGCGGTCGAGGCGTACGTGAAGCAGGGCCGCCGAGCGCTCGTGCTGCGCACCTTCTCGAAGATCTACGGGCTCGCGGGGCTTCGGGTCGGCTACGCGGTGGGGCCGCGCGACGTGTGCGCGGCGATTGACGAAGACACGCAGACCGTTCGACGTGACGACCACGGCGCAGGTCGCCGCGCTCGCGAGCCTCGGCGACGCCGACGAGATCGCCCGGCGCCGCGCGCTGAACGCCGAGGGCCTCGGCCGGCTCGCCGCGACGCTGCGCGAGCACGGCCTCGAGCCCGCCGAAGGCGCGGTCGGGAACTTCCTCTTCGTCGACGTCGGCGAGGACGCCGGCGCGCTGTACGAACGGTTGCTCCGCCAGGGCGTGATCGTGCGACCGCTTCACGGCTTCGGCGCTCCGACGGCGATTCGCGTCTCGGTCGGGACTCCCGAGGAGAACGAGGTCTTCGCGGCAGCCCTCGGCCGGGTCTTGGCCGCGTGCGCCTAGGCCTCCCGCGCGCTCGACTTTCGCGCGCTACGCGCGCCCTGCTCAGGGAGAGGCAGCTTTCGGCTGCTCTTCTTCGCGACCTTCGGCTCGAGCATCGGCACCTGGCTCGCCGTCGTCGCTCTCCAGATCGACGTCTACGACCGCACGCACTCGGGCTGGTGGGTCGGGGCGCTGCTCGTCGCGAACATCCTGCCCGCCGTGTTCATCGGCGTCCTGCTCGGCCCGCTCGTCGACGCGCTCTCGCGGAAGAGGCTGATGATCGCCTCGGACCTCGGCCGGCTCGCGGTCTTCGCGGCGCTGCCGTTCGTCAACTCGACGGGCGGAATCGTCGTGCTCGCCGGCGTCGCGGGCATCGGCAACGCCTTCTTCCGGCCGGCCGTGCTCGCAGGGCTGCCGAACCTCGTCGCCGACGAGCGAGCTCGCGAGCGCGAACGGGCTGCTCCAGCTCATCGAGTGGACGGCGATCGCGGTCGGGCCCGCTCGCCGGCGGCGTGCTGACCGCCGTTTCCGGGCCCGACCTCGCCTACTGGGTGAACGCCGCGACGTTCGCGCTCTCGGCGCTGCTCGTCATGCGGCATTCCGGCGCGGCTGCTCCAGTCGCGACCGGCCGATCGGTCGTGGCCACTGGAGCGAGCTGGCGGAGGGATTCGGGTCGTCCGCGGATCGCGAGCGCTGCTCTGCGTGCTCATCGCCTGGTCGATCGTGATGCTCGCGAACGGCGCCGTCAACGTCGCCGAGGTCTTCCTCGCGAAGAGCAGCTACGGCGTCCGGGGACTTCGGCTTCGGCCTCCTCTGGGCGGGATCCGGAGTCGGCCTCGTGATCGGCGGGCTGGGCGCGGCGACGCTGATCGCGCAAGGCCTCGCGTCGGCCTACGTCCGCCTTCTCGTCGATCTTCGCGGTCGGCATCGGCTGCGCTGCGGTCGCCCCGAACGTGTGGGTCGGCGCAGCGGCGATGGCGCTCGCCGGGATCGGCAACGGCGGCGCGGTCGTCGCGAACATCACGCTCGTGCAGCGCGGCGCGCCGGACCACGTGCGCGGGCGTGCGTTCACGGTGCTGATGAGCGCCAACTTCGCCGTGCTCGGCTTCGCGTTCGTGGCTCGCCGGCCCGATCACGGACGCGGTCGGCGCGCGCTGGGTCTACGCCGGCGCGTCGGTCACGATCCTCGTCGGAGCCGCCATCGCGTGGCGGCTCACCCGCGGCATCGACGTACCGGCGGCGACCCTCGCGGATGCGGCATGAGCCGCGGCGGCGATGGACGACCGACGCGCTCGTCGCCGGCGTGCGCGCCGGCGAGCCGCGCGCGCTCGCGCGCGCGATCTCGCTCGTCGAGGACGCCGACCCGGCTGCCTACGAGCTCGTGCGGGCCGTCTATCCGCACACCGGCCACGCGTACGCGGTCGGGCTCACCGGCCCGCCCGGAGTCGGGAAGTCGAGCCTCGCCGCTGCGCTGATCGGCCACGTTCGCACCGCCGGGAAGACGGTCGGGATGATCTCGGTCGACCCGTCGAGCCCGTTCACGCAGGGCGCGCTGCTCGGCGACCGGATCCGTCTCACCGAGCACTTCCTCGACCCGGGCGTGTTCATCCGCTCGATGGGCACGCGCGGCCACGCGGGCGGCCTCGCGGAGGCGACGCTCCAGGCGCTGCTCGTGCTCGACGCGGCCGGGAAGGACGTCGTCTTCCTCGAGACGGTCGGCGCGGGCCAGAGCGAGGTCGGGGTGATCTCGATCGCGGACACGGTCGTGCTCGTGCTGATGCCGGGCTCGGGCGACTCGATCCAGGCGCTCAAGGCCGGGATCATGGAGATCCCCGACGTGATCGTCGTCAACAAGCTCGACCATCCGCTCGCAGAGACGATGCGCAACGAGGTGCGGCAGGTGCTCCGGCTCGGCCCGCACGAGGCCTGGGAGCCGCCGGTGATCCTCACCGAGGCACTGCGCGGCGAAGGGGTCGACGTCCTCTGGGAGAAGATCGAGGAGCATCGCGCCCACCTCGAGTCCGCGGGCCACCTCGAGGAGCGCCGCCGGCGCAATCTGGCGGGCGAGGTGTTCGCCGTCGCGTCGGCGCGCGCGCGACGGCATCTCGAGGATGCGGTGACCGCCGATCCGGAGCTGCGGCGGCTGCTCGACGCGGTCGAGCGCCGAGAGCTCGACCCGCTCACCGCGGTCCGTGAGATTCTTCGTGCCGTGTTCCACATTTCCGAGGAGCCAGCCATGGCGACCAAGACGACACCCACACTCGCTGACGTCGAGGCCGCGCGCGAGCGGATCGGCTCGCACGTGCGCGTGACCCCGGTCTACAGCTCGGACAACCTGTCCGCGCGCGTCGGGCCGCCCGGTCGTCCTGAAGGCCGAGAATCTCCAGCGCACGGGGTCGTTCAAGATCCGCGGCGCCGTCAACACGCTCGCGACGCTGTCGGAAAAGGAGCGCGCGGCCGGCGTCGTCGCGGCGAGCGCCGGGCAACCACGGCCAGGCGGTCGCGGCCGCTGCGCGGGATCTCGGCGTCCACGCGACGATCTTCATGCCGCAGGACGCGCCGATGGCGAAGGTCGAGCCGACCGTGAGCTACGGCGGCGAGGTGGTTCTCGACCGGCGCCAACTTCGAGGAGGCGCTTGCCGAGGCGCTCCGCCATGCCGACGAGACGGGCGCGACGTTCGTGCACGCGTTCGAGGACGAGCGCGTGATCGCCGGCCAGGGGACGATCGGTCTCGAGCTCGCCGAGCAGCTGCCCGGCGCTCGAGACGGTGCTGATCCCCGTCGGCGGCGGCGGCCTCGCCGCCGGGATCGCGATCGCTCTGCGCGGCCTGCGGCCGGAGGTGCGGCTCATCGGCGTCGAGGCCCGCCGCGATGGCTACACGATCGCCGACGGGATCGCCGTCAAGCGCCCCGGCGAGCTCGACGGGCCAGATCCTCGACGAGCTGCTCGACGATCGCGTCGCCGTCACCGACGAGGAGATCAGCGAGGCGATCACGCTGCTGCTCGACCGCTCCAAGCTGGTCGTCGAGGGCGCCGGCGCGGTCGGCGTCGCCGCGCTGCTCGCCGGCAAGGTCGAGGGCAGCGGCACGGTCTGCGCGCTGCTCTCCGGCGGCAACATCGACCCGACGCTCCTGATCTCGGTCCTGCAGCACGGCCTCACCGCGGCCGGCCGCTACCTCGTGATCCGCAGCCGCCTCCCGGATCGCCCCGGCGAGCTGATCAAGCTGCTGTCGCTGATCGCCACGGAGCGCGGGAATCTCGTCTCGGTCGCGCACCAGCGCCAGGGCGTGTCCCTCGACCTCGGCGACACGGGCGTCGAGCTGACGATCGTGATGCGCAACGAGGAGCACTGCCAGGCGATGCTGGCGGCGCTCGAGGCGAACGGCTTCCCGGTCGAGCGCTTGCGCTAGGAGAAGGCGACGAGCTGTGCGTTCAGCTCTGCGAGGTCTTCGACTCCGCCACCGATGACGGGCCGTGCCTCGTAGCCGCGGCGCTCGAGGAGGCTCGCGGCGAGTGTGGCGCGGGCGCCGCTCACGCAGATCGTGAACACCGGCCTGGTGGGGTCGAGCCCGTCGAGCTCCGCGGTACCGACGAGGCGGTACGGGACGAGGATCGCACCCGGGACGACACCGTCGGCGCGTTCGCGCTCCTCACGGACGTCGAGCACCTGGATGTCACCATCCTCGAGAAGTCGCGCGAACTCGGGCACCATCAGGGTCGCGGTCTGCTCGAGTCGTCGGCGCGTTCGCGAGGTAGCCGTTCTCGTCGAAGAGCCCCACCGACCAGAGGCGGCGTGCTGCTTCCTGCGCCTCGGCCTCTGAACCTGCGTGGACGACGAGCGGCTCATCCGGGTCGAGGACGAAGGCCGCACGGGTTGCGAACGAGCCTCCGTGGAGCGCGACGCTGATCGCACCGGGAACGTGGCCGGCCGCGTACTCCTGTACCGCGCGCACGTCGAGTACCATGGAGCGGCCTGCTTCGACGGGCTCGAAGCGGCGGTCGTGCGGCCACCCACGGGCCGCGGTTGAGGGCGACCACGCGTCCCGTTGTCGGCGGCTTCGGCGTCGTGAGCGACGCCGCCGAGTCGACGAACGACTGCTCGTCGGTCCGGAGCGCGACGTTCGTCTCCTTCTCACGGCCGATCGACGTCCACCGCTCGTCGCTCATGTTCGTCCCGCAGAGCGAGCCCGAGACGTGACCCGGGAAGACGGTCACCGCGTCGGGCAGCTCGGCGAGGCGGTGCAACGAATGGAACAGGTCCGAGGCGCCCTGCCTCGCCTCGATTGCGAGGTCGGGCCGTGCTGCCTCGCCGACGAACAGCGAGTCGCCGGTCAACACGAGCTCGCCGTCGACGACGAACGCGCAGTGCTCGGGCCGGTGCCCGGGAGTGTGAACGACGCGGATCTCGACGTCGCCGACCCGCAGGATCTCGCCGTCCTCGATCGGATCGAAGGCGTACTCGGGGTCTGCGATCGGATGGATCGAGACCGGAACGCCGTGCTCGAGCGCGAAGCGCCCGTGGCCCGACACGTGGTCGGCGTGGGTGTGCGTCTCGAGAACGCGGACGATCCGAACCCCTGCCGCCTTCGCCGAGTCGAGGTACTGCTCGATCGCGAAGGCCGGGTCGACGACGACGGCGTCGCCGGAGGCTGCGTCACCGACGATGTAGGAGGCGCACCCGAGATCCTCGTCGACGAACTGGCGAAAGAGCACACCGTGACCTTACTCACCGGGGTACCCTCGGGGAAATGCCCGGAGCCGTCGTCTCGGCGGCGTGGCTGACGTCGAGGCTGGACGACTGGGAGGGAAGCGTGGTTGCACGGGAGTTTTTCGAGGTGCTCGAGGCCCGCGTCGACGAGTCGAAGATCGAGGGCATCGACCACTCCTATCTGTTCGTGGTCCACGGTGAGGGCGAGTGGCTCGTCGTGGTGAGAAACCGCACCGTCCGCGTGACCGAGGGCCCCGGAGAAGCGGACGTGACGATCTCGGTCGCCGGCGACGTTTTCGCCAGGATCGCCTCGCGGACGCAGAGCCCGATGACGGCCTACATGACCGGCAAGCTGAAGATCAGCGGCGACACCGGGGCCGCGCTCAAACTCCAGAAACTCTTCTGATCGCCGCGAGGGTCAGGAGGGCCAGCGTCGCAAGAGTCAGGTAGGGCACCGCGTCCGACGTCCGTTCTGCGACGGCCCCCCCGAGTGCGGCTCCGGCGGCCTGGCCGGGCGCCCACGCGAGGTTGACGAGGGCGAACGCGTACCCATAGGCGAGCCCGCGGTGCTCCGCCGCGTGCGTGAGGAGGGTCATCCCGGGCGTGTAGAAGGCGCCGAAGGCGACGCCGGCACAGATGACCACCGCTGCGAGCACGAACCGATTCGTCGGCCAGGGCAGGACGACCGCCGCGACCGCGGACGCGACGAGCGCGACGCGGATCGGGGTGAGTGGCCCGAACCGGTCGGAAAGACGACCGAGGAAGATGTTGTTGGCAGTCTCGAGCCCGCCCGCGATCAACCACACCGCGCCGATCGCGACCGCTCCGAAGCCGAGCTCTGCGAGCCGGAGCGGCGCGAGGACGGACAGCGTTCCGAACATGAGCGCCGGCAGCGTGACGAACCAGACCCCGAACGCGATCCGAGTGTCCCGGACCGAGTCCAGTAGCTTCCGGAGCCGCTGCGGCGCCTCCGGGCGGGCGGCGGGAGTCAGCGCCGCCCACACCGCGACGCCGAGGGAGGCGGCCGCCACGACCCCGAAGGCTCTGCCCGGGCCCGTGATCGATGCGACGCCGCCCAGCACGGGGCCGAGCAGCGCTCCACCGACGGCGGCGGCGAACGCCTGGCCGATCAGCCGTCCTCGCCGCCCGGGTGGTGCCGCGGCGACGAGCCAGGCCAGCGCGCCCGTCCAGGAGAACGCGCTCGCAACGCCCTGCAGGAAGCGCGCCACGTCGAGCTGCCACGCGGTTTCTGCGAGGCCGAACAGCGCCGTCGTGATGGCGACGCCCGTCATGCCGGCCAGCACGGTTGGCTTGACGCCGAGTCGTGCAGCGACCACGCCGCTCGGAATCGCACCGACGAGGGCACCCGCCGGATAGGCGGCTGCGAGCACTCCGGCGCCGGTCTTCCCGAGCCCGAGTGAGTCCGCGTAGTGGGGCAGCAGCGGCGTCAGCGCGGCGAAGAACAGCGTGTCGACGAAGACGATCGCCCCAGTGAGGTAAAGCACCCGGCGCATCCGCGGCCGAGCGTACAGGCCTGCGGCGCCACCAAGGTTCGGCGCGAACCGCGGTCGACGACCTGGGCTGCGAGGAGAGCTCTAGGTCGCCGGGTCGAGCACGATCGCTGCGCCGCCGGTCTGGAGCGCGGTCAGCGAGTAGCTGAACACGCTGTCGAGCGTCATCGCGTCGATCGTCGTCGCCTCGGACAGGTCGGCCTCTGTCGGCAGTGGAGGTGTCGTGCGCTCGAGGGTCGTGTTCAGCGGATGCCTGAGGGCCTCCGCGAAGTTCTCCTTGCGCAGGAAGAGGACAGAGGCCGTCGTCGCATTCGGCGGTGGGGGCATGAAGGCGATCACCGAGTCGATCGAGGGGACGAATTTGAAGGTGTAGAGCGCGACCTCGAGGGCCTCGCGACGCACGAGCCGGCCGCGGAGCGCCGTGGCTGTTCCGGTCGAGATCGAGCAATGGCTGCCAAGGCCGCAGAACGTGAACATCTCGCTCTTGTTGGAGGGCAGCACCTCGATGCCGGCGTTGCTCGACGGCGTCTTTCGGATCGCGATCGCCTTGATCGCGATGTTCGTCGTCCCGCTGGTGACGGTGGGCTTGCTCGGGACGACCGCGACGAGCTGAGAGCCTCCGGCCGACACGCGGTACTTGTGCGAAACGTGGTCTGCGATCTCGCTCGTCATCTGCGAAACGGTGCCGGGCGCCGGCCGCCAGGCTGACCACGGCGGAGGCGGCTTGTGGCCGGGCTTGGCGAGGATCACGACGAACCCGGCCATTGCGGCGACGAAGACCAGGCCGAGGGCTGCGTAGACCGCTCCGAACCGGACCTGGTAGCGCTTGCTTGCGGCGGGATCCTCGAGCCCAGGCAGCGCGAGAGGCACCGGGCCGGTGTCCGACGTGCCGTCTTTGGGTGCGGCGGGCAGCTGGGGGTTCTCGCTCATGCCGGCTCCTCGAACACCGCGGGCTCCTGCAAGGCTGCCGGCTTTGGTTTTGCCGGGCGGCGCCTTGTCGCGCCCTGCGCGGGACGGTCGTCGATCTTCGACCAGTTCATGAGTTTCGGCCACGCGTTCTCGTCCGTCCAGTCGATCTCGGGCGCCTTGAAGCGCTGGTCGTCGAGGAGCCGGATGAGGTCGTCGCCGTAGATCTCCTTCTTGGCGATCACCACGTTGGCGACGTTCTCGATCTGAGGCTTGTTCTGCTCGATCAGGTTGTATGCCGTGACGAAGGCCTGGCCGATGAACTGCGCGGCATACATCCGCTTGCGCATGTCGTTGAGCACGGACGCGGCGGGATCGCCCGTCGCGGGCGTCCCGGTGCGGTTCAGGAGGCGCGAGCCGATGTCCTCGAAGCGCTTCATGATGCGCTCGCGGCTCTGCTCCTCGGTCTCGTCGGCGAACGTCTTGCCCTTCAGGTCGAGTGGCAGCGGGGACATGCCGGCCGCGCCGGCCATCATCGACGCCGTCCACGTCACCGACTGGAGGTCGCCGCCGACGCCGACCGAGTTCTCGCCGTAGAAGGCGAACTCCGCTGCCATCGCGCCGATCGTGTGGATCAGCGCGCCGAACATCTTGCTCTGGAAGGCGCCGAACCGCTCTTCCTTCTCGAAGGCCTGGTGATGGCCGAGCGTCCCGGCTCGCATCTTGATCGAGAGACGGCTCGACTCGAGGTCGGGGCGGTACACGTGCGCAGCGGCTGCGTGCCCGGCCTCGTGGATCGCGACGGCGCGCGCGTCCTCCTCGGTGTACTTGACGTTGATCGCCGATCCGGACTCGATCACGGTCATCGCGTCGACGAGGTGCACCCAGCCGAACGAGGGCTTCCCTTCGTGATGGGCGTTCGTCAGCGCCATCGAGCAGATCTGGTCGATCATCGCGGGCGAGTAGCCGTTGGTGATGCGCGCGATCTCGTCGCGGCGCGCGGGTGTGTCGAGCTCGGGGTCGTGCGAGACCTTGTCGAGGTACAGGTCGAAGATGTCCTTGCGGTCTTCCTTGGTCGGCGTGCGGAATTGCACGTGGCGGCCCATGCGTCCCGGCCGGGTGAGCGCGGGGTCGAGGTTCTCCATCGGAACGTTGGTCGCGCCGATGAAGTAGATCTGCGCTCCGGGCGGCCGGGGCGGCGGCAACCGCAGGGAAGCGGTTCCCGTCGACGACGCCGAGCGCCAGACCTGGGTGCCGATCACGGCGAGGAGCACCCCGATCGCAGTGGTGAAGATCGCTGCGAGGGTGCTGAGCGCGATCGGCTGGAGGAGCCCTTCGACGACGCACCAGGCGCCGATGACCATCAGCGCGACCGCGAAGATGCGACCCCAGGTCTTGCCGAGGCGGCGCGGCACGACGTAGACCGCGTCGAGGAACGAGTTCGTCTTGCTCGTGGTGAAGCGGCGCATGAACGGCGGGTTGTCGATGCCGTCCATCGTCACGAGCAGCTGGTTGAGCGCGAGCCCGCCGCCCATGCCGCCCATCATTCCCGGGAACGCGCCCTGGCCGACGAGGTTACCCACCTTCTGGAACCAGGCCGGGTACGGCGAGCGCCGCTCGGGTGCGCGCTGCTCGAACATCCAGTCGCGCCACGCCTCGTTCTCGACGATCAGGTCGCCGCTCGGGTTCATCGCGCCCCATGACCCGTAGAAGCTCGGCTGCCACTCGATGTTCTGGGTCATGCGCCCGCCGCCGCCGCCGAGCGCCTGGCGACGCATGCCGACTGCGTCGATCTCGTCGATGAAGACGATGCACTGGCCGCCCCACTTGCGGGCGAGCTTCTTGGCCTTGCGCGCGAGGAAGCGGACGATGATGGCGTCGATTCCGATGAAGGTCTGTGCGAACCCGGAGCCCGGAATCGAGACGAAGGGCGAGTTGAAGCCGGTGGCGATTGCCTTCGCCATCATCGTCTTGCCGGTGCCCGGGGCTCCTAGGAAGAGCAGGCCTCGCTCGCGCTTGCCACCCGCCTGTTCGAATACCTCGCCCGACTGCCAAAGAGTCACGACGCGGCGGATCTCCTCTTTCGCCTCCGCCTGGCCGCGGACGTGGTCGAGCTTGACGCCCCACTCGGCGTCGCCCGGCTCGTAGCCGCGAATCTGGGAAATGCCCATCATCAGCATCGGGCCGAGGAAGATCAGGAAGTTCGCACCGAAGAGGAAGAAGACCACGACGATCTGCATCCAGAACGCCTGCGACTGGAGGAGCGTCCCGATCTTGGTGAAGATCCCGGAGATCGTGCCGAAGAAGCTGACGCGTCTCACCGGGGCTGGCCGTTGCAGCTTGATGATGTAGACGATCGTCAGGAACACGAAGATCCGGATCACCCAGCGGAAGAACCAGTTCCACGTCCACGCGCGTCGGCGGTTGACGATGTCGTCTTCGCGCAGACGCATGTCGTCCGTGCCGAAGAGGCTCGGCCAGGGGAGGATCCGGCGGACGATCACGTCGACGAGCCCCCGGAACACGACGATCGTGAAGAACGTCGCGACGATCGACTCGAGGACGCTCCAGCCGTTGTGGTGGTGGTACCAGTAGAAGACCGACGGGCTCGTCAGGATCGCGATCGCCGTCGCGACGCGCGTCAGCCGCCTCCACTCGCGCGAAAGCGCGCTCTGGGATTCCGAGACGAGTGTCGGAGGCAGCTGTTCGGCGACGGCCAAGGCCCGCACACAGTAGCGTCAGAGCTGGCGATTCCGCCACCGCGCGAGGGCGAGCGGCCCGGCCGAAAGGCTATTTTCCGGCCATTCTTAGGAAAGACTTAGCCGGTCTGAGGTGCCATGGCGCTTGAAGCGCATTCGCAGGCCGAGCGCGCGTCGAGCCTCTAGCATCGCGGTGTGAGCGCTGAGCCGCAGATTCCGGGCGAGACGGAGCTCGACCGGCTTGTCGCGCGCTCGCGGCTGATCGGCTCCGACCGTTCGCTCGTCCTGCACGGCGGCGGGAACACCTCGACGAAGCTGCTCGAGGTCGACCATCTGGGCCGCGAGCGCCGGGTGATCCGGATCAAGGGGAGCGGGGCGGACCTCGCGAGCGCCGAGAGTCGCCATTTCCCCGGGCTCTGGCTGGACGACATCCTGCCGCTCCGCGAGCGCGACCGGATGACCGACGAGGAGATGCTCGCGTACCTGTCGCGCTGCGTCGTCGACCCGGCCGCGCCGCGGCCTTCGGTCGAGACGCTCCTGCACGCGTTCCTGCCCGCGCCGCACGTCGACCACGTCCATGCCGACGCGATCTGCGCGCTCGCGAACGCCCCCGACCCGGAGCGCGCTGTCCACGAGGCGCTCGGCGACGACGTGGGCGTCGTCGAGTACATCCGTCCGGGATTCGAGCTCTCGTGCCGGGTCGCCGACCTCGCCGGCTGCCGGGCGGTCGTCCTGGCCCACCACGGGCTCGTCACGTGGGGCGAGACACATGAGGAGTCGTACGGGCTGACCCTCGAGCTCGTAGGCCGCGCGCGGGAGTTCCTGGCGGCGCGCGGGGCCGATCCGTCGGTCGAGATTCGCCACATCGGCGGAGCTCGCAGCAGAGCACGAGGTGTTCATCGTGCGGCTACGCGGCCGGCTCTCTCGAGAGCAGCGCCAGGTGCTCGCCGTCGATGCCGGCCAGCTCGATCTCGCGGCCCGGTCCGATGTCGCCTCGATTGCCGCCGTCCGAGGTACTCCCGACCACATGCTCCGGATCGGCTCCCGGTCGTGCGTCCTCGCGCTCGACGGCGAGGTGGATGCGGCGGTCGAGGCGTTCGAGGCCGCGAGCCGTTCCGCCTACGAGCGCCAAGCCGGGCCGGATGGGCCGCCGATGCAGAGCCCGCAGCCGCGCGTCTTCGTCGTTCCGGGTCTCGGCTGTGTGGCGGCCGGCGTGGACGCACCGACGGCCGAGATGCGGCTCGAGCTGGCCGCGCATTCGCACCGCACGGCCGCGGCGACCCTCGACGCGTTCGGCGGCTCGACCTGGCTCGACGAGCGTGAGGTGTTCGAGTTCGACTACTGGCCGCTCGAGCTCTACAAGCTGACCTTGGCGCCGCCCCCGCCGGAGCTTTCCGGCACGGTCGTCGTCGTCACGGGTGCGGCGTCGGGGATCGGGAAGGCGGTGGCGGTCGACCTGGCCGGCCGCGGGGCGCATCTCGTGCTCGCGGACATCGACGGGGCCATGCTCGCCGAGACGACGGCCGGGCTCCCTCGAGACCGGGTGGTCGCGGTCGCGGGTGACCTGACCGATGCCGCCGTCGTCGACGAGGTCGTTCGCGGGGCTGTGTCGAGCTTCGGCGGGATCGACGGCGTCGTGCTCAACGCCGGCGTCGCGTCGACCGGGATGCTCGGCGAGCTCGACGACGCCGAGTGGCGCCGGAGCATCGAGATCAACCTGACGTCCCACTTTGCTCTGACACAACGCGCGTCTGGCCGGTGCTCCGCGAGCAGGGGATCGGCGGGAGCCTCGTGTACGTGGCGTCCAAGAACGCATTCGCGCCGGGAGCCGGCTTCGGCCCCTACTCGGTGGCCAAGGCCGGGGTCGTCCAGCTCGCGCGGATCGCGGCGATCGAGGGCGGCTCGATGGGCGTGCGCGCGAACGTCGTCAACCCGGACGCGATCTTCGGCGACTCGAGGCTCTTCTCGGACGAGGTGCGCGGCTCAGCGGGCGGCCGCGCACGGCGTCGCGCCGGAGGAGCTCGAGGCGTTCTACGCGGCGCGCAGCCTGCTCGGCCGCGAGGTGAAGGCCGCGGACGTCGCCGAGGCCGTCGCGTTTCTGCTCTCGGACCGCTCGCGCGCGACCACCGGCTGCGTCGTGACGGTGGATGGCGGCGTCGCGGCCGCCTTCCCGCGCTGAGGATCTTCGTCGCGTTCTCTCGCTGCCAAGGACGGGAGCGAAGGGCACAATAGGGACTCGGATGAAGCGCCTCCTCACTGCCCTCGGCGCGTTGACCGCGGTCGCCGGCCTCACGCTGCCGGCCTTGGCCGGGGCGGCCGAGCCGCGCCCGACGACGTTGGTGCTGCACCTACGCGACGTCCCACAGGGATTCGTCCTCGATGCAGGGCCGCATCGTCACGAACGACGAGCTGACCGCGAGCACCTCGAACACGAAGGACTACCGCAAGCTCGGGCGGCTCACGGGCTACGACGCGTCCTACAGCGCGCTCGCGCTCTCCGGCCTGACCGAGGTCGACGCGTTCGCGAGCATCTACCGCACGAGCTCGGGCGCCCACGACTCGCTGCGGCTCGCCGTCGCGGAGGCCACACGAACCGGCTCGAAGATCGAGCGGCTTCAGCCGCTGGGGATGCCCGGGGACGAGGCGCTCGCGTACCGGACGACATCGAGTCGCGGGAACATGAAGGTCGACTACTACACCGTCGCCTGGCGTCGCGGCTCGGTGTTCGCCGAGGTGATCGGTGGCGGCCGTGCCGGAACGGTCGACTGGGTCGACGTCCTGCCGCTCGCGAAGAAGCAGGACGCTCGCATCGCGAAGGGGCTCTCGAACTAGGACGTCACTCCCGGGCGGGCAAGCAGGGGCGGAGGGACTCGAACCCCCAACCCCCGGTTTTGGAGACCGGTGCTCTGCCAGTTGAGCTACGCCCCTCGGTTCGGCCGTCCGGAGTGTATCGGCGCTTTCCGGCATCATCCGCATCGTGGGCAGCCCCGGCCTCGGTGTGCTCTTCGCAGTCCTCACCTGTGCGTTCGCGGGGATTTCGGTGGACGCGGCGCTCGCCGGGCGGTGGGTGATCGCCGTTCGCGGCGGCCGCTCTCGCGTTCTGGATGGGCACATTCGTGCTCCAGGTACTGAGGAGAACGCGCCGCTAGCTCGTATTCTCTCTTCGTGGCGGTCGAGATGGACACTCAGGGCCTGTGGCTCGCGTACCGGCGTACGAACGACCAGGCCCTCCGCGACCGGCTGATCATCACGTACGCACCGCTCGTCAAGTACGTCGCCGGCCGTCTCGGCTCGGGGCTTCCGGCGCACGTCGACGAAGGAGATCTCGTCTCGTATGGCCTGCTCGGGCTGATCGGGGCGATCGAGCGATTCGACCCGCATCGCGAGATCAAGTTCGAGACCTACGCGATCGCACGGATCCGCGGCGCGATCATCGACGAGCTCCGCGCGCTCGACTGGGTGCCGCGCTCGGTCCGGGCGCGGGCGCGTGAGATCGAGCGCGCGATCGGTGAGCTCGAGGCGAAGACGGGGCAGGTACCGACAGACGAGGAGATCGCGGCGAAGATCGGCATCTCTACGGACGAGCTCGAACAGTCGCTCAGCGACATCGCGCGCTCGTCGATCGCCGCGCTCGACGAGCTCTGGTCGGTTTCCGGAGAAGGCGACGAGGTTTCGCTGCTCGACACGATCGAGGATCCAACGGGCGCGCGGCCGGCCGATGCGCTCGACGAGCGCGAGACGAAAGAGATCGTCGCGGACGCGATCGCGCGCCTGCCCGAACGGGAGAAGCTCGTCGTGACGCTCTACTACTACGAGGAGCTGACCCTTCGCGAGATCGGCGAGGTGCTGGGCGTGACCGAGTCGCGTGTCTCGCAGCTTCACACGAAGGCAATACTTCGCCTGAAGTCGCGCCTCGCGGGCGCCGCTGGTCACTCGTAGCTCCGACGCATTAGGATCTCCCCGACTCGAAGTCACCTCGAGAAGGTCGGGAGGTCCAGATGCCGCAGGAACCCGGGAAGATCCGCAACGTCGCCGTCGTCGGCCATCGCGGGACGGGGAAGACCTCTCTGGTGGAGGCGATGCTCTTTCAGGCCGGGGCGACGAACCGCCTCGGTGCGGTGGAGGCCGGCACGACGGTCTCCGACTGGGACGAGGAGGAACAGCGCCGCCAGATGTCGCTCGCCGCTTCGCTCTGCCATGTCTCGTGGCAGGAGCGCAAGATCAACCTGCTCGATACCCCCGGCGACACCGGCTTCCAGGCGGACACGATCGCCGGGCTGCATGTCGTCGAGGGCGTGCTTCGTCGTCGTCTCGGGCGTGATGGGGGTCGAGGTGAACACGGTGCGCGTGTGGAACCGCGCCGAGGGCCTCGAGCTCTCTCGTGTCGTCTTCGTGAACATGCTCGATCGCGAGCGCGCGGACTTCTTCCGCACGCTCGCCGCGCTCCAGGCGCAGCTCTCAACCCGCTGTGTCGCGATCCAGCTCCCGATCGGCGCGGAGCACGAGCTGACCGGCATCGTCGACCTGCTGCACAACTGTGCGTACATGGATCCCTCGGGTGCTCGTGAGGGCGATCCGGCTCCCATCCCGGACGAGATGGCTGCGATCGCGGCCGAGTACCGCGAGAAGCTGCTCGATGCGGTGGTCGAGACAGACGAGGCGCTCATGGAGCGCTACCTCGCCGGCGAGGAGCTCGACCCGCACGATGTCGCGGCGGCGCTCAAGACCGCGGTGACGAACGACGAGCTCTATCCCGTGTCGTGTGGCGTCGCGACCAGGAATCTCGGCACGCACTCGTTGCTCGACCTGCTCGTCGAGGGCGTGCCCTCGCCGGCGCGAAAGCCGTCGCCGATCCAAACCGATGCGACCGTCGCCGCATTCGTCTTCAAGACCGTCGCCGACGCGTTCGCGGGCCGGATTTCGTGCTTCCGCGTGTTCGCCGGGACGCTGTCCTCCGACTCGAACGTCGTCAATCACCGCGACCACTCGAAGGAGCGGATCGGAAGCCTGATGCTGATGCAGGGCAAGGAGCACGAGAAGGCCGACGGGTTCGGCCCCGGAGACATCGGCGCGGTCGCGAAGCTCAAGGACGTGCAGACCGGCGACGTGCTCGTGGACGCCGAGCACGACCTCGAGCCGCCGCCGCTCGACTTCCCGGCTCCGGTCATGAGCTTCGCCGTCACGCCGAAGACGAAAGGCGACGACGACAAGGTCGCCCAGGCGCTTCGACGGCTCCACGAGGAGGATCCGACCCTGTCGCTCCGCCGCGACCCGCAGACGGGCGAGCAGCTGCTCTCGGGCATGAGCCAGGTGCATGTCGAGGTCGCCGTCGGCCGTCTCAAGAGCCGATTCGGTGTCGAGGTCGAGCTGCACCAGCCGCGCGTCCCGTATGTCGAGACGATCAAGGCATCGGCGCGCGCGCAGGGCCGTTACAAGAAGCAGACCGGCGGCCGCGGGCAGTTCGGTGACTGCGTGATCGAGATCGAGCCGCTCGACGGCCGGGTCGGTTACGAGTTCGTGGACAAGATCGTCGGCGGCGTGATCCCGCAGGGCTTCCGGCCCGCCGTGGACAAGGGAATCCAGGAGACGATGGCGAGGGGCGAGCTCGCGGGCGCTCCGATCCAGGGCGTCCGGGTGAAGCTGATCGACGGCTCGTACCACACGGTCGACTCGTCGGAGATGGCGTTCAAGGTCGCGGGCTCGATGGCGTTCAAGTCCGCGTACGAGAAGGCGCAGCCGATTCTGCTCGAGCCGATCATGCAGCTCGACGTGACGGTTCCCGACGAGGCTGTCGGTGGCGTGAACGGCGACCTCAACTCGCGCCGTGGGCGGCTGCTCGGGATGGAGCCGGCCGCCGGGATGACGACGATCCGAGCCGAGGTTCCGATGGCCGAGGTGCTCACGTATTCCCAGTCGCTCACCTCGCTCACCGGCGGGCGCGGCGACTACCACATGGAGTTCCTTCGGTACGAGGAGGTTCCCGCACACATCGCGCAGAAGCTGATCGAGGCGGCGAAGAAGGACCGGGAAGCCATCCCGGCCTGACCTTTCTGCCCTCCTCGGGCGCTAATCTCGGGGAATGCGCGTCACGCGGTCGAGCGTCGAACGTAGCTGTGCGGTCTGCGGGCGAACGCTGCTCATGGGTGAACGGACGTCTCGCTTCTCGCCGAACGGCGGGGATCAGTTCGTGGACGTCTGCCCCCTCTGCCACGAAATTGCGATCGAGAACGGCTGGCGCAAGGAAGGCGCTCCGACGACGCCGACGATTTCGTCGGATCCACGGCGCCGGAGGGTTTCGCTCCGGGGGCTCCTCGGCCTCCCCGGATTGCCGGCCGAGGAGCCGGTCGCGAGCGAGCCGATGCTTCGGCGTCTCTCGGAGCCGGAGCTCGCGATCGTCGAGGCCGCCGACATCTTCAACTCCTCCCAGTTCCGGCGCACGGTCGACGGCATCGCAAAGAGCCTCGGGAGCCCCAACGTCTCGGTCGTTCCGCTCTCCGGTGTCGCCCCCGACGTCATCGTGACGATTGCCTGGGAGATCTCCTGGTACCAGTACCGGGTCCAGGCCGACTCACCCCAACCCGTGCGTCTCGCCGAGCGCGGGCACGAGGTGGATGAGCTCGAAGGGTCGTTCACGGAATGGAACGCGCACATGGTCGACGACGGCCGGATCGTCCCCGACATCGCGGGGCTCTAGCGTCGGTGCTCCAGCCTCGTAGACTGAGCCGATGATCTACTGCGTCGTCCCTCCCGAGCTCGAGCAGGAGCTGTACGAGAAGCTCGTCGAGTACTACAAGGACAATCCGGATGTGAAGGTGATGATCGACCGCCGCACCGGGCCAGACCCCCGTCAGGGCAAGGCGAAGGGTGAGTTCACCGAAAAGCGCGTCACCCGCGACCGTCGCCGTCCGCGCGTGCCCGGGACGTTCCCGGACACGGACGTTCCCGAGGCGTAGGTGCCGCTCGCGAAGGCGCCCGGCACCGCGAACTTCGTTGCCGGGTCATGGGTGGAGGCGGCGAGCGGAGAGACATTCGCGTCGCTGTCGCCGGCCACGGGCGAGTCGCTCGGCGCAGTCCCGCGTTCCGGCGCGGCCGACGTCGACGAGGCGGTAGCCGCCGCCAAAGCGGCGTTCGACGACTGGCGGCTCGTCCCGGCGCCCGAGCGCGGCGCCATCCTCTTCCGCTTCGCCGAGCTCCTCCGAGCCCACAAGTCCGAGCTGACCGACCTGATGACGCGCGAGATGGGAAAGGTCAAGGCCGAGGCCGGCGGCGACGTCCAGGAAGCGATCGACATGAGCACCTTCATGGCAGGCGAAGGCCGCCGACTCTACGGCCAAACCACGCCGAGCGAGCTTCGGGACAAGTTCATGATGAGCGTGCGGATGCCGGTTGGCGTCGTCGGCGCAATCACTCCGTGGAACTTCCCCGTCGCGATCCCGTCGTGGAAGCTCTGCCCGGCCCTCGTCTGTGGCAACACGGTCGTTCTCAAGCCGGCAGAAGACACGCCGCTCCTCGCGGGGCGGTTCGTCGCCTTGCTCGAGGAGGCGGGGATCCCGCGCGGCGTCGTCAACCTCGTCAACGGCTACGGCGAGGAGGCCGGCGACGCACTCGTCCGGCACCCCGACGTTCCGGTGATCACCTTCACGGGCTCCCGCGAGACCGGGGTGGCCGTAACCAAGGCAGCAGCAGATCACCTGAAGCACGTCCATCTGGAGCTCGGTGGGAAGAACGCGATCGTGGTCATGGACGACGCCGATGTCGAGCTCGCGGTCGAGGGCATCGTGTGGTCGGCGTTCGGGACGAGCGGCCAGCGCTGCACCGCCGCGTCGCGCGTGATCGTCCACGAGGCCGTCTACGCGGAGTTGCAGCGCAAGCTCGTCGCTGCTGCCGAGCGGCTCCGCCTCGGCCCCGGCTGGGAGGAATCAACCGACGTCGGGCCGTTGATCAACGCCACGGCGCTCGAGAAGGTGCATGGCTACACGAAGATCGGGATCGACGAGGGCGCGAAGCTGCTCACCGGCGGCGAGCCGGCCGGCGGTGGGGGCTTCTACTACCGTCCGACCGTTTTCGCCGACGTCGACCCGCAGATGCGGATCGCCCAGGAGGAGATCTTCGGGCCGACGACGGCGCTGATTCCGGTCGCCGGCTTCGACGAGGCCGTCTCCGCGGCGAATTCGGTCCAGTTCGGGCTCTCCTCGTCGATCTACACCCGTGACGTCAACCGCGCATTCAGGGCGATGCGCGACCTCCAGGCCGGCATCACGTATGTCAACGCCGGGACGACCGGCGCCGAGGTCCACCTTCCATTCGGGGGCGTGAAGGCGACCGGGAACGGCCACCGGGAGGCGGGGACAGCGGCGCTCGATCTCTTCACCGAGTGGAAGTCGATCTACGTCGACTACTCAGGCCGGCTCCAGCGGGCCCAGATCGACAACGCCGAATGACCGACCGCAAGCTCGTCGTCTTCGTCCCGCCCGACGCGCTGGAGGCCGTTCGCGAGGCGGTTTTCGCTGCCGGCGCAGGCCGGATCGGCGAGTACGAACGGTGCTCCTGGTACGCGGAAGGGACAGGCACGTTCCTCGGCGGGGCCGCGACGGACCCGGCCGTCGGGGAGCGAGGGGTGGAGGAGCGCGTTCCCGAATTGCGACTCGAGACCGTGTTTCCCGAAGATCGCCACGCCGATGTCGTCGCGGCCCTTCGCCGCGCGCATCCCTACGAGGAGCCGGCCTTCGACGTGTACCCGTTGTTGTGAAGGCCCGCCTCTTCACCGACGGCGGCGCGAGGGGCAACCCCGGCCCGGCCGCGTACGCCTACGTGCTCGAGGCCGACGACGGCACGGTGCTCGCCGCCGAGGGGAAGACGATCGGTGTCGCGACGAACAACGTCGCCGAGTACAGCGGGCTCGTGGCCGGACTCGAGAAGGCTGTCGAGCTCGCCGTGCCGGAGGTCACCGTGATGTCCGACTCGGAGCTGATGGTCAAGCAGATGCGCGGCGAGTACCGCATCAAGAACCCCGCGCTGCGCGACCTTTCGATCGAAGCCGCGCGTCTGGCCCGTCAGCTCGAAAAGGTCGAGTACCGGCATGTGTTTCGCGAGCACAACGAGCTCGCCGACCGCCTCGTCAACGAGGCGCTCGACCGGGCATCGGCCCAGTGACGGCGCTGGTGATCGGCCTCGCGCTCGCCTCGGCGGGATTTGCCGCGGCGAGCCTGCGACTGCCGAGTCTCGTTTCGACCGCGCTCGCCGGGTATCTGGCGCTCGTCGCCAATCTCGGCGCCGTAACGTGGGCGCTCTCGCCCTTTCACGGAGTGACGCGGACCGGGCTCACGGTCGCCGAGGCGGCGCTCGCCGCCCTCGCATTCGCGGCGTGGTGGCTGCGCGGACGGCCCGGTGTCGACCTGGCAGGCGTTCGCGGTGCGCTTCGGCTCGTCGCCCACGATCCGGTCACCCTCGTCTTCGTCGGGGGTCTCGTCCTCGTTCTCGGCTACGAGCTGATGCTCGCGCTGGCGGTGCCTCCCAACAACTACGACTCCCTCACCTACCACCTCTCGCGCGCAGCAGCGTGGAAGCAGGAGGGTGGAATCCACTGGATCGCGAATGCCCCGACGGCACGGATGAACGAGTTCCAGCCGCTCGCCGAGCAGGAGATCCTCTTCCTGTTCGTTGCAGCCGGAAGCGGTGCGCTCTTCGCTCTCCCGCAGTACGTCGCTCAGCTCGCGATCCTCGTGGCGGTCTACGGAGCATCGAGGCGGCTCGGCTTCGACCAGAACGCGTCAGCGCGCGGCGCGGCATTGCTCGCAGCGTTCAGCGCGGTCGCGCTGCAGGCGACGACGGCCCAGAACGATCTCGTCGCGGCGTCGTTCCCCATCGTGGCCGCGTGCCTGCTCCTCGGCGGCGGCGAGGCCGAGGCGGTGCTCGCCGGGGTCGCCCTCGGCCTGGGCCTCGGCGCCAAGCTGACGACGGTCCTTGTGTGGCCCGTCATCGCGTGGCTCTGCTGGATGGGCGGCGCGAAGATGATCAAACGCACGGCCTGGGGTGCCGCCGGCGGCTTGCTCGGGGTGGGCATCTGGGGGTTCGTACTGAACCTGGCGCACACCGGGCATATCCTCGGGCACGGTGAGGGGCGGGTCGACCAGTCGGTCTCGCCGTCCGTTGTCGGGACGCTTCACACCTCTGCGCGCCTGGTCTACCGCACGCTCGACGTCGGTCTCCTCTCGAACGTCCAGATCTGGGGGCTTGCGGTGGCCGGCATCGGGGCCGGAGTCGTCTGCTTCGTGGTCGCGCGTCGAACCTCGGGGCGGCGCGAGGCATCGTTCCTGGCTGCGGCGGTTGCGATCCCGCTCCTTGCGCCCCTGCTCGTGCTCGGCCTCGCTCCGGCGGTCGCCTGGTTCACCCGGGTCGCTCATATCCCCGTTCACGACCCGATCTATGGGTTCAGCCTCAACCGCGACGCCAACGAAGACTCGTCGGCCTTCGGTGCGGCGGGCGCGCTCGCGTTGATCGCTGCACCGATTCTCGCCATCCGCGCACGCCGCTCCGACCGGCGGCTGCTCGTGTTTGCGCTTGCGGGTCCCACGCTACCTGCTCCTGCTCGGCCTCTATGCCAAGTACAACATCTGGCTGACGCGCTTCCTGCTCGTCCCGGTCGCGCTGACCGCACCGCTCTTCGCATTTCTCGTCACCCGTCGCGCGGCTGCGGTGGCCGTGCTCGTCGTCGCCGGGATGGACGGTCGTCTACACGCTCGAAGGCGACGCCTCGAAGCCGTTGTCCGGCGCGGTGGTGGCGCGGCCGTGGCAACTCAGCCGTGCGGACGCGCTTTCGGAGAGCCCGGCACAGCCGATGGGCAGGAAGGCGGCCGCGGGGCTGCGCGCCTACGACCGGCTCGTGCCCGCCCGGGCCTGCGTCGGGGCGGTGCTCGATCCGGACGAATGGTCGTATCCGCTCTGGGGGCCGAGGCTCCAGCACCGAATCCTGTTCCTCCCGTCGCTCACCGCTCTCGCGACCGCGTATCGCGAAAATCTCCGCTACGTGGTGGTCAGCACCGGCGCCAACGCGCCGGTTTCGGGACGGTTCGGCGCCGCAGGGTGGAAGCTCGTTCCGCTCGCCGGCCACTGGACGCTCGCCGTCGCGCCGCACGTCAGGGCCGGTGGCTGCCAGGCTTGACCCCGGGCTATACTTTGCTGCCCCTGCGGATGTAGCTCAGTTGGTAGAGCGCGACCTTGCCAAGGTCGAGGTCGTGGGTTCGAGCCCCATCATCCGCTTTCGGAGGAACCCCCGATGACAGCGTTCAGGTCATGAAAGCGCGAATGCTGGTCATCCCGGTCGTGGCTTCTCTGGTCTTCGCCACGGCGGCCGCCGCCGGCTCCATCGACAACGGAGCCCTCGAAGCGGATCCTGACGCTGGTGCAGATCAGAGACACCGGGATCGCTCTCACGAACTACTCCTCATTCGGCACCAAATACTCGCCGGTTCTGGAACCGCATCCGAACGGGATCCCGCGGGGAGACTTCGTCAGCCTCACGATCATCAACATGGGCAAGAAGACGCACAACTTCACGATCTTCGGGAAGAAGACGAAGAATCTGGCGCCGGGGAAGCGCGCCCACATGTTCTTCGCGGTGAACAAGCGCGGAAGCTTCAAGTACTCGAGCACCCTGGACAAGGGCAAGGAGTTCACGGGCTACCTCCTGGTCGTGTAGGAGCCCCTTTTCGCCGTGCGGCGAGCCCCGCTCATCCTGGTTCCTCTCGTCGCTCTCGGCCTGGCTGCGAACGCGTCCGGTGTGCCGGGGGCCCGCACTGCGACCAGCGCCACGTGCAGCGGGGGGTCCAAGCACGCGGTCGTCGCCGGGTCAGCGAAGTGTCTCAAGGCCGGCCAGGCGTGCGTCGCGAAGCACGGGGCCGACTACGCTCGCGCCGGGTTCACGTGCCTGAACGGGCGGCTGAAGGTGAGCGCGCATGCAGCGGGAACGACCCGTTCCGCCTCGTCTCCCGGCTCCAGCCGCGCGAATCCGGTGCCGCTCGGCAAGCCCGGCGTGCTCGGGAACGGCTGGACGGTCACGGTGACAGGCGTCAACACCGACGCCACGAGCGCAATGCTCGCGGCCGATTCCGCCAACAGCGCGCCGGCTTCCGGTGACCAGTACGTCCTCGTCGCGGTGAGCGCGACGTACGGTGGGGCCGGGAGCTCGCATCTCACGCCCGGGACGAGCTTCCACGCGGTCGGCGCCTCGGAGGTCGTGCATTCGACCTCCAACAGCTTCTGTGGGAAGCTCCCGTCGCCAAACCTGGATCTCGACAACCCACTCACCTTCAAAGGGAAGACGATCACGGGTTACGCCGTCTGTTGGATGGTCCCGGCGGCCGATGTTTCCACGCTCGAGATGTACTGGCAGCCGCTGCTCTCGACCGCGCAGGTCTGGTTCGCCCTCCGCTAGGCGCTCCGCGTGAGGACCGGCTAGTGCGCGATGACGCGGGAATGGCGGCTGAGTTCGCCGACCAGCGTTCCGGCCGGGCCAGTGCGTCGGTCACGGCCTTCGGGGTGGGTTCTCGGCGGGCTGATCGCTGCCGGCCAGCGTCCGTAGATCGGAGCGGTCGGAGCGGGCTGCGAAGCGGAGGAGCTGGAAGGCTTCGTCGAGGTCGAGGCGGTAGCGCTCGGCCAGAATGCCCTTGGCCTGTTCGATCACGACCCGCGTCTCGAGCGCGGTGACGAGCTGGTTGTTGACGGCGCGCAGAGAGGCGAGCGCTTCGTCGAGGCTGGAGCGGTCGACCAGCGTGGAATCGGCGAAGCCGACCGCCTCGGCGGAGTCTCGAGCGTGTACTTCGTCTGGTGGGTCGAGTTCGTTTCCATCGCGTCGTCGCCTCCTGTAAGGAGACACCCGGGGGGACGCGATGCGTCCCCCCGGTGTCTCTGACTGCGTGTGTTACGCCTTCTTGAGTAGCGCGATCTGGAGAGCGAGTTTCGCGTTGCTTAGCTTGAGCGCGGCGATCTGCTTTGCCAGGTGGTGCTTGGCGGCAAGCGTCTTGGCGGCCGCGTGCTTCGCGACGAGCCATTTCAGCGTTGCCTTGTTGAGCGGCGAGCTGCTTGTTGAGCTGTGAGCAGCTTCGCTGCCTTGAGCACGGCCGCCTTGGTCGCTGCGGACGTGCTGGTGCTGTTTGTCGTGAGCAGCGAGATGCCGTTCCCGACAACCGAGGCAGCGACTGCTGCCGGCACGCTCGTGGTCGAGCTGCCGGAGCTGCTGCTGCCGGAGCTGCTGCCTGGAGCTGCTGCCGCCGCTGCTGCTGCCGAGCTGGTGCTGCCGCCGGTGCTGCCGCCGCCGGTGTTGCCCGGGTCGACGGTGATGTTCGGCGGGTCGATGTTGACGTAGGTGACTTCGGTGATGTTGCCCTCACCGATCGTTACCGACGTCGAGCGGGTCGCCAGGACCGTGTTCGAGAGCACGGGCTGGTTGGTGTTGCCCCCGTTCACGATCACGAATCCCGGGACTGCCGTGATCGACTGGACCGACATGTTCGGTACAGCGGCCTCGACGATCCCGAGGGTTGTGTCGTACGGGAACGTTCCGACGACTCCGCACGCGCCCGGCAGGAGCGAGAGCGTGATCGCTGAGCCCGTCGGGGGTGTGACCGTGAACGAGAACGACTGCGTGGCGGGCACCGGCGGTGTTGAGACGCCGGCCACCTTGCAGATCTTCAGCGTTCCCGGCGACGCCGGAACGTTCTGGTAGGTCACGACCGTCTCGCCTGCACCCAGCTGCACGGTGACCGTCCGGTTCGCGGTGCTCAGCGTTCCCGGCACGACCGTCGGGCTGCCGTCGTAGGCGTCGGTGGCCGGGTTGACCGTGATCGACCCGACCTTGGTGCCGGCGATGATGTCCTCGGTGATCGGCACGGTCGTGCCGGCGCGGTAGGTGCCGACAACGGTGCAGATCGGAGCCGCCGCCGTCCCCGCCGTGATGCTGACCGGCGAGATCGGGCCGATCGGCCCCGCGTTCCCCGTGACCGTCCCGAACCGGAACGTGTACGGGCCGGTGTTCGTGAGACCCTGGTCGACGTACTTGCAGAGCTTCAACCGGACGCTGTTATTCGTCATCGTCACGATCGTCTGCACCGACGCGTCACCGGCCTGAACCGCCACCACGACCGTAGCCGTGTCGAGGTTCAGGCGGGCCCGGAGCGGCCGAGGATCGCGTTTGTTCCGGGCAGAGCGCCCTGTGTCGCGGTGATCGCAGTCACACTCTCGGACGCGTCACCGGTCTCCTGCACGATCACTTTCCCTGCAGGCACCGTCACCGGCGGACTGCAGGTCCCGGCCGTCACGTTCTGAACCGAGCTGTAGCCGTTGCCGCCCGTGATCGTGAACTGCCACGAGCCAGTCAGGCCCGAGCCCGCCACGATCGACTTGCAAGCCTCAACAACACCCGTCTTCAGGCTGTTGGTGTACGTCACCGTGACGACGCCCGGCGTGCCGTTCGTGCTCGCAGGCACCGGACACCGTCCTGCTGAAGCCCGACCCGGTCAGTGACACTGCCCCGTTTTGCCCGACTGCCGCAACCGTCGGATTATTCAGGAACTCCTGCGTCGGATTCAAGCTGCTCGCCGGTGTTCGTCAGCCCCAGCGAGCTACCAAGCTCGTTGACCGTGACGTTCCCGACCTTGACTGCGATCGGCAGCGAGCACGTGCCCTGAGTGAGGACGACGTTCGGAATCGCAGGTGTGGCGTCGTTGGCGGTATCGGTGATCGTGAAGGTGAACTGCCCCTTCAGATCGGCGTTCGCCGCCTTGCAGAGCTCGATATAGCCGGTCCGTGGATCCGGCGACAGTCGCGAGCGCTGAGCTCGCGAATACCCCCACGGACAACAAAGCAAGAACAGTGATGCAGAACCTCTTCATCTACTCCTCCTGACCCCATTTTGAATGACTGATGCTCAAGCACCTGAAACACGGACGTGCTCGAGCGCAACTCACATCTCCTTCGTCGTTGAAAAAACCCGAGTCGTCCGGAAACGCAAACCACCTCCCTCGAGGTTGATTCCTGGAACGACCGCACGGGGTCTGGGGGCGGCCTTCCTGGCACAATTCTTGGGCCAGGTAGAGAACAGATCGTGTCACGCCCCCCGACCCGCGTCAAGGGAGACATGATCCCTCGATTGGGGGATTCGTTCTGCGGCTTTGAGGCTGGAGCAGCGATCGCGTAGTTGTCCGCAACCCCGTGTTCGTGGTCGTCCGCAATCGGCAGGCGGCGGCTCGAAGTTCAGTCGTCGGCACTGTTCCGGAGCGCCGTCGCGGACATCTCGACCCGCGTCGAAGTACCGGACGATGCGACGGCCAACACCTGTGCCAGCGCCGATTGACGAACGTTGCGAGCTCTCTACGCCATGCGGAGGCACAAAAATGCATCGAAGAAATAACCAGGATCGCAGCGCGAACATGCCGTAATACTTCCTCCTAAATCCGAGGCTAATCAGCGCATTTCACATTAAGCTCGCTAATTGCGGCCGATCGAGTGCCGTTCGTTGGCATGACACGGTCCCTCGACGCCAGATCGTCACCACCTCGACGCCGAATCGTTTTGGACGAGCATGACTGGGCAGAGCGCGAGCGCTTGCCGTACTGATCGGGTCCACCCTCGCGGGCCGTTCCGGGTGAGACGATCGGGCCATGATCATCGACGGCCACAACGACTTCGTGCTGCGAGTCTGGCGAGGTGACGAGCCGAGACACATCGACCTCGCGACAGCCGCGGAGACCGGCTTCGCGGGTGGGTTCTTCGCTCTCTTCGTCCCTGGACCGAGTGCGGGGATGGAGTCCCGCCGTACTCACTCCCGGGCGAGGAGCCGGTTCCCTTCGAGGAAGCGGTGCGCGTTGCAGACGAGCTCGCCGCCACGCTCGAGGGGCTCGACGTCACGATCGCGCGAAGGGTCGACGACTTCCAGCCAGGGCGAGTGACGGCGATCATGCACCTCGAGGGCGCCGAGGCCATCGCTCCCGACCTCTCGAACCTCCACCGCTGGTACGCAGCGCGGGCTCCGCTCGATCGGGCTCGTCTGGTCGCGGCCGAACGCGTTTGCCGAGGGCGTGCCGATCGTCTTCCCGTCGTCGCCGGACACGGGCCCTGGGCTGACGGCCGCGGGCCGGCGGCTCGTCCGTGCATGCAACCGGAACGGGATCCTCGTCGACTGCTCGCACCTGAACGAGGCGGGATTCTGGGACGTCGCCGATGCCTCGGACGCGCCGCTCGTGGCGACGCACTCGAACGCCCACGCGCTCTGCCCGTCGTCGCGCAACCTCACCGACCGCCAGCTCGACGCGATCGGTGCTTCGGACGGCGTCGTCGGGGTGAACTTCGGAAACTCGTTCCTGCGCGCCGACGGCACGCGCGACGCCTCGACGCCGCTCTCCGAGATCGTGCGGCACGTCGAGTACATCGCGCGGCGGATCGGTGTCGACCACGTCGGGTTCGGGTCGGATTTCGAGGGCGTCGAGATCCCGGACGAGCTCGGCGGAGTGGCCGGGCTCCCGAAGCTCGTCGACGCGCTGCGGGCGGCGGGCTTCGGCGAGGACGACGTGTCGAAGATCACGCACCGGAACTGGCTGCGCGTCCTCGAGAAGACGTGGGCGCCGTGGAGGCGCTACTTCGACCATGCGGGCGACGACTCGCGCGAGACGCTGCGCGACGCGATCCGGCGCTTCGAGACACCGGGCCTGGCCGTCGACCTCGGCTGCGGGACCGGACGCGACACAGCCGAGCTTCTGCGCGCCGGCTGGAGCGTGGTCGCGATCGACGGCGAGCAGGAGGCGATCGACCGGCTGCACGAGCTGGTGGGCGATCAGGGCGATCGCCTCACCACGCTGGTCGCGCGTTTCGACGACGCGACGTGGCCCGTGTGCGACCTCGTCAACGCAAGCTTCTCGCTCCCGTTCTGCCCGCCCGACCGCTTCGACGACCTCTGGCGGCGGATCGTCGATTCCATCAGGCCCGGCGGCCGGTTCAGCGGCCAGCTCTTCGGCGACCGTGACGCGTGGGCGGGAACGGGAATCACGGTGCAGACCCGGGCCGAGGTCGAGGAGCTCCTGCGCCCGTTCGAGGTGGAGCGCCTGGAGGAGGTCGACGAGGACGGCTCGACGCTGCTCGGGACGCCCAAGCACTGGCACCTCTTCCACGTCGTAGCCCGCAAGCGGTCGCCGTAGCCGCGGATACGATGCACGACTCTCCGGCGCCTTGGCCGAGTGGTTAGGCAGCGGCCTGCAAAGCCGTTTACAGCGGTTCGAATCCGCTAGGCGCCTTGCTGTTCCTTCGATGCGACGCGCCGAGGGTCGTAGAGTGGGCGCCGATGATCAAGACGATCTGGCTCGACAACCCACCGGTGAACGCGGTCGGCGCCGAGATGATCGCGAGTCTCACAGAGGGCCTCCGCGATCTCGGTTCCGACACCCGCGTCGTCGTCCTGCGAGGCAAGGGCGAGCGAGGTTTCTCGGCGGGCGCCGACATCAAGGGGTTCCGTGACGCGACGGATGACGAGCCACCAGGAGGGATCCAGCCTGCGGCGGACATGATCGAGGCGTGTCCCGTTCCCGTGGTGGCCGCGATTCACGGCTTCTGCCTCGGCGGCGGGCTCGAGCTCGCGCTCGCCTGCGACGTGCGGATCGCTCAGAGCGGCGCGTTGCTCGGGCTGCCCGAGGTGCGGCTCGGCCTGCTTCCGGGCGGTGGAGGCACGCAGCGACTGCCGCGCGTCGTCGGCCCGGGCCGGGCGGCGTGGCTGATCATGTCGGGCGAACGCATTTCGGCCCAACAGGCCGAGGAGTGGGGGCTCGTCGAGCTCGTCGTGGACGACCTCGACGCGGGTATCGAGCAGGTCGCGGGCACGCTCGCGAACCAGAGCCCGCACGCCGTGGCCGAGATCAAGCGGCTGCTGCGCGCGACCCGGGACAAGCGGAGCGACGACGCGGAGCGCGAGGCGTTCTTCCGCTGTCTCCGGTCAGACGACGGGCAGGAGGGTATTGCCGCGTTCCTCGAGAAGCGCGCGCCGCGCTGGGTCGACCTCTAGTTGAGGCTCGGGTCGAACGGCATCGCGGCCAGCAGCGCGAAGCGGTCGCCTTTCCGCTCGACCGCGGTTCGCCAGAGCTCATCGGGGTCGCTCGCGAACGCGTCGTCCGGCTCTCCGGGGACGACGATCCACGACGGCTCCTCGAGCTCGGCCTCGAGCTGGCCCGCGCCCCAGCCCGCGTAGCCCGCGAAGACGCGCAACCGCAGGATCGTGACGTCCTCGACTGTCGCGTCGGCGGCCACGAACCCGACGCTGCCCACGACCGGTGCGGCGGCGTCTGTCGACGTCCTCGAACTCCGCGAGGGCCATGATCGCGTCTGGCTGGACGGGCCCGCCGACGTGCACGACGTCATCGGCCCACGGCAGGTCGTCGAGGTCCGGAACCGCGTCCCCGACGCGCACGTCCGAGGGTCGCGTGAGCACGAGACCCATCGCTCCTTCGTCGTCGTGGTGAGTGACGAGGATCACGGTCCGGCGGAAGTTCGGGTCGAGGAGCGCCGGCGAGGAGATGAGGAGCTTGCCCTGGAGCGACATCGAGCACGGATGGTACGCGGAGCTCACCCCGCGCTGAGCGCTGCAACGCCCGCAAGCGCGACCGCGACGCCGGCGAACTGCGTCTTCGTGAGACGCTCGCTCAGCACGACGTACGCGAGCAAGACCGTCGTCACCGGGTACAGCGAGCCGAGCACCGAAACGAGAGCGAGCAGGCCGCGCCCGCTCGCGAGCGCGAACAGCACGTTGGCGGCCACGTCGACGAGGCCGATCGCCACCACCGGACGAAGCCAGCGCCGTCCCACCCGGAGGGGCGCTCCGCGTGAAAGAGCGAGCCCGACGAGCAGCGCGAGCGAGCCGACGCGAGCGCCGACGAGTGTCGAGAGCGTGTCGCCCTCGCGGCTGCCGAGGCCGAGGAAGTACATGAAGAGGCCAAAGGATCCCGCCGCGACGAGCGCCAGCATGACCGCTCGGGCGCGGGCGGGCGTGGACGCGCGGCGCTCTTCGGATGACGCGAGGACGGCGCCGCCGAGCGCGGCGACGGCGCCCACCAGCGCGATCGTCGACGGCCGTTCACCGGTTGCGATCGACACCACGAAGGGCACGACCGCACCGCACGCGGCGATCGGCGAGACGATGCTCATCGTCCCGAGCGCAAGCGCCTTGTAGAGAGCGGCAAGCCCGGCGCCTCCGCCGATCCCCGCGATGAGCCCGAGGCCGAAGGAGCGGGTGTCGAGCCCGCCGCCACGCACGGCGAAGACGGCGAGCAGTGCCACGAACCCCGCAGCCTGCGAGACGACGGTGACCGGCAGCGCCGGCACGCGGCGCGAGACGAGCCCGCCGGCGAAGTCGGCCGCGCCCCATGCGACCGATGACGCGAGCGCGAGTATGACTGCAACGACCGGCACGGAGTCAGCTTCGCACCGGGGCTAACATTCCCGCTGATGGAGCCGCTTCGGATCGGCGTCCTTGCACTGCAAGGGAACTTCCGCGAGCACGCGGCGATGTTGCGCCGCCTCGGGGCGGACGTCGTCGAGGTGCGCAAGCCGGAGCAGCTCGACGGGCTCGACGGGCTCGTGATTCCCGGCGGCGAGTCGACGACGTTCACGCGCCTGATGGAGCTGTACGGCCTGGACGAGGCGATACGCGAATTCGGCGGCGCCGTGTTCGGGACGTGCGCCGGGATGATCGTGCTCGACCGTGACCACCTCGGCCTCGTGGATATCGGGGTGCGGCGGAATGCGTTCGGGCGGCAGGCGGCGTCGTTCGAGACCGACCTCGAGGTGGTCGGCGAGAGCGAGCCGCTTCGCGCCGTCTTCATCAGGGCTCCATGGGTCGAGGATGTCGGCCCTGGTGTCGAGGTGCTCGCCGAGGTCGACGGGCACCCGGTGTTGGCACGCCAGGGGCGCTACCTCGTTTCGTCCTTCCATCCGGAGCTGACGGACGACGCGCGGCTCCACGAGCTTTTCTTGGAGGAGGTCAGTCTTGTCAGGGCATAGCAAGTGGTCGTCGATCAAGCACAAGAAGGGCGCCGCGGACGTCAAGCGCGGCAAGCTCTTCTCGAAGCTCTCGCGCGCGATCATCGTCGCGGCGAAGGAGGGCGGAGGTGACCCGTCGGGGAACTCGTCGCTCCAGAACGCGATCGAGAAGGCGAAGTCGTACTCGATGCCGAAGGACAACATCGACCGCGCGATCGCGAAGGGCGCCGGCTCGGGAGCCGACAGCGACAACTTCGAGTCGGTCATCTACGAGGGCTACGGTCCCGAGGGGGTGGCGGTGATCGTCGAGGCGCTGACCGACAACCGCAACCGCACCGCGGCCGAGGTGCGCCACGCGTTCACCCGGCACGGCGGAGCGTTGGGCACGACCGGCGCGGTTCTCTGGCAGTTCGATCGCCGCGGGGTGGTCGTGGTGAGCGCCGACGGGGTGGACGAGGACGAGCTCTTCATGGCCGCTGTCGATGCGGGCGCCGAGGACATCGAACAGGACGGCAGCGTGTTCCAGGTGACGAGCGCGCCGGAGAGCCTCTCGGCGGTGCGGTCGGCGATCGAGGCGGCCGGCTTCACGGTCGAGTCAGCCGAGCTTTCGCTGCTCCCGAAGACGACCGTCGCGATCGAGGACGAGTCTGCGGCGAAGACCGTCATGCGCCTGATCGACGCGCTCGAGGACAACGACGACGTCCAGGACGTCTACGCGAACTTCGACATCCCGGAAGCCGTGCTCGAAGCTGTCGCGTCCTAGACGGCGAAGTTCAGTCGGGTTCCGTTAGTTACTCGGCGATCGGCTCTCCGGAGCCGCCGAGCTCTGTTGGGAAGTCCTTGAGCTTGGGGAGGCCGTCGTGCATGGGCAGCACGGTCGACGCGTAGTTGACGTGCACTCCAGGCGTAAACGGAAACGAGGGAATCGTCGCCGCGTAGACGTCGACCAAGCCCCACGTCGGGTGTCGCGTCATGAGATGGCCGCCGCAGACCTTGCACCACTGGTGGTAGCTCTGTTCGGTCTTGTGGTATTCGCCGATTTGGTCTTCTCCCTGGGTCACCTTGACCGCTTCGGGCTTCCAGAGCGTGAATGCGTTGACCGGGCCTGCTGACCAGCTCCTGCAGTTGGCGCAGTGGCAGTAACCGGCGCCCTCGGGATCGCCCGTGACGGTGATCTTGACTGCACCGCAGTAGCAGTGCCCTTCGAAGGTCTTCTCGTCCTGGCTCATGCGTCTCTCCTTTGTGCTCGAATCCAAGGCGGATCTCGATCGTCAAGGCTACAGCGAACTGGAAACGCGCCTGCGTCGCCTAGCTGCTCCGAGACCCAGAGGCGTACGCGGGCAAGCCGCAGCGCTGCGGAGGATTAGCCGGCCGCCGCCACGATTACCTCGGCAGCCCGCTCGAGGGTCAAGGCGTCGGTGTTCACGACCAGGTCGAAGTGCGTTGGGATCTCGCGGTCGATCGCATAGAAGCGTTTGAGGTAGTCGGCGCGATCCGCGTCGTCCTGTTTGACGCGCCGGATCGCGGCTCGTAGGTCGACTCCCGTCGCTGTTCCAAGGCGCTGCGCGCGTGTCTCGGCGGACGCTGTCACGAGCACGCGCAACACGTCCTGTCCGGCGAGGGCGAAGGACGCGCCGTGCGAGACGATCACGACGGACCCGCTGTCCGCAATCGATCTGAGGGCATCGACGATCAGCACGCGAAGATCTGCGTCGGTCGGCAGACTCCGCACCGGTTCACCGGTCGACAGGCGGGGGGTGGAGGCCTGCTCCGCGATTCGATCGAGCATGCGAGCTACACCCGTCTTCCGCCGTTCCACGTCCGCAACGATTTCAGGGGAGATCTCGGCCCATTCGGCAGCTTCCTCGATCACCTCGTCATCGACGTAGCGGTAGCCGAGCCGTTCCGAGACGGTCCGGCCTATATCCTCGCCCCCTGCGCCTGACGAACGCGAGATGCAGATTGCACGAGCCGTTCGGGAATCCTACGCTCTCCGGTGCTCAGATCCGCATCGTCACAGGGTGCATTTCCGAGTCCGCCCCCGCCGACCGCCTTCTGCTACTTCCTGGAGTCTTGATTTCGCTCGAGAGCCCACCAGCCGTCGTCCGGCACCTTCGCGCAGACGAGCTCGCGCTGCGAACTGCGACCGGGGCCACATTCGTTGCCCTTGCGCGTGACAGGCAGCGCATGATCCGGGCGGTGGCAGGAAGCGCGACCGCGGCCGCAGCGGTGATCAAGCTCGCTCCCGACGAGCGCGACGACATCGATGCCCGGCGTGACTTCAACACGCTGTCGGCGCAGAGCCCGGCGCAGGTCGGCGGTGTGAGCGTCGGCCCGGCGCGCAGCGCGAGCAAGCTCCTGTCGTATCTACCGCCAGGCTCAGCGGCGGTTCGGGATCCGCTGGGAGCTCCTCGCAGCCATCAACTATGTCGAGTCCGACTTCGGCCGGGCGCGAACGACGGCTCGAGCTGATGCGCAAGGCCCGATGCAGTTCGAGCCCGCGACATGGCGTGCATACGGGATGGGCGGCGACGTCTACGCGGAGCGCGACGCCGTCCTCGCAGCCGCGAACCTGCTCGCCGCCAACGGCGGGCGTACGAACGAACGCGCGGCGCTCATGCACTACAACCTGTCGCCTCTGTACTGGGACGCGGTGCTGCACCTCACGCACCGCATCGCCACCGTGCCCACGGCCTTCCGCGAGTACTACGCGTGGATGCTCTACCTCCGGAAGAGCTAGCCGGGAGCTCTTCAGGCGATCGTGATCGCGAGCTTTCCCTGAGTGTGCGTGGTCGTGAGTGCCTCGAGAGCGTCACCGGCCTGCTCCAGCGCGTAGCTGTGCTGGATCGGGACGCGGAGCGCTCCCGAGTCGAGCAGGGCTGCGAGGCGGTCGAGATTCGGCTTCGTCGCCGATGCCATCAGGTTGAAACGCCCCGGACCGTCGCCGGCGGCGCCGACGGGTGAGGCAAGGAGCCCGCCCGGCTTCAGGACCGATGCATCGGGCTGGTAGGTGACGAGGTCGAGCAGCGCGTCGACACCGTCGGGGTATGTCTCTCGGACGTGTGCCCCAACATCCGTGTTGCGGTCGACGATCTCACTTGCGCCAAGCCCGAGCAGGAACTCGCGGTCGTCCGGGAGCCCGGTGGCGAAGACGTCCGCGCCCGCCGCCGCAGCGAGTTGGACGAACAGGTTTCCGACGCCACCAGTAGCGCCGACGACGAGGACGGTTGTTCCGGCCCCGAGCTCGAGAGCGTCGACGGCCGCAATTGCCGTCAGAGCCGCAATGGGCGCCGCCCCGGCGGTCACGAAGTCGACACTGCTGGGCTTGAGCGCCACCGACGTTGCCTCCGTGACGACGGCGTAGTCGGCCCAGCTCCCGTCGTGCGCAGCCGGATTGGCGAGCGGAAGGAACCCGTAGACCTCGTTGCCCGGCTGGTACCGGGTCACGGACGAGCCGACGGACTCCACGACACCTGCGAAGTCGCGGCCGAGGGTCACCGGAAACTCGTACTCGATCATCCCCTTGAGCATCCCGGAGGCCAACGCGGCGTCCGCCGGGTTGACCGACGAGGCGTGCACCCGGACGAGCAGCTCGCCGTCACCCGGCTCCGGCCTCGGCAGGTCGTCGCGGAGGTGGGGTGAGCTTTCGAAGCTGTCCAGGGTGAATGAGCGCATCTCGTCCCGTTCGGGTCTAGGACGCATGAGGCTAGCCGGAGCGGCCGGGGGTGGTGGCATAGTCGCGCCATGAAGCCCGACCGGATGAACGCCTTCACGGACGGCGTCGTCGCGATTCTGATCACGATCCTCGTCCTCGAGCTGCGGCCGCCTTCGGGGCACCAGCTCGCCGACATCCTGGACGAGAAGGGCAAGCTCCTCGTCTACCTGCTGAGCTTCGTCTTCGTCGCGATCTACTGGGTGAACCACCACCACCTGATGCAGGTCGTGCACCGGATCGACGGCCGGACGCTCTGGGCGAACATCCATCTGCTCCTCTGGCTCTCGCTGACGCCCATCGCGACGGCCTGGCTCGGCGAGGCAGGTGTCGAGCAGGGGCCGGTCGCCGCGTATGTGATCGTGCTGCTCGGATGCGCGATCGCGTACACGCTGCTGACGCGCAGTCTGCTCGCCCTGCACGAGGACGACTCGAAGCTCGCTCAGGCGATCGGTAGCGATCGGAAGGGCAAGCTCTCGCTCGCGCTCTATGTCGCCGCGCTTGCGTTCGCCTTCGTCGTTCCGTGGGTCTCGGTCGCGCTTTTCGTCTTGGTCGCGCTCATCTGGGTCGTCCCCGACAGCAGGGTCGAGCGCGTGATCGTCGGGGAGTCGTAGGTACGGGCTCAGCCGCAGCCCGCGGCGATCTTCTTCGCGAGTGCGTTGCCCGGCGTCACCTTCGAACCGGCGACCTGCCACGCCGACCAGCCCTTCGCTTTGCCGCCTATCGCCTTGACCGATACGAGCCAGGTGGAGCCGGCCGGCTTCACCGAGAAGGCGCCGGTCCGGGGCAGCACGAGAGCGCAGGACGCGTTGTTCGCGGCGATCTTCGCCATCACGAGGTCGTGCGCCTTGACGCTGTTGATCCCGCCGATTGCTCCCGCTTTTCCGGACGGCGGCCACCGGGCTGATCGTTGTCGGCGTGACCTGAACCTCCTTGCCGGCTGCGACATTCACGGTCTTCAGCCCGGGTTTGGCAGGGTCGACCTCGACGACGCCGCGCTTCACCGACGTAATCGACGACTTCGACACGGGGTCGTAGAAGACGCTGAAGATGGTGCCGCGCACGCTGGCGGTTGCAGTCGGTTGCTTGATCTGGAAGTCCGACTTGGTCGCCTCCGACTTGTTGATCGTGGCTGCGACCTCTCCCATCTTGAGCAGGACCTCCAACCTGACGACTCCGCCTTGGGTGAAGAACGAGGCGATCTTGAGCATCGCCGCATGCTTGAGGGTGAAGGTCGAGTTGTCTGCGAACGCGACCACCGCAATCCCGTCCGGGTCGCAGCTGATCTCGTCGCCCTGCTTCAGGATGGTGCCGACTTCGACAGGGTCCCACGACTCGTCCGCCGACCCTTCCCTGTGCACCGCGACATCGGGCTCGACGCAGACAACGCGCAGCTCGTTGATCGCCTGGGCGCGACGGGCGCTGCGGAGCATTCGTGTCTTGTACGTCGCGCAATCACCTGGCTTGGCGGTCGCCTGGCCGACGGCGTACGAGTAGGTGATGTTCGGCCCGTCCTGGATCCCGACGGTGACGTCCGCTGCGGATCCCCGCAGCTTGAACTCCTGGGTGAACGTCTTCGACTCGCCCTTCTCGGCGACGCCGCCGACCTGGACTCGTCCGCCGGTCGAGCACGACCCACCGGCGCCCACTTTGACACCGGTGCAGTCGAGCATCGCGCTGTCGATCGCCATGGCGGGTGCGTAGCGCTCGCTGTCGGCGGGGACGGTCACCGAGATGGTGAGCGAGCCCTTCGCGCCGGCGGCCGGGATCTCCTTCGGCAGGACCCACTTGAACGTCGCCGTGCTCGGCGTCGCGCCGAACTTCTGGGTCACGGACACCGTGCCGCCCTCCGGGCTCAGGCCCGCAAACGCGGCCTGCGGGTAGGCGCCGCCTTCGCGGTTGACCTTGAACGACGTCTGCTTGACGACGGTGCCCGTCGGTCTCGACGTCGCACTGGCGACGACCAGGCCGGCCAGCCCGAGCGCTGCAGTCAGAGCGGTGGCGCCCGCCAGCCGCCGGCGCATCGGTGTGAGAGGCCACGCGACGATCATTCACGATGCGCTTCCCACTCGTCAATCGTGCGGTGGAGGAACGTCCGGAGGCGTCCATAACCTTTCGACGTGAAAGTCCTCGGCATCGATCCAGGGACGGCTGCGTGCGGGTACGGGATCGTCCACGAAAGCGACGGGCGCCTCAGGGAAACCTGCCACGGGTTGTGGCGAACCAAGGCGCGGGAGCGCGTGGAGCTGCGGTTGCTCACGATCTTCGAAGGGGTGGAGGAGTTGATTGCGGAGCACGCCCCGGATGCCGTCGCCCTGGAGGAGTCGTTCGTCGGCGCCGACGCCCGCATCGCGCTCTCCGTCGGGCAAGCGCGGGGCGCCGTTCTCGTCGCCGCGTCGTCCGCCGGCATTGAGTGCGTCGAGTACGCGCCGAACCGCGTCAAGCAGGCGGTGTGCGGTTACGGCCATGCCGACAAGGAGCAGGTGCAGCGCATGGTGAAGGCGATCCTCGGCCTCGACGAGCTGCCGCATCCGCACCACGCGGCGGACGCGCTCGCGGTCGCGATCTGCCACGCGCTCGCCCCGCCGCTGCTGAGGGCCGTCTCGTGATCGCCCGCCTCCGCGGCAGCGTCGTGGCCGCCACGCCCGCCGGTCTCGTGATCGACGTCGGCGGCGTCGGCTACCTGGTCGCCGCCACGCCACGCGTCGAGTCCCGAGTCGGCCACGAGACGACCGTCGAGACGTACCTCCACATCCGTGCCGACGTCCTCCAGCTCTACGGCTTCGCCTCCGCGGAGGAACGCGAGCTCTTCGAGTTGCTGCTCGGTGTGAGCGGCGTCGGGCCCAAGGTGGCCCTGGCGATCGTCTCGGGATCGACACCGGCAGAGCTCCGCCGCGCGATCGTCCGTGACGACACGGCCCGATTCGAGGCGATCCCCGGTATCGGCCGCAAGACGGCCCAGCGGGTGATCCTCGAGCTGAAGGAGAAGCTGGGCGGAGTCGGTGCCGCGGGCGGAGACACCGCGGACGCCGTGCCGTCGCTGACGGCCCGCGACGCGCTCGTCGAGCTCGGCTGGTCGATGCTCGACGCCGAGCGCGCACTTGCCGCGGTCGACGAAGGGCTTCCGGCCGAGGAGCAGGTGCGCGCGGCCCTGAAACAGGCGGCATGACCGAGCGCGTGCTCATGACGAGCCTGCACGACAGCGGCGAGGAGGAGCTCGAGCTCTCGCTTCGCCCCGCGTCGCTCGCCGACTTCGTCGGCCAGGAGCGCGTGAAGGAGCAGCTCGCGATCGCGCTCGACGCCGCCAAGGGCCGCGGCGAGGCGCTCGACCACGTCCTGCTCGCAGGCCCGCCGGGGCTCGGCAAGACCTCGCTCGCGCAGATCGTCCGCCGCGAGCTCGGCGTCGGGATCCGGCAGGTCGCCGGGCCGGGGCTCGAGCGGAAGGGCGACATCGCGGCGATCCTGACCTCGCTCGAGCCGAACGACGTGCTCTTCATCGACGAGATCCACCGCCTGAACCGGACGATCGAAGAGATCCTCTACCCGGCGCTCGAGGACTTCCGGCTCGACATCATCGTCGGCCAGGGGCCCGCCGCCCGAACACTCACGCTCGACCTGCCGCCGTTCACGCTGATCGGCGCGACGACTCGAACCGGCCTGCTGACGACACCGCTCCGCGACCGGTTCGGCCTCACCTTCCGCCTCGACCTCTACACGCCGGAAGAGCTCGGGCTGATCGTGCGACGCAGCGCCCGGATCCTCGACGTCGAGATCGAAGGGGAGGCGGCCGACGAGATCGCCCGGCGTGCGCGCGGCACGCCGCGGATCGCGAACAGGATCCTCCGGAGGGTGCGTGACGTGGCCGAGGTCAGGCACGCCGGCGCGATCACGATGGACATCGCCGATGAGGCACTCGCACTGCTCGAGGTGGATGGGGCCGGGCTCGAGAAGTTCGACCGCGACCTCCTGCGGGCGGTCGTCGAGCGGTTCGGCGGCGGCCCCGTCGGGCTGACCACGCTCGCCGTCGCTCTCGGCGAGGAGGCGGAGACGATCGAGGACGTCTACGAGCCGTATCTGCTCCAGCTCGGCTTCCTCCAACGCACCTCGCGCGGCAGGATCGTCACCGAGCTCGGGCGCGCGCACGTCGGCGCGCCCCTCCAGACGACCTCGCTCTTCTAGGCCGACGCGGGCGTCAAGCGGGCGTCGAGCGCGGCAGAGCCTGCTCGGCCGCAGGGCGTCTGCGCAGAGCCGGGAGCGGATCAACGTCACCAGCCAGGGCGCGACGAGGAGCGCCATCACGTCGAACCAGACGTAGCCCGACGCGACACCAGAGGGTGGGTTGCCGTCCGGGATGCCCAGGCCCGGAAGCCGACCGTTCCCAGCGCCACGTCCCGATCGCCGTCCCGTACAGCTCGAGCGCGGCGACGACGAGGAACACTCCCGCGTAGACGGCGCGATTCCGCGAGCGCCAGAGGAAGAGCAGCAGCAGCGGCACGCCGAGGGCGCCCGCCACGTCGCGGTGCGGCAGCACGGTCAGCCCGAGCAGAGCCCAGGCCGTCGCGGCCGTCGCGGCCACCACGACGAGGAGGCGTCCGCGCTCGCGGAGCGCGTAGTGCGAGCGAGAGCCCGGTGAGGTAGACGAGCCCGTGCGCGGGCGGCACGAACATCGGCAGGTTGTGCAGCCGGTAGTGGTAGACGCCCCAGAGGATCGAGCCGGTGAACTCGCCGATCGTCGCGAAGACAGACGACGCCGAGCGCCTGCGCGCGACGCTCGAGCGGGAAGCGGCGCAGCGGCGACGAGGAGCACGCACCAGGTGAGTGCTCCGAGCCCGAGCTGCTCGTGAAACGACGCGAAGTGGTCCGCGGCGAGCAGCGCCGCGAGGCACGCGGCGCCGGCTAGCGGCGGAACTGCAGCTCGTGCCATGACGGGACCGGTGCGAGCTCGAGCAGCGGACGCCCGCCGCCTGGATGCTGGTACGCAAACTCCGCTTCGCTGTCGTCCCAGACCACCTCGAGCGCGCCGCGCTTGACTTGGTGGTCGAGCCAGGCGCCGCGAAACACGAGTTTGCGCAGCCAGTAGACGAGCGACTCGCCCTCGACGAGCGACACGCGCTCCCAGTTGCGAGCGAGGTAGCGGCCGAGGCGTGACTGCGGTTCGTCGACCACGCCCTGCGCCGCCAGCGCAACCAGGTCGCTCGCCTCCTCCTCGTCCAGCTCGTTGATCTCGACGAGGCCGAGCTTGACTGCGGCCGCCGTGACGCGTTGCTCGAAGTCCTCCGCGTTCAGGGAAAAGCGGTAGCCGAGGAACTCCACGACGTAGTCGTCACCGGAGGTGTAGTTCGTCTCAGACACAGACGCCTCGGCGTTCGAGCACGACTCGGAGGATAGCCGCGGGCCGTACTGCGCTTCCGGCTACGGTTTGGATCGTGGTTGCGTCGACGAACTGGGGACAGCTGCTCATCCTCGCTCCGGCGTTCATCATCGGGGGCGGGATCTTCTTTGCCGCGATGATCCTCCTCGTCCGCGCGTTCGTGCAGAACTTCCGTGAGAGCGAGCACAAGGGCCTGATTTACGCAGGGCTCGTGGTCGTCCTGATCGCCGGGGTGATCCTGACGTATCTCGGGATCGAGCTGCCGCGAGAAGCGTAGAAGCCGAGCTCGGCTAGACGATCACGACGGGCGTGTCGAGCGCGACGCGCTGGAAGAGCCACTCGGCATCGGGCACGTGCATCCGGATGCAGCCGTGCGAGAGCGAGTAGCCGATCGACGTGTCGGCGTCGGTGCCGTGGATTCCGACGCCGGGCACCGAGAGCCCCATCCACCGGGTTCCGAGCGGGTTCCCGGGTCCGGG
Source organism: uncultured Actinomycetes bacterium (assembly GCA_963815945.1). Lineage (GTDB taxonomy): Bacteria > Actinomycetota > Thermoleophilia > Gaiellales > Gaiellaceae > PALSA-600. Next base: position 450,462 of record CAWFIN010000007.1, read on the forward strand.
CGGAACCGGCTTCAGACCCTTTGCCCAGGCGTCGTACACGGGCGGGTACCACCACGGGTCGCGTTGCTTCTTGACGATCCGGAAGACGCCCTCCGGCGTCGGGTAGATCGCCTGGCCGGTTGCGACGCGGAACGTGCGCACGAGGCGCCGCGAATCGAACAACCTGAGTGTGTTCTTGGCGCGGTCGACGATGACCACCGGGCCGATGTCCTCCACGGTGACTCTCGCCGGGACGGGTGCTGTGAGGAGCCGAAGCGGTCCACGGGAACCGTCGGTGAGCTGCTGGGCGATCGCAGCGCGCATCGTCGCCTTCAGCACTGCGAGGCCGGGACGGTCGGGAGTGATCATGGGCCGTCCCGTCACTCCGGCTCCGATCACCGCAGCGTCACGCGGGGCGCGGTCGGTCGCCTGGGCGAGACGGTCGACGAGGTCGGCGACGGCCTCGTGCGAGAACGAGATGGGCAGGCCGATCCGGCTCTGGGGCGTCGCGGCGAGCGCCGAGCGAACGGCAGCTTGGACGCCCGCGTGCGCGCCGAGCGAGAGCGGCGTGACCGAGTAGAGATGGGCGCCCGAGGCGATCACGATCGGCCGGGAAAAACGCGCCGTGACCGACCGGTCGGCGCGCTGCGCCGTGAGTCCCCCCACCGGCACCCCGAGGACAGAGACGCCGGGCGAGATGGCCTGGAGCTGTTCGGCTGCGGGTGCCCCTGCGCATGCCAGGCCGGCGGCTGCGAGGAGCGCGGCGATAGTCCTGATCACGGGGCGAAATTGAACCACATGAGCAGCGGAATTCGCAGTTTCGGATCCGTCCGACCCCGGCCGTACCCTCGATCGTCCCATGCACGAAGGAACGTGGACGATCGCCGAGTGCCCCGCCGATCGGGTGAGCGCGCTCGTCGACGGCCTCGGCCTCAGCGAGACGACCGCCTCGGTCCTCGTGCGGCGCGGGTACAGCGACGTCGACTCGGCCCGGGTCTTTCTGGACGGCGCGATGCCCGGGCACGACCCGTTCCTGCCTCGGCGACATGGGCGACGCCGTCGAGAGGATCAGAGCAGCGGTGGCGAGCGGTTCCGTGATTTGCGTGCACGGTGACTACGACGCCGACGGTATCTGCGCCACGGCGCTCGCCGTGCTCTTGCTCCGCGAGCTCGGCGCCGACCCGGTCTGGCACCTGCCGTCTCGGTTCGAGGAGGGATATGGCCTGCACGCCGACACGGTGGCCAGGCTGGCCGCCGATGGGGTGGGCTGCCTGGTCACCGTCGATTGCGGCATCACCGCCGTCGAGGAGGTCGCAGTCGCGAAGCGACTCGGGCTCGACGTCGTCGTCACCGACCACCACCGTCCCGGCGAGGCCTTTCCGGACTGCCCCGTCGTCGCGCCGCTCAAGGGCGGGTACCCCTTCGCCGGGCTTTGTGGAACCGGCGTCGTGTGGAAGCTCGCAGAGGCGCTCCTCGGCGCGGGCCATCCGTTCCTCGACCGGCACCTCGACCTCGTTGCCCTCGCCACGGTGGCCGACGTCGTCCCGCTCGTCGACGAGAACCGGGCGCTCGCGCTCGTCGGGCTTCGGCGGCTCGCGCAGACAGAGAAGCCCGGGCTGCGGGCACTGATGCGCGCCGCGCACGTCGACCCGGCGACCTGCGACGAGAGCGCGATCGGGTTCCGGCTCGCTCCGCGTATCAACGCGTCGGGGCGGCTCGGCCGGCCGGCGGCCGCGCTCGCGCTGCTTCTTGCCGAGGACGAGGGCGAGGCTACCCGTCTCGCAGACGAGCTCGAGGAGCTCAACCGCGAGCGGCAGGCCGTCGAGGAGCGAATCCTGCGGGCTGCCGTCGACGAGGTGGAGTCGTGGCCGGCGGCCAAGCGCCAACGCCGCGGGTATGTCGTCGCGGGAGCGGACTGGCACGAGGGCGTGATCGGGATCGTGGCCTCGCGGCTCGTGGAGCGCTACGGGAGGCCCGTTGTGCTGATCGCCGGGGCTGACGGCGCCTGGAAGGGGTCGGGCCGCGCTCCGGGTGCGTTCGACTTGCACGGAGCGCTCAAAGCCTGTTCCGAGCATCTCGAACGCTTCGGCGGACACCGGGCAGCGGCCGGGCTCGCCATCAGGCCGGAAGCGCTCGACGCGTTCGCAGAGGCGTTTGCCGCGCACGCGGACGCCGTGCTCACCGACGATGACCTCCTGCCCCGCACGGTGGTGGACGCGGTCGTCGCCGGCTCGGAGCTCGGGCTTCCACTCTGCGAGGAGCTCGCGCGGCTTGCCCCGTTCGGTCTCGGGAACCCCGGCGTGACGCTGCTGATCGACGGCTGCGAGCTGACGGAGCTCTCGACGGTGGGGGATGGGAAGCACCTTCGCTTCCGGGTGCGCCAACGAGGCAGGGACGCGGGCACGGCAATCGCTTTCGGGAGCGGCGCCCAGCTCGACCGTCTCCGGCGGATCGGCCGGTACGACGTCGCGTTCCGCCTCCAGGAGAACCGCTGGAACGGGACGGTCTCGCCTCAGCTCGTGGTGCGCAGGATCTTCGACGCCCCCGAGCGGTACGAGGAGCTGCGCACCTGGCTCGCCGCGCAGTGGCGAGACGGTGAGGAGGCCTGGACCCCGGCAGCGCGCGAGATCTTCGGGGAGCTCGAGCTCGGCGGCGGTGCCCGGCGGAGCCTGCTCGAGTCGCCTGCGTTCCGCCGGCTGCTCGACGAACGGCCGGTTCTCGAAGAGGCCGCCTAGATCCTCAGGCTACGCAGCGCGGCCGAGAGCCACGCGGTTGCGGCGGCGAGCCGGCTGTTTGTTCGCCCCGGCGGCCTCGAGCTCGCACAGCAGCCGGGCGATCGCGCGGAGCTTTTTCGTCTGTCGCCGTCGTCGCAACATGGGATCGACGAGGTTCCCCGAGCGAGGCGGCTTTCCTGCTCCGGCGCGCCAGGAAGTTGGCGGAACCCAGGGCTACACTGAGCTCGTGGTGATGCGCTGATGGCGGTACTCGAACGGCACCACGATCTCGTCGACGAGCTGATCGCGGAGGTCGAGGCCTACAAGCCCGATGCGGACCGGGAGTTGCTGACGCGGGCGTTCGAGTTCGCCGCGAAGGCGCACGAGGGCCAGTTGCGCCGCTCGGGACAGGAATTCATCTACCACCCGTGGGGTGCTGCGAAGATCCTCGCGGGGTTGCGTATGGACGAGGCGAGCCTCGCCGCTGCGCTCCTGCACGACACCGTCGAGGACACCGGCGTCGCGGCGGACGACATTCGCGCCGAGTTCGGTGAGGAGATCGCGAAGCTGGTCGAAGGCGTGACGAAGCTGACGCGCGTCCAGTTCCAGAGCCGCGAGCATGCCGAGGCGGAGAACTACCGCAAGCTGATCGTCGCGATGGCCGAGGACGTCCGCGTGATCCTGATCAAGCTGGCCGACCGCCTCCACAACCTCCGCACGATCGAGTACATGGGCAAGCAGACCCAGGTGCGCAAGGCGAAGGAGACGCTCGAGGTCTACGCACCGCTTGCGCATCGTCTCGGCATCCACGCCCTCAAGTGGGAGCTCGAAGACCTCGCGTTCCAGACGCTGCATCCCCGGAAGTACGAGGAGATCAAGCAGATGGTCGCCGAGCGCCGCACCGACCGCGAGGAGCACGTGCGGGAGGCAGCGCTGGTGCTTCAGCTCGAGCTCGACAAGGTCGACGTTCCGGCCGAGATCTCCGGACGGGCGAAGCACTTCTACTCGATCTACGACAAGATGGCCAAGAAGGGCCGCGAGTTCAACGAGATCTACGACCTGACCGCGATGCGCGTGATCGCAGAGCGGGACGGTGACGAAGGGACCCGCGACTGCTACGGCGCGCTCGGGCTCATCCACTCGCTCTGGAAGCCGATGCCCGGCAGGTTCAAGGACTACATCGCGATGCCGAAGCTCAACGGCTATCGCGCCCTCCACACGACGGTGATCGGGCCGCAGGGCCGTCCGCTCGAGATCCAGGTGCGGACGCGCGGGATGCACGCGACGGCCGAGTACGGGATCGCGGCGCACTGGCTCTACAAGGGTGGCCGGAAGGCCGCGGACGCCGAGTGGATGCAGTGGGTGGAGCAGCTGATGGACGTCGGCAGCGACGAAGCCGACCCGCGCGAGTTCATGAAGAGCTTCCGCACCGACCTCTTCGAGGAAGAAGTGCACGTGTTCACCCCGAAGGGTCAGGTGAAGACCCTGCCGGCCGGATCGACACCGATCGACTTCGCCTACGCCGTGCACACCGACGTCGGGCATCGCACGGTCGGGGCGAAGATCAACGGGCGGATCGTCCCGCTGCACTACCAGCTCAAGAACGGCGACTTCGTCGAGATCCTCACCTCGAAGCAGGGCCGGGGCCCGTCGCGCGACTGGATGTCGCTTGCGAAGAGCTCCCGTGCGCGGAGCAAGATCCGGCAGTGGTTCTCGCGCGAGACGCGCGAGGACCAGGAGCACAAGGGCCGTGAGACGCTCGAGCACGCGCTGAAGGGGCAGAACCTTCCGTACGCGAAGCTCCGCGCGTCGTCCGTGCTCGCCCAGGTGATCCGCGACTCCGGCTTCAAGAAGGCAGAGGACTTCTACGTCGCCCTCGGTTCGGGGAAGCTCCAGTCCGGCGCGATCGTCAACAAGGTGATCCAGCGCCTGAAGACGGAGGAGGTCGCCGAGGAGGCGCCCGTCGTCAAGGCGCCGAAGGCCCGCAGCGCCGTCTCGAGCTCAGAGATGGGGGTCGTGGTGCAGGGCGTCGACGACGTCCTCGTGCGGCTCGCCAAGTGCTGCACGCCGGTTCCGGGCGACGAGATCGTCGGGTACATCTCGCTCGGCAAGGGGATCACGATCCACCGCGGGGACTGTCCGAACGTGAAGGCTCTCAAGCGGAACGAGGAGCGGTTCACGCCGGTCAAGTGGGACGGCGACGTGACGAAGTCATTCCGTGTCCAGATCGCCGTCGACTCGTGGGATCGCCCGCGCCTGCTCGAGGACGTCGCGCGGACGTTCGCCGAGCACGGCGCGAACATCGTCAGCTACGGCGGCGTCGTCGAGGACCAGCTGGCGAAGAACTGGTACACGGCCGAGGTGGGCGACGTGAAGTCGCTCCGGTCGCTGATGAACGCGCTTCGGTCGATCGAGGCCGTCTTCGACGCGTACCGCATCACGCCCAGCTAGAGCCTGCCTACGGCTCCCACGGGACGCCGCCGGTGTCCCAGCCGACGAGGCAGTAGGGCGAGATCGCCACCGCGACGCGTTCCAGGAAAGCGAGGTCGTCGCAGCCGTCTGCGACGAGATCGGCGACGTGGTCGGCGTTGAAGAGCACCGGCACGCGGCTGCGTTCGGCGGGGTCGGGCTCTCCGGCCTGGGGCCCGGGAACGAGCTCGTGCTCGTCGTTGAAGAGGATCCAGGCGAACGAGCAGGCCCCTGTCGCGACGAGCGTGTCGACCACGGCGCGCAGCACGTCGTCCGCCTCGCCGCCGTCGGCGAGGATCCGGTCGACCGCCTCGATGGCTGCGGCGCTCACGCGCCGGTCTCCTCGAACTCGGTGACGCGGCTGCGGAACGAGTCGGGCACCGGGACGGGGTGACGGCTTGCGAGGTCGATCAGCACGATCGTCTGCTTCGCGGTCGCCATGAGCAGATCGGGACCGTCGTCGCTGAGCCGGTAGGCGGCATGGTCGTACGTGACGCTCGTCGTCCCGATTCGCTCGACGCGGACGAAGACCTCGAGCAGGTCGTCGAAGCGCGCGGGAGCGTGGTACTCGACGGTCGATGCCCGCATGGCGAACTCGCCGCGGATGTCGATCGCGCCGAGATGGCGGTGGTACTCCGTGCGTGCGAGGTCGAAGTACGGCAGGTAGCGGCCGTAGTAGACGACCGCCTGCGCGTCGGTGTCGGAGAAGCCGACGCGGGTGTAGGCGGCGTACCGGTACGGCGGCTTCCGGTCGCTCACGTGCCCGAGCTCGATCATCGCGATCTACGTCTGGATGACGGCCAGCACCTCGTCGCGTTTGGCCTCCATCAGCTCCTGGGAGCGTGCCTCGAGGTTGAGGCGGAGAAGCGGCTCGGTGTTGGACGGGCGGACGTTCATGTGCCAGTCGGCGGCGTCGACCGACAGGCCGTCGAGATGGGTGACGCGACCCTCCGGGCCGAAGCGCTCCTTCAGCTCCTGGAGCTTCAGCGGCACGTCGCCGACCGGCACGTTGATCTCGCCGGTGAGGAAGTAGCGCGAGCGCAGCGACGCCAGGAGCTCGCTCAGCTTCTGCCCGCGCGTCGAGAGCAGCTCGAGCATGAGCAGGAACGGGATGACGCCGGAGTCGGCCTGGCAGAAGTCGCGGAAGTAGTAGTGCGCCGAGACCTCGCCGGCGAACACCGCGTCGACGTCGCGCATGCGCTGCTTGATGAATGCGTGGCCGACCCGGTTCACGAGCGCCACGCCGCCGGCTGCCTCGATCGCCTCCGGCACGGCCCAGGACGCACGCACGTCGTAGATGACCGTGCCGCCCGGCTCCTTGCCGAGGATCGACTCCGCGAAGAGCGTGGTCGTGAAGTCGCCCGGCACGAACTCGCCGGTGTCGTCGACGAAGAAGCAGCGGTCGGCGTCGCCGTCGTAGGCGACGCCGAAGTCGGCGCCCGGCCTCGCGGGTCGCGCGGACGATGAACTCGCGGTTCTCCGGCAGCAGCGGATTCGGCTCGTGGTTCGGGAACGACCCGTCGGGCTCGAAGTGCCAGCAGATCGCCTCGACCTGCGGAAGTCGCGCGAGGACGGGCGGGAGCATCGCCCCGGCCATCCCGTTCGCCGCGTCGAGCACGACGTGGATCGGCCCGATCGCGTCGGTGTCGACGAACGAGAGCACCCGCGAGACGAAGCCGTCCCAGACGTCCTCGCTCCGTGACGGTCCCGCGGGTCGCGTCGCGCCAGCCGGCGTACAGCGCGCGTTCGCGCACGTCGTAGCAGGCCGGACTCGCTGCCCACGGGGAGCGCGCCGCGGCGCACGATCTTCATCCCGGTGTAGTCCTTCGGGTTGTGCGAGGCGGTGACCATGATCCCGCCGTCGAGCCCGAGCTCGCCGACGGCGAAGTAGACCATCTCGGTCCCGACCATTCCGAGGTCGAGCACGTCGGCCCCGGCGTCCGCGGCGCCTTCGATCAGCGCCCGGGCCATCGAGGGCGCCGACAGCCGCATGTCGCGCCCGACCGCGATTCGCTTCGGCTCGAACTGATCCACGTACGCGCGGCCGATCGCGTAGGCGCCCGCCTCGTCGAGCTCGGACGGGTAGAGCCCGCGAACGTCGTACGCCTTGAAGACTGCAGGGTCGAGCATTTGTCCGATGCTACGGAACCCGGGGCATCGACCGCGAGAAGACCTGCTGCGCCTTGTCGCGCCAAGCGTCGATTCCGCCCGGCTCGAGGAAGTTGCAGCCGCCCTCCTGGACGGCCGCGGGCATCGTGTCGTAGAAGCTGTCCGCGACGAGCCGCAGCTCCCGGTCGCCCTCCTCCGTCTCCGCCGTCGGGACGGCGAGCTCGAACGCGACGGAGAGCACTTCGCGCGGCTTGTGGAAGTCCTGCGTCAGCTCGGTCAGCCCGATGTACGCGGCGTGGATGACGTCGAGCGGTGCGCAGAAGGCTGCGACGGACGCGGCGAGCTCGGGCGGGACGCGGTCAGCCGGCGTGTCCAGAAGGCGCTGGCGCACGCATCGATCCTATCCGGCGAGGATCGCCATGATCGCCTGCGACGACGCTTCGTCGGGCGACTCGGAGATCACCGTCGCCGGGCGCTCGAACCGGGCGAGCGCCTCGGCGAGCGGCTCCGCGCGCAGCGTTCCCTGCCCGTACGGAAGGTGCTTCGTCTCGTTGCGGTTCGCGTACTGGATGTCGGAGAAGTGGATGTGGAAGGGCGCGCCCTGTTCGAGGACAGCGTCCACGGCTGCGAGTGCCTCGGCGAACGGCTCGACCGTGATGAACGCCCCGTCCGAGGTGGCGTGCATGTGCGCGAAGTCGAGCACCGGCCGGACCCAGCCGAGCCGTCGCGAGATCTCGACCACGTCGTCGGCGGAGCCGAGGTCGCGGACGCGCCCCATCACCTCGACCCCGAACGGCACGGCGCGATCCTTCGCCGCGAGCCGTTCCCGCAACTCGCCGAGCTGCTCGCACACCGAGTCGATCGCCAGCTCGCGGGTGCGTCCGAGGAGAAAACCGGGATGGAAGACGACGACCTCCGCCTCTGCTGCCTTCGCGATCCCGGCGGAGTGGTCGAGCATCCCGACGGCCATGTTGAGCTTCTTGCCCCGCTCGGCGTGGCCCATGAAGCCGGCGAGTGGGGCGTGGACGGAGAGCGCGATGCCGTGTTCTCGCGCGAGGCCGACCGAAGGCCTCTGCGAAGCCGTAGTCCATCCAGAAGCCGCCCTCGAAGTCGATCTCGCAGGCGGAGTAGCCGCGCGCGAGCAGCGCCTCGACCGCGGCCTCGGGGCTCTCGCGCGAGGGCACGCGCGCCGGGCCGAAGTGGAGCCGGCGAGGCATCAGGCTCGAAGCCTAGACGGGCAGGCGGCCGACAACCCCACTCGATCCGAACCCCACCCACCCGGGGGGTCCATCCCAGATCCACCCTAGCCGGGAAACCGTCACGGCGACTGTGCCAACTCTGCGAAAAGAGTGAAGCCTCGTGAGCAGGGCTTTTCCGTCCGATCGGTCATTTACCCTCGTGCCATGGTCACTCGCCCCTCTCGCATCGACCTCCTCGAGCTCGACATCGACCTTCGGCTCGCCGACCTCTGGCGCGAAGCCGCGGGCATCGGCGAATGGTCTCTCGACGTCGTCGCCGCCTTCATGCGGGCTGCGTACGGGAAGGGCTACTGCGACGCGCTGACCGAGGAGAACCCCGGCTCGCTCTGCGCCGATCACGGTTACCGCGTTCCCGAACGCCGGTTCCCGGCGCCGGTCGACGCGACCTCCTCGTAAGCGAGGGGCCAGCCTCCATCCCGAGGCTAGACTGGCTACGTGGCTCGTCGCACGCGCAACCCTGCTCGGCTCATCGTCGCGCTCGCAGTCGCCGGGGTGCTCGCGATCTTCCTGCTCTACACGGCGATGGGCGGAAACTCGACGCCGCTCTTGCAGCCGAGCAACCTCGCGGGCCACACCGGAACGGTCTCGCTCACCGGGAAGGTCGTCGGGCCGATCGCGGGCGATGCGCACACGGCCGGCGGGCTTCGGTTCTCGGTTCGCAACATCCAGGGCGACGAGCCCGAAGAGTCCCGATCGTCTTCCACGGATCCGTTCCCGACCTGTTCAAGGCCGGTCGTGACGTGAACATGACCGGGCATCTCGAGAACGGCTCGTTCGTCGCGAACGACATGACGACGAAGTGTCCGAGCAAGTACACCGCGACGACCTCGAACGCGTAGTGCCTCGTTCACGTGGCTGACCTCGGTCGCGCGGCACTCGTCGTAAGCCTGGGCCTGGCGCTCTACGCGCTCGTGGCAGGAACCGCCGCCGCCGTCACCAACCGCCGCAGGCTCGCCGACTCTGCCCGGAACGCGCTGCTCGCGTGCTTCGGCTCGACGCTCGTCGCCTCGGCGGTGCTCGCCTCGGCGCTCGTTCGCCACGACTTCTCGTTCGCATACGTCGCGGCACACACGAGCCGAACGCTGCCGACGATGTACGCGCTGAGCGCGTTCTGGGGCGGGCAGGAAGGCTCGCTCCTCCTCTGGCTGCTCGTGCTCACCGGGTACGGCGCCCTCGCCGTCGCGCTCAACCGCCGCCTCCTGCGCGACCTGATCGCCTGGGTCGTGCCGGTGATCGGCGGGATCGCCACCTTCTTCGCCTTCATGCTCGTCGTCGTCTCGAGCCCATTCCTCACGCAGGCCCGGACGATCGACGGCGCCGGCCTCGTGCCGAGCCTCCAGAACCCGTACATGGTCGCCCACCCGCCGATGCTGTACCTCGGCTACGTCGGTCTCACGATCCCGTTCGCGTTCGCCGCCGGCGCGATGCTCTCCGGCCGCACCGACGAGCGCTGGATCATCGCGACGCGCCGCTGGACGCTCGCGGCGTGGATGTTCCTCGGCTTCGGCCAGCTGCTCGGCGCGCACTGGGCCTACGTCGAGGTGGGCTGGGGCGGCTACTACGCCTGGGACCCGGTCGAGAACGCCGCGCTGATGCCGTGGCTCGTCGCAACGGCCTTCCTGCACTCGGTGATGATCCAGGAGCGGAAAGGCATGCTCAAGGTCTGGAACATGGTGCTCGTCGCGCTCGCGTTCGAGCTCTCGGTGTTCGGAACGTTTCTCACGCGATCGGGCGTCGTGAACTCGATCCACTCGTTCGCGAAGAGCTCGATCGGCGGCTGGTTTCTCATGTTCGTCGTCGTCACCTCGCTGTTCTCGCTCGGGCTGATTCTCTGGCGGCTGCCGCTTCTCCGGGCGAAGACGAAGCTCGAGTCGGCGCTGTCGCGCGAGGCGACGTTCCTCTACAACAACCTGCTGCTCGTCGCGCTCGCCTTGACGATCCTCTGGGGCGTGATCTTCCCGATCCTGACGCAGCTCTACAACGGGCAGTCGCAGACGATCGGGCGTCCGTACTACGACTTCTTCCTCCGCGCCTTCGGCCTGCCGCTGCTTCTGCTGATGGGGATCGGCCCGCTGATCGCCTGGCGGCGCACCACCGTCCGCGCGCTTGTTCGCACGCTGCGCTGGCCGGTCGGAGTCGCCATCGTCACGGGTGTCGCGCTCGTTCTCGCCGGCGGGGGCTCGTCGCGCCCGGGCATGGTCGCGTACACGTTCTCGGCGTTCGTCCTCACGACCATCGTGGTCGAGCTCGTCCGCGGCACGCGCGCGACCGGGTCGCTCTTCGAGCTCGTCTCTCGCAACCGCCGCCGCTACGGCGGCTACATCGTGCATGCGTCGATCGTGCTGCTCGCGATCGGGATCGCCGGTTCGAGCGCTTACGGCGCCACGCGGGAGGGGAGCCTCTCACCGGGCCAGTCGATGACCGTCGACCACTACACCCTCACGTATCAGGGACTCGAGCACAGCACGAGCGCGACGGCCAACGAGACGCGAGCCGTCCTCGCGATCTCGGGACGGGCCCACGGCACGCTCCGGACCGGCATCAACGACTACTTCACCGGAGACAACTCCCGCGAGGTCGGCATCCACACGAACTGGTTGCGGGCAGAAGACCTCTACGTCATCTTCGACCAGGGCAACGGCAACACCGTCTTCTTCAAGGTGCTCGTGAAGCCGCTCGTGAACCTCATCTGGCTGGCCGGAATCGTGTTCGTGATCGGGTCGGCCGTCGCGCTGTGGCCTGACGCACGCGAACAGCGGCGGCTCGTCGCGCGGTTCGCGCTCGCGAAAGCATGACCGCGCTCGTCGCCGGCGCCGTCATCGCGGTCGCCGCAGTCGTCATCGTGGCGTTGCCGTACCTTCGCTCCGGCAAAGCCGCGACGGGTGACGCGCTCGACGCGCCGACCGACGCGCAGGAGAAGCAACTCGAGCTGATCGAGACGCGCGACCACGCCCTGGCTGCGTTGAAGGAGCTCGAGTTCGATCACCGGACAGGCAAGGTCGGTGACGAGGACTACCGCGAGCTCGTCGGCCCACTGCGCCGCAGCGCGGCGGAGGCGTTGCGCGCGATCGACCGAGCGCGCGGCACGGAGGAGTAGGGGCACATCACGGCGAATCACGGCCGGATGACGCGGCCGATCGTCCTCGTGCTCCTGCTTGCGCTCGCAGTCGTCACGCCGGCGCTCGGCGACGACATCGGGCTCAAGAAGCAGCAGGTCGACTCGAAGATCGCGACCCTCCACGATGCGCTCGCCGCGCAGCAGCAAAAGGAGGCGGCGCTTCGTGACCAGATCGCCGGTGTCACGTCGCGAATCCATGATCTCGAGACCCAGGTCGGCGACGTGTCGCTCCGTCTCGTCGTCGCTCCAGGAGGATCTCGCCCTCCGCCGCACGAGGCTCGCGACGCTGAACCAGCTCTTCCGGGTTCAGACGCAGCGGTTCAAACTGCTGACGCGGCAGTACAAGGTTTCGGTCGGCCGGTTGAACCAGCGTCTCGTCGATATCTACGAGTCGCCCGACGTCTCGACGCTCGACGTCGTTCTCGGCTCGACGTCGATCCAGGAGGCGATCGAGAAGACGAACTATCTCACCCGGATCGGCGAGCAGGACAGAATCGTCGCCCAGGAAGTGGCGCGCTCGAAACAGGCCGTGAAGCAGGCCAGGGCGAAGACGGCGGCGCTTCGCCGGAGGATCGAGGGCGAGGCGCGGTCGCTCGCCGCTCGCGCGAGCCAGGAGGCGGAGGCCCGCACCGCGCTCCTCGGCGCCAAGAGCTCGCTCGCGTCGACGAAGCAGCAGAAGCTCGTTGCGCTTTCCAGCCTGAGCGCGCAGGAGCGCGCCGAGGCGAGCGAGATCGACTCGCTCACACAGGTGAGCGCTGCCCTCGGGGCTCAGATCCGCGCGGCGCAGGCCGGGAGTGACGGCCCGACTGCGACTCCGTCGTCGGCCGGGCTCATCTGGCCCGTGTCGGGGCCGATCACGAGCCCATTCGGCTGGCGCTGGGGCCGCATGCACACGGGGATCGACATCGGTGTTCCGACGGGAACGCCGATTCATGCCGCGGCTGCCGGCAAGGTCATCTACTGCGGCTGGGAAAGCGGGTACGGCAACCTCGTCGTTCTCGACAACGGCGGCAACCTGGCGACCGCGTACGCGCACCAGTCGGCGATCGCGGTCACCTGCGGCCAGGACGTGAGCCAGGGCGACGTGATCGGTTACGTCGGCTGCACGGGCCACTGCACCGGCCCGCACCTCCACTTCGAGGTACGGATCAACGGCGACCCCGTCGATCCGCTCGGCTACCTCTAGTAGCGCGAGGGGAAACCATGTTTCCCCCGTGAGCCCCTTCTTCCTCGAGGCGGCAAGCAGCTGGAATCGATGCTTCCGACGCCGCTGACGCGGACGCGCGGGCGAACCCCTCCGTGCGCCTCGCCAAGCTGGGAGGCTCAGAGGTAACGACGCTCGTGCAGGCGAGTGCCGCTGCGCCAAGAGCAAACGAGGGGAGTCTCAGCTGCGGAGCAGAACCGGCATCTTCTCTGCCTGCGTGGGGTTCCCACCTGTAAAGGTGATCCGCAGTGTGGCGTGACCTGGGTGTCGCGCCTTGGCGGGTAGCAGCAGCTTGAGCTTGAGCGTGCCTGTTTTTGCTTTCTCGCTCCAGTTTGCAAGCGTGTGCCCTTCGGTGTCGAGGAGGGTCAGGGCGAGGCCGGTCGGCCGGGAAAGTTGCGCCGTGACCGTTAGTTCCGGGTGCCTACCCCGGAGAAGAACGGGCATGAGGGGCGTGACACTGACAATCGGGCTCGTCTTCGTGAGGCTGCTGCTGTTCGAGGTAGATGCCTTCGGAATTGAGATGACCATCGGGGCTGGGGTTTGAGTCACGGTGTGTGTACCGGCGCCGGCCGGAGTTGAAACGTCGACAATCTGGTTGACGCTACTTCCGGTCGGATCGCCTGAGCCACTGATTGTGATGTACTCGCTTTGACCCCCGGCACAGTCACAGCCGGCTGCGAGTGCGAGGCCGGCGCAGGTCACAGTTCCCCCCGAAAGTTGGCACGTGCCCCCGGTGGTGCTCACGATGCTGCCGGCAGTGAAGCCCGCTCCGAGGACGAGAACGAACGACCCGATTACAGAGTTGCCGGTGTTCTGGACCTGGAAGACGAATTGATTGGCTCCGGCTGAGGTGACGGTAACCGCCGCGCTACTAGCTTTGAGGGCCGCATCACCTGAGGGCGCTACCAGGAGCGATACGAGAACGACAGCTGGGGCGAGAAGCCCGCGGATCACGTCGTCGCAGTTGTATCAGTACCCGGAGTCTGCGATCCTCGAACGCTCGGGCAGCTCAGTCGGTAAGACGATGGTAGGAGGGCTGGAGGCCAGGCGGGCAAGTGCGCGCCTCACACCGAGCCTCCAGCTTGTGGTGCTCGCCCCGGCCGGACTGGGTATGACGGGCCGGGACGCAAGAGGGATGCTGGGCTTCGCCGATGAGATGAACGTGAGAAGGCGAGCCCGAGCGGGTTACGACTGACTCCTCGTCTCAACGCCCCATAGGCGGCACACTCCGCCGCACCGAATCCTCAGGGGACATTTCCGACCGCTGGCGCAGGTGAGTGGTCTCCATCTCGGGCAACGTCTCGGCCGGAGGTGGTCATCGAACGGGATCGGGCCGTGGCTCCAGAACTACCACTGCGGTCTCGGACGACCGAAGCGCCGCGTACGCGTCCAACCCTTTGTCTATCTCGCGCCATCTGGCCCACAACCGCGACCGTTCGTCGCCCTGCGCGGCCCGCGCCCGCACGAGGCGCGCGCCGTCGGGGAGAACCACTTTCGCGTCAGGGTGGGCTTGGAGGTTGAGCCACCAGGCAGGCTCACCGTCGGCCCACCCGTTCATGGCCATCCCGATGAGGTTTTGACCGTCCTCGAAGTAGCCAACTATCACGCTGCGTTCGCGCTCGGTGCGGCGCCCGGTGGTCATCAGGCAGAGAGCGCCCCAGCCGTTGGCCTTCGGACGCCACAGTCCGGCTCGACCACCGGTGACGCGGTACAGGCCGCGGTGCGCGCGCCAGAACAGGCGCATGAACCAGCGAGGGGGAAGCCGCGGGCGGCGTGTGCGTTCGGACGACATGAGGATCGCCTGTTCGCGGACTTCGTCGTTCACGGTGGCAACGGGAACGTCCTCGGTCGACTCGAAGGTTTGCACTTCCTTCGGTGGGGTCATGACGTTTGTCATCGAGAACCTCCGATTTCCTTGCCGGCAGGCGTGAGAGTCGCCTGGATCGAGCAAATCCGCATCGGGAGACCCACCGAACCGGGCTGGGGTGATCTACGGATTGCCTCAGGCTCAGGGTGTAGTCGCGAACCCCGGCGCAGCCGAGCGCAGCCTCGCCATCGAGGCTTCAGAGGCCGAACGTCTGCGCGAGCAGGAACACGTTCAGGGAGATGATCACAGTCGCCACGAGCCACGCCGACGACGGTCGTCCCCTTCCGATTCACGAGCTGCCCCATGAGCCGACGTTTTGCGGTGAAGAGGATCAGCGGCACGAGCGCGAACGGGATCCCGAACGAGAGCACGACCTGGGAGAGGACGAGCGTGCGCGACGGGTTCACGCCGATCGCGACGACGACGAAGGCAGGCACCATCGTCACCGCTCGCCGCACGATCAACGGGATCCGGCGCCGGACGAAGCCTTGCATGACCACCTGCCCGGCGAGTGTGCCGACCGCAGATGAGGAAAGACCGGAGGCGATGAGCGCGATGGCAAACAGCGCGCTCGCCGTGCTGCCGAGGAGCGGTGTGAGCGTGTCGTGGGCGGTTTCGAGTGACGCGACGTTCTGGTGGCCGCTCTCGTAGAACGTGCTGGCCGCCATCACGAGCATCGCCAGGTTGATCAGCCCGGCAAGGCTCATCGCGACGATCACGTCGATCCGGGTGTAGCGCATCAGCTTCTGCGCGTCCTCGTCCGTTTCGGGGACGATCCGGTCCTGGGTCAGTGCGGAGTGCAGGTAGATCACGTGCGGCATCACCGTCGCGCCGAGGATGCCTACCGCCAGCACGATCGACGTCGTGCCCTGGAATCCGGGGACGACGGCGTGGTGTCCGACTGCGGAGAAGTCGGGGTTGGCGAAGATCAGCTCGACCAGGTAGCAGCCACCGATGACGCCGACGAACGAGGCGACCACGGCTTCGAACGGCCGAAAGCCGAACCGTTGCAGCCCGAGAATCGTGAACGCTGCGATCGCGGTCATCGCAGTCGACAGCATCAGGCTCGTGCCGAGCAACAAGCTGAACCCGATCGCCGCGCCGAGGAACTCGGCGAGGTCGGTTGCCATCGCGATCCCCTCCGCCTGGAGCCAGAGCAGGAACGTCGTGCGCCGCGAGAACTCGTCGCGGCAGACCTCGGGAAGGTTGCGGCCTGTCGCGATGCCGAGCTTTGCCGACAGCGTCTGGATCAGCACGGCCATCAGGTTCGAGACGACGATGACCCAGACGAGCGTGTATCCGAACTGGGAGCCACCGGCGATGTTCGTCGCGAAGTTCCCGGGGTCGATGTAGGCGATGCACGCGATGAACGCCGGGCCGAGGAACGGCAGGACACGGAAGCGTGTCCTGTGAAGTGCCTCGTCGACCGTCCGCAGCCCGGCGGGCAGCGTCTCTCTCGTGATCACACGAAAAGTTTAGCCGTGCCTAAAAAATGCCGTTCCCGCGCGGTCAGGCTCGAAGCAAGTGGAGATCGGGCAGGTTGCGCCAGTGCTCGTCGAGCCCGAACCCGTAGCCGACGAAGAACTCGTCGGGCACGGTGAAGCCGACGTATCGAATCGGGAGATCGTCGAGGAGACGGCGGTACGGCCGGTCGAACAGGGTCGCCACCGCGAGCGACGCGGGGTTGCGGAGCGCGAGTGTCTTGCAGACGTAGTGCATCGTCAGGCCGGTGTCGACGACCTCGTCCACGATCACGACGTTTCGGTTTCCGATCCGCAGGTCGAGGTCCTTCAACAGGCGGATCTGCTCGTGCCCGCCGAGCTCGGCACCGCCGTAGGCGGCAAGCTCGACGAAGTCGACCGAGTGCGCGAACGGGATCGCCCGCGAGAGGTCGGTGAGGAACGGGACGCAGGCCTTGAGCATGCCGACGAGGATTGGTTCGCTTCCCTCGTAGTCGCGCGTGATCTCCGCTGCGAGCCCCTGGACGCGCGCGGCGATCTCGGCTGCGCCGAGGTAGACGTCCCCGATGCGGTCGTCGTGTGCGGCCTGTGCTGTCAGCTCGCCTTGCGCAGCCCGTATCGGGATGCGATCCGCTCGAAGTCCCGCTCGTAGAAGAGCTTGATCTTGATCCCGGGGTAGAGCTCCCTGACCTTGCGCAGTTTCCGGTTCTTCCGCGTGACGAGCGACTGCTTCATCACGGTCACCTCGAGGTAGAGCTCCTGCTCCGGAAGGTAGAAGTCCGGCGTGAACGCCTCGACCACTCGTCCCTCGGCGTCGCGTTCCAGGACGAACGTGTGTGGCTCGTACATCCAGGGGATGCCGTAATAGTCGAGGATCTTGGCGTACTCGAGTTCCGCCTCGTTGACGAAACGGGGCACGTCATTCCCTCGATATGCCTGGAAAATGGGTGTTTCCAGAGCCACCTGGTGTCAAGGTAGCAGCGAAGTCGGATGCCGCCGCCGGGCCGGATCTAGACTCCGCGGGATGGAAGCGCCGCGGACGATCGCGCATCTGTCGGACCTCCACTGTGGGGATCCGCATTTCGTGCCCGATCTGATGGAGCGCGCCATCGCGGAGATCAACGAGCTCAACCCCGACATCGTGGTCTGCTCGGGTGACCTCACGACGTACGGGTTCAAGGAGGAGTACGCCCAGGCCAGGCGCTATCTCGACCGGATCGAGTGCGAAGCGCTCGTCGTCATTCCCGGGAACCACGACTCGCGAAATGTCGGCTATGCGCACTTCGAGGAGTTGTTCGGGAACAGGAACTCGGTGCTCCGGAAGGGAGGGATCACCGTCGTCGCGGTCGACTCGACCGAGCCAGACCTCGACCACGGGCAGATCGGGCGCGGGCGCTACGGGTGGATCGAGGAGGAGTTCGCTGCTCCCGCCGACCTGCGGATCTTCGTGCTTCACCACCATTTGCTGCCCGTTCCCGGCACCGGGCGCGAGCGCAATGTCGTCTACGACGCGGGTGACGCAATCGAGTGCCTCCAGCGCGCCGGGGTGAACCTCGTCCTCTCCGGGCACAAGCACGTTCCGTACGCGTGGCGGCTCGAGAACCTCTTCGTCGTGAACACCGGCACCGTCTCCACGCTGCGCCTGCGCGGCAACACGAGGCCCTGTTACAACGTCGTGGAGGTCAACGGCTCGCACGTCGCCGTGTGGCGCCGGTACCCGTTCCACGGGCAGGAGCGGATCATCCAGTTCGACCTCGAGACGCTCGAGTACGAGAAGTACACCGGCCGGATCGAGAACGAGGTGACGGCGAAGCGGTGAGGGCGGTCGCGCTCATCGACGGGGAGCATTCGCCGGCAGTCGTTCGTGAGGCGCTGGCGGTGCTTCCGTACGAATGGGCCGGGGCGATACTCGTGGGCGGGAGCGAGAAGCTGCGCGGCGGGTTCGATTACGGCGTGCCGCTCGTCGAGGGGTTCGGCGATGCGACCTTGGTCGTCGATCTGTCGGACGAGCCTGTGCTCGGGCCGGCCGAGCGGATGCGCTGGGCCTCGCGTGCACTGGCCGCGGGCCTCTCGTACGTCGGCGCCGACTTCCGCTTCGATCCACCGCAGTACGCGAGCTGGGAGCGCCCGCCTCTGACGCTCGCCGTGATCGGTACGGGCAAGCGGGTCGGCAAGACCGCGGTCGCAGGCCATGTCGCACGCCTGCTCGCACGCGAACGCGAGGTCGTGGTCGTCGCGATGGGTCGTGGCGGGCCGCCGGAGCCCGAGCTCGTCGAGTCGCCGCCGTCCGTGTCCGATCTCGTCGCGCTCTCGCGCGCCGGGCGCCACGCCGCGTCCGATCATCTCGAGACGGCCGCGCTGTGCGGCGCTGCCGACTGTCGGCTGCCGCCGTGCCGGCGGTGGCCTGGCCGGACAGGTCTTCGTTTCGAACGTGCTCGAAGGCGCGTGGCTCGCGGCCGAGCGCGGGCCCGACGCGATCGTCTTCGACTCGAGCGGCACCGCTGTTCCGCCGGTCGAGGTCGACCGGCGAGTGCTCGTCGTCGGACCGGGCCACGACCTCGACGCGCACTTCAATCTCTACCGGCGATTGATCTCCGACCTCGTCGTGTCGGTCGGCGGTGAGATCGAGGAGGCGTACCCGGCAACGCTGCGGCTTCGGCCGCTCGAGCCGCTCGAGGGTCGCGTCGCCGTGTTCACCGCGGGTGGGGTGGACGTCGCCGGGCTCGAGGCCGACGTGGTGCAGGTTTCCCGCAACCTCGGCAACCGCGAGGCACTTTTCGACGATCTTTCCCGGACGGATGCAGACACGTACCTCGTGGAGCTGAAGGGAGCCGCGATCGACGCCGTTGCCGAGCATGCGCTGGCGCGAGGGCGGAAGATCGTGCTGGCGGCGAACGACGTCGTCGCGCCCGAGTTCGACGAGGCACTCCTCGCTCTCGCTCCGGTGGCGGCGCCGGCGTGAGCGAGCGGCGCTACGGCGATCCGTTGCCGCTCGGCGCCTTGCTTCACTCGCGGGGGCTGCTCCCTCAGGTGTTGGACACGCCGATCGTGCTGCTGATCGGCGGCGCGACCGGAACCGGCAAGTCGGGGGTCGCGACAGAGGTCGCACACCGGCTCGGGATCACTCGAGTGACGTCGACGGACTTCATCCGGCAGACGATGCGCGCGTTCTTTCCTCCTGAGGCGATGCCGTCCGTCCACCTGTCGAGTTTCGAGGCCGGAGCAGCCGCTGTCGCGCCGGAGACCGGTGACCCGACGCTCGACGGATTCCTCGATCAGACCCGCAACGTGCTCGTCGGGGTGGAGGCCTCGGTCGTGCGCGCACTCGCGGAAGGCTGGTCGATGGTGATCGAGGGCGTTCACCTCGTGCCGGGCCTCACCGCGGCGCAGATCGACGGAGCCCTGGTCGTCCACGTCGTGCTCCAGATCGAAAGCGAGGACGTCCACCGGATGCACTTCCACGTCAGGGACTCGGCGACCGGAGGCGTGCGTGCGATGGACAAGTACCTGTCGCATTTCGACGAGATCCGCGCAATCCAGGACGCGCTCGTCGACGCCGCCCAGCGTCACGGCGTGCCCGTGATCGAGAGCACGAACCCCGTGCGCGCCACCGCCGAGGTGATGGATCTCGTGCTCTCGCTGGCCGAGCGCACGGCAGGCGTCCGATGACGCTGCGCGGGTAAGTCGGCTACCCTCGGTTCATGCTTACGACAGAAGAAGTCGTCGAAGCGCTCCGCCAGGTCGAGGATCCCGAGCTGGGCATGGACATCGTCGAGCTCGGACTGCTCGGCGACGTCGAAGTGGAGGGCGCGAAGGTGAGGGTGACCTACACCCTCACGTCGATGGCCTGCCCGGTGGGACCGATGATCCAGGAGGACATCGACCGGGTCATCCGCCTGGTGCCGGGCGTCGAGGACGTGGAGACGGAGCTGACGTTCGATCCGCCGTGGACGCCGGAGCGGATGTCCGAGGACGCGAAGTTCATTCTCGGCATCGGCTAGAAATGCGCCCATGACCACCGCCGAGGTGCAGCGGTTGGGCGAGCAGCTCGGGCTCGACGCCGTCGGGGTCGCTATCGCGGCGCCGTACACGGAGACCGAGTCGCAGATCCAGGAGCGCAGGGAGCGCGGGCTCTTCGGCGGAATGCGGTTCACGATGGCTCACCCGGAGATCTCCTGCCACCCGGAGAAGCTCTTCGAGGGCGCAAGGACGGTGGTCTCGGCGGCGCTCTGCTACTACGCGCCCGAACCGGAGCGTCCGGCCGGAAGCGGGCGCCTGCCCCGGTACACCTGGCACGACAGCTACGCCGATCTGCGCGAGCGGCTCGACGCGCTGGGCCGCGAGCTCGGCGGCGACTACCGGGTGCTCGTCGACTCGAACCAGCACGTCGACCGCGAAGCAGCCGTGCGCTCCGGCATCGGCTTCTACGGCAAGAACACGATGGTGATCACGCGTCACCACGGCTCCTGGGTCGTGCTCGGGACGCTCGTGACGAGCGCAGAGCTGGAGCCCACGCCTCCGCTCGCTGCAGGCTGCGGCTCGTGCACGCTGTGCGTGGACGCGTGCCCGACCGGCGCGCTGGATGGGCACGGCGTACTCGACGCCACGAAGTGCCTCTCGTACTGGACGCAGACACCCGAGCCGATCCCCGACGACTACCGCGCCCCTCTCGGAGCCCAGGTCTACGGTTGTGACATCTGCCAGGACGTCTGTCCCTGGAACCGCGGCGTCGAGGGGCGGCGAGCGGGGCACGATCCCGACCCCGCAGCGCACGTCGGCCTCGTCGATTGGCTCACGGAGAGCGGAGACTCGCTCGTGAGCGGCTTCGACCGTCTGTACGTCCCCCGCAACGACCCGCGGTGGCTGCAGCGGAACGCGCTCGTCGCACTCGGGAACGTCGGCGAGGCCGAGCCGGGCACGCGCTCCGTGCTGACGCCGGTTCATCCGGCACGAGGACGCGATGCTCTCCGAACACGCCTCGTGGGCGCTCGCGAGCCTCGAGGAGCGCGGCGGATGAGTCTCGGTCGCCGTTCGCGGGTGAGCCTGAGCCGGGTGACGATCTCTCGACGGCTCGCGCCGATTTCGTTTCCCTCGTCACACACGAGCTGCGGAGCCCCCTGGCAGCCGTCGTCGGCGGCGCACGGACGCTCCAGCAGCGATGGCGCGAGCTGACCGACGATCAGCGTGACACGTTCCTCGCGCTCATCGTCGACGAGGCAGACCGGCTCGCGAGGTTGGTGGGCGACGTCTTCGACACGTCGAGTATCGAGTCCGGGTCATTCGCCTACACCTTCGCGGATGTCGACATGAACGCGCTCGTGCAGGAGGCGGTCGCGACCGCGACCGCCACGCAGGCGGAGATCGGCGTGGTCGCACGGCTGCCCGACGAGTTGCCCACCGTTCGGGGCGACGGCCCGCGACTGCGCCAGGTGCTCGCGAACCTGATCGACAACGCGGTCAAGTACTCGCCGACAGGGGGAGTCGTCGAGGTTGCGGCGTTCGCACCCGACGGTCACGTCGTGATCGACGTCACCGACCACGGGAGCGGGATCGCGCCCGAGAACCAGGCAGTGATCTTCGAGAAGTTCGGACGCGTGGCGTCGCCGGATTCGAAGCCGGGCACAGGCCTCGGTCTCTTCATCGCGCGCTCGATCGCGGAGGCGCACGGGGGTTCGCTCGCCGTCTCGTCGCCGCCCGGTCTCGGTGCGACGTTCACCCTGACACTGCCGGTCGGCGGCTAGGCCCCCTACACGGCTTTCGCCGGCGCACGCCGGAAGAGGCGCTCGAGCTCGCGTGCCCGATCGGCCACCCGCACACGGAGATCCGGTGGGGCGAGGACGACGGCGTCGCCCCGATACGAAACCACCTCGCCGACGAGCCACTCCGGGCTGCCGACCGCGCGCTCCGAGAGGGCGGCGCCGTCAACGAGGAGCGTTGCGCCCTTTTCGACCTCCCAACGGGCGACGTTCTGCGAATACCAGACCCGCGCGCTCGTCGCGTGGTGGAGCTCGGAAGGGTCGAAGCCGTCGCGCGGCGTGAACCGCTTGCGCGTCTGCTTCGCCCGCTTCATTCGGTCGAGCCGGTAGCTCCTCGGCCCGTCGCGGTCGAGATCCCACGTGTGGACGTACCAGTGCGGGAGCCGACGCTCGATCGAGTACGGCTCGACCGTCCGCGTCGTCACCTCGCTCGACTCGGGCTTGAGATATTCGAGCTCGACGACGCCGTGCGCGTCGATCGCCTGCGTCAGCGTCGCGACCAGGTCCTCCTCCGCGCCGCCCTGCGGCGCCGGAGTCTGGGTGAGGTCGAATGCGCCGAACGTCTCCTCGAGCTTCGCGCGGACGCGATCGAGCGGCGAATGGGTTCCGGCCGCGATCATCGGCCCGACGAACTCGAGCGCGAGCCGGATCGCACGAGCCTCGAGCGGCGTCAGGCGCGGCGCTCGCCGGAACGTGTCGCCGAAGAGCTCCTTGTCGACGTGCACTTCGTCTCCGCGAAGCTCGGCGTAGACCGCGTAGCAGCCGCCGCCGAAGTTGACGAGGTTGAGGAGCGACAGGTGCTCCTCGAGCGCCGCCTCCGGGATCGAGAAGCCGTCGATCAGCTCGCGCGCCGGGATGACGGCCTCTCGTTCTTCCCCGCAGGCGGTCAGGAGGTACGCGAGCAGCGACTGGAGGACGCCGAACCGCTCCGGCGCGACCGGGCCCGATGCGCGGTCGCTCGACGATCTCGTGCGCGATCTCGACTGCCGGAATGGCGGGGACGGACAGCGGGCCGTCATGGGCGTTGCGTGCCGCACGAGCCCCTTCGACAACGATTCTGCGGAGCGCCGACGGCTCGAGTGGAACCGCGCGCCCGTCCTGGCGCAGGATCCAGCGGGCGAGCAAGGGAAGCGACGCGTATTCCGTGACGAACACGTCCCCCTCGATGCGGTTGCGCCGGTCGTCGTAGACGCGTTGGAGCCACCAAGCCGTGTCGGGGGCAACCTCGATCCGGGCTTCGCCGGCGACCTCGCCGAACTGCCAGTCCGCGCGGCCGCGGTACTCCTCGATGTCGAACGTCTCGGGCATCCGGAAGTCGCGTTCGCGCCGTGACGCATACCGGATATCGGAACGGATCCGCGAGACCCGGAAATTCTTGACCACCTTGTCCTCCTGGTCCTCGCCGATCACGTACCACGTGCCGTTTTCGGGCAGCAGCGCGTACGGGTTCAGCTCGCGCTCGCGGAGGTCGTCGCGTGAGATCGACCAGTACCTGAACTTGACGGTCCGCTGCTTCGAGATCGCGCCCTCGAGCTTTCCGAGGCGCCCTTGGAGCTCGGGTGTGTAGTCGGGATCGCGCACCTCGACCCGTACCGCATTCGCCGTCGGCGCGTCGTCGCGGGCGCCCGACGAGCGGCCGAGCGCCAGGTTCTGGAGCGCGAGGCGCAGCGGCTCGGCGTACGCGAAGCGTCCTTCGAGGAGGTACAGGCAGGTCTGGAGCGCTGCGAGCTCGTCGTCTTCGAGCTCGAGCGGGGGAAGGAAGTACCGCTCGGACCGGAGCGTGTAGAGCTCCTCGCCCGTGTACTCGTCCCGCTGCGAATCGAGCGGGACGCCGAGCGCGACGAGCTCGGCGCGATCGGAGTAGAAGCGCCGCGCGAACGCCTCGTCGCTCATCTCCTGGTAGCCCTCGACGTTCGACTTGATGTCCCGCGCCGTCAGGGGACGGCGCTCGGCCATCAGGAAGGCCACGAGAGAGAGCTGACGAATCAGCTTGTCGGTGTCGTGGCTCATCGCGCTTTACGAGCTTACAGCTCGCAAAGCCAGGAACGTTCGAAGTCGCGTCGCCCGCGTCAGGCTGCGGCGCGAGCTTGCTCGAGGTGCTGGTGGGACGGGCAATAGTCGCGTTCCGGGAGCGGGGTGCGCTGGCACGGCTTGCCCTTCCGGGTCGATGCGTGGCAGCGGGCGATGCCGCCCTCGAAGGTTCCGGCTTCGATCTGCTCCTCGATGAACCCGACCGCGGCGCCGACTCCCTGGTTCACGGCCCAGGCCACCTGGGCCTGCGCTGTGATCGGGAAGTAGCGGCGGATGTCCTGGAAAAGCGTGCGGTCCGGATTCGCAAAATAGTGCGGGTCGGCGGCGAGGCGCTCCATCGTCCCCTCGCACGCGGCGAGCACGTCCCGGCGGTACACGAGACGCGTCGCTCCGTCCGCGTACGGGTCGACGAGATCCTTGATCGAGCGGTAAATCGCTCTGGAGTACTGGTACATGCAGTGCTGTATGTGCAACATGCGCTCGTCCATATTCGTGTTCGATCTCCTCCCAGAGACTCCGAGAACCCGTTTGTAAGACGCGTATGGCGCCGTCATCCCCGCCCGCCGCAGTGAGAGATTACACAGTCACGAAGTCCGTTACAAGTGTGTTACAAGAGTTTTCTTTTGAGACAACACTTTCGTTCGAGGCTGGCGACGCGCAGCTGCCGGCGTCGTCCGGCGTGGGTCATACGGTTCCGGCGTGGCGATGTGCCAGATCTGCCGCCGGAACTTGCTCGCGGGAGAGCGTTTCCGCCGCTGGCGCTGGGCCGGTCGCGACTCCAACGTCTGCGTGGTTTGCGAGCCGGGCGTCCGGAAATCGGGCTGGGTGCCGCTCGTCGAGCGGTACGACCGCGTGAGCGTCAACGGGCTCAGCGGGACTGTTCGGCGCGTGGCGTAGCGCTGATCCGCTTCATCCGCACGCCGAGGCGGCGCGCGACGAGCGGAACGGACGATCCCTGCACGAGCACCGAGGCGAGCACGACGACGAACACGATCTCGTAGATGCGTTCCGCGTCTTTGACCCCGGCCTCGAGGGCGAGCGAAGCGAGCAAGATCGGGACCGCCCCCTTGAGCCCACCCCAGATGATGAACGTCTTCTCTCCCGGTCGAAGCTGCGCCGGGATGAGGAGAGACCCCACGACGAGCGGGCGGATCACGAGAGCGACGACCCCCGCGAGCAGCAATCCGTCGCCCCACTGCGTGAGGCCGAGCGCCGAGAGCGAGATCGTCAGGCCGAGCGCGACGAACACGACGATCTCCGCCAGCGAGGAAAGCGCGTCGTTGAAGATCTCCGTCTCGACCTTGAACGGGGCTCGAACGTCGCCGACGAGCAGGCCGGCGACGAAGACGGCGAGGAACCCGGAGCCGTGCGCGACGGTCGCCGTTCCGAAGATCAGGCCTGCCCCGGCCAGGGTGCGGAGCGTGTAGAGCCCAGGGCTCGGGAGCGAGAGCCGCCTCATCACGGCACCGAGGGCAAGGCCGCCGGCGATGCCCACGACCAGCCCGACGGTCATCTGCAGGGCGAACTCGCGGACCACGATCCAGAAGGTCGCGTGGGCGTGCGTTGCGAGCTCGATCATGCCGAGCATCAGCGCGATCCCGACCGGGTCGTTCGCGCCCGACTCGCCGAGGAGGATCGTTCCTGTCCGGCCCGAGATCTCCCGGTCCCCGAGCACCGAGAACATCACGGCCGGGTCGGTAGGGGCGATCGCCGCGCCGAGAAGACCGCTCGCGATCCAGCTGAAGCCGAACGCCCAGTGCGCGAAGAGGGCGATTCCGCCTGCCGTTGCGAACGTGCCGACGAGCCCGAGTGCGACGATGGGCCCGCTCGCGGCCTGAAACCGCTTCCAGCCGATCGACAGTCCGCCGTCGAAGAGGATCACGATCAGCGCGACCGATGCGATGCGCCCGACCATCTTCGTCGAGAGCCCGAGGGACGGAAACAGGTCGGACGCGAGGGCGGCTGCGACGAGGAACGGGGCGGCCGCCGGAACCATCACGCGCTCGCTCAGTTTCGATGCGACGAGGGCTGCAGACAGCCCCGCGGAAACGACGAGGACGGCGGTGCCGAAGACGATCAGCTCGTGCACGATGGTGACGCTATCCGGGCCGGGGCTCGGGCGGCACGGGCGTCGCGACGAAAATTCCTTACTTCTCCGTCACGCACGGCATACTTCGGTGGGAAACACTTCCCTTCTGATGCGCCGCATCTCTTTCCTCCTGCTCGTTGCGCTCTTCGCGCTCTCTGCCGCAATGGCTGCGGTCGCCGCGACCGACGCTGCCGGCGACGGCTCGCTCGTCGTCTCGGGAGCGAGCGCGCGCGTGATCAGCGTTCAGGGCAACGGGTTGATCTTCGGCCACATCACCCAAGGAACGCTGACGATCGTCGAGTACACGCCCTCGGACGGAAGCACCGTCCAGGTGAGCGGCGCAGATGCATGAAGCTGCCCTTCGGATCGACGCTCCGGTACTCGGGCTCGGACGTTCGCTTCGTCTTCCCGAACGGCCATTACACGTTGCGGCTCGACGGCATCGGCATCGACATCTCTGCGGTCGGAAAAGGCCAGGTGACCGCTACCGGGACCGGGACGAGCGACAACGGGACGATGTCGACGAATGGCGGTAAGCCGCTCCCGCTCGGGCCCGCCGCGATCACCCTCTCCTTCGGCGCCAACAAGGGCCCGAACGCTGTGCCGGCAGCTGCTGCCAAAGGGCTGTCCCGTTAGTGGCGGCGCCCGCCCCGACCATCCTGGTCGTCGAGGATGAGAGCTCGATCGCCTCGTTCGTCGCGCTCTACCTGAAGAACGCGGGCTACGCGGTCAAGACAGCGGCAACGGGCGGAGATGCGCTGGCGCAGGTTGCGCTCGAGAAGCCGGCGCTGGTCGTCCTCGACCTGATGCTCCCTGACATCGACGGGATCGAGGTCTGCAAGCGGATTCGGCAGACCTCCGACCTGCCGATCCTGATGCTGACCGCTCGCGACGAGGACATCGACAAGATCATCGGGCTCGAGGTCGGTGCCGACGACTACTTGACGAAGCCTTTCAACCCGCGTGAGCTCGTCGCCCGAATCAAGTCGATCCTTCGCCGTGCGACTGCGGCGCGCCACGATCACGAGGTCGAGGTGCTCCAGCACGGCGACCTGACCGTGGACGCGGGGCGTCACGAGGTCCGCGTCGGCGACCAGGAGATCCAACTCGCGCCGAAGGAGTTCGACCTCCTTTGGGAGCTGCTCGACCACCGAGGTCTCGTCCTGACACGCGACCAGCTGCTCGAACGAGTGTGGGGGTACACGTTCGCCGGCGACACCCGCACGGTCGACGTGCACGTCCGCCAGGTCCGCCGCAAGCTCGGTGACGCCTCTCCCATCGTTACGGTGTGGGGCGTGGGTTACAAGGTCTCGCCGGCGAGAGACGCGCAGAAAGAAACCGCGCAGCTGTAGGCGCGCACGTGTTCTCGTCCCTCCGGGTCCGGCTTCCGCTCATCTTCCTGGGCGGGATTCTCGTGGCCGCTTTGGTCACGACCGCGATCGCGGTGCAGCTCTTCCAGTCGTTCGCACACGACCAGGCGGTCAGCCAGCTCCGGCACGAGGCTGACGGCATCGCGCAGCTCTACTCGAACGCGGTTGTCGCGACGTTCGACACGTCGAGCCGGCAGGAATCGAGACGCGCGCCGTCGTTCGCCCGCGCGGATCTCGAGCACGCCACCGGCGACCGGATCTACTACGACGGCGTGACGCCGTTTCCGGGGGAGTCGTCCGGCCTGCGGCGGCTGAACTTGAAGACGATCGACTGGGCGTCGGGGAAGACGCTTACGTTCGAGTTCGTCCCCCCGGGGCTCAACCAGACCTACCTCGCAGTTGCGCATCCGGTCAGCTTCGGGAAGAACCGGCCGATCGGCGCGATCATCGTCGCGAAGGAGAAGACCGATGTGCGCAACCGTGTGCTGGCGCTGATCGAACGGCTCGCGTTGGCCGGTGCGCTCGGACTGCTGGTTGCCGGGGCGTTCGGCTGGTACCTCTCGTGGCGAATCGTGACGCCGCTGCTCGTGCTCTCCGACGCAGCCGACAGGGTCGCCGAGGGAACGTACGACGTCGAGCTGCCGGTGCGCGCGCCGGGTGAGATCGGGCACCTGACGGAGCGCTTCGGCGAGATGGCGGAGCGGCTTGCCGAGGCCGAGTCGCGCGAGCGCGACTTTCTGATGTCGGTCTCGCACGAGTTGCGCACGCCGCTGACGGCGATTCGCGGGCACATTTCGGCTCTTCGCGAAGGGGTCGTCGTGGACCCGGAGCTTCGGGAGCATTCGCTGGAGGTCGTCGAGGCGGAGGCCCGGCGGCTCGAGCGGCTCGTCAACGACATCCTCGACCTGGCGAAACTCGAGGCTCACCGGTTCACGGTGATGCACGAAGAGGTGGACATGGAGGGGCTGCTTCAGCACGCGCACGAGACGTTCGCCGACGAAGCACGCCGCCGCTCGATCGACTACAGAGTCGAAGTGAGCGCGCGGCCGGTGATCGTCTCGGACGGAGACAGGCTGCTCCAGATCGTCGGCAACCTGCTGTCGAACGCGTTCCGCGCGACCCCCGACGGTGGGGAAATCGTCCTCGGGATGGCGCAGAACAACGGGACGATCACCGTGTCGGTCGAGGACAGCGGGCCGGGGATCCCGGACGAGAAGCGCGAGCGTCTCTTCCGGCCGTTCGTGTCGGAGGCGGCAGGGGGCACCGGGCTCGGTCTCGCGATCGCCCAAGAGCTCTCTGGCGCGCTCGGCGGCCGTATCGCACTCAGGTCGGAGCCGGGCCACGGTGCCCGGTTCGAGCTCCTGCTGCCGGCCGCGTAGCGGCCCGTCCGCGCAGCGGACCGGTGGAGGGGGTTTGGGGGAACCGGGAGGTTCCCCCAGCTGAGCTCAGCCACTTCGTCCGCGCAGCGGACCGGTGGAGGGGGTCTGGGGGAACCGGGAGGTTCCCCCGGCTGATCTCGGCTACGTCGTCCGCGAAGCGGACCGGTGGAGGGGGTCTGGGGGAACCGGGAGGTTCCCCCGGCTGAGCTCGTCTCCGTCGTCCGGGTAGCGGGCCGGTGGAGGGGTCTGGGCGAACCGGGAGGTTCCCCAAACGATCTCCGCTACCCCGTGTCGGCCGGGCGCCTGAGCTCGACGACCTGGGCGCTCGGCTCGAGCGAATGCTCGATCCGGTCGAGCCGCTCGCTGATGGCGCGCCACTGTCCCGTGATCAGGTCGACGAGGAGCGCAAGATCGTCGATGCGAGCGTGGCGCTCCGCGAGCATGTCGGTCTCGAGCCGTTCGAGCCTGCGGATCGTTTGGTTTGCGAGCCCCTTGACCTCCGCGAGCCGCCGCGAGATCGGCGCCGCCTCCTCGCGCAGCCCGTTTCGAAGGGCGCTGCCGACGGCGTCTGGCAGCACGACCTGCAGTTCGTCGGCCGTCAGGGCGAGAGCCTCGACCTGGAGCCGGGCGCGATCCAGCGCGGCCGCGATCTCGGGCGGAAGCGAGTACCGGTCGTCCATGGCTCGGACGCTACCTTGGACGGGTGATCGAATCAACCGTGGCTCACCCTGTCTGGCCGCATATTGCGGTCACCGATACGCCGATCGAACAGCTGGCCGTTGCCGTGTCTCGTGTCGTCGGCGCCTGTTGAGATAGCGAAGTGCGCACCGACGAGCTCGAATACGAGCTGCCGCAGGAGCTGATCGCGCAATCGCCGGCGGAACGGCGGGACGACTCGCGCCTTCTCGTCTACGTCCGTGCGACAGGTGAGGTACGCCATCGCGTGTTCCGGGATCTCCCTGATGAGATCGCGCCGGGGACGCTTGCCGTGGTGAACGACTCGAAGGTCGTTCCGGCACGGATCCCGATCGACGCCCCGCGCGGCGAGGTGCTCCTGCTCGAGTGCCTCGCCGGGGACGAGTGGGAAGGGCTTGCGAGGCCGACGCGCCGGTTGCGTCCCGGCGGTCGGTATGGCCCGGTCGAGCTCCTCGAACATCTCGGCGAAGGACGCTGGCGGCTTCGGCTCACCGGCGAGCCGGCGGGAGACACGCCGCTTCCGCCGTACATCACGCGTCCGGTCGACGATCCCACCCGCTACCAGACGGTCTACGCAGATCCGGCCGGGTCGGCGGCGGCGCCGACCGCCGGCCTCCACTTCACTCCCGAGTTGCTCGCGCGGCTCGACGTGGAGCGCGTCACGCTCCATGTCGGGCTCGACACGTTCCGGCCGGTTTCGGAGGAGACGCTCGAGGAGCACGCGATCCACGGCGAGCGCTACGCAGTGAGGGCGGAAGCCTGGGAGCGGATTCGGCGTGCCGACCGCGTGCTCGCCGTCGGCACGACGACCGTGCGCGTGCTCGAGACGCTTGCGCGAGAAGGGCCGCTCGCCGGCCGCACCGAGCTCTTCGTCACGCCCGGGTTCGAGTTCCGGCGGGTCGACTGCCTGCTGACGAACTTCCACCTGCCGCGGTCGACGCTCCTCGCGCTCGTGATGGCGTTCGCGGGGATCGAAGAGACGCGCCGCCTGTACCGGCTCGCGGTCGACGAGCGGTACCGCTTCTACTCCTTCGGCGATGCGATGCTGATCCTGTGACGTTCCGCCTCGAGGCGACCGACGGTGCCGCGCGGGCCGGAGTGCTCACGACGGCGCACGGGGTGGTCCGCACGCCCGTCTTCATGCCCGTCGGGACGAAGGCGACGGTGAAGAGTCTCGACCCCGACGAGGTCAGAGGCCTCGGTGCCCAGATCGTTCTCGGCAACTCGTACCACCTGCACTTCCGGCCTGGTGACGGTCTGATCGCCGAGCTCGGTGGACTGCATCGGTTCATGGGGTGGGACGGGCCGATCCTCACCGACTCGGGCGGCTTCCAGGTCTTCTCGCTGCGCGACACGCTGTCCGCGGTCGATGACGACGGCGTTACGTTCAAGAACGTCTACGACGGTGCCGAGGCGCGCTTCACGCCGGAGCTCGCGGCTGAGATTCAGAGGAACCTCGGCAGCGACGTGGCGATGTGCCTCGACCAGGTTCCTCCCACGGGCGTGTCCGGCCGCGAGCTCGAGGATGCAGTCCGGCGAACGACCGAGTGGGCACGCCGCCAGCGCCATGCGCCGCGGGCCGAAGGACAGCTCCGGTTCGGAATCAGTCAGGGCGGCGTCGACGCGGAGCTCCGCCGGCGCTCGACGCTCGAGATCGCCGAACTGGATTTCGACGGTAACGCGATCGGCGGTCTCGCGATCGGCGAGGCGCGTGAGGCGATGTTCGAGACCACCGGCTGGGCCGCCGCGCTGATGCCGCCCGACAAGCCGCGTTACTTCATGGGTATTGGAGATGCCGAGGGAGTTCTCGAGGTGATTTCCTCGGGAATCGACATGTTCGACTGCGTGCTGCCCACGCGCATGGCTCGCACGGGGAGCGCCACGACGTGGGAAGGCCGCCTGAACCTTCGGAACGCCCGCTACGCGCGCGACTCGAGGCCGCTCGACGAGAACTGCGACTGCATGGCCTGCAAGCGCTTCTCCAGGGCATATCTCAGGCATCTCGTGAACCAGAATGAGCTGCTCGGCCTGCGCTTACTCTCGCTCCACAATCTACGCTTCCTCTTAGAGCTGACTCGCGGTGCGCGCGAAGCGATCGAGCGCCACGAGTTTGCGTCGTTCAAACGCAACGCATTGGAGCGTCTCGCCTCATGGGGCCACTGATCATCATCCTCATCCTGGTCGGCCTCGGCGTGGCTCCTGATCGTCCTTCCGCAGCGCCGCCGCTCCCGCGCCCATGCGGCGATGCAGGACGAGCTGGCGGTCGGCGACGAAATCATCACCGCCGGCGGTCTCCACGCTTTCGTTCGGGAGCTCGGTGGCGACGAGCTCTTGATCGAGATCGCGCCGAACGTTCTCGTCAAACTCGACCGCCGGGCGGTGGCGGCCGTTCGCGCGCGACGAGCCGGAGCCCGAACCAACCCCCGAGGCGAGCTAACCTTCTCCCGCTTTGGCGACGCGCCGATCCCATCTCACGTTGATCGTCCTGCTGCTCGCGGCGCTTGCCGGGGTGGCGCTGCTCGCGGTCCCCGGCTCGCCGTTCCATAAGTCGCTGCGCAAGGGCCTCGACCTTCAGGGCGGGCTCGAGGTCGTGCTTCAGGCCCAGCCGCCTCGTGGCCACCCGCTCACGGCTGCCGACATGAATCGGTCGATCGACATCATGCGCAACCGCGTCGACAGGCTCGGCGTCTCGCAGCCCGAGATCCGCAAGCAGGGCTCGAACCAGATCGTGATTCAGCTGCCGGCCGTTCACAACGTGAACGACGCGGCCCAGATCATCGGCAAGACCGCGGTGCTCGAGCTGTACGACCTGACGCCATCGCTCGTTCCGCCGTCGATCGGGGCGTCTCAGAACCCGGTCCCGTTCACGAACCTCTACCTGCTGCTGTCTCGCGTCCAGACCGGCCATCCAGGCCGGCCGAGCGCCTACTACCTCTTCCGAACGAAAGGCCAGAAGCTCGTCGCGGGCCCGTTCGACACGCGCGCGAAGCTGCTCAAGTCGCGCAAGGGGAAGGTGCCGCCCGGGATGGAGGTGCTCACCGTTCCGGCCAGGACGGTGGTGATCACCTGCGATTCGAAGACCGCCGTCGCCTGCCCGGGCCTTCAGGCGCTACCGGTCGCCGGGCGTGACCTACTACTACCTCTTCAAGCACGGGGTGTACCCGCTGGACAGCGAGAGCCCGTTCCCGCAGATGACGGGCAAGGATCTGAAGCTCTCGGGCACGCGGCAGGACTTCGACCCGACGAGCGGCCTGCCGATCGTGACGATGCAGTTCACCGGCCACGGCAACAAGGTGTTCCACGAGATCACCCGGGCCGAGGCCGTTCGCGGGCAGACGCTGGGCTATCTCCAGAGCTTCGCGATCGTGCTCGACAACCAGCTCTACTCGTTCCCGACGATCGACTACAAGCAGTACCCGGGCGGGATCGACCCGACGGCGGGTGGCGCACAGATCACCGGCATGGCGTGGCCTGAAGGAGGCGAAGGATCTCGCGCTCGTCCTCCAGACGGGTGCGCTGCCGGTCAGGTTCGACACGGTCGAGCGCTCCGACGTCTCCGCGACGCTCGGCAAGGACTCGCTCACGCAGGCCCGCAACGCCGCGATCGGCGGCCTGATCGCGGTCGTGATCTTCCTGCTCCTGCTCTACCGCTTCCTCGGCCTCGTCGCGGTGATCGGCCTCGCCATCTACTCGGTGCTCATGTACGGCGCGATCCTGATCTTCGGCGTCACGCTCACGCTGCCGGGCTTCGCCGGCCTGATCCTGACGATCGGCGTCGCCGCCGACGCGAACGTCGTCGTGTTCGAACGCATCAAGGAAGAGGTGCGCGGCGGGAAATCGGTGAAGGCCGCGATCTCGGCCGGGTACGCGAAGGGCTTCCACACGATCGTCGACGCGAACGTCGTCACGTGCATCACGGCGCTCGTCCTGTTCGGCTTCGCGACCGCCGAGGTGAAGGGCTTCGCGCTGATGCTGCTGATCGGCACCGTCATCTCGCTGATCACGGCGGTCGCCGCGACGCGCGCGCTGCTCGGCCTGCTCGCCGGCTTCCGCTGGTTCAGCGACCCGCGGTTCATGGGAGCGACGGCGGCCGAGATCCCGAAGTGGCAGCGGATCGACGTCACCGGCCGGCGGCGGCTCTGGTTCATCATCTCGACCGACCGCGATCGTGCGTCAGCATCATCGCGATCGTCGTGCAGGGCCTGAATCTCGGCATCGACTTCAAGGGCGGCGTGCAGGTGACGTTCACGACGCCGACGCCGACCTCGCTCGCCGCGGTGCGCCAGCAGATCACCGAGAAGGGCGCGGTCGTCCAGGGCCGCGGCAAGGTGACCGGGATCGGACGAGTACACGAGCTTCCAGATCCGGATCAAGTCGCTCAAGCCCGCCGAGCAGGCGAGCCTCACGAACGGCCTGGACGAGCAGCCTCAACGCCGGGCAAGCTCGGCGTGAAGAACGTGTCGGCGAGCTTCAGCCGGCAGATCCTGCAGGGCGCGCTCTGGGCGATCCTCGGCTCGTTCCTGCTGATCGCGCTGTACGTGACGATCCGCTACCAGTGGCGGTTCGCGGTCCCGATCCTGCGCACGCTGATCAACGACATCCCGATCGCGCTCGGCGTGTACGCGATCTCGGGCCGCGAGGTGACCGCGTCGACGGTCGCGGCCATGCTCACGATCCTCGGCTACTCGATCTACGACACGATCATCGTCTTCGACCGGGTGCGCGAGAACATGCGCCTGATGCCGCGCGCGAGCATCGCGACGATCGCCAACGTCTCGGTGTGGGAGGTGCTGAGGCGGTCGATCGTCACCTCGGTGATCACGCTTCTCCCGATCGTCGCGCTGTTCTTCCTCGGCGGCCCGACGCTGCAGGACTTCGCGTTCGCGATCATCGTCGGCATCAGCGTCGGCGCGGTCTCGACGATCTTCATCGCGACGCCGCTGCTGACGAGCCTGATGGAGCGCGATCCCGAGTACGCGCGCCGCAAGGACCAGGCCGATGGACGAGGCGACCAAGCCGCCGCGTTCTGCTGCAGGCCGAGCAGGCCGCCACCGACGCGCCCGCGCCGGAGACGCCGATCGAGGGCTTCGAGCACGCGATCGAGCACACGATCGAAGGCGCCCAGAACGTGGTCGGCGAGGTCGTCGACGCGGTCGCCGGACGCGACGCGAAGCGCGAGCGCCGCCGCCAGCGCCGGCGCACGAGGCCGCATGGAGACGCTGACGGACCGCGACCCGCTCGATCGGGTCCTCTCGACGATCGGTCTTCGCGTCGACGACGCGCGGTCGCTGCTCGAGGAAGCCACGTCGCGGTGGCGCGGCGACGCGCTTCGGATCAACGAGAGCACGCGCCACCGCCTGCACCGACTTGTTCCGCGAGCTCGGCCTCGTGACCCGCGACGACTGGGAGGAGCTCGAGCTCCGGGTCGCGCAGCTCGAGCATCGCCTGCGGTTGCTCGAAGACCGCCCGGACTGACCGTCCGAGCGGCTACCGTGGTCGACACACACGGGAGGAGACGCCATCGCTGTCAAAGAAGAGAAGATCGAGCTCGAAGGCGAGATCATCGAGGCGCTTCGGGACGGGAAGTTCCGAATTGCACTCGACAACGGTCACGAGACGCTCGGATACACGGCCGGCAAGATGCGCCGGTTCCGCATCCGGATCAACCCGGGCGACCGGATCAGGGTCGAGTTGTCGCCGTACGACCTCCAGCGCGGCCGCATCGTCTACCGCTACCGGTAGGCGCGGGTCGATCCGTCAGGCGCCCGTGCTACCGTGAATCTCACGGAGGGCAATTCGGTCCTCCTGTGAGGTCACGTTTCCTTCAGCGGTAACGGGATCTCGACCGACCGAAGGAGTACAGGAAACATGACCGATTCTTTTCGCGCGCTCGGCGTCTCGGACGCTGTGTGCGCCGTTCTTTCCAAGCGCGGCATCGAGGCGCCGTTCGAGATCCAGTCGATGGCGATCCCCGAGGCGCTCGCGCGGCGGCGACGTTCTCGCCAAGAGCCCGACCGGTTCTGGCAAGACGCTTGCGTTTGCAATCCCGATCGTCGAGAGACTCGACGTCAAGGGCCCGACGCCGGCCGCGCTCATCCTCGTGCCGACCCGCGAGCTCGCCTCGCAGGTGACCGAGGAGATCGAGCTCGTCGGCCGCCCGCTCGGTGTCCGCGTCGCGTCCGTCTACGGCGGCGTGCCGCTGAAGAGCCAGGCCGACCGGGCCCGAGGCGCTCACGTCGTCGTCGCAACTCCCGGACGCCTCCAGGACCTCGTCGACCGCAAGATGCTCTCGATCGACTCGGTCTCGGTGCTCGTCCTCGACGAGGCAGACCGGATGCTCGACATGGGCTTCAAGCCTCAGGTCGACAAGATCGTCCGGCGCCTGCCGGAGACGACCGCCAGACGATGTTCTTCTCCGCGACGCTCGACGGCGAGGTCGGCGAGGTGGCACGGCGCTACACGCACATGCCGGCCCGCTTCGAAGGCGAGCTGCCCGAGGGAAGCCTGAGCGGCGAGGTCGACCACCAGTTCATCCCGGTCACGCCCGACAACAAGGTGCAGACGCTGGTCGAGCTCCTGCCGGACGGCGACGGGCTCGCGCTCGTCTTCGTGCGGACGAAGGCCGGAGCGGAGCGGCTCGTGCAGAAGCTCCGCCGTCACGACGATCGACGCGGTCGCCATCCACGGCGACAAGGCGCAGTCCCAGCGCGAGCGCGCGCTCGAGCGGTTCGACTCCGGGAAGGTGCGCACGCTCGTCGCCACCGACGTCGCCGCGCGCGGGCTCGACGTCGACCGGATCACGCACGTGATCAATTTCGACCCGCCGGAAGAGGCGGACGCCTACACGCACCGAATCGGCCGCACCGGCCGGGCCGGCCGCGGCGGCACCGGCATCACGCTCGTCCTGCCCGAGCAGCAGGCCGACGTCAGTCGCGTGGCCCGGCTCAAGGGTCACACCGAGCAGTTCGAGGCGGCGGGCATGACCCTCGCGCGCCCGAAGCTCGTGTACACGTCACGTCGCGGCCGCCGTTCGAAGTGGTAGACGAGCGGCTGACCGCGAAGCAGGCCGAGGCGCTGCGAGTCGAGCTCGCAGAGCTCGAAGGCCCGCGCCGCACCGAGATCGTGGCGGCGATCAAGAAGGCACGCGAGTTCGGCGACCTCTCCGAGAACTTCGAGTACCACGCGGCGAAGAACGAGCAGGGCTTTCTCGAGGCGCGCATCCGAACGCTTCGCGCGCGACTCGACCATTCGGAGATCGTCGAGGAGACGACCGGCGACGAGGTTGGCGTCGGCTCGGTCGTCGAGGTCGAAGACGAGGGCGGCGAGACGCTGACGGTCGAGATCTCGGCACTCGGCGGCACGGGAACCGTGTCACCGACCTCGCCGCTCGGCTCGGCGCTGCTCGGGCGCAGCGTGGGCGAGACGGTCGAGGTTCAGGCGCCGCGAGGCGCCTGGCAGGCCAAGATCCGCGCGATCCGCTAGCGCTCAGCCGCGAGGCAGCACGTAGAACGCGACCGCCGCAGTACATGCAGCCGGCGGCGAGGATCGTCAGCACGTGGAACAGCTCGTGGTAGCCGAACACCGCAGGAAACGGATCCGGACGGCGGAGCGCGTAGATGACTGCGCCGATCGAGTACATCAGGCCGCCCGCGAGGACGAGCGCGAGCGCGGTCATCTCGAGCTTCAGCAGCTGCGAGATCGCGGCGAGTGCCACCCAGCCCAGCGAGAGCCCGATCACGGCCGAGAGCCACTTCGGCGTTTCCAGCCAGAAGAGCTTCAGCAGGATCGCGGCCAGCGCGCCCACCCAGACGATCGACAGGACCGGGATCGCCCAGCCGGTCGAGAGGACGAGCAGGCCGAACGGCGTGTAGGTGCCGGCGATCAGGAGGTAGACGCCGGCGTGGTCGAGCCGGGCGAGCCAGCCCCGCACGTTCGGCTGCCACGTCGGCCGGTGGTAGAGAGCGCTCGCACCGAAGCAGCCGGCGACGCAGAGCGCGAAGACGATCGCCGCGATCCTCGCTTTTCCGGGATGAGCGCGTGAGCACGAGCGGGATCCCGAGACCGATCGCGGCGAAGAACCCGAACTCGTGGAACACGCCCCTGAGCCTCGGTTTGACGCGCCGCGCAGTGGTAACCACGACGTGAAGTGTACGGGGTAGCCCGGCGAGGGTTACGGTCCGTGGCGTGCAACACTTGCGCAGGTGACCACGAGCTCGAAGCAGCTGAACATCGGGCGGATGGGCGAGATCGCCCAGGTCGCCGCGCGGCACGGCTTCGGCTACGTCTTCGACGGGCCGCCGTGGTCGCCCGGCGGAGGAGGGCACGCGCGACCTCGCGCGGCCGTCACCTGCGGGAGATGCTCGACGAGCTCGGCCCGACGTTCGTCAAGTTCGGCCAGCTGCTCTCGACGCGCCCAGACGTCGTCCCGCCGGACATCATCGCCGAGCTGCGCGGGCTCCAGGACGACGTGCGGCCCGTTCCGTTCCCCGAGATCGAGCGGGTGATCCGAGAGGAGCTCGGGCAGCCGATCGAGCGGCTCTTCCTCGAGTTCGACACCGACCCGGTCGCGGCTGCCTCGATCGGCCAGGTGCACCGCGCGGTGCTGCCGAACGGCCGGCGAGTCGCCGTCAAGGTGCAGCGGCCGAACGCTCCGCGCCAGATCGAGGCCGATCTCCAGCTGATGTACCAGGCGGCGCGACTGGCAAAGGAGCGGGTACGGGTGCTCGACTTCGTCGACACGCGCGAGATCGTCGACGAGTTCGCCCGCTCGATCCGCCAGGAGCTCGACTACCGGCACGAGGCACGAAACGCCGAGAGCTTCTTCCGCAACTTCGCCGGGCATCCGCACGTCGCGGTGCCGCGCACGTACTGGACGCTACACGCGCAGCCGGGTGCTCACGCTCGAGTACCTCGAGGGCGTGCAGCTCCGGGATCTCGAGCTCGACCAGTGGTCGCTCGAGCAGCGCCGCCGACTTGCCTACCTCGTCGCCGAGACGTGGATGACGATGATCTTCCGGCACGGGTTCTTCCACGCAGACCCGCACCCGGCGAACATCCTCGTGCTCTCGCCCGAGCGGATCGGGCTCGTCGACTTCGGGCAGGCCGGGAAGCTGACCGATCAGGACATGTCGCGGCTGACGCGGCTGTTCATCGACGCCGCGAACGAGAACATCGAGGTGCTTCCGCGACGCCTGGCGGACCTCGGCGTCAGCTACCCCAGGAGCGCGAGGAGGAGTTCGTCGCGCAGCTGCACGAGCTCTACTCGCGCTACTACGGCGCGAGCCTCACCGAGATCGACCCGCTGCAGATCGTCCGCGAGGCGTTCTCGCTGATCTACTCGATGAACCTGCAAGCTGCCCACGAGGTTCGTGCTGCTCGACAAGGCGATCGCGACCGTCGGGTCGGTCGGCGCCGACCTCTATCCGGACTTCAACGTGTTCGAGGTGGCAAAGCCGTACGCGACGATCGCTGATGGTCGAGCGCTTCACGCCGCGGCGCGTCGCTCGGGCGTGCGCGACGCGAGGGCTGGGAGCTCGCAAACATCGTCGCCGAGCTCCCGTACCAGGTGTCACGACACGCTCGAGCAGGCGCGGCGCGGGCAGATCGAGGTCGGCTTCGTGCACAAGGGCCTCGACGAGTTGATGCACAAGCTCGACGCCGTCACCAATCGGCTCGTGATCGCGCTGATCGTCACCGGTGGGCTGATCGGGTCGAGCCTGATCGGCATCTTCGCGACGACGCGGCCCGCACATCCTCGGCGTGCACTTCCTCTCGGTGTTCGGCTTCCTGCTCTCGGGCGTGCTCGGCGTCTGGCTGCTCTGGGGCGTAATCCGCTCCGGGAGATTGTGAGATAGTTGCGGCGTGGCGCGCGGCGCATGGATGGTCTACCGGTGGGCGATCGCCCTCTTCTTCGCTGCCTGCGTCGTGCAGCTCTTCCTCGCGGGGCGAGGGGTGTTCGGGATTCGCGGCGGCGGCAGCCTCGCTGACCAGACGAGCCTCGACCCTCACCGCGCGCTCGGGAACCTGATCGGGATCCTGGCCGCGCTGCTTTTCCTTCTGGCGCTCGCGACGCGGCAGAAGCGCCTGATCGGCTGGACGTTGGTGCTCCTGGTCCTGGCCGAGCCGGTCCAGCACGCAACGGCGCTGCCGAAGCACCCCTGGGTGGCAGGGCTTCACCCGGTAAGCGGTGTTGCGATCCTCGGCATCTCGGGCTGGCTCGCGCATGCCGCCTGGCGCGGGTCTCGGGGAGACGTGCCCGGCGCGGCCGGCTGAGGATTCTTCGTCGCAGAGTTGCCGCAAAGGACATCTTGGCGGCGGCACGGCGCGGGGCTAGTGTCGGTGTCATGTCGACAACGCTGCTGCTTGCGGACGGCGATCACGCGCGCAGGCGCTCAGCTCGAACGTCATCTCCGTCACGACGGCTTCGAGATCGTGAGCGCAGGCGCTCCGTCCGCCGGCGACCGGCGCCCCGATCTCGTGCTCGCCGCCGACGATGCCGAGCGTTGGAGCGCTGGCGCGGTGAGGCGCCGGTGATCGTGCTCGGGCAGCGCTGAGGCTGATCCTCTCGACCGCGTGCAGGCGTTTCGTCGCGGCTGCGACGACTACCTCGCTCGTCCGTTTCACTACGACGAGCTCGTGGAGCGGATCCGTGCGGTGCTCCGTCGCGCGCAGCCCCCGGCGGGTGAGCGGCTCGAGGCAGGACCGATCGAGATCGACCTCACGACGCGCGTCGTGCGCGCGTCTGGCTCGCGCGGTGCGTGCTCTCGCAGAAGGAGTACGCGCTCCTCGTCCGCCTGGCCGCCGAG
The DNA here is from genome assembly GCA_963815945.1 of uncultured Actinomycetes bacterium. GTDB lineage: Bacteria > Actinomycetota > Thermoleophilia > Gaiellales > Gaiellaceae > PALSA-600. The sequence continues at coordinate 490,767 of CAWFIN010000007.1, forward strand.
CCGATGCGAGTCTTCACGAAAGACGAGCTCCTCCGCGACGTCTGGGGCTACCTGGCCCACGCCCGTACCCGCACGCTCGACTCGCACGCGTCGCGGCTCCGCCGCAAGCTCCGTGGCGCCGATCCCGCGACGTCGTACATCGAGAACGTCTGGGGGGTGGGATACCGGCTACTCGGCCTCCATCCCTGACGCAAGTCCGAACAGCGGCAGGCATTGCGGCAGTCCTTCCAGCGTCACCGCGGCGGTTCGGTGACGATCCCACCGCTCGCGCGTGAGGACGAACTCGATCTCCCGGAGTGGCGCGCCGCGTGGGGAGACGACGCTCGACCCGGCGGCCTCGTAGCCGAGCTTCTCGGAGACACGCGTCGAAGCGGCGTTGCCCTCGATCGCCCCAGAGAGGGCGCGGGTCGCACCGAGCCCGGCAAAGGCAAGCTCGAGGACGGCCGCGCGCATCTCGGTCCCGTACCCGCGTCGCTGGAACGTGCGTCCGAGCCAGGAGCCGGTGCTCACCGTTCGCGTCGGCGGCGAAGTCGGTGGCCTCGACCGATCTGCGATCCCGCGAGCTCACCTTCCGCCCAGACGGCGAGTGGAAGACACCACTGCGTCCGGACGCCACGTTTCGCGCTGTTGTTCGTGGTAGGCGACGAAGGTGTCGACGAAGTCCACATCATCTGCGGCAGTCCGTCCATGCGACGCGGAACGGCATCGTCTCGGGCGGGTGTATGCCGGCCCGCGCGACGTGAGCGAGCTCTACGAGCTCGTCGCCGACCGGTAGTCGCAACTCGAGTCGACGCGTTCGCACTTGGAGTGCGAACAGCGGCTCGAGCTGTCCGGAGTCCATCAGGACTGAAGCATGACGCCTTCGAGAGCGAGCAGGGCGCGCTTTACGTGCAGACCTCCGGCATATCCCGTGAGCGAGCCGTTCGCGCCGACGATCCTGTGGCAGGGCAGCACGATCGGGATCGGATTCCGGTTCATCACCATGCCGACAGCCCGGGCAGCGCGCGGCCGCCCGACCTTGGCGGCGAGATGGCCGTAGGTGTCGGTGTGACCGTACGGAACGCGGGCGAGCTCTCGGAGCACCGACTCCTGAAACTCGCCGACGCGGAGGTCGAGTGCGAGGTCGAAGGCGTGACGCCGCCCCTCGAAGTACTCGTGGAGCTCGCGCCGGACATCGTCGAGAGGCGCTCTGAGAACACGCACGCCGAACGTGCGTGCGAGGGACTCGTCCTGACCGTCCACCGTGTACGAGATGCGGCAAAGGCCGCGCGTGGTTGCCGCGACGAGCAGCGCACCGACAGGTGATTCGATGATGTCGTAGCGAACGTCGACCAGACCCTCGCGGAGGGCAGCCTCGCGGAACCGGACGTCGAGCTCAGGCGTGACGGTCATGCTCTCTCCTCAGTCTGCGGACACCGGACGATGCGGCCGCGCGAGCCGCGTCCTCGGATGAGCCGAGGGCGGAACCGATCTCGGAGTACGGAAGGTCGTAGCCGTAGCGAAGAACCACCGCAGCGCGTTCGGTCGGAGGCAGCCCGTCGGTGAGATGCTCGAGCTCGAGGTACGCCGGACGGCGCAGCTCGCCGGCAGTCCCGTCCACGGGCTCGTCGTCGAACATCGCCGTGGGTCTCACGCGCAGCTCGTCCATCGCGACTCGTGTAGCAATCGTGAACGCCCACGCGCGGAGATGGCGACCGTGCTCGAGCCGGTCGTAGGCACGGAGCGCACGCAGGAAGGTCTCCTGCCATGCGTCCTCGGCGCGCTGGCCGAGGAGCCGGCGGAGGTACCGGAGAACCTCGTCTCGGTAGTCGAGGTAGAAACGCTCGAACGGCGGGATCGCCACAACCTCCATCATGGGCTGAAACGTGCGACCCTGCCCGGCTGTGAGATGCGCAGTCGCCGGCCACGTCGAGTGGACCGAGTTCGCGCTCGTCGATCGCGTCCCTGGAGCGGGAGAGATCGCCCATGCCACCGAGCATTGGTCGGGCCCCGCGGGCGGCGGCGCGGTGGTTGCCGCTCAGCTCGCCAGGCTGGCTGGATCGTGCGACTTCTTCACGGCACTCGGTGACGACGACCTCGGGCACGCGTCGGCTCGCCGGCTCGGCGAACTGGGCATCACGCTCCATACAGAGTGGTTCGGGTCGACCCGCCGCGCCGTGACGTTCGTCGACGAACACGGCGAGCGAACGATCACGACGATCGGGCCGAAACTCCGCCCGCGTAACGCGCTTCCGGGAGATGCCTACGACGCCGTCTTCTTCGTCGCGGGGGAGGTCTCGGTGCTGCACTCGGCCCGCGCGGACGCGCTTTCTCGCAGCGACACCCCGCGAGCTCTCGACGCTCGCTCGAGGGCGCCGTCCCCCTCGACCTCCTCGTCGGCAGTGCGACCGATCCGAACGAGCGGTACGACGGAGGCCTCGACGTCGGTCTCGTCGTGCGGACGGAAGGGGCGTTCGGGGGAACGGCCGGTGACCGGCGCTACGGCGCGTCGCCGCCGCCAGGCCCTGTCGTCGACACGTATGGCGCGGGGGACTCGTTCGGAGCGGCGCTCTGCTTCGCACTTGCCCGCGGAGACGCGGAGGAGGACGCGCTCGCGCTCGCGGCTCGTGCGGGCGCGGCAGTCATCACCGGAAGGGGGCCCTACACGGCGCAAATACCTGTCGTAAAAACAGTGGACATGTGGAGCTGAGTGGGGTAAAGTGGGGCGAAGTGGACCATGCTGCTCGGTGAACATGACCATTCCCTCGACGACAAGAACCGCCTCACGCTCCCGGCCAAGCTCCGAGAGCACCTGGGCGATCGAGTCGTCGTCACGTCGGGCTTCGACGGCTGCCTCTACGCGTACGCCCAGGACGAATGGGAACGCTACGCGGCCCGAATCAGCAACCTCGACGGCCTCAGCCGGGAGTCGCGCATGATGCACAGGCACTTCTTCGCGCGCGCCGTGACCGCCGAGCTCGACAAGCAAGGCCGGATGGTGCTGCCGGCCAGTCTCCTCCAGACGGCCGGGATCCAGCGCGAGGTCACCGTCGCGGGCGTCTACGACCACCTCGAGATCTGGGATCGCGCCGCCTGGCGCGAACATCTGCACGAAGTCGAAGGGAGCGCGGAGCATGTTGCCGAACGCCTTGCCAACCGCGACTGACCACGTCCCCGTACTCGCGGACGAGGTCGTCGCCGCGCTCGCGCCGCGGCCGGGCGAGACCGTCATCGACTGCACGTTCGGCGCCGGCGGTCATTCAGAGCTCCTCGCAGGCTGTCTGCGGGGCGAAGGGAAGTTGATCGCAATCGACCGCGATCCGACCGTCGCACCGTACTTCGAGCGCCTGCGTCGCGGCACCGCCGCAAAGGCGCGACTGCTCCACGGCGAGTTCTCGATGGTTCTCACTCAACTCGCCGAGAACGGCGTGCACGCAGACGCGATCCTGCTCGATCTCGGTGTTTCGTCGATGCAGCTCGACCGTCCCGAGCGCGGTTTCTCGTACGCGGCCGACGCGCCGCTCGACATGCGCATGGATCCTTCGGCCGAGCTGACGGCCGCTGACGTCGTGAACGACTCGGACGAACGCGACCTCGCGGAGATCTTCCGCCGGTACGGCGAGGAGCGGTACGCGCGGCCAATTGCGCGCGCCATCGTGCGCCGTCGTCGCCAGCATCCGTTCGAGCGAACGAGCGACCTCGTCGAGACGATCAAGCACTCGATCCCCGCGCCGGCCCGGTTTGGCGAGGGGCATCCGGCGAAACGGGTGTTCCAGGCGCTGCGCATCGAGGTCAACGACGAGCTCGGCTCTCTCGAGCGTGCGCTTCCGGCCGCGCTCGAGATCCTGCGCCCGCGCGGGCGGCTCGCCGTGATCTCCTTCCACTCGCTCGAGGACAGGATCGTCAAGCGCTTTCTGCGCGCGGAGGAGCACGGTTGCACGTGTCCGCCCGACTTTCCGCTGTGCGCGTGTGGGGCGAAGCCCGCGTTGCGCGCGACGCCGCGTCGCGCGATCCGGCCGTCCGCGACGGAGATCGCCCGCAACCCGCGTTCGCAGTCGGCGCGCTTGCGCGTGGCGGTAAAGAATTGACGAGTTGGTTCGTCGACGCGGCTGTCGCCGAGCCGGCTGCCCCCTCCCGGCGTCGCACGAAGCCAAAGCCTCGGCCCCCGGCGGCGCGGCCTAAGGCGACGCCGCAGAAGGAGCAGAAGCCCGCCACATCCCGGGCGAAGAGGCGGGCGACACCACGCTCGCGGGCACGGTCGGGAATCGCGTGGATCGCAGTCAGCGGGGTTTTGCTCGCCGGCGTCGTATTCGTCAACGTGGCGGTGCTCAGGCTCAACCTCCAGCTCGACAAGGCGACTCAGCAGCGGACGAAGCTTCGCGCTGACAATGCCGCGCTCCAGTCCCAGCTTTCGAGCCTCCTCGCGTCGCCGCGGATTCAGGCGATAGCGCGGAAGCAGGACGGCCTCGTCGAGGCCGACCCGTCAACGATCGGATACATCAAGCTCGGTCGCTAGGCGTGCGCCAGAAGCAGGCCAATCACCGGATCAACCTGCTTCTTGCGCTTCTCGTCCTCGTCTTCGCTGGGACGCTCGCACGGGCGGTCTGGCTGCAGGTGGTGAGAGGCAGCGAGCTTGCGGCGCGAGCCAAGACCCAGCATCGTGAGCTCATCAAGATCCCTGCAGGCCGCGGGACCATCTTCGACCGGGTCGGCGTCCAGCTCGCGATCGGCGAGCAGACGACGACCGTGTACGCGGATCCGAGCCAGGTGCGCGACGCGCGCGCGCTCGCCCTCGATGCGCACGACATCCTCGGTGTGAGCGCGAACGCGCTCTACCCGCAGCTGCTCGACAAGCACTCGCATTTCGTCTACGTGCAGCGGTTTGCAGATCCGGCAGAGGCCCTCAAGCTGCAGAAGAAGAACCTTGCCGGGCTCGGGTTCTACCCGGAGGAGCGTCGCACGTACCCACAGCGAACCGTCGCGTCGCAGGTGATCGGCTACGCGGGAGTCGATAACACGGGGCTTGGCGGGCTCGAGCTTGCCGACGACAAGAAGCTTGCGGGCCGTCCCGGCGTCGAGACGATCGTGCGCGACCCGTTCGGCCGCTCGATCGACATCGTCAGCGCCAAGCCGGAGGCGCAGGGGAAGGACGTCTTCACGTCGCTCGACCACACGATCCAGGCAAATGCGGAGGCTGTTCTCAGGCAGACGGTGGCCAAGTGGCATGCGAAGAACGCGGTCGCGGTCGTTCTCGACCCCAAGACCGGCGGTGTGCTCGCGATGGCACAGGCTCCCGGCTACGACGCGAACAACGCGAACGTCGTCCCGCTCGATCTCCAGCGCAACCGCGCCGTGACCGACACGTATGAACCGGGGTCGACGTTCAAGCTCGTGACGGTGACTGGCGTGCTCTCCGAGGGATTGGTGACTCCGACGACCACATTTACGCTCCCGTACTCCATTCGTGTGGCCGATCGGGTCGTCCACGACGCGGAGCGGCGCGGCACGGAGACCATGACGGTGGCACAGATACTCGCCCGGTCGTCGAACGTAGGGGCGATCACGCTCGCCGAGAAACTCGGGGAGGCCGGGCTGATGAAGTGGATTCAGCGGTTCGGATTCGGCGCGACGACCGGAGTCGACTTCCCGGGTGAGAGCGCGGGCTTGCTGTTGCCGCTCGACCAGTGGTCGGGCTCGACGATCGGGAACTTCCCGATCGGTCAGGGAATCGCAGTCACGCCCATCCAGATGGCCTCCGCCTATGCGGCAGTGGCGAACGGAGGCGTCTGGGTGCGTCCGCATCTCGTCGACCGTGTCGGCGGCCGCGCTACCGGCCCCTGGCGGCGACACAGAATTCTCTCTCCCACCGTCAACGCAAAGGTGAAGGCGATGCTCACCGGTGTTGTCGCCGATGTCGGGGCGACCGGTGGGGCCGCGGCGATCCCCGGCTACAGCGTCGCCGGCAAGACGGGAACCGCGCAGAAGCCCGACGGCCACGGTGGTTACTCCAACTACAACTTCGACGCCTCGTTCGTCGGGATGGTGCCGGCGTCGAAGCCTCGCCTGGTGGTGCTCGTGATGGTCGACGAGCCGCGCGGATCGATCTTCGGCGGCGTCGTCGCCGCTCCGGCATTCGCATCGATTGCGAAGTTCGACCTCCAGTACCTCGAGATCCCGCCCGACGCGAAGGCCGCACCGGCCCGCACGACCCTGTCGGCGACCAACCCCTGAGCGAGGCCCCGAACCAACTCCCGAAACTCCCCAAGGGGGCGCGAGCCCCCCTCTCATGAGGCTAACGAGGATCGTGTGTCGAGTCTGTGCCGGCGTTGCGCCAGCTTCGTGCCGGCTTCGAGCACCGCGCGCGGCGGCTAGACTCGACCCGCGATGAACCTTGAGCGCTTCATGGCGGCGCTCGGTCCGGACGAGGTCTTGCACGGCGCTCCGGTCGACGTTCTCGATCTCGCTTACGACACACGCACCGTTACACCGGGGGCCCTCTTTTTCTGCGTACGCGGTGCCAGCGCTGACGGGCATGCTTTCGCCGCTACCGCTGCTGCCTCCGGCGCCGTCGCGCTTGTCGTCGAGCGAGCCGTCGACATCGGGCTTCCGCAGCTGCGTCGTGCCAGACGTACGGGCGGCGATGCCCGTCGCCGCGTCACTGTTCTTCGGCGATCCGACGGGCGAGCTCGAGGTGGCGGGGGTCACGGGGACGAACGGGAAGACGACGACTGCTTTTCTACTCGACGCGATTCTCCGTGCCGCGAACCGCCCATCCGGCCTCCTCACGAACATCGAGCGCCGTGTTGGCGGCGTGAGCGTGCCGACGGGCCTGAACACGCCTGAGGCGATCGATCTCCAGCGTCTCTTTCGCCAGATGCTGAATGCCGGCGATCGGTCGTGCGTGATGGAGGCGACGTCGATCGCGCAGGCGCAGGGCCGCCTCGCCGGCACGCGGTTCGCAGTCCTCGTCTTCACGAACCTGACCCAGGATCACCTGGACTTTCACGGGACGATGGAGCGGTACTTCGTCGCCAAGGAAAGGCTCTTCGCCTCCGCGAACTGCGCCGTCGTGAACGTCGGGGACGAATACGGCCGCGTGCTCGCTAGCTCATCTCCCCGGTGCGATCACCTTCGACCCCGAGTCGGACGCACTCGACGGGATCGACCTCAAGCTTCGCGGCCGATTCAACCGCGAGAACGCAATTGGAGCTGCGCTCGCAGCGAAGGCACTAGGAGTCGCCGACGAGGCTGTCCGGCGCGGCCTCGAATCGGTCGCGGGCGTGCCCGGCCGGTTCGAATCCCTCGACGAGGGTCAGGAGTTCACCGTCATCGTCGACTATGCCCACACGCCTGATTCGCTCGAGAACGTGTTGCGCGCAGCACGAGATCTGGGAGACGGACGGTTGATCGTTGTATTCGGTGCCGGTGGAGACCGCGACCGTGCGAAGCGATCGTTGATGGGAAGAGTCGTCTCCGAGCTCGCCGACGTCGCGATTCTCACGTCTGACAACCCGCGGTCAGAGGAGCCTGCGGCGATTGCCGACGAGGTGGCGACCGGCGCGCTCGGTCCCATCGAGCGAGAGCTCGACCGGAGGACCGCGATCGAGCGAGCGATCAGCGAAGCCCGTCCAGGCGACGTGGTCGTGATCGCCGGCCGCGGAGCCGAGCCGATGCAGGAGCTCGCGAGCGGCAAAGTCCCCTTCGACGACCGGGAGGTGACGCGGGACGTGCTTCGAGGCGTTTCCGCCGGCCCATGATCCCGATCGAGCTCGCACTCATCGAGCCGCTCGGAGATCTCCGCGCCCGACCGTGGGCGGTGGACGTGACCGGCCTCCAGATCGACTCACGCCGCGTGCGCGAGGGGGACCTGTTCGTCGCAGTCGGGTCCGGGGCGGACTTCGTCGGGCACGCGCTCGCTCGTGGTGCCGCTGCAGCGCTCGTGCCCAACGACGCGCACCGGGCACTCGCAACGATCTCCGGTGCGGTCCGCGAGCGGTCGCGCGCCAAGGTCGTCGCAATCACAGGAGCAACCGGCAAGACCACTACGAAGGACATCCTCGCGGCGCTGTGTATGCCGCTTGCGCGCACGATCGCATCGGAGGGCAACTACAACAACGAGCTCGGAGTGCCGCTCACGCTCTGCCGCATCGAGCCCGACACAGAGATCTGCATCACGGAGATGGGGATGCGTGGCCTCGGACAGATCGCGTGGCTCGCGTCGTTCGCCCGGCCCGACGTCGCGGTGATCACGAACGTCGGGCCTGTCCACCTCGAGCTCGTCGAGACGGTCGAGAACGTTGCACGCGCGAAGGCCGAGTTGATCGAAGCGCTGGGGCCGGGGGGGATCGCCGTCGTCCCCGGCGGTGAGCCCTTGCTCGACCCGTATCTCACGCGGACGGACATCGAGATTCGCCGCTTCGGCGACGTCGGGGAGCCGGGTGTCTTCGACCTCGGGAACCGAACGATCCGCCTTGCGACGAACTACTCCGCACGCCACCAGCTCAGGAACACGATCGCGGCTCTGACGGTGTGCGACGCGCTGGGGCTCACGGTTGCCGACGGCAGGATCGACGTCGAGTTCTCGCCGCTTCGCGAAGAGGAGATCGAGCTTGCCGGTGGCACGCTGCTGATCAACGACTGTTACAACGCAAATCCACTCTCCATGCATGCGGCGCTCGGCAACCTCGCCGAGCGGGCGCGCCTCGCGGCGACGCGTGGCGGTGCTCGGGGAGATGGCCGAGCTCGGCGAAAATGCTGCGGCGTATCACCGCGAGGTCGGCGAAGCAGTCGCCGAAGCACAGGTGGACGAGCTCGTCGCCGTCGGCGAGCTCGCCCGCGAGTACGGCGCGAACGCGAAGTGGTTTGCGACGGCTGCCGAGGCTGCGGACGTCGTGCGCGACCTCGTCCAGCCCGGAGACGTCGTGCTCGTCAAGGGCTCCCGCTCGGTGGGACTCGAGGCCGTGGTGGCGAAACTCTCCGCGTAATGGCAGGCGTTCTCGTTGCCGGACTGGTTGCGATGATCATCTCGATCCTCGCGGGGCCCTCGTTCATCGACTTTCTCCGCCGAAACGAGTTCGGCCAGCACATCCGCGAGGAAGGACCGCAGCACCACGCTGCCAAGCAGGGCACCCCGACGATGGGCGGCCTGCTGATCGTGCTCGCGGCTTCGATCGCGTTTCTTGCGACGAGCGACTACACGCTGCCGGCGTTCGCGGTGTTCGGGACGATGCTCGCCTGCGGCGCGATCGGCTTTCTCGACGACTTCGTCAAACTCCGCCACCGGCGCTCGCTGGGGCTGAACGGCCGGTGGAAGATGCTGCTCTTGTTGGCGATCGCCGGGGCCGTCGGCGTCGCGGCTCACCACCAGCACCTGCCGCAGTCGGTCTTCATCCCGATCGTCAACCGTGCGGTGCCGCTCGGCTGGGGCTGGTACGTCCTCGTGTTCTTCATCATCGCCGGCGCTGCGAACAGCGTGAATCTGACCGATGGGCTCGACGGCCTCGCTGCAGGCACCTCGATCATCGCGCTCTTCACGCTGACTGCGATGGCGGTGACGATCTACATCCGCTCGCGCGGGCCCGACGGTTACCGGATCGAGAACAGGCTCGATCTCGCGTTCATCGGCGCGGCGCTGATCGGGGCGGCGATCGGCTTCCTCTGGTTCAACGCGTTCCCGGCCGAGGTGTTCATGGGTGACACGGGAGCGATGGCGCTCGGGGGCGCGATCGGTGCGATGGCGATCTTCCTGAAGGTCGAGTTTCTGCTCCTACTCGTGGGCGGCATCTTCGTGATCGAGGCGCTCTCGGTGATGCTGCAGGTGTTCTCGTTCAAGTACTGGGGGCGGCGCGTGTTCCTGATGGCGCCGCTCCACCACCACTTCGAGATGAAGGCATGGTCGGAGACGAAGATCATGGTGCGGTTCTGGATCGTGACCGCGATCTTCTGCGCTGCCGGTTTCGCGCTCTTCTACAAGTACTACCCGCAGATCAGACCGCCACGGTGAAGGCTCTGGTCTACGGCCTGGCGCGTTCCGGGGAGGCTGCGGCCGAGCGGCTCGCCGAGCGCGGAGACGACGTCGTCCGGGTCGACCGGTCGCTGGGGAACGAAAACGATCTCGGACTGCTCGAGGGCGTTGCCCTGCTGGTGAAGAGCCCGGGTGTGCCCGGCGATGCGCCGCTCGTCCTTGCGGCGCGGGAGCGGGGCATACCCGTGTGGTCCGAGGTCGAGCTCGGATTTCGGTTGCGACCGGCGGGCGCCCGCGTCGTAGGGGTTACGGGGACGAATGGCAAGACGACGACGTCCGAGCTCCTCGGGGCGATCTTCCGGGCCGCGGGCCGGGACGTCGCGGTGGCAGGCAACGTCGGCACGCCGCTTGCGTCGATTCGAAAGGCCGAGTGGATCGTGTGCGAGCTCTCGTCGTTCCAGCTGGAGGACGTCGAAACACTTGCGTGCGACGTCGCGGTGCTTCTCAACGTCGAGCCGGATCACCTCGACCGGCACGGCACGTTCGAGGCGTACCGCGACGCGAAGCTGCGGATCTTCGACCGGGCACGTGCAAAGGTCGTGCCCCGCGGGCTCGGGCTCGAGGGGATGGAGTTCGCGGCCGACGATCCGTTGCCGGCGGAGCCGCTGATGCGCGGAGAGCACAACCGCGAGAACGCGGCGGCGGCAACCGCGGCGGCACGCGCGGCCGGCGTCGACGACGCTGCGATTGCCGAAGGGCTGCGGACGTTCGCGGGCGTGCCGCACCGTCTCGAGCTGGTCGGGGACGCCGGAGGAGTGCACTTCGTGAACGACTCGAAGGCGACGAACGTCGCGGCCGCGCGGCGAGGGCTCGCGGCGTATGCGGACGCGCAGGTGCACCTGATACTCGGCGGGTCGCTGAAGGGTGAGGACTTCGGGCCGCTCGCCGAGGCGATCGGCCCGAACGTCGCGTCGGTGCACCTGATCGGCGAGGCGGCCGACTCGCTCGGACGATGCACTGCATGGACGGCCGGCGCATGTGGACGTCACGCTCGACCGGGCAGTCCGGCACGCGTTCCGCGAGGCCCGGCCGGGCGACGTCGTCTTGCTCAGCCCGGCCTGTGCGAGCTACGACCAGTTCGAGAACTTCGAACGCCGCGGCGACGAGTTCCGGCGCATCGTCGCGGAGCTCTCGGCCGGGTTGCCCTAGCATGTCGGCTCTTCTCGCGAAAGGAACGGGCGGGTGTGCTTCTTCCGGGCGTGTCGAACTGATCGGGATCGTTTCTCCACGCTTCTGACGCACGTTCGCCGGTTCCGTTGAAGCTCTACCCGGACGTTCCCGCCAAACGCAGGTCGACGATCCTCCGCGACCTCGCGCTCATCGCCCTCGTGCTGTTGTTCGGGTGGATCGGGCTCAAGGTCTACAACGCGGTCGACGGGATCGCGGTGCTCGGCTCCGGCGTGAAGGACGCCGGCAACTCGGTCCAGAATGGATTTGGATCCGCAGCGGGCGCTGTCGAGGGCGTGCCGTTCGTGGGCGGGAAGCTCGCCGGGGCGCTCCAGAGCGCCGGGCAGCAGAGCGGCGGGAACGTCGCGACGCTCGGTCAGCGAGGCGAGGACAAGGTTCACCACCTGGCCCTGGTGCTGGGACTCCTCGTGTTCGCTCTTCCGGCGATCCTCACGCTCGTGATCATGGTTCCGGGTCGCGTTCGGCAGATACGCCAGCTGGGCGCTGCGAACGCCGCGCTCATCGACACTCACGATCCAGAGCGGCGACGGCTGCTCGCGATGCGCGCCGCGTTCGGGCTCTCGTACCTGACCCTGCTTGGCTACACGCGCGATCCGTTCGGCGATCTCGCAGCCGGACGGTTCGACGCTCTCGTCGACGCTGCTCTCGATGATGTGGGTATCCGGCGTCCGCGTGCAACTCCCGCATCGCTGGGCTGACGGCGCCAGGATTTCGGCGCTTCCGGGCGAATCCAGTCCGGATGACCCGCGGAGAGCTCGAGTCGAGAGTCCTGATCCTCGTCACGCTCGCGCTCGTCGCGTTCGGTCTCGTGATGGTCTATTCGGCCACGTCGGCTGCCGCCGAGGTCGGTGGCCAGAACCCGACCTACTACCTCGAGCGCCAGGGTCTGTACGCCGCGCTCGGCATCGTGCTGATGATGGTCGCTCAGCGCTGGGACTACCGGCGACTCCGGATGCTCGCGCCGTCGCTCGTCCTGGTCGCGCTGGTGCTCCTGATCGTCGTGCTCGCAATCGGGCCGGCGATCAACGGCGCGCGCCGCTGGATCTCGATCGGGCCTGCCGTCTTCCAGCCGTCGGAGTTCGCCAAACTCGCGCTTGCGATCTGGGCTGCCGCGTATCTCTCCCGGCGGCCTGCTCCGCGCAACCTCAAGGAGCTCGCCCGGCCTGTGGGCGCGCTTGCGGGCGTGTTTGCGCTACTGCTCGTCCTCGAACCGGATCTCGGGACTGCGATCGCACTTCTCATCATGCTCTCGGGGATGTTGCTCGTGGCCGGGACGCGCTTCCCGGCGCTCCTCGGCGGCCTCGGGATTGCGGCAGCGCTCGGGACCGCGGCGATCTGGATCGAGCCCTACCGTCGCGCCCGCTTCTTCGCGTTCCTCCACCCGTGGCACGACGCACAGGGCACCGGCTTCCAGATCGTGCAGGCGCTGATCGGGATGGGCTCGGGCAGGATCTTCGGCGTCGGCCTCGGCCAGGGTGTGCAGAAGATCTTCTACCTCCCCGAGGCGCACACCGACATGATGTTGGCGAACATCGGCGAGGAGCTCGGCCTGGTCGGAATCGGCGGCGTCATCTTCGCGTACGCGCTCTTCGCGTGGGCGGGGCTGAAGGTCGCGAGCGCGTGCAACGACCCCTTCGGCAAGCTCCTCGCGACCGGGATCACCGTGCTCGTCTGCGGGCAGGCTGCGATCAACATCGGGGCCGTGATGGCGGTTGCGCCGCTGACAGGGATTCCGCTCCCGTTTCTCTCGTACGGCGGGTCGAGCTTGGTGGTCTTGCTCGCCTCGGTGGGAATCCTCCTTAACATCGCTCATCGTGGCATCGCGCAGACAGCTTCGGGCCGTGATCGCGGCAGGCGGGACGGCCGGACACGTGCTGTCAGCGCTGGCGGTCGCGGAAGCGCTGACGGCCCGCGGCGTGCTCGTGACGTTCGCCGGGTCGCCGGATCGCGCTGAGGCGCAACTCGTCCCCGCGGCGGGATACGAGCTCGACACGTTCCGCGTCAGTGGGTTCCCCCGCTCGGTCAGCGTGGAGCTCGCGCGGGCGGTGCTGGAGGCCGTTGTCGCCCCACGTGCGTGCCGGGCGATCCTGAAGCGGCGGCGGCCGGATGTGGTTTTCGGCGGCGGCGGCTACGTGGCCGGTCCGATGGTGCTCGCCGCGAGATCGATGCGGATTCCTGCGGCGCTCTCCGAGTCCGACGCTCATCTCGGGCTCGCCAACCGGCTGGCCCTACCGTTTGCAAAGACGGATCTTCCTCGCCTACCCGATCCCCTCCAAGACCGGGCGCAAGTATCGCGTCACCGGCCGGGCGATCCCGGCGCGTGCACGGCCCGTGCCGAAGGACGAGGCGCGCGCGCTGTTCGAGCTACCCGCGGACCGCCCCGTCCTGCTCGTCGCCGGAGCCCTTGCGGGAGCCCGCGCGCTCAACGAGCTCGCGCTCGAAGCCTTCGGGGCGGCCGGGCCGGCGGTTCTTCACATCTCGGGCCGGCGCGACTACGACGCTCTCCTGCCTCGCGTGGAGCGCCCGGACTACCGGTTGATTCCGGAGACCGACCGCATCGGCGCCGCATACTCCGCCGCCGATCTCGTTCTCGCTCGCTCAGGGAGCTCGGTGTGGGAGATCGCCGCCGCCGGCCGACCGGCTGTGCTCGTGCCGTATCCGTTCGCGACCGGAGATCACCAGGCGAAGAACGCCGAGCATTTCGTGCGGGCAGGCGGGGCGATCATGATCCGCGAGGCCGACATCGATCGGTGTGCCCGACGTGGTGCGCGCGCTGCTCGGCGACTCGGCTCGTCTCGAGCGGATGGGCGAGGCGATGCTGCGGGCGGCACGGCCGGATGCGGCAAACGAGATCGCGGAGGAGTTGATCGCGCTTGCGACCTCTTGAAGACCGGCGTGTCTGGTTCGTCGGAATCGGGGGTGCGGGGCTGTCCGCCTACGCCCAGCTGGCGCGTGCCTGGGGCGCGGAGGTTGGCGGTTGGGACGGTGTCGACACGCCGTATCTCGAGCCGTTGCGGGACGCCCGCATCGAGATCGGGCCCGAGCCGGTCGTCCCCGCCGGATGGGAGGTCGTCGTGTCGAGCGCCTACCCGGCAGTGGAAGGTCGCTCTCGCGGCGAGTTCCTCGCCGAGCTCGTCGGGCTGCGTCGGTCGATCGTCGTTGCCGGGTCGCACGGGAAGGGCACCACGGCGGCGATGATCGCGTTCGTGCTGCACGAGACCGGCCGCGATCCCGCGTGGCTGATCGGCGCCCCGGTCCCGCAACTCGGTGCGAACGCAGGCGCGGGGGAGGGGTGGCTCGTCGTCGAGGGAGATGAATCGGACCGCTCCGTGTTCGGCCTGCCCGCCGAGATCGCGGTGGTGACGAACGTCGATCTCGACCACCACACCGAATTCGCATCGCTCGCCGAGCTCGAGCGCGAGTTTGCCCGCTGGACGGCGGCGGCCGCGCACGTCGTGCGCGACGCGCCCGCCTACGAGGGAGAGCTCGCAGTCCCGGGCGAGCACAATCGTCGCAACGCCGGCGCTGCGCTGGCCGCCCTCGAGCTCGCCGGCGTTCCGCGCGACGAGGCCATGCCGGCACTGGCGCGCTTCGCGGGAACCGGGCGCCGCTTCGACGTGACGGAGGTGGACGGCATCACGGTGGTCGACGACTACGGCCACCACCCGACGGAGCTGGCAGCCACGATCGCGGCGGCCCGCGCGGTGTACCCCGGTCGCCGCCTGCGCGTGCTCTTCCAGCCTCATCTGTATTCGCGCACGCGCCACCTGGCGGTCGAGCTGGCGGCTGCGCTCGACGGCGCGGACGACATCACCGTGATCGACGTCTACGCCGCGCGCGAGCAGCCGATGCCGGGGGTGACCGGAAAGCTCGTCGTCGACGCCGTCTCGGATCGGGGGCGCCTCTCCGCGTGGCTGCCGTCGCTCGAGCAGGCCGTCGACTACCTGTCGGGACGGGTCGAGCACGGCGATGTCGTGCTCACGATCGGAGCCGGAGACATCGATCGCGCGCCCGGTTTCCTCCGCGAACGGCTCGCCGGGCGAGTGGGTGCTCCGTGAGGATCGACGAGAACGTCTCGCTCAGCCGGTTCACGACGCTCGGCACGGGCGGCCCGGCCCGGTGGTTCGCGAAGCCCGAGACGCTCGGCGAGCTCGAGGAGCTCGTGCGCTGGGCGCACGACGAAGCGCCACGATGTCGAGACCATCGGCCTCGGCTCGAACGTCCTCGTGCACGACGACGGCGTCGACGCCCTCGTGCTGCGACTCGGCGGAGAGCTCGCGGCGGTGCGCGATCGAGGGGACGACGCTCGTCGCCGGCGGCGGCGCGACGAACGCGGTGTGCCTTCATCGGGCCCGGGACGCGGGCCTCGGTGGGTTCGAGTTCGCGGCGTCGATACCGGGGACGATCGGTGGAGGCGTTCGCATGAACGCCGGGGCGTGGGGGCGGGAGTTCCGCGACGTCGTCGTCGAGGCAATCGTGGTCGACGCGGACGGGGCGTCGACACGGACGGTGGCCGACCTCGATCTCGCCTACCGGCACTCGGCGCTGCGCCCAGGCCAGGTCGTGGCGCAGGCAACCCTCGGGCTTGAACCGTGCGACCCGGCGGAGATCCGGGCGACGGTTGCGGATTTGCTCGGCCGACGGCGCTCGACGCAGCCGACGAACAAACGGACGTTCGGCAGCGTGTTCAAGAACCCGAGCCCCGATCTCGGCGCCGGCTGGGCCATCGAGGAGTGCGGGTTGAAGGGCCACACGATCGGCGGTGCTCGCATTTCGCCCGTCCATGCGAACTTCATCGAAAACACGGGCGGTGCGACGTCCGCCGACGCCCTCGCGCTGATGGCGGAGGCCATGACGCGCGTCCGCGAGCGGTTCGGGGTCGAGCTCGAACACGAGGTCCGCTTCCTCGGCCCGCTCGCGCTGCCTGCTTCGTAGGGGAACGCGCCGGCGCGGCGAATTCCGCACTGTGGCCGCCCGCAAGAGAGCGACCGCGACTGCCGCGGTCCTGCCCGCCCCGTCCGGGACACCGTCCCTCCGGCGGCTGGCACCGTCAGGCCGGTCGGTTGCCGTCGGGATCGCGCTCCTCGCGCTCGCGGGTGGAGCGTACGCCGTAGCCCGAGAGACGTCGGTCTTCGCGGTGTCGCGTGTCGAGGTCGTCGGGGGCTCGCCTCGGGCACGGGCCGAGGTGCGCGCGGCCCTCGCGAGCGAGATCGGCAGGAGCCTTCTCAAGGTCAGCGGCGGCGAGATCGATCGCCGGATCGCAAGGTCGTCCGACGTGATGTCCGTATCGTTCGACCGGGCGTTCCCGCACACGCTCCGCGTCGTCGTCCGATCCGAGCGGCCCGTGCTCCTCCTCAGGCGCGGAAGCGAGTCGTGGGTCGTCTCGGCTCGAGGCCGCGTGTTGCGCGAGGTGAAGAGCCCGCATCTCAGCTCTCTCCCGCGCATGTGGGTCTCTCGCGACACCTCGGTCGCCGTCAACACGATCCTGGTGCCGGAGAGCGGGGGCACGGCGGCAGACGCGTTGGCGCCCGTCTCGCACAGCCTGCTCGGACGCATCCGCTTCGTTCGCTCGGATGCCAAGGAACTGACACTCGTCTTGCGAACCGGGCTCGAGATTCGGCTCGGAAACATCCAGGACGTGCGGCTCAAGCTGGCGATTGCCCGCCGTGTCCTCGGGGTCGAAGGGCTGTATGCGACCCGCGGCTACGTCGACGTCAGTGTCCCCGAACGCCCGGTTGTTCGCAGTGTTTAAGTCTCAACTCTCAAGTAGAGATAGAGGTTATGAGTGATCGAGGGTTGTGTTTTCTGCATTGACAAACGTCGCGATCCCGCGTACCCTTGCGGCGGAAGGAGGAGCTCGGCGGCCCCAGCCTCCACTACAGCTTTAGGTCGAGCGACATCCAGATGAGCGAACGGTCCGGAAACTATCTCGCAGTGATCAAGGTGGTCGGCGTCGGCGGCGGCGGGACGAACGCCGTCAACCGCATGGTCGACGCGGGCCTTACCGGCGTCGAGTTCGTCGCCGTGAACACGGACGCCCAGGCGCTCGTCATGTGCGACGCGGACGTGAAGATCCACATCGGGGCGAAGGCGACCCGCGGTCTCGGAGCGGGCGCGGACCCGGCAGTCGGCCATGCCGCCGCGATGGAGAGCCGGGACGAGTTGAAGGAAGCGCTCAAGGGCGCCGACATGATCTTCGTGACCGCGGGTGAGGGTGGCGGCACCGGCACCGGTGGCGCACCCGTTGTTGCCGAGCTCGCCCGCGAGCTCGAGGCGCTGACGGTCGGGGTCGTCACGCGCCCGTTCAGCTTCGAAGGACGGCGCCGCTCCCACCAGGCGGAGCAGGGCATCGGTGCGCTCGCCGAGAAGGTCGACACGCTGATCGTGATCGAAAACGACAGGTTGCTTCAGGTCGTCGAGAAGAAGACGCCGCTGTCGGACGCGTTCAAGATGGCGGACGACATCTTGCGCCAGGGCGTCCAGGGGATCACCGACCTGATCACCGTGCCCGGGATCGTGAACCTCGACTTCGCCGACGTGCGGACGATCATGCGCGACGCAGGGTCGGCGCTCATGGGCATCGGGATCGGGCAAGGCGAGAACCGAGCCGGCGAGGCCGCTCGTAACGCGGTCAGCTCGCCGCTCCTCGAGTCGTCGATCGAAGGCGCGACCGGCATCCTCCTGAACATCACGGGCCCCAAGGAGCTCGGCTTGTTCGAGGTGAACGAGGCGGCGGAGGTCGTGACGAGCGCGGCCGACCAGAACGCGAACGTCATCTTCGGCGCGGTGATCGACGAGCAGCAGGGCGACGACGTCCGCGTCACGGTCATCGCGACCGGCTTCGGCCAGCAGCGGCGCCGGCGCGCGCGTGCGACCCTCGAGGCGAATCCCGAGCCGGGGCGCCCGAGCACGGCATACGACGCGCCGCGCGATTCGCTCGACGTGCCGTCGTTCCTCCGCGACGAATAGCCCGAGCGGCAGCGGAATGAGCTGCCTCGGCCGGGCCTAGGCCCGAAGCAGGCCGTCGGCCGTTAGCATCGCGTGCGTGCAGGAGCTCCGGCGGACTCCGCTCTACGACCAGCATGTTGCCGCCGGTGCGCGCATCGTGCCGTTCGCCGGTTGGGAGATGCCCGTCCAGTACGAGGGCGTGCTCGCCGAGCACCGTGCCGTCCGCACCGACGCCGGTGTGTTCGACGTCTCGCACATGGGCGAGATCGAGGTCGAGGGGCCGCGGGCGGAAGAGCTTCTCCAGCGACTGCTGTCGAACGACCTCGACCGTCTCGCCACCGGCCAGGCGCAGTACACGCTGCTGACGAACGACGCCGGCGGGATCATCGACGACGTGATCGTCTACCGCACGGGCGAGCATCGGTATCTCCTGGTCGTGAACGCTTCGAACCGGGACGTCGACTTCGACTGGCTCGTCGGGCACGAGATCCGCGGCTCCGACATTCGGGACGTCTCCGACGAGTACGGACTGCTCGCGGTGCAGGGGCCGAAGGCGCTCGAGCGGCTCGGCCTTTCGCCGGCGCCGGCATTCACGTGGGAGCAGGGCGAGCTCGACGGCGTCGAGGTGATGATCAACCGCACCGGGTACACGGGAGAGGAGGGGGTCGAGCTCGCGTGCATGGCCGACGACGACACCCTGCCCTCTGGGACGCGATCCGGGCGCGAGGCGTGACGCCGTGCGGTCTCGGCGCTCGCGACACGTTGCGGCTCGAGGTCTGCTACCCGCTGCACGGCAACGACATCGGGCCGCAATGGGACGCGATCTCGAGCGGCCTCGGCTGGGTGTGCGCGCTCGAGACGGGCTTTCTCGGGGCGGATGCGTTGCGCGATATCAAGTCGCGCGGGCCGGAGCAGAAGCTCGTCGCTTTCCGAATGACAGAGCAGGCGATCCCTCGCCAGGGGATGGCAATCGAGGGCGGCGGCGAGGTGACGTCGGGCTCGCTGTCGCCGATGCTCGATGTCGGGATCGGCCTCGGCTATGTTCCAGCGGCCGCGAGTGAGCCCGGAGCCGAGCTCACGATCGACGTCCGCGGACGGCCGCGCACGGCGCAGGTCGTCACGAAACCGATCTACAAGAGAGAGGAGTAGCCGTGCCCGCCGACGAGTCGTATCCGGATGACCTTCGCTACCACCCCGAGCACGACTGGGCGCGGATCGAGGGTGACGAGGCGGTGCTCGGTGTGACGTGGTGGGCCGCCGACTCGCTCGGCGAGCTCGTGCACTACGAGCCCCCCGCTGAGGGCGCGACCGTGGCGAAGGATCAGAGCTACGGCGAGGTCGAATCGGTCAAGGCCGTGTCGGACCTGATCGCGCCGCTCTCGGGCGAGGTGCTCGAGGTGAACCAGAAGGTCGTCGACGCCCCGGAAACCGTGAATGACGATCCGTATGGGGACGGCTGGCTGATCCGCATCCGGTTGGCGAATCCAGGCGAGGTCGACTCGTTGCTCGGCGCCGAGGCGTACCGCGAGGTGCTTGCGGCTCAGTGAGCTACATCTCGCTCACTCCCGCGGATCGCGAGGCGATGCTCGCTGCGATCGGCGTCTCGTCCGTCGAGGAGCTGTTCCGCGACATCCCGCAGGGCGTGCGCTTCGAGCGCGAGCTCGACGTGCCGCCTGCGCTCTCCGAGGCGGAGCTCTCTCGTCACATGGAGGAGCTCGCTGCGAAGAACGTGATCGACGACGTTTCCTTCCTCGGCGGCGGTGTCTACGACCACTACGTGCCCGCAGTCGTCGACGCGGTGCTCCAGCGCGGGGAGTTCCTCACCGCCTACACGCCGTATCAGCCGGAAATGAGCCAGGGCGTGCTTCAGGCGATCTTCGAATACCAGACCGCGATCTGCGAGCTCACCGGGATGGACGTCTCGAACGCGTCCGGTTACGACGGCACGACCGTGGCGGCCGATGCGTGCTTCGTGGCCAAGCAGGCGACGGGCCGCACGAAGATCGTCGTGACCGAGGCGACCAATCCACAGGTGCGACAGGTCGTGAAGACGTATGCACGCGGCTTCGGCCTCGAAATCGTCGAGGTGCCGCATGACGGCGGCACGACCGACCCGGAGCGGGTGCGCGAGGCAGCCGCCGGCGCGGCGGCCGTGATCTTCCAGCAGCCCAATTTCTTTGGCTGCCTGGAGCCGGCCCCCGATCTCGCCGCCGCCGCGAACGACGCCGGCGCACTGCCGATCGCCCACGTCGACCTGATGAGCCTCGGCGTGCTCGAGGCGCCCGGCAACTACGGCTGCGCGCTCGCGATCGGCGAAGGACAGTCCGCCGGCAACTTCATGAGCTACGGCGGCCCGCACTACGGGTTCCTCGCCGCACGCAACGACTACATCCGCAAGCTACCCGGTCGCATCGTCGGCGAGACGGTCGACGCCGCGGGCAAGCGCGGCTATGTCCTTACCCTCCAGACGCGCGAGCAGCACATCAGACGCGAGAAGGCGACCTCGAACATCACCACCAACCAGACGCTTGCTCGCCCTGGCGGGCCTGGTTCACCTGTCGCTGCTCGGCCCGGAGGGCCTGCGCGAGACGGGGGAGACCTGCTTGGCGCTCGCGCAGTATGCGAAGGAGCGCCTTCAGGAGCGCGGGCTCGAGCTCGCGTTTCCCGAGAAGGCAACATTCAAGGAGTTTGCAGTGAACACCGGACGGAACGCGGGCGAGACGATCCGGGCCGCGCGCGCGCGCGGCGTCCATCCGGGCTACGCGCTCGGCCGCGACTACCCGGGCCTCGACGACGCCGTCCTCGTCGCCGTCACCGAGAAGCGCACGACGTCCGACATCGACAGGCTCGTCGAGGCGCTGGCATGAGCCGTACGCAGGGATTGTCGGTGCACGGCTTCGCCGGCGCTGGAGCGGGAACCGTGAAGCTGATCTACGAGAAGTCGCAAGCGGGCCGCCGCGGCCTCGAGATCCCGCGGCCCGACCTGCCCGTCCCGGAGATCCCCGAGGCGCTCGCACGCAGAACGCCTCCGCGGCTTCCCGAGCTCGCCGAGCCGGAGGTCCTCCGGCACTTCACGGCGCTCTCCGAGCGCAACTTCGGCATCGACAACGGCTTCTACCCGCTCGGCTCCTGCACGATGAAGTACAACCCGCGCGTCAACGAGCGGCTCGTCGGCCTCCCGGGATTCCGCGACCTGCATCCGCTCGCCGACGAGGACGCGATCCAGGGTGCGCTCGAGCTCGAGTGGCGCCTGCAGGAGATCCTGCTCGAGGTGACCGGGCTCGATGCGGTCAGCCTCCAGCCCGCGGCCGGAAGTCAGGGCGAGCTCACCGGGCTGCTGCTGATGCGCGCGTATTTCGACGATCGCGGCGAAGGGGAGCAGCGCCGGAAGGTCGTCATTCCGGACACCGCTCACGGGACCAACCCGGCGAGCGTGACGATGGCCGGATACGAGGTCATGCCGGTGGCCACCGACGCACGCGGAAACGTCGACGTCGACGACCTGCGCGCGAAGGTCGACGAGCACACGGCCGGGCTCATGCTCACGAATCCGTCCACGCTCGGGCTCTTCGACGAGAACATCGAGCAGATCCGGGACATCTTCCACGCCGCCGGCGCGCTGATGTACTACGACGGGGCGAACCTGAATGCGGTCTGCGGGATCTCGCGACCCGGCGACATGGGCTTCGACATCGTCCATATCAACCTGCACAAGACCTTCTCTCAGCCGCATGGCGGCGGCGGCCCCGGCGGGGGGCCGATCGCCGTCCGGGCGAGCCTCGAGCCGTACCTGCCGGTGCCTGTCGTCGCGCGCGACGGCGAGGCGTTCCGCCTCGACCACGATCGGCCGAAGTCGATCGGCAAGGTGCGCGGCTTCACCGGCCCCTTCGGCGTGTTCGTGCGCTCGTACGCGTTCATGCGCGCCTGGGGCCCGGGGCTGCGCGAGATGAGCGAGGTCGCCGTGCTGAACGCCAACTACCTGCTCGCTCGCCTTCAGGGCGCGTATGACCTCCCGTACGACCGCCTGTGCATGCACGAGTTCGTCCTCAGCGCACGCAACCTCAAGCGCGAGCACGGGATCTCCGCGCTCGATGTCGCCAAGCGGCTGATGGACTTCGACTTCCACCCGCCGACGGTGTACTTCCCGCTCGTCGTCCCGGAGGCGCTGATGATCGAGCCGACCGAGACGGAGGCGAAGGAGACGCTCGACGCCTTCGTCCGCGCGATGCTCGAGATTGCGCGCGAGGCAGTTCACGACCCCGAGACGGTCAAGTCAGCGCCGCATAACCGGCCGGTTCAGCGTCTCGACGAGGTGCGCGCCGCGAAGACGCCAGTGGTTCGGTACGCCTTCGGGGAGCACCTCGCGCTGCACGCGGAGCGGCAACTCGAGGCTCCCACGGGCGCGTAGCGTTCGGGAACGCGGTGCACGGTGCCGTCGTTGTACCGCGTGAACACGACAAGGGAGATCAATGACCAAGATCGTCAAGACCGAGGGGGAGTGGCGCGCGCAACTCGACTCGGAGCAGTTCCGCATCTTGCGCGAGAAGGGAACCGAGCCCGCGTTCTCGGGCGAGTACGACCACGTGTTCGAGCCCGGCACGTACCACTGCGCCGGTTGCGGTGCTGAGCTCTTCAGCTCGGATGCGAAGTACGACTCCGGCTGTGGCTGGCCGGCGTTCTTCGCGCCTGCGAGCGAGGACGCGATCGAGGAGGAAACCGACCGGAGCTACGGGATGGTTCGCACCGAGGTCATGTGCGCCGAGTGCGGCGGCCACCTCGGTCATCTCTTCCCTGACGGGCCAGCACCGACGGGGATTCGCTACTGCATCAACTCGGCCGCACTCAAGCTGGAGGAGGAGTAAGTGGAGAGCAAGGCGACATTCGGCGCAGGTGTGTCTCCTTGCCGGCTAGTTCGCCGGCGCTGGATCGGCTCTGAGGAACTGGTAGAGCACAGCGCCGACCGCCGCACCGATCACCGGGGCTGTGAGGTAGATCCAGAGCGCGTGCAGGTTCCCGCTCGCAAGCGCCGGCCCGAGCGAGCGTGCAGGGTTCATCGACGCACCCGAAACCGGGCCTCCGAAGATCGCATCGAACGCGACCGTGCCCCCGACCGCGATCGCCGCCGCTTCACCGACGGCGCGCGTGTCGGTGGCAACCGCCATGACGACGAGCATCAGGAACGCCGTGAGCACGATCTCCCAGAGGAACGATTGTCGGTCCGACCCGGCCGGCAGGGTCGCTCCGACGTGGGCCACATCGCCGAGAGAGGCGCGGAGGAGAAACGCGGCCGCGATCGCGCCGGCGCACTGCGCGAGCCAGTAGCACGTCGCTCGAGGCCACGGGAAGTGGCGGGTCATGGCGAACGCGAAGGTGACGGCAGGGTTGAAATGCGCTCCCGAGACATGCCCGAGCGCATAGATCATCGCCATGATCACGAGGCCGAACGTGAGCGCGACTCCGAGGTGCCCGATCGCGTTCGTCTTCGCGTCGACCATGATCGCGCCTGCTCCGGCGAAGACCAGCGCGAAGGCGCCGGTCGCCTCCGCGACCAGCGCCACGTGCGAGATCGGCAATCGGCAGCTCAGCCGGCAGGAGCAGCTCGGCGACGAGTCTCTGCACGCGCGCGTCGATCTCGTCCCGGATCACGCGAACCGACCTCGACGCCCTGGCCCGCGGGGTCGTCGAGCGCCCAGTCCTCGTAGCGCTTGCCCGGGTAGATCGGGCAGGCGTCGCCGCAGCCCATCGTGATCACGACGTCCGCGGCGCGTACGACCTCGTCGGTGAGCGGTTTCGGGAACGCCTCGCCGAGGTCGACGCCGATCTCGGCCATCGCCTCGACGACCGCGGGGTTGAGCTCGTCGGCGGGCGCGCTGCCGGCCGAGCGCACGTGGATGCGGCCCTCGGAGCGCAGCGTCACGAGCCCGGCCGCCATCTGGCTGCGCCCGGCGTTGTGCACGCAGACGAACAGCACCTCGGGCTGCTCCTTGGTCATGAGGTGGTCGGCCTGGGCGAGCGCCTTGAGGCGCTCGCGGGCGAAGCGGTGGGCGAGGACGGGGACGAAGACATTGACCTTGGAGCCGCCGAGCAGGTCGACCGACTCGGCAATGTAGCGCTCGATCGTCTCCTCGGAGAACACTCCTTCGAACTCGGCCTTCAGCCTCGAAGCCGCCTGCCGGACGTGGTGCTGGGTGACTGGATCGAGCGCCTGGCTCATCTCGGCTCCTTTGCATATCGACGGGGATCGATATCGGAGTGTGCCGAAGGTATCGATGTGTGTCAATATGTTACGCAGTGAAGGCGATCGCGACCTTGCCTGTCATCTGTCCGCCGCTGCTCGCCGGCCCGCTGGACGCGCTCGAAGCCGAAAGTCTGGCCGCAGCTCTGAAAGCGCTCGCCGACCCGGCCCGGTTGCGGCTTCTCAGCCTGATCCAGTCCCAGCCTGCGGGCGAGGCCTGCGTTTGCCACCTCACCGAGCCCCTCGGGCTCACGCAGCCGACGGTGAGCCACCACCTCAAGGTCTTGCTCGGCGCAGGCCTCGTCGAGCGGGAACAGCGCGGGAGCTGGGCCTACTTCCGGGTCGTTCCGCAGCGCCTCGAGGCCCTGCGCGATCTGCTCGGCTAGCGCACGGTCACGGCGACCGCTCGCTCGTAGACCCTCGCGCCCGAGGAAGAGGTGCACGGTTGGCTCGCGATCACGACGAGTTCTTCCCGTCTTGGGCGCCTTCCAGACGAGATGGAAGCCGTAGCCCTTGCCCGGCTTTGGGCGGGCGAACGGCTTGTCGCTCGGTTCACCCAGGAAGCCGAGCGCGACGGTGGTCGGCGCAGTCGGCGGATCGCTGCCAGCCGCTGCCCGGAAAGGTCGATCCGCCCGTCGCCGAGCGCCTTGGCGGTCAGCGTCGGGCCGGGACCGGGAGCGTCGCACGGGAACTTCCAGACCTCCGGAGACGACGCGCCCTGCGGCCGCTTGCCCGGGTAGCGGAGCACGAGCCGCGTGTACTGCCCCCTGCCGTCCAGACAGGTGCGGAGACGGCTCGGCGCTCGCCGTCACCGGATACGTGTGGAAGTGCCCGGCCGCGCAGTACGGCGTGCAGTCGTTCGCCTGTGCGGAGCCCGCGCCCGTCGCGATGGCCGTACCCCAGTCCGGACCAGCGGATTCCCGGTCAGTCCGTAGTTGCCGTCGCCACAGGCGAGCGTCAGCTCGTGCGGAGAGATCGCCTGCGCCCCGCAGTCGGGGATCGTCGGCTGAAGCGCGAGGGGAGTGGACGCGCCGGCGAGGCCGGCGAAGACCGTCGCGGCAAGAGCGGCGCCGATCAGGGCGCGTGTCCTCAAGTGCTAGACGGTAGCCCGTTCGCGCTTGGCGCGCGAGGCCGAGGTCTGTCGCTTCGACGCGGATAGCTCCACTTTCCGCAACCGTATGGACTTCGGCGTCACCTCGACGGCCTCGTCGTCGCGGATGAACTCGAGCGCCTGCTCGAGCGACAGTGGCCGCGGCGGGATCAGGCGGATCAGCTCGTCGGCGGCGGCGGCGCGCATGTTCGTCAGCTTCTTCGGCTTCGACGCGTTCACGTCGAGGTCGTTCTCGCGCGAGTTCTCGCCCACGACCATTCCCTCGTAGAGGTCGTCGCCGGGGGCGATGAACAGGGAGCCGCGCTCCTGGAGCGCCTGGATGGCGAAGCCCGTCGCGTTGCCGCGCCGGTCGGCGACGAGGCTGCCGGTCGGCCGGGTCCGCAGCTCGCCGTGCCAGGGCTCCCAGGCTTCGAAGACGTGGTGGAGGATCCCTGTGCCGCGGGTCTCGGTGAGGAACTCGGTGCGGAAGCCGATCAACCCGCGAGCCGGGACGAGGTACTCCATCCGCGCCCAGCCGGTGCCGTGGTTGACCATCTGCTGGAGGCGCCCCTTGCGGAGCGCAACGAGCTGGGTGGCGACGCCGATGTATTCCTCCGGGATGTCGATCGCGACACGCTCGACCGGCTCGTGGCGTTTGCCGTCGATCTCCCTGGTCAGCACCTCGGGCTTGCCGACCGTGAGCTCGAAGCCCTCGCGCCGCATCAGCTCGACGAGCACCGCGAGCTGGAGCTCGCCGCGTCCCTGCACCTCCCAGGCGTCCGGCCGCGAGGTGGGGAGGACCCGCAGCGAGACGTTGCCGACGAGCTCGGCGTCGAGTCGCTCCTTCACCTGGCTCGCGGTGAGTCGCGTGCCCTCGGTGCCCGCAAGCGGGCTCGTGTTGATCCCGATCGTCACGGACAGCGACGGCTCGTCGACTGCGGTCACGGGCAGCGGCCTGGGATCGCCCGGGTCGGCGATCGTCTCGCCGATCGTCACGTCCGGCAAGCCCGCGAGCGCGACGATCTCGCCCGGGCCGGCCTCGTCGGCGGGAACCCGGTCGAGGGCCTCGGTGATGTACAGCTCGGTGACGCGCGCGGTCTCGATGGTCCCGTTCGCGCGGCACCATGCGATTTGAGCGCCCTTTCCGAAGCGTCCCGTGGTGGATGCGCAGGAGCGCGAGCCGGCCGACGTACGGGCTCGCGTCGAGGTTCGTGACCAGGGCCTGGAGCGGGTGGGCCGGGTCGTAGCTCGGCGCCGGAATCGTTTCGAGGATCGTGTCGAAGAGCGGCTTCAGGTCGTCTGCGAGATCCTCCGGGGAGGCACCTGCACGGCCGGCCCGGGCGTTCGCGTAGACGATCGGGAACTCGATCTGACTCTCGGTCGCGTCGAGGTCGAGGAAGAGCCCGTACACCTCGTCGACGACCTCCTGCGACCCGCGCGTCGGGACGGTCGACCTTGTTGACGACGAGCACGACCGGGCAGCTTCTTCTCGAGCGCCTTCCTGAGCACGAACCTGGTCTGTGGAAGCGGCCCTCGGAGGCGTCGACGAGCAGGAGGATGCCGTCGACCATCGTCAGGCCGCGCTCGACCTCGCCGCCGAAGTCGGCGTGCCCGGGCGTGTCGACGATGTTGATCTTCGTGTCGCCGAGCTGGATCGCGGTGTTCTTGGCGAGGATCGTGATCCCCTTCTCGCGCTCGAGATCCATCGAGTCCATCACGCGCTCGTTCACGTCCTGGTTCTCGCGGAACGAGCCAGCCTGCCAGAGCATCGCGTCGACGAGGGTCGTCTTGCCGTGGTCGACGTGCGCGACGATCGCCACGTTGCGGAGGTCGTTACGGAAGGCGAGGGTCGGCTCGGGCACGGCGAGCCAGGGTAGCGGGGTCTCTAGACCGTCGCGGCGAGCTGCCCGCACGCAGCCGCGATGTCGCGGCCGCGGGTGAGCCGCACCGTCGCCGGCACGCGCGCCTTGTCGAGCACCGCCTTGAAGCGCGCGATCGTGTCGCGCGACGAGCCGTCGTACATCCCGGTCGGGTTGTACGGGATCAGGTTGACCTTGAACGTCTTCGCGTCCAGGAGCTTCGCGAGCGCCCGCGCGTGGTCGGGCTCGTCGTTGACGCCGGCGAGCATCACGTACTCGACGAACACCTTCCGGCCGCGCAGCTCGACGTAGCGGCGGCACTCGGCGAGCACGTCTTCGAGCGGGTAGCGGTCGTTCACCGGCATGAGCGTGCTGCGCAACGCGTCGGTGGGGGCGTGCAGTGAGAGGGCGAGCCGAATCGGCTGCTCGACCTCGTCGACGAACCGCGTCAGCCCCGGCATCCAGCCGACGGTCGAAATCGTCGTGCGACGGTGGGTGACGCCGAGATCGGGCAGTCGCCGCGCAGCCTCGAGGACGGAGTCGAGGTTCAGCATCGGCTCGCCCATGCCCATGAAGACGACATGGTCGATCGGCTCGATCCGCCGGAAGTGCAGCGCCTGGTCGAGGATCTCGCCGGCCGTCAGGTTGCGGCCGAACTTCATCTGGCCGGTCGCGCAGAACGTGCAGGTGAGCGGACAGCCCGACTGCGACGACACGCAAACGGACCGCCGCCCGTCGCGGTAGCGCATCAAGCACGGCTTCGACCGCATGGCCGTCGGCCGTGCGGAACAAGACCTTGAGCGTCTTGTCCTTCGCGAGCGTCTCGGCGACGACGTCGAGCGACGAGAAGGGAACCTTCTCGCCGAGCGCGTCACGCAGTTGCGCCGGCAGGCTGGTCATCGCGGCGTACGACGGGGCGCCCTTGGCCGTCCACTCCCAGACCTGTCGCGCGCGATAGGCGGGCTCGCCGGCGAGCGCTTCCTCGAGCAACTCGAGATTCATGGAGCCCGTTACTGGATCGGCGCGACCGAAGCGGCCATACGCACCAGCGCGGTCCGGCCCGCCTTCGCGCTCACGGTGGAGACGCCGACGAGGCGGCCGCCGGGAACCTGCACACACCGCCAGGCCGCATCGCGTCCGTTCCAGTAGACGGTCTTGCCGTTGACGTTGAGCGTGGCCCTCGCGCTCGCGGTGCACGTGGCGAGTGACCCCTTGACGGCCTTGGCCTTGTAGAAGATGGCATGTGTCGTGTAGCCGGACGACTTCGGCCCGTACTTCGAGCTCGTGAACGTGATCCCGAACTCACTCGCTGACTCGTGCGTCGTCTCGACGCTGTACTTCGGAGGGGCGTACGTCGGCACGTACTCGAGGTCGCTGTTGTCCATCGAGTCGAGGACCATCTTGATCTGCTGTTGGGTGCCCATGTCGACGACCGTCGCCGCCGAGGCAGACGCTGCGGCTACGAGAGCAAGCGTCGACAAGGCTGCTACGAGAGGCTTCAGCACCGGTTCGAGTGTAGCCCCATCTCGTAGTCTCACAGGGTGATCGCCGGGTGATCGACCTCCGCTCCGACACGCAGACCACACCGTCGGCAGGGATGCGCGCCGCGATGGCCGCGGCCGAGGTCGGGGACGAGCAGCGCCGCGAGGACCCGACCGTGCTCGAGCTCGAGCGGCGAGCCGCAGCGTTCCTCGGGCAGGAGGAGGCCGTCTACCTTCCGACGGCGACGATGGCCAACCAGATCGCGCTGGCGATCCTCGGCAGGCGCGGCACCGAGCTGATCGTCGAGGAGACCGCGCACATCATGGTTGCCGAGCTCGGCGGTGCAGCCATGCACTCGGGTCTTCAGACGCGCGGGCTGCCCGGCATCCACGGCCGGATCACGCCCGAGCAGGTTCGCGCTGCGGCCCGGGTGTCCGACGGGTTCCACATCCCGAGCGCCTCGGTGGTTGCGGTTGAGAACACGCACGCGAGCGCCGGCGGCGCCGTCTGGCAGCCACACGAGTTGCGCGCCGTCGTGGAGACCGCCCGCGAGCTCGGCCTCGCGTCGCATCTGGACGGCGCGCGAATCGCCAACGCCTCGGTTGCGCTCGGGATTCCGGCGGCAGAGATCGGCGGCGATTTCGACACGGTGACGTTCTGCCTCTCGAAAGGGCTCGGCTGTCCCCTTGGCGCGTTGCTTGCCGGCTCCGCCGAGCTGATGGCGAAGGCGCGGGTCGAGAAGCACCGGTTCGGCGGCGCGATGCGCCAGGCGGGGATCGTCGCCGCGGCGGGTCTCTACGCGCTCGATCACAACGTCGAGCGGCTCGCGGAGGATCACGTGCGGGCACGGCGGCTCGCCGAGGGGTGGCGCGACCGCGGTGTGCCCGACCGACCCCGGTCTCGTCGAGACGAACTTCGTCCTGGTGGATGTCGGCGCACTCGGCTTCGAGAAGGCCGATGCGCTCGCTCGCCTCGCCGCTGCCGGTGTCGGCCTGAGCGGGACGGTCGGACCAGGTCTCGTCCGGGCTGTCACGCACCTCGACATCTCCGACGACGACGTCGAACGGGCGCTGGGGCTTGTGCCGGAGGCCCTCCTCGGCTAGGGGTCGCCGGCCAGCGCGTAACAGACCACGACCACCGCATACACGCCGATCAGACCCAGGCCGCGCTCGCGCGTCGAGCTGCCGGTGGCGCTGGCGGCCGCAACCGCGAGCGCGGCGATCACGATCGTCGCCAGCTCGACAGGCCGGAACGCAAGCGGCAAGCCGGGCCCGACGAGGACCGAGAGCAGGGCTATCGCGGGCAAGACGAAGACCATCACCTGCGCCGACGACGAAACCGCGATCTCCGACGCGAGGCGCATGTGCCCGCGGCGTGCGACGACGATCGCGCCTCCGTGCTCGGCGGCGTTGCCGACGATCGCGACGATGACGGCAGAGACGAAGAACTGCGAGAGCCCGAGCGCCTCTCCGAATGCGGTGAGCGAGTGGACGAGCAGCTCGGAGACGAGCGCGGTTGCGACCGTCGCCCCTCCGAGCACGAGAAGCCCGGTCCTCATGGACCACGCGTCGCGAGCCGGCCGCGCCGAGTGTGCGGCTCGGTGGCGCCGAAGGCTCAGCACCGTGGTCACGACGTAGAGCGCGAGGAGGCAGATCGCAACCGGGATCGTCAGGACGTAGAGCTCGTGCGTGTCGAGGTTCCCGCGCCAGCCGGCGATCGACGGGATCAGGCAGAGCCCGACGGCGACGAGCAGGATCCCCAGCTGGGTGGCGGTCGAGCGCCGGTCGAGCTCGCCGACGCCGCCCGCGACCATCGCTGCTCCGAGCACGAGCAACAGGTTCGAGGTGACCGAGCCTGCGATCGACCCCCGCACGACGTTCGGGAGCCCGTCGGCGATTGCGAACAACGCGATGATCAGCTCCGGCGCGTTGCCGAAGCTCGCGTTGACGAAGCCGCCGACGCCTGGCCCGGTGTGCTCGGAGACGTTCTCGGTCGCCTCGCCGACGAGCCATGCGAGCGGTACGAGGGCGGCGGCGGCGAGAACGAAGGCGACCGTGCCGTCGGCGCCGAAGACGTAGTGCGCCGCGAGTGCGACCGGCGTGAGCACGAGCGATCCCCACCAGATCTTCGCGGCCACCGGACTACCCTAGCGCCGGTGCTCGCGGCGGTTCTCTTCGACTGGGGTGGAACCCTGATGCGGTTCGCCTGGGACGACGAGTTGCTCGCGGCCGGTCATCGTGCCGGGTCTCGAGTCGATCGGCCGGGGCGGCCAGGCCCCCGAGTTCACCGCGCGCTTTCGGCGCGAGACGTTGCCGGCACTGCTCGAGCCGGGGGCGCCGGCTCGGGTCGACTACGGCGCCGCGCTGCGTCACCTGCTCGCCCCGGTCGACGACGCCGGGCTCGACCGGTTCCTCGACGCCGAGCACGCGGCCTGGCGTCCTGCCCGCTCGCTCGTCGACGGCGCGCATGCACTCCTCGAATCTCTGCGGGACCGGGGCCTACGGCTCGCCGTCGTCGCGAACACCTGGCCTGAGCCCGCGCGCCTGGTGCGGGAAGAGCTCGCCGAGCTCGGAGTCGCCGAGCGGGTGGACGCGATCGTCCTCTCAGGTGAGGTCGGTAAGCGGAAGCCCGACCCGGAGCCCTTTCGGCGTGCGCTTGCCGAGCTCGGCGTCGAGCCGTCCGCTGCGCTCTTCGTCGGCGACCGGCTCGTGGACGACGTCGAGGGTGCTGCAGGGGTGGGAATGAAGACGATGCAGGCGTTGTGGTGCCGGGCCGACGAAGCGGTCTCCGCTGTCGCGCCCGACTTCCGTGCGTTCGCTCCTGTCGACGTCCTCGACGTCGTGCGTCGGCTTGGCGCCTAGCGCTCAAACACGGGAAAGTCAAGTCTTGCGGAGAGCCCGAGGGCGACGGACAATTCAGCAGATGCAGCAAGAGCAACTCGCCCCCGCGCTTCCCCTTCGTCCGCAGGACGAGATGGAATGCCGCCGGTGCGGGGTGCACTGCGACAAGGTCGTCTACCCCGGCGCATGCCTGTCGCGCGGCTGCCCCTTCGTCTACTCGTACGAGGCGTGGGGAAGCACGTACGTCGGCTGCATGCAGAAGGTGTTCGGGGTCGAGATCGATCTCGACATGCTGCGCGCCGCGGAGCGGCGGCAGTCCGGGTTCGGCGCGATCCGCGCTGTTCGACACCCGCTGCCGATGTGTCACGCCGAGATCGAGCAGACCTACGCGTCTCGCTCCGAGGAAACCGGCTGCATCAACCCTGAGTTCGGGGAGCTGCCGGTCGGCGAACCGACCTTCCGCATCTTCGCTCAGATCAAGAGCTAGTCCCGCGAGGGGCTGTCCACCGGGCGTGGACTCCACGCACCTTGGCGAGCTCGTTGGCGTCCGGGCCGTCGCCCGATCCCGCGACCTCGAGGTAGGCCGCCAGCTCCTGGAACGCGGGATGGGCGAGAAATGCGCCGAGTCCTTCGCCCATCTCTCCTTCGAGGATGTTCGCGTGCCGGTCGCGGTTCGAGCCGAGCGGAGTTGCGCTGTCGTTGACGTGCAGCGCGCGGAGACGGTCGAGGCCGATCGTCGCGTCGACCTCGTCGACGAGCGCGGCGACAGCACCCGGGTCCGTCACGTCGTACCCGGATGCGAACAGGTGGCACGAGTCGAGGCAGATCCCGAGCCGCGGATGGCGATCGAGCGCGTCCACGAGCGTCGCGATCTCACCGATCGACCGGCCGATCGTGTTGCCCGCGCCCGCGGTGTTCTCGATCGCGAGCCACGTGTCGCCGGTCGCGCGCGCGAGCACCGTCTCGAGTGCCGGGACGAGCCGCTCGAGCGCGGCCTCGAACCCGGCGCCGAGATGCGAGCCCGGATGGAAGATGACCGCGTCGGCTTCGATCGCGTTCGCTGCGTCCATCGTCGCGCACATCGCCGCGATCGAGCGCTCGTAGGTCTGATCGAGTGCCGCGAGGTTGCAGAGGTACAGCGCGTGGCAGACGACGCCGCCGATTCCGGCCTCGGCCCGCCGCGCCTTGAACCGCGCGATCGCCTCGGGCGAGTGCGCCGTCGGCCGCCACATGCGCGGGCTCTGCGTGAAGACCTGGACGCAATCGCCGCCGATTGCCTCGATCCGGTCGATCGCGGTGTCGATCGACCCGGACCTCGACACGTGAGCCCCGAACTGCATGGCGTAAGCGTGCCCGCTTCCATCCCCCGGCGCGCGACCCTTAGCCTGAAGCGCCGGGACCCGCGTCGGCGGGCCCCGGTCTGCCAGTGCCTCCAGCTCGGGGCTCAGAGCGCCGGCACGCTGTAGGCCATGGTCATCGCGCCCTGGTTGAGCGCAACGTGGTAGATCGTGTGTGCACCGCTCGTGGGAGTCGGCAATGAGTAGGTGAGCGTCAGGGCTTGTGCGCCCTTCAGGAACGAGCTGCTCACATACGCGTGCCCGTACGTCTGATAGCCGACGCCGCCCGAGTTCTCAGGGTCGATTGGCCGGAACGGGTTCGTCAGCGGGACGAAGATCGTGCCGGTCTTGAGGCCGTTCGAGACGGTGAGCTTAAGCATCGTGGCGTATCCACTCCCGCCGTTGACGCCATTCGTGACGAGAGCGCTGACGTTCAGGTTCACACTGCCCGACTTCGCTGTCTGGAGGGCCGACGTATTGAAGGTGTATGTCGCGCTCTGGCCGCTGGAGCGAATCCAGTACCAGCCGCTGATCAGATCACCGTTTGACTGGAAGCTGGTCGCGCTCATTGGCACCGCTTTCGACGCGCCACTGCCTGCGAAGACCATGCTCACGCCGACACCGAGCGCTACGAGAATCGGCACCGCAGTGCGGAGTCTCATTGTCTTCATCGTGTTCACCTCCCTTCCACACCCACGGTAGGAGAGGCTTTCGCGAACCGCATCGGTGCGCACTGGGATCTTCCGTACCTCGAACTACGTATCCAGGCGGCGCCTCGCCGTGCCTACGATGCGAACGTGTCCGTCCGCGTCCGCATGGCCCCGAGCCCGACCGGCTTCCTCCACATCGGGGGCGTGCGCACGTTCCTCTTCAACTGGCTCTTCGCCCGTCAGCACGGCGGCGAGTGCCGCCTGCGGATCGAGAACACCGACACGAGCCGTGAGGTCGCCGAGTCCGTCGAGCAGATCCAGGAGTCGCTGCGCTGGCTCGGGATCGACTGGGACGGCCCCGTCACGTTCCAACTCGATCGCATGGACGCTGTCCGCGAATTCGGCGAGAAGCTCGTCGCGGAGGACAAGGCGTACATGGACGACGGCGCGATCCGCTTCCGCCAGCCGGACGGGACGGTGGGCTGGGACGACGCCGTGCGCGGCCGGATCGAGTTCGAGGGAGAGAACCTCGCCGACCCGGTGATCGTCCGCTCCGACGGACGTCCGACCTACAACTTCGCCTCGCCCGTCGAGGACATGCTCGACGAGATCACGCACGTGATCCGCGGCAACGACCACGTCTCGAACACGCCGACGCAGATCAACATCCTGCGCGCGCTCGGCGCCGAGCTGCCGGTCTACGCCCACGTCCCGGACGTGAACGGGAACGACGGCAAGAAGCTCTCCAAGCGCCACGGCGCCGTCTCGATCGACGTCTTCCGCGCCGACGGCTACCTCCCCGCGGCGCTGATGAACTTCCTCGCGCTGCTCGGCTGGAGCTACGACGACAAGACGACGGTGATGAGCCCTGCCGAGCTCGTCGAGCGCTTCTCGCTCGATCGCGTCGGCCCGAGCCCCGCGACGTTCGACTACGAGAAGCTCGACTGGCTGAACGGGGTTCACCTCCGGGCGCTCCCCGAGGACGACTATGCGGCGTTCGCCGTCACCTGGCTCCGCGAGCAGGGGATCGACTGGCCTGAGGAGCGCGTTCGCGAGACAGTCCCGCTCGTCCAGGAGAAGATCGAGAAGCTCTCGCAGTACCCGGACTTCGTTCGGTTTCTGTTCGAGCCCGTCGAGCCCCGGAGGCGCCGACCCGGCGACGTGTCGCGCCGCACACGAGGCCCTGGCGGCCGTGGAGCCTTGGGCGGCCGGTGGGATCGAGTCGGCGCTTCGCAGCTTTCGCGGAAGCGCTCGGACAGAAGCCGAGGCAGGCGTTCGAGCCGGTCCGGATCGCTGTCACCGGATCGAAGGTTTCACCCGGGCTCTTCGAAAGCCTGGAGCTACTCGGCAAGGACGAGACGCTTGCGCGGCTCGCCGCCGCCGCAGGGCTAGGGCCGGTAGGCGAGCGACGAAGCGCACAGCGCGAGCATCCCCGCGGCCCAGAGTGGCCAGTGCCCCGTCGTCGCTCCGAGGCTGAACGCGGCGGCGCCCGCGACGACGAGCATGAGCGCGACGGTGGGGCCTCGAAGTTCGCGTCGGATCGTCGGGCGGCGCGGCGGGAGCCGGGCTCTGGGGCGAGAGCCGCATCCGGGCGAGCCGGACCCGGAACAGCGCGCCCCGCCATTCGTGGACGAGCGGCTCGACCGCTTCGGTGCCGTCATCCTCGAGTGCCTCCGCGATCTCGCCGGTCGCGTCTCGTGCGCCGGAAAGAGCTTTCCAGAGCTCGTCGTGAGCCGGCTCGGCATCGGCCGGAGGTGCGAGGCCGTAGATGCGCTCGCCGGCGATGTGCAGCGCGTACTGGAGCCGGCGGAGTGCGTCGGGCGACTCGTCGGCGTCGAGACTCTCCGGGTCGGCAGCGAGCCGGTCGAGATGCGCGAGCGTCAGCGCGAGCGCGCTCCAGAGCTCGCCCATCTCTGTGGTGTACCGCTCCTCGGTGCCGGTTCTTGCCGCCACCGCCCATCCTATCCGCGGTGTCGCGGAGAGCGAAAGGGTCGGCTAACGTTCTCGCCCCGTGGGAGCCGTGACTATCAGGACGCCGAGTGAGTTCGAGACGCGGCTCCAGCGCTATCTCTTCGAGCGCTCCGAGGAGGCGCGCGCCGTGCGCGTGGGGGAGAAGGAGATCTCCGAGCAGGCCGAGATCGTCCGCCGGTACGAGGATCTCTTCAGCCCCGCCCAGCTCGACGCCCTGCGCTCGGCCGAGCAAGGCGCGTCCGGCGACGAGCGCGAGCTGCTCTTCCGGCTGCGGAAGACGTGCGAGGGCGGCCTCATCGCATCCGAGCTCGCCGAGCGGGAGGACGAGCTCGAGAATCGGGTGCTCGCCGAGCGTGTGACGTTCGAGGGTGAGGACATGCCGCTTCGGGCAGCGCAGGCCCGTCTCGCTGTCCTGCCGGTGTACTCCGACCGGGAGGAGCTCGGGAAGATCCAGTCGGAGGCGCTCTCTGCGTTCAACGACGACACGCTCGAGCTGATCCGCTCGGGAGAGGATCTCGCTGCCCGGTACTCCGGTTTCCCCGACCCGGTCGAGCGCCACGAGGACGAGAAGGGGATTTCGCTTCGAGATCTCGCGATCGCGCTTCAGGCGGCGAGCGATGAGTCCGCCGCCTCCTTCGCGGTTCTTCGCGACCGATGGTTCGGCAAGCTCCTCGGCCCCGAGCGTGAGGAGGTGCCGTCGAGCTTCCACACCTCGTACATGCGCCGGCTCTCTCCGCTCGAGGACACCTACACGAAGGATCGCGCGACCGAGGTCTGCCTCGAGACGCTCTCCGAGCTCGGGTTCGACCTCGCAGCCTCGGAGAACATCAAGCTCGACCTCGACGACCGCCCGCAGAAAGCGCCGCGCGCATGCGTGATCGCAAGCGATCCGCCTCGTGTCGTCCATCTGATCACCCGGGCGCAAGGCGGGCTCCACGACTACCAGGCGTTCCTGCACGAAGCCGGGCACGCTCTCCACTACGGCGGCTGCGATCCGACCCTTCCGT
Source organism: uncultured Actinomycetes bacterium (assembly GCA_963815945.1). Taxonomy (GTDB): domain Bacteria; phylum Actinomycetota; class Thermoleophilia; order Gaiellales; family Gaiellaceae; genus PALSA-600. The sequence continues at coordinate 527,377 of CAWFIN010000007.1, forward strand.
ACACGTTCCGGCGGATCGCGCGGGACCACGCGCTCACCGAGATCTACTCGTACATCTGCGAAGCGGTCACGCGGGAGCCAGGGTGGCACGCCCGCCACTTCGGCCTCTCGGACGAGCAGGCTGCCGAGAACGCGGAGGCCACGGTCTTCCTCGAGGCGCTCCTCTTCAGACGGTACGTCGCCAAGCTGCAGTTCGAGCTGGAGTTCTGGTCGCGCTTCGCCGGAGGACGGCGGCACGCCCGCGGGGTACGAGGAGTACCTGACCGCGGCGACCGGGATCCGCTACCGCAGCGACGCGTACCTGAGCGACATGGACGCCGGCTTCTACTCGGCCGACTACCTGCGCGCATGGATCCGCTCGGCGCAACTGCGCCGGCACCTGATCGACACGGTCGGTGCCGAGTGGTGGCGGAGCCCGGAGACCGGCCGGATCCTCGCCGGCCTCTTCAGCGAAGGGACCAAGCCGACGAGTGAGGAAATCGCGGAGCGGATCGGTTTCGATCCGCTCGACATGCGCCCGCTGCTCGGCGAGCTAACCGTTTGAGAGAGGAGCGGGACACCGTGTCCTGCCCCTTCCAAACAGGTGGGCGTCAAGCAGCGACCGGTTTCCTGCCTCCTCGGCCCCCCGCGGCCCCGGCCACCCCTCCGAGCAGACCTCCGAGCACGAGCCCGACGATCGCGACGACCGGGGTCGGATAGATCACGGCGGCCTGCTGGAGCAGGACGAGCAGCCCAAAGGCTGCAAACACGCCCGCGATCCCGGTGAAGACGACGCGGGCCGCTCCGCCGCCCCCTCGTGCCATGAAGGCGCCGGCGAGGACCCCGGCTCCTCCGAGCAGGAGTGTGACGAGGCCCACGATGCCGGCGATGCTCGCGAGCGGGTTGCCCTCGACTTTCACGAGCGCCGTCCCACTGCACGAGAAGCCCGCCCCGTTGCCCGAGCCATTGACCTTGTAGAGCCCGACGCCGTATTTGGCGTAGTTCTTGACGGGAATCGTGTCCGTGTAGGTGGGATCACTGACGGCCTTGTCCTTCACGGTCCAGGAGATCCCGGCGAACTCCATCGTGAAATGAATATGGGCGAGCTTCCCCTTCGCGGTCAGGACGACCGGGACGGAAGCGTTGTGCTTCACCACGATCGGCTTGGCGGTTGGGCCGGTGCCTTGGTTCGCCACGCTGACACCCGCGATGGTTGCTGTGCACGGGCCCGTGATGCCCGCGGTCGCGGTGGTCGCTGTCAGGCTCAGCGCGGCCAGAGCGGCCACGATCGTCACGCCGAGCACCTGCTTCCGAGGGCCTCTCATCGCAGAACCTCCTGTTCGTAGCGTGAGTCTCCCACGGTTTCGGCGTCGTTGCCATCCGTGCAATGCCGAAACTCCATCCGGAATTCCCGCAGGCGCCCTTCGCTACACTGCCCGGCGCCACCCGGCCCATTCGTCTAGTGGCCTAGGACACCGCCCTCTCACGGCGGCGGCACGGGTTCGAATCCCGTATGGGCCTCTTACGCTTCGTCGCTGGTCACGGCGCTTTTCCTGTTGTTTTTGTAGCCCCGCCATGATATTTTCCGTGCTGGTAGGGTTGGCTCACCCGACAGGGGAGAGTTGGGTGTTCGAATGGGAGGGCGTCACAACACATGAAAAAAATGGGTCTGTCGTCGACAGTGCCTACGATTCAGGAGGGACGTGACTTGATGCGTGGACATTTTGCTGGGGTCCGGGCAGCGGTGTTCTGCGCCGCCGTCCTGACGGGTCTCATCGCCGTCGGTTCTGCTTTCGCGGTAACGGTTACGAGCTTCACCCCGACCTCGGGCCTGCCGAACAAGGCCGGCGCGTGCCCGGGCGGCACGATCACGATCAGCGGCACCGGTTTCGCAACTGACGGCGGTACCGTCGCGGTCAGCTTCGCGGGCACGCCGACGCAGCCCGGCGGCATCCAGGTCGGGTCGGACAACACGCTGTACGCGGTCGTCCCTGACGGCGCGGCGACTGGCCCGATCACCGTCACGACCGGTAAGGGCAGCGCAACGACGTCCGGCACGTTCTACGTCAACCCGTGCCCGCAGGTCGCTCTGGGCGGCGTCGGGGTTGGCGGCGGATACGAGTACGGATCGACCCCGTCGATCTATGGCATCAGCCCCGCTAAGGGCAAGGTCCTGTCGCACGTGAAGATCACGGGAACCCAGATGAATATGGTGAAGGCGGTCTATTTCGGCGCCCTCACCGCGAAGGCGAAGTACGTGCTCACCTCTCCGACCTCGATCGACGCGATCGTTCCGGCCGGTACGAAGTCCGGCCCGATCGGGATCGCCTACTCGATCTCGGCGAGCACGACGCAGGGCGGCACCACGCCGACCAACACTGCCGGGAACAGCAGTGCGAAGCTCACCTTGACCTGGAGCTCGAAGAAGTTCACGGTCACCAGGTAACACCGGCACTTCTTCGACAACGTCGAAAGTAACGAGGGGAGGGCGCAAGCCCTCCCCTCCTCGTTTCGGCCGGACGATCCCCGAGTCCCTCCGACCGCGCGCGCATCGATCTATTCTCCCCTCATGGCTGCGAGCGCGGACCCTGTCGACGCATAAGTCCTCGCGGCGTTTCACGCCGACCCGCGTCGCCGTCGGTGCCGTCAGCATCGCGATCGTCGTCGCGACGTTCGTCTTCGTGCTGCCCAGGATCGCCGACTACCGCGACGTCTGGGATGTCGTCAAGGAACTCTCGTGGCAGTGGGTCGTTGCGCTCCTGGCCGCGACGGCTCTCAACATCGCGACCTTCGCGCCACCCTGGATGGTGGCGCTCCCAGGGCTGCGGTTCCGGCCTGCATTGACGATGACCCAGGCATCGACGGCGCTCTCAATCGTGACGCCGGGGGGTGCGGCAGTCGGGTTGGCCGGCTCCTACGGCATTCTCCGCTCCTGGGGCTTTCCGGGTGAGGCCGTCGGCCGCGCGGTATCGCTGACCGGGATCTGGAACCAGTTCGCCAACCTCGCGTTTCCGATCGTCGCTGTCTTCGCCCTCGCCGTCACCGGCGCTCAGACGGCCGTCCTCGCGACCGCAGCCTTCGTCGGTGCAGCGATTCTCGGCGTCGCGATCGGGGCGCTCGTCCTCGTCCTCTACAGCGACCGGCTTGCTGAGGACATCGGCGACGCGGCGGCTCGGGCGGCGAACTGGGTGCTCGTGAAGGTCCGTCGCGGCTCGGTCGCCTGGAACGGCCGGAGCTTCGAACGATTTCGCCGGGACGCCGTCGATCTGCTCAAGCGCCGCTGGCACATGCTCACTCTGACCACGCTTCTCGGCAGCCTGACCGTTTTCGTCGTCCTCCTGGTCTCGCTGCGCGCGCTCGACGTCCCGGCGTCCCAGGTGTCGGTGATCGACGCCTTCGCCGCATGGTCGCTCGCGCGCCTCCTCGGCAGCATCCCGATCACGCCGGGAGGAATCGGGGTCGTCGAGCTGAGCCTCACCGGCACGCTCGTCGGTTTCGGCGGCAACAACGCCGGTGTCGTCGCCTCGGTGCTCGTGTTCCGGTTCCTGACGATCGTGCCGACGCTGGTCCTCGGCCTGCTCGCGGCAAGTACCTTGCGCCGCCACCGGCCCGCCGGCGCGGCATCGCCGCCCTAGCCGGTGCGGTTGTGCAGTTCCGCAATAGCCCGCCTCGAGCACAGAGGCAAGGTCGACGCACGCCTCAGCCGGCGCCGAAGGCACGTCGAGCTTGCGCAGGTCAACTTTCACCCTAGCCAGGCTGATGTGCTCTTCCCGGGGCATACCCATGCGAGAGACCTAGCGTCACGGCGAGCAAAGGTGAAAGGATGCTTGCCGTGGTAGTCAATCTTCGCCGGCCGAATCGGATGCGAGGCAGGAGTGAGCGTCTCGGACGATATATTCTGCTGCCGGTCGCCACGATCGCTGCAACGATGGCTTGCGCGATCGCTGCGAGTGCGGCCAACCACGCGAATGGCTGGTACTGGTCGCCAGGCGCGTGCAAGGCGATGCTCGCCCACGGCGTTGTACTTGGCGACGGGCGGACTTTCTACCCCTCCCGCTCGTATTGCATCGGCTCCACCGGCTGCGCCTGGAACAAAGCGCAAACCAAGCGGCTCTACAGCGGCTTCTACACGATCATGCGCTCTTACGACGGCGCCGTCCGCACGATGACGTTGACTGTCACCGGGCGAGATACCTTCTCGGGCAGCAGAGTTATCCTGCGCTACACCTTTATGACCGCCGGCAAGTTCGCCGCCTACAACAACGACGTCGCAACGGCTGCTGCCAAGCTCATCAACGAACACGGCTGCAAGTTCGGCGTCTTCGGCTGAGTTCGCGGTGGGCGTAGTTGCCACCGGGCGCAGGTGGTGAGAACATCGCCGAGCGACGGGGCTCGGCGGACCGGCGGGGCCATCCTGACCGCGCCGCCGGTCCGCCGAGCCTCGTCACACGTCTGACTGGTGTTGCCGAGCGGCGATCAAGGCAGAGCTGACCATCCGCGTGCCCGTCGTGATAGCTACACCGTTACCGCCCCTCGTTCGGCTCACCGCAACTGACTCTCTTACGGCGACCGTAGCCTTCAGAACTGTTTGCCGAAACGCACCTAAGGCCAGGCTAACCTCCCCGATTGTCTCTTGGTGAACGCGGTCGCTGTCGCGAGCGGACAGGTGCGCAACTCGGAGCGAAGCTCTGCAGGGTGTCATCGGATTGAGTCCTTCTGATCTTGCGGTTACTGGACAAGGCCATCCACAGATCTAGTACCCAGGTATGTACCCGCACAATCTGAACGCCTGAACGAGGGCAAAGAAAAAGCCCCTGTTTACGGGGCTTTTCTGAGGCTGCGGGACTAGGATTCGAACCTAGACTACCGGATTCAGAGTCCGGCGTCCTACCGTTAGACGATCCCGCAGGGCGCCGACAGTGTAGCCCCAGCCTGGCTCAGATCTCGAGCCGATAGAGCGGTACGAGGCTCTTTTCGGCCTCCGTGTCGATGTGTGCGACGACCTCGACGTACGGCTCCAGGCCCGACCCGCGCAGCTTCGCCTTCAGCAGCCCGTCCACCTGGTAGATGCCGGACGAGTTGTTCATCGTGATCTCGATTCGGATCGGTTTCTCCTCGCCGTCGACGATCGAGACGTCCTCGATCGCGGCGGCCGAGAGCGAGTGGATGCCGACGTGCCCGCGCTGGAACGGGATGCGTGAACGGCCCTGCTCCATGTCGAGGGCGTCGGCGACGCGGAGGATCCCGGCCTCGAGCGTGATCGGCTCGCCGCCCGCGCGGTGGCTGATGATTCCCTGCAGCACTTCCGAGACGATCACCGTGAGGTCGGGCTCCTCGTAGATCCCCGTGAGCAACTCGCGGAGCTTCGGCGCGGCGAGGAAGAGGCTGAACTCCTCGTGCCCCTCCCGGTGCACCGACATGCCGACGTCATGGGTGAGCGCGGCGAGCGTGACGATCACCTCGGCGTCGTCGGGAGACATCCCGTAGTCCGCGACCACCGACGGCGGAACGCCGTGCTGGCCTAATTCTCGGAGGAGCTTCAGCGCGATGTTCGTGACGATCTGGATGTGAACCCAGGAGTGGTCGTTGATCTCCAGCCGCGCGACGGCGTTCACGTTCGCGACGTGCCACCAGCTCTTGAGCTGCTCGTCACGGTTCACGCGCTCGACCACCTGCCGAAGCTTGCGGTTGCCGCGGACAGGAAGGCGGATCCGCATCTGGGCGACCGCCTCCGAGGGCGTCAGCCGCGCCTCCCGCCTCGCGTCCTCGGACGCTGGGTTGTCGATCCGCCCCTGTGTCTTCTTGTCGAGCGCCATGGTGAGACTCTACGCCGTGGCCGGACTCACGCCACCTCCGCCGCCCAGCTCCCGTGCAGCGCGGCGTAGCGGCCGCGGCCACGGAGCAGCTCGTCGTGGGTGCCCTGCTCGACGACGCGGCCGTGCTCGAGGACGACGATCAGGTCGGCGTCGCGGATCGTCGAGAGCCGGTGCGCGATCACGAACGCGGTGCGGCCGTGGAGCAGTCGCCGGAGAGCGCGCTCGATCTTGCGCTCGGTGCCGATGTCGACCGAGCTCGTCGCCTCGTCGAGGATCAGGATGCGCGGGTCGGCGAGCAGCGCGCGCGCGAACGCGATGAGCTGGCGCTGGCCGAGCGAGAGCCGGAAGCCGCGCTCGCCGAGCTCGGTGTCGTAGCCGTTCTCGAGCCGCTCGATGAACTCGTCGGCGCCGACGGCCGCCGCGGCTGCAGCGATCTCGTCGCGCGACGCCCAGGGCGGCCGAAGGCGATGTTCTCGTCGACCGTGCCCGCGAACAGGAAGCCCTCCTGCGGGACGATCCCGAGCTGCCGGCGGAGCGACTCCTGCCGGACGTCGCGCAGGTCGACGCCGTCGATCGTGATCGCGCCGTCGGTCGGGTCGTAGAAGCGCGCGATCAGCTTCGCGATCGTCGACTTGCCGGCGCCGGTGTGGCCGACGAGCGCGACCGTCGTCCCGGCGGGCACGTCGAGGTCGATCCCGTGCAGCACCTCGGGGCCGGTGCCGTAGGAGAAATGGACGTCGTCGAAGCGGACGTGACCTCGGATCGATCCGAGCTCAGCAGGTGCGTCCGCGTCCGCGACCTCGGGCTCCTCGACGAGGACGTCCATGATCTTGTCGAGCGCGGCGACGGCCGAGAGGAACGTGCTGTAGAGCTGCGAGAGCTGCTGCACCGGGTCGAAGAAGTTCGTCACGTAGCCGAGGAAGGCGGTCAGGACGCCGATCGTCATGCTCGCCGTCGAAGACGAGGTAGCCGCCGTAGCCGAGGACGATCGCGGTCGCGATCGACGAGAGCAGGTCGACGAACGGGAAGTAGAGGGCGTTCTGGACGACCGTCTCCTGGTTTCTGGCCCGGTAGTCCTCGCCGACCCGCGGAAGTTCTCCCGCGCGGCGCGCTCGCGCGTGAACGCCTGCAGCACGCGCATGCCGGCGATGTCCTCGGCGAGCGTCGCCGTGACGGCGCCGAGCGTCTCGCGGACGCGCCGGTAGGAGCGCGCCGAGCTTCTTGCGGAAGATCGCGGTCGCGATCGTGAGCGCGGGGATCACCGTCAGCGTCGCGAGCGCGAGCCGCCAGTCGAGCAGGAAGAGGATGACCGCCGAGCCGACCAGCGTGAGCGTGTTCTGGATGAGCGAGGTGAACGCCGTCGGTGACGAGCTGGTCGAGCGCCTCGACGTCGTTCGTGAGCCGGCTGATCAGCACGCCGGCGCGGTTGCGCTCGTAGAAGCCGAGCGAGAGCCGCTGGAGGTGGCGGAAGAGGTGGTTGCGCAGGTCGGCGAGCATCCGCTCGCCCGTCCAGCCGGTGAAGTAGGTCTGCGCGTAGGAGCAGACGAGCGCCAACACGGCGACACCGACGAACGCGACGACGATCCGGTTGAGCCCGCGATGTTCCCGCTCGCGACCTCGTCGACCGCCGCGCCGACCAGGAGCGGCGGCGCGAGCGAGGCGGCGGTCGCGCCGAGCAGCGCGACGATCGCGAGCGCCGTGCGGAGCTGGTACGGCCGCGCGAGCCGGTAGAGCGTCGTCAGCCGCCGCTTCGTCTGCGCCCACGACCAGTCCTCGACCTTCGCGCCGCGCTGGCTGACGAGTGTGCTGCCCGGCTGCCAGACCCTCATCTCACGCGACCTCCTGCTCGGCGATCACGCGCTCGAGCTGGCCGTGCTCGTAGATCTCGCGGTAGACCTCGCTCGTCCCGATCAGGTCGTCGTGGCTGCCGCGGGCGACGAGGCGGCCGTCGTCGAGCACGACGATCTCGTCGGCGAGCGCGATCGTCGAGAGGCGGTGGGCGATGATCATCGTCGTCCGGCCCTGCATCGCCTCGCGCAGGCCGAGCCGGATCTTCGCCTCGGTCGTCGCGTCGACCGAGGCGGTCGCGTCGTCGAGGATCAGGATCCGCGGGTCGACGACGAGCGCGCGCGCGATCGCGATGCCGCTGGCGCTGGCCGCCCGAGAGCGTGATCCCGCGCTCGCCGATCACCGTGTCGTACCCGTCCGGCAGCCGCTCGATGAACTCGTGCGCCTGCGCGAGCCGCGCCGCCTCCTCGATCTCCTCGTCGGTCGCGTCGGGCCGGCCGAAGGCGAGGTTCTCGCGCACGGTCGCCGAGAAGAGGAACGGGTCCTGCGCGATCACGCCGATCTCGCGGCGCAGCGAGTTGAGCGTCACGTCGCGCACGTCGGCGCCGTCGATCGTCACGCGCCCGCTCTGGACGTCGTAGAAGCGCGGGATCAGCGACGCGAGCGTCGTCTTCCCGGAGCCGGTGTGGCCGATCAGCGCGACCGTCTTCCCGGGCTCGAGCTCGAGGTCGATGTCGTGCAGCACCGGCCGCGCGGGGTCGTAGCCGAAGGTCACGCCCTCGAAGCGGACGCGGCCCGGCCCCGGCGGGCAGCTCGGCCGCCTCCGGGACGTCGCCGGATCTCCTCGGGCTCGTCGATCACCTGGAAGATCCGCTCGCCGGACGCCGTCGCGCGCTGGCCCTCGCCGATCCACATCCCGAGCATCCGCAGCGGGAAGATGAGCATCGCGAGGTAGAGGTTGAAGCGCGACGAAGTCGGCCGAGCGAGAGCGAGCCGTCGGCGACCATCTTGCCGCCGACGAGCAGCACCGCCGCCTGCGCGAGCAGCGGCAGGAACGACGAGCACCGGCACGTAGAACGCCCGCTGCCGGTTCGCGCGGACGCTCTGGGGGAAGAGCGCCTCGGAGCGCCGCTCGAACTTGTCCTGCTCGGCCTGCTCCTGCGCGAACGACTTGACGACGTGGACGCCGACGATGTTCTCCTCGGCGACCGTCGCGACGTCGGCCATCTTCTGCTGCACGTCGCGGAGCACCGGGTGCGAGACGCTGGCTGTAGCGGTAGGCGACCGCGACCAGCGCCGGCGCTGATCGCGAGCGCGATCAGCGCGAGCTTCCACGAGATGACGAAGAGGAGGATCCCGACGCCGACGATCGTGAAGACGTGCTGGAAGAAGAAGATCAGCCCGTAGCCGAGGAAGAAGCGCACGCTCTGCAGGTCGACCGTCGCGCGCGACATCAGCTGTCCCGTCTGGTGGCGGTCGAAGTAGCCGAACGAGAGCCGCACGAGCTTCGCGTAGATCGCGTTCCGCATGTCGAGCTCGACCCCGAGCGCCTGCTGCCCGAGATCAGGCGGCGACCGGCCATCATCAGCGCCGTGCCGAGCCCGACCGCGAGCACGACCGCGACCAGCCACGGGAGCTGGCTCTGCTCGTCGGCCTGGATCGCCGCGACGACGCTTGCCCGTCAGCCACGGAATCGCGAGCGCCGCGAGCTGCGAGCCGATCGCGAGCACGATCGAGACCACGAGCGAGACGCGGTACGGCCACAGGAAGCGCATCAGGCGCGAGAAGGTCGCGCGGTAGCGGGGGGTCTGCACAGCTTCGGCGATCATCGCTTCCAGCCTACGCGCGAGACCGGTGCACGGAGGGCTGCGCCCTAGAGTACGAGCCGTGCTCCCGCTCGAGTCGGTGCCGAACTTCTCGGAGGGCCGTGACGCGGCGACGATCGACGCGATCGGGGAGGCGCTCGCGGCGCGCGCGCGCGTGCTCGACGTCCACGTCGGACGCCGACCACAACCGCTCGGTGTTCACGCTCGTCGGCGACGGACGACGAGCTCGTCGAGGCGCTCGTCGCCGGCGATCGCGGTCGCGCGCGACCGGATCGACCTGCGGCGTCACGAGGGCGCGCACCCGCGGATCGGAGCGGCCGACGTCGTGCCGATCGTCCCGATCGAGCCCGGCGACATGGAGCGCGCCCGCGCGCGTCGCCCTCGCGCTCGGCGGAGCGCATCGGCGAGCTCGGCCTGCCCGTGTTCTTCTACGCGCCGCCCGAGCGGGGCCCGGCGTTCTACCGGCGCGGTGGGTCGGAGGAGCTCCAGCGGCGGCATCGACGCGGGCGAGCTCACGCCCGGACTTCGGCCCGCGCGCGGCTCGATCCGACGGCCGGCGGCGTGATCGTCGGCGCGCGCCGGCCGCTGATCGCGTTCAACGTCAACCTCCGCGGGACCGCTCGAGGCCGCGCGGGAGATCGCGAGCGTCGTGCGCGAAGGCGGGCGGACGGCTTCCCCGGCGTTCGCGCGCTCGGGCTCGACGCTGCCGCGGGCCGGGCTCGTCCAGGTGTCGATGAACGTCGAGGACTGGGAGGCGGCGCCGCTTCACGAGATCGTCGCGCAGATCGACCGCGAGGCGCGCCGGCGCGGAGCGGAGGTTGCCGGCTCCGAGCTCGTCGGTCTGATGCCGGCCGGCGCAGCCGCGGCGGCGGCCGCTGCCGGCGCTCCGGATCGACGGTCTCGACGCCTCGCGCATCCTCGAGCTGCGCGCCCTCGCGGCTGGATAGGCTGATTCGGTGCCGAGCCGGAAGCAGCGTCGCCGCCGCGAGAAGACGTTTCGCCACGAGTACGACCTCGTCGTCTACGACGAGGAAGGGAACGAGGTCCCGGTCGACACCGGCGAGCTGCGCGCGGCCAAGGAGAAGGACGCGGCGAAGGCGAAGAAAGGCCAGCAGCGCGGCTCGAAGAGCGCCAGGCCGGCGCGCGAGGTTCCGCCCCCGTCCTGGGAGCGCGCATTCAAGCGGGGCGGGTTGATGGGCATCGTTCTCATCGTCGTCATGACGACCCTCGTGCACGGGCCGCTGAGTGCTCGGGATCGTCTACGGGGTCGTGCTGATTCCCTTCACGTACTGGGTCGACCGCCTCGCGTACCGGAAGTACCTGTCGCGCACCGGCAAGTCATAGACTCAGACACGCCCATGCCACCTGTCGTCGATCGCTTCGTGCTGAGTGCGTACCAGTCGAATTGCTACGTCGTGCGGGCCGAGCGAGGACTGCGGCCGAGGCCGCTGTCATCGACCCGGGCGGCGACCCGTCGGCGTTGCGGATCGACCTCGCGCGGATGGGCGCGCGCACGGCCGGGATTCTCGTCACCCACAGCGACGTCGACCACATCGAGGGTGTCGCCGACGCTCGCGGAAGGGACCGGCGCCGAGGTCTGGGCGCCCGCCGGCGAGGTCGATGCGCTCCGCAACGGTGAGACGCGTGGCGGGTCGCGTGTCGCGCCGTACGACCCCGAGCACGCCGTCACGGGCGGCGACCAGATCGACGGTCGCCGGGATGACGTTCGAGGTGGTCGACGTCCCGGGCCACTCGGTCGACCACGTCGCCTTCGTCGTCGACGGCGCGATCTTCTCCGGCGACCTGCTCTTCGCCGGCTCGGTCGGCCGCGTCGACTTCGTGGGCGGCGACTGGGAGACGCTGCTCGACTCGGTGCGCATGCTCGTCGACCGTTTCGGCCGCGACGCCGTCGTCTACCCGGGCCACGGCCCGCCGACGACGCTCGGGCGCGAGCTCGAGACGAACCCGTTCCTCGGCGAGCTGCGCGTCGCCGCTCAGTGACCGCGAAGTTCCAGGCGCCGCGCGGGACGCACGACGTCCTCCCGGCCGAGCAGCCGCTCTGGCAGCGAGTGATCGGGACGCTGGCCGAGGTCGCCGAGCTGTACGGCTACCGGCGGATCCAGACGCCGAGCTTCGAGGACACCGAGCTCTTCCAGCGCACGTCGGGCAGCCGGCTCGGACATCGTCCAGAAGGAGATGTACACGTTCACCGACCAGGCCGACCGCTCGCTGACGCTGCGGCCCGAGGGAACGGCGCCGATCGCCCGCGCCTACGTCGAGCACGGCATGCATCGCGACCCGCAGCCGGTGAAGCTCTACACGGTCGCCCCGATGTACCGCTACGCGGCGCCGCAGAAGGGCCGCTTCCGCGAGCACTGGCAGTGCTCGGTCGAGGCGATCGGCTCGGCCGACCCCGCGATCGACGCCGAGGTGATCCAGCTCTACACCGAGTTCGCGCGGCGGGTCGGGATCACGCAGTACGAGCTGCAGCTGAACTCGATCGGCGACGCGAACTGCCGGCCCGCCTACGTCGAGCGGCTGACCGCCTGGCTCGACGACCACGCCGACGTGCTCGACGACGACGCGCGGCAGAAGCGCGCGACGAGCCCGCTGCAGGTCTTCGACGTGAAGAACCCGGCGGTCCGCGAGGCGCTCGAGGCGCGCCGAAGATCGGCGAGTCGCTCTGCGCCGACTGCCGGGAGCATTTCGCCGCCGTCCGCGCGCTTCCTCGACGCGTACGGCGTTCCTACACGCTCGAGCCGACCCTCGTGCGCGGGCTCGACTACTACACGCGCACGATGTTCGAGTTCGTCGGCCCGGAGGAGAAGGCACAGTCGGCGATCTGCGGGGGCGGCCGCTACGACGGCCTCATCGAGGAGATCGGCGGCCCGCCGACGCCGGGGATCGGCTTCGGCGCCGGGATCGAGCGGGCGCTGCTCGCGCTCGAGCACGAGGGAGTCACCGCCGAGCCGCGGCCGCTCGACGTCTTCTTCGTCGTCGACGGCGCGCCGCGCGAGCCGCTCCTCGTGGTGATGGCCGAGCTCCGCCGGCGCCGGGCTCGCCTGCGACACCGACTACGCCGGCCGCTCGTTCAAGGGGCAGCTGACCCAGGCCGGGCGAACCGGCGCGCGCACGGTCGTGATCGCGCAGGCCGACGACGCCGTCGGTGCGCCGCGCCGGCGAGGCGGAGGTCGTGGTCCCGCTCGACGACCTCGCGGCTACGCTCAGCCGGTGAGCGTCTGGCGCGACATCAAGGGCAGCGCGCTCGGTCTCGCGGACGAGGGCCGCGCGGTCACGGTCGCCGGCTGGGTCGCGACGCGCCGCGACCACGGCGGGCTCGTCTTCGTCGACCTCCGCGACGAGGAGGGTCTCGTCCAGGTCGTGGTCAACCCCGAGACACGCCCCGGCGGCGGCCGAGGTCGCGCACGCGCTGCGCAACGAGTTCGTGATCCGGGCGCGCGGCACCGTCGTCCGCCGCACCCCCGAGACCGTCAACCCGGCGATGGCGACCGGCGAGATCGAGATCCAGGCGACCGAGCTCGAGATCCTCTCGCGCTCGACGCCGCTGCCGTTCCAGCTCGACGAGGAGGGCGTCGACGAGACGCTCCGCATCCGCTACCGCTGGCTCGACCTGCGCCGCGAGAAGATGCAGCGCAACATCCGCACCCGCGCGAAGCTCGTCTCGATCATCCGCTCCGAGATGGAGGCGGACGGCTTCGTCGACATCGAGACGCCGATCATGGGCAAGCCGACGCCCGAGGGCGCGCGCGACTTCCTCGTGCCGACGCGCCTCCAGCCGGGCCGGTTCTTCGCGCTGCCGCAGAGCCCGCAGATCTACAAGCAGCTGCTCGTCATCTCCGGCTTCGAGCGCTACTACCAGATCGCCCGCTGCTTCCGGGACGAGGATCTCCGCGCCGACCGGCTCCAGGAGCTGACCCAGCTCGACGTCGAGATGGCGTTCCCCGACCAGGAGTTCCTCTTCGGGCTGATGGAGCGGATCGTCGCGCGGATCTGGCGCGAGCTGCGCGGGGTCGAGCTCGAGACGCCGTTCCCGCGGCTGACCTGGGAGGAGGCCGACCTGCGCTACGGCTCGGACAAGCCGGATCTGCGCTTCGGGCTCGAGATCGAGGAGGCGACCGAGGTCACGCGCGGCTCGGAGTTCAAGGTCTTCGCCGACGCGCCGGCGGTGCGGTTCCTGCGCGTGCCCGGCGAGCTCTCGCGCGGCGACCTCGCGAAGCTCGAGGAGGTCGCGAAGCAGTGGGGCGCGAAGGGGCTCGCCTACCTCGTCTACGGCGAGGACGGCGAGGTGCGCTCGCCGATCGCGAAGTTCCTCGGCGAGGCCGAGCTCGAGCGCTTCCGCGGCGAGCCCGGCGCCCACGGTCGTCTTCGCGCGCCGACGAGCCGGCGATGGTCTCGCGCGTGCTCGGGGCGCTGCGGCTGCACCTCGGCCGCGAGCTCGAGCTGATCGACCCGGACGCGTGGAGGTTCCTCTGGGTGACCGACTTCCCGATGTTCGAGTGGGATGCCGAGCTCGAGCGCTGGGACGCCGTCCATCACCCGTTCACGCGCCCGAACGAGGAGGGCAAGGCGCTGCTCGACACCGATCCGGGCGCGGCGAAGGCGATCGCCTACGACCTCGTCGGCAACGGGATCGAGCTCGCCGGCGGCTCGTTCCGGATCCACGAGGCCGATCTCCAGGCGAAGGTCTTCGGCCTGCTCAACATCTCGCCGGAGGAGCAGCGCTCGAAGTTCGGCTTCCTGCTCGACGCGCTCGCGATGGGCGCGCCGCCGCACGGCGGGATCGCGTCGGGGATCGACCGGCTCTCGATGACGCTCCTCGACGAGCCGTTCATCCGCGACACGCTCGCGTTCCCGAAGAACCAGGCCGGCGTCGATCCGATGTCGGGCGCGCCGACGACGGTCGAGCAGCCCCAGCTCGACGAGCTCGGAATCGCGTCACGGTGCAACCCGAATAGGGTCGGCTACAGTGCGCGGCCGAGTGCCCGACCCCGTTCGCGAGGCCGCGCATCCATGTAGAACCAACGCTACGTGAAAGGGAGCCCGTGTCGGGTCTACGGCAGTTGAGCCGCTAGCCCGCGCAGCACCCACCTGGCTTGCCAGGTTCACACGGACGCGGCGGGCCGGCGGGGTCGGGGCACTCGGTATCTCACCGCTACGCTGGACTCGTGACTGGAGCTCTTCGGCGACGCCTCGAGGCGACGGCGAGTGGGCGGCGGTGCGGCTCCGGGTCGACGGGCAGCGCATCGCGCGCGCCGACGCGCCCGGGCTCGAGCGCGACCTGACCGGGCTGACGCTGCTCGAGGCGGCGGCGGTCGGCGGGCGAGACGCTCGCCGTCGACGCGCTCGCGAACGCGATCGGGCCCGCGATGTCGCGCGCCGACGCGATCCCGGAGCGCGTCGCGGTCGCGATGAGCGGCGGCGTCGACAGCGCCGTCGCGCTGCTCGCGGCGGGCGACGGCGCCGTCGGCGTGACGCTCCGGCTCTGGATCGACCCGAACGCGCGCCGGACGAGCGAGCGCGCCTGCTGCTCGCCGGCCGCCGTGATCGCGGCGCGCGAGACCGTGCCACGCGCTCGGCGCTCCCGCACGTCACGCTCGACCTGCGCGAGGAGTTCCGCCGCGACGGTCGTCGAGCCGTTCATCGCGCGGCTACGCGCGCGGCGAGACGCCGAACCCGTGCGTCCGCTGCAACGGCAGCTTCCGCTTCGACGAGCTGCTTGCGTTCGCCGACCGCATCGGCGCGGCGCGGCTCGCGACCGGCCACTACGCGCGGATCGTCGAGCGCGACGGCCGGCTCGCGCTCGCCCGCGCGGCCGACCTCGCCAAGGATCAGAGCTACATGCTCGCCGACGGTCGACCCGCGGCATGCTCGACCGGCTCTGGTTCCCGCTCGGCGAGCAGACGAAGGAGCGAGACGCGCGCGCAGGCGGAGGCGGCCGGGCTCGCCGTCGCCGCGCCGGCCCGAGAGCCAGGAGGCGTGCTTCCTCGGCGGCGACGACTACCGCGACTTCCTCGGGCGCAACGGGCTCGAGCCGACGCGCGGGCCGCTCGTCGACGAGAGCGGGGCGCGAGCTCGGGACCCACGACGGCTTCTGGCGCTTCACGCCCGGCCAGCGCCGCGGGCTCGGCGTCGCCGCCGCCGAGCCGCTGTACGCGCGTCGCGCCGACGCCGCGCACGAACACGGTCGTCGTCGGCCCGCGCGCGTCGCTCGCCCGCACGCGCGTGTCGGTGCGCGGCCGCCTCGACGCGCACGCGCGACGCGGGTCGAGGCGAAGCTCCGCTACCGCTCGCCCGCCGTCGCCGCGACCGTCGAGCCGACCGCCGCGCGGCTTCGAGCTCGAGCCTCGACGAGCCGGCCTACGGCGTCGCCCCCGGCCAGACCGCCGTGCTCTACGCGGACGACGCGGTCGTCGGGCTCGGCGTGCATCACCGTCGTCCGTCGGCCGAGTAAGATCGCCGCCGATGCTCGCTCGCGTACACCGCCAGCGACGTCGCCGGACTACGCGCTCGCGGTCTTCCTGATCCTGGCCGGGCTCGGGCTCGGCTGCGCGCTTCTGCGGCTCGCCGACGTCTTCGACCGCACTCTCGTCGTTCATCCGCGGCACGGAGCGCGAGGTGCTGCCGGTGATCAACAAGGCCGGCGGCACCGTCGACCGCGTCAACCACCAGCTCGACAAGCTCGACCAGGCGACCGACAGCGCCGTCGACGCCGTCGAGGCCGTCGACCAGGCCGTGCGCGCGGTCAGCTTCGCGGTCAAGCGGCCGATCGAGAAGCTCGTCGGGCTCTCCGCCGGCGCTCTCGCACGGCTTCGCGACGCTGCGCGCGCGCCGCGGCTGGAGCGCGCCGATGCAGAGCGCGAAGGAGGCCGCCGCCCGCCGCGAGGCCGACTTCGAGGACGAGCTCACGGCGCAGTCCACGCGAGCTCGCGCCGCCCGCCTGACGCCGGCCTCCCGCGCGCTCCGGCGTGCCTGGCCGCGACCGTGACGGATCGCGCGCCAGCTCCGCCTACACTGTCGCGGTGCGGACGACCGCCGAGCTGCGCGAGGGTTTCCAGCGCTTCTACGAGGAGCGCGGCGCATCTCCGCGTGCCCTCGCACTCGCTGATCCCGCCCGCCGACGACCCCTCGACGCTCTTCATCGTCGCGGGCATGCAGCCGTTCAAGCCGTACTTCCTCGGCGCTACGCGAGCCGCCGCGCCAAGCGGGTCGTCAGCGTCCAGAAGGTGCTGCGCGCGGGCGGCAAGGACACCGACCTCGAGGACGTCGGCCGCACCGACCGGCACTGCTCGTTCTTCGAGATGCTCGGCAACTTCTCGTTCGGCGACTACTTCAAGGACGAGGCCGTCGACGTTCGCCTGGGAGTTCGTGACCGAGCACATGGAGCTCGACCCCGAGCGGCTCTGGGCGACCGTGCACGAGGGCGACCCGGCGCTCGGCCTCGACGAGGACACGGTCGCGATCGAGGCCTGGAAGCGCGTCGGGATCCCGCCGGAGCGGATCGTCCGGCTCGGCAAGGACAACTTCTGGCAGGCCGCCGACACCGGCCCGTGCGGGCCGTGCTCGGAGATCTTCTTCGACCGCGGCGCCGAGCACGGCTGCGGCCGCGACGACTGCCGCCCGGCTGCGAGTGCGACCGCTACATGGAGTTCTACAACCTCGTCTTCATGGAGTACGACCTGCGGCCCGGCCACGAGCTCGTGCCGCTGCCGACCCAGAACGTCGACACCGGCCTCGGCCTCGAGCGCGGCGCGCTGCCTGCTCCAGGACGTCGACTCGGTCTTCGACACCGACGGCTTCCGGCTGATCATGGACTGGGTCGAGGCCGAGTCCGGCGTCGCCTACGGCGACGAGCGACGTCGCGACGAAGGCGCACCGCGTGCTCGCCGACCACGGCCGCGCGATGTCGTTCCTGATCGCCGACGGCGTCACGCCCTCGAACGAGGGCCGCGGCTACATCTGCCGCCGCATCATCCGCCGCGCCGTCCAGCACGGCCAGCGGATCGGGCTCGACCGCGTCTACCGGCTCGCCGGCGTCGTCGTCGAGCAGATGGGCGACGCCTACCCCGAGCTGAAGGAGCACGCCGCCGAGATCGAGCGCGTCGTCCGGCTCGAGGAGGAGCGCTTCCGCGAGACGCTCGCGCGCGGGCTGAAGGAGTTCGAGGAGCTCGCCGGCCGGGACGCGATCTCCGGCGAGGACGCGTTCACGCTCGCGGCGACGTACGGCTTCCCGATCGAGCTGACCCAGGAGCTCGCCGAGGAGCGCGGGCAGGCCGTCGACGTCGACCGCTTCCGCGAGCTGATGGAGGGCCACCGCGAGATCTCGCGCGCCGGCGGCGAGAGCACGACCGAGCAGCTCGCCGCCGGATCGTCGGCGGCCGGGTTCCGGCAGCGAGTTCGTCGGCTACGAGAAGACCGACGTGCTCACCGCCGTCGTCGCGGTCGAGGCGCTCGGCGGCGGGCTCGTCAGCTCGTGAAGCTCGAGCGAGTCGCCGTTCTACGCCGGACGGCGGCGGCCAGGTGAGCGACGCGGGCTACCTCGTGCATCGACGGCACCGAGCGCGAGGCTCGACGTCGCCGAGGTGCTCAAGTTCGGCGACGACCAGGTGCTCGTCGTCGAGACCGGCGAGAGGCGTTCGCTCGCGGGCGGACGCGCGTGCGCGCGGTCGTCGACGTGGCCGACGCGCTTCCCGACGATGGCGAACCACACCGCGACGCACCTGCTGCACGCGGCGCTGCGCGAGGTGCTCGGCGACCACGTCAAGCAGGCCGGCTCGGCCGTGCGGCCCGACAAGCTCCGCTTCGACTTCACGCCACCCGCAGCCGCTCACGCGCCGAGGAGCGCGAGCAGGTCGAGCGGATCGTCAACGAGAAGGTCTTCGAGGCGATCCCGGTGCGCACGTTCGTGACGCCGATCGAGGAGGCGCGCAAGCTCGGCGCGATGATGCTCTTCGGCGAGAAGTACGGCGAGCGAGGTGCGCGTCGTCGAGATCGACGGCTTCTCGCGCGAGCTCTGCGGCGGCACGCACGTGCGCTCGACCGCCGAGATCGGGCCGTTCGTGATCCTCGAGCGAGAGCTCGGTCGGCTCGGGCGCGCGCCGGATCGAGGCCGTCACCGCCGGCGAGGCGTGGGCCGTGCCTGCACGGCCGCTCGCGCGAGCTCGACGACGTCCGCGCCGAGCTCGAGCAGGCTCGGCGCGAGGCGAAGAAGCCGAAGCAGGCCGAGCAGGCGGCCGAGGTCGAGCCCGAGATCGAGGTCGTCGACGGCACCAACGTGATCGTGAGGAGGTCGAGGGCGTCGGCTCGGACGCGCTGCTCGACCTCTCCGACCGCTTCAAGCAGCGGCAGCGCGCCGGCGGCGGTCGTGCTCGGCTCGCGCGAGAACGGGAACGTCGCATCTCGTCGCGAACTTCGACGAGGCGGTCGCCGCGCGGCTCTCGGCCGGCGACGTCGTGAAGCGAGATCGCGCCGATCGTCGGCGGCGGCGGCGGCGGGCGGCCGACGATGGCGCGCGCCGGCGGCAAGGACCCCGAGAAGCTCGCCGACGCGCTCGCGCGCGCCCGCGAGCTGATCTCGGCCGCTCTCTGCGTGAAGGTGCTCGCGCTCGACTACGGCTCCGCGCGGACCGGCGTCGCCGTCTCCGACCCGACCGGCACCGTCGCCCGCCCGGTCGGCGTCGTCGAGCAGGTCGGCCACGCCCGACCGGCTTCGAGCAGGCTGCTCGCGGTGATCCGCGACGAGGAGCCCGAGCGGGTCGTCGTCGGGCTGCCGCTGACGCTCCGCGGCGAGCACGGCGAGCAGGCCGACGAGACGCGCGGTGTTCGTCGAGGCGCTTCGCGGCGGCGCTCGAGGTTCCGGTCGAGACCTACGACGAGCGGTTCACCTCGGCGCTCGCCGGCGGCGACGACGCCCGCGCCGCCGCGCACCTGCTGTCGAGCTACCTCGAGTGGCGCGCCGCGACCCACGTGATCGTGCGGCGGCGGCGGCGTCGCCGCGGTCGCCGTGCTCGCTGCTCGTGCGTCGTCGCCGTCGCGGCCGGCGTCTCGGTCGCGGCCGTCCAGCCGCACGCGACAACGCGCGGCGCCGCCGCCACCGCCGCCGCCGCCGAAGCCGTTCCGGATCGTCTTCCCCGAGGGCTTCACGCGCGCGCAGATGGCCGTCCGCGTCAAGGCCGTCGCGAAGATCGCCGACGCGCGAGCACCGCGGCCGCGTGCGGCTCGACCGAGCGCGCCTACCTCGCCGCGAGCCGGCAGCGCGGTCGTCCCGTGCTTCGGCACGAAGCGCGCAGACGAACCTCGAGGGCTTCCTCTTCCCGGCGACCTACGACTTCCTCGCGCGGCACGACCTCGCGAGCAGCTCGTGCGCGACCAGCTCAAGACGTTCTGCGCGCAACTGGCGCAAGGTCGACCTCGCGCTACGCGCGCTCGAAGAACCTGACGCCGTACGACGTGCTGACGATCGCCTCGATGGTCGAGAGGGAGGCGCGTCGCGCCGTCGGAGCGGCCGCTGATCGCGGCGGTGATCTACAACCGGCTGCACAACCGGATGCCGCTCGGGATCGACGCGACGCTTCGCTACGGCCTGCACATCCCGCCGACGAAGTCGATCACGCAGTCTCGGAGCTCGCGAGCGACACCCCGTACAACACGCGCAAGCTCCTCGGCCTGCCGCCGACGCCGATCGCGAACCCGGGGCTCGCCTCGATCCAGGCGGCCGCGCACCCGGCGCAGGTCGACTACCTCTACTTCGTGCGCAAGCCGGACCACAGGCCACCACTTCTTCACCGCGAGCGCGACCGCCTTCGACGAGTACCTCGCGACGCACGGGTACGGAGCGCATTGACGCACGCACGTCGCGCTGCTCGGCCACCCGGTCTCGCACTCGCTCTCGCCGCGGATGCAGAACGCGGCCTTCGCGGCGCTCGGGCTCGACTGGCACTACTCGGCGCTTCGACGTCGAGGACCCGGTCGCGGCGGTGCGCGAGCTGCGCGACGCTCGGCTTCGCCGGCGCGAACGTGACGATCCCGCACAAGCAGGCGGTCGTCGCCGCCTGCGACGAGGCCGACGGCGACGCGGTGAACACGCTCGTCTTCCGCGACGGCCGCGTGCTCGGCTTCAACACCGACCGCGAGATCCTGGCCGGGATCGACGCGACCCGCGCGTGCCTGATCGGCGCCGGCGGGGCCGCGCTCACGCTCGCGCCCGCGCTTCCCGCCGACACGCGCGTCTTCACGCCGCCGCGGCGACTGGCCGCCGGACGCCGACGGGCTGCGACCTGATCGTGAACGCGACGCCGGTGCGCGACGAGCTGCTCGTCGAGCCGCGTCGCGGGCCAGACGGTCGTCGAGCTCGCGTACTCGCACGGACGGCGGCGAGACACCGCGCTCGTCGCGGCCGCGCGCGCAGCCGGCTGCGACGTGATCGACGGGCTCGAGGCGCTCGTGCGCCAGGGCGCGAAGAGCTTCGAGCTCTGGACCGGGCTGCGCGCTCCGGTCGACGTCATGCGCGCCGCCGTCGGCCTCTAACCTAGTCTCGAGAGCATGACGCTTCGTCTCGCCACCGCAGGGGAGTCGCACGGGCCCGCGCTCGTCGCGATCGCTCACCGGCCTGCCGGCCGGGCTCGAGCTCGACCGCGGCGGCGATCGACGCCGACCTGAAGCGCCGCCAGGAGGGCTACGGCCGCTCGCCGCGCCAGCAGATCGAGCAGGACCGGGTCGAGGTGCTCGCCGGGCTGCGCCACGGGAGGACGCTCGGGACGCCGCTCGCGCTCGTCGTCCGGAACCGCGACCACAAGAACTGGACGTGGGGGATGAACCCGTGGCCGCCCGAGGGCGAGCCGCAGGGCAAGGGCACGAAGCCGGTCACGCTGCCGCGGCCCGGGCCACGCCGACCTTCCGGGCGTTCTCAAGTACGAGCTCGACGACGTCCGCAACGCGCTCGAGCGCGCCTCGGCGCGCCACACGGCCGTGCACGTCGCGGCCGGCGGCTGTCGCGAAGGCGCTGCTCGCCACGATCGGGGTCGAGGTCGCGGGCTCGACCGTCGACGAGGAGGGGCTCCGGGCGCGGATCGACGAGGCGCGCGCCGAGCGCGACACGGTCGGCGGCATCGTCGAGATCCGCGCCCGGAACGTGCCGCCGGGGCTCGGCACGCTACGCGGCGAAGGAGGACCGCCTCGACGCGCGGCTCGCCGCCGCCGTGATGGGGATCCAGGCCGTGAAGGGCGTCGAGATCGGCGAGGGCTTCGCGCTCGCGGCGAAGTTCGGCTCCGAGGCGCACGACGAGATCGGCATCGACCGGCGCCGGACGACCAACCACGCCGGCGGGATCGAGGCCGGCATCTCGAACGGCGAGGAGATCGTCGTTCGCGCCGCGATGAAGCCGCTGCCGACGCTGATGAAGCCGCTCCGCTCGGTCGATCTCGCGACCGGCGAGGCCGCCGCAGGCGCTCGTCGAGCGCTCCGACGTCGCCGCGGTCGAGGCGCTCGCGGTCGTCGCCGAGGCGGCGGTCGCCTGGGAGCTCGCGCGTGCGGCGCAGGAGAAGTTCGGCGGCGACGCGATCGGCGACTTCGTCGCCGCGTGGCGCGCCTACCTCGAGCGCATCGCTGGTGACTGCGGATGCCAGCTGAACGCGCTCGGCCGCCACCTCGTGCTCGTCGGGTTCATGGGCGCGGGCAAGACGACGCTCGGGCGCGAGGTCGCTGCCACGGCTCGGGCGGCGGTTCCTCGACCTCGACCGGACGATCGAGGAGCGCTCGGAGGACGATCCCGGAGCTCTTCGCGACGCGGGCGAGGCGGAGTTCCGGCGCGCCGAGGCGGCCGCCGTTCGCGTCGCGCTCGCAGCGCCCGAGCCCTCGGTGCTCGCGCTCGGCGGCGGCGCCGTCACGCAGCCCGGAGACACGCGCGCTCCTGCGAGGCGGCGCGCTCGTGCTGATCGACATCGACGTCGACGACGGCCTGGGAGCGCGTGCGGCGCACGAGCCGGCCGCTCGCGCAGGACGAGGCGCAGTTCCGGCGTCTCTACGAGGAGCGGCAGCCGCTCTACCGCGAGGTCGCCGACGCGGTCGCGACCGACGCCGACGGGGTCGTGCTCGCCGCGGCGGGATCCGCCACGAGCCCGGCGCTCTCGACCGGCTCGGCGAGCTCGTGCCCGGCGACGGCCCGGTCGCGCTCGTCGCCGACACCGTCGTGATGGGGATCTACGGGGCGCGCGCGCAGGAGGCGCTCGGCGAAGCGGCTCGCGACGACGCACGAGCTGCCGCCCGGCGAGGAGGCGAAGCAGGGCGCGGTCGCCGAGCGTCTCTGGCGCGAGCTTCGGCTCGACCGCGGCGGCACGGTCGTCGCGCTCGGCGGCGGCTGCACGACCGACGTCGCCGGCTTCGCCGCGGCGACCTATCTCCGCGGCGTCCCGTGGGTGGCCGTGCCGACGACGCTCGTCGGCCAGGTCGACGCCGCGATCGGCGGCAAGACCGGGATCGACATCCCGGAGGGCAAGAACCTCGTCGGCGCGTTCCACTGGCCGGCGCGCGTCGTGATCGACGAGACGCTCCTCGAGACGCTGCCCGAGCGGGAGCGGCGGCAGGGGCTGGCCGAGCTCGTGAAGACGCGGCTCCTGGCCGGCCGGGAGCTCGACGTCCGCGGCGCCGCCGCGTACAAGACGGCGATCTGCCTCGCAGGATCCCCACGATCACGGCACCGCGCGCATGGCTGAACCTCGGCCACACGTTCGGCCACGCGCTCGAGGCGGCCGCCGACTTCGACCTCCCGCACGGCGAGGCGGTCGCGCTCGGGCTGCTCGCCGCGCTGCGCCTCTCCGGCCGCGACACCGCCGAAGTCGAGCGCGAGCTCGCTCCGCAGCCGGTGCACGTCGACCCCGAGCGCGCGTGGCAGGCGCTGCTTCGCGACAAGAAGCGCACGGGCGACGCGATCAACCTCGTGCTGCTCGGCGACGACGGCCCGTACGTCGAGGCGCGGCCGGCCGACGAGGTGCGGCGCGAGCTCGAGCGGCTGATCGCGTAGATTCCGGCGGTGCAGGTCCTCGTGCTGAACGGCGTCAACCTCGACATGCTCGGCCACCGCGACCCGGCCGTCTACGGCGGGATCAGCCTGAACGAGCTCGAGACGCAGATCTACGAGTGGGCGCGCGAGCTCCGGCTCAGCGTCCGCTGCCGGCAGACGAACAGCGAGGGCGAGTACATCGACTGGATCCACGACGCCTACGGCGACGCCGACGCGCTGATCGTCAACCCGGGCGCGTGGTCGCACTACAGCTACGCGATCCACGACGCGCTCGAGTCTTCGGGATGCCGATCGTCGAGGTGCACCTCTCGAACATCGACGAGCGCGAGGACTGGCGGCGGCATCTCGGTGATCGCCGACCTCGTCGCGCACCGCGTGATCGGCAAGGGCCCGGACGGCTACCGCGAGGCGCTCGCCTACCTCGCCGGGAGCGTGCGCCGAATGACCGCCCGCCTCGACGCGCTGCGGGCACGGCTCGAGGAGCCGCTGCTCGTCACGAACCTCGTCAACATCCTCTACCTGACCGGCTTCGACACCTCGAACGCGGCGCTGCTCGTCGACCCGGGCGGCCCGGCGAAGCTGTTCACCGACTTCCGCTACATCGAGGCGGCCGAGGAGGTCCCCGGCGTCGAGGCGGTGCTGGCGAAGCGCTCGCTGATGCGCGACCTTGCCGAACGGCTCAAGGGCCAGGTCGCGTTCGAGGCCGACGTCCTGCCGTTCTCGCAGGTCGAGGTGCTCGCCTCGGGCGGGCTCGAGCTCGTGCCGACGACCGGCATCGTCGAAGCGCTGCGCGCGGTCAAGGACGAGGACGAGATCGACGCGATCCGGCGCGCAGCGCGCGCCGCCGACCGCGCGTTCGAGGCGCTGACCGCCGAGACGTGGATCGGCCGGAGCGAGCGGGAGATCGCCTGGCGGCTGCGCCAGCTGCTGCACGCCCACGGCGTCGACCAGCTCTCGTTCGACACGGCGATCGCCTGCGGGCCGAACGGGGCGAAGCCGCACGGCGGCCCGACCGACCCGATCGTCGAGACCGGAACGCTCGTCATCGCCGACTGGGGCGCGCGCCTCGACGGCTACTGCTCCGACTGCACGCGCACGCTCGCGACCGGCGACGTCCCGACGGAGCTGCGCGCGTCTACGACGTCTGCCTCGAGGCGCAGCTCGCCGCGGTCGACGGGATCCGGCCCGGGATGACCGGCGTCGAGGCCGACGCGATCGCGCGCGAGGTGATCGAGCGCGCGGGCTACGGCGACAACTTCGGCCACGGCCTCGGCCACGGCGTCGGCCTCGCCGTCCACGAGGCGCCGCGGCTCTCGACCGAGTCGCCCGACACGCTCGAGGTCGGCAACGTGATCACGATCGAGCCGGGGATCTACCTGCCCGGGGTCGGCGGCGTGCGGATCGAGGATCTCGCCGTCGTCCGCGAGGACGGCGTCGAGCTGCTGACGAGCTTCCCCAAAGACCTGACGCTCGTCAGCTAACCTGCCGCGGCCGTGGCCGAGGTCGTCTCCACAAACCAGTTCAGGAACGGGATGCACATCCAGCTCGACGGGCAGACCTGGCGCATCGTCGAGTTCCAGCACGTGAAGCCCGGCAAGGGCGGCGCGTTCGTGCGCACGAAGCTGAAGGCCTACGACACGGGTGCGGTCGTCGACCGGACGTTCCGCGCCGGCGAGAAGTTCGAGCGCATCCGCACCGAGACGAAGAGCATGCAGTACCTCTACGACGCCGGCGACGAGGTCGTCTTCATGGACACCGGCACCTACGAGCAGCTGTCGCTGCCGCGCTCCACGGTCGAGGACGCGCTGCCGTTCATGCAGCCGTCGTCGTCCTGCCAGGTGATGTTCGTCGACGAGCGCGCGTCCGGGATCGACCTCCCGTCGTCGGTCGTCCTCGAGGTCACGGACACCGAGCCGGGCGTGAAGGGCGACACGGTCTCGAACGTGACGAAGCCGGCGACGCTCGAGACCGGCGCCGTCGTCCAGGTGCCGCTCTTCGTGAACATCGGCGACAAGATCAAGGTCGACCCGCGCGAGAAGCGCTACATCGCGAGGGCCTGAGCGCGGAAGCCGCGCCCGGGCCCCGGTAAGGTCCACCTCGATGCCAAGGCTCGTCGACACGACGATCCGTGTCCTCGCCCAGGAGCCGCTCGCCGGCGCCATGCCGACCTCGGCCCTGCTCGACCTCGCCGAGATTCTCGACCGCGCCGGCTTCGCGTACCTCGAGGTCTCCGGCGGCGGCGTCTTCGACAGTGCCGTGCACCGCTGCGTCGAGAGCCCGTGGGAGCGGATCCGCGCGCTCAAGACACGAACGACGACTCCGCTCGCGCTCGCCGTGCGCGGCCGCTTCCTCGTCGGCTCGCGCCCGGTCGGCGACGAGCTCGTGCGCCGGTTCGTCGCGACAGCGGCCGAGAGCGGGATCGACGTCTTCCGGCTCCACGACCCGCTGAACGACGCCGACAACCTCCGCGACGCCGCCGAGGCGATCATCGACGCCGGCCGCGAGTTCGACGCGGGCCTGCTCTACGGCTCGAGCCGCCGCGACGCGCTGATCGAGGCGGCGAAGCGGCTGCCCGAGATCGGCGCCGCGCGCATCCTGCTCCACGATCCGGCCGGTCTGCTCCAGCCCCACCGCGCCGGCGAGCTCGTCGCCGAGCTGCGAGAGCTGTCCGGCCTCCCGGTCGGCCTCTACTCCCAGGGCGCCGGCCGGAACGCGCTCTCGTCGCGCTCGAGGCCGCACGGGCCGGCGCCGACCTGATCGCCTGCGCGGTCTACCCGGTCGCGCTCGCCGGCCACCGCATCTCGGCCGAGTCGGCGGCGCAGGCGCTGGCCGGGCTCGGGCACGACCCCGGCGTCGACCTCGAGGTGCTCTGGGAGGCCGCCGACCTCGTCGACGAGCACATCGGCGACATGCCGATGGCGCCGCTCCTGCCACGCATCTCCGTCCGGGCGGCGCGGCGCAAGATGCCGGTCGGGCTCGTCGCGGCGATCGACGCGCAGCTGCGCGCCCGCGGTGCCGGCGGACGCCTCGACGAGGTGCTCGACGAGATCGAGCGCGTGCGCCAGGAGGCGGGGTCGCCGCCGCTCGCCGCGCCGATCGGCCAGATCGTCGCGTCGCAGGCGCTCGTCAACGTGCTCGGCGCGAACCGGTACGGGACGATCGTCGACGAGCTGCGCGACCTCGTGCAGGGCCGCTTCGGCCATACGCCCGGGCCGATCGACCCGGCGCTCGCGCGCGCCGTCGAGCTGCGCGGCGAGGGCGGCCGGGAGGACCCCCCGTCGACCTCGAGGCGCTTCGCGAGGAGGCGAAAGGCCTCGCCGCGAGCGAGGAGGAGCTGCTGCTGCTCGCGCTGTTCGGCGAGGAGGCCGAGCCGCTCCTGCGCTCGATTCGACGCCGTGCGGGCGGCGGCGAGCCGCTTGCGGCGGCCGTGGCCGAGCAGGAGCGCGACGAGCAGATTCGCGCGGTCGTCCGGATCGTGCAGGAGACCGGCGTCGACGAGATCACGGTCGAGGAGGACGGCATGCGCGTGAGCGTGCGCCGCTCCGTCGCACCCGCCGTGTCCGAGTCCGCGGGCGAGCCCCGGGCGACCGGCGACGAAGCCGCTCTGGTGCCCGCTCGCCACGGCGTCGTTCGAGTCGAGAGCCCGATGGTCGGCACCTTCTACCGCGGCGCTCAGCCGGGCGCACCACCGTTCGTCGAGGAGGGCGACCCCGTCGCTCCCGGGCAGACGCTCTGCATCCTCGAGGCGATGAAGCTGATGAACGAGGTCAAGGCCGAGGTCGAGGGGATCGTCGCGAAGTTCCACGTCGGGAACGCCGAGCCCGTCGAGTACGGCCAGCTGCTGTTCGAGCTCGAGCCGCTGAACGGCCGCCCGCTCGATGTTTAGGCGCGTTCTCGTCGCGAACCGCGGCGAGATCGCCGTGCGCGTGATCCGCGCGCTGCACGAGCTCGGTGTCGAGGCCGTCGCCGTGTACTCGACTCGCCGACGCGGATGCGCTGCACGTGCGCCTGGCCGACGACGCCGTGTGCGTCGGCCCCGCCGCGGCAGCCGAGAGCTACCTGCGGATCCCGTCGATCGTCGCGGCGGCGGTCACGACCGGCTGCGAGGCCGTGCATCCCGGCTACGGCTTTCTCGCCGAGAACCCCGCGTTCGTCGAGGCGTGCGTCGACAACGACCTCGTCTTCGTCGGGCCGCCGGCGGGCGTGATGCGGACGATGGGCGACAAGATCGCGGCGCGTCACGCGATGCGCGCAGCGGACGTGCCGATGGTGCCCGGGACCGACGGGGCGACGACGATTTCGGAGGCGCGCACGGCGGCAGACGAGATCGGCTACCCGGTCCTGCTGAAGGCGGCGTCCGGCGGCGGCGGCAAGGGGATGCGGCTCGTCGCGTCCCCGGACGAGCTCGAGGACGCGTTCGGCGCCGCGGCGGCCGAGGCGGACGCGGCGTTCGGCGACGCCACGCTCTACGTCGAGAAGGTGCTCGAACCGCGCGCGCCACGTCGAGATCCAGGTGCTCTGCGACGGGCACGGGAACGTCCTGACGCTCGGCGAGCGCGAGTGCTCGATCCAGCGCCGCCACCAGAAGCTGATCGAGGAGACGCCCTCGCCGGCGCTCACGCCCGAGCTGCGCGAGGAGATGGAGGCGGCTGCCGAGCGCGCCTGCCGCGCGGTCGGCTACGTCAACGCCGGCACGTTCGAGTTCCTGCTCGGCCCCGACGGCTCGTTCTCGTTCATCGAGCTGAACGCCCGCCTCCAGGTCGAGCACCCGGTCACCGAGATGTGCACCGGGATCGACCTCGTCCGCGCCCAGCTCGCAGATCGCCGCCGGGGAGCCGCTCGAGCGCGGCGGGCGTGCGCCGCGCCGCGGCCACTCGATCGAGATCCGCCTGAACGCCGAGGATCCGGCGCGCGACTTCATGCCCGCGCCGGCGTCGTGACGCGTTTCCGGCCGCCGCTCGGCCCCGGCGTCCGCGTCGACACGTTCGTCGAGGACGGCACGACGATCTCGCCGTACTACGACTCGCTGATCGCGAAGCTCGTCGTGTGGGACGCCGACCGGCCCGCCGCGATCGCACGCGCCGAGCGCGCGCTCGGGGAGACCGTGATCGAGGGCGTGCCGACGACGCGCGATCTCTCGCTGTCGATCCTGCGGAGCGACGAGTTCGCGAGCGGCGACTACTCGATCGCGACGCTCGCCGAGCTCGGGGCGGTCGTCGCGTGACCCTCGTCGTGAGGGGAGCGGGCGGCACGATCACCGTTCCCGACTGCGGTGCTCGTCGGGATCGCGACGCGGGCGGCCGAGAGCGTGGAGGGGGTGCGCGTACGCCGTCGCCGCTCGGTCGACGTCGAGGCGCGACCGTGACGCTGGGGATCGCGGCGGGGCGAGGCGAGCCCTGACGTCGGTCGGCGAACGGGTCCAGGAGCAGGTCGCGACGACTGTCCGCGGCATGTGCGGCCTCGACGTGACCGTCGACGTCGCCATCGAGGAGCTCGCGTGATCTCCCGCCGCCAGGCGCGCCGCCAGGCGCTGATGCTCCTCTACCAGTGGGATCTCTCCGGGGCCGAGGTCGGCTCGCAGTACGCGGGCGAGATCGATCCGTGGGCGCGCGAGCTCGCCGAGGAGGTCGATCGCCCACGCGGCGGAGCTCGACGCGCGGATCACGGCCGCGTCGCGCGAGCTGGACAGCCGACCGACTCGGCGCCGTCGAGCGCAGCGCGCTCCGCGTCGCGATCTGCGAGCTCGACCGCGGCGAGGTGCCAGTCGAGGTCGCGATCGACGAGGCGGTCACCTTCGCCAAGCGCTACGCGTCCGACGAGGCGGGAAAGCTCGTCAACGGCATCCTCGGCAAGATCCAGCGGGAGGAGGCGCTTGCGCATGAGCGCTGAGGATCCGCTCGACAGGGCGGAGCTCCTGCTCGAACGGCTCGAGACGGCGCGGGCGAAGCTCGAGGCGACCGAGGACCCCGACACCGCGATCGAGGTGCTGCAGGAGCTCGCAGAGCTCGCCAAGGAGATCGAGGCCGAGCTCCAGCGCGCCCGTGGCGACGCCGAGGCCGATGCCGCGGACGCCTGAGGAGCTCCGCGAGCTCGTCGAGCGCTACCTCGCCGAGCTCGTGCTGACGCCGGAGCTCGGCACGCTCGCCGAGCCGATGCGGCACGCGCTCGGCGGCAAGCGCGTGCGGCCGGTGCTCTCTCTCGCCGCCGCCGAGGCGGTCGGCGCCGACGTCGAGCGCCGTGCTTCCGGCGGCGGCGGCCGTCGAGCTCGTGCACTCGTTCTCGCTCGTCCACGACGACCTGCCCGCGCTCGACGACGACGCGGAGCGCCGTGGGCAGCCGAGCGTCTGGGCCGCCTACGGCGAGGCGACCGCAATCCTGGCGGGCGATGCGCTCCTCGCCGAGGCCTTCCGGCTCGCGCTTTCGTATCCGGGGCCGGAGGTCGCGCGCGAGCTCGTCGACGCGACGCTCGCGATGATCGGCGGCCAGCAGCTCGACCTCGAGGACGGCCACGATCTCGCCCAGCTCCATGCGCTGAAGACCGGGGCGCTGTTCTCGGCGTCGGTGATGTGCGGACTCTGGGCGGCCGGGCTGCCGGCGTCGGAGCACGCGCCGTGGCGGGCGTTCGCCGCCGAGCTCGGCCTGCTCTTCCAGATCGTCGACGACATCCTCGACGGCGACGGCTACGTCCTCGAGGTCGGATCGGCGCGAGGCGCGTCGCCTCGCCGACGAGGCGGGGGAACGGGCGCAGGCGCGGCTCGCGGCGATTCCTGCCGAGACACCGGTGCTGAGCGAGATCGTCGCCGGCCTCGTCGCGCGCACGTCGTGAAGAAGCGACTCGACGTCCTGCTCGTCGAGCGCGGCCTGGCGGAGACCCGCGCGCAGGCGCAGGCGCTCGTCATGGCGGGGCTCGTTCCGGGGCACACGAAGGCAGGCGAGCAGGTCGACGAGGCTGCGCCGCTCGACGTGACGGAGCCGCCGCCGTACGTCTCTCGGGCCGGGCACAAGCTCGCGAACGCGCTCGACGCGTTCGGGCATCGATCCGCGCGGGCTCGACTGCCTCGACGTCGGCGCCTCGACCGGCGGCTTCACCGACGTCCTGCTCCAGCGCGGCGCCGCCCGGGTGATCGCTCTCGACGTCGGCCACGGCCAGCTGCACCCCCGCCTGCGAGACGATCCGCGGGTGATCGTGCTCGAGCGGACGAACGCTCGTCTCCTGGACGCGCTGCCGTTCGCGCCGGAGCTCGTGATCTGCGACGTCTCGTTCATCTCCATCCGTCTCGCGCTGCCGCCGGTATTGCGGCTCGCCGCTCCCGGCTGGCAGGCGCTCGTGCTCGTGAAGCCGCAGTTCGAGGCCGGCCGAGCAGACGTCCCGAAGGGCGTGGTGCGGGACCCGGAGGTGCAACGGCGCGTCGTGCGCGAGGTCGCGGAGGCGGCGCTGGAATGGGGTGGGCTGGCCGCCGGCGTCGTAGACTCGGGATTGCCAGGCCCGAAGGGAAACCATGAGTTCGTCCTCCATCTCGTCCACGACGAGCATCCCGAGCTCCCGGCGAGCTCGACCGCTGGATCGCCGATGCCGTCGGTTGAACGCGCCGCCGTCGTCACGCACGGCGCGACGCGGAACGTCGGCGACGCCGTCGCCCGCCTGCGATCGGCCGCCGAAGCCGCGGGAGTCGAGCTGCTCTTCGATGCGGACGAGGCAGCGAAGCACGGAGTCGAGGCCTCGCGGGACGCCGAGCCCGACATCGCGATCGTGCTCGGCGGCGACGGGACGATGCTGCGCGCGCTCACGCGGTTTCTCGGCAGTCGACGTGCCGGTGTTCGGCGTCAACTTCGGCCGCGTCGGGTTTCTCACGGCGATCCCGGCCGACGAGCTCGAAGCCGGCCTGCGGCGGGTCTTCGCGGGCGACTACCGCGTCATCGAGCTGCCGACCCTCGCGGTCGAGCTCGACGGCGAGCGCCACGTGGCGCTGAACGACACGGTGGTCGCGAGCGGCACGCTCGGGCGGATGATCGAGCTCGGCTACTCGATCGGCGGCGAGGATCTCGGCACGCAGCCGTGCGACGGGCTCATCTGCGCCACGCCGTCGGGATCGACGGCCTACAACCTCTCGAACGGCGGCCCGGTGCTCGTCTGGGGTCTCGAGGCGATGGTGATCACGTTCGTCGCGCCGCACTCGCTTCACGCCCGGCCGCTCGTCGTCGGCCCCGACACGGAGCTCGTCGTCACCAACCGCTCGGCTGCGGTGTCGGCCATCGTGCTCGTCGACGGGCACCCGGTCGGCGAGCTGCCGCCGGGCGAGCGGGTGGTCGTCCACCTCGGGACGGAGCGGAGCCTGCTCGCGACGCTTCCCGAGCAGAGCTTCTTCCAGCGGTACAGCGACGTTTTCGGCACTGCCTAGAACGGCCACTCGAAACAGTCGTGCGCGGGCCGTACGATGGGGAGGGTGCTGCGCCGCCTCCGCATCGAGAACCTCGTCCTCATCCGCGAGGCAGAGCTCGATCTCGACGCCGGACTGAACGCGATCACCGGCGAGACCGGTGCCGGAAAGACGATCCTCTCGAACGCGATCGGGCTCTTGCTCGGGTCGAAGGGCGACGCGGCCGCGATCGGTGCCGCCGCCGACGAGGCGTACGTCGAGGCCGAGTTCGACCTGCCCGACGACGATGCGCTCGGCGCGCTCGCCGAGCTGCTGCCCGAGGGTGAGGACACGCTCGTCGTCGCGCGGCGGATCTTCGCCGACGGCCGGACCCGCGCATATGCGTGGGGGAGGAGCGCGGCGCGCGAGGATGTCGCGGCGGCCGTCGAAGGCCTGCTCGCGATGAGCGGGCAGTTCGAACAGCGCCGACTTGCCCGCCCGAGCTACCAGCTCGCGGTGCTCGACTCCTTTGCGGGGAGCGCCGATGCAGCGCGCGCGGCACGCCGTGCCTGGCGCGAGCTGACCTCGGCGCGACGCGTTCTCGACGATCTGACGAGCGATGAAGCAGCGGCCCGGGCGCGGCTCGACGAGCTTGAGGGCCCTCGTCGCGGACACCGAGGGTCTCGAGGCCGGCCGCGAGGACGAGCTCCGGGCGGAACGCGAGCGGCTACGCCACGTCACCGAGCTCGCCGCGGGGGCCGCTGCGGCAGTGACCGCACTCTCGGGCGAGGACGAAGCCGCGGCGGCGGATCTCGTCGCGTCGGCCGAGCGTGCGGTTGCGCCTCTCGAGAGGCTCGCTCCCGAGCTCGTCCGCGGCCGGCGACGCTCTCCGTTCGGCGGAGCTGTCGCTGCGCGAGACGGCGTCGGAGCTGCGGGCATTCCTCGACTCGCTCGAGGCAGAGCCGGGACGGCTCGAGCACGTCGAGGCCGACCTCGACAGATTCGCCGACCTGCGCCGACGCTACCGGGCAGAGACGTACGCCGAGTTGCTCGAGCGCGCCGCAGAAGCCCGGACGGAGCTCGACGAGCTCGCCGACGGCCACGATCCGGCACGTGCTGCGGCGGAGGCGGTGTCGGCCGCCCAGGCCGAAGTCGACCGGCTCCACGCCGGCTTGCGCGCCGAGCGCCGCGAGGCGGCTCCGCGCTTCGCCGAGGCGGTCGCGAAGGAGCTCGAAGGCGTCGGTCTCGGAGAGGGCGAGTTCCGGGCCGAGCTCCGCGATGTCGACCCGGGCCCATCGGGCGCCGACGAGGTCGCGTTCCTCGTGCGACCGAACGCGGGCCTGCCGTTCGGACCGGTCGCGGAGACTGCCTCGGGGGGCGAGCTTTCGCGGATCGCGCTCGCGATCGCGGCGGTCGGTGGCGGCGAGACGATGGTGTTCGACGAGATCGATGCGGGAATCGGCGGTCAGACGGCCCATGCGGTCGGGGAGACACTCAGGCGTCTCGCCGGCCGCGCGCAGGTGATGACGATCACGCATCTACCGCAGATCGCGAGCCTCGCCGACCGGCACTTCCGAGTCGAGAAGGTCCCCGGCGACCCGACCCACACGCGGATCGAGCTGCTCGAAGGTGACGATCGGCGTGCCGAGCTCGAGCGGATGCTCGGTGGCGCCGAGTTCCTGGCTACGCTCCGCGACTGACCGGGCCGTCACGCCGGGTCGGGAGCGAGCAGTTCGCTGCCGCAACCCTGTGATCCCGCAGCTACGCGTTCGCACGGGCCCGACCTTCGGCCGCCCGACGGTCGATCTCCGACCGCAGGGTTCCCCGAGCCCGCCCCACCAGCCGTCACGCTACCGGCGATTTCGTGCCGTGTCCGTCACGAAAGTCCGCCGAAATTGCGACGTACCGCGTCGTCCTGCGGCGACCGTACGATCGACTGATGGTTGAGCTGGGGTCTGTTCCGCTACGCTGGACTTCCGTGGATTCCGTCACGGCGAGGCCGTTCCGATGAGCACGAAATACGTGTTCGTCACGGGAGGCGTCGTCTCGTCCCTCGGGAAGGGCATCACTGCAGCCTCGCTCGGCCGCCTGCTCAAAGCGCGCGGATTGAAGGTGCAGATGCAGAAGTTCGACCCGTACATCAACGTCGATCCGGGGACGATGAGCCCGTTCCAGCACGGCGAGGTGTTCGTGACCGAAGACGGCGCCGAGACCGATCTCGACATCGGTCACTACGAGCGTTTCATCGACGAGAATCTTTCGCGCGCCGCGAACCACACGGCCGGCGGCGTCTGGGATCGCGTTCTCCGGAAGGAGCGAAAGGGCGAGTACCTCGGCTCGACCGTCCAGGTGATCCCGCACATCACGAACGAGATCAAGGCGCGGATCCGGTCAGTGGCGGATGCGAGCGATACCGACGTGGTCATCTCGGAGATCGGGGGCACCGTCGGCGACATCGAGTCGCAGCCGTTCCTCGAGGCGATCCGCCAATTCCGTCGCGAGGTCGGTCCCGACAACGTCCTCTACGTTCACGTCACGCTGGTGCCGTTCATCGCGAATGCGGGCGAGCTGAAGACGAAGCCGACCCAGCATTCGGTGAACGAGCTCCGTCGCATCGGTATCGCGCCGGACGTGCTCGTCTGCCGGTCGACCGAGCCGCTGACGCAGGACATCCGCGACAAGATCGCCCTCTTCGCCGACGTCGACGCCGGGGCCGTCGTGTCCGCGATGGACATGGCGGACGTCTATCTCGTGCCGATGGCGCTTCAGCAGCAGGGACTCGACAAACTCGTCTGCGAGAAGCTCGGGCTCGATTCGGCCGAGCCCGACCTCGGAGAGTGGAACGAGCTCGTCGAGCGTCTCGGACAGCGAGCCGAGACGGTCGAGATCGCACTCGTCGGGAAGTACGTGAAGCTCCACGACGCGTATCTCTCGGTGCACGAGGCGCTCAAGCATGCCGGGATCGCGAACGGGTGCCACGTCAACGTCCGGTGGGTGGACGCGGAGAACATGGCGCTCGAGGAGGCGCGAGCAGAGCTGGCCGATGTCGACGGGGTGCTCGTTCCCGGAGGCTTCGGGTCGCGCGGCTGGGAAGGGAAGATCCTCGCCTGTCGCGTGGCGCGCGAGGACGAAATCCCGTACCTCGGCATCTGCCTCGGGATGCACGTTGCGGTTTCGGAGTTCGCCCGGCACGTGTGCGACCTCGATGGTGCGAATTCGACCGAGATGGATCCCGAGACGCCGTATCCGGTGATCGATCTGCTGCCCGAGCAGAAGGAAGTGGAGGATCTCGGCGGGACGATGCGGCTCGGTGCGCAGGCGGTCGAGCTCGCGGAGGGCACGAGGACCCGCGATGTGTATGCCGGCGAGCCGGTCGTCACGGAGCGCCACCGCCATCGCTACGAGGTCAACAATGCGTACCGGCAGTCGCTCGTCGACGCGGGTCTCGTGGTGAGCGGGACGTTCCAGGAGGGACGTCTCGTCGAGGTCGTCGAGCTACCCGGCCACCCGTGGTTCGTTGCGGCGCAGTTTCACCCGGAGTTCAAGTCACGGCCGACGCGGCCGGCGCCCCTCTTCCGCGAGTTCGTCGAGGCGGCCCTGCAGCGCTCCCGCGAGCGGCAGGCCGACCGGGTGGCGGCCGCTCGCACGTAGGATCCGCCTCCGTGGCCGCGGAGGTGCTGGATCTGTTCCTGGAGCTCGCGGCGGTCGCGAGCCCGTCCGGCGAAGAGCGCGAGGTTGCCGACGTCGTGCTCGCCTATCTGAGCGACTGCGGGCTCGTGGTCGACGAGGATGACGCGGGCGCGAAGGTCGGTTCGACGATGGGGAATCTGTATGCGCGGGTCGAGCCGACGGCGCCGGGGGAGCCGGTGTTCCTGTGCGCGCATCTCGACACGGTGCCGCCGACCGACGTGATCGAGCCGATCGTCGAGGACGGGATCGTGCGCAACGCACGCGCGACGATCCTCGGAGGCGACAACAAGGCAGCGGTCGCGGTCATGCTCGAGGCGACGAGGCGCGTGCTCGCCGAGGGCCGCCCGCACGCAGGGATCGAGCTTCTGTTCACTCCGATGGAGGAGGTCGGTCTGCTCGGTGCGTACGCGTTCGACCATCGCCGGCTGAACGCGCGCGTCGGCTACGTGTACGACCAGGCGGCGGCGATCGGCGAGATCGTGCTCGGCGCGCCTTCGGCGCAGCAGCTCGAGATCACCTTCCATGGCCGGGCAGCACATGCCGGGATGTATCCCGAGGAGGGGCGATCCGCGATCGCGGCGGCGGCGAAGGCGATCAGCGAGATGAGGCTCGGGCGCATCGACGACGAGTCGACCGCGAACGTTGGACAGATCTCCGGCGGGGTCGCCGCGAACGTCGTTCCCGAGTGGTGCACGCTTGTCGGCGATGTGCGCTCGCACGATGAGGGGAAGCTGGCCGAGATCGTCCAGTCGATGCAGGACGCGGTGAGCGTTCGCGGCCGCGGTGGCCGAGTGTGAGGTCGAGACGAAGGCCCGTCGGGGCTACCGGGCCTATCGGTTCTCACGCGACGACCTGGTCGTGCGTTTGGCAGCAGACGCGCTCACCGGATGCGGATTCGAGCCGCAGTACGGCCTCTCGGGCGGCGCCGCGGATGCGAATGTCTTCAACGAGCGGGGTCTCCAGTGCCTCAATCTGGCGAACGGGATGGCGGAGATCCACACACCCGACGAGCACATCGCGGTTGCAGACCTCGAACGAATGGTCGATGTGACGCTTGCGCTGGTCGATGCAGCCATGTCCTAGGGGCACGGGTCGCACGGTCGCAGGTCCCTTGAATCGCTCCCGCGTGTGTGAGATTGTGGTCGAGGCGGGTTCATCGGCGTTCTCACGAGGGGGAGCAATGCTGCAGCGAGGTCTGAGGTGGTTCGGAGCGCTTTCGATCGTGGCAACCGCTCTCTTGGCGAGCGCCGGTGTGCTTTGGGCGAGCACGTCTACGCATGCACGCGCGTCGCGCGTTGCGGCGGCGCCTCAGACCTTCACCGTCGACGTCGACGGAGACAACCCTAAGGCGAACGAGGCATTCATCGCGTACTTCCCGAAGGTCGTGCGCGTCCATGCAGGCGACACGGTCGTCTTTCACAACAAGGGCAACGGTGAGCCGCACACGGCCACGCTCGGAACGCTCGTCGACGACGCAGTCACCGCCGCCGAGAGCCTGACGCCGCAACAGCAGAACAACCCGCCGGCGTCGTTCCTGGCCGTCGACGCTTTGGTGCCGCAGTTGCTTCCGCAGGGCCCGGGTGACGCGATTCAGGCCGCCGCGAATCCGTGCTTCATGCAGAGCGGAGTGCCAACTCCATCGCTGTGCCCGGTCAGCCAGAACTACCAGCCGGTGTTCAGCGGCACCCAGCCTTACTACAACAGCGGCTGGCTCGACTCGAACGAGAAGTTCACCGTGCACGTGTCCGGCGGCACAACGCCGGGTACGTACCGCTTCATGTGTCTTCTCCATCGTGAAGAGATGTCCGGAAAGCTGGTCGTCGAGCCGGCGAGCACGCCCGTTGCGAGCCCGAGTGAGCAGTACGCCGCCGGGCAGAAGACGCTTGCGTCGTACGAAGCGCAGCTCGAAGCGGCCGTGGCCGCCGAACGTCAGGGACAGCTGCCGGCGCCGATCACCGCCCTCACGCCTTCCGGGACGATCGTCCTTGCCGGTTCCGGGGCTCCGACGTCCTCTGCGCCGGCTTCGATCACCGAGTTCGGCCCGAAGACGATCAAGGTCCCGGTCGGAGGGTCCGTGACGTGGTACATGATCGGTCCGCATTCGGTCACCTTCAACTCCACGAAGGCGAACAACGACATCCGCGCCGTCGCTCCGGACGGCACCGTCCACTTGAATCCGCCGGCTTTGATCCCGGCAGGCGGCCCTGGAGAGCCATCGAAGCCTCCATCGGGCGGGTCGGAAAAGAATCCGAAGTTCGTCGTCGTTGCGTCTGCCCCCTGGAACGGTCAGGGCTTCCATAGCTCCGGCGTGTTTACGAACTCGTTCGGTCCGCCGGTGATCGAGGGATACAAGATCAAGTTCACCCGCGCGGGAACCTACAAGTACCTCTGCACCGTGCACGACGGCATGAAGGGGACGGTGGTCGTCGGAGGCTGACCGTTCGCGCCGCAGGGCGCGTCGGCCGGTACTGTCGTGGTGATGTGGTCGACGTGGTCGCAAGCGGCCGTCGGGGTGTCAGTGATTGCCGTCTGCGCAGCCGGATGCGGCGGCGGGGCTAATCGCCCTGCCGCTGTCGTCACGAAGGCAAGCGCGCCTGTGGCGACCAAGCTGCATGGCCTGGTGCCCGAGCCGCTTCCTCACAGGCCGGCTTTCACTCTGACCGACACGGCGGGTCATCCGTACGACTTCGCTGCACGGACGCGCGGCAAGCTCACCTACCTCTATTTCGGCTACACGCATTGCCCCGATGCGTGCCCGGCAACGATGGGAGACATCCAGTTCGCCCTGCACAGCGCGCGGGCAGCCGCCCGCAAGCAGGTGCAGGTCGTCTTCGTCACGGTCGACCCCCGCCGAGACACGCGCCCAGTCCTGCGTGCATGGCTCAACCACTACGACCACTCCTTCATCGGGCTCACGGGCAGCGAAGCGCAGGTTCGCGCGGCGGAGCGGGCCGCGGGTGTTCCA
This sequence comes from uncultured Actinomycetes bacterium, assembly GCA_963815945.1. Classification (GTDB taxonomy): domain Bacteria; phylum Actinomycetota; class Thermoleophilia; order Gaiellales; family Gaiellaceae; genus PALSA-600. The sequence continues at coordinate 565,832 of CAWFIN010000007.1, forward strand.
GTCCCTCCGCTCGAGAAGCACGCGGGGGCGAGGTACGCGGTCGCGCACAGCAGTTTCGTCCTCCCGTACAGCCCGGACGACATCGCCCACGTTGTCTACACGGCCGGATTCGTTTCGACCGACTACGCCCACGATCTTCCGCTTCTGCTCAGGTTCAGGCCCGCGGTGCCCGCCGGGGCCAACCCGTAGAGCGTCCAGGTACGACTCGGACTCAGGTCGGGCAGGGCAGACCGGCCCGGGCCCGGCCGCGATATGGTCCGCGGCCGTGAGGATCGGCGTGCCCACCGAGATCAAGTCCGACGAATACCGCGTCGCGCTGACGCCCGCGGGCGCGCTCGAGCTCAGTCGCCTCGGGCATGACGTGCTGATCGAAACGGGCGCGGGGGAGGGCAGTTCGTTCCCCGACGAGGCCTACACGAGAGTCGGAGCCCGGATCGGCTCGACCGAGGAAGTCTGGCGGGAGAGCGAGCTCGTGCTGAAGGTCAAGGAGCCGGTGTCCTCGGAGTACGCGCATTTGCGGGAGGGCCTCACGCTGTTCACGTACCTGCACATCGCCGCCGACGAGCCGCTCACCCGGGCTCTCGTGGATTCGGGGGTCACTGCGGTCGCATACGAGACGGTCGAGACCGAGAACGGGGCGCTGCCGCTCCTCGCGCCGATGTCGGAGGTGGCCGGGAAGCTCGCCGCGCAGGCAGGCGCCTACTTCCTCGAAAAGCCGCTCGGCGGTCGTGGGCTCCTCCTGGGCGGTGTCCCCGGAGTTGCGCCGGGCCGGGTCGTGATCATCGGCGGCGGGATCGTCGGCTACAACGCGGCGATCATCGCTCTCGGGCTCGGCGCGCACGTGACGATCCTCGAGCGATCGATCGATCGGATGCGTCACCTCGAACAGGTTCTTGTCGGGACGGGTGACGCTGCTGATGTCATCGACCCTTCAGATCGCGACCTCGGTCGAGGATGCCGACCTCGTCATCGGCGCGATTCTCATTCCCGGTGCGCTGGCGCCGAAGCTCATCACCCGCGACATGGTTGCCGGGATGAAGTCGGGCGCGGTCGTCGTCGATGTTGCGATCGACCAGGGCGGCTGCGTCGAGACCTCGCATGCGACGACGCACTCGGATCCGGTGTTCGTCGTCGATGGTGTGATCCACTACTGCGTCGCGAACATGCCGGGAGGCGTGCCGATCACGTCCACGAAGGCACTGACGAACGCAACGCTCCCGTACGTCGAGGCAATTGCAGGTCACGGGCTGGCCGACGCTGTCGCGTCCGACGCGGCCCTCGCGAAAGGCGTGAACGTCCTCGGCGGGAAGATCACGTACGAGGCTGTCGCCGAGGCTCACGGCCTCGCGTACACGCCCCTTGCAGACGCCTTCCGGGCGAGCTAGGGCTGCTGGTTCTTCGTGGCGGGGTTCGGGCTGATCTTCACGACGAGCCACGTGACCCCGGCCGCCAGTGAGACGACTGCAGCGATGAAGATGACGACGCCGACCAGACCGAGTGCGGTAGCCACGGGTTTAGGATAGCCGGGTGGCCCGCGCCTGCGTGATCGTCCTCGATGCCGTCGGTGCGGGCGAACTACCCGATGCGTCCGAGTTCGGTGACGAGGGCTCCGACACGCTGGGAAATGTCGCGCGCACCGTTGGCGGCCTGGATCTCCCGACGCTCGAGGCGCTCGGTCTCGGCAACGTCGAGCCGCTGGAGGGATGCCCGCCTCAGCCGGGTGCGCCTGCGATCGCGGGCCGGCTCGTCGAGCGGTCGCGCGGCAAGGACACGACGACCGGCCACTGGGAGCTCATGGGGATCGTCACTCCGCAGGCGATGCCGACGTATCCCCACGGGTTTCCGGACGAGATCATCGACCCGTTCATGAACCGGACAGGTCGCGGCGTCCTCGGCAACTACCCGGCGAGCGGCACGGAGATCATCCAAGAGCTCGGCGAGGAGCATCAGAAGACCGGCAAGTGGATCGTGTACACGAGCGCCGACTCGGTGTTCCAGATCGCTGCGCACGAGGAGACGATCCCGCTCGAGGAGCTCTACGAAGGCTGCCGCGTCGCGCGCGAGATCCTGACCGGCAAGCATGCTGTCGGGCGCGTGATCGCGCGACCGTTCCTGGGCGAGCCGCGCAACTACGCTCGCACGACGAACCGCCACGACTTCTCGCTCGAGCCGAGGCGGCCCAACTACCTCTCGCTCATCCGCGACGCCGGTCACAAGGTGTACGGGGTCGGGAAGATCCCCGACATCTACGCGGGTTGCGACATCGACGAGGGATTTCCGACGAAGTCGAACGTCGAGGGAATCCAACGCACGGAGGAGCTGCTCCGGAAGATCGACGACGGCTTCGTGTTCGTGAACCTGGTCGAGACGGACATGCTGTGGGGGCACCGCAACGACCCGGAGAACTTCCACCGCTGCCTTCAGGACTTCGACCGGCGACTTCCGGACCTGCTCGATGCGCTTCGCGCGGGCGATCTGCTGATCCTGACCTCGGACCACGGCTGCGACCCGACGACGCCGTCGACCGACCACTCCCGCGAGCACGCGCTGCTTCTGGCGTACGTGGAGGGAAGGAACGCGGCGGGTCGCATGCACGAGGGCGGCGAGTTCGCAGACGTCGGGGCCACCGTCAACGCCTGGCTCGGGGGAAGCCAGCGAGGCCTGCCGGGAAGGCGGATCGTCGAGGCGTGAGCGACTCGTGATCCGCGCCGCGGAGCTCATCCAGCGCAAGCGCGACGGGGAGGAGCTCGCCTCCGGCGAGATCTCCGAGCTCATCCTCGGATACGCGCGTGGTGAGGTGCCGGACTACCAGCTCGCGGCTTTCTGCATGGCCGTCTACTTCCGGGGGCTCTCGGTGCGCGAGACGTTTGCGCTGACCGACGCGATGATCGCGAGCGGGGAGACGCTCGACCTCGGCGCGGCGCTCGGCCGCAAGGTCGTCGACAAGCACTCGACGGGCGGCGTGGGGGACAAGACGTCGCTCGCCGTCGGCCCGATCGTCGCCGCTTGCGGCGTCCCGTTCGGGAAGATGAGCGGGCGCGGGCTCGGGCACACGGGCGGGACGCTCGACAAGCTCGAGTCGATCCCCGGCTTCCGCGTCGAGCTCGTCGATGGACGAGTTCATCTCGCAGGTCCGCGACGTCGGCATGGCGATCATCGGACAGACCGTCGACCTCGTCCCCGCGGACAAGCTGCTCTACGCGCTTCGTGATGTCACGGCGACCGTCGATCAGATATCCCTGATCGCGGCGTCGATCATGTCGAAGAAGCTCGCTGGCGGGGCGCATGCGATCGTGCTCGACGTCAAGGTCGGCGACGGAGCGTTCATGAAGACCCTCGACGACGCCCGTCGACTCGCCGAGATGATGCTCGCGCTCGGGCAGCACGCCGACCGTGATGTCGTCTGCCTCCTGACCGACATGGACCAGCCGCTCGGTGCCGCGGTCGGGAACGCGCTCGAAGTGCGCGAGGCCCTTGCGACAGTTCGCGGCGCAAGGGCCACCGGACTTCACCGAGCTCGTCGGTGAAGTGTGCGCGCGGCTTCTCGCGCTCTCGGATCTCGGGATCGACGAGGCCGAGGGCCGCAGACGTGCCGACGAGGCCGTCGCGAGCGGCGCGGCGGAGGGTGTCTGGCGGCGGTGGCTCGAGGCGCAGGGTGGCACGGCCGACGAGAGTGCAATCGAGCGCGCGCCCGTCGTGCGGACCGTCGCGGCGCCACGTTCCGGGACCGTGACGAGGCTCGGTGCGATCCGGGTCGGGAACGCCGCTCTCCATCTCGGAGCGGGCCGGCGGACGAAGTCCGACTCGATCGACCACGCCGTCGGCGTTCGTCTGCCTGCGGAAGCGCGGCGACCAGGTGGAGCAGGGCCAACCGCTCGCCGAGGTGCATGCCCGCGATGAGACGACGGCTCGACGAGGCGGCCCTCGAGGTGGCTGCCGCGTACGAGTTCGGCGACGAGCCGGTGCCGAAAAGGCCGGTTCTGCTCGAGGTCGTCAGGCTAGCCGCGTGCCGGAGTTGCCGGAGGTCGAGAGCGTTCGCTCGCGCCTCGCACCGGTCATGGGAGGGCGGCGATTCGACCACGTCGAGATCAGCGATGCGAGGCTGACACGCCCGTTCGACCCGCGGCAACGTCGCACGAAGGCTCGAGGGCGAACGAGTGTCGGTCGGTCGACCGGCGCGGCAAGTATCTGGTTGTTCGGTTCGACTCCGGGCGGGCTCTCCTGATCCACCTCCGGATGACGGGTTCGTTGCGTCACGCGGCGGGAGGAACGCTTCCGGCCGATCCTCATCGCCGAGCTGTTGTCAGGTTAGACGACGGCTCGGATGTCGCTTATCGCGACGTGCGTAGGTTCGGAACGTGGCTGTTCCTCGAGGCACCCGAGGTCGGCCCGTATCTCGCCGAGAGACTCGGGCCCGAGCCGCTGTCGGCGAGCTTCCGCGCGCGGGATCTCGCCGCGGGCCTCGCAGCACGCCGCGCTCCGGTCAAGGCCGTGCTGCTCGACCAGCGAACGGTCGCGGGCCTCGGGAACATCTACGCCGACGAGGCACTCTGGCGCGCCCGGATCCATCCGCTCCGTGAGGCTCGGGACGTAACTTCCGACGAAACGCGGATCCTCCATCGCGCGATCCGCCGTACGCTCGAGCGCGGGGTCGCGCGGCAGGGGGCGACGCTGCGTGACTACGCCCTGCCGGACGGTGCCGCCGGGACGATGCAGGCACGAGTTCAACGTCTACGGCCGCGCCGGCGAGCCTTGCGTGCGGTGTGGAACGCCGATCGAGAAGATCCGCGTCGCGGGGCGGGGAACGTGGTACTGCCCTCGCTGCCAGTTGTCGCCCTCGTCGGCGACCTACGCGGCGAGGAGCTCGTCCAGCCGCCCGTCTCGGTCGAGCTCGCGCAGCTCGGCGTAACCGCCGATCGGGCGTCCGTCGACGAGGATCTGCGGCACGGTCCACTGGCCCGTCAGCTCGAGCAAGTGGGCGCGGAACGCCGGGTCATCGTCGAGGTGAATCTCCTCGTACGCGATGTCTCTCGAATCGAGCAGAGCCTTTGCGCGGACGCAGAAGCCGCACCAGTCGGTGGTGTACATCTGGATCCGCGCCATCACATTGTCAAACTCGTAACCGTGGTTCGTGCTTCCCGATGGCCTCTCTAGACTTGGCCGCAATGGCCGGGGGTACCTACAAGACCGAGGCGGTGGTGCTGCGGTCGATTCGATTCTCCGAGGCCGACCGGATTCTCCACTTGTACACGCTCGAGCGGGGCAGGGTCGGTGCGATCGCAAAGGGGATCCGGAAGACGAAGTCGCGGTTCGGCGCCCGCCTCGAGCCGCTCTCGCACGTCGAGGTCATGCTCCACGAGGGCTCGGGCGAGCTGCAGACGGTAACGGGGGCCGCCCTCATCCACTCCCACCAGGCAGTGCGCGGGGAGACCTACAGGCTCGAGATCGGCCTCATCGGGGCCGAAGCGATGTTGCGGCTCTTCGTCGAGCCGGAGGCGAACGTGAAGGCGTTCACCGCGCTGACGCGCTTTCTCGACGCGCTCGACGAGGCTCCTGTCCCCGACGCGGGCCGGCCTGCGCTCGATCCACTGGCGCTCTCGTTCCAGCTCAAGCTCCTCTGGGTGTCTGGATACCTGCCGCACGTGACGAGCTGCGTGGAATGCGGCACGGGAGCCCTCGTCGGGTTCTCGCCGCGCGCGGGCGGCGCGGTCTGTGCCGAGCACGCCCAAGGGCTCGCTCGCGCTTTCGCCCGACGGGCTCGCGGGCATCGAGGCGCTGCTCTCGGCGCCTCTGGCTGACGCCCATCTCGTCGAGCTGACCGACCGCGCCCGGCGCGAGGCGTTGAGTGTGGTCACGTCGTCGTACGAAGAACATGGCGGCTTCCGGCTTCGAACCTTGTCGGCGTGAAGCGCGACCTCGGGGACGGCTTCGAGCTCGACGACGACGCCGAGCGGATCGACGTCGAGGCGGTCGGCCGCTTTCTCGCCGAGGAGTCGTACTGGGCTCGCGGCCGGCCGCTTGCGGCGCAGGAGGAGCTCCTTCGGGAGGCCGCCCGGGTGGTCGGGCTCTACCACGAGGGCCGGCAGGTCGGGTTCTGCCGGGCCGCACGGCTTTCGCCGAGCCTCTTCTATCTCGCCGACGTCTACGTTCTCCCGGCCTACCGCGGACGCGGCCTCGGCGTCGAGCTCGTCCGCGAGATGGTCGATCGCGGGCCTCATTCCGGCGCGAAGTGGCTCCTGCACACCGAGGATGCGCACGACCTCTATCGACGGTTCGGCTTCGGCGACCCCGACAGGAAGCTGATGGAGCGCCCGCCCGCGACCTAGAACAGGTCGTGTCTCACGGCGCGTAGTACGCGTAGGTGTCAGCCGGCACGCTCATCTCAGAGGTCGCGAAGCCGCGGTACTTGTAACCCGCCGGGGGCGCAGCGCAGGTGAGGCCCTGGCCCGCCACGACGATTGCTTTCTTGGCGCCGACGAGCGGTCCGGCCGGCTCCATTCCCTGGGGGATCAGATTGAAGTTGAGCCCAATGCAGTAGCCGATGTTCGGCCGCGAATGAAGCTGTTCCTGGCGATATCTCTCGACGTAGCTGCTGAGGTTGCGCGTGGTCAAAGGCTTCTCGCCGCATGCGGGTGAAACCAAGACTCCGCCGACCGCCTCCACCTTCCCGAACCTGGCCATCTGCCTGCGGTTCGGATAGCCGTCTCCCGGAAGAGAGATGACGTGCGCGACATGGTGGAGTGCCATGAAGGCGAGTAGCCGATCCATCGTCGGCTGGGCGAAGTCGACGTGGCTCAACTCCCAGACGACTCTGTCCGCATCGAAGCTCGAGATTGGCGTCCCGTACTTCGGGAAGGGCTGAAGACCGTTCGCGGCCACTCGGAATCGGAGCCCCGCTTCCGCTTGCCACAGCATCGAGTCTCCGTTCCACGGGAAGATCGCCACCGTCTCCTGAGGCCTGAGGCAACGCTTGTAGAGGCCATCGCTGAAGAACGCGACGCGTTGTGGATGACTCGGATGGAACGTCGGGTACGACGTTTGTGTCACCGCCGGCACGAGTGCTGCAACTGCAAGCGCCGGCAAGACGTACGGCCGCGCAAAGACTCTGCCTCTGGTCGTCGCGATCCAGAACGCCACTATCACCGCCGCTGCGAGCGACACGTAGGTCGCAAGACGAAACGGCAGCACGTTGCCCAACGCGGGCAGGTGAGAGGCGGCGAGCCACCACGGGAGCGAGATCAGCCTGTGCCCGTCGACCTGGAGCGTCGCTCCGAGCGTGATCACGGCGGCAACGAGCAACCCGGCGACGAGAAACCGCGTGACGGGTTCGCGGCGTCCGCGAACGGCGAATGCAAGAACGATCAGCAAGGTGGGCAGTCCGAGGTAGGCGCTCGAGCCAGCCGTTCTGTTTACGGCAAAGGAGCTGAACGAGGAGCCGCCGATCAAGGTGACCCCATTCGGGACGACGAAGTTGAGAGGGTCGGTGACCCAGACGCGTACGTCGGACACGAAGTGGGACGGCACGAACCCGATCAGCGCGTAGACGACGAACGGAGCTGCGAGGACGGCCCCGACGCCGTAGCCCGCTGCGATCGACGGCAGCGATGCCCGGATACCGGGACGGGAATCGTGGAGAAACAGAAACGCGAGCGCGAGCGCGAGCGCGAGGGCCATCGTCATGGTGAGTGCGACCTCGGTCGAAATCCCGAGCTGCATGGCGAGGAGAGCGCCGAGACGCAACGCCAGTCCCCGCGCGCTCAGCTCTCCTCTGACGCGTCGCACGACGACGAGCGCGACGAGGGGCAGGAGGAACACCCCGGTGAGGTTCAGGTGCCCGAGGAGCTGTTGCCGAAGCATGGCCGTTGAGAACCCGAACAGGTATCCGGCCACGAGCGCAGCCCAGATCGAGCCTGTGAGATATCTGCAGAGGAGATAGGCGGTCCAGGCAGCGAGAGCCGGCATGAGCAGAGCTGCGGCGTTGTACGAGGCGACCGGCCCGAACAGAGCGGTGATCGGGCGAGAACGCGAGTGCGAGCCCGGGAGCCGAAGGCGTCCAGGTGATGTTCGGTCCCGGTCGGTGCGTAGAAGGCGTGCGTGACGAACGGGTTCGTCCAGCTGCCAATGGCGTGCGGCCACCAGGCGAATGACCAGATGGTGATCTCGGGGTCGTGTCCTGCGCCGGCGACGAGGCGTCCGGGGTGCGGCAGGAGCCTCCAGCCGAAGAACGCCACCGAGATCGCCGTATAGCCGCAGAGGGCGATCAGGTTCGCCTTCGAGCGCCTCAGCACGACTGCGGATGCTATCCGCGTGTTCATTCGTTTCTCATTCGGGCCGGGCAACCTGCGGGTGCTGATGGCAGGACATCGAGAGATCGCACGCAAGGGCACTCGGCGCGCTGAGTCGCCCTGGTCTGGGTGGTCGTAGGGCTCTCGGCGCTGGTTGTCGCCGCGACGCTTGTTGGGACGTCCTTCGCGGCGCGAAGCGCACGCAGCGCCACGCCGACCTCGTCCTTCACGGGCACGGCCTCGGGCGGCGGCAGCTCGACCTCGTCGTTCACCGGCTCCGGAACCGTCGGCGGCTCGGGTGAGGGTGAGGGTGACGGCTTCGGCTCCGACGACTCGGGGTCGTTCGGACAGGAGGGTGACGGCGGAGGGGCCCTCGTTCTCCCGTCGTCGGGCCCGGGCGGGGCTCTCTCGGGGATGACTGTCCGCGGACGTGAGGCGCTTGCAGACGAGCCTCGCGCGGCTCGGATTCTTCCACCACGCGGTCACCGGCTACTACGGGGCTGTCACGACCGCCGCGGTCAAGAAGTTCCAGCGCTCGGCCGGCCTCAAGGCCGACGGGATCTGGGGCACGCGGAGCGCCTCCGCGCTCGCGAAGCGCCTCGGCTAGACACGCCAGCCGATCGGCGAGGTAGGCGAGGCTGAGCGGCAGGCGCCAGTTCGTGCCTCGATGCGTTCCTTCGTGGAGCTCGAACCGGAGGACGGTGCTCGATACTCCGGCCGCCGACACCGCGTTCGCGAACGCTGTTGCGCCGAGATCGAGGCGGTATTCGTCGTCGCGGCCGGCGTCGATCCAGATCGCTTTCGCGGCCCGCAGGGCGTCTCCGTGCTGGGCAGCCAGGCGCACGGGATCCCACGCGAGCCACCGCTCCCAGACCTCGGGGACGAGCTCGCCGGTGTCGATCCGGAACGGCAGCTCGCCCGGCGAGTACGCGGCCGCTGCGGCGCAGACGTTCTGGAGCAGCGGATCGGTGCGGTTCTCGAACACCGGCCGGCCGGAGCGCAGGTCGTCCCAGAAACGGTCGACCGACCCGTCGTAGAGGTTCCGTAGCGCCTGGGCCGCCGCCGCGAACTCGGCCGGGTACATCACCTCGAACAGCGCGTCGCCCGCGTGGCTCGCGAACGCCGGCGAAGAGGTCGGGCCGCAGCATCGCCCACGTCGCCGCGCCGATCCCGCCCGAAGAGCGCCCGGCGAGCGCCCGGCTCGAGACGCGAAGTTCGCGTCGACGAACCCGACGACGTCCTCGCAGAGGTACGTCCCGTAGTTCCCGATCGCGGGCGAGTCGATCCACTGCGAGCCGCCGATCGCCGTCCAGCCGTCGACGAGCACGACGATCGCGTCGAGGCCGAGCTCGTCGACGAGCGCCGGCACGTTCTTCGCGAACGGCGAGACGTTGAACCACGCGCGACCCTGGCCGGTCATGCCGTGCAGCACGAAGAGCGCCGGCAGCGGGCCCGCGTCTGCGTCGGCCGGAGCCCACACCCAGATCGGCCGTTTCGCCGGGTCGCCGAGCGGGTTGTCGCGCAGCGCCTCGCTCTCGAGCGACAGTTCCTCCCAGGGCATTACGCCGCGAGGATGCCACGGCTGCTCGAGCCGGTCTAGCAAGAGCTCACGCGCGCCCTGCGATCGGGATCCGCTCCTGAGCCAGCGTGTCGCGGTCACGCAGCGTCACCGTGTCGTCTTCGAGCGTCTGGTGGTCGATCGTGAGCGCCCACGGCGTGCCGATCTCGTCCTGGCGCCGGTAGCGCTTCCCGATCGATGCCGAGTCGTCGTACTCGGCAGGAAGCACGCGGCGAAGCTCCTCGTAGAGCGGCCGCGCCTTCCCGACGAGGTCGTCGTCCTTGCCGACGAGCGGCAGCACGGCCACCTTGACCGGCGCCATGCGCGGGTGGAACCGGAGCACGACCCGTGGCTCGCCGCGCGACCTCCTCCTCGTCGTACGCGTCGACGAGGAACGACAGCGCCGCGCGGTCCGCGCCGGCTGCAGGCTCGATCACGTGCGGGACGTAGCGCTCGTCCTGGCCGATCCACTCGAGCTTCGTGCCGGAGTGCTCGGCGTGCTGCGCGCAGGTCGAAGTCGCCGCGGTTGGCGATTCCCTCGAGCTCCGACCAGCCGATCGGGAACAGGTACTCGAGGTCGCTCGTCCCGCTCGAGTAGTGGGAGAGCTCGTCTGCGTCGTGCGGCCGCACGCGAAGGTGGCTCTCGCGCAGGCCGAGGTCGAGATACCACTGCCGCCGCGCCTCGACCCAGTAGTGGAACCATTCCTCCGCCTCGGCAGGGGGGACGAAGAACTCCATCTCCATCTGCTCGAACTCGCGGGTGCGGAAGATGAAGTTCCCCGGTGTGATCTCGTTGCGGAAGCTCTTGCCGATCTGCGCGATCCCGAACGGCGGCTTGACGCGCAGCGACGAGGTGACGTTCTTGAAGTTGACGAAGATGCCCTGCGCGGTCTCCGGGCGCAGGTAGACGGTCGAGCCCTCGTCGCGGACCGGGCCGACGGAGGTCTCGAACATCAGGTTGAACTCGCGCGCCTCGGTGAGGTCGCAGTCCGGGGTTCCGCCGGGTGCTTCGACGGCCGCTTGCCGCAGTGGCCCTGCTCGATGTGGTCGGCGCGGAAGCGGAGCTTGCATGTCCGGCAGTCGATCAGCGGATCCGAGAACCCGCCGACGTGACCGGACGCGACCCAGATCTGCGGGTGCAGGATGATCGCCGAGTCGAGCAGGACGACGTCCTCGCGTTCCTGCACGAGCGAGCGCTGCCAGGCGGCCTTCACGTTCTGCTTGAGCAGAACGCCGTAGTGCCCGTAGTCATACGAGCTGCCGAGCCCGCCGTAGATGTCGGACGACGGGTAGACGAACCCGCGGCGGCGGCAGAGCGACGCGACCTTCTCGATCGTCGCCGCGCCTTCGTAGGACTGGAGCTCTCCCGACATCGCCCCGGAAAGTACCCGAGCGGCCGTAGAGTCCGTGCGCGTGAAGCCGAAACCGCCCGTTCCGATGTGGCGATGGACCCTCTGGATGGCCACGCTCGGCGTCGCCCTCTTTGTCTTCTACGTCCTCTTCACGCCGTTCTGGTTCGCCCTGCGATCGCTCGCGTGGCTCGCCGAGTTCCGCTCGCGACGGCGATCCCCTCAGACCACCGAATAGGAGAGCGCGACTGCCGCGAGCGCGACACCCGCGGCAGCCGCGACCGAGAGGGCCGGCTCGCTGCGGAAGCGGATGAACGCGAGCACGAGCACGGCGCCCGCGACGAGCCCACCGAGGTGGCCGCCGATCGAGATGCCAGGGATGGCGAAGGTGATCACGAGGTTGAGGACGATCAGCCCCAAGACCTGGCCGCCCGTCCCGAGATGGCCGCGGCGTTCGAGGACGAGCAGGCCGCCGAGCACGCCGAAGATCGCGCCCGACGCGCCGGCGGTGGCGGCGTTCGGGCTCAGGTAGAGCGCGCCGGCGGAGCCCGCGATTCCGGAGACGAAGTAGAGGAGAGCGAAACGCCAGTGCCCGATGACCTGCTCGAGGATCGAGCCGGCGAAGTAGAGGCTGTACATGTTGACCGCGAGGTGGAAGGGCCCGTAGTGGAGGAACGCGGCGCTGCCCAGCCGCCACCATTCGCCGTGCGCGACGCCTGCCGGGGAGCCATCCGCGTAGCACGGCGTTGCGGACGAGGACGCCGTGGTCGTAGATCCAGTTGCCGGTGCCGTTGATCGAGCTGCCGATTGCGAGCTCCAGGAGGTAGACGCCGACGTTGATCCCGATCAGCATCATCGTCACGAGGTTGACGCGCCGCGCGCCGATGCCGGCTGCGGCAGACGTCACCTTGTGGACACCCTGCGGCTTGCCGGAATGGTCGGGGCAGCGAAGCCCGACGGGCGCCGGAGTCATGCACTCGTAACAGATCGGCCGGTCGCATTCGGAGCAGGAAAGCCCCGTCTCGCGGTCCGGATGGCGATAGCAGTAGCGCGGGGCCGTGGCCATCGGAACTAGCGTATCGGCGTGCACGTCCATGTCGTCTTCACACCGGCCGAGCTCGGCGCCGCCCGCGTCGGGATCGTCGTCGACGTCGTCCGGGCGACGTCGTCGATCGCGCAAGCTCTGACGTCGGGCTACGAGCGCGTCCTCTGCTGTCGCGAGATCGACGAGGCGAACCGGCTGCGCGCCGAGCTCGGCGACGAGGCGGTCGTCGGCGGGGAGCGGGAGGGAGTGGTGGTGCCGAGCTTCGACGTCGGTGCCTCTCCGCGCGAGTTCGCAGAGCCGCCACGCGCGCGGACGCTGATCCTCTCGACCACGAACGGGACCGCCGCGATCCTGACAGCGGCCGATCGCTGCGAGACCGTTCTCCTCGGCTCGCTGCTGAACCTGCGCGCGGTTGCCGACGCTGCGCGTGCCGCCGGCGACGAGGTGGCGGTGTTCTGCGCCGGTTTCAAGGGCGGCTTCGCGCTCGATGACGCGTACTGCGCAGGCCGGTTCGTCGAGGAGCTCGGGGGTACGCGCACGGACGCGGCGATCGCAGCCGCGCTCGTCGCGAAGTCGTACCCGAACGCGCTCGAAGGCCTGAATGCGCGCACGTACGGCCCGCCCGGGCTCGAGGCGGATATCGAGTTCTGCGCGCGCGCGAATATGCTGGACACCGTGCCGCGCTTCTCCCGCATGGTCGGATCCGCCGCGGAGATCGTCGCGTGACGATGCCCTACCGCAAGCTGGGCCGCACCGGTTTCGACGTGTCGGTGCTCGGCTACGGCGCGTGGGGGATCGGCCGGTCGCTGTGGGTCGGCGCGAACGACGACGAGTCGCTGCTCGCGCTGCGGCGTGCGATCGAGCACGGCGTGAACTTCATCGACACCGCTCTCGCGTACGGTGACGGCCACAGCGAGCGGCTCGTGGGCGAGGCGGTTCGCTCCTCGCCCGGCACCGTCCACGTTGCGACGAAGGTGCCGCCGAAGAACGGCCAGTGGCCGGCGCGCGCGCGGCGTGTCGGCCGACGAGGTGTTCCCGGGCGACTGGGTCGTCGAGTGCACGGAGCGGAGCCTGCGCCACCTCGGGGTCGAGACGATCGACGTGCAGCAGTTCCACGTGTGGTCGGACGACTGGGTCGGCCAGGGAGACTGGCTCGAGGCGATCGAGCGGTTGAAGGCGGACGGGAAGATCCGCTTCTTCGGCGTGTCGATCAACGACCGCCAGCCCGCAAACGCGATCCGCCTGATCGAGACGGGTGTCGTCGACACGGTGCAGGTGATCTACAACATCTTCGAGCAGGCTCCTGAGGACGAGCTCTTCGCAGCCGTGGAGAAGGCGAACGTGGGCGTGATCGTCCGCGTCCCCTTCGACGAGGGAGGGCTCACGGGCAAGGTGACTCCGGACACCGAGTTCCCGGACGGCGATTTCCGGAACCGGTATTTCTCCGGCGGCCGCAAGCAGGAGACGTGGGACCGCGTCCAGGCGATCGCCGCCGATCTCGACATCCCGATCGACCGGCTCCCCGAGATCGCGCTGCGCTTTTGCTTCACGCACCCGGCGGTCTCGACGGTGATCGCGGGCATGCGCGCGCTGCGCAACGTCGATGCGAACGCCGCGGCCGCCGGCTTAGGACCGTTGTCGGAGGCCGAGCTCGACGTGCTGCGCGCGCATCGCTGGGATCACGGCACCGAGATTTGAGCGGCTGACCGGCGAGTGGTGCGCTAGGAAGGGTCGGGCCGCAGGATCAGCGTCTCGCTCGGCGCGTGAGTGAGCATCCAGGCGAGGTCCTTGGGCGTGAAGCCCGGGTTCCTGCCGACCGGGGCGGGCACGACGATGCGGTCGAAATGCTCCGCCTCCCACAGCCGTTGGAGCGCGTGGATCGGCGTGCGGCCGCTCTCGATCCGCGCGTCCACCGGCACTCCGGCGCGAAGCGCGGCGTGCTCGATGGCCTCGAGCAGCGGCATCGCGACGGTCACCTGCCGCTCCATCGAGGCGTCGGGCGTGTACTCCAGCGGCACCAGGATCAAGTAGGCGGGAACGAGCTTCGCGTCTTCGGCGCGGGCGATTCGGATGGCGGCGTCGAGCACGGTTGGGTCGAGCGCTCCGCCTGTGAACGGGACGAGGATCCGCCGCACCCGGGGACGCCGGTCGAGACGCGGCCGCCGGAGCCGAACGGCGATCACGGCGAGGCCCGCTGCGACGGCGATCAGAGCGACGAGGAGAGCGACGTTCATTCGTCTTCCTCGCGCAGCGCGCGGTCGGCGACGACCCGGATGTCGATCCCGTGCAGCTCACGCACGAGCGCCGAGACGAGCGACCCACGGAGGATCTCCCTGCGGCGCGACTCGTCGGGAGTGCCGACGAACACGTAGGTCGACCCGCGCTCGCGCGCGACCTGCTTCACGGCCGCGACGAGGTCGTCGCCCTCGAGCTCGATGAAGTGAGCCCCGAGAATGCTCGTCGAGCCGGCGGAGCGCGGCGAGCGACACCTGCTGCTCCTCGGTCAGCTCCCGGCCCGGTCGGCGAACCCACAGGGCGTCGACCTCCGAATTGAGGCGCTGGCCCGACCGGAAGGCACGACGGAGGAGGCGCTGCGAGCGCGGCTCGGGCGTGACGAGCGCGAGGATGCGCTCGGCGACCGCCTGCTGCCCGAGTGGGTCGACGACCGACACATGGCGCCTCGCCTCGACGTCATCCGCGAGCTCACGGAGCACGAGCTCGCGAAGCGCCCCGAGATTCTCGAGCCGGAAGAAGTTCTGCATCGCCGCCTCGGCTTGCGCCGGCGCGTACACCTTCCCGGCCTTCAGCCGTTCGTGGAGCGCTTCCGGCGTGAGGTCGACAAGGACGACCTCGTCTGCCTCGTCGAGGATCCGGTCGGGAAACGTCTCCCGGACCCGAACGCCGGTCAGCTCGAAGATCGAGTCGTTGAGGCTCTCCAGGTGCTGGACATTGACGGTGGAGGTGACGTCGATGCCGGCTGAGAGGATTTCGTCGATGTCCTCGAAGCGCTTGCGATTGCGTGCTTCGGGGACGTTCGTGTGGGCGAGCTCGTCGACGAGCGCGATCTCGGGTGCCCGGGCGACGACCGCGTCGACGTCCATCTCCGCGAGCTCGAGCCCGCCGTGCGCGCTGTGCAGGTGCGGCACCTGCTCGAGGCCCTCGGCGAGCAGCGCCGTCTCGGGCCGGTCGTGCGGCTCGAGGTACCCGATCACGACGTCGCGCCCCTCGTTCTGGGCCTGGCGGCCCTCCTCGAGCATCCGGTAGGTCTTGCCGACTCCTGCGGCCATGCCGAGCAGGATCCGGTACCGGCCCCGCAATCAGGCTCCCAGCAGGTTGTGCACCACCAAGTCGATCAGCTTAATGCCGACGAAGGGCAGGATCATCCCGCCGAGACCGTAGATCAGCAGGTTGCGGCGAAGCAGCGCCGTCGCGCCGATCGCCCGGTACTTGACGCCCCGGAGGGCGAGCGGGACGAGCGCGAGGATGATCAGCGCGTTGAAGATGATCGCCGAGAGGATCGCGCTCTCGGGCGTGCCGAGGTGCATGATGTTCAGAGCGTTGAGCGGCCCCGTTCGCCCGGGCTGCGTCGCGTAGGTGTACGCGAACATCGCCGGCAGGATCGCGAAGTACTTGGCCACGTCGTTCGCGATCGAGAACGTCGTCAGCGCGCCGCGGGTGATCAGCAGCTGCTTGCCGACCTCGACGATCTCGATCAGCTTCGTCGGGTTCGAGTCGAGGTCGACCATGTTCCCGGCTTCCTTCGCGGCCGACGTGCCGGTGTTCATGGCCACGCCGACATCGGCCTGCGCGAGCGCCGGCGCGTCGTTCGTCCCGTCCCCGGTCATCGCGACGAGGCGTCCCTTGGACTGCTCTTCCTTGATCAGCGCCATCTTGGTCTCGGGCGTCGCCTCGGCGAGGAAGTCGTCGACGCCGGCCTCCTCGGCGATCACGGCCGCCGTGATCCGGTTGTCGCCCGTGATCATCACGGTGCGGATGCCCATGCGGCGCAGCTCGTCGAAGCGCTCGCGCATGCCGCCCTTGACGATGTCCTTGAGGTGGATCACGCCGAGGACGAAGTTGTCCTGGGCCACGACGAGCGGCGTGCCGCCGGCGCGCGCGACGCGGTCGACCTCGTCGTCGAGCCGCGCAGGCATGCGGCCACCCTGCTCTTCGACCCAGCGCTTGACGGCGTCGGCGGCGCCCTTCCGGTACTGCTTGCCGTCGAAGTCGACGCCGCTCATGCGCGTCGTCGCGGAGAACGGGATGAACGTCGCCTCGTGCTCGGAGAGCTCGCGGCCGCGGAGGCCGTACTGCTCCTTCGCCAGCACGACGATCGAGCGTCCCTCTGGGGTCTCGTCGGCGAGCGAGGAGAGCTGAGCAGCTTCCGCGAGCTCCGTCGCGGACACGCCTTCGACCGGAACGAACTCCGAGGCCTGCCGGTTGCCGAGCGTGATCGTGCCGGTCTTGTCGAGCAGGAGCACGTCGACGTCGCCTGACGCCTCGACCGCGCGGCCCGACATCGCGAGGACGTTGCGCTGCACGAGGCGGTCCATGCCCGCGATGCCGATCGCGGAGAGCAGGGCGCCGATCGTGGTCGGGATCAGCGCGACGAGGAGCGCGATCAAGACGGTCTGCGAGAGATTCGTCCCGGCGTAGAGCGCGAACGCGCGCAGCGTCACGACCGCGACGACGAACGTGATCGTGAGACCGGCGAGCAGGATGTTGAGTGCGATCTCGTTCGGGGTCTTGCGCCGCTCTGCGCCCTCGACGAGCGCGATCATCCGGTCGAGGAACGACTTGCCCGGCTCCTGGGTGACTTGGATCACGAGGCGGTCCGACAGCAGCCGTGTGCCCCCGGTGACGGCCGAGCGGTCGCCGCCCGACTCCCGGATCACGGGCGCCGACTCGCCGGTGATGGCCGACTCGTCGACCGACCCGACGCCCTCGATGATCTCGCCGTCGGCCGGAATCACCTCGCCTGCGCTCACGACGACGACGTCGCCGCGCTGGAGCTCGGGCGCGGGCACGTCCTCGAGCACGCCGCTGTCGAGCCGCCGGTGGGCCGTCGTCGTGGTGCGCGTCGCGCGCAGGGCGCTGGCCTGCGCCTTCCCGCGCCCCTCGGCGATCGCCTCGGCGAAGTTCGCGAACAGAACGGTGAGCCAGAGCCAGACGGTGATCGAGGCGACGAACCAGAGCGACGAGGTGTCCCCGCGCACGAGGTCGAGGATGAGGATCCCCGTGGTGATCACGCTGCCGAGCTCGACGATGAACATCACCGGGTTCTTGAACTGAAGGCGCGGGTCGAGCTTCGGGAACGAGTCCCGAACGGCTGCGAGCGCGAGCTCGCGGGAGAAGATGCTTGCGGACTGGCGGGCCATCTAGGTGCTGCTCTCCTTGTCGAGTGCGAGGTTGAGCTCGAGCACGTTCACGCCGGGCTCGCCGAAGAAGCCCCACGAGCGGCCGGCGGTGTTCTTCGTGATCAGTTGCTGCACGGTCGCAACCGGCAGGTGCCGGACGGCCGCCACCCGCGCTGCCTGAAGCTGCGCGTAGGCCGGGCGAGATGTGGGGGTCGATGCCCGAGCCCGACGTCGTGACGGCGTCGACGGGGATGTCGTGCGATGGTCAGACCGGGGTTGTACGGGCCCTCGAGCTTGAGGATCGCCTTCGCCGCCGCCGACGACGTTCTTGGCGAGATCGGGGTTCGTCGGCCCGAGGTTGGCGAAGCTCGTCCCCATCGCGTTGTAGGACACCGCGGAGGGGCGCTCGTGGAAGTACTTCGAGCTCGTGAATTCCTGTGCCGGCGAGCTTCGAGCCGACGACCTCGCCGTTGACGGTGATGAGGCTTCCGTTCGGCCTGGCTCTTGAACGCGACCTGCGCGAAGCCTGTCATCACGAGCGGGTAGCCGAAGCCGAAGACGGCGGTGAGAACGACGATCGCGAGTGACGGAGCTGACGACGTTGCGCATCAGTGCATCAGCCCCTCGACGATCGGGCCCAGCGTCAGGGCGGGGAAGATCATCAGGCCGGCGGTCAGCGCGATCACGCCGACGAGCAGGACGACGAAGGTGACGCCGTCGGTGCGGAACGTTCCGGCCGAGACCGGGGCGATCTTCTTCTTCGCCAGGGCGCCGGCCGAGCGCGAGCGCCGCGAACATCGGCCCGAAGCGGCCGAGCAGCATCGCGATCGTGCCGAGGTCGGCGCTGAAGTTGGTCAACCCGAAGCCGGCGAACGCGCTGCCGTTGTTGTTGCCCTGGGAGTCGTAGGCGTACAGCGTCTCGGTGAACCCGTGGACGCCGCTGTTGAAGATCGAGGCGAGCCCGCTGTTGGTGGTGATCGAGAGCGCGGCGAGCACGAGCACCACGGTCGGGACGAAGAGCGCGCCGACCGCCGCGTACTTGATCTCGCGCGCCTCGATCTTCTTGCCGAGCCACTCCGGCGTCCGGCCGACCATCAGCCCCGCGACGAACACGGCGATGACGATGTAGAAGAACATGCCGTACAGGCCCGAGCCGACACCGCCGAAGATCACCTCGCCGAGGAAGAGGTTCACCAGAGGCACAGCTCCGCCCGCGGGCGTCATCGCGTCGAAGCCGCCGTTCACCGAGCCGTTCGAGGCGTCGCTCGTCGCGACCGTCCAGTTGGCGGTCGCCGCCTGCCCGAAGCGAACCTCCTTGTCGGACATGTTGCCGCCCGACTGGCCGGCGCCCTGCGTGATGTTCACGCCCGAGCTGCGGAGCACGGCCGAGCCGTGCTGCTCGGCGGGCAGGTTCACGCCGATGCCGATCGCGAAGACGACGAACATCGCCGCGAACACCGCCCACGCGTGGCGGCGCGCGAGCACCATCTTCCCGAACATGAACACCTGCCCGGCCGGGATCAGCAGGATCGCGAGCATCTCGATGAAGTTCGAGAGCCCGTTCGGGTTCTCGAACGGGACGGCCGAGTTCGAGTTGTAGAAGCCGCCGCCGTTCGTCCCGAGCTGCTTGATCGCGATCTGCGACGCGACCGGGCCGCGCGCGATCGACTGCTGCGCGCCCTGAAGCGTCGTCGCGGTCGCGTGGCCGTGGAGCGTCTGCGGCACGCCCTGCCAGATCAGGAGCGCCGAGACGACGATCGCGAGCGGCAGCAGGATGTAGACGAGCGTGCGGTAGAGGTCGACCCAGAAGTTGCCGATCGTGTCGGCGTTGCGGCGCGCGAGCCCGCGCACGACGGCCGCGAGCACGGCGATCCCGACGGCGGCAGAGACGAAGTTCTGCACCGCGAGCCCGGCCATCTGGGTGAAGTACGACATCGTGTACTCGCCCCCGTAGAACTGCCAGTTCGTGTTCGTGATGAAGCTCGCGGCCGTGTTCAGCGACAGGTGCGACGGCACGTCCTTCATGTGGTCCGGGTTCAGGAACAGGTGCCCCTGAAGGCGCTGGATCCCGTAGAGGACGAACCAGAAGAGCACGCTGAAGACGAGCACCGTCTTCCCGTAGCTCTTCCAATCCTGCTCGCGCGTCGGGTCGGTGCGGACGATGCGGCAGAAGCCGCGCTCGAGCGACGCGAAGAAGCGGCCCGCGGCGCGCGGTGTGGTGTAGACGCGCGCCATCCAGAGCCCGAGCGGATAGCCGAGCGCGACGAGCGCGACCGCGTAGACGACGATCTGGGCGATGCCCTGACCGGTCATGACCTAGAACCGCTCTCCGCGGAACAGCGCGTACACGAGGTAGGCCAGGACCGCGACCGACACGATCGAGCCCGAATGCGTCGGCAGCCGACATCAGACGCGGGCCAGCACCCAGAGGAGAAGATAGGCGAACGCAAAGCATGCGATCGCGATCCCGAGATGCCGCCAGGTCGTACATGCATCCACGCTAGGACGGCCGACCTGAAGGCCGCCTGAAGATCGCGGCCCGGGGCTGAAGAAACTCTGAAGGGCCGCGGCTACCCTGGTTCCGGTGTCGAACGCGGCCGCGACGACCGACGAGCGCTTCAGCGATCAGCTCGAGCGCTGGCTCAGCAGCGACGAGCCGAAGACGCTCGGGGCGCTGAACGACGTGTTCGGAGGAGAAGAGCCTTCGCGGTCACGATCATGCTCCTGATGTTCGTGCCCGCGTTGCCGATGCCGACCGGCGGGATCACGCACGTGTTCGAGGCGATCACCGTCGTGCTCGCCGCCCAGATGGTGCTCGGCCGGCGCACGATCTGGCTCCCCGAGCGCTGGCAGAGCCGAGAGCTCGGCGCAGACGACGGCGAAGGCGATCCCGTTCATCGTCCGCCGGGTCCGGCAGGTCGAACGGATCTCGCGCCCGCGCGGGGTGCGGCTGTTCGAGCAGCGCTGGCTGCTGCGGATCGTCGGGTTGCTCCTGATGGCGCTCGCGATCGGCGGCCGCGGTCGCGCCGCCGTTCTCGGGGCTCGACACGCTGCCCGCGCTGGGCGCCGTCGCGGTCGCGCTCGCGCTGATCCTCGAGGACGTCGTCGTGCTCGCGATCGGCGCCGCGATCGGAACGGGCGGCGTCGTCCTCATCCTGACGATCGGCGCCGCGCTCGTCCGCCTGATCCGGAGCCTACGTCTTCTAGGCGCGGTCGCTCGGGTCGACGAGCCGGTAGCCGGCGCCGGGCTCGGTCAGCAGGTAGCGCGGCCGCGCACGGTCCGGCTCGATCTTGCGCCGGAGCTGTGAGACGTTCACGTGCAGGAGGTTCGACTCGCTTCCGTAGCCCGGGCCCCAGACCTCGCGCAGCAGCGCCCGGTGCGTCATCAGCTTCCCCTCGTTCACGGCGAGGACGCGCAGGAGCTCGAACTGGTGCGGCGTGAGGTGAACCGCCTCGCCGGCCATCGTGACCGAGCGCTTCTCGAGGTCGACGACGAGGTCGCCGAGCTCGATCACCGGCTCGCCCGACGGCGAGGTGCGCCGCAGCACTGCGCGCAGCCGCGCGAGGAGCTCGTCGATCCCGACCGGCTTCTGCACGTAGTCGTCGGCGCCGGCGTCGAGCGCCGCCACCTTCTCGCGCTCCTCGCCGATCGCCGAGAGGAGGATCACGGGCACGGAGGTCCACTTCCGCAGCTCGCGGCAGACGTCGATCCCGGTCCCGTCCGGGAGCACGAGGTCGAGGATCACGGCCTCCGGTGGACGCATCGCGGCCGCGGCGAGCGCGCTCTCGGCGGTCTCGGCCGTCTCGACGTCGTAGCCCGCGCCGCGCAGGCTCGTTCGCAGCGCGCGCAGGATCTGCTGCTCGTCGTCGACGACGAGGATCGCGGGGCCCGCTCACGCCGGAACCTTCGCGCGGGTCGCCGGGAGCGACGAGCACGAAGGTCGCGCCCTGGCCGGAGCGCGACTCGACGGTCAGCCGGCCGCCGTTCGCCTCCGCGAAGCCGCGTGCGATCGCGAGGCCGAGGCCTGCACCCGGAGCGCTTGCGCCGCGCGATCCGCGCTGGAACGGCTCGAAGATGCGCTCGCGCTCCTCCTCCGGCACGCCGGGCCCGTGGTCGATCACGCGGACGACCGCCTCCGACGGGGTCGCCGACGACCTGGACGCGGATCGGCTCGTCCGCCGGGGAGTACTTGAGCGCGTTCTCGATCAGGTTCACGAGCACGCGCTGGATCTGATGCGGGTCGACGAGCACGGTCGGCGATCCCTCTCCGAAGGTCACCTCAGCGCGTGCAGCCTCGTCGCCGACCTCGCCGAGCGCTGCGATCACGAGCTCCTCGAGCTCGACGAGCCCCTGGTCGGGCTGTGCCGCGCCGGCCTGAAGCCGCGAGAGGTCGAGCAGGTTGTCGACGAGGTGGTCGAGCTGCTCGGAGGCCGCCAGCACCGTCGCGAGCAGCTCTGCGCGGTCGGCGTCGTCGAGCGACGAGGTCGCGCCGCGCGAGCGCGCCTGCCGAGGTCGAGATCGCCATCAGCGGCGTGCGCAGGTCGTGGCTCACGGCTCGCAGCAGCGCGGTCTTCATCACGTCCGCGCGCCGCAGCGCCTCGGCCTCGAGCGCCTCGCCGGCGAGGCGCTCGCGGTCGATCGCGACACCGAGGAGCGACGCCAGCGCCGGAAGGAGACGCCGGCGGGCGGTAGCCGCTCCGCGTCGCAACCCTTCCAGGCGGATCGTGCCGACGCGCCGCCCTCCGGCGGTCAACGCGTATCCGTCCGAAGAGTCGTCGCCGAGGGCGATCTCGGCATGCTCGACCTGAAGCGCCTGCGCAGCTTCTGCTGAGATCCGCTCGAGCTCGGAGCTCACGGTGCCGTGCTCGAGGAGCGACGTCGCTATCTCTGCCAGGAGTGCCGCCTCCTGCGCTCGTCGGCGAGACCGGGCCGCGAGCTCGGAGACGACGACGGCGATGACGAGATAGACCGCGAGCGCGACCCAGTTCTCGCTGTCGCGCAACGCGAGCGTGTGCACCGGCGGCAGGAAGAGGAAGTTGAAGACGAGCTCGCTCGCGACCGCGACGCGCGATCGCGTAGGGAAGGCCGAAGAGGACGGCGACCGGCAGCACCGCGAAGACGTAGAGGGCACCGAGGCTGAGAACGGGCGCGACAGGCCGCAGGGCGTAGACCGCGCCGGTGACGATGGCGACCGCCGCGATGCTGAAGAGCGTGGCCCGCACGTGCCTCATTCCGCCCAGCGTACGCCCGCCCTGCGATGCGAGCCTGAGTTACCCGGGTTGACAGGAGAACAGGTGTTCGTATAGAACATACGTTCCCATGGTCGCTGCAGTCGTCATCCCGGGCTTCGATTTGCGGGCGACGCTGCGTCCCCGCCCGGGGCTCGAAACGGCTCCGGCCGCACTCGCACCGCTCCCCGGCAGGGAGCCTCTGCTCGGGCTCGGTCACGGCCGCCGCGGCGGCGAAGGGCGCGCGGCCGGGAATGCGGCTCTCGGAGGCGCTCGCGACCTGTCCTGAGCTCGTGCTCGTCGACCAGGATCCGGCCGGTGTGGAGCAGGCGTGGGAGCAGATCCTGCGCCGGCTCGAAAACGCAGGCTTCGGCGTCGAGTCGGCCGGGCCGGGAACCGTCTACTTCGAGACCGACGGCGTCGAGCGGCTCTACGGCGGGATCGAACCGGCACTCAAGCGGGCGCTCGGGGCGGTCGGGCCAGGGTGGGAGCCACGCGCTGGAGCAGCCGACCGGCGCTTCGCGGCGCTCGCCGCGGCCGGTGTTGCACGCCCGGGGCAGGCGCTGATCGTCTCCGACGACCGCACGCGGCGCTTCCTGGCGCCGCTGCCGCTGACGCTGCTCCCACTCGAGCGTGACCGCTACGACGAGCTCGAAGAGCTCGGGATTCGCACGATCGGACAGCTTGCCGGGCTCCCTGGCGACGCAGTGGCCGAACGGCTGGGGCCTGACGGCCGGCGCGCCTGGAGCCTGGCGAGAGGTGAGCAGGACCGGAGGATCGCACCGAGGCGCCCGGCCGAGGTCCTCCACGAGACGCTCGAGTTCCCGGAGGCAGTCGGCAACGAGCTGACGCTACGGAGAGGGCTCGCAATTCTCGTCGAACGCCTGCTCGCACGGCCGGAACGCGCGGGGCGCCCGCCGCGGAAGCTCGCCCTCTGGGCGCGACTTCCCGGTGGGGCCTCGTGGCGCCGGACGGTGACGCTACGCGAGGCGACGGCCGACCCGGCGCGGCTGCGCACGGCTCTCGGGTCGAAGCTCGCGGAGCTGCCGGCGCCTGCGCTCAAGCTGCGGCTGGAGATCGCCGAGCTTGCCGAGCACACCGGTGAGCAGCTCGAGCTCGTCCGCGCCGAGGGCGAGGTGCTCCAGGGGCAGCTCAGGGAAGGACTGCGCCAGGTTCGGTCGGCGGTCGGCGCCGGTGGGGTTTCGACAGTGGTGGAGGTGGCGCCGTGGTCGCGCATTCCGGAAACGCGCGCGCTGCTCGTTCCGCGCGACGACTGAACGCGCCGCGCCCGGCGCTCGTCGAGAGCGCATGCGGACGGGGCTCCGCGCCGCGTGAACCGCGCAGGATGTCGCGCTCGTGCGCGAGGAGTGGCGGGTTGTCGACCGCTGGTGGACCGAAGAGCCGGTCGACCGCCGCTACTTCGACGTCGTGCTCGAGACGGGCGAGAACACGGTTGTCTACCGGGACGGGGAGACGGGTGCGTGGCTCACGCAGAGGGCTTGAGCGCGAGCTCGGCGAGCTCCGGCCACCGGCTGGCGTGTGCGTTTGGCACGACGACCCACTCCTTGAACGGACGCCCCTTGCCGGACGGGTCGAAGAGGTGCGAGCCGTCGAGTGCGAGCGCCTTCGCGTGTGCCGCCGCGTCGGGGAGCTTGAAGACCATCGCATTCTCGCTTGCGACGAAGCCGGCGATGAGCTTTCCGTTCGCGCTTGAGCGCGGGCATTCCCATCATCTGCGTGTGCTCGACCTCTGCGTGTCGGTGCAGCAGGTCATCGACGATGTCGTCGTAGCTCGACATGCCCGGATCCTATGACGGAGGGTCGTTCTCCGCTTCGCGGCCAGGGCGGAGGAGCGCGTGCAATTGGCACAGAATCGGCGCAGTCGCGCCACACTTCCGCCTCGGAGCCGCCGCTACCCTCTGTTCTTCTTCCCCTGGGCGGGTGGGGGCTAGGGATGGGAGGCCGCCGTCCGCGCGCTCCCGAACCTACGTCGAGCTGCACGCCCACTCGGCCTACTCGTTCCTCGACGGCGCCTCGCTGCCGGAAGAGCTCGCAGCGCGCGCCGCGGAGCTCGGCTACGACGCCCTCGCCCTGACCGACCACGACGGCGTCTACGGGTCGCTCGAGTTCGCCCACGCGTGCAAGGGCTTCGGGGTGCGCGCAATCACCGGTGCTGAGGTGACGCTCGCCGGCGGCGCGCACGTCACGCTCCTCTGCGAGAGCCAGCGCGGCTACGCGAACCTTTGCCGGATCCTCACGGACGCGCACGCACGAACCCGGGCGGCGCAGCCGCCCGTCCGCGCAGGCGACAGGGAAGGGGCTCGGGGGAACCGGGAGGTTCCGCCGACGACTCGGCACAGCCGCGACCTGCTGCCACCGGCTACGACCCCGGAGTTCGTCGCCGAGCACGCCGAAGGGCTCGTCTGCCTCTCCGGCTGCGCGCGGCAGGGGCTCGGCAGCGTCGATCCGAAGGCGGCAGCCAATCTCGCGCGCGCGTTCCCCGGCGCGTTCTACGTCGAGCTCCAGCGGCCATTCGAGCGAGGCGACGCGCGCCGAAACGCGGCCCTCGAGGGCCTCGCAGCATCCCTCGGCGTGCCGACGGTCGCAACCGGGGACATCCACGCGCACCACCAGCGCCGGGCGCGACTCCAGGATGCGCTGGTCGCGATCGCGAACCGCACCTCCCTCGACGGCTCCGAGCGGGAGCGGCGCGGGAACCAGGAAGCCGTCCTCCGCTCGCCGGAGGAGATGCTGGAGCGGCTGCCGCGTGCAGCCGCCGAGCGCACGCGGGAGGTCGCCGATCGCTGCACGTTCGATCTGACACAGGAGCTCGGGTACCGCTATCCGGACTTCTCGGATGGGCCCGATCCGGCCGACAAGCAGCTTCGCGAAATCTGCGAGCGCGCTTTCCGGGCTCGCTACGACGGCGTCGGCATGGTGGAGAGGGGACGGGCGCGGGAGCGGTTCGACGAGGAGTTGGCGCTGATCGCGCGGCTCGGGCTGGCGGGTTTCTTCCTGCTGCACTGGGAAGTGCTCGAACTTGCGCGCGAGTGCGCGCTCGAGGTGCGCGGCCCAGGATCGCCGAGGCACGTGCTGCCGCCGGGGAGAGGCCGCGGTTCGAGCGTCGGTTCGCTCGTCTGCTACCTGACCGGCCTCTCGCACGTCGACCCGGTAGCCGCGAACCTCTCGCTGGGGCGGTTCCTGAACGACGAGATGGCGTCGGTCCCGGACATCGACCTCGACTTTCCGCGCGACATCCGCGAGAAGCTGATCGTCGCGATAACGGAGCGGTACGGCCGCGAGCACGCTGCGCTCGTCGCGACCTTTGCGACCTATCGCAGCCGCGGCGCGATCCGCGATGTCGGCAAGGCGCTCGGCCTTCCATTTGCGCAGCTCGAACGTCTAGCCAGGGTCACCGACGGCTGGGATGCGGGTCGCGTCGCCGAGGAGCTCGATCGCGTGCCCGGTGTGCACGACGGGCCTCGCTGGGCCGCGTTCCGCGAGCTGACGCGCGAGATCGCTCGACTGCCGCGCCACATCTCCCAGCACCCGGGCGGAATGGTGATCTCGACGCGACCGCTCATCGACCTCGTCCCGGTGCAGCCGGCGGCGATGGCGGGCCGGCAGATCTGCCAGTGGGACAAGGATTCCTGCGCCGACGCGGGCTTTCTGAAGATCGACCTGCTCGGCCTCGGGATGCTCTCGGCAGTCGAGGAGGCGGTCGACCAGATCGCGAAGCTGCGCGGCGAGGCGATCGACCTCTCGCGAATCCCGCTCGACGACCAACAGGTCTACGCCGAGATCCAGGCAGCTGACACCGTCGGCGTGTTCCAGATCGAGAGCCGCGCGCAGATGCAGAGCCTTCTTCGGACGAGACCGGAGAATCTGGACGATCTGACCGTCCAGGTGGCGCTCGTTCGCCCGGGGCCGATTCAGGGCAAGGCCGTTCATCCGTACATCGAGCGGCGGCGAAAGCTGCGGGAGGACCCGTCGTTCGAGTACCCGGTGGAGCACGAGTCGCTGCGCGAGCCGCTGCGGGAGTCGCTCGGCGTCGTCGTGTTCCAGGACCAGGTGCTGTCGGTCGCGATGGCCGCCGCGGGTTTCAGCGTGGGGGAGGCCGAAGGGCTGCGTCGCGCGATGAGCCGCAAGCGGAGCGAGGAGGCGATCGAGGCGTTTCGCCCGCGATTCGTCGAGGGTTGTCTCGGCAACGGGATCGCCGGCGGAACGGCGCACACGATCTACGACAAGCTCGTCGGCTTCTCGGGCTTCGGCTTCCCGAAGTCGCATGCCGCGGCGTTCGCCCTTCTTGCCTACCAGTCGGCGTGGCTACGCCACTACTACCCTGCCGAGTTTCTCTGCTCGCTCCTGAACGCGCAGCCCATGGGCTTTTACCCGCCGGCGTCGCTCGTGCGGGACGGACAGCGCCGCGGGGTGGAGGTGCGACCACCGGACGTGAACCGGAGCGCCGCGACGTGTGTCGTCGAGGACGGGGCAGTGCGGATCGGGCTCGGCTTACGTGCGTTCGGTCGGCGAGGAGGAGGCGAAGGCGATCGTCGCCGGGCAGCCCTACGAAGATGTCGGCGATCTCGCACGCCGCGCACCGGCGGGGATCGACGCGCTCGAGGCGGTCGTCGCCTGCGGCGCCTGCGACGGCTGGGGCCCGAGACGCGACCTGCTCTGGAGGCTCGGAGCGACGCCGCGCGGAGCCTCGGGCCAGCTCGTGCTCCCGCTCGGGCCGACCACCGAAACGCCAGAGCTTCCCGCCCAGACCGACTGGGAGCAAATGCTCGCCGACTACCGGCACACGTCGATGTCGGTCGGCGTCCACCCGCTCGAGCTCCTGCGCCCGCACCTCCCCGGCATCGTGACGAGTGCCGAGCTCTCCGGCGTGCCACACGGCGCGCAGGTTGCGGTTGCGGGCCTGACGGTTGCCCGGCAGCGGCCATCGACCGCCAACGGCATCGTCTTCATGCTGCTCGAGGACGAGCACGGACAGATGAACCTGATCGTCCCGCCGCCGGTCTACGAGGCCCACCGCGCGGTCATCCGCGGCGAGCCGCTCGTCCTCGCGCGCGGCCGCTTCGAGCGGATCGACCGCAACGAGAACGTGCTCGTCGCAAGTATCGAGACGCTCGGCCCCCTCGCGCGCCGCGTTGCGAACGACGCCGAGATCGGGGCGGCGCTTCCCGCCGCCCACCACTTCGGGCACCGCTAGCTGCCGTCACCGGTTTTCGATCTCGAGCGCGAACGGCGGCAGGCGCTTCGCGACGGCGAGGTTGAACTCCCGTTCGTACTCCTCGTCGATGCCCTCGTCGAGCGTGCGCGCGAAGTAATCGCGGATGTCGGCGAGGATCTCGGTTCCGGTCTCGACGGCATCCACGTAGTCGCCGTAGAGCTCCTCCGCCTCGTCGCGGTCGGCCCGGTTGTAGGCCTCGAGCCGCTCGGCGGCCTCGTCGATCACGTCGCGGTGCTCGCGTTCGAAGAGGTCGAGCTGGCGCGAGATCAGGTCGGCGAACCGCGACCCGCGGGGCATCACACGAGCTCCTCGTAGAGCGCGAGGTGCGCGGCAGCCGCCGCGTCCCAGGTCAGCTCGGCCCGCGCCCGCTCGGCTCCGGCCCGTGCCGCCGCGAGCGCGTCCTCGTCGGCAAGAAGCTCGCGAACCGCTTCGGTCAGCGCCTCGACGTCCCCGGCAGGGACGACGCGTCCCGCTCCGTAGCGGCGAATCGGCTCGCCGAGCCCCGCGACGTCGTAGACGACGGCGGGCACTCCCGCTCCGAGGGCCTGCAGCAACGCTCCGGACTGGTCGAGCTCGGCGCGGTAGGGGAAGAGCGCGAGCGTCGTCTCGGATAGCGCGCGGTCGAGCTCGGCCTGGGGGAGGTAGCCGAGGCGCCACTCGGTTCGCGGCGCATCGCGCAGGCCGTCGAGCGGCATCGCGGGGTCGCCGGCGACGATCAGCCGCGCGTCGGGAAGGCGCCGGGTGACCTCGATTGCGTCCGCAAGACCCTTGTAGGGGCGGATCACGCCGAGCGCGAGCAGCGTCTGGCCGTTGTCGGCGCGGACCGCCGTGCTCGGGTAGACGGGGTGGGGGATGACGCGCGCGTCGACGCCGAGCTCGGCCAGCGTCTCGCGCCCGCGCTCCGTGTGCACGACCACGCGGTCGAACCGAGCGAGCAGGCGCTGCCAGAGGTCGCGCTTCCCGGCCGTGCGTCTCGGGAGCAAATCGTGCGCCGTGAAGACCGACGGGGACCGGAACCGGATCCGCACGTCGATTTCGGGAAGCGCAAGCCACTGAACGTGGAGCACGTCTGCTCTGAGGAGCGAAAACGAGGCCGCGACGCCGACGTGCTCGACGGCCTTCAGGGGTAGTCGCGCCCGCGAGCGCCGGAAGATGCGCGACGAGACCGGGTAGAACCGCTCGGAACGCCGGTAGCCCACCGGGACAGGCGGGTCGCCGAAGCGGAAGTGCGACGTCGCCAGCTCGACATCGGCGCCGCCGCGCGCGAGCGCCGCCGCGAGCTCGTGGTCGTACCAGGGCGTGAAGGCGGGCGGATCGGCGATGACGACGCGCATAGCCCTACAGTAGAGTTGGTGGTCACTCCGGCGAGTTACAGCACTCTTTGTACGGCTGCAAACCGTTGCATGCCTGCGTCCTCAGTCGCGGCAATAGTCTCGACTATTCCCGCTCCCTGCGTCCTTGGCCTGCTCGGTTTTCGCGCGGCCAAAGCTGTACTGCACTCACCGGAGTAACCACGCCGTGCTCGTCCGGACCTGGAACCTCTTCCACGGCAACACGGTCCCGCCGGGACGGCGCGCCTACCTCCGCGAGATGATCGAGCTCGTCACCGCCGACCGGCCGGATGTCGTCTGCCTCCAGGAGGTTCCGGGATGGGCGCTGGGAGGACTCGGCGGCTGGGCCGAAATGGCCGAGGTGTCGGTGATGGCAAAGCGGCCGTCGGTCGGCCCCCTGCCGGTGCCCGCGTCCGTCGGGCGCGCGCTGACCGCCCCGAACCACGGTCTGATCCGGTCGGCGTTCGCAGGTCAGGGGAACGCGATTCTCGTCTCGAACGACCTGGGGATCGTCTCGGTCACCACGACGGTGCTCAACCCGGCCCGCGAGCGGCGGGTGGCGCAGCGCGTCGAGCTCGAGACGCCCGGAGGCGGCCGCGTGGTCGTCGCGAACCTGCACTGCACGCATAACGAGACCGAGGCCGACGCCGAGCTGGGCCTCGTGCTTCCTTGGGTGCAGGCGGGCGCCGAAGAGGCGCTGGTCGTCCTCGCCGGCGACTTCAACGTCCTCCCGGAGCGCTCCGGCTCCCTGCGGGCCGCTCGCGGCGACGTTCTCGGCGCCGATTCCCGGATCGATCGACCAGGTGCTCGTCCGCGGCACTCCTGCAACGTCTCGTGTCTGGGAGGCCGAGGAGCGCGAATACGGCGGCCGCCTCCTCTCGGATCACGCGCCCGTCGAGTCGACGTTCTAGGCCGGCGCGTCCGCGGCGGTGCGCAGCCCCAGCTCGGGGGCGATCGGCTGCAGTGCTGCGACGACGTTCCGGATGTGCTCGTCGAGCTCGAGCCCGAGCAGCTCCGCGCCGGCGTACACCTCGTCGCGGTGCACGCCCGCGGCGAAGGACGGCTGCTTCAGCTTCTTCTTGACGGAGCTCGGCTCGAGCCCGTCCAGGCCGGTCGGACGCACGAGACCGCAGGCGTGGACGAAGCCGGAGAGCTCGTCACAGGCGAAGAGCGTCTTCTTCAACAGCGTGTCGCGAGGCATGGCGAGGTGCTCCGCATGCGAGAGAACCGCCTCGATGACGATCTCCGGGTAGCCCTCCTCGCGGAGGATCGGTGCGCCGTCCTGGGGATGCTTGTCGAGCGTCGGGTGCACCTCGTAGTCGAAGTCGTGGAGCAGCGCGGTGACGCGCCACAGTTCCTCGTCCTCTCCGAACCGCCTCGCATAGGACGCGGTCGACGCTTCGACCGCCAGAGCGTGCCGCAGGAGCGCCTCGCTTTTCGTGTAGCGCGTGAGCGTTTCCCAGGCCTGCTCGCGGGTGGGATCCAAGGTGGGCGGTAGGATAGCCGCCTCGGTGTCGTCCATCGTCGCCAGGCACACGGCTGCGGAGTCCTTCGTGATCGAGGGCGGTCGCCCGCTCTCGGGTCATATCCGCGCGGCCGGCAACAAGAACGGTGCGCTGCCGATCATGGCTGCCTGCCTGCTCACCGACGAACCCGTCGTCTTGACCAACGTGCCGCGCATCCGGGACGTCGAGTCGATGGGAGAGCTTCTCCAGCACCTCGGCGCGGACGTGGACTGGACCGGACCGAACGAGGTGCGCGTCCACGCGGATGCGATCGCGACCCACGAGGTGGACGACGAGCTCGCCGACCGCATCCGGGCGTCGTTCCTCGTCGCTGGCCCGCTGCTCGCTCGTGTCGGTCGCGCCAGCGTTCCACCACCGGGAGGCGACGTGATCGGCCGGCGCCGCCTCGACCCGCACATGCATGCGTTCGAACGCCTCGGCGCGACGGTCACGATCGGCGAGCGCTACGACCTGCGCGCCGACCGCCTCACGGCCGCCGAGATCTTCCTCGACGAGGCATCGGTGATGGCGACCGAGAACGCGGTGATGGCGGCTTCCCTCACCTCGGGCGCGACGAAGATCATGAACGCCGCGTGCGAGCCGCACGTCCAGGATCTTTGTCGGTTCCTGGTCTCGCTCGGCGCGTCGATCTCGGGGATCGGGTCGAACGTGCTCACGATCACCGGAGTGGAGCGCCTGTCGGGCGGGAGCCACAGGATCGCGCCGGAGCACATCGAGGTCGCGAGCTTCATCGGCCTGGCGGCCGTCACCGGCGGCGACCTTACGATCGACGACGCTTCCCCCGACGACCTCGCTCCGATCCTGCCCGGGTTCGCCCGGCTTGGCGTGCACGTCGAGGTATCGGGGACGTCGGTGCGCGTCCCGCCGGGGCAGGAGCTCGCGATCCAGGATGATCTCGGCGGGCAGATCCCGAAGATCGAGGACGGCCCGTGGCCCGCGTTCCCGGCAGACCTGACGTCGATCGCCCTCGCGGTCGCGACGCAAGCCACCGGGACGATTCTGATCTTCGAGAAGATGTTCGAGAACCGGCTGTTCTTCGTCGACAAGCTCGTCTCGATGGGTGCCCGAATCATTCTCTGCGATCCGCACCGCGCGATCGTGAACGGGCCCTCGAAGCTCTACGGCCAGCGGATGGCGAGCCCCGACATTCGCGCAGGAATGGCGATGGTGATCGCAAGCCTGTGCGCGGAGGGAACCTCGACGATCGGGAACGTGAGCGAGATCGACCGGGGATACGAGCGGATCGACGAGCGCTTGCGCGCGCTCGGCGCATCGATCGAGCGCGTCTAGCGGACTGCGCTCGGCTCTAGCCGCCGGCCAGGATGGCGGCCGCCTCGGCGGCCTTCAGGCCGGCTGACACATTCGGTGCGCTCCGCGGCGGTTGTTCGCAAGCGACCGTGGACGCCCTCCGCTCCGTCTCGCCTGCCGTCGACGAGCCCGGCAGTGGGATGCGCGAGCGTGATGCAGGGGCCTGGCAGGAGCGAACCTTGTCCTTGCGAGAGAGCGCCGCCTTTGCAAGCTGGCCGTGAGAGACCTGAAGTGTCACGACCAGGCTGGGCTCGATCGTCACCGACCCCTTCGCGAGCCCCACGGGTGCGGCGGCCAGGGCGAGAAGTGCGAGGACGACGATCGCTACTTTCGTGCGCATGCGCCGTCTCAAGGGTAGCTCCGGCGCGCTCGTTCTGCTCGTGCGCGGCGGGCGGGTACGCTCAACGGAATGGCCGGAACGCAAACAGGGGTGCGCGTCGAGCTCTCTCCTCGCGGCGAGGCGAACGCGGCCACAGGGCTGCCTGTGCTGGATCATCTCGTCGGCTTGTTCGCAACGCACGGGACGGCTGCGGATCGCGCTGGAGGTGGCGCCGGGAAGCGCCGACGAGGAGGTGGCAGCAGCGGGGCGCGCGCTCGGCGGCGCTCTCGCCGAGCCGTTGCGCTCGTCAGGCGCATGGGGTCGCGGCTGGGCGACGCTGCCGGCCGACGAGGCGCTGGCGAGCGCTGCGATCGAGATCTCGGAGCGACCGCTCGTGGCCTCGAACGTCGACTTTTCCGGTGAGCGGGTTGGCGGTCTTGCGAGCGATGTCGTCGCACGGTTTCTGAACGAGCTCGCCGCCGGGGCGGGCCTCAACGTCCACGTTCGCGTTCTCGAGGGTCGCGACCCGGAGCACGTTCTCGCCGCGATCTTCAAGGCGCTCGGAGCAGCTGTCGGACAGGCGTGCCGGCCGCCGCAGGGAGGAGAGATCGAGTGAGCAAGGAGATCGTGCGCACGGAGGATGCACCCGCGCCGTTCCAGGGCGCGCCGTACTCGCAGGCGATCAAGGCGAACGGCTTCGTGTTCGTGTCCGGCCAGCTCGCGCTGCTGCCGGGCCACAACGAGCTCGTGCCCGGAGGGATCGCGGAGCAGACCGAGCAGGTGCTGGCGAACCTGCGGGCGATCCTCGAGGCTGCGGGGTCGGGGCTCGACCGCGTCGTCAAGACGACCGTCTTCCTCCAGCGGCTCGACGACTTCGCCGGAATGAACGAGGTCTATGCGCGCCACCTCGGCGCCGAGCCGCCCGCAAGGTCGACAGTCGAGGTCGCGAAGCTTCCGTCCGGTGCCCTGGTCGAGATCGAGGCGGTCGCGCTCGCCGACTGACCACCACGCCGTCCAGAATGGGGGCGTGAGTAGCGGAATCGAGGATTACGTCTCGTCGCTTCGCCTCGACGCCTATCTGGTGGGCGGCGCGCTGAGGGACGAACTGCTCGGGCTCGAGTCGAAGGACCTCGACTTTCTCGTTCCAGGAGTCGACATCGCGCGGCTGCGTGCGATGCTCGAGCCCCACGGGCGCGTGGATGACCTCGTCGTCGCGTCGCGCCCTGTTGGCCTCCGGCTGTTCCCGAAGGATCGGGCCGTCCGCCGGCTCGCTCCCGCCGGTATCGAGTTCGCGCCTCCGCGGCGTGAGCAGTCGACCGGGCCTGGACGCCACGATTTCGAGATCGTGGTCGATCCGGGCGCGACCGTGGAGGACGATCTCGCGCGCAGGGACTTCACGGTGAACGCGATCGCCCGTCGGCTCGACGATGGAGCGGTCGTCGACCCGTTCGAAGGGCGGGCCGACCTGGAGCGCCGCATTCTCAGGACGGTCTCGCCGAGGAGCTTCGCCGAAGATCCGCTTCGGCTCGTGCGGGGCCTCAGGCTCGTCTCGCAGCTCGACTTCGACCCCGACGAGACAACGCTACGCCAGATGCACGAGGAGGCCCGGTCGGTCGCGCTCGTGTCGGCGGAGCGAATCGGCGGCGGGCTCGCAGCAGACGGAATGGGAGAGCTCTCGCGGCTGCTGCTGGGCGGAAAGCCTGCGAAGGCCCTTCGGCTCGCGCGCGACACGGGCGTGCTCGTGGCGCTCGTTCCCGAGTTCGCGCCCGCGATCGGATTCGACCCGAAGTCCGGCGACCACCGGATGACGATCGACGAGCACACCTTTGCGGTGGTACAGGCTGCCGCCGACGCCGGTGTCCCGCTCAGAGTTCGCCTCGCCGCGCTCCTCCACGATCTCGGCAAGCCAGACCCGGCTCCTGACGACCACGCCGAAGCCGGAGCCGCGATCGCGGCGGTCGTGCTCCGCCGCCTGCGCTACCCGAACGACCTGTGCGATCGCGTCGTGCGGATCGTGCGCTTCCACCCGTTTGTGCTCGGCACGGGAGACGCCGTGGAAGCGCGGCGGCTGCTCGCGCTCCACGGGGCCGGGGTCACCTTCGACCTGCTCGACCACTGGGAGGCCGACCTGCACGGGCGAGACCGGAGCCCGCGGGTGGAGGAGAAGCTGGAGCGCGTCTCGCGGTTTCGCGCCGTCGTGGAAGGAGAGCTCGGACAGCCCGCACCGGCTCTCGGACCTCGCGGTGGACGGGACCGACCTGATCCAACTCGGCTACGAGCCCGGCCCGGCACTCGGCCGAACGCTCGACGAGCCTCCTGACCGCCGTCGTGGACGACCCCGCGCTCAATCGTCGTGAGACCCTGCTCGGAACGAGCGCGGGCGCTGCTCGTCTCATGATCCGCTGGGATGCACCGGAGCCGTACGTCGTCGCCTTCACGACTCGCGACGGCGGGGTCAGCGAGGGGACGTTCGCGTCGCTCAACCTCGGCGGGACGGAGGATCGGCCCGACGCGGTCGACGAGAACCGCAGACGCGCGTGCGAGGCGCTCGGGCTCGACGCATCGCGGCTCGCCTTCAACCGCCAGCGTCACACCGCGGTCGTGCATCGCGCCCGCTCCGGGCCCCAGGAGACCGACGGAGACGCGCTCTGGACGGACGAGCCGGGCCTGCCGTTGCTGGCAACGAGCGCCGACTGCGTCCCGATCGCGATCGCGACCACGAGCGGCCTCCCCGTGCTCGCCGTCGTCCACGCCGGGTGGCGCGGGCTCGCGGCGGGTGTCGTGGAAGCCAGTGCCGCTCGGCTCGGGGTCGCCGCCAAGGCCGCGGCGATCGGCCCGGCGATCGGACCGTGCTGTTACGAGGTAGGCGCTGAGGTCTCCGCGAGCTTCGACTCAGATCTCACCCGCGACGGGACGCTCGATCTCCGCGAGGCGGCCGAGCGGGCTCTTCGCCGCGCCGGCGTCGCGCACGTCGACCGGTTCGATCTGTGCACCCGCTGCAACGCCGAGCTCTTCTTTTCGCACCGTCGCGACGGCGCGCTCCACGGCGTGCAGGGGGTGATCGGTGCTATCGCCGAGTGAGCTCCGTGAGCGGTACGCGCAGCTCCGCGAGGAGGTCGGTCCGACCGTGACCGTGGTGGCCGCGACGAAGTACGTGCCGATCCACGAGATGGGGGCGCTCGCCGAGGCCGGGATCGAGGTCGTGGGGGAGAACCGCGTGCAGGACCTCGAGCTCAAGCACGCCGAATACGGAGACGCATTCCGCTGGCACTTCATCGGCCGCCTGCAGTCGAACAAGGTCAAGACCGTGAACCGGATCTGCGAGCTGGTGCACTCGGTCGACTCCCATTCCACGGCGCGACGGCTCGAGATTCCGTGGCTCCTCCAGGTCAATCTCGCCGGCGAGGAGTCGAAGGCCGGCGTTGCGCCGGACGAAATCGGCGATTATCTCGGCTCAGGCCTCGTCGGGCTTTCGACCATGCCGCCGGCTGCCGCTTCCGCCGAGGCGTCCAGGCCGTGGTTCGGACGCCTTCGAGGACTCGCGACCCGAGCACGACCTGCACGAGCTGTCGATGGGGACGACGCAGGACTACCGCGTGGCCGCCGAGGAAGGTGCCACCTACGTCCGTGTCGGCTCGGTCCTCTTCCGACTCCGGCCGTAGCGGGCGTTACGATCCCACCAGTGAGTCTCGCTGACATGTGGACCAGGACGCTCGTCTATTTCGGCATCGCCGAGGAGGACGAGCAGCTGTACGCCGACGACGAGCTCTACGCTGCCGAGGAGACGCTCGAGAAGTCCTATCGCGACCGGCCGAACGTCCGCCGGCTGACGCCGCGAAGGCGCTCGCAGGAGTTCGACGACTGGACGGATTCCGAGAACGACGAGCCGGCGCCACAGGGTTCTACGCCCCGCACGGGGCGGCCGCAGATCGAGGCGGTGCCCAATCCAAATGCTGTCCGAGTTCATCTCATCCTGCCGCGCAGCTTCAACGACGCGCAGCAGATCGCCGACAAGTTCAAGCAGGGAATTCCGGTGATCCTCAACCTGCAAAGCGCCGACTCGGAGCTCTCGAAACGGCTGATCGACTTCGCGAGCGGGCTGACCTACGCGCTGAGCGGGGGGATGCAGCGGGTCGCCGACAAGGTGTTCCTGCTCACGCCGCGAAACGTCGAAGTGAGCGCCGAGCAGCGCGCCCAGCTGATCGAGCGCGGCGGCTTCTACAACCAGGCCTGAGGTCGCGTGAGCCCGGGGAACCTCCGGGCTTCTCCCGGCCCCGTCCACCCGGCAGCTCCGCGGCCCGTGCCTGCGGCGTAGCGTAGGAATCCAGCGAGCCGGGCCGAAGGAGGCGACCGTGCCGCTGTTGGACGCCATCGCGCAGGTCGAACGCTTCGTGAGCGTCTTCGCGACCGTGTACACGCTCGCGCTCGTCGTCTACGTGCTGCTCTCGTGGCTGCGCACGCCCGGCGTTCTCGGCCCGCTGGTGCGCTTCCTCTACGACGTCTGCGAGCCGTATCTCCGCTTCTGGCGGAGACTGCTGCCGCTGTCGGCAGGGCCGGTCGACTTCTCGCCGATGGTGGCGATCATCGCCGTCTACGCCGCGGGCCGCATCGTGATCCTTCTGCTCGATCAACTTCACTAGCAAGGAGACGAAGACATGTCCTACACACCCGTCGAACTGAGGCATGTACGCATCGGCCGCGGCCTCTTCGGCTACAGACGCAGTGCGGTCGAAGAGCTCCTGAACGACGTTGCGGACAGCTTCGAGAACGTCTGGCGCGAGCGTGGCGAGCTCGCCGACCAGGTCGAGGAGATGGACAAGCAGATGGCCGAGCTGCGACGTCGCGAGGAGCTTCTCGCCCATACGCTGGTCGCCGCCGAGAACGCTGCGGCGGAAGTGCGCGC
The DNA here is from genome assembly GCA_963815945.1 of uncultured Actinomycetes bacterium. Taxonomy (GTDB): domain Bacteria; phylum Actinomycetota; class Thermoleophilia; order Gaiellales; family Gaiellaceae; genus PALSA-600. The sequence goes on from CAWFIN010000007.1 coordinate 603,278, forward strand.
GAATGCGAAGCGAGAGGCCGAGCTGGTCGTCGCCGAGGCGCATCAGGAGGCCCGGTCGATCGCGCGCGGGGCTCAGAGCGAGCACGCGCGGCTCGCTGCCGAGATCCGCCGCATGGAGGCTCTCCTGCGCGCCGCTCTCGGGATGGTCGAGGAGAGCGCCCACGAGACCCAACCGAAGGACGAGCGCCCGGCGGAGGGCGTGAAGGAACCGAGCGAGACCTGGCCACATCGTGACGACACACGGGAGTTCGCCCGCCCGGTTCGTCCCGTCCCGAAGCTGCCGCCCGAGCGCGGAGGCTCAGGCCGGGTAACCTGTCCGCGTGAGCGGATCGACCAGAATTGCGTTGCGTGTGTCGCCCGGCGGCTCGCAGGCGCGGGTCGTCGGACGACACGGTGACGCGTGGAAGATTCGGGTCACGGCGCAGCCCGAAGCCGGGAAGGCGAACGCCGCCGTGGTGCGGCTGCTCGCCGACACGCTTCGGCTCGCCGAGCGGGATGTGACACTCGTCTCCGGCCACGGAGCGCGTGACAAGGTTGTTGCTCTGGCCGGAATCGAGGCCGAGGAGACCGAGCGGCGGTTGTCGTCGGCGGCCGGCCTCGGCAGGAAGGAGACAGCGTGAGCACGATCGACACCGAAGCGTTCAGATCGATCCTGGAGGCCGAGCGCGCGCGGCTCTCGGACGCGCTCGAGTTCCTCGTCTCGGAGAACCCCGGAACGATGCAGGAAGAGCTCGGAGATGTCGGAGGGTGGGGCAGCACGAACCACATCGCCGACACTGCGTCCGTGACCTACGACCGCGAGCTGGACGAGGGTTTGGAAGAGGGCACCCAGCAGACGATCGACCAGATCGACCGCGCACTCGCGAAGCTCGACGCTGGCACCTTCGGCACGTGCGAGCAGTGCGGGAAGGCGATCGGGGAGGAGCGCCTGCTGGCACGCCCGTGGGCGACGCTCTGCATCGACGACCAGCGGCTCGCCGACCGCGGGTAGGTCGAGCGTGAACGTCGACGCCGGAGGGCGCGTGCCCGACGTGCGCGTCGGGTCGACGGCGCACGGGCTTGCGCCGGTGTCGGTCGCGGAGCGGTCCATGGCGGCGCGGTCGCGGCAGTGGGCAGGCCTGACGGTGGTCGTGGTGGCGGCTCTTGCCGCCGACCAGTCGACGAAGCATCTCGTGACCGCGAGCCTCAGGCCCGACGAGGGCGTTCATGTGCTCGGCCCGTTCTGGATCCACCGCGTCCACAACTCGGGCATCGCGTTTGGGCTCTTCCCGTCCGCGACGGCGCTCGTGGCGCTCGCGACCGCGGTCGCGGTTGCGTGGATGATCGTGTTCTTCGCCCGGTCGGGCGCGCGGCACCCCGTGCTGCCCGCGGCCCTCGGGCTGCTGATCGGCGGAAGCGTCTCGAACATGTCGGATCGCGTCCGGCTCGGGTCGGTGACCGACTTCCTCGACTTCGGCTGGTGGCCGGCGTTCAACCTCGCCGACAGCTTCATCGTGATCGGCGTTGCGATGCTGATCGGCGCGCTCGTGATGGCGGACAGCGGGCCGAAGCCCACACGGCGCCCGCTCGACGTCGGCGCGCGGTAGGCCCCGGTGACCGCCGAGGAGCTCGTCGTCCCGCCCGAGGCGGCAGGCGAGCGGCTCGATCACTTCCTTGCCCGGCATGTCGGTTCGCGCGCAGCTGCGGCACGAGCGGTCGAGGCAGGCGTGCTCGTGGACGAATCCACCCGTCCGAAGAGCTATCGGCTCGCAGGGCGGGGAGAGCCTTCGGCTTCCCGTCGCGATCGCGCAAGCGCCGGAGACGGGCGAACCAGCGGCCGCTGCCGCGAAGATCGGGGTCGTCTACAAGGACGAGTACCTGCTGGTGATCGACAAGCCGGCGGGCCTCGTCGTCCATCCCGGGGCGGGGAACGCGGCCGGCACGCTCGTCGACGCACTGCGCGACGATCTTGCGGGGGGCGATCCCGGGCGCCCGGGAATCGTCCATCGCCTCGACAAGGACACCTCGGGGCTGATGGTGGTCGCTCGGACGGAGGAGGCGCACCGCCGGCTCGCGAACCTCGTGCGGAAGCGTGCTCTGGAGCGCACGCTACCTCGCGCTCGTGGCAGGACGGCCGCGCTCCCGCTCCGGGCGGATCGAGGCGCCGATCGGCCGCGACCGCGACGAGCCGACGCGCGTCTCGCTGAACACCGACGTCGCCGCGCGCGGCGGTGACGCACTTCGAGGTCGAGCGCCTCTGGCCGAGCCACGCGCTGCTCCGCGTCACGGCTCGAGACCGGCCGGATGCACCAGATTCGCGTTCACCTCGGCGCCATCGGCCTGCCGGTCGTCGGGGACACGGTCTACGGAGTCGCCGACCCCGTGCTCGGCCGCCAGTTCCTCCACGCGTGCCGCCTGGTGTTCCCCCACCCATTCACGGACGAGCGGGTGGACGCGAGCTCACCGCTCCCGGCGGAGCTCCAGGGCTACCTCGACGCACTCGAGTAGGCACCCAGCTGGGGATTCGACGACGGTGCGGGTACCATTCCCGCTGTTCAGAACCTCAACCCGGCGGAACTGGGGAGGTGGACGGTGGCCGGCACGACGCTCGGTCTCCACCAAGCCGCCGCCGGCGCAATGCAACCGAAACCGAGAAAGGGGCAACTATGCCCGTCGTCTCCATGAAGGAGCTCCTGGAGGCTGGCGTCCACTTCGGACACCAGACGCGCCGCTGGAACCCGAAGATGAAGCGATTCATCTTCAACGAGCGGGGCGGTATCTACATCATCGACCTGCAGCAGACGCAGCAGCTGCTCGAAGAGGCACACGACTTTGCACGCGGGATCGCCGAGCGCGGCGGCTCGGTGCTGTTCGTCGGCACCAAGAAGCAGGCGCAGGACGCTGTCAGGGACGAGGCGACCCGCGTCGGGATGCCGTACGTCAACCACCGTTGGCTCGGCGGGCTGCTCACGAACTGGCGGACGATCTCCGACCGGATCCAGCGCCTGCACGAGCTGCGTGCGCTGAACACCGAGGGCCAGCTCGCACTTCTGCCGGCGAAGGAGCGGATCGCGATGCAGGGCGAGCTCGACAAGCTCGAGGCGAACCTCGGCGGTGTCGCGGACATGCGTCGCCAGCCGGACGCGATCATGATCGTCGACCTGCGCAAGGAGCAGCTGGCCGTGCGCGAGGCGCGGCGGCTCAAGCTGCCGGTGATCGCGCTCGTCGACACGAACTGCGACCCCGACGAGGCCGCGTACGTCATCCCGGGGAACGACGACGCGATGCGCGCCTGTGGGCTCGTCGTCAAGGCGATCGCCGACGGAATCGAGGCCGGCAAGCAGCGGCTCAGCGAGGCCGATCTGGCGCGCCGGACCGCAGCGGCGGCGGAGTCGGCCGCAGCGGCCGCGGCAGAGGCAGAGGCGGCGGCAGCAGCGCGCGGCGGAAGCCAGGCCGCGGAGCCCGAGCCAGAGGCCGAGGCGGCCGCCGTGGACCCAGAGCCAGAGCCCGAGCCGGAAGCCGACGTGGTCGTGGCGGAGGAGGAGGGATGACCGAGATCTCGGCTGCGATGGTGAAGGAGCTCCGGGACGCCACGAGCGCCGGGTTCATGGAGTGCAAGCGCGCGCTCCAGGAGACGGACGGGGACTTCGACGCGGCCGTCAAGCTGCTGCGCGAGAAAGGGATGGCGTCGGCCGCGAAGCGTGCGGACCGCGAGACGACCGAGGGCGTCGTGTTGACCGAGAGCGACGACGAGCGCGGCACGATCGTGGCGATCGGCTGCGAGACGGAGCCGGTCTCGAAGAACGACGACTTCCGGAAGTTCGCCGTGGACGTGCTGCGTGAGGTCCACGAGCGCGGCGAATCGGCCGTCGACGTGCTCGAAGAGCAGCGCGCCGAGCTTTCGGCCCGGCTCGGCGAGAACATCCAGGTCGTCGGCGTCAGGAGGCTCACCACGACGCACGGCTCGACGTTCGTGTCGTACGTGCATCCTCCGGCGCACAAGGTCGGCGTGCTGCTCAAGGTCAAGGGCGGCGAGCCCGGGCTGGCACGCCAGCTGGCGATGCACGTGTCGTTCTCGCAAGCCGACGTTCCGGTCGCGAGACGAGGTGCCGACGAGCCTCGTCGCAGGCAGAACGAGAGATTCTCGAGAAGCTGCCCGATGTCCAGGGCAAGCCGGCTGACGTCCGTGAGAAGATCGTGGACGGCATGCTGAACAAGCGCTTCTACGCCGAGTCCGTGCTGGGTGAGCAGGCGTGGATCCACGACACGTCACTGACCGTGGAGAAGGCGCTGGAGGCCGGAGGGCTCGAGCTCGTCGACTACGCCTGGTTCTCGGTCGGCTGATGGCGAGCGCCCAGCCCCGAGCTCCCGAACCACGATCTCGAAGCGTGGCGCCCGCGTTCCGCCGCGTGGTCCTGAAGCTCTCGGGTGAGGCGCTGATGGGGCCGAGCGAGTTCGGCCTGCACGCCGCGACGGTCGACGCTGTCGCCAAGGAGCTCGTCGAGCTCCACTCGACGGGTCTCGAGATCGCGCTGGTGATCGGCGGCGGCAACCTCTACCGCGGCATGGCGGCGACCGCCGAGGGCATGGACCGTGCGACCGGCGACTACATGGGGATGCTCGCAACGGTCTTCAACTCGCTCGCCGTCCAGGAGGCGCTCGAGCGCAACGGAGCCTTCACGCGCGTCCTCTCGGCGCTCGACGTGCGAGAGGTCGCCGAGCCGTACATCCGCCGGCGCGCGATTCGGCACCTCGAGAAGGGCCGCGTCGTGATCTTCGCCGCGGGAACCGGCAACCCGTACTTCACGACCGACACGGCGGCGGCGCTGCGCGCGCTCGAGATCGACGCCCAGGCGATCCTGATGGCGAAGAACGGCGTCCGGGGCGTGTACGACGGCGACCCGCGCCTCGATCCGAACGCGAAGTTCCTCCCGGAGCTGACGCACCTGCAGGCGATCGAGCAGGGTCTCAAGGTCATGGACACGACCGCGCTCTCGCTCTGCATGGACAACGCTCTGCCGATCCACGTGTTCGAGCTCGCGCCCGGCAACATCGGCCGGGTCGCGGCCGGCGAGCACGTCGGCACGATCATCTCGACCCCCACCGAAGGAGCCCGCCGGTGACGACCATCGACGAATTCGTCCTCGACGCCACCGGACGCATGGACAAGTCGGTGGAAGCTGCGCACGAGCACTTCAACTCCGTCCGCACGGGGCGCGCCTCCGCCGCGCTGCTCGATCGCGTCCTGATCGACTACTACGGCACGCCGACCCCACTGAAGAGCCTCGCGTCGATCAGCACGCCCGAGCCGCGACTGCTGACGATCCAGCCGTTCGACCCGTCGTCGATCAAGCAGATCGAGCGGGCGATTCAGGAGTCCGATCTCGGGCTGACGCCGTCGAATGACGGCAAGGTGATCCGGCTGCCGATTCCGCAGCTGACGGAGGAGCGTCGCAAGGAGCTCGTCAAGATCGTGCGACAGATGGCCGAGGAGGGCCGTGTTGCGGTTCGCAACGTCCGCCGCGACGTGATGCGCCACCTCGAGGAGCTCGTCCGCAACGGAGACGTCGGCGACGACGACGAGCGCGCGGCCGAGAGCCGTGTCCAGAAGCTCACCGACGACCACGTCCACAAGATCGACGACCTCTTGAAGCGCAAAGAGGCCGAGATCATGGAGGTCTAGCGGTCCGATGCTCAGCCTGATCTCCCGGATCCGCACGCTTGCCCGCGTCCGCCCGCTGCCCGAGGGCGACCTGCCGGAGGTCGCCCAGACCGTCGCGATCATCATGGACGGCAACGGTCGCTGGGCCCGCCGCCGCGGCCTGCCCACGGCCGCGGGGCACCGCGCCGGGACGAAGGCGCTGCGACGAACGGTCGAGGCTGCGATCGAGCTCGGGATCGAGAACCTCGTCGTGTACGCGTTCTCGACGGAGAACTGGTCGAGGCCGCAAGACGAGGTCGATGCTCTGATGGAGATCTTCGGTGAGACGATCGAACGGGAGCTTCCCGATCTTGCCGAGCAGGGCGTTCGCATTCGCTTCATCGGCCGGCGCGACCGCGCGCCGGAGGCGCTGCGGCGCCGGATGGCCTCGACCGAGGACCGCACCGAGCTCAACGACCGGATCGGCCTCTGGATCGCCTTCGATTACGGCGGTCGAGCAGAGCTGGTCGAGGCAGCGCGACGCATCGCCGAGAGCGGTGTCGATCCGCGCGAGATCGACGAGAACGTCGTTGGCGGCGAACCTCTACGCGCCGGAGCTCCCCGATCCCGACCTGCTGATTCGCACGAGCGGGGAGGTTCGGGTTTCGAACTTCATGCTCTGGCAGCTCGCCTACGCCGAGCTCGTCTTCGTCGACCGGCTGTGGCCGGACTTCGACGCGCGGGACCTGCGCGTCGCTCTCGCGGAGTACGCCCAGCGCCGGCGCCGTTTCGGCGGGCGTTAGTTCCGTGGGCAACACGCTCTCCCGGCTGCTCGTGGCCGTCGCGGGCATCCCTCTCGTGCTCGGGCTCGTCTACCTCGGCGGCTGGTGGATGTTCGGGCTCGCGGCCGTCGCGGCCACCATCGCCCTGCACGAATTCTGGATGCTCGCTCGCCCGTTGAGCCCGCTCGCGCCGGCCGGATACATCGGGGGTCTGCTCGCGCTGCTCGGCGCGGAGCTCGGTGGGGTGACCTGGATGGTCGGCGGCGTCCTGACGACGTTCGCGCTCGCCTTTCTGCTGAAGGGAATCTCGGAGGCGCGGCAGACCCCGACCGCCTCGATCTCGGCGACCGTGATGGGCGCGGTCTGGATCGGCTTCGGACTGAGCTTCTTGATCCTCATCCGCGACTTCCCCGACCATGGCCGCCTCGCCACGTTCACCGTCCTGCTCGCCGTGTGGGCCGGGGATACCCTCGCCTACGTCGGCGGTCGCCTGTTCGGGCGGCACAAGCTGGCCCCGGCGACCTCACCCGGCAAGACGTGGGAGGGGTTCGTCTTCGGGTCGGCCGCGACGATCTTCGCGGTGTTCGTGACTCTCTACAAGCAGCACTACCTGACGGTGGCCCAGTCGATCATCCTCGGGGCGGTTCTCGCGATCGCCGCGCCGATCGGCGACCTCTTCGAGTCGCTTCTCAAGCGGGACATGAAGGTGAAGGACACGGGACACCTGCTCGGCGGGCATGGGGGCGTGCTCGATCGCATGGACGCCCTGCTGTTCGCCGCGCCGGCCGCGTACTTCTGCATCCTCGCGTTTCGGTAGGCGGCCCGTCGCGCCCCGGCGGCGCGTCTGGCGGGAGGGCGGTCGCGCCGCCGGCCGTTACGGTGCTCAGGTCCTCTTGACGATCTTGATTTCCCGGAGCGAACACACCATGATCGCGCTTGTCGGTGGCTGCCGTGTGCAGCCTGAGGAGAGGAGTTTCCAGTGGCGCTCATGCTCATACATTTCGAGGTCGACGACTACGACACGTGGAAGCAGCTATTCGACGAGGACCCGGCGGGCCGGAGAGCGAGCGGCGCGACCTCCCACACGGTCTCTCGCGCCGCGGACAATCCGAACGAGGCGTTCATCCGGGTGGACTTTCCGTCCGTGGAGATGGCGAAGGCCTTTCGCGAGCGGCTTCTCGCCTCCGGTGCGCTCGAGCGCGGCGGAATGAGGATCAAGAGCGGGCCGACCGTGGCCGAGATCGACGACCACCACACCTACTAACCCGAACATTCGGACGAGGAGAACCGGCGGGCGACTCGGAGTGGGGCATTCCGGCTCGGTCCCGCTGTACCAGGAACGGGTCCACCGTCATGCCGTCGGTAGCGAGCGCTCGTTCGTGTCGAAACCGCGTCGCGACTGACGTAGTCAGGGCCTCCTCCGGTCGCGCGAACGCGGTCACCTTCTGGCAGGGTCTCTGTGATGCAAGCGAGCACCTCCGCCATCCTGGAAATTGGCGTCGTCCTGCTTGCTGCGGCGAGCGCGGGACTCATCATGAGGAGGTTCGGAAGATGACGTTCCGCACACCGGTGCCGTTCGTGTCGGAACTGCCGGGTGAGGGCACCTATGGGGTCATCGCCGGCGGCGCGTGCGGTGCCGGAACACGGCTGCGGTCGCGATTCCGAGCAGCCACCCGATGACTGCAGCCGCGAGAATGATCCAGACAAGCGAGGCGTGCGTGGACCCGAACGCCCAGCTCAGTCTCACCTTGCCGGTGTTCGCTGAGATGAGAACGATCAGCAACGCGAGCAGAGCGATGAACAGGAAGGCCCCCGCGTAGAGACGGGCCCGGCGGTTGTGACGAACGAATCGCTCGTGCGCGGATTCAGGTGAGCGAGCCGTCGAAGCTTCGACCGAACTTCGATGGTCTGAATCGGGCGGTGGTTGTGCGGACGTCATTGGGCAGCGTTCCCTGGGACAAGCTCAGGGCCGGGGCCGTCGGGGAGTTTGGAGCCTACCGACGCAGAGGCACGAGAATCGAAAGTCGCCGGTCTCGTACCAATCGCCAACGCGCGTGTTGGCAACCCGGGAGAACCCCCTTGGTGCTGGTCCTGCTACTGGCTCTGGCCGGTCGCGAGGGCTTCGTAGTTTTCGAACAGCTGGGGGACGCCGGCCTTTTCTCGCGCCCGCTTCGCGGCAGGGGCGACTCGCTCCCATGTCCCGGCGACCCAGAGCCAGTCGTAGACCAACTCGCGATTCAGGAGACCGTTCTTCACGAGCGTTCCGATCGTCTCATGGAACATCAGGAGCGGCCGAATTGCGAGATCGCTCGCTTCCACGGCGTCCGGATCGAAATCGTCGACGAAAATCGCTCGTGAGGCTTCATCGAGCCGGATCATCGCTCCCCACTTGGCGAGCTCGACGAGCAGGACGGCGTCGGTGTGGCTTCCAGGCATTGGTTCCTCCGTTTCGCGAGTTGTGGGTGACGCTCTCAAGTCTCGACGACCGTGTCAAACGAACACGGCCGCGACACTCTGCCGCCTTCCGGAACACGGGCGCGGCCGACGGCAACCTGTCTGGATCGAGCCAACCCTTGCAACAATCGAGAAGTGACTGGCGAGATTCAGTTCGAGGCCCGCCTGGCAAGTGGCAAGGTCGAGATCGCGGAATCTCTGTGGGGTGCGAGACACATCATCGCTCGCCATGTCGCCTTCGACACCGATCCCCTGAACCCGAAGAACGTTCTCCCGGCCGAGATTTGGAAGAAAGGCCCGAATCTGTTCGGTGGACGTGCGTTCGTCGAGAAGATCTTCACAGCAGCCGACCTCTCAACCAACGAGTGAGTTCTTTTCAGGCGCTCGTCTGGAGCGAGACCTCGACCGGGACGCCACCGGTCAGCGTGTGAAGAACCACGCAGTAGCGCTCCGTCAGTCGAAGCAGCGTTGCAATCTGCTCCTCTGTGGCGTCCCCGTGCAGGTCGAAGACCAGTCGTATGGCCTGAAACCCGACCGGGATGTTCTCCTCCTTCGCGACGCCGAGCGTGCCGCGAAAGTCGAGGTCGCCTTCGACACGGATGTTGCCGACCACGGGAATCTCGAGGGAGGTCGCAACTGCCTGGAGAGTTACGCCCGCACACGCGACGAGTGCCTGCAGGAGCATGTCACCCGAGCAGACGAGGGCGCCCGTCCCGCCGGTCGCCGGATGCATGCCCGCCTCGACCAGCCCTCGTCCCGTCGCGACAGAACACGAGAGCGACTGCTCCTCGATCGCTCCCTCGGCAGCAAGGGTCACGAGTGCGGTTTCGGGCCGGTCCGCGTACGTCTCCTTGAGAGGCGCCTGAATCGACTGAAGCTCTGCGCGGTCCACGATCGATCCAGACCCTAGCCGGGCACCATGGGCCGAGACGCGAGATTGCCGTCCCAGACTCTCTGACTAGAATCAGAGAATGAAGCGGGCGGCGATCCGTCAGGTCAGGAGCTTCAACCGGCTCGTCACGCAGCGAGTCGGCGCGCTGAACGATCGCTACCTCGCCCGGGACATGCCGCTGGGGGAGGCCCGCCTTCTGTGGGAGATCGGTCGCGACGGAACCGCTGTGCGCAGCCTTCGGGCTCGTCTTGGTCTCGACTCCGGCTACCTCAGCCGCTTGTTGCGCTCGCTCGAGGCTGCTGAGCTTGTTCGCGTCGAGCGCAGCGCGGTGGACAGGCGTGTCAGGACCGCGCGGCTCACGCCGGCAGGACTGGCCGAACGAGAGGTGCTCGAGCGGCGCAGTGACGATCTCGCTCGTTCCTTCCTCGAGCCGCTGAGCTCCGCCCGGCAGGAACGCCTCGTCGCCGCGATGGCCGAGGTGGAGCTGCTGCTGACCGCGGGGCTCGTGGAGATCAAGTCCGTCGACCCCGCCGAATGCGATGCCCAGTTCTGCCTGGGTGAATACTTCGCCGAGCTCGACCGCCGTTTCGACGACGGCTTCGATCCCGCGCTCAGCGTCCCGGCAGAGGAGTTCAAGCCACCGAGCGGTGTCTTCCTCGTTGCGACCCTCCAGGGCGATCCGGTCGGCTGCGGGGCCCTCAAATTTCATCGCGCCGACCCACCGGATATCAAGCGGATGTGGGTCGCCGAGCCCGCACGCGGACTGGGTGTCGGCCGCCGGCTTCTCACCGCGCTCGAAGCGCGCGCTCGGGACCACGGTGCCCGCGCGGTCAGGCTCGAGACGAACAGGTCGCTGACCGAGGCCATCGCTCTGTACCGCTCGGCGGGCTACCGGGAGGTGAAGGCGTTCAACGACGAGCCCTACGCGCACCACTGGTTCGAGAAGCACCTCGGTCCGAGCGAGTGAGTTTCGGCATGCGTCTCCTTTGGCAGACTCGGCCCTCGTGGCCACGATGACAGATCTGGACGAGCTTGCGCTCGCGATGCCGGAGACGACCAAGGAGGTGTCCGAGGATGGGCGGCCGTCGTATCTCGTGCACGGGAAGACGTTCTGCTTCCATCGCAGCCGCCGGCCGGACGCCGTCGACCCGGACACCGGTGAGCGGCTCGATGACGTGCTGATGTTCCGTGTCGACGGGCTCGACGTGAAGGAGCTCATCCTGGCCGACGACCGCGGCATCTTCTTCACGACACCGCATTTCGACGGTTACCCGGCCGTGCTCGTCCGGATCCCACGAGCTGGCGCGTCTCGAGCGGGAAGAGTTGCGCGACGTCGTGGTCGACGCCTGGTTGACGCTGCGCGCACAAGCGGGTCGCGAAGGCCTGGCTCGCAACGCACGAGCCGGAAGCCGGTTGACCCGAATTTCATGGCATCTGGTGGGTCGCGCCGCCTAGGATGACGAGGTGACGAACGTCGCCGCCGAGAACGCCGAGGCGCTCGAGGCCTGGAACGGCGTCCTCTTCGACCGCTTCCTCGCATTCCGCCACCTCATCATCGGCGGGCTCGCCCGGCACGGGGAGGAGGCGATGCAGGCGTATCCGCCACCGCCGGGAGCACGCGTGCTCGATATCGGGTGCGGATTCGGTGACACGACGCAGGAGCTTGCGCGGCTCGTCGGTGCGGCGGGATTTGCGCTCGGGGTCGATGTGGCCCCGCGCTTCATCGGCGCAGCTCGCGAGGAAGCCGCCGAGGCGGGGGTGACGAACGTGCGCTTCGAGGTCTCCGACGTCCAGGTGACCGAGTTCGAGGAAACCTTCGACTACGCGTTCTCTCGCTTCGGGACGATGTTCTTCGCAAACCCGGTTCCGGCGATGCGCAACGTGCGGCGCGCGCTCGAGCCCGGCGGGGAGCTCTGCATGGTCGTCTGGCGGCAGAAGCCCGACAACGCCTGGATGCACCGCGCCGAACAGGTCGTCACGCCGCTCGTCGAGGTGCCGGACGAGACGGACGAGCCGAGGTGCGGCCCCGGCCCGTTCTCGATGGCGAATGCCGACACGACGAGCCAGGTGCTGCTGAGTGCCGGTTTCGAGGACATCCGGCTGCGCCGTTGCGACCTCCCGATCCGCATCGGCGGCGATCTCGACGAGGCGATCGACTTCAACCTCGCCCTCGGGCCGGCGGCCGAGGCGATCCGTCTGGCCGGGCCCGAGGGCGACAAGATGCGCCCCGAGCTCGCAGCGCTTCTCCGCGATGCACTGGCCGAGTTCGACGGGCCCGACGGGGTGGTCGCAGGCTCGTCCACATGGATCGTCAGCGCCCGCGTTCCGGGCGACTGAGTCGAGCCCGCTCGCCGCTACCCTGGTTTGGTGCCGGTGACTCGCATCGCCCTGCTGGGCGCGACCGGCTCGATCGGGCGGCAGGCGATCGAAGTGATCGATGCGCATCCCGAGCTCGAGCTCGTCGCGGCCGCGTCGGGATCGCAGCCGATCGACGGGCTCGCGCCGCTGACGCAGACCGGGGGAGACCTCACCGAGCTGCTCGAGCGCGCCCAACCCGACCTCGTGCTGAACGCGGTCGTCGGGTTCGCCGGGCTCGCGCCGACGATGTGGGCGCTCGAGCACGGCGTCACGCTCGCGCTCGCGAACAAGGAGAGCCTCGTGGCTGCCGGCGAGCTGGCGCTGCGAGCGTGGGAGCGGGGCGGAGGGGAGTTGATCCCGGTCGACAGCGAGCACTCCGCGCTCTTCCAGTGCGCGAAGCTCGGAGAGCCGGAGAGCCTCGTCCTGACCGCGAGCGGCGGCCCGTTCCGCGGACGCTCCCGCGAGGAGCTGGAGGCCGTCACGCCCGAGGAGGCGCTCGCGCATCCGACCTGGTCGATGGGCCCGAAGATCACGATCGACTCCGCGACGCTTGCCAACAAGGGCCTCGAGATCATCGAGGCGCACTTCCTCTTCGGCGTCCCGTACGACCGGATCGAGGTCGTCATCCACCCGCCGTCGATCGTGCACGGGCTCGTGCGCTTCGGCGACGGCGCGACGATCGCCCACCTGGGCTACCCGGACATGCGCGTCCCGATCTCGTACGCGCTGACCTACCCGAATCGCGCGGCGACGCCGGTTCCGCCGCTCGAGCTGACGACGCTCGAGTTCCACCAGCCGGACGTCGAGACGTTCCGCATGCTCGCCCTCGCCCGGGAGGCCGGCGAGCGGGGCGGCACCTACCCGTGCGCCTACAACGCCGCGAACGAGGTCGCCGTGCAGGCGTTCCTCGAAGGCCGGATCGGCTTCCTCGAGATCGCGTCGCTCGTCGAGGACGTGCTCGGGCAGGTCGACGGCGCCCCGGCGCCGCGATCTCGCCGAGCTCGTCGAGGCGGACGCGCGGGCTCGCGAGCTGGTCGGTGTCGCTCGATGAGCTTCGGCGCGGCGATCCTCGCTCTCGCCGTCCTCATCCTCGTCCACGAGGCGGGCCATTTCGTCGTCGCGCGCTGGGTCGGGATGCGGCCGCGGAAGTTCTACCTCGGTTTCGGCCCGCCGCTCGTCAAACGGATGCGCGGCGGAGTCGAGTACGGGATCGGCTCGCTCCCGCTCGGCGGCTACGTGAAGATCCCGGGGATGCACCGGCCCGCGGCCGGCGACCTCCGCAGGACGCTGAAGCCGGAGGAGCTCGCCGGGCGTCGAGGAACGGCTCGACGTCCTCGACGCGGCGATCGAACGCGAGGACGACGAAGGCGCGCGGGCGGCGCTCGCAGCGCTCGAGCCGGAGCTCGGATCGAACCGCGATCTACGAGGAGCTCGAAGGCTCGCTCGCCACGGACGCCTACTGGCGCCAGACGACGTGGAAGCGCATCGTCGTGATCGCCGCCGGGCCCGCCGCGAACGTCCTCGCCGCAATCGTGATCTTCGTCGTCGTGTTCATGCTCGCCAGCACCGAGCCGACTCGCACGGTCGAGCGCGTGCTCGCGGGAAGGCCTGCGGCTGCGGCCGGGCTTGCCGCAGGCGACCGGATCCTGCGGGTCGCCGGGGTCGCGGTGCAGCCGACGGATATCTCGCGGCACATCAACGCGACGCAGCGGGCGCCCGTTCACGATCGTCGTGGAGCGCAACGGCAAGCGCGTGAGCGTCGGCCCTCTCCGGGCGAAGCTCGACCAGGGCGCCTACCGCGTCGGGTTCCAGATCCGCGCGGTCGCCGGGCCGGGCCAGTCGCTCCCGAAGGCCGTTGCGAGCTCGGTTCGCGTCGTCGGATCGGTGACGTCGGAGACCGTGCGGTCGATCGGCGGGCTCGTCGTCGGGCAGGGCACCCGCAACGTCTCGAGCGCGGTCGGGATCGTCCGTGTCACCTCGCAGGCGTTCAGGCAGTCGCTGCAGGACTTCCTCGGAGTCGTCGGGTTCATCAGCCTCGCGCTCGCGCTGCTCAACCTGCTGCCGGTGCTGCCGCTCGACGGCGGGCACATCGTGATGTCGATCCTCGAGCGGCTCCGCGGCCGCGCGTTCTCGCAGCTGGCGTACCTGCGCTTCAGCGCGGTCGGGCTTTCGCTCTTCGCGCTCCTGCTCTACCTCGGGCTTCGGAACGACCTGTTCGGCGGCACCTCGTAGCTACGATGGCCTCGTGGCGAGCGAGCGGTCGGTCAACGTAGGCGGCGTTCAGATCGGCGGCGGCGCACCCGTCGTCGTCCAGTCGATGACGCTGACGAAGACGCACGACGTGCCGGCGACGACGGCGCAGATCGCTGCGCTCGCGAGCGCCGGCTGCGAGATCGCGCGGGTCGCGGTGCCGAAGCTCGAGGACGCCGACGCGCTGGCCGCGATCGTGCGCTTCTCGCCGATCCCGGTCATCGCCGACATCCACTTCAACGCGAGCCTCGCGCTGAAGGCGATCGAGGCGGGCGTCGCCGCGGTGCGGATCAACCCCGGCAACATCGGCGGTCCCGACAAGGTCGAGCAGGTCGTCACGGCCGCGAAGAAGGCCGGGATCCCGATGCGGATCGGCGCGAACTCGGGCTCGCTGCCGAAGCATCTCGAGGAGCTCGCGCAGGAGGACCAGGCCGAGGCGCTCGTCGAGGCGGCGCTCGAGGAGGTGCGCCTGCTCGAAAGCCTCGACTACCGCGACTTCAAGATCTCGGTCAAGTCGAGCCACGTGCCGACGATGATCCGCGCCTACCGGATGCTCTCGGCGAAGGTGCCCTACCCGCTGCACCTCGGCGTCACCGAGGCCGGCCCGCCGTCGACCGGCTCGATCAAGAGCGCCGTCGGGCTCGGCGCGCTGCTCGCCGACGGGATCGGCGACACGATCCGCGTCAGCCTCACGGCCGACCCGGTCGAGGAGGTCAAGGTCGCTGGGAGATCCTCAAGGCGCTCGGCCTGCGCGAGCGCGGCCCGGTGCTGATCGCCTGCCCGACCTGCGGGCGCGACAACGTCGGCGTCCAGCAGCTCGCCGAGCAGGTCGAGGAGCGACTCGCGACCTACGCGGAGCATTTCGAGGTCGCGGTGCTCGGCTGCGCAGTCAACGGGCCGGGCGAGTCGGGCGACGCCGACTTCGGGATCGCCGGCGGCCGCGACGTCGGCTTCATCTACGCGCACGGCAAGGTGCTGAAGAAGGTCGAGTCGGAGGTGCTCGTCGACGAGCTCTTCAACGAGATCGACCGCTGGATCGCGGACGGGATGCCGCCCGAAGCGCCGCAAGATGGCCAAGCCGGCCGCGCTTGCGATGGCCGAAGCCTCGCTGATCCCGCTCGAATAGCCTGTACGGGCAACGATGATCGTCCGTGCGTCACAACGCTTTCTGCCGACCCTGCGCGACGCGCCGGCGGACGCGGACGCGGTCAGCCACAAGCTGCTCGTCCGCGCCGGGTTCATCCGCCAGGTCAGCGCCGGGCTCTGGACGTTCACGCCGCTCGGGTGGCGGAGTCATCGCAAGGTCGAGCAGATCATCCGCGAGGAGATGGACGCGATCGGCGCGCAGGAGTGGTTCGCGCCCGTCCTGACGCCGGTCGAGCTGTGGGAGGCGACGGGCCGCGACAGGATCCCGGAGATCTTCCACGTCCAGGATCGCGCGGGCCGGCGGTTCGTGCTGCCGATGACGCACGAGGAGACGTTCACGTTCCACGCGCGCGAGCTCCAGAGCTACAGGCAGCTGCCGCAGTCCTGGTACCACTTCCAGACGAAGGATCGCGACGAGCCGCGCCCGCGCGGCGGCCTGCTCCGCGTCCGCGAGTTCATCATGAAGGACTCGTACTCGTTCGACCGCGACGAGGACGGTCTCGAGGCGAGCTTCCGGGCGCACGAGCGCGCCTACCACGCGATCTTCGAGCGCTGCGGGATCGAGTACTACGCGGTGCAGGCCGAGTCCGGGATGATGGGCGGCAGCGAGTCGGTCGACTTCCTCGCGCCGTCCGGCTCGGGCGAGAACACGCTCGTCACCTGCGAGAACGGCGACTTCGCCGCCGACCTCGAGGTCGCGCGCGCGGTGCCGCGCGCGCCCGAGTTCCCGGCGCGGCTCGACGCGCCCGAGCAGATCGAGACGCCGGGCACGACGACGATCGAGGCGCTCGCCGAGCTGCTCGGGATCGACGCCGCCGCGACGTCGAAGGCGATGCCGATGACGAAGCCGGACGGCACGGTCGTGCTCGCGCTCGTCCGCGGCGACGACCGGCTCGAGGAGGCCAAGCTGCTCGCGGCGGCTCGGTCGGAGCTGCGGCCGTCGACCGAGGACGAGATCCGCGCGGCGTTCGGCGCCGACCCGGGCTCGCTCGGCCCGGTCGGCTTCGAGGGCGAGGTGATCGCCGACGAGGCGCTTCGCGAGGGGCAGTTCGTCGCCGGCGCGAACCGCACCGGCTGGCACCTGCGCGGCGTCGAGCACGGGCGCGACTTCGAGGCGCGCTTCGCCGACATCCGGCAGCCGCAGGAGGGCGACCGCTGCGCCACGTGCGGCGGCGCGCTGCGTTTCCAGACCGCGATCGAGATCGGCCACATCTTCAAGCTCGGCACGCGCTACTCGGTTCCGCTCGGCGCGACGTTCCTGGACGAGAGCGGGAAGGAGAAGCCTCTCGTGATGGGCAGCTACGGGATCGGCCTTGCGCGTATCATGGCGGCGGCGGTGGAGCAGAACCACGACGAACACGGGATTCGCTGGCCGGCCGCGATCGCTCCGTACGACGTCCACGTGGTCGCGCTCTCCGGAGCCGAGGCCGAGGCGGAGCAGGCCGCGAGGCCAGCTCTCGGATGCGGGGTGGGACGTGCTCCTCGACGACCGCGAGCTGCGCGCCGGGCGAGAAGTTCGCCGATGCCGACCTGATCGGCCTCCCGATGCGGGTGACCGTCGGGAAGAAGACTCTCGAGGACGGCAAGGTCGACGTGCGCAACCGCGCGACGGGCGAAGACACTCGCGTCGACGTGTCCGAGGTGGGGACGGCGGCCTGACGATGGCGAGGCGGCGGAAGTTCAGCGCGGAGCCGTTCGGGCCGGCGGTCGAGCGGCTGATGAACGAGACGGGCGCGACCTACCGCGGGCTCGCCGCGCAAGACCGGCCTTTCGGCCGGCTACCTGAACCACCTCGTCCACGGCAACCGCCCGGTGCCGTCGAACGACGTGGTGGAGCGCCTCGCGGCGGCGCTCGACGTCGAGGCGGAGCACTTCCGCGAGTACCGCCTGCGCGTGATCACCGAGCGGCTCGAGGCGATGCCGGAGCTCGTCGACCGGCTCTACAAGCGGCTCGGCGGCGGCTAGGCGAATGTCCGCGCAGCGACCTTCTGCGTCCTTCAGCGCCACGCTTCGCGTCCACCTCGACGACCGGCCCGGCGCCTTCGCCGACGTCGCGCGCGCGATCGGCGACGCGGGCGGGAGTCTCGGCGCGATCGACCTCGTGCGCGTCGCGCACGGCAAGAAGATCCGCGACGTCACGGTTGACGCCGCGAGCGCCGAGCACATCGACGCGATCGTCGCGGCCGTTCACGCGGTGCCGGGCGTCGAGGTCGAGCACGTCTCGGACCGCACCTTCCTGCTCCACCTCGGCGGGAAGATCGAGATGGTGTCGAAGTCGCCGCTGAAGACTCGCGACGACCTGTCGATGGCGTATACGCCCGGCGTCGCCAGGGTTTGCACTGCGATCGCCGAGGACAAGAGCAAGGTCTGGAACCTGACGATCAAGCAAAACACCGTGGCGGTCGTCAGCGACGGCACGGCGGTGCTCGGCCTCGGTGACATCGGCCCCGAGGCGGCGATGCCGGTGATGGAGGGCAAGGCGATGCTCTTCAAGGAGTTCGGCGGCGTCGATGCGTGGCCGATCTGCCTCTCGACCACGGATCCCGACGAGATCGTGGCCGCGGTGACGGCGATCGCGCCCGGGTTCGGCGGCATCAACCTCGAAGACATCTCAGCGCCTCGCTGCTTCGAGATCGAGAATCGCCTGAAAGAGACGCTCGACATTCCGGTCTTCCACGACGACCAGCACGGGACGGCGATCGTCGTCATCGCCGCCTTCCTGAACGCGCTCCGCGTGGTCGGAAAGCGCGCCGAAGACGTGCGCGTCGTGATGACGGGCGTCGGGGCCGCAGGCGTCGCGACGACCGACATGCTGCTCGCGGCCGGCGTACGGGACATCATCGGCTGCGACCGGCAAGGAGCGCTCTACAAGGGCCGGCCCGATCTCAGCGCGTCGAAGGCCGACTACGCGGAGCGGACGAACCCGGGAGGCTTCACCGGCTCGGCCGACGAAGCGCTCGCCGGCGCCGACGTCTTCGTCGGCGTGTCGGGGCCGCGCGCGGTCACGCGCGACGCGATCGCGTCGATGGCGGACGGCGCGATCGTGTTCGCGATGTCGAACCCGACGCCCGAGGTGATGCCGGAGGAGATCGACGGGCTCGCTGCGGTGATCGCGACGGGCCGGTCCGACTACCCGAACCAGATCAACAACGTCCTCGCCTTCCCGGGCGTCTTCCGCGGGGCGCTCGACGTCCGTGCTTCGACGATCAACGAGGAGATGAAGCTTGCGGCCGCCGAGGCGATCGCGGCAGTCGTCAAGCCTGACGAGCTCGGCCCCGAGTACGTGATCCCGAGCGTCTTCAACCGTGACGTGGCGCCGATCGTCGCGGCTGCGGTCGCCGCCGCCGCGGAAGCGACGGGCGTCGCCCGCCGCCACCACGCTCCGGCGCACACGTAACCCTGCGCTATCGTTGCCGCCACGGGGCGTGGCGCAGCCTGGTTAGCGCGCTAGTCTGGGGGACTAGAGGTCCCGAGTTCAAATCTCGGCGCCCCGATCGCGCGAAGCCCGGCAAGAGGCACTTTTGATGACCGAGCGAATGCGCGGCTTGGGTCGCTAGCGGCCAAACGGCAGCGATTCAGGGGCGAGGAATGCGGCGGCGTCCTGGACGATCGGCCAAGAGTCAGTGACGCAGGTCCACGATCTGTTGGCCGAAACGCGTTGAGGTTCATGTCATCGAGCCAAGGTTCTGTCGTCATGGTGGGTTCCAGTAGGACCCCGGCTCCCCGGAACTAAACACGCAAAGTGCGGGCGCCTCCCTCTATTGAGGGGTTGAAACTCACCTACGGGGAGGCGTAGCCTGGCGAGGCATGCACCTCCGAGGCCCGATGGCGAGCACACCCAACATCTCTAGGCTCTCACGAAGCGTGATCTGGACCGAATCGACGAGCTCGAGGCAGAACTCGCCCGACTGACGGCGTTCGCGGAGAGGCTTCACGGCGAGACGACCGAGACAGATCCGCCGCTGAGGCTGGCGCCAGACCCGCCGCTGAGACTGGTGCCGGACGACGATTGGTCGAGAAGGGTGGACTGACTTCATAGGCACGAGCGGGCCCGTCGCACCCGTGCAAACGCGGTGCAAGAGGTACCCGCCATGTCGCATTCAGCCCAGAGGAGGAAGAGGGCGGAGAAGCAGAGCCGGGATAGGCCTGCGATTCAGCTCACGCTCGAATAGACGGCTGCAGGCCCGGCGCGGCGTGGGCGGCAGGGACGGGTACGCTCGGACTGTTTACGTGGCACCCACGCCACACCCGCACGCCCGACCAAGAACCCACCTCGTTGGCAGACACGATCGACCTCTACTACTGGGAAGGCTGTCCGTCGTACCCGGAAGCGCTTGCGCTCCTCGAGAGCGTGATCGCCGACCGTGGGCTCGGTGTCGAGGTCGCGCTGCACGAGGTGAAGACGGATGACGAGGCCGTGGCTCTGCGATTCCCCGGTTCGCCTACGATTCGGGTCGACGGACGTGACGTCGACCCGGTAGGAGCGGCGGGACGGCCGGCGCTGAACTGCCGGATCTACCGGCTCCCGGATGGGCGCGTGTCGCCGGTCCCGAGCCGCGAACAACTGGAGGAAGCCCTGCGATGAGCCTGACCGAACTCGACCGCGCTCCCTCGTTCCGCCTTCCCGGCATCGACGGTTCCGAGCACACGCTCGAGAGCTACGCCGACCAGGCCATCCTCGTCCTGGTCCAGTCGTGCAACCACTGCCCGTACGTGCAGGCGTGGGAAGGGCGAATGAAGGCGATCCAGAGCGACTATGCGGGCAGAGGCGTCGCGCTCGTCGCCGTGAACTCGAACGACCCGGAGCGGTATCCCGAGGATTCGTTCGAAGAGATGGGGCGCCGAGCGGCGCGGGAGGGGTTCAACTTCGACTACCTCTGGGACGAAGACCAGTCGCTCGCACGCGCCCTCGGCGCCGAGCGGACGCCCGAGGTCTTCGTGTTCGACCGCGAGCGGAGGCTCGTCTACCACGGCGCGATCGACGACAGCCGCGACGAAACGGCAGTCGGCCAGGCAGTACCTGCGCGACGCGCTCGACGCGGTTCTCGACGGGCGCGAGCCGCCGGTCGCCGAGACGCCGCCCTCCGGGTGCAGCGTCAAGTGGCGCCCGTAACCCGCGCGCTTCTCGCCTGCGCGTGCGCCTCGCTTCTGCTTCCGGCCGCCGCCTTGGCGGGCCCGGCGGTGTCGATCTTCTACTACCCCTGGTACGGCACGCCGGCACGCGACGGTCAGTACGTCCACTGGTCGCAGAACGGCCATTCGCCTCCGAGCGACATCGCCTCCAACTACTTCCCGGCGCGCGGCGTCTACTCGTCGTCCGATCCTGCGGTCGTCCGCTCGCAGATGGACGAGATCAAGTCGGCGGGCGTGGACGAGGTCGTCGTCTCGTGGTGGGGAAGGGGGTCGGCGGAGGACGGCCGGCTCGCGCTCGTGCTCGCGGCGGCCAGGCGCGACGGGCTTTCGGTCGCGGCTCACATCGAGCCGTATTCCGGACGCTCGGTCGCGAGCGTCGTCGCTGACATCGGGTACCTGCGGACGCTGGGGATCAAGCGCTTCTACGTCTTCCAGGCGCTCGACTTTCCGAGCTCGGAGTGGGCGTCTGCGAACGACTCCCTCGTGGGCGTACAGGTCTTCGCGCAGACTGCGCTCGCGGGCGCGGCGGCGGCAGGCCACTTCGACGGGATCTACACGTATGACGTCCTCACCTACGGCGCCGGGATCTTCGCCCGCCTCTGCGCGCAGGCGCACGCCGTGCATCTGCTGTGCCTGCCGTCGGTCGGCCCGGGTTACGACGCCCGGCGTGCGACCGGCGACACCCGCGTGAAGCCACGGCGGAACGGCGCGACGTACGACTCGATGTGGCACGCGGCGGTCGGAGCGCATGCGGACGGGGTTACCGTCACGTCGTTCAACGAATGGCACGAGGGGACGCAGATCGAGCCTGCCTCCAGCTCGGCCGTGCTCCCGTACCTCTCGTATCAGGGTGCGTGGGGTCTTCGCGGAACGAAGGCTTCGAACGCGTATCTCGTGCGTACGGCCCACTGGTCGGCCGTGTTCAGAGCGGCGCGCTAGGAGGCCGTATCCTTCGGCGGTGGCCGGACGCAGCGTCCCGGCGCCTCTGGCGCAGCTTCCGAACCTGCTGACGATCGCACGGCTCGTAGCGATCCCGGTGTGTGCCGTGCTGATCCTCGACGCCGACGGTGGCAGCAGCTGGGCGGCAGGGATCGTGTTCGGCGCGGCAGCCGTCACGGACCAGATCGACGGGTTCCTCGCGCGCCGGTGGCACGTCGAGTCCGCGTTCGGCAAGATCGCCGACCCTCTCGCCGACCGGTTGCTGATCGACGTCGCCGTGGTGCTCCTCTGGCACGAGGGTCGCTTGCCCTGGGTCGCGCTCGCGATCCCGGTGCGCGACCTCGTCCTCGATCGCGGCGACGCCGTTCGCGCTCGGGCGCGGATACCGTTTCGAGGTCAACTTCCTCGGCAAGCTGGCCACGTGGCTGCTCTACGCGAGCCTCGGATTCGTGATGGTCACCGACGAGGGCACGCGGTGGCCGCTGTGGGTCTTTTGGGCGGGGTTCGGCGCTGCGGTTGCCTCGCTGCTGCTCTACGTGCGCAAGGCCCGCACCGAGCTCGCCGTCTGAGCAACGGCTCTCCGGGAGGAAACCGCGGCGCGGCAGGGAACCCGGCACGTGTATCCTCAAGTTGAGGTTGACGGTTCGTGAGCGATCCGCTGTAATCACGCAAGTCACCGACGAAAGGCGCCGCGTGGACGCATTCCCCGATCTCCGTTCTCTCTCCGACGATGACCTCAAGAAGCTGATCGACGAGCTCCAGCACGAGGAGCGGGAGGTGAGCTACCGCCGCCGGATCCTGCACGGCAAGATCGACATCCTGCGAGCCGAGCTCGTCGCGCGCCTTGCGAAGTCCGGTGGGCGTAGCGTCCTCGACCAGGTCGACGTGGCACGGCTGACCGAGATTCTCACCGGCAAGGACCACCCGCCGGCGTGAGCCATGTCTACTGCACGCAGTGCGGTTTCCAGAACCCGGAGACTGCGAACTACTGCTCGCGCTGCGGTGCCCTGCTCGAGAAGCGGGAAAGTGGTGGCGAGACGACTCAGACGATCAGCGCCGACGAGGTCGGCGAGCTGGCCGGTGACGGGGCCGACGAGCTCGAGGGCCCAGCGCTGGTCGTGCGGTCAGGTGGCGGCCGCGCCGGCGAGAGTTTCCTCCTTTCGCGCGAGCGAACCCGGATCGGACGCTCGCCCGAGTGCGAGATCTTCCTGGACGACGTGACCGTGTCGCGCAAGCACGCGGTCGTCGTCGAGCGGGACGGGGTCTTCTCCGTCGACGATCAAGGCTCGCTCAACGGCACGTTCGTCAACCGGCATCGAATCGACAGCGCGCCCGCTCGAAAACGGCGACGAGCTTCAAATCGGCAAGTACCGCCTCACATTCCTCGACAGGTGAGCATGACTGCGGACACCCCCAAGCGCGAGCGCCTGATCCGGATCGGCGAGGTCGTTCGGCGCCTGAGCGACGAGTTCTCCGACATCTCGATCTCGAAGATCCGCTTCCTCGAAGACGAAGGTCTCCTCACGCCCCAACGGACGCGCGGCGGCTACCGGTTGTTCAGCGAGGACGACGTCGAGCGCTTGACGACGATTCTGCGGCTCCAGCGCGACGAATTTCTGCCGCTGCGGGTGATCCGCGAAGAGCTCGATGCGGCCGGTGCGAAGGAACGCAAGCGCAAGCGGCCGACCGGGGTGGGGGAGCGCGGCGAGACGATCGACCTGGAGGAGCTCTGCGAGCGTTCCGGTATTACTCCCGCGATGGCGAAGGAGCTCGAGGAGTTCGGACTGCTCCAGCCCGCGGGTAGCGGCTCCGCGAAGCGCTACCCGGAAACCGACGCCGACATCGCCGGAGTCTGCGTGCAGCTGTCTCGCTACGGGGCGGGCCCGCGGCACCTGCGCACGTTTCGAACTGCGATCGACCGAGAGACCGCGTTGATCGGACAGCTGATGGCGCCGGCCCTGCAGGCGCGCAACGCGGAGCGTCGTGCAGCCGGCCTCAGAGATCTCCAGACGCTCGGCGAGCTCGCGGAAGAGCTTTCGGCGCTCCTCTTCTGGCGCGACCTGCGCGACGTGGCGAGCCGTTGAGCGCCGTCGACCTGAGGGCCCACGTCCGGGAGGTGCCCGACTTCCCGACGCCTGGAGTCGGCTTCAAGGACATCACGCCGCTCCTCGCGGATGCGACCGCTCTGCGGCAGGCGATCGCTGAGCTGTCGGCCTGGGTTCAGCTCAAGGCGCCGGATATGGTGCTTGGCGCCGAAGCACGTGGGTTCATCCTCGGGCCCGCGATCGCAGCCGATGCCGGCTGCGGCTTCGTGCCGGCCCGTCGGCCCGGCAAGCTGCCGCCGGAGACCGTGAGCGCAAGCTATGCGCTCGAGTACGGTGAGAACTCGCTCGAGCTCCATCCCGGCTTGATCCCGCCGGGGTCGCGTGTCGTGATCCACGACGACGTGCTCGCGACCGGCGGAACCGTCGAAGCGATCTGCGAGCTCGTCGAGAGCATCGGAGGGATCGTGGTGGGCGCCTGCTTCATCATCGACCTGCCGTTCCTCGGCGGCCGTGAGCGCCTGCGCCGGTACGACGTGTACTCGCTCATCGAGTACTAGCGCCCCGGGAGCGACCCTCTCTGAGGGATTGCGACGTGACCGGCGGTACCGATGGGAGTGAGCATGCGCGGGAACTCCGAAGATGGAATCAGCTCCAACGTGGGGGGCACGGCCGGGTGCACGCCCGGAGCAGGTGATTGCAAGCCCCCACAGGACCGCCTCGAGCAGGCAGTAGGGCACGAGCTCGCCAAGCGTCTCCTCGCGGCCCTGTCGGGGCCCCACGGCCGTCGCATCCTGCCCAGGCCTTAAGGCCTCTGGCCGACGCGCGGGGGAGCGCGCGGAACGCGCCCTGCCGAGGCGCGATGCCGAACGCGGCCGCAGAGGGAAAAAAATTCACCGAGCCGGTGGCGCTTTCGTCCGCCGAACCTGTTGGCTTTCCGCTTCCGCGTACGGCCCCCGGGCTCAACCTCGACCTACTCGCGCTCCGTGCTCGGTGCAAGAACCACCATAGACCTCCTGCCGAGACTGCGCAAGGGGCCCGATCACGCGAATGACGCAATTTGCGCCAACTCTGACGTACGACGTCCGAGCTGGCTGTTCTGACAACATGCTCTAAGAGGATGGCAATTGCTCGAGAGGCGGGGAAGTCGTCCGGCGCACACCTCGTCGAGAACGCATTTCGCCGAGCCCGTGGCGTTTTCGTCGACTGCGCCTCTTTGGCTTTCCGCTCTCGCGTACGGCCGCCGGACTCAGTTTCCACCTACTTGCGCTGCGGGCTCGGCGCAGCCAGGAATCTACCCTCGCCGGCCGGGGTCATTCAAGACCCCGGGAACGAGCAGGTACCCGCTCTTTGCGGGAAACGCCGGCACACTGCCGAGCTGGGGGATCCGAGGCAAGTCCGTTCTACTGCGGACTTGACATAACGCACGTTATCGTGCGTTCGAATCTCAGCGCAGGTGCTGGATGAGGCTGGGCGTCGACCGGCGGAGGCTGCGAAGCGCCTGGCTCTCCATCACGCGTACCCGTTCGCGCGTGATGTTCAGATGGGCACCGACCTCCTCGAGCGTCTTCGGCGGGTTGCCACCGATCCCGAAGCGGGACTCGACGACGTAGCGCAAGCGCGGATTGAGTGACTCGAGCGCCGCCTCGAGCTCCGCTGCGCGCAGGGCGTCTGCACTGATGCTCTCGGGTGCTGCCGACTGCTCGTCCTCGATGAGGTCCGCGTACACGCGTTCTCCGTCACCGACCGGGCCGTCGAGCGACACCGCATCGGGGATCAGGCTGAAGAGCTCCTGGACCCGGTCGGGCGTGAAGCCCGACTCCAGGGCGATCTCGTCGATCGTCGGCTCCCGGTTCAGCCGTTGCTCGAGCTGGCGGCGGGCGCGGAGCGCGCGGCGCGCCTCGTCACCAACGCGTACCGGAACCCGGATCGTGCGACCCTGGTCTCCGAGCGCGCGCATGATCGCCTGTTTGATCCACCACGTTGCGTACGTCGACAGCCGGAACCCCATTCGATAGTCGAAGCGCTCGATGGCCCGGATCAACCCGAGATTCCCTTCTTGAATCAGGTCGAGCAGCGGGACGCTCGTGTTCCGGTACTTCCATGTGATCGACATCACGAGCCGGAGGTTCGATTCGATCAGCTGCTGTTTCGCTGCCTCGTCCCCCATGTCTTTGCGGCGAGCGAGCTCGCGCTCTTCCTCGGCGCTGAGCAGAGGGCGGCGTATTTGACGGACGTAGATCTTCAGCGCGTCGCCGGAGTCCGACCCCGCGGGCTCGAGAGGGTCGGTCTTGGCGAGCGGCAGCAGGAGCCCGGGTGACGGCTCAGAATTCGAATCTCCGAGATCCATCTCTGGAAGTGACATGGTCGTGTGACATATCGGCTGTCCGGGTCGCTACCTTGATTCGTGACGGATATCAATAGCTCTCGACAGGACCTACGACATGTGCGGAATCGCCGGTTACAGCCTCTCACCCTCGTCGCGGCTCGATCGAACGCTCGCGGCGCAAGCGTTGCTCGCGGCGATCGCGGAGCGCGGCGCCGACGCGGTCGGCTACGCGCACCGCGCGCCCGCGGACACGCGTCCCACGGTCGTCAAGCAGCGCACCCCGCCGTCGCAGCTTCTCGAACGGGTTGACGTGCCCGAGCAGGCGACGCAGCTTCTCGTGCACGTCCGCGACTACACCAAGGGCCACCCGTCGATCGGCGCGAACAACCATCCAGTGCAGCACGGCCCGGTATTCGGCATCCATAACGGCACGATCGTCAACGACGACGCACTTCTGGGGTTGCACACGTGCTCTCGTGCCGAACCGCAGATGACCGTCGATTCGGAGGCGATCTTTGCGCTCGCGGCACATTCACGCAATGACGTGCGAGCGCTCGAGGCTCTGGAGGGATCGATGGCCGCGGCCTGGCTCGACGAGCGCGAGCCCGAGCTGCTCTACCTCGCGCGAGGAATCGGTCGGCCGCTCTGGCTCGGTCACGGAACGTCCGGCGTCTTCTTCGCGTCGACCGTGCACGCGCTCGAAGTTCTCGAGCACTACTGCGCGGTGAAGCTGCGCAAGCGCGAGGTGCGCGAGGGATCGCTCGTCGCTCTTCGCGAGGGAAAGGTCGCACGCCGTGCCCGCTTCAGAGCCCGGCCCTTCGACGAGCAGGATGCTCTGCCGGCGGTTCGCACACCGGAGGAGCGCGAGTTCTGCCTGCGCAGGCTCGCGACGATCGCAACGGCCGCCTGAGGGCCCCTTCGGCCTACGGCCGGGATCGCGCGCGGACGTGTCGATCGAACCGTCGGCCGAGACACTCGCGCCTTCGTTCACGAGTCGCTCGCGCACGAGGAATTGGAACGTCGACCACGCACCTCGCCGCGGCTCGAACATACGGTAAACCTGCCACTCGGTGAGCATCCCCGGCTCGTCGCGGCGCGCTGCGGCCCAGTCGGCGAACTTCGGCAGCCGGCCGAGGCGCCGAGCAAGCGCGGCTCCCTGCTCGATCGCACGTTCGAGCCTCGCCTCCCCCACCACCACCTCGAACCCCGCTTCCTGCAGGGCGTTCGCGAGCGATCCGAACGTGTGCCAGTAGAGCGATTTCGACGGCATCCGGCCATGCTGTCCGTCGAGGTCGCTCGCGGTCGGAACCCGTCCGAGTTCGGCCCCGAGCCGGCGCAGCACGTCGAGCAACTCCTCGCGGGTTGCAAATCGTCGTGGGACGAGCCCGGCGGCACGTTTGGCGGCATTCCATGTCCCGAAATGCTCGACGACGGTCTGGGGATGCACCCTCGTCCCCTCATCCGCCGCGAACTCCTTCATCGTCGGTGAGCGGCCGAGCCGGTCGGCGCACAGCTGCAACTCCGCGACGATCTGCTCGTCGGTGTACCGCCTGCGGATGCCGGCTCGGAATGACGAGAGCGCGGCAGGGTCGATCTCTGCGATCGCGCGATAGCGAGGCCGTGGCGCCATCGCCAACAATGGTAGAGCAAGAGAAGCAAAGCGCAAGAACGGGCTAGCGGGATCGGTGTGCGGGCCGTGGCGTGCGGGCGTTGGTTTCGCACCATCGACTACGCTCGCCGTTGATGCCCGTTCGCGTGCCGCTGAGAGCCGAAATCGCAGGAGCCCGGGCGGCGGGAGCCCTGTCGCGTCTCTTTCGGGCCGGAGGTGGGACGACTCTCCCGGGCAAGCTGCTCGCAAAGCTCGATCCGAGCGCCGTGGCTGTCCTCGCGGACCGGCTCAGCGAGGGATCGGTGCTCATCTCGGCGACGAACGGCAAGACGACCACCTCGGCTATGGCAGCCGAAATCCTTCGTTCCCGTTATCGGCTCGCGTTCAACTCCGCGGGCGCGAATCTCGTGTCCGGAGTTGCGTCGGCACTGCTCGAAGCGCGAGATCCGCAGCTCGGGCTCTTCGAGGTCGACGAAGGCGCGCTACCCGACATCGCGCTCCGGGTGCGGCCGCGCATTCTGTGCCTCGGCAACCTTTTTCGCGACCAGCTCGACCGCTACGGCGAGCTCGAGCTGATCGCCGGCCGGTGGCGGGACACCGTCGCCTCGCTACCCGACACCGTGCTCGTCGTCAACGGCGACGACCCTCTCGTCGGAGACCTGGCCCGGTATGCGACTCCCGGACGTGCGGTCGTCTTCGGTCTCGACGATCCGCGGGTGGCCCGGCCGGCGCTCCAGCATGCCGCCGACTCGAAGCACTGTCTGAACTGCGGCACTCCGTACGTCTACGCCGCCGCGTACGTCGGCCATCTGGGCGACTACAGCTGCCCGAACTGCGGCGCGAAGCGTCCGCCGCTCGACGTCCGCGGGACGGAGATCGCGCTGCACGGTGCGGACAGCGTCGCGTTCACCCTCGAGGCGCAAGAGGGGTCTGCTCGCGTCGAGCTGTCGGTCCCGGGGCTGTACAACGTCTACAACGCCGTCGCGGCTGCGGCGCTCTGTCTCACGGCCGGAATGACGTTCGACCAAGTTGTCACCGGGCTCCGGCGCTTCGCACCGGCCTTCGGCCGCTTCGAGCGCATCGCCGTCGGCGACCGGCGGTTGCTCATCCTGCTCGTCAAGAACCCGGCGGGCGCAAACGAGGCGGTGCGCACGCTCGTCGACCGAGGCGGCCAGGGAGTGGCGCTCGTTGCGCTGAACGACGACATCGCCGATGGGCGCGACGTCTCGTGGATCTGGGACGTGGACTTCGAGCCCTTTGCGGAAGGCTGCGAGCGGATCGTCGCAACAGGGAGCCGAGCGGCGGAGATTGCGCTGCGGTTCGCCTACGGCGGCTTCGACCGCGGACGGCTCGACGTGGTGCCGGACATCGAGCAGGCGCTCGACCTCGCCCTCGAGCTCACTGCGCCGGGTGAAGAGCTTGTCGTCCTCCCCACCTACACCGCCATGCTCGCGCTTCGAGCGATCGTCACCAAGCGCGGACACGCGCGGAACTACTGGGAGAGCACGGCATGAAGATTCGCGTCGGGCATCTGTACCCCGACTACCTCAATATCTATGCCGACCGCGGAAACATCGCGGTTCTCGCCGGGCGGGCCCGCGCGCGCGGACACGAGCTCGTCGTGCGGCCGGTGTCCATCGGGGACTCGTTCCCGTCGAGCGAAATCGACCTGGTGTACATCGGAGGCGGCCAGGACCGAGAACAAGCACTCGTCGCCGGCGATCTCGCCGGCAAGGGCGCGGCGCTTCGCGATGCCGCCGAGGCGGGAATGGCGTTTCTCGCCGTCTGCGGTGGGTACCAGCTTCTCGGCGGCTTCTACCGTGACCGGGCCGGCGTCGAGCTTCCCGGCGTCGGCGTGCTTCCCGTTCACACGGTTGCGGGCGACCGCCGCATGATCGGCGACGTGCTCTTGGACTGCGAGTGGGCGGGCAAGACGCTCGCCGGCTTCGAAAACCACGCTGGTCGCACGTACCTCACCGTGGGCGCCGAGCCGCTCGGACGCGTGGTTGCAGGCTTCGGGAACGACGGCGACTCGGGATACGAGGGGTGCCGCCGCAATCGTGCGTATGGCACGTATCTCCACGGCCCGCTTCTGCCGCGAAACGGCTGGTTCGCCGATCGACTCCTCGAGGATGCACTCGCATACGCCACCGGCGAGCCGCATGAGCTTGCTGCCTCTCCTCGACGAGATCGAGACCGAGGCGCATGCGGTGGCGGCGGAGCGCGCTCGCGCTCGCGGTGGGCGGTTCTGAGCATGGATCCAGCAGCGGCACCGGGTTAGAGTTCGTCGAACCGACCGGAATGGAGGAAGAACGATGGCGTGGAGCTTCATCAGCGAACTGCCGATCTCGCCGGACGAATACGACGCGCTCAACGCGGAGATTCTCGACGACCCGCCCGGCCTGATCTTGCACACCGCAAGCCGTTCGGCAGTCGGCATGCGGATCGTCGACGTCTGGGAGTCCGAAGAGGCCTACCGGCGATTCGAAGCCGAGCAGCTGATGCCGGCGATGGCGCGCATCGGTGCCGAGCCGCCACCCCCCGATGCTCCGCAACCGCTGGAGTTCGAGGTCTACAACATGAGACACGGCACCTAGCCAGGCGGTCATGGGGGAATTCGCACGGCCCACGGATCTCACCTACAACCGGGGACTCATCACCGATCCCGATGCCTTCGCCCGGGATGCGAACGCTGCGTCGTGGCTGTTCCTGTGCGGTGAGGAGTTCGCAGCGATGGAGGGCGGGCTCTCGTATGACCGCGTCCAGGCAGCGGTCGCCGAGTCGGTCAACATCGTGTCCGATCCTCCCACGGTGCTCGACGTGGATCTTGCGCGGAAGCACATTTCCGCGCTCGACCGTTTGCCACGGCCGACGCTCGTAACGTGCCGCAAGGGCCCGCGCTCGTCCGCCGTGATCTACCTCTACGCCGGCCTCAGAGCGGGTGCCACGGCCGACGAGGTTCTCGCTCGGGCCGAAGCGGACGGCGCGCCGTTCGCCGCCTCCGACGAGCTCAAAGCGTGGGTCACGCAAGGGCTCGCCGAGCTCGCTTGAGAGGAGAGCCGCGATGGATGTGATCGACGACCTGCTCGAAAACAACCGTGCCTTCGCAGCGCACTACGCCCACGGGCACCTGGATGTGCGCCCTTCACTCCGCTTGGCGATCGTCACGTGTATGGACTCGAGGCTCGACATCTTCGCGGCCTTGGGGCTCGAGGACGGCCAGGCGCACATCCTTCGCAACGCCGGGGGTGTGATCACCGATGACGTGATCCGCTCGCTGGCCATCTCGCAGCGACGACTCGGAACCGAGCAGATCGCACTCATCCACCACACGGACTGCGGTCTGCAGCTCGTGACGGACGACGGTTTTCGAGCCGAGCTGCAGGAGGCCACCGGGATGGCTCCGTCTTTCGCGATCGAGTCGTTCACGGACGTCGAACAGCGACGTCAGGCAGTCGATCGTGCGGGTGCGTCATTCGCCGTTTCTGCTCCATCGCGACGACGTGCGCGGATTCGTCTACGACGTCGATACGGGGCAGCTGCGGGAGGTTGACGCTTGAACTAGAGGCGGGCGCCCGGGCGGTCAGCGCGCCCAGAGCGAGCCGAGGTACACGGCGGGATCGCCCGGTTGCCAGCGCTGGAGAAACCTCTTGATCGGCGGATGGACGACGATCTCGTCGAGGTCGTCGAGCAAGAAGAGCCGGGTGCCGCGAACGGCCGCATCGCGGGTCTCGACGTCTTCGAGCGACCTGTGGGACAGGTCGGTCGCGAAGATGATGTGCACGACGTGCCGGTCGTCCGGGGTCCAGTTCGGCGCGATCGACTCGGCGACTGCGATCGGCCCCTCGAACGGAAGGTCGTCGGCGATGCCGATCTCCTCGCGCAGCTCGCGACGCAGGGCCTCGGTCAGGCTCTCTCCGCCCTCGACACCTCCACCCGGCAGGAGCCAGTACTCCTTCCCCGGCTTCTCCTGCCGGCAGAGGAGAATGCGGTCGTGCCAGCGCAACAGCGCGGAGACGCGAAGGCGAGGCTCCATCAGTGGCGGGACGATCCGAACCCGCGTACCCCCCGCTCCGACTCCGGGAGCACGTCCACCTCGACGAGCTCGACGTCCGGCAGCGGAACGATCACGAGCTGCGCGATCCGCATGCCGGCCTCGACGACGAACGTCTCCCGCAGGTCGGTGTTCAGGAGCGCGACTCGAATCTCGCCCCGGTACCCGGAGTCGACAAGGCCCGGCGTGTTGACGATCGTGATCCCGTGCTTGCTGGCGAGCCCCGAGCGCGGCTGGACGAATCCCGCATGGCCTTCCGGAATCGCGACGGCGAGGCCGGTCCCGACGAGCGCTCGCTCGCCCGGAGCAAGCTCCACCCGCTCGCACGCCGCGAGATCGAGACCGGCGTCCCCGTCGTATGCGCGCGCCGGCACGACCGCTGCGGGGTGCAGCCGGAGGATCGGGAGCTCGATCATCAGGCCGTTTCCCTGCGGGCCTCGTGGATCAAGTACGGGGCGAACCGCGGCACCTCGCGGCGAGGAAGCCGAGCGACGACGAGAACCCCTGCAGGGGTGTCTTCTCGCTGCTCGATCGGCGCTCCGAGCTCGTAGAGCTCCGACAGGCGCGCTCCGTCCTCGTAGGGAATGAGCAAACGCACGCTCTCCCAGCGTCCGCCGAACCGCTCGGCGACGAGGGCCTTGAGCTCTTCGAGACCCTCTCCGCGTCTGCGCGGAGATCTGCGGGGCGTCGGGAAAGCGGTTCGCGAGGCGCCTGCGACCCACTTCGTCGACTCGGTCGATCTTGTTCAGCACGAGCTGGATGGGGAGCGCCTCCGCCCCGATCTCTTGAAGCACGTCCTCGACGGCGCGCACCATCTCGTCGAGCCGTTCCTCGCTGACGGAGGCGTCAGCCACGTGGAGCACCATGTCGGCCACGAGCGTCTCTTCCAGCGTCGAGGCGAAGCCCTCGACGAGCTGATGCGGGAGCCGGCGGAGGAAACCCGACCGTGTCGGTGACGAGGTAGCGCCGCCCTTCGTAGTCGAACCCGCGCGTCGTCGGATCGAGCGTTTCGAAGAGCCGGTTCTCGACGGAGACGTCCGCTCCGGTGAGGGCGTTGAGCAGGGTCGACTTTCCGACGTTCGTGTACCCGGCGAGCGCGACGGTCGGAGCCTCGGAACGCTGCCGTTTGGCGCGCCTGGTCGACCGTTGCTGCTCGAGGCCCCGGAGGCGGCGCTTGAGCACCGCCACACGGCGGCGGGCGAGGCGTCTGTCGGTCTCGAGCTGGGACTCGCCGGGGCCGCGCGTTCCGACACCGCCGCCGAGGCGCTCGAGGTGCTGCCACAGCCCTCGCATGCGAGGAAGGTTGTACTCCAGCTGTGCGAGCTCGACCTGGAGCTTTCCCTCGGCGGTGACTGCGTGCTGGGCGAAGATGTCGAGGATCAGCTGCGTGCGGTCGACGACGCGCGTGTCGAGAGCGTCCTCGAGATAGCGCTGCTGGACCGGGTCGAGCTCGTCGTCGACCAGAAGGCTCTCCGAGCCGGACTCCGCGAACGCTTCCTTGAGCTCCGTGATCTTCCCTTTGCCGACGTACGTGCGCTGTGCGGGACGGGCCCGTCGCTGCACGATGCGCCCGATCGGCTCGACTCCTGCAGTGCGCGCGAGCTCCTCGATTTCCGCCAATTCGTCGTCGGCATCGACTCCCTGTGCCAGAACCGCGAGGACGAACCCACGCTCGGGCTCGGGAGAACGTGGAATCATCAGATTCCATTATGACCGTTCCCGTCGAAGACTCGGCTCTCGCGAAGCGGACGCTCGAGCTCGTGGACATCCCGTCCCCGTCGCGCGAGGAGGCGGCTGTCTACGCGTACGCGAAGGCGCAGGTGCCCACCGCGCTCGTCCATGACGACGGCGAGTCGCTCGTGTACGCCAAGCGTTCGGGGAAGCCGCTCGTGCTCCTCGCAGGGCACACCGACACCGTTCCCGCGCAGGGGAATCTTCCGGGCCGGATCGACGAGGGCGCGGTCCACGGTCTCGGTGCGACGGACATGAAGGGCGGTCTCGCCGTGATGATCGAGCTCGCCCGCTGGGCGGAGCACGTCGACCTCGCATACGACCTCGGCCTTCTGTTCTTTCCTCGTGAGGAGCTCGGTCCGGGCGACAACCCCTTACCGGGCGTGTTCGCCGCATGCCCTCTCATCGACGAGGCGGCTCTCGTGATCTGCCTCGAGCCGACCGACAACACGATCCAGCTCGGCTGCCTGGGCAACCTCAACGCGCGCGTCGTGTTCGAGGGTCGCTCCGCGCACTCGGCACGCCCCTGGCTCGGGGTCAACGCGGTGAAGGTGGCATTCGAGGGTCTTCGCGACGTGCTCGAGCTCGAGCCGCGCGACGTCGACGTGCAGGGCCTGACCTTCCGCGAGGTGCTGAGCGTCACTCAGATACACGGCGGAATCGCGACCAACGTCATCCCGGCGCGCGTCGAGTGCACGCTCAACTTTCGCTACGCGCCCGACCGAACGCCCGGAGTCGGCTGCGCAGCGCGTCCGCGAGCTCGTCGGGCGCGACGTCGAGGTCCTCCAGAACTCTCCGGCTGCACCAGTCGCTCTCGACTCGCCGCTCGTCGAACGGCTCCGCCGCGCCGGCCCGTTCGACGTCGAGCCGAAGCAGGCGTGGACGAACGTCTCCGACTTCGCGGCACGTGGGCTCGATGCCGTGAACTTCGGTCCCGGTGCGACCCGCTTCGCCCACGCTGCGGACGAGCAGGTCGAGATCGGCGAGCTGGAGCGAACCTATTCGGCACTGCAGCAGTTCCTGCTCGGGCAGGACTAGCCGGTGCAGCTCTCGCCGCTCCTCGACGAGCTCGCCCAGTACCCGTTCGCGAGGCTGGACGACTGGCGAGCCGATGCGAGGCATCGGGGCATCGACGTGATCGACTTCGGGGTCGGCGACCCGCGCGAACCGACTCCGGCTTTCATCCGCGAGGCGCTCGTGTCCGGGATCAGCGAGGTCTCGTCCTACCCACGCG
Organism: uncultured Actinomycetes bacterium; assembly: GCA_963815945.1. Taxonomy (GTDB): domain Bacteria; phylum Actinomycetota; class Thermoleophilia; order Gaiellales; family Gaiellaceae; genus PALSA-600. The sequence goes on from CAWFIN010000007.1 coordinate 637,851, forward strand.
CGGTCGGCCTCCCGGAGCTCCGCGAAGCGGTCATCCGGGTGGATCGAGCGACGCTTCGGGGTCGACACCGGATCCCGCGCTCGAGATCGTCCCGACGCTCGGTTCGAAGGAGGCGATCTTCTCGTTCGCGCAGATCGCGATCGGCGAGCGCACCGCCGTCGCGGTGCCGTCGCCGGGATACCCGGTCTACGAGCGGGGTGCACGCTTCGCAGGCGGCACGGTGATCTCCGTGCCGCTCCGGGAGGAGACCGGGTGGCTCCCCGACCTCGACGCGTTCGAGCGGTGGGACGAGATCGCGGTCTTCTGGACGTGTTACCCGAACAACCCAACCGGAGCGACCGCCCCGCTCTCGTTCTACGAGGAGCTCGCCGGCCGGGCCCGAGAGCACGGGTTCCTGCTCTGTTCGGACGAGGCGTACTCGGAGTTGTGGTTCGGGGAGGCGCCCGCATCGGCGCTCCAGGTCGCAGACCGCTCCAACGTGGTCGTCTTCAACACGCTTTCGAAACGCTCTTCGATGACTGGCTACCGCTGCGGGTTCGTCTGCGCCTCGCCGGACGTCGCGGACGCGCTGCGCGCGTTCCGTCCCGACACTCGGCACGGCACCGCAGGAGTTCGTCCAGCGGGCGGGTGTCGCTGCGCTGTCGGACGAACGGCACGTCGAGGCGGTGCGAGAGGTCTATCGCCGCAAGCGCGAGACGCTTCTCCCGGTGTTCGAACGCAAACGGCTTCGGCTCGCCGGCGGGGACGCGACCTTCTTCCTGTGGCTGGCGGTCGACGGTCCCGTCCGAGGACTTCGCTCGACGCCTGCTCGAGAGCGGCATCCTCGTCGCGCCGGGCGCGTTCTTCGGCCCGGATGGCGAGGGGTATGTGAGGATGGCTCTCGTGCCGTCTCAGAACGATTGCGAGCGCGCTGCCCTGATCCTGGAGGAGGTGCTGTGACGACCGAGGAGATGATTGCGGCGCTCGATCGCGGTGAGGTGAGGGTCGCGGAGCCCGTCGGCGACGACTGGGTCGTTCACCCCGAGGCGCAAGCGGCGATCCTCGACTACTTCCGTACTCGGACGATGGAAACCCGCGAGATCGGTCCATTCGAGTACCAGGACAAGATTCCGCTCAAGACGGGGTACGAGGCGCTCGGAGTCCGCGTCGTTCCCCCTGCCGTCGCCCGATACGGCGCGTACCTGTCCCCGGGAGTCGTCCTGATGCCCTCCTACGTCAACATCGGCGCCTGGGTCGGGCCGAACACCATGGTCGATACCTGGGCCACGGTCGGGTCCGGCGCGCAGATCGGCGCCAACGTCCATCTGGCTGGCGGAGTCGGGATCGGGGGTGTGCTCGAGCCGCCCGGCGCACGACCCGTGATCGTCGAGGACGGATGCTTTCTCGGTTCACGCTGCATCGTCACCGAGGGCGTCCGCATCGGGCGCGAGGCGGTGCTGGCGCCGAACGTGGCGCTGACGGCATCCGTCCCGATCATCGACGTGACCGGTCCCGAGCCCGTCGAGCACCGTGGATATGTCCCGCCGCGGTCTGTCGTGGTTCCGGGAACGCGCCCGAAGGTCTTTCCCGCGGGGACGTTCCAGCTCGGCTGCGCCCTCATCATCGGGCGACGGACGGAGTCGACGGACCTTCGAACGTCGCTCAACGACGCATTACGAGAGTTCGGCGTCGGAGCGTGAGCTCGCCCGGCCTTGACTGAGTTTCGCTTACGACGTCGGCGGTGGTGTCGGGGCCGCGCGCTGGGACAGCGTGAGTGTCAGATCCGCGGCGGCGGACTTCGTCGCCCCGAGGATCACGGTGCAGGACGCCGGAATCCCGTCCGGGAGCTGCACGGTCACGGTGAACGGCGTTGGCAGAGTGGGACCGCGGCGACGAAATGAGCCCTCTTCGTTGTCCGAACAGACAACCGTGTACCTGGTGCTGACCGTCACGCTCGGAGTCGACTCGACGCTGACCTGCGCCTGTCCGGGCCGTCCCACATCGCCGCGAACCAGCCCGGCCTGCTTCCCTGCGGATTTCGTCTGGGTGACCGTCGCCCAGGGGTTCGACGACGAGGAAGAGGATCCGCAACCGGCTGCGAGCAAGGCAAGCGCCGCGCAAACTGCGAGTGTCGACAACAGTTCCCGCATGCCCGAGAAAGGGTACATGCGGGCTCAGTTGTTGATCAGTGGCTGCGCGGGGAGCGGGATCATCTCGACGGTAATCGTCGTCGCAGTGGGCTTTGGACGCGTCGCGGTCGTGTGCACGTCGCAGACGCGCCCGTGCGCCTGTTGTGAGCCCTGACCCGGCGGCACCGGGATCGGTGTCACGAACGTGGTGCTCCCGCTGGCCGTGCCATGCAGGGTCGTGGTGCCGCAGATGACGTCGTAGGTCACGGTCGTCGTGATCTTCGGTGACGCGATGACCCGCATCTGGAGCTTCTCCGGCTCCGTTGCGATCCCGTCGGCGCGCGCGAGGCTCGTCCCGCTCGGAAGCTGCGAACGGGCCAAGACCTCCCAGCTGCTTCCAGAGGGCGAGGACGACGACCCGCCCCCACACCCCCCGGCGAGGAGGAGAACCGTCACGGTCGCGATCGCTGTGACCCACGCCCTCACGACCATCGATGGTACTCCGAGGACGGTCACGCGATTCGTTCCGCCGGACCTGTCAGCAACGCACGGCCGGCTTCGAAGCGAACGTCAAGATCGCCGCCGGGGAACTTCACGGTGGCAGGCCTCATGCCGAAGGCCGCGGCGACAGCCACCGCGCTCGACCCGGACGACCCGGTCTCGCCCACCCCCCGCTCCCAGACGCGCGCCTCGATTTCCCGCTCGCCGACGCGGCGAGCCACTTGGACGTTCGTCCGGTGCGGGAAGCGCGGGTGCGTTTCGAGCAGCGGCCCGATTCGGAGCAGCTCCGCCGGATCACCGTCGACAACCGCGTGCGGGTTTCCGACGTCGACCGGAGTGAAGATCACACCCGCAATCTCCTCCGGCTGTCCGACAACCACCGCGCCGAGATCCTGCTCGACGAGACCTTCACCGAGGAGACGTGTCGCTACCTCCCGCGATCCCACCCGCACCGCGACACGGGTCGCGCCGGTCTGCTCGGCCAGCCAGCACGCGGCGATCCGTGTTCCGTTACCCGACATCTCGGCGCGGGACCCGTCCGGGTTCCAGATGGCGATCTCGACCCAGTCGTCGCCACGTCCGAGCACCTCGAGGATTCCGTCGGCGTCTCCGACACTCGCCTGGACATCGTCGGCTCGCGAGCGCAGGTCCGCTCTCAGCGACGAGGTAGACGTTCCCTTGCGCCTGCCAGCGCGACGATGTCATGTGCGAGCTCCTCCGGAGGACGATTCGCATCGAGCGTAACTGCCCCCGGAACGCGCCGGATCCACTTGCGTTGGTACCGCGCAAGCTTGAGCGTCGCCGCGACAACGGCCGGAACGGCCTCGTCGGGCGGCAACGTCGCGAACTCTTCGAGCCCGAGTATCTTCCGCGCGGTCAGCGAAAGCGGTTGCGCCCACGCCCTCGCCGCCTCGCCGACAACGCCGCGCTCGACCATTTCAGCGGTTCGTCGGCGAATGCGGCGCTCCAGCTCGTCGTCGTCGAGGCGCAGGCTCACGACGATCGTCGGATGCCGTACGTCATCGGCCCAAAGACGTTCGTGCGCCGGTGCGAGCGACGACCCGGCCTCGGCGAGCTCGAGAGCCCGGACGACCCTCCGGCGGTCGTTCGCATGAATCCGTGCCGCCGCGGCGGCATCACGCGCCTGCAGCATCGCGTGAGCCCGCTCAGCTCCGAGCTCGTCGTACGCCGCGCTCCAGCGCTCTCGAGCCCCGGGCTCAGGCGGGGGCGGAAGCTCGAACGCAGCGAGGGCCGAACGGAAGTAGAGGCCGGTGCCGCCGGCGACGACAGGTGTGCGGCCCGCGCTGACGATGTCGTCCACCGCCCGATGCGCGAGGCGCTGGTACTCGCCCACCGACACGGCGTGCGCGAGAGGGAAGATCCCGACCAGTCGCGCCGGGTACTCGGGCGCAGCGGTGAGCACCGGGAGGTCGCGGTACAGCGCCGCAGAATCCGCCGACACCACCTCGCCGTCGACTCGATCGAGCAGCGCACCGGCAACCGCGGTCTTTCCGCTGCCGGTCGGTCCGAAGACCGCGATGACGAGCGGCTCGCCTTCTGCCGACGCGGTCAAGCCGCGACGAGCGCTTCCTGCGTCCCCCGGAGCGTCGTCGAGGTCGCGGACTCGATCAGCACCGTGACGAGCTCCCCGGGAGCGGCGTCACCCCTGAAGTTGACCATCGTGTTTCGGCGGGTGCGACCGCGGAGGAGCGTTTCGTCGGTGCGGGACGCACCTTCGACCAGGATCTCCTCGCTCCGCCCCACCCGCGACGCGTTCCGCTGCGCGAGCGGACGTTCTGAGTCGCCTCGACCAGCCGCTCCATCCGGGCGATCTTGGTCTCATGCGGGATTTGCGCCGCCATGCCCGCCGCGTCGGTGCCGGCCCGAGGCGAGTAGACGAACGTGAAGGCGCTGTCGAAACCGACCCTTTCGACGACGGCGAGCGTTTCCTCGAAATCGTCCTCGGTCTCGCCGGGAAAGCCGACGATGATGTCCGTCCCGATCGCCAGATCGGGGATCGCGGCGCGTAGCTCGTCGACGAGCCTCAGGTAGCGCTCCTGGGTGTAGGTGCGCCGCATCGACTTCAGAATGCGCGATGAGCCTGACTGAAGCGGAAGGTGCACGTGCTCGCAGACGGCGTCGCACTCGGCGATGGCGGCGATCACCGGTTCGCGGAAGTCCTTCGGGATGCGGGCTCGTGAATCGAATGCGCTCGATTCCGTCGATTCGGTCGCATCCGCGGAGGAGCTCGCCGAAGTCGGTGCGGATATCGGGCGCGAGATCGCGCCCCCACGAGTTGACGTTCTGACCGAGCAGCGTGATTTCCCGCACGCCGTCGCCTGCAAGACGCGTGACCTCGGCTACCACCTCGCCAGGCCTCCGGCTTTGCTCGCGACCTCGGACGGCGGGAACGATGCAGTACGCGCAGGTCGAGTTACAGCCCATCGAGACCTGCACCCATGCCTGGAAGGAGCGCTCTCGGTGGGCCGGCAGGGTCGCGGCAAAAGCGCGTTCGTCGAGGCCGAATCGAGACCTCGCAACTCCTGCGCCGCCTGCGCCCAGCCATTCGCCGAGGTGGGCGATCGAACCGGGTCCGAACGCGACGTCGACCTCGGGGTAGAGCTCGAAGATCCGATCGCGCTGTGCCTCGGCGTAGCACCCGCCCGACGGCGATGACGCGGTCGGGGTTCTCGCGTTTCCGAGCGCTCGCATCTCCGAGGTAGGCAGCCAGCTTTGTGTCGGGCTTCTCGCGGATCGTGCACGTGTTGAAGACGACAACGTCCGCTTCGTCGGCCGAGGGCGCCTCACCGAGACCGAGGTCTTCCAACATGCCCTTGATCCGCTCGGAGTCGTGAGCGTTCATCTGACACCCGAACGTCGTGACGTGATAGCGGCGCACGGCCCAAGGGTAGCGGCGGGCGCTCTACTCCTCCGTTCGCATCACCGCGGAAACGGTGTCCGTCGCGAAGCCTTTTGCGGCGAGTCGGCGGGCCGTCTTCGGGGTTCTCCCGTCGCGATCTGCCAGCACCTCGGCCCGCTCACGCTCTGCTGCGAGGCCCGCGAGGGCTTCGTCGATCAGATCCCGGCCGATGCCGTGCCGCTCGAGATCGATCCGGATCGCGCCATCGCCATAGCCGCGTCCCGCAAGTGTCTCGGCCCGAAGACCGGCGAGCCTCCTGTCGTCCACATAGCCGGCCGCCCGAAGGCGTTCGACGGCCTCCGCGGCCTCGGTGCCGTCTACCCCACGCTCCTCGAGGTAGGCGACCAAGGCGCCGACCGAGCGGTCTCGCCGCGCGAGCGCCGCCGCGGCCTGCTCGAGGGCCGTTGTGCCCGGCATCCCCGTTCTACGCCGCGGCCGCCGCTTCCTCTTCGGCCTCGACAGGCGTCGCGCTGACCACTTCGAGCGGCACCTCAGCGTCGGGCTCGACCGGCGTTGCCTCGGTCGGCTCTACCTGCGGCAGAAGTCGTGCCGAGACGATCTGCTCGGGCGGTGCTTGCTCCTGGATCGCCTGCAGGATTTGCTGGACGACGTCCGGATGTTCCTTGAGGAAGGCCGAGGCGTTATGGCGGCCCTGCCCGAGGCGCTCGTTGCCGTAGCTGAAGTACGAGCCCGATTTCTGCACGATCTTTCGCTCGAGGCCCGTCTCGAGCACCGTGCCCTCCCACGAAATTCCCTCCCCGTACATGATGTCCATCTCTGCCTGCTTGAACGGCGGCGCGACCTTGTTCTTCGCCACCTTGACGCGAACGCGGTTCCCGACGGCCTCGACACCTTCCTTCAGTGTCTCGATGCGCCTGATGTCGAGCCGCACCGACGCATAGAACTTCAGAGCGCGGCCGCCCGGCGTGGTTTCCGGGCTGCCGAACATGACACCGATCTTCTCGCGCAGCTGGTTGGTGAAGATGCAGATCGTGTCGGTCCGATTGAGCGTGCCGGCGAGCTTCCGGAGCGCCTGCGACATCAGCCTCGCCTGGAGCCCGACATGCGAGTCGCCCATCTCCCCTTCGATCTCTGCCTTCGGCGTCAGTGCGGCGACCGAGTCGATCGCGACGACAGCCAGCGCTCCCGAGCGGATCAAGAGCTCGGTGATCTCGAGTGCTTGCTCGCCCGTGTCCGGCTGCGAGACGAGCAGCTCGTCGATGTTGACGCCGATGCGCTTGGCGTACGTCGGATCCATCGCGTGTTCCGCGTCGACGAAGGCGCAGATGCCACCGCGGCGCTGCGCCTCGGCGATCACGTGGTAGACGAGAGTCGTCTTGCCCGACGACTCGGGGCCGAAGATCTCGACGATCCGGCCGCGAGGAAGCCCGCCGATCCCGAGCGCAACATCGAGCGAAAGCGAGCCCGTCGAGATCGCGCCGACCGACACATGAGCCTGGTCGCTCATCTTCATGACGGCGCCCTTGCCAAAATTGCGCTCGATCTGCCCGAGGGCGGCGTCCAGAGCCTGCTCGCGATCCATCTTCATCTACCTCCTAGCCCAACGGCTTCGAGAACGTCGTAGTGCGCTCCACCGGAGCGCAGCCTTGAAATGAAAACAGCCGCGTCGGACGGACTGATCGTGCCGAGCTCGGGCAGCGGCGGATCGAGTCGAGGTCGCTCGCGAAATCGAAGCACCGTGAGGTGCGGAAGCCAGGGCCGGAGCTCGCGGCGGTACAGCCCGGCCGACTCGAGGCTCTCCTGGAGATGGACAGCCAGCCGGGCCGCTGCGACCGCCCTCGTCGGTGAGAACGAGCATCCCGACGCTTCGCGTCTCGCGATAGCCCGGACGCGCGAACCGCGATCGTGCCGGCACCCTCGACGGCCGACCGGAGAGCAGAGGCGATCGCGGTGACATCACCGGCCGGACGGGAACCGAGGAACGCCAGCGTGACGTGCAGGTGCTCGGGCGGGACTGTCCGGCCGCCCCGGAGATACGCGGCCTGCCAGGACGCGATTCGCTCGACCGCGTCGGGCGGGAGCCGCAAGCCGCAGAAGAGCCGAAGTCGATCACTCCCGATCCACGCTAGCGCCGAACCTGTCTCCGTGTCTGTCACAGCTGTGTGACAAGTGTGCGCACGAGATGGAGCGCGACCGCGGTTGCCCGTCTTCGCACCGTCTCGCGGTCGCCACCGTACGACAACTCCTCGGAAAGCTCGGCTCCAGGACCCGCAGCATGCACGTACACGAGCCCGACCGGCTTCTCGGGGGTGCCGCCGAGCGGGCCCGCGATCCCAGTCACCGCGACGCGCGACGTCGGCGCCGAGCCGCTCCCGCGCCCCCTGAGCCATGGCAGCAGCGGTCTCAGCGGATACCGCGCCGTGCTCCCGGAGCATCTCATCTGGTACCCCGAGCGCACGGGTCTTGATCGCGTTCGAGTACGCGACCGTCGCACCGACGAATACGTCGCTCGCCCCGGCGACCGACGTGAGCCGTTCGGCGACCATCCCCCCCGTGCACGATTCTGCGGTGGCGAGCGTCAGCTTCCGCTCGCCGCACAGGCGAAGCACGATCTCCTCGACGGTCGAAGGGTCGTCGCGGGCGTACACATACGCTGCGAGCGTCGCGGACAGCCGTTCGAGCAGCGCCTCGGCACGCACGCCCGCACCCTGTCCGACGACGAGATCGACGTGGATCTCGAGGTCGTGCGCGCAGATGGTCGCCTCTACCCCGTCCCCGTCGCCGCCGGCGTCGGCAAGCGCCTGCGCAACCGCCGATTCGGACACGCCGAAGCACCGGAGTGACCGTCGCGTTACCCGCGGCGCCCGTGAAAGCACCTGCTTGGACCTCCGGCGTCTCGAGCGCGCGCGGCCACAGGGCCTGGAGCTCGCGGGGCGGGCCAGGTAGAAGCGCGACCACACAGCTCCCCGCCCGCACGACGAGTGCGGGCGCGGTGCCCGCCAGGCCGACGATGACCGCGCCGTCCGGCACTGTTGCCTGCTTGCGCACACCCGGCGGCGAAATCCGCGTACGGACGGCGAAGCCGTTCCGCCGTCGCGCGCGAGCGCTCCTCGATTTGCCGTTCGAGGTCGGGAACAGTCACCAGATCGAGGCCCGGCCGCGCTCGCGAGGAGCTCCACCGTCCGGTCGTCGTGCGTCGGCCCGAGCCCGCCTGAAACGACGAGAAGGTCGTGCTCGAGGCCGTCGCGCAAGGCGCGTTGCGAGCTCCTCCGGCGCGTCGCCGACCACCGTGATCCGTGTTGGCTCGATTCCGAGCGAGAAGAGCGCGCGGGCGAAGAACGGCCCGTTCGCGTCTGTCCGGTCTCCGCGGACGAGCTCGGACCCCGTGACGACGACTGCGGCCCGGGGGTCTAGCCCAGGTGCCAAGTGCTGGGCGTCACGGTGACGACTTGCGGACGGTAGCCGCCGATGTTGATCTTCTCGCCGCGCACCTTGATCACGAGGTTCTCGGGCGCGCTGACGTTGAACCAGAAGCGGCCGCCCGTGAAAGGCTCCGTCTGCCCCTTCCCCACCGTCCCCTGGAAGATCACACGACCGCTCGAGGTCGCCACGGCGCACGGCGAGGTACGAGGAGCCGTGCACGGCAGTGATCTCGAGCCCTGGCACGGCGGCTCGCTTCGGAGCTGCCGACGACGCCGGCGCCCGGGTCGGTGTCGTCGCGGCGTGATGGCCTGACGAGCTCCAGGCGCTGATCAGACCACGGTGACGACCGTAATGACCGCGAGCGCGAACAGCACGAGGCCCGTCTCGAGCCTGCGGTTGCGGCGATCCGTGCGTCGGCGGCGAGCGTCGCGGCCTGAGGTCGTCATCACCGGCGACGAAACGCGAGGTGTACTCGTCGACGTAGAGCTGCCCGTCGAGCTCCAAGATACTCGGCGTACGTGCGGAGAAAGCCCCTGACGTACGTGTCGGACGGCAGGACGTCGAACCGCTCGTCTTCGAGCGCGCGCAGGTACTTGACGCGGATCTTGGTCGACCTGCTCGGCCTGGGCGAACTCGATGCCGCGACGGAGTCGTGCCTCGCGGAGGCTGTTGCCGATTTCGAACACGCTCGCAGTCTAGATACGACGCTCGAGCTTCAGTCAGCCGCGAACGACGAGCAGGCCGTAGAAGCCGAGGGCGATCGCACCGGTCATCGCGAGATAGATCGAGCCCCATGCGAGCAGCCGTCCCGATGCGAACGACGCCCGCACCCTCTCGAGAGACGGTGCGCTCGACCCGGAACCGCCCCCTGCGCGCAAGCGCGAGTGCGACCAGTCCGAGTACGAATGCCACCACGACGCCCACTTCGATCGCCCGAAGCAACTCGACGCCGCCGAAATACCAGGACGAGGCGACCGCGACAGGGATCGCCGCAACGCCGAGCGCTCCCGAGGACGACCGCGGCGGGACCGGCCTTACTGCCTGACATACGGCTTGCCGTCGGCGGCGGGCGGGACGGTGCGCCCGATCACGCCGGCGACGGCGATCAGCGTCAGGATGTACGGAAGGGTCTGGAAGAGCGTCGCCGCCGAGCTCGAGTACACCGGGAGGCGATACGCGAGAGCGGTGGCGAAGCCGAAGAGAAGCGCCGCGTAGAACGTCCCGAGCGGCCGCCACGCGCCGAAGATCATCGCGGCGAGGGCGATGAAGCCGCGGCCGGCGGTCATGTTGTCGGTGAAGGATCCGCCGCCGAAGCCGATCGAGAGATACGCGCCCCCGAGCGAAGCGAGGACGCCCGAGAGCACGACGGAGCCGTACCGCACCGGGTAGACGTTGATCCCGACCGTGTCGGCCGCGCGCGGGTGCTCGCCGCAGGCGCGGATGCGCAGGCCGATCGGCGTCTTGAAGATGACGATGTAGGAGACGATCACGAGCAGGAAGCTCAGCCAGACCATCAGGTTCAGGTCGCCGAACGCCGGTCCGAGGAAGCGCATGTTCTCGACGAACGGGATCGGGACGTTCGGAATCGACGAGATGCCCGACGGGCACGTCCTGACCGTGGTAGAGCTGGAAGAAGAAGTAGCCGGTGATGCCGAGCGCGAGGAAGTTGATCGCGACGCCGGACACGATCTGGTCGGCCCGCAGGTGGATCGAGAAGTACGCGTGCACGAGCGCGAGCAGGCCTCCGGCGAGCATGGCCGTCGAGGATTCCGACGACCCAGCTCCCGCCCTTGTCGGCCCCGTAGACGCCGAAGAAGGCGCCCATCAGCATCATCCCCTCGAGGCCGATGTTCACGACGCCGCTGCGCTCGGAGAACACACCGCCGATGCCGGCGAAGATCAAGCGGCGTCGAGAAGACGAACATCGACGCGATCAGGTCGGGGCGGAAGACGATGCTGAGGTTTTCGGCGCTCGACTGGATGGCGAGGTAGCTGAGGCCGATCCCGGCGAGGCCGGACGCCACGGCGCCCCACCCCGAGCCGGCGCTCGCCTCGAGTCGCCGCCCAGATCCCGCACGCGATCGCGAGCATGCCGACGAAGACCGACCAGACGATCGACCGCGCCTCGATCGGCGGGATCGTCAGGAAGCACGCCACCACGCCGAGCAGCGACGCCGACCTTGCCGAACGTGCGCTCGGCGCTCAGGCGCACCCAACGTGTGTCGCCGAATCCGCTCCCGGCGCTCATGTGGCTGCTGCCTCCGGCTCGCGCCGCTTCCGGCGACGTCGCTTGCGAGCGTTCCAGACCGAGAGGATGAGCAGGTCGGCGCCGACGAAGAGCACGATCAGGCCCTGGATGATGTAGGTCAGGTTGCTCGCGAGCCCCGGGTCGATGTTCGCCGGACTGGAGGCCGTGGTTCGTGCCGAAGAGCAGCGCGCCGAAGAGGAACGCGCTCAGGGCAACGCCGACCGCGGTGTTCCGGCCGAGCAGGGCGACCGCGATCCCGAGGAAGCCGACCGAGGAGACCGGGATGTCGGAGACCCCGACCCGGTAGAGGTAGCCGAGCATGTCGATCCCGCCTGCGAGACCGGCGAAGGCGCCCGAGATCGCCATCGCGCGGATCAGGTTCTTGCGCACGCTGATGCCGCCGTAGTGGGCCGCTTCGGGGTTGAACCCAACCGCGCGAACCTCGTAGCCCAGGGTGGTCCGGTTCAAGAGCAGCCAGAAGACGACGAGGGCGGCGATCGCGACGAAGACGCCGACGTGGAGCCCCTGGAGGTCCTTGTCACCCCAGAAGACCGGGAGCTTCGCGCTCTGAGCGATGTCGCGCGAGATCGGCACCGTCTTGTCCGAGCCCTGGAGCGGGCCGCCGCGGCCGACGAGATACGTCCCGACCCAGATTGCTATCCAGTTCAGCATGATCGTCGAGATCACCTCGTGGGCGCCGACGGTCGCCTTCAGGAAGCCGGCGATCCCGGCCCAGATCGCCCCGGCGAGCGTCGCGGCAACGATCCCGATCAGGACGTGCGGCAGAGTCGACATCCCCGCCCATGAGGAGCCGATCCAGACCGCGACGTACAGGCCGACGAAATACTGGCCCTGGCCTCCGATGTTGAACATCCCGCAGCGGAAGGCGAATGCGACCGCGAGACCGGTCAGGATCAGCGTCGTGGTCTGCAGCATCGTCTGCGAGAGGTTGTAGGCGGCGGTGTTGGTCGCCGTATCGGTCGTCGGGTGGAAGAACCAGTTCAGGCCGGCGCCGTTGAAGATGTCGCGGTAGGCGACGAGCGGGTTGTGACCGGTCGCCGCCACGACCGCGCCGCCGATCAGGAACGCGAGGACAGCCGTGACGATCGGCACGACGACGCCGCCGGCCCGCTGGCCGAGCCACATCCGGGTTGCGACGGACGCGCCCGGCTCTCCACCCGAGCGAGGGCTGCGGGCGCGGCCGGTCCCGTCGGCGGCATCGGCCTGTCGGTCACGCGGCGTCCTTCCGCCGCCCGCCAAGCATCTCGAGACCCAATCTCCTGCTCCGTCACGTCGGGCGAGTGCTCGCCGACGATCTCACCCTCGTAGATCACGAGAATCCGGTCGGAGAGCGACATCACCTCTTCGAGCTCGAGCGAGATCAGGAGGATCGCGCGACCCTCGCTGCGCTCCTCGACGAGCCGCCGGTGGAGGTACTCGATCGCTCCCACGTCGAGGCCGCGCGTCGGCTGTGCCGCGATGAGCACCTTCGGATCGCGCGCCATCTCTCTCGCCACGACGACCTTCTGCTGATTGCCCCCCGAGAGGCCCCCTGCACGCGTTAGCGGGCCACCGCCGCGAACGTCGAACTCCGTGATCAACGTCTTGGCCCGCTCGACGAGACGGGCCGGAAAGAGCCAGCCCCACTTCGCGTCGGGCTCGTTCGCGTAGTCGTGGAGCGCGATGTTCTCGGCGATCGTGAACTCGAGCACGAGGCCGCGCCGCTGGCGGTCCTCCGGAATGTGACCGACGCCCGCGTCCAGCATCCCGCGGACGCTCGTGCCGGCCAGCTCGCGCCCGGCGACCGTGATCGTGCCGGACTCGGCCTTGCGGAGGCCGGTGATCGCGTCGATGAGCTCGCTCTGGCCGTTGCCGTCGACGCCCGCGATGCCGACGATCTCGCCTGCGCGCACCTCGAGCGAGATGCCCCGCACCTTCTCGATCCCGCGGGCGTCGACAACGTGGAGATCCTCGACGGTCAGGATCGGATCGCCGGGGTTCGCCGGCGGTTTGTCGACGCGCAGCAGTACGTCGCGGCCGACCATCGCACGCGCCAGCGACTCCTCGGTCGCGCCCGCGCACGGCACCGTCTCGATCATCTTGCCGCGACGCAGAACCGTCGTGCGGTCGGCGATCTCGAGCACCTCGTTGAGCTTGTGGCTGATGAAGATGATCGATTTCCCGTCGCCCTGGAGGCTCCTGATGATCGAGAACAGCTCGGCCGCCTCCTGCGGCGTCAGCACCGCGGTCGGCTCGTCGAGGATGAGGATCTCGGCGCCGCGGTAGAGCGCCTTCAGGATCTCGACCCGCTGCTGTTGGCCGACCGTGATCGACGAGATGAGCGCCGTCGGGTCGACCGCGAGCCCGAACCGCTCCGAGAGCTCGCGCACCCGCTGCCTCGGCGCCGCGCTCGTCGAGGATGAATCCGTCGCGCCTCGGCTCGACGCCGAGCACGATGTTCTCGGCGACCGTCATCACGGGGATGAGCATGAAGTGCTGGTGCACCATCCCGATCCCCGCCCCGATCGCGTCCTTCGCCGATCCGAAGGTGACCGGCTTCCCATGGAGGAGAATCTCGCCGGAGTCGGGCCGGTAGAGCCCGTAGAGGATGTTCATCAGCGTCGACTTGCCGGCGCCGTTCTCGCCGAGGAGCGCGTGCACTTCGCCCTTGCGGAGCTCGAAGTCGACGTGGTCGTTGGCGACGATGCCGGGGAACTCCTTCGTGATCCCGCGCATCTCGAGCACGGGGTGCTCAGCGGGTGAAGGGGCGGCGCTCATCCGGGAGCGATCCTAATCGCCACGCAACGACGAGGGGCGGGCCACCGGCCCGCCCCTCGCGTGAAGAGATGCTCGTCGCGACGTCTAGAGCGACGACGGGACCTTCAGCTTGCCAGCTGATGATCTGCGCCTTGTAGAGGTTCATCAGCTTCTTGTCCGATGCGGTGACTGCGGGGTTGATCGTGCCGACCCCGATGCCGCCGTTCGCCAGGTTGAAGACCAGGTCGCTTCCACCTGCGAACCTGACGGCCTTGACCTGCTGAATCGCCTGGTAGACGCCGTTGTCGACTCGCTTGATCCCGCTCGTGAGGACGCGCGAGGCGAGCTTGTACTGGTCGACGTCGACGCCGATGCCCCACTTGTTGGCAGCGCTCGCCGCCTTCAGCGCGCCGATCCCGCAGCCACCCGCCACCTCGAAGACGACCTGCGAGCCCTGACCGAGCTGGTTCTTGGCCACGGTCGCGCACTTGTCCTGAGCGCCGAAGTCCTGCGAGTAGCCGACCAGGACCTTCGTCCCGGGAACGGCCTTCTGCGCGCAGTACTTGTAGCCGGCGATCCAGATGTCGACCGGCGGGATCTGGAGCCCGCCGACAGCGCTGATGGTCTTGGTGCCCATCCGCTGGGCCATCTTCGCTGCGAGGACGCCGACGAGACAGCCGCCCTCGTTGGCGGCGTATGTCAGCCCTTCGACGTTCTTGAACAGCGGCGTGCCCTTCTTGTCGGCGAACGGTGCCGCCTCGACCGGGTAGTCGGTGATCGCGAAGTTCGTGTTCGGGTACTTCTTCGCCATCGTCGCGATCGAGTCGGCGAGCAGGAAACCGGCCGCGATCACGAGGTCGGCCTTCTGCCGAACGGCCGAGGCTCAGGTTCGGGATGTAGTCGCTGACCGCGTTCGACTGGAGCGCGATCGTCTTCACGCCGAGCTGCGACTTGGCCTTGTTGAGACCGGCGAGCTGGTTCTGGTTGAAGCCCTTGTCGTTGAACTTGCCGATGTCGCTGATGAGCGCGGCCGTAATCTGCGCCTTCGCCGTCGCCGTCTTCGTTCCACTCGCGCCGCTGCCGCTGACCAGCGACAACGAGAGCACGAGCGCGGCAGAAGCCGCAATGAGCAATGGTTTTCTCACTTGCCCCCCTGTAGCGTTTTGAGGACCGTGTTCCGGTCGTTGAGGGCGATGGTAACGGGCCGTAGGGGTCTGGCGCTACGCCGTCTACTGCATGTGTGAGCGCGCGGTCAAGATCGTGTTCGGAAACGAGGACGTGCCGCGGCTTCGAGCCCTCGTACGGCGAGATGATCCCGCGCCGCTCGAGCATGTCGATCAGCCGTCCCGGCGCGCGTGTAGCCGACGCGCAGGCGGCGCTGAATCAGCGAGACGGACGCGGTCTGCGCGGTCACGACGACCTCGATCGCGCGGTCGAGGAGCGGATCCTCGTCCGGGTCGAAATCCCCCTCGCCGCTGTCGTCGCCGGCGAAGACCTGAGGAGCGTCGAGATAGCTCGTGTCGACCTGCTGCTCGCGCTGGCCGCGAACCTGCTCGACGACGAGCGCCACCTCCTCCTCGGAGACGTAGGCGCCCTGGAGGCGCTGGAGCCGCGAGGTGCCGAGCGGCTTGAAGAGCATGTCGCCCTGGCCGAGCAGGCTCTCGGCGCCGTTCGCGTCGAGGATCACCCGCGAGTCGGTCTGCGACGAGACGGCGAACGCGATCCGCGACGGGACGTTCGCCTTGATCATCCCGGTGATCACGTCGACCGAGGGGCGCTGCGTGGCGAGCACGAGATGGATGCCGACCGCGCGCGACTTCTGGGCGAGGCGGATGATCGCGTCCTCGACCTCCTGAGGGCTCACCATCATCAGGTCGGCGAGCTCGTCGATGACGACCAGGAGGTACGGCAGCTCCGGCTCACCGCGCTTGCGGAGCGACCGGTTCGCCTCAGGCAGGTTCCGGGCGCGGAGCTGGCTGAGGTGCTCGTAGCGGCGCTCCATCTCGGTGACGACGTTGAGGAGAACGGCGCTCGCCTCCTTCGGGCTCGAGACGACAGGCGTCAGGAGGTGCGGGATCGACTCGTAGTAGTTGAGCTCGATCCGCTTCGGGTCGATCAGGATCAGCCTGACCTCGTCGGGCGTGGCGCGGAGCAGGATCGAGGTGAGGATGGTGTTGATGCAGCCCGACTTGCCCGAGCCCGTCGTGCCGGCGATCAGGATGTGCGGCATGCGCGCGAGGTCGGTCCAGACGGCAGCTCCCGAGATGTCCTTCCCGAGCCAGACCGAAACCGGGCTCGCGGTCGCGGGAAGGTCGTCGTAGATGTCACCGAGCGTGACGAGGTTCGGCGAGAGGTTGGGCACCTCGACTCCGACGGCTTGCTTGCCGGGGATCGGAGCGAGAATCCGGATCTCGGTCGTCGCGAGGGCGTACGAGAGGTCGTCCTTCAGCTGTGCGACCTTGCCGACCTTCGTCCCGGGTGCAAGCTGGAGCTCATAGCGCGTCACCCGCGGACCCGAGATCTCGCCGACGACCGTCGCGACGACTCCGAAGTTCGCCAGGCACTGCACCAAGGCGGAGGCCACCTGGCCGGTGGTCTCGGCGGAGGGACCGGCGCCTGCCTTCGACCGCCTAAGGAGGGCGCGGTCTGGCAGCACGTATTCGTGCTCGGGCGCTGCGACCGCGAAGAGCGTCTGCTGCGTGTCGTCCTCCTCGAACCCGTGGTCGAGCAGCGAATCATCGGAACCGGGAAAGGACGCCGCCGACGCAACCGCAACGAGATCGGGGTAGTCGGCGACAGCGTCGACGACCGGTTCGTGGGCATGAAACGACTCAGGCTCGAGCTCGGGGAGCGTGTCCGAGGCCGCCACGTGGGACTGCGAGCCGCGCTCGCGCCCACGCACCGCAGTCGATGCGTGCCGCACTGCTCTTCCCGAACGCCGGAGCACCGCACCGAGCGACGCGCCGGTCAAGAGCAGCAATCCCCCGATGACGAGCAGAACGCCGAGCACGGTCGATCCTGCTGCGCCGACCCCCATCGAGGCGAGACCCTCGAGCTGCCGACCGATCAGACCGCCGTGGCTGCGTCCCAGGGTGAGCATGAGCCCGAGCACCGCAGCGGCGAGCCCGAGACGAAACGGACGGACGCCGACGAGCGCGCTGCGCGCAACGATGAGTGCCCCGAGCGGAACGAGCACTGCGGGCGCGAGGTATGCCGCCCAGCCGACTGCGGCCGTGGCGGCGTGGCCCACCGGTCCACCACTCAACCCGAACCACAGAACGCAGGCGAGGAACACGCCGAAGGCGCACACCGCCAGCCCGATCAACTCGGGATGGTGGTGGCTGCGTGCCGCCCGTCTCCGCCTTTTCTTGACCCGGGCCGGAGTCTTAGGACGCAGCTTCGAGGTGCGCTTCCTCTGCGCCATCACCGCCACTTCGCGCTGGGCGCGCACCCTCCTGCCCGCGCGACCGGCGGGACCTACGCTGCGAGTGCGCGCAGGTCGTCGAGTGCGCTTCCGAGCAGGTTTTCGCGCAAATCGAACAACCCGGCCCAAAGCGAGCCTCGATCGAGGCGCGAATCCCACTCGACCGACGCCGAGAGCCCCTCCAGCGCGCGCACGAGCACGGCGAGCTCGAGATAGACGGCGGCGACGCGATGCGGTGGTGAGGAGACTCCTGCGCGCCGGAGCACGGGCTCCCAGTCGACGAGCTCGGCGGCACCCGGGTCGCCGAACCACGAACGGCCCTCGGCGAGCTCTCCCTCGAGGTCCATGAGGTAACGGCCCAACGGTCGCTCGAGCCCCACGAGCGCGGTCTCCACCCGGTCCGCCGCGTGGCGAAGAGCGGCTTGGCGCCGTCCCGGGAGTCGACGGCTCGGCGTCGCCGCGGGCCCAGCGCTCGAGCAGGCGGCAAAACGCGATCGACGCCGCCTCGACCGCCGCGAGCTGTGCGATGAGCCGCCGCGCGATCTCCTCCGAGCCGGCGTGCTCGGCGATCGCGGCGCCCCAGTCCGGCCGCGTGCCCGTCGAGCTCACCGGCTCATACCTCGACGACGACCGGCAGGATCATCGGCCGCCGGCGAGTTCTGTCGTAAACGAGCTGCCCGATTCCGTCGTGAATGTGCTCCTGGATCAGCTTGATCTCGCGGATATCGCCCGCGATCAGCTCTCGGACGATGTCGTACGCCTCGTTCCTCATGTCGGCGAGGAGGTCATCCGACTCGGCGAAACCACGCGAGATCACCTCGGGTGGCGTGACCGTCCCGTCGGCAAGGGTCGTGACGACGATCAGGACGCCGTCCTCCGAGAGATGGCGCCGGTCGCGCAGGGCCACGTCCGAGATGTCCCCTACGCCGAGCCCGTCGACGAAGGTGACGCCGGCGTCGATGTGGTCGGCGATGCGGACTCCTTCCTTCGACAGTTCGACAACGTCGCCGTTCTCCGCGATCACGATCGAAGACGCCGGCACGCCTGCTTCCTGCGCGAGCTTTGCGTGGGCGGCCTGCATCCTGAACTCGCCGTGAATCGGCATCATCGCCTTCGGCCGAAGCAGGCCGAGGAGCGTCCGCATCTCCTCGGCGCAAGCGTGACCCGAGACGTGGACGGGCGCGTTCTCCTCGTGCAGCACCTCGGCACCGCTGCGCGTGAGCCGGTTGATCGAATCGTGAACCCTCAGCTCGTTCCCCGGAACCGGGCGCGCCGAGATGATGACGGTGTCCCCGCGCTCGACCTTGATCGCGTTGTGATCGTTGTAGGCGATCCGCGTCAACGCTGACATCGGTTCGCCCTGTGACCCCGTACACAAGATCAGCTGCTCGCCGGGAGGGATGCCATCCAGGTCGGTGGGCCGCACGATCAGGCTGTCCGGCGCGTCGATGTACCCGAGCGTGCGCGCGATGTTCAGGTTCTTGCGCATCGACCGGCCGACGACGCTCACCTTCCGGCCGGCTTCACCGGCGACGTCGATTGCCTGCTGCATGCGGTGGATATTCGAGGCGAACGAGGAGATGAGGATTCGCCCTCGCCGCGCCGGAATGATCTGGCGGAACGCCTCCCCGACGACGCGCTCGGACTTCGTGAAGCCGGAACGCTCGGCGTTCGTCGAGTCCCCGAGGAACAGGTCGACGCCCCGGTTGCCAAAAGCCGCGAGCTTCCCGACGTCGGTACGGAGCCCGTCGATCGGCGTGTGGTCGAGCTTCCAGTCACCCGTATGGAAGACACGACCAGCGGCGGTCTCGATGAAGATGCCCGACGGCGTCCGGCACCGAGTGCGCCATCCGGACGAATTCGAGCCGGAACGGGCCGAGGTCGATCGGCGCGCCCTCAGGGTCGATCTCGCGCAACTCGGATGCGCGCTGGAGGCCGTGCTCGTCGAGCTTCGAGCCCACGAGTGCGAGGGTCAGCCGTGTGGCCCAGATTTCCGTGACCTTCGTCTCGCGCAGCAGGTACGGGAGCCCACCGACGTGATCCTCGTGGGCGTGCGTCAACACGACGGCCCGTACCTGGCGGTCGCGGAGGTAGCCGATGTCGGGAAGAACGAGGTCCACGCCGAGGTGCTCGTCGCGAGGAAACGCGAGGCCGGCATCGACGACGATCAGCTCCCCCGCGATCTCGAAGACGGTCATGTTCTTCCCGACTTCGCCGAGGCCACCGAGCGGGATCACCCGCAGAACTGCGTCGCTCATCTAGGAGGAAGCATACGGTCGCGTCGAGGCGGAACCGTTTTTGGCCGCGGAAGCCGGGTTGAGATGCTTACGCGGCAACCGGAAGACCGAGCCGTGCGAGACAGTCGCGCACCCGCTCGAGCTCCTCCGGAGTCGGAGCGACGAGTGGAAGGCGATAGCCGCCGACACCGTGGCCGAGGAGATTGAGAGCAGCTTTGATCGGGATCGGGTTCGTCGTGATCGCAAGCAGTTCGTATGCCGGTGCGAGCTCGGCTTCCAGCTCGCGCGCACGGGCGACGTCGCCGTCAACCATTGCCCTGACCTGCTCGGCCACCATCGGCCCCGCGACGTGCGTGTGCACGCAAATCCCACCTGTTCCGCCGAGCTCGAGGAAGGGCAGCAGGAGGTTGTCGTCGCCGGCGTAGAGGTCGAGGCCCAGCTCGACGATGTGGCGCGCCTCGTCGAGCTCCGGCTTGGCCTGCTTCACCGCGCGGACGGAGTCGATCTCTGCAAGCCGCGTGATCGTTTCCGGCTCGATGTTCACGATCACCCGGCTCGGGATGTTGTAGACGACGATCGGCCGGTCGCTTGCCTTCGCGATCGTTTCGAAGTGGGCGACGATTCCGCGCTGCGGCGGCTTGTTGTAGTAGGGCGTGACGACGAGGAATCCGTCGGCGCCGAGCTCGTGAGCCGCCTCGGTCATGCGTACCGAATGCCGCGTGTCGTTGGTGCCGGTGCCGGCGAGGACGGTGGCGCGGTCTCCGACCGCCTCGATTCCCGCCCGAATCAGGTCGATTCGCTCGTCGTCGTCGAGTGTCGGGCTCTCCCCGGTCGTCCCGGCGACGACGATTCCGTCCGAGCCCGTTTCGACAAGATGCTGTGCGACCCGCTGGAACGCGTCGAAGTCGATCGAGCCGTCTTCTCGAAACGGCGTCACGATCGCGGTGAGCAAACGCCCGAGCATCCTGGGATTGTACGGAGGGTTCGTGCTAGAACGCGCCCGTGGCACGTTTCGTCCTGGTGCATGGGGCCTGGCACGGCGGCTGGTGCTTCGATCGGCTCAGACACGGAGCTCGAGGCGCGTGGCCACGACGTGAAGACCCCCGACCTGCCGTGCGACGACCTGCGGCTCGACGCAGTACGACTACGCGCGCCTGGTCGGTGCCCACCCCGAGGCGGTCGTCGTCGGCCACTCGCTCGGCGGTCTTACGATCGCTCTCGTCGAGGCGAGGGTGCGCGTCTATCTCGCCGCGATCCTCCCGGTCGAGAACGTCTACGCCGACTCGCTCGCCCCGGGGTTCCGGGGGCTCGAACGCGACGAGCTGGGCCGCTCACATTGGCCCGACCTCGACACAGCCGTGTCATGTCTCTACGCCGACTGCGACCGGCAGACGGCCGAATGGGCATTCCAACGTCTGCGACCGCAGGCGCCGCTCGAGCCGCAGGTGTCCTCGTTCGGGCCGAGCGACGTCTCGATCGCGTGCCTGCGGGACGCTCTCGTCGCTCCCAACTGGCAGGTCGAAGCGGGTGCCGTGCACCTCGGGAGGGTGATCGAGCTCGACACCGGGCACTTCCCGATGCTTACCGACCCGGCGCAGCTGGCCGACGTGCTCGAGACGGTCGCCTGACGCGAACGATCCGTTCGGCGACCTGCTCGAAGTCCACTGCCGCGAGGAACTCGTCCTCGTACGGCCGTCCGGCGAGAGCGACAAGCGCCTCGGGGGCGAGGCGAGGCAGCAGTTCGACGAGCGGCGCCACGTTTCGGCGTTCGTACAGCAGGTCGGCCGCGAGGACGAGATCGAAGGTGCCGTCGAGGTCGCGCCAGTCGGCGTGCTTCGCCTCGAGCGCGAGCCCGTTGCGAGAGGCGTTCTCGGAAAGGAGCTCGATCGCGTCCGAGGCCCAGTCCGTGGCCGTCACATGGGCGCCACGTGCGGCCGCGACGAGCGAAGGCACGCCCAGCCCGCAGCCGAGCTCGACGACTGTCAGGCCGGTGAGGTTCGCCGGCAGAGCGCGGGCCAGCGCGAGCCCCGCAGGCCAGAGCTCGGCCCAGTACGGGAGGAACTCGTCGTTCGCGAACGCGTCCTCGTCGAGCAAGTCTTCCGGGTCGGCGGGTCGGCTGAGCGCGAGGTCGACGTCCCCCACCCTGACGTGCGCGTCGACGAACGAGCTCAGAGCAGCTTCTCGAGCCCGACCGTCACGCCCGGGGGAAGCTCGGGGAGCTTGCTGAGCGCGAGCAGGACACCCGGCGACGAACGCCTCGCGCGACGTCGTGTCGTGACGGATCGTCAAGGTCTGCCCGGGCCCGCCGAGGATCACCTCCTGGTGAGCGACGAAGCCCGGAAGCCGCACAGAGTGGATCGGCACGTCGCCCTCCATCGCCTTGGCGGTCGCGATGGCCGTGCCCGAGGGCGCGTCGAGCTTGGTCTCGTGGTGCAGCTCGATGATTTCGGCGGCATCGAGATAGCGCGAGGCTTCGGCCGCAAAGCGCATCATCAGCACGGCTCCGATCGCGAAGTTCGGGGCGACGAAGACCGGTAGCCCCGCTTCGCGCGCGGCCGCGTCGACCGCCTGGACGTCCCAGCCGGTCGTCCCGACCACGCACGGGAGCCCTGCGGCAAGCGCGCGCAGCACGTTCGCCTCCGCTGCCGCCGGCGCGGTGAAGTCGACCATCGCCTCGGCATCCGCTTCTGAGCCGACGAGCTCGTGCCCGGCTTCCTCCAGAGCGGGCCCAATCACCGCGGCAACCTTCCCGAGCGCCGGCGAAGGGCGGCATCCAGCCGTTCAGGAGGATCCTCATGCCGCCCTCGCAAGTGCCGGCGTCACGTGTTGGACCGCCTCGAGGAAGCGTTCTTCGTCCGGGCCGATGCCTGCGACGGACAGCCGCTCGGGCGCAAGCAGGACTGCTGCGAGCTCGCACACGGCGTCTGCTTCGACCGCGTCCACCTCCGACATGACGCGATCGAGCGACAGGATCTCCGTGTCGCTGATGACGGACCTCCCGAGCCGGTTCATGTGCGCCGACGCCGACTCCATCGACAGCAGAACGCGGCCTTTGATGTTCTCCTTTGCCCGTTCGAGCTCGCGGCTCGTGAGACCGCCACCTGCGACGTCTGCGATCTGCTCGGCAGTGATCGCGAGGGCATCGGCGAGGTTGTCCTCGCGAGTGCCGAGATACACGCCGATCTGGCCGGTGTCCGCGTACTGCGCGGCGAACGTATAGACCGAGTACGCCATGCCCCGCTTCTCGCGGATCTCCTGGAAGAGGCGTGACGAAGCCGAGCCGCCCAGCACGGCGTCGAGGATCGATGCGGCGAACCTGCGGCGGTCGGACGTGGCGATGCCCGGTGCGCCGAGGCACACGTGGTACTGCTCGGTGTCCTTGGTCTGGAATTGCAGGCCCGGCTCGGGGAGCTTGACAAGCGGCGGGCGAACCTTCGCTCGACCGTTGCCCGCCTCCCCTCGACGCCTCGGCGGCCCGCACGACGAGCTCGACGAGGTGCTCGTGGTCGACGTCTCCGGCTGCGGCGACGACGACGTTCGCGGGGGCATACATCTCGCGGTGGTAGGCCTGGATCGTCCGTCGGGGAATCCTCGCGATCACCTCGGCGGTGCCGATCACGGGCCGGCCGAGCGGGTGCGAGGCGAAGACCGCCCGGGCGATCAGGTCGTGCACGAGGTCCTGAGGCGCGTCCTCGTACATCGCGATCTCCTCGAGCACGACCTCGCGCTCGGCGTCGATGTCGGCGAAGCGTGGCGCAAAGACCATCTCGCCCATGACGTCGAGCGCCTTGTCGACATGCATCGACGGCACGCGGGAGTACACCAGCGTGTTCTCGCGGGAGGTCGATGCGTTGAGCTCGGCGCCGATCCCGTCGAAGATCTCGGCGATCTCGAACGCGGTGTAGCTCGGCGTGCCTTTGAACAGCAAGTGCTCGATGAAGTGCGAGACGCCGCCCTTCGAGTCGTTCTCGTCCCGCGAGCCGGCGTTGATCCAGTAACCGATCGCCGTGGACCGAGCGTGCTCGAGGCGTTCCGAGACGACCCGCTCACCCGAGTCGAGCTCGGTCAGGACCCAGTTCTGCACGGCTGGATCGTACGCTCGACCGCCCGGACGGCCGCGCGTTGCCGCCACTGCCCGACGGCGGTGGAACGATTGACGCACGTTTGGCTCGAAGCCGTCACACCCGTCCCGCGACGGCGGCGTAGGCTCGCACTACGTTCCATTCCGTCTCCCCAGGGTGGGTGGGGGTTCGGGACGGGACCGAGGAACGCCTGCGGTCCGACTGCGCGGACCCGTGCGGAGCGTTACGGGGTGTGCGGAGCGGCGAGCCGCCGCCCCGCACACCGCAGTCCTACTCCGAGCGGGCGCCTTCGCGGTCGCGACGCGGGCCTCCACGGCCCCCGCCCGAACCGCCGCGACCGCCGTCGCGGCGCGGCGGTCCTCGCTCGGTGGGCGAGGCGGAGCGTCCTTCGCGCGCTCGACGAGCTCCTCCGGCGAGACGAAGCCGCCGTTCTCGTGCTTCTGGACCAGCTTCAGCCCGATCCGCCCACGCGCCTTGTCGACCTCCTGGACGACGACGTCCACGATGTCGCCGCGCGCGAGCACGTCCTCGATGTGATTCACGCGGCCGGGGCCGACGTTCGAGACGTGCAGGAGGCCGTCGGTGCCCTTCTTCAGCTCGACGAACGCACCGAAGTCGGTCGTCTTCACGACCTTGCCGGTGAACTCGTCGCCGACCTCGGGATCCTTCGTCAGAGCGGTGATGGCGGAAACCGCCGCTTCGCCCTTCTCGCCCGAGGTTGCGTAGACGAGAATCGTGCCGTCCTCTTCGATGTCGATCTGCACTTCGTAGTCGGCCTCGAGCGAGCGAATGGTCTCGCCGCCCTTGCCGATGACCATCCCGATGTACTCGGGGTTGATCTTGACCGAGGTGATCCGAGGCGCATGGCTCGCAAGCTCGGAGCGAGGCTCGGCGATCGCCTGAAGCATGCGGTCGAGAATCGCCTCGCGCGCCTGCTTCGCCTGCTGAAGCGCCTTCTCCATGATCTCGCGCGAAACGCCGGTGATCTTGATGTCCATCTGGAGCGCGGTGATCCCGTCCCGCGTGCCGGCGACCTTGAAGTCCATGTCGCCGAGGTGGTCTTCAGCTCCCTGGATGTCGGTGAGGATGACGTAGTCGTCGCCCTCCTTGACGAGTCCCATCGCGATGCCGGAGACCGGCGCGATGATCGGAACGCCCGCGTCCATCAGTGCGAGCGTCGATCCGCACACCGAGCCCATCGACGACGAGCCGTTCGACTCGAGCGTCTCCGAGACGATCCGCATCGTGTACGGGAAGTCGTCCGCCGACGGAATCACGGCTTCGAGCGCTCGCTGGGCGAGTGCGCCGTGGCCGATGTCGCGCCGCCGCGGGCCAGTCATGCGGCCCGTCTCCCCGACCGAGTACGGCGGGAAGTTGTAGTGATGCATGTACCGGCGATCCTTCTCGAGCGAGAGGTCGTCGATGCGCTGGCCTTCCTTCGCCGTGCCGAGTGTGAGCAGCGACATGATCTGCGTCTGCCCTCGCGTGAAGAGCCCCGATCCGTGCGTCCTCGGGCTGACGGACACCTCGCAGGTGATCGCGCGGATCTCCTGCTCGGATCGCCCGTCGGGGCGACGCTTGTCGACCGCGATCTTCTTGCGGACGAGATCCTTGTAGATCGAGCCTGCCGCGCTCTTCACGTAGCCGCTCGTGAACCCGTCGTCACCGTCGGCCACCGGGAACGGCAGGCTGACCGTGTCGACGATCCGGGCATACAGGAGGTGAGACTTCGCCGACTTGAGCTCCTTGGAGTCCTGCTCGGTCTCGGTCAACCCCCGCAGATCCGCCTCGAACTGCTCGCGCACGGCGGCTGCGACTGCGGCCGCCCGCTGCTTCTCGAGGATCGAGACGAGCGCCATCCGCACCTGCGTCTCGCGGACGATGTCCGACTCGGTCGACTCGAGCGAGAGCGTGCCGCACTCGGCCTCGACGATCTCCGCCGACGATCGAGCCCGCGTCCCGGAGACCCTTCGAGCCGATGCGCGCCGCGACGGCCGCGCCGTGCTTCTCGGCGAGCTCCGCCGTCACGGCCGGGATCGAGCCACTTCGACTTGCCGGCCTTCGCCCGCAGGTCCTCTTGCGCCTGGCAAAGCTTGACGATCTCGCGCTGGGCGAGGTCCAGCGCTTCGAGCAGCCTCGCCTCGGGCACCTGGTCAGCGCCGGCCTCGACCATCGTGAGGCCGTCCTTCGTGCCGACGACGATCAGGTCGAGGTCGGATTCCTCGTGCGCCTCCTGCAGCGTCGGGTCGACGACGAACTCGCCATCGATCTGGCCGATGCGGACAGCGCCGATCGGGCCGAGAAACGGCATCGGCGACACCATCAGGGCGGCCGAGATGCCGTTGATCGAGAGAATGTCGTGCGGCGTGACCATGTCAGCCGAGAGCACCGTCGCGATGCACTGGACCTCGTTGCGGTAGCCCTTCGGCCAGAGCGGCCGGATCGGCCGGTCGATCATCCGCGCGGTCAGGATCGCGCGCTCGGTCGGCCGTCCCTCACGCTTGAAGAAGCCGCCGGGAATCTTCCCCGCGGAGTACGCGCGCTCTTCGACGTCGACCGTGAGCGGGAAGAAGTCCGCTCCTTCGCGAGCCTCGGTGCGACCCTGGGCCGTCGCGAGGACCATCGTGTCGCCGGACCGGACGATGACCGCGCCGTCAGCCTGTTTCGCGAGCTTTCCGGTCTCGAACGTGACGGTCTTGCCGCCGATTTCAACACTTACAGAGATAGGAGCCGGATTCGGCTCGCCTTCGATAATGCTCATCTCGTCAATTCCTCCACTGCGCTTGTTGGAAGTGGAGGTTTGAGCCAACCCCTTCGCCGAGGCTCGCTCAAACTTCCACCTCCTTGGGGCTTGGGGAGCTATCGGCGCAAGCCGAGCTCCTTGATGAGGGCGCGATAGCCCTCGAGATCTTTCCGTTGCAGGTAATTCAAGAACCGGCGCCGCCGGCCGACGAGCTTCAGCAGGCCTCGGCGCGAATAGTGGTCCTTTCCGTGCGTTCGCAGGTGCTCGGTGAGCTCGTTGATCCGCTCGGTCAGCATCGCGATCTGAACCTCCGGCGAGCCGGTGTCGGTCTCGTGCTTGCCGAACCGCTTCGTTGCTCCCTGCTTGGCTTCCTTGGTGAGGGCCATCGAACCTCCTCGAGTCGTGTCGCCGTCGTCCCAGTCCGCCGCGCAAGGAAGGACGCGCACGTCCGGGACGAGGTCACCTCTAGGGTAGCGGGAAAGCGGGCTACCGGTACGGCGAGCCTCAGAGCTGCGGCTTTTGGGCGGTGCGCGCGGCGGCGACGTCGTGCTCGATCTGCTCGACGAGGTCCGCTTCGCTCGCAAACGAAGCCTCGTCGCGGAGACGTTCCCAGAGCTCGACGATAAGCCGCTGGCCGTAGAGGTCGCCCTCGAAGTCGAGGAGGAACGCCTCGACTCGCCGCTCGGCACCGCCGTAGTGCGGATTTACGCCGATCGAGACCGCGGCCCGATGGTCGAGGGCCGCACCTGCGTAGATGCCGAAGCGCGGAACGAGGACGCTCTGCTCCACACGCAGGTTCGCGGTCGGGAACCCGAGCGTGCCGCCGCGCGCGTCTCCGGCGACGACGATGCCCTCGACCTCCGCCGGACGGCCCAGGAGAGCTGCCGCCGCGCGAACATCGCCCTCCGCGAGCAAGCGGCGAATCTCGGTCGACGACACCCCTGCGACGTGCGAAACGACCCGCGTTGCAAACCCCAGGCGCTCGAGCAGCGCCAGGTCGCCCCCGCGATGCCGTCCGAAGCGAAACCCCTCTCCCGTTACGACAGCTCGTGGCCCCGATCGCGCGGAGGTACGAGTCGGCGAACTCCTCCGGCTCGAGCTCCGCCACCGATGGAGTGAACTCGACGACGAGCGTCTCCTCCACCCCAAGCCCGGCCAGGAGCTCCAAGCGGCGCTCGAGGGTCGAGAGCAGCTCGACGCGGTTTCCGAGCACCTCGCGGGGATGCGGATGGAACGTGATGCACGGTCGGCGAAGGCCCTGCCTCGACAGCGGCCCGAACGACGGCCGCGTGCCCGACGTGAACACCGTCGAAGGTTCCGAGCGCGACTGCGCGCGGCTTCTGCTCGAGCTCGGCCACTGCGCGGGCGACTCTCACGCCAGGGCCCCGAGTGCGACCTCCGCGGGCTCTTCGAGCGCGATCGCCGACGCGCGCACGCTCTCCGGGACGCGAGCCAGCGCCGTCGTCCGGGAGCCGCGCGAGGGCGGCAGACGGGGGTATCAGCCTGTCGGGATTCGCCTCATCCACCCCGAACGCACCGACCGCCGTTCGCCGAAGCGTCACGCAATGACCGCCGAGCGCGGAAGCGATCGCGCGCACGTATGTCCCGGAGCTCACGTGGAGCCCGATCCGAACGCTGTCGCCGTTATACGAGATGACGTCGAGCGCGTAGACCTCGGAACGCCTCATCGGCATCTCCACCGCCGTTCCGCGCCGGGCCAGCCGGTACGCGCGCTCACCGCCGATCTTCACCGCCGACACCGCGGGAATCGGTAGCTCGACCTGGCCGCGGAGGCGCGCGAGCTGATCCTCTAGCTCGTCCCGCCGATGGCGCCTCGTGCCGTTCGACGACGTCACCCTCCGAGTCACCGGTCGAGGTCGTCGAAGTCAGGTCGACGTCGGTGACGTAGCGCTTGTCCAGCCCGACGAAGCACGCAGCGAGCCGCGTCGCTGCACCGGACAGACAGCACCATGAGCCCGGTTGCAAACGGATCCAGCGTGCCGGCATGGCCGGTCCGGGCCCGAGTTCTCCGCCGCAGCTCGGCGACGAGAGCGAACGAGGACGGCCCCGCCGGCTTGTCGACGAGGACGATCCCGACGGGCCTAAGCGCGCGAGGCGGCACGTGCCGAGCCCAACTCGTCAGTCGCGGCCACGAACTCGCGGTGCAAGAACTCGATGACCTCGTCGACGGACTGCTCGCTCGAGAAACCAGCGGCCTGGCGGTGCCCTCCACCGCCCGCCTTGCGAGCGATCGCCGACACGTCGACCTCTTCGCGACTCGCACGGAGCGACACGCGATGGGCTGGGCCGTCGTCCCGCGGCGGCTCTCTGATGAGAGCGACCATCTCGGTGCCTTCGACTTGCCGGAGGTAGTCGATGATCCCCTCGGAATACGGCTCCATCGCTTCGGCTTCGGCGAAGTCGCCGCGCAGGAGATACGAGACGACAAGTCGCCCGTCCTCGAAAAGTCTTGCGCGCTCGAGCGCTCGCGCGAGCAGCTTCAGCTTGGCGAACTGAACCGTTTCGTACACCTGCTTGAAGATCGCGTGGACGTCGGCTCCGGCTTCGACGAGCTCGGCCGCGAGCCGAAGTGACTTCGGGGTCGTGTTCGTGTACTGGAAGCGACCGGTGTCCGTGACGAGTGCGACGTACAGCGCTTCGGCCATCTCCGGTGTCAGCGCGACGTTCAGCTCGCGCAAGATGTCGCGCACGATCTCTGCCGTCGACGACGCGTCGGCGACGATGAGGCTGATGCCGCCGAAGCGGGTGTTGTCGTGGTGGTGGTCGACGTTGACCACGAGCGGTGCCCGCTCGAGCAGCTCCGGAGACGGCCCGATGCGGCTCTCGTTCGCGCAGTCGAGCGCGAGCACCACGCGCGACTCGAGGTCGTCCGGGAGCGTACGTCGAAGGTCGTCGAGGTGCAGGAAGCCGTACTCGCCGGGAAGCGGGTGCTTCTCCCGACAGGTACATCACGACGTCCTTGCCAAGCTGTCGCAGCCCGAGCGTGGCGCCGAGCATCGATCCGAGCGCGTCACCGTCGGGGTTCTCGTGCGTGACCACGACGAAGCGGTCGTGGGCGCGGAGAGCCTCCGCGACTGATTGCAGGTCACTCACCGTTATCGCGAGGTAGGTCGTGCACGAGCTCGTCGATCAGTTTGGTCATCCGAACTCCCTGCTCGACGGTCGGATCGTATTCGAAGGATAGGTGCGGTGTCCGCTTCAACGTGAGCTCACGGGACACGCGCGACTGGATCACGCCGCGTGCGGCATCGAGGGCGGTCATGCTCGCACGGCGCTTCTTCTCGTTGCCGAAGACCGAAACGAACACCTTCGCATCGTGCAGGTCCGGTGAAACGTCGACGCCGGTGATCGTGATCAGGCCCAGCCGCGGGTCCTTCAGGCCGCCGACCGTTTCCGCCACGACCGCGCGCACGAGCTCGTTCACCCTGCGCATACGGTCCGTCATCGATCCTCCGGCGAGACGAGCATGATCCGGCTCGACATGAGCTCCCACTCCTGGGAGCCAAGCCAGCGCTCCGCGTCAGCGGCCAGCCGCTCGGCCTCCCTGGCCTCGCGCGCCACACAAGCGACGGTTATCGTCGCGCGTTGCCACAGCTCGTGATGATCGACCTCGGCCACCGACGCCCCAAATCGATTCTGAAGTTGCGCCTTCGCGGACTTCACGTACTTTCGCTTGCCCTTCAGGGAGCCGGCCTCCGGGAAGTGGAGCTCGACGGTGAGGATCGCGACGAAGCCTGCGGTCAGGAGTCCGACGGCGCCGCGGCTGCGGGAGTCGCCTCGTCGAGTGACGTGCGCTCGACCTCGCGGGTCTCGTAGACCTCGAAGATGTCGCCCTCGCGGAGGTCGTTGAATCCCTCGAGCAGAATGCCGCATTCGAATCCCTCCGCCACCTCTCGCGCGTCGTCCTTGAAGCGCTTGAGTGCAGCCACGGTCGTTTCGTAGATCCGCGTCCCGTCCCGGAACAGCCGGATATTCGACCCGCGGCGCACGACGCCGCTCGTGACCATGCAGCCGGCGATCGTGCCGACCCGCGATGCCTTGAACAGCGCGCGCACTTCGACCTCTCCGATCACCGCCTCGTGCTCGACCGGCGAAAGCATCCCGACGAGGGCCTGCTCGATCTCGCGGGTCAGCTCGTAGATCACGCGGTACTGGCGGATCTCGATCCCCTGGCGCTCCGCGAGCTGGCGCGCCTCCGAGGAGGGCCGAACGTTGAAGCCGACAACCATCGCATTCGAAGCGGCGGCCAGGTTGATGTCGTTCTCGTTGATGCCGCCGACACCCGTGTGGATCACGTTGACCCGCACCTCGGAGTGGTCGATCTTCGCGAGCTCACCGACAATCGCCTCGACGGAGCCCTGGACATCGCCCTTGATGACGAGGTTGAGATCCTGGACCCCGCCGGCCTGCATCTGTTCGAACAGGCTCTCGAGCGAGACGCCGCGGCCGGCATGTTTCGCGCTGGCTTCGCGGCGGAGGCGCTCGCCGCGTTGGTGGGCCAGCTCGCGCGCCCGGCTCTCCTTTTCGACTACCCGCGCGAGCTCACCGGCAGGCGGCGGCTGGTCGAAGCCGAGTGATTTCCACCGGCTCGCCCGGTCGAGCGTGTTCGATCCGCTCGCCGCGGTAATCGTAGAGTGCCCGGACGCGGCCCCACGCGTCGCCGGCGACGATCGCGTCGCCGACCTTCAGCGTGCCGCGGTGGACGAGCATCGTTGCCACCGGGCCACGTCCGACCTCCTGGCGCGACTCGATGATCGGCCCTGACGCCTCGGCAGTCGGGTTCGCCGTCAGGACGAGCTCGAGGTCGGCAACGAGCAGGATCTTCTCCAGCAGCGCATCGATGCCCTCGCCCTGCTTCGCGGAAACCTGGGCGACCTGCGTCGTGCCGCCCCATTCCTCGGGTTGAAGTCCTTCGTTCGCAAGCTCGCCGAGCACGCGGTCGGGGTTCGAATCGGGGAGGTCGATCTTGTTGACGGCGACGACGATCGGCACGCCTGCCGCGCGCGCGTGCGAGATCGACTCGCGGGTCTGCGGCATGACGCCGTCGTCGGCGGCGACGACGAGCACCGCGATATCGGTGACCTTCGCCCCCCGCGCGCGCATCGCCGTGAACGCTTCGTGGCCGGGAGTGTCGAGGAACGTGATCTTCCGGCCGTCGACCTCGGTCTGGTACGCGCCGATGTGCTGCGTGATCCCTCCGGCCTCGGTGGCAACGACCGCCGTCTGGCGGATGGCGTCGAGGAGCGTCGTCTTGCCGTGGTCGACGTGGCCCATGATCGTGACGACCGGGGGACGGGTCTCGAGAGAGGATTCGGGATCGTCGTAGGACTCGGGCTCCGCCTCCTCTTCGTCCGCGTGCTTGATCGTGATCTCGCGCTCGAGCTCGGCCGCGATCAGCTCGACCTCGTCGTCGGCGAGGGACTGCGTCGCCGTCTTCATCTGGCCGAGCCCCATGAGCGTCTTGATGATCTGCGACATCGGGATTCCCAGCGCCTGCGAGAAGTCGCGCACGGTGACGCCGGACTCGACCGTGACCGGCCCGGTCGGGACGACGACCTCACGTGGCTGCTTGGGACCGCGGTCGACGGGACGGTCGCCGGGACGCTGCCGCTGGCCGGCGCCGGGGCGTCCGCCTCCGCCGCCCTCGATGACGACGCGGCGCTTCCGGTTGCCCGGTCCGCCGCCGCCCCTCGGCCTGATTGGTCTACCTCCCGGCATGAGTCACCGCCTCAAGTGTAGAGGCGCGAAAGCGCGGGGTCGACACGCAATGTCCGTCGCAAAACGCGGTTGAAGCCGCGATGTGCGCGTGCCCGTTCGAAGCACTGGAGACGCCGGCACGTGTAGACGCCCCGGCCTCCGCCCGTTCCGGGAACGAGGTCTCCGTCCTTGGCGTAGAAACGCTGGAGATCCCCCTGCGAGGCCCTCCGGCCGCACCCGGCGCATTGACGGATCGCCTCACTCGCTGCCGATCTCTCCCTCGGTGGCGCTCTGATCGATTGCCTCGATGTCCGGGTGCTCCGTTGCCTCGATGTCGGAGTGACCGTTCAGCTCGAGCTCGTCGACCACGTTTTCAGGCTCCTGCTGGATGAGCTCCATCACGTCCGAGTCGACCTGCTCGCCCTCGGCGCCACTCTCGAGGT
Source organism: uncultured Actinomycetes bacterium (assembly GCA_963815945.1). Taxonomy (GTDB): domain Bacteria; phylum Actinomycetota; class Thermoleophilia; order Gaiellales; family Gaiellaceae; genus PALSA-600. The sequence goes on from CAWFIN010000007.1 coordinate 670,416, forward strand.
CCGCCTCGGGCTCAGGCGCAGCGACCGGCGCCGGCTCCTGACCCACGAGCGCCTGGTGCGCGGGAACGCCGCAATATGCAGACCCGGGAAGGGCAGCATTTGGACAGCGCTTTCCGTTCGAAAGAAGCGCCGAACAGCGTCCAGACGAGTCGCCCTCCGCATCACCGGCGCCGGCATATGCCGCGGCCGCTTCCTGCTGCGCGAACTCGCTGTCGCTGACGATGTCGATCTTCCAGCCCGTGAGCCTGTGGGCGAGGCGGGCGTTCATGCCCTCCTTGCCGATCGCAAGCGCAAGCTGGTCGTCAGGGACGACGACCGTCGCTTCCTTGCCCTCGTCGTCGAGGTAGACCTCGCGAACGCGGGCCGGCGACAGCGCCTTGGCGACGAATCGCGCCGGCTCGGGGTTCCACGGAATGATGTCGATCTTCTCGCCTCGCAGCTCGGAGACGACCATGCGAACGCGAGAGCCTCTCGGGCCGACGCACGCTCCGACCGGATCGACACCTTGGGCGTGCGACTCGACCGCGATCTTCGAGCGGTAACCCGGCTCGCGCGCGACACCGCGAATCTCGACGAGGCCGTCGGCGATCTCGGGCACCTCGAGCTCGAACAGCGTCTTGATCAGCTCGGGGTCGCGGCGCGACAGGATCACCTGCGGCCCCTTCGTGCCTGTCCGCACCTCGGTGATCACCGCCTTGATGCGCGATCCCTGCTCGTAGCGCTCTCCGTCGACCTGTTCCGAGCGAGGGAGCAGCGACTCGACTTTGCCGAGGTCGACCAGGACGTTGTTGCGGTCGCCCGCCTGCTGCACGATGCCGGTGACGACCTCGCCGACGCGATCGATGTACTCGTCGTACATCATCACCCGCTCCGCCTCGCGGATGCGCTGCAGGATCACCTGTTTCGCAGTCTGCGCGGCGATCCGGCCGAAGTTGTCGGGAGTGACGTCCTCGCGCTTCATCTGTCCCTCGGGCACCTGCGACCAGTCGAGCTCGAGATCGTCGTCGGTCAGCAGCGTGTGGTTCTTCTCGCCGGTCTCCTCCTCGATTCGCTCGAGCTCGTCGAGCGTGCGCTCGCGGGCCTCTTCGAGAAGCCGAACCTCGAGGTCCTCCGGAAGCTCGATCGAGTAGACACGGAAATCGCCCTTGTCGTCGAGCTCGACCGCGGCGTGCCTCGACGCTCCAGGCGTCTTCTTGTAGGCAGCGAGCAGCGCGTCTTCGAGCGCGGCCACGAGAGCCCCGCTCTCGATTCCCTTTTCGCGCTCGATCTCGCGAACGGCTTCAACGATTTCCTGGGTCATTGCTCCCTACCCTTCGTCGATCAGATTCGCCCGCACGATCGTGTCGTACGGAATGTCGGTTGGCTCGTCGGCACCCGCGTCGACCTGCACGGAACGCTCGCCGACGGATACGACCTCGCCCTTCAGCCGGCGGTCGGCAGTCTTCACGCGGACGTTGCGGCCGACGACGCGATCGAAATGGGCGCGGGTACGCAGCGGACGGTCGAATCCCGGCGAGGAGACCTCCACCGAGTACGTGTCGAGGTACGGCCGCAGGACGTCGGTAACGCGTTCGCAGAGCGCATGGTCGACGCCGGCCGAATGGTCGACGTAGACGCGGAAGCGCTCCTTGCCGGTGAGCTCGAGCGCCAGGACCTCGACGCCCGGAATCGCCGCTGAAACTTTCTGCGAAACCTCGCGTTGCAGCTGTCTCTCCCTGTCGTTCTGAACGGATGCCATTACACAAAAAATGGGCGCCGCGCGCCCATTTCCAAACCGCCGAAATGTGGTCGTCAGAGAGTAGCAAACGGCACCTATTCCAGGATGATCGTGGCCGGTCCGACGTTTGCCGCGCAGCCCCCGAGGGCGCTATTCGAGGTCGCGGACTCGAGCGGCGTAGTCGGGGCTCTCGGGCTGCATCGAATGCGCGAGCTTGTAGTGGCCGTTCGCCTCGGACTCGCGTCCGAGTTTCTCCAGGACCCGCCCGAGGGCGTAGTGCGCGTAGTCGTCGGTGGGCGAGAGCTCGAGCACGGCGCGGAACTCGGCCTCGGCCTCGGGCCAGCGCCGAATGCGGAAATACGCGATCCCGAGGGCCTCGCGGATCGAGGCTTTACCCGGTTCGAGACGCTTTGCCTTTTCGAGCGGAACTGTCGCCTGAGCGGCGTCGCCGTCTTTCAGCCGGCGGCGGCCTTCCTGGTAAAGGTCGTAGGCCTCGCTCAGCTCTCTGACTCGAGCAGCCGCTCGGCCTCGTCGAGGATCACGGCTGCGATCCGCTGCTTCGCCCCGCGCGGAACGCGGCGTTCGAATCCGTTGCCAACGAGCACGACCTCGTTGTCGGGAGAGTCGAACCCGATGTCTGGGCGCGAGACGTCGTTGTAGACAACGAGGTCGGCGCTCTTCTCGTCCAGCATCCGCCGCTTTCGTTCGAGGCCCTCCTCGCCGTGCTCGGCGCCGAAGAGGACGAGCACCTGACCGGGGGCCTTTCGCTCGCCGAGCGCCCGCGCGATGTCGGCAGTCGGCTCGAGCTCGAGCGCCCACGGCTCGCCGCTCTTCGCGCGCTTGCTGCGAAGCGGGGCAGACGGACGGTAGTCGGCGACGGCGGCTGCGAGCACCGCGAGATCGACGTCCGCAAGCGCGAGCGCCGCCTCGAGCATCTCTTCGGCGGTCGACGTTCGAATCGTCTCGACGCCGGCCGGCGGGCTCACCGAAAGGTTGGCGGCGAGCAAGACGACCTCGGCGCCGCGCCTGCGCGCCTCCTCGGCGAGCGCAACACCCATCCGGCCCGACGACCGGTTGCCGACAAACCTGACCGAATCGACCGGTTCGCGTGTCCCGCCGGCGGTCACGAGCACGCGCCGTCCGGCGAGGCTCGGCGGGGCGAGGAGCTGCCCTGCGCGCCCGACGATCTCTGCGGGCTCGGCCATTCGGCCGACCCCCCACTCGCCCTCCGCTGTCTCGCCCTCGTCGGGCCCGACGATCTCGACGCCGCGAGCTCGGAGCGACTCCACGTTCGCCCGCGTCGCCGGATGCGCCCACATACGCGGGTTCATCGCCGGGGCGACGAGCACCGGGCCGCGGTGCGCCAGCGCGGCCTCGGTGAGCACGTTGTCGGCGAGCCCGTAGGCGAGCTTTGCGAGCGTGTTCGCCGTGCATGGCGCCACGACGAGAAGGTCGGCGCGGGTCAGGTGCTCGTAGAGTCCTCGTTCGCCGGACGGCGCGCGAGCGCCGCGAATGTCGTCAGCTCGAACGAACCGGTCGGCGCCCGGTGTGACGAGCGGAATCACCTCATGCCCGCTCTTGACGAGCAGTCGCGTGACCTCGCACGCCTTGTAGGCGGCGATTCCGCCGGTGACTCCGAGCAGGATTCGGCTCACGGCCGCAACCGCCTACCGGTTGTAGGCGTACGTGATCTTGCCCTCGGCGACTTCCTCGAGGGCCAGCGTCAGATAGTTCTTCGACCGCGACTCGACGAGCGGCGGCGCAAATTCGTCGAACGTCCCCTCACCGAGCTGGTGGTGGTAGTTGTTGATCTGCCGCGCGCGCTTCGCCGCCACGATGACGAGCGAGTAGCGGGAGTCGACACGGGCGAGCAGCTGATCGATGCGCGGATGGATCATCGGCTGGCCATGGTACCCGTGCGGGCCAGTTCTCGCTCCACGATCGCCACGCACTCGGCGACGGCCCGTTCGCGCTCGTCGTTCTCGACCACGTGGTCGAAGCGCCCGGCCAGCTTCTTCTGCTCTCGTGCGAGGGCGATCCGCTCTTCGATCTCGCCCGAGCTCTCGGTGGCGCGAGCGAGCAGCCTGCCGCTCGAGCTCGGAGATCGGCGCATCGATGAAGATCGTCACCGCGTGCGGCAACCGTTCTCTTACCGCGAGCGAGCCGTTCAGCTCCAGCTCGAGCAGCGGCACGCCGCCGTCGGCCGCGATCCGATCGAGCTCCGAGCGAAGCGTCCCCGACCGCTGGCCCCACGGAAACACGTGGTACTCGAGAAAGTCATGCGCCTCGAGCCGCGCATCGAACTCTTCGTCGGTGAGAAACCAGTAGTGGACGCCGTTCGTCTCGCTCGACCGGCGCGCACGCGTCGTCGCCGACACCGCCAGCCGAAGCTCGGGAACCCGCTGAAGCAACGCCTCCACCATCGTCCCCTTGCCCGCTCCCGACGGGCCGGTGACGACAAAGACGCTGCTAGCGGTTGAAGAGGCCAAGCAGCTCTTGCCGCTGCCGGTCGGAGAGGCCGCCGACCGTCTTCGACTGGCTGATCCGGCAGGTGTTCAGCAACCGCGCGGCCTTGACCCGGCCGAACTTGGGAACGGCCATGAGCATGTCGAAGACCTTCGCCGTCGAGACGTAATCCGGCGGCTCCCGCAGGATCTGCTCGATCGAGATCTCGCCGGACTTCAAGGCCTTCTTCAGCTGGGCGCGCTTCACCCGGATGTCGTTCGCTCTCCGAAGCGCCTCCATGCGCTGATCGATCGAACGAACCGGGGCTTGCACCTGCGTGGCCGAAGGCACCATGAGCGCCGCATACTAACAACCTCTGAGCCGCGTGCAAGCAGGATCGGTCTTGCTAGTTGCCTTTCTCGGCAACGGTGTCGTGGGCCGCATCGACAGCGTGCTCGACGCTTTCGAACCCCAGACGTGATGCCTCCTCGGAAAGCTCGGAACGCACGCGCGCGGGCGCCTCACTGTCTGCGAAGAGCACCGTTCCGAGCGCGATGTGCGTCGCCCCACAGGCCAGCAGCTCGAGCGCATGGCGGCCGGTGCAGACGCCGCCCATGCCGACGATCGGCAGGCGGGTCGCCTGCCGGCAGGCGTACACCGCTGCGAGGGCGATCGGCCGCAACGCCGGACCCGAGTAGCCCCCCGTCACGCGGGCGAGCTGCGGGCGCAACCGCTCGTCGAGGGCCAGCCCGCGCATCGTGTTCACGAGCGACAGTCCGTCGGCGCCTGCCGCTTCGACAGCCCGCGCGGTTTCGGCGATGTCCCACGCGGCCGGCGAGAGCTTGGCGTAGAGCGGTGATGCGGTCGCCGCCCGGCACGCGGCGACGATCTCGGCCGCGCCTTCCGGAGCCTCGTCGACGTTCGGGCACGAGAGGTTCAGCTCGATCGTCACATCGTCGAGCCGCTCGCACGTCTCGGCGTACTCGCGGGCAGAGAAGCCCCCGACCGAGACCCAGAGCGGAAGAGCGAGCGAGCGCAGCGCCGGAAGCGTCTCCGCGATGAATCGTTCGCGGCCGGGGTTCGCAAGCCCGATCGCGTTGAGCATCCCGTGGTCCGTCTCGGCGATCCGCACCGGAGGGTTGCCCTCCCGCGGCTCAGGGGTCACCGTCTTCGTCACGAACGCGTCGAGCTGGCGCGCGGTGTCGGGACCGGTGAGCGCATCGAGGCAGCCGCTGGCGTTCAGGAGGAGCACAGGACCGGGCCCTCCACACAGAGCCGGGCGAGGTGACCCTCGATCTCGACGACGCAGCCGTAGCAGGCGCCGTAGCCGCAGGCCATCGGCGCTTCCCATGCGAGCTGCGCCGCCGGAACGAGTCGCCCGAACGGCCTCGAGCATCGGTTCGGGCCCGCACGCCAGGACGTCGCGATCGGCCGGCATCACCTCGGTGACGAGGACAGGGTCGATCACGACCTCCGCGTTCGGAACGAGCGCGGCCGCCACCGCGTGGTGCTCGCTGCGGAAACCGAGTACCGCCGGCGGATGTTCGAGAGCCTCCGAGAGATAGGGAAGCGGTGCAACGCCGATCCCGCCGCCGACGAGCACCGGACGCGGGACATCGAGGCGGAAGCCGTTGCCGAGCGGCCCAAACACGGCGATCTGATCGTTCGCGTCGAGGGCTGCGATCGCTCGCGTTCCGGGCCCGACCGGATCGATCAGAAATGCCAGCTCGCCGCGTGGCGCAAGGCAGAGCGAGAATGCTCGCGGGAGCACCCGGCCGGGAGCTTCGAGCATGAAGAACTGACCCGGGATCCCCGGTTCGAGCCCGCCGCGGTCGAGTCGCAGCAAGACGTATGGGCCGACCGCCTCGACGTCGACGACGCGTCGCCGCTCACGACGCGGCCGCACGCCACACTCCATGCTCGGCCTCGTGCCGCTCCTGGAGCGAGACCGGCGCCTCGGCACGGGCGTTCGCCATCGCCTCGACCGCGGCACGGGCACCTGCGAGCGTCGTGATGCACGGCACCCGGGCGACGACAGCGGCCTCGCGGATCGCGTAGCCGTCGCGGCGGGCATTCCCACCCTCGGGCGTGTTGACGATGAGGTCGATCTTGCGCTGTCGCACGAGCTCGACGACCGGTGTCCCCTTGTCGACGTCGACAACCTCGATCCCTGCCGCGGCAAGCACACGCGCGGTGCCGGAGGTCGCCAGTAGTTCGAAGCCAAGCTGCACGAGCGACCGCGCAATGGGGACGACGGCGGTCTTGTCGGCGTCCCGCACGGTCAGAAACACTCGGCCGCCGGAAGGCAGCGTGCGCCCGGCGGCACGCTCGGCCTTCGCGAACGCGGTCGCGAAGTCGACAGCGCTCGCCATCACCTCACCTGTCGAGCGCATCTCCGGCCCGAGCACCGGATCGGCACCGGGAAAGCGTGCGAACGGCAGGACGGCCGCCTTGACGTGATACCCGGATGCGTTGCCCGTGAACTCGGGGGGCAGCCCGAGGGACGACAGTGGTGCCCCCGCGGCAAGACGGCACGCGGCATCGACCAGGTTGATGCCGATCGCCTTGGATGCGAAAGGAACGGTGCGCGAGGCGCGGGGGTTCACTTCGAGCACGTAGACCTCGCCGTCGGCAATCGCGAGCTGGACGTTCAGCAGACCGATGACACCGAGCGCGGAGCCGAGGCGGCGGACTGCGTCTCGCACGCGTTCGTCGTCGGTCGGCGCAGGCAGGACGCACGACGAGTCCCCGGAGTGGATCCCGGCCTCTTCGATGTGCTCCATCACGGCTGCGACATACGTCTCGGTGCCGTCGCAGAGAGCGTCGACATCGAGCTCGATCGCGTCTTCCAAGAAGCGATCGACGAGCACGGCCCCCTGCACGGCAGCCATGGCCTCCGTGACCTCGGCATCCGAGTAGCAAACCCTCATCGCGCGCCCGCCCAGGACGTACGAGGGACGGACGAGAACCGGGTAACCGATCCGCTCGGCGATCACGGTCGCTTCCGCTGCGCTCGACGCGATCCCCCACTCCGGGCAACGGACACCGATCGACGCGGCGAGCCGTCCGAAGCGTTCACGGTCCTCAGCGAGATCGACGGCGTCGAACGGCGTTCCGAGAATGCGAAACCCGGCGCGCTCGATTGCGCGGGCGAGCTTCAGCGGGGTCTGCCCCCCGAACTGGATGCAGACGCCGACCGGGCGCTCGCGCCGCAGGATCGCCAGCACTGCTTCCTCGTCGAGCGGCTCGAAGTAGAGCCGGTCTGAGGTGTCGTAGTCGGTCGAGACCGTCTCGGGGTTGCAGTTGACCATCACCGCTTCGTAGCCCTGCGCGCGAAAACTCTGCGCCGCATGCACGCAGCAGTAGTCGAACTCGATTCCTTGGCCGATTCGGTTCGGCCCGCTGCCGAGGATCACCACGGAGCGTCCCGGTCGTGGCGGCTCTTCGTCGGTCTCGCCGCTCGTCGAGTAGAAGTAGTTCGAGGCAGCCTCCACCTCTCCGGCACAGGAGTCGACGCGGCGGTAGACGGTCTCGCCGGCTTCGTCCCGCGGACGGGCGAGCTCCGCCGCAAACCAGGGGTGCAGGTTCTCTGGGCTCCACTCAGGGTCAACCTCGAGTCCACGTTGAGCTTTGTCGAACGCCTCGACGAACGTGCGCCCGATCCCCATCGACTCACCGACCGACTTCATCTGCGTTCCCAGCGTCCTGTCAGCACCCGCGAACTTTTCGAAGGCGAAGCGCGGGAACTTCACGACCACGTAGTCGAGGGTCGGCTCGAAGCTCGCCGGCGTCGTGCCCGTGAGGTCGTTCGGGATCTCGTCGAGCGTGTACCCCACCGCGAGCTTCGCGGCGACTTTGGCAATCGGGTAGCCGGTCGCCTTGGACGCAAGCGCGGAGGAGCGCGACACGCGCGGGTTCATCTCGATCACGCGGATCTCGCCGCTCTCCCTGCTTCGAGCAAACTGGATGTTCGACCCGCCCGTGTCGACGCCGACTGCGCGGATGATCGCGATCGCGGCGTCGCGCAACTCCTGATAGGCCTCGTCCGAAAGGGTCATCTGCGGTGCGACCGTGACCGAGTCGCCGGTGTGGACACCCATCGGGTCGAGATTCTCGATCGAGCACACGATGACGACGTTGTCGGCGCGGTCGCGCACGACTTCGAGCTCGAACTCGTCCCAACCCCGGACCGATTCCTCGACGAGAACCTGGCTGATCGGGCTTTCGGAGAGACCGCGCTCGACTTGGCGGACGAGCTCTTCGGGCGTCCACACGAACCCGCCACCGTGGCCACCGAGCGTGAACGCCGGGCGGACGACTGCAGGGGTTGGCCAGCCGTCGAGCTGGTCGAGCGCCGTGACGATGCGCGAGGTCGGAACCTGGAGGCCGCAGCTCTCGACAGCCTGCTTGAAGAGATCGCGGTCCTCGGCGCACGCGATCGCCTCGATCTTGGCGCCGATCAGCTCGACGTTCAACTCGTCCAGGACTCCCGCCTGATGGAGCTCCCGTGCGAGGTTGAGCGCCGTCTGGCCCCCCATCGTCGGCAAGAGGGCGTCGGGGCGTTCGCGCTCGAGCACGCCTGCCACGCCATCGAGGTCCAACGGCTCGAGGTAGGTCCGGTCGGCAAAGCCGGGGTCGGTCATGATCGTCGCCGGGTTCGAGTTGACGACGATCGTGCGAAACCCGTCCTCTCGGAGGACTTTGAGCGCCTGGCAGCCTGCGTAGTCGAACTCGCAGGCCTGCCCGATGACGATCGGGCCGGAGCCGATCAGGCAGATCGAGCGGAGATCGTCACGCCGCGGCAAGACGCACCTCCTCGACCCACTCGGACAGGATCGACCAGGCATCGTGCGGCCCGGGACCCGCCTCCGGGTGGAATTGGACCGACTTCGCGCGCAGCTCCGGGTATGCGAGGCCCTCGACGGTGCCGTCGTAGAGCGACTCGTGCGTGACGGCGCCGCCCGGCTCGGCTTGCACGGCGAACCCGTGGTTCTGGCTCGTCACGAGCACCCGTCCGGTCGCGCGCTCGAGCACCGGGTGGTTTGCGCCATGGTGGCCAAAGGGAAGCTTGAACGTCCCCAGCCCATTCGCGCGGGCGACCAGCTGATGGCCGAGGCAGATGCCGAGCACAGGCACGCGGCCGAGGAGCTGCGCGACGACGGCCACCTCGCCGGTGAGAGGCTCGGGATCCCCGGGGCCGTTCGAAAGCATGACGCCGTCGAAGGTGGCAAGCGTGTCGGCGTCCACGTCGTGGGGAAAGACCGTGACGGCCGCCCCCGCGCTTGCCAGGCGGCGCATGATCGACCGCTTCGCGCCGTAGTCGACGAGTGCGATGCGAACCGTTCCCTCATCGTTGTGGACGTATGGCTCGTGTGTCGAAACGCGCCCAGCGAGCGCCGCGCCCGTCATCGATGGCTGCCGGCGAACGGCGCTCGAGCATGTCGTCCACATCACCGTCGCCGGAGACAACCGCCGCGCGCATCGCCCCACGCTCTCGGAGGTGAAGCACGAGCGCACGAGTATCGATTCCCGTGAGAGCCGGAACCCCGTGCCGGCTGAGCCAGTCGGTCCATTCCGGCCCGCGGGCTTCGCGCATCACGACTGCGCACGCGTGCGGCCTGTCGGACTCCGACCGCGCCTCGGCGACGCCGTAGTTCCCGACCATCGGTGCGGTGAACGCGACGATCTGGCCCGCGTAACTCGGGTCGGTCACGACCTCTTGGTACCCGGTCATCGCCGTCGTGAAGATCGCCTCGCCGAACGCCGGTCCCTCGGCCGCGACGCTCTCGCCGCGGAAGACCGTCCCGTCCTCGAGGACGAGGAACGCGCTCACGTTTCGAACGCGACCCGCCCGGCCGCCATCGTCAGCATGACTCTGCCCTGCAGGCGGTGTCCGAGCAGCCACGAGTTGATCGAGAGCGAATAGAACGAGTCTTCGCTCACCCGCCAGGTCGACTCGGTGCTCAGGAGAACGAGGTTCGCCGCGCGCACCGACCGAGATCCGAGGCCGGTCGAGCCCGAAGATCCTCGCAGGGCCCGCCGACATCCGCTCGAGCAGCACTTCGAGCGGAATCACGCCCGGCTGAACCAGGGTCGTGTAGAGAGCTGCGAACGCGGTCTCGAGACCGGTGACTCCGAACGGCGCACCTTCGAACGGGACGTCCTTCTCTTCGCGCGAATGAGGCGCATGATCGGTCGCGACCGCGGCGATAGTTCCGTCGCGCAGCGCGTCGATCAGCGTGAGCCGATCGGACTCGGGGCGGAGCGGCGGGTTCATCTTGAAGTTCGCGTCGAGCGTGCGAACGGCTTCGTCGGTGAGACACAAGTGATGCGGCGTCACCTCGGCGCTCGCATGCACGCCGGCCTCTTGCGCCCGGCGGAGGAGCTCGACCGACTCGCGAGCGGAGAGGTGCATCAGGTGAACGGGCTGGCCGGTGTCCGCGGCGAGCGAAAGCTCTCGTGACACGCCGAGGCTTTCCCCGAGCGACGGCCATCCTCCGAGGCCGAGCTCGGCGGAGACCGCGCCCATGTGCATATGCCCACCTCGCGTCAGGCTCTGCTCCTCGCAATGGAGAGCGAGCGGCCGGCCCGTGATCGCGTTGTATTCGAGCGCGCGGCGCATCAGCCCGGCGCTCGCGACCGGACGGCCGTCATCCGAAAACGCGGCTGCGCCCGCGTCCGCAAGCTCGCCCATCTCCGTTAGCTGCATTCCCTGTTGCCCGACGCTGATCGCGGCCATGAACCCGACCGGAACCTCTGCCTCCTCCGCCGCCCGAGCGCGCAGCCCGCGGAGCATGTCGGTCGAGTCGAGTACCGGATCCGTGTTCGGGACAGCCAGCACGGCGCAGTAGCCTCCAGCCGCTGCGGCGAGCGTGCCCGACGCGATCGTCTCCTCGTCCTCGCGCCCCGGAGTGCGCAGGTGCACGTGCGGATCGATGAACGCAGGCGCCAGCACGAGCCCGTCCGCGTCGATCACCCGGTGTCCGTTCGCGGCGAGGCCGGCACCGAGGTGAGAGATCGTCCCACCGTCGACACGCACGTCCATCACCTCGTCCACGCCCTCGGTGGGGTCGAGTACTCGCGCGCCACGAATCACGACGTCGTCGGCGCCAGCCCGTCCGACGAGAACGCCGCTCACGCGACGTCCACGGTGGCTTCGACGGCGACCGGGCCGGTGGTGAGCAAGTCGTAGAGGACCGCCATCCGCACGACGAGCCCGGCGCGCACCTGGTCGACGACGAGCGCCGCGTCCGAGTCGGCGACTCGCGGGTCGATTTCGACGCCGCGGTTCATCGGGCCCGGATGCATCACCTTCTGCCCCGGCCGCAGCCGGGCCGGCGTCACGCCCCAGCGCGCTGTGTACTCGCGCAGCGACGGGACGTAGTTGGCCCCCTCGTCCATTCGTTCGCGTTGCATCCGAAGGACGTAGACGACGTCGGCGTCCTCGATCGACGCGATGTCGTGAGAGACGTCGCCCAGCCCTGGCGGCAGCAGAGGCGGCGGGCCGACGAGCGTCACGCGCGCACCCACGAGGCGCAGCGCCTGGATGAGCGAGCGCGCGACGCGCGAATGGAGGACGTCCCCGACGATCGCCACGTGCAGTCCCTCGAGGTGGCCGAGCTCCTCCTGCATCGCGTACAGATCGAGGAGCGCCTGAGTCGGGTGCTGGTGCTTGCCGTCACCGGCGTTGACCACGTGCGCCTGCGTCAGATTCGCGACGAGTTGCGGTGCGCCTATCTGCGGGTGCCGGATCACGATTACATCGGGCTCGTATGCGGAGAGGGTCAGCGCGGTGTCCTTGAGGGACTCGCCCTTCTCGACGGAAGACCCGGTTGACTTCACCGACAGCGTGTCGGCCGAAAGGCGTTTTGCGGCCAGCTCGAACGACGACGACGTGCGCGTCGACGATTCGTAGAACAGGTTCAGGACGAGGCGGCCGCGCAGCGTCGGCAGTTTCTTCGTGTCACGCTCCTGCGAGCGCGCGAACGAGCGCGCGGTCGCGAGGAGCCGCTCGACGTCGTCACGCGTGAGGTCACCGACGGAAAGCAGGTGCCGACGAGACGGAGGTCTCGGCGGCGTCAGCTCGCTCGGCACGACGTGGAGTGCCGGCGGCCCCGGCTCGGTCGTCGAAGTCCGGTCCCGCTCACGACTCCGGCTCCTCCGGGCCACCCACGAGAACGACGCGGTCGACCTCGTCCACTTCGAGGAGCTGCACCTGAACGCGCTCGCCGCGGGCGGTCGGAAGGTTCTTGCCCACATAGTCAGGCCGGATCGGGAGCTCACGGTGGCCGCGGTCTGCGAGCACGGCCAGCTGGACCCGCTCGGGCCGTCCGTATTCGAACAGGGCGTCGATAGCCGCCCGAATCGTCCGGCCCGTGTAGAGGACGTCGTCGACGAGAATGACCGTGCGGCCCTCGAGCTCGAAGTCGAGCTTCGTGTCGCGGACGACGGGCTGCGGGTGCCGCGGTGCCTGGCCACCACGGACGAGCACGTCGTCCCGGTGAAACGTGATGTCGAGCTGCCCGAGGTCCACCTCGCACCCGGCGCGCTCGGCGATCATCGCGCGCAGCCGGTGAGCGATCGGCACGCCGCGTGTGTGGATGCCGACGAGCGCGACCGACTCGATGTCGTCGTTTCGCTCGATGATCTCGTGCGCGATGCGCGAAAGCGTTCGCTGGATCCCCTCGGCGTCGAGCAGGACCCGACCCGGCGTCACGGCGTGCTTCGGCATCGAACTCCTTTCCGGCCTCTCTGGACCGACTTAAAGGGGCACCGCGCGACCCACTCTACCCGAGCGGTGCGACGGCGTCGAGGCCTCCCGCTACGCTCGTCGGCGGATGGAGACTACGCCGCACGAGCGCGGCTGGAAGGCCCCGCGGCGGCTGGCCCGTGGCATCGTCCGGCTCGAGCTCCCTCTCCTCGCGCTCTGGCTCGTGCTGGCGACCGGCCTCGCCGCGATCACGGGTCGCGTCGTCGACTGGTTCGTGATGACCGACGAGCTCCTCTACGAGCGCCTCGCGATCAGCGTCTCGCGCCTGCATTCGCCCCTCCCCCACGTGCACGGCGACCTGATCCCGAATGCCAGCCAGCTCTACCCGTTGCTGATCGCGCCCGCGTTCGCGCACGGATACGTCCCAGCGTCGTTGCACTCCGCGCACATCCTGAACGCCTTCGTGATGACGTCGGCGGTGATCCCGGCGTTTCTTCTCACGCGCAGCGTCACACACCGCCGTTCTGCCGCCTACCTCGTCGCGGTCCTCTCCGTGTGCGTGCCGTGGATCGTCTTCTCGTCGTTCCTGCTCACCGAGGTCGCCGCCTACCCGGCGTTCATCTGGGCCGTGCTCGCACTTCATCGCGCGACCGTCGCGCCACGCGTGTCGAACGATGCTCTCGCCCTCGCGGGGATCGGGCTCGCCACCTTCGCCCGAACGCAGTTCTTCGTGCTCGTGCTCGTGCTCGCCCCGGCGATCCTGATCGAGGAGATCGCGTTCGCGGATGGTGGAACGCGATGGGCCCGTACACGCTCGGGCGGCCGCGAGGCCGTGGCGCGACACCGGCTTCTGGCCGTGCTTCTACGCCTTCCTGACCGTGGCCGTGATCGTGCTCTCGGCGGCAGGCAGGCTCTCGAGCACCGTCGGCACCTATGCGCAGGCGGTGGAGGGGAACCCGTTTCCGGCGCACTTCATCCCCTCGCTCGCCGAGCACGTCTCGGCGATCGCCCTCGCCCTCGCGGTTCTCCCGTTCGTGGTCGGCGCGGCGTGGCTCGTCGCCGGGCTCGTCGGCGAGAGCTCGCGAGAGCGTCGCGCGTTTGCCGCCGTCGGCACGCTCACGATCGCGGTGCTTGCGATCGAGGTGACGTCGTTCGACCTGCGGTTCGGCGGCGGCGTCGTGCGCGAGCGTTACTTCTTCTACGTCGTCCCGATTGTGCTGGCCGCATTTGCTGGAGCCCTCTGCGACACGCGCTGGCCGCGGTGGTCGCTCCTCGTGCCGCTGCCGGTGATCTTGTACGGGTTCTGGCACTCGGGCCTTCCGCAGTACCCGAAGCTCAACATCGATACCCCGGTCTCGATCTTGCACGACGAGCTGCTCGACGCTCGTGCACACACACCGAGCGGCGCACGTCACGCTACTGGCCGGGACGATTCTGCTCACGGCGTTGTTCGTCGAGGCATCGATCTTCGTCAGGCGTGCGTACGTGGTCGCTGTCCTCGTGCTGATTGTCGCCGTCGCGCTACCGCTCGAGACGCGGTACGCCTTCCAGCGTCTGTTTGCCGTCGACGGGACGGCAGGCAGACCACTCACCCTCGACCAAGGAGTGGTGTTCGACTTCGTCGACCGCATCGTCGGGCCGAACGCTCGAGTGACGATGGTCCCGTACCCGGTGCGCTACGCGGACTACTGGGCCGGCGTCGGCTTCTGGTGGGACATGGAGTTCTGGAACAAGTCCGTCGAGCGAGCCGCGCACTTGCCAGGGATGTTCGAGTGGACTCCGAGCACGTTCCCCAAACTCAGGCTTCACTTCGACCCCAGGACGGGCGCCGCCAACCTGCTCCCCGACTCCGTATGTGATCGAGAGCAACAAGGAGACACGGTTCCGCATCGCCGGGCCTACGGTTTCCTCGCACGCCGACACTCGCGACACGTTGCTGATCGCGGCAACCATGCCATGGCGCGCCGAATGGATGACGTTCGGGCTCACCGACGACGGGTGGACGAAACCCGACGTTCCCGCGCGGGTGCGGATCTTTCGCGTTCCCCGGGCAGAAGGGCCGGTGACTCGGACGTTCACGCTCGGCGTCGCTGCACCGTGCGCCGATCAAGGCTCGCCCGTTTGTAGTCGCTACGAACCACTCCCGCGTCCGCGGCGTTGCGAACGGTGGCGACCGCGTCCTCACGGTCGTCACCGTGTGCGTGCCGCGCGAGCGGGTACGCCGACGTCCGACTGAGCACGCGCGAGCATTCGGAAACGTGGGGCGACCTCGGTCGAGCGCC
Organism: uncultured Actinomycetes bacterium; assembly: GCA_963815945.1. Classification (GTDB taxonomy): domain Bacteria; phylum Actinomycetota; class Thermoleophilia; order Gaiellales; family Gaiellaceae; genus PALSA-600. The sequence continues at coordinate 685,570 of CAWFIN010000007.1, forward strand.
GCCACGGCCTCCCGGCCACGCCAGGCTGGCTGCTTCTCTCGGAGATCGCCGTCGCCGACGAGATTGGTCCTGCGATGTTGAACAAGCTAGGCGCGCGCGTACGCGACCCGTGGCCCGTGATCGCCCTCTGGGCGGCCTTCGGAGTGACGCTGTCGCTGATCACCACCCAGGTCCGCGACTGGTTCGACATGACCGATGAGCTCCGCTACGAGCGGCTCGCGATCGCGATTGCGCAGACCCACAGCCTCGTGCCACGTATTCATGGCGTCGACATCAAGAGTTTCTCCCAGCTCTATCCGCTTCTGATCGCCCCGGCCTTCCGTCACGGGCTCATCCCCTCCGACCTCCGAGCAGCACACCTTCTCAACGCCTGGATCATGTCGTCCGCGTGCATTCCGGCGTTCCTGCTCGCACGCCGAGTCACCGGTCGTCGCAGTGCCGCGTACCTCGTCGCGGCGCTGACCGTATGCACCCCGTGGATCCTCTATTCGTCCTTCCTCCTCACCGAAGTCGCTGCGTATCCCGCGTTCATCTGGGCGGCGTTGGCCCTCCAGCGCATGGCCGCTGCACCGTCCGTGCGGAACGACGTCGTCGCCCTTCTGGCGCTCGGGCTGGCGTTCTTCGCCCGCACGGCGCTCATCGTGCTTGCGATCGTCCCGCCGCTCGCGGTGTTCGCGCTCGAGGTCGGGCGCGCACCTCGGGGACCGACGCTGAGGCGTGTAACGCGCGCCGCGCGTCGTTCGGTCGCCGAGCACAGGATCCTTGCGGCGTCCTACGGCCTGTTTGCGATCGGAGCCCTTGCGTTGGCCGCGGCCGGGAGATTCTCGAGCGTCTATGGAGTCTACGGCGGGTATGGCCAGGCGGTCGACAGGAACCTCGTGCCGCATGGCTTCGCGCGGGCTCTCGCCGAGCATCTGGCGACGTTCTCGCTCGGCCTCGCGATCTTCCCGGTCGTTCTCGGGTTCGCCTGGATGCTCGCGAACGTCGTTCGACCGGCGGCTTCCGCCGAGATGCACGCCTTCGCCTGCATCGCCGCCGTCAGCGTCATCGCCATCGTCTACCAGGCGACGAGCTTCGACTTGAGCCTCGCCGGCCCGTTCGTTCACGACCGGTTCATGTTTCACCTCGTGCCGTTGATCCTGGTCGCCGTCATGTGCGCTCTGGGTGACCGGCGCCGTCCCCGCTGGTCGCTCCTGCTTCCGTCGCTCCTCATCGCGCTCGGATTCGCGTTCGGGTCGATTCCGTTTGGCACGTGGGGCCAATTCCTGACCCTCGACCCCGACACCCCTGCCTCCGGGTTCTACCGGCCGATCGTTTCGATGTCCCACACGTTGACGACGGCGCGGCTGGTCCTCGTGTTCGCCACCGTGTGGCTGGTGGCGATGTTCGTGCTCGGCGACATCCTGCTTCGCCGCTCGCAGCTAACGGCGCTTGTCGTCGGGTTTCTCCTCATCGCGCTACCGGCACTGACGACGTACACCTTCCTGCGCCTCTTCCGGGTCAACGGCCTTTCGGGACGACCACTGACCGCAAGGGACAACGGCGCGTACGACTGGGTCGACAAGGCGGTCGGAACCAACGAACGAGTCACGATGATTCCGTACCCCGTATCCAGCAAGTGGTTCGTCAGCCAGCGCATCTGGCGGGACTACGAATGGTGGAACAAGTCGGTCTCGAACGACGCGCACCATCCGGACGCAGGGATCTTCGAGTACACGGGTATCTGGTTCCCGAAGCTCTATCTGACGTTCGACCCGAAGACCGGCGCGGCGAGCGCCTCGCCGACGCGTTTCGTGCTCACCGCCGACCAGGAGACGCGCTTCCATATCGCAGGGACGCCGCGTGTGACGAAGCCCGACGTCACACTGACCGCCGCGACCCTCCCGTGGCGCCTCGACTGGTTGACCTTCGGGCTCTTCGACGACGGTTGGACGAAACCTGGAGTCCCGGCTCGGGTGCGCCTGTTCCCGACCCGTGGGCAGCGCCGATCGGTCGTGCGGTATCTCACCTTCCAAGTTCACCCGCCAGACCCGGTAGACACCCGCGCGTTCACGGTGCGTTCGAACCTCGAGACGCGTCAAGGAGAGGCCAGCAACCAACACGGAACGACCACCACCGTCCGTGTCTGCGTTCCGGCCCGCGGCTTCACCGACGTGCGTCTCACGACGCCGGACTCCTCGTACATACCGGGAGACCAGCGCGATCAACCTTCGTCGGACATCGAGCGGCGGGGCGGGTTGTTCGTCAACGGCATCGCGCTCGCCGACGAGATCGGCCCGGCGTGCTGAGCGCTCTACACGCGCTCGGCCTCTCGCTTGAGTAACGCACCACCCTTGACGAGCGTCGGCTCGCCACGTTCCTCGAAGGGAAGCTCGATGACGTCGAAGTCCCTCGGCACAACGGTATTCGGGAAGACCTCACGCGCTTCGCGGGCGATCTCGGACCCGGAGTAACGAGACGAAATGTGCGTCAGAGCGAGCAGCCGTACGCCGGCACCTCGTGCGATCTCTGCCGCCTGGGCTGCGGTCGAGTGGTTCGTCTCAGCCGCCCGTCCCGTTTCGTCGCCGGCAAAGGTCGCCTCGTGAACGAGCACGTCTGCGCCGGCAGCGAGCGCGCGGACCATCTCGCACGGGGCCGTGTCGCCGGTGTACACGACCGTTCGTCCAGCGCGAGCGGCGCCGACGACCTGCTCGGGCAAGACCGTCGTCCCGTCGGCGAGCGTCACGGCTTCGCCGCGCTGTAGGGCACCGCGCTCACGCCCTGAGGGCACGCCGAGGCCGTCGGCGGTCTCGACATCGAACCGGCCTGGCCGTTCATGCTCGGCGAGTGCGTAGCCCACGGCCGCCGGCCCGTGCTCGACAGGGAAAACGAGCAGTCTTGTAGCCATCGCGGTCGAGCGCGTCGCCCGCACGCACCTCGATGAGGTCGAGCCGGTAGGTGAGCCGCCCGATGATGTGGCCGAACACTTCGAAGAGCTCGCGGAGCCCCGGCGGCCCGTAGACGGTGAGCGGCAGCTCACGTCCCCGCAGCGCGAACGTCTTCAGCATCCCAGGCAGTCCGAGGAAGTGATCGGCGTGATAGTGGCTGACGAAGACGTCGTGCAGGTCGACGAGGCCGACCGAGGACTGCAGCAGCTGGCGCTGCGTTCCCTCTCCGCAATCGAAGAGCAGCCGTTCGCCACCGCGACGGACGAGCAGCGCGCTCGGCGACCGGCGCGCAGTTGGCGCGCTGGCCGACGTACCGAGGAAAACGAGATCGAGCTCCATCGCGGCGATCCTAGAGGCTCGATGCACAGTGAGCCGCCTGCGGCCAGTTACGGTTACGACTACGGCAAGACGAGTACCTGCCCCGGCCGGATCGTCGGGCCGCCGAGATGATTCGCATCCTCGATTTGCCAAACGCCTTTTCGTACGTCGCCGCCGTAACGCCCAGCTGCGATTGTCCAGAGGGTGTCATAGGGCTTCACTCGATAGGTGGTCCGTTGGCCGTGGGCACCTGACGGACGTGCGACGACACTCCAGATCAGGAGCGCCGTGGCCGCGAGAAGAAGAATCTTACCGAACACCTGTTCGCCACTATAGCGAACAGGTGTTCGCTATGTCAAGAGGGAGTCCATGACCGCCGCAAGCAAGCGCCGGGCACCGAAGCGAACGGGGTCGTCGACGGTGAGGCCGGTTAGCTCCTCGGCTTCCGCAAGAGTTGCCCTCGCGTCGTCGTCGTTGAGGAGACGCGTGTTGATCGCGATCGCAGCCACACGCGCCGGACGCGCCAGGAGCGACACACGCTCGTGCAGCTCGACCAGGCTCTCGAGCGACGGCATCGGAAAGCGGTCGTCATCGTCGACGAACGGCTGCCCGGCCATGTGACAGAGGACGTACACGTGGGGCGCGCTCCCGTGGAGCAGCCCGAGGGTCACCCCGGAGTACGCCGGGTGGAGCAGCGACCCCTGTCCCTCGACGAATAGCACCTCACCTCCGCGCGCAACTCCTTCGAGCACGAGACTCTCGGCGGCGCCGGCCACGAAATCGGATACGACGGCGTCCACGGCGATCCCCCAGCCTGCGATCGCGATACCGGTCTGGCCGGTGGGCACGAACTCGCTGGCGATACCGGCCCGCTTTGCCTCGGCATCGAGCTCCAGCGCAACGGTCATCTTCCCGATGGCGCAGTCCGAGCCGACCAGGAGCACGACCTTCGCGGCGTGGGTGAGATTGGCCCCGGTCGGCACGTTCAGGCCCGGAGGCGGCTTGCGCAGATCGTGGAGCGCGACGCCGTGCAGAGCCGCAAGCTCGGCGAGCTCCGGATCGTCCGAGATGAACTCGTGCAGTCCGTTCTCGACGTCCAGGCCGCCCGCGATGCAGTCACGCAGCAGCTGGCGCCATGCCGGGGGAAACCGGCCGCCCTGCGTGGCGACGCCGACGAGGGCAGTCGTCGCGCCAAACGCAAGCGCCTCGGCCACCGTCGCGACCACCGGGAAGCCGTCCTGGGTCTCCCCCGCCCTGCGCGAATCGAGGACCGCGACGACGCTCTCGGGTCTGTAGCGAAGCACTCCTCGCGCCGTCTTCCCGAAATGGGGGTCGTCCGAGTGACCCTCCGCAAGGACGAGCAGCCTACGCACGGGTGACTCCGAGGCCCGGCCGGTCGGACGGCACCTGAACGCCGCCTGCGAAGGTGACACCCGGCCAGGGGTCCGACGACAGCAGCAGATTTCCGTCGAGGTCGACGTGGTCACACAGGCTCGCGATGTGCGCCCCGGCTGCGATTCCGAGCCCCGACTCGACCATGCACCCGATCATCACACCGAGACCGAGCGCTCGCGCCGCATGAGTCATCCTCACCGCCTCGCGAATGCCGCCGGACTTGGCGAGCTTGATCGTGATTCCGTGCGCGCGCTCAGCGCAGAACGCGACGTCGGCAAGCGTGTGGCAGTCCTCGTCGACGTAGATCGGCACCGGCGATCGGCGTTTCAGTTCGGGCCCTCCCGGGTCGCCCGCTGGAAGCGGCTGCTCGCAGTACTCGATGCTCATCTGCGGGAGCAAGTCGAGAGCCTCGTCCAATGACCAGTACTCGTTTACATCCACCTGGAGCTCGAGATCGGTCACGGATGCGACCGCGCGAACGCGGTCGAGGTCGAGACCGTCGCGACCGCCGAGCTTGAGCTTCAGCCGGCGAAAACCTCTCGCGGCAGCGAGCTCAGCGCGACGGGCCATGTCATCCGGATCCCCAAGCCAGACGGTCCACGACGTCGGCGGGCCACTCGGGCGCAGGCCGAGCAGCCGATAGACCGGAAGACCGGCGATCTTTCCCTGCAGATCGTGCAGAGCGGCATCGACCGCCGCGCGCGCAGCATGCTCGCCAGGTGGCAGCCGCGCGCCGATGTCATCGAGCGCCCAGGGGTCGTCTCCGAGCTCGACCGCCTCGAGCCACTCGAGGGCGGAATCGGCGGACTCGCCATAGCGAGCGATTGGAGCCGCCTCGCCGAATCCCGTCGTGTCGGCGTGCGTGATCCCGACTTCGACTACGGTCACCGCGTCTTCAGACGACCTCGCGATGACGAACGTCTCGGCGAGCTCGATCGTGACGGCGCGGGCACGCAGCTGCACCGGGGCTAGACTAATCCCCCGAGCGCCCGTAGCTCAGGGGATAGAGCGCGTGCCTCCGGAGCACGAGGTCGCAGGTTCGATTCCTGCCGGGCGCATCACCGGAAATGTCCCGCGACGAGAGGGTCGCTTGGCGTCGTAACCGTCGGCTGTTCCGGAAAGCGAGCTGCGTGCGGCTGCCAGACGAGCTCGAACGAGCCTCCGCCCGCCGAGAGCGCCTTCGGCGCCGCGCCCGCGGTCGAGCCGGTGATGTACACATGACGGCTCGTAGGCACCAGGCTCACGGCGGTCGCGTTCCAGCCGGCGTCGAGAATCGTTCCCTGGCGTGAGTCCCCGACCGTGGTCAGGCGGGAGAACACAGACCGAGCCGAAGTTAGCGAGCGGCGGCGAGCCGCACCGGCCCGCGCAGTTCGTCGGGGCTTCCGCAATCCACTCCGCCGACGAGAGGTCCGGCGAACGCACGGCCACCGGAACGGTGAACCGGCGGAACGTCGTGCGGTTGTCGATCTGGAAGTGGGCCGTTCCCTGATCGTCGATCACGACCTCCGCGCGCATGACGTCACCCGCCCTGACCTCGAGTCCCCGCACGATGACGGCGTATGCGGGAGTGACCTCGTAGAAGGTCGTGTAGCTCGGCCTTCCTGCACGGCAATCGGTGTTCGTTCCGATCTGCATCAGGCTTCCCGGCCCGTCGCCGTAGCCCCCGATACCGACCCAAACGGCCGCCCGCGAGCCGTCGCGGTCGCACTGCACCTTCGGCTGCTTCCAGGTTGCCGCCACGCTCGTGAAGGACGTGCGATGGCCCGTCTTGGACGTGACGGCATAGCCTGCCCAGTTGCGGCTCGTGTCCGTGGTCGGCTTCGGGAGCTTGGCCGGGCGCGCGTTTGACGCGACCGCGTGGGACGCCAACAGCCCGGCGGCGGCGACGATCGAGACGATGCGCACGAGCCTCACCGTTGGATGGTACGCGAGGGGCACGATCCGACCCGCATCTCAGGTGAGTACGGGCCCGGGCTGTGGGTGGCCGCGCGGCCTGGTTACGCAGCGCCGACGGCAGCCTGCTCGCCGGAGCCCCAGTCCTCGCTCAAGCCACTCAGGAACGCCTCGACGATCGACGCATCGAACTGCGTGCCGGCGCAGCGGACGAGCTCCTCGACGGCCGCTTCCTGCGTCATCATCGGGCGGTAGACGCGGTCGCTGAGCATCGCGTCGTACGCGTCGGCGACCAGGAGGATCCGGGCACCGAACGGGATCTGCTCACCGGCGAGATTGCCCGGGTACCCGTGACCGTCCCAGCGCTCGTGGTGGTGCAGCACCCAGCTCGCAACGGGCTCGACGCCAAGCGGCTCGAGCATCCCAAAGCCGATTTGGGGGTGCCGCTCGAGCACCTGGCGCTCGCGAACGGTGAGAACGCCGCGCTTGCGCAGGATCTCTTCCGGGATCGCGACCTTGCCGAGATCGTGCAGGCGCCCGGCAAGCCGAACGAGCTCCACCTGCTCCTGCGGCAACCCAAAGCGCGAGGCGCATGCCGCGGCCAGCTCGCCGACACGTTCGGAATGGCTGCCGACATACGCGTCGCGAGCGTCGACAGCTCCGGCGAGCGCCGAGGCGGCATGGAGTCGGGCGTTCCGGTCGAGCCCGGTCGCGAGCTCCTGCAGGTGCTGCGAGACCGGGCGGTCGGGCTCGTAGATCCGTACGCGGTTCTTGCCCTCCGCTTTTGCCCAGTAGAGGGAGATGTCCGCAACGCGAACGAGCTCGGCGCGGTCCTTCCCGTGCTGCGGAAAGGTCGCGACGCCGCCGGAGAAGCTGACGGTCCCGCCGTGCTCGGTCGTGTCCGCCCCGAGCGCTTTCACGAGCTCGTCCGCATGTTCGAGCGCCTCCCGCTCGTCAAATCCCGGCAGGACGAGTGCGAACTCGTCGCCACCGAGGCGGAACGCGTTCCCGGCGGCGCGAAGCCGAACCGCAACCTGTGACAACACCTTGTCTCCGGCGGGGTGACCGTAGCGATCGTTGACCTGCTTGAAGTTGTCGAGGTCCAGCAGGCAGAGACTGAGCGGTGATCCTGTCTCGGCGGCCCGGTCCAGGTGCAGCTGAAGCTCGTCCTGGAAGTGGCGGTGGTTCCCGAGGCCCGTCAGAGGATCCGTGAGCGCGAGCCGGATCGCGCGCAGCGCATCGTGGGTCGAGCGCTGGTAGAGCGCCACCGCGACCAGCGGCCCGACAAGCGCGGCAGCCAGCACCGGGGAGGCCTCCCACAACACGTACAGCGCGAGACTGACGGACGCCATGATCGCCGATGACGCGGCTGTCCACTTCGCGGATTCACGGAGTAGAGGCAGGAACGGCTGGCGCGTCGCGAGTGCCATGATCGCCGCGACGAGAGGGATGTTCACGACGTAGAACGCTGCAGCGCCCGCAAGAACCTCGAGCACGAGCATTCCCGCCCCCGCATCGGTCGGGAACTGGGCCGTCGCCGCACCGGCCGCAGCGGCTGCCAGTGCGTACAGCGCCGAGTTGTACAGACGCTTGACGAGCGGCCGGCGTTCCGCGAACTCGAGCGTTGCCCGAGTCAGGAAACCGACGACGACCGCCGCCGCCCATCCGTAGATGAGGGCCGTGCCGAGGATGAAGATCGCTGCGAGCGAGACTCGCCCGGCCGGCAGGTTCTCGACCGGCACTGGGAACGCCTCGGCGAAGATCGCCGCGGCGAGCAAGACCGCTACGCCCGCGACGTAGCCGGCGGTCAGCGTGTCCTGGGAAATGCTCCAGATCGCCGCGCCGAGCGCAGCGAACCCGAGGAAAGTGACCGGAAGAAAGACGGGAAGGAGCCGGACGTTCTCGCGCGAGAAGAGTCCCGCAGCACTCGTCTCGGCTGCCCTTCCCCTCAGCCGAGAGCGTCGTTGCCGCATCGAGGCAGACGCGCTCTTAGCGGTGGAACCCGTTGCTCGTGACAACCGCGTCGCCAACCCACGCAAGAGTAGACGGCGACGTCAAGAGAGCGCCAGCCGAGTCTTCCAGTGCAGCATCGCAAACCTCCCGTGGTCCGAATACCCGTTTCCACCGCGACGGACGGGCTGCAAACCTACGCCCGGCCGAGTGGTGCGTCCATCACCCGTTGTGAGGATTCGCCGAACGCGCGGCGACTCCTCCGAGGCGATCGCACCCGCCCAGCGCGTCAGGGAACCGCTGCTGGGCCCTTCTTCGGCGGCCAGGGCGTTTTGTGCCGCGGCCGCCGGTGCCGGGTCGAGCGTTGGCCGACTACCAGTGGAAGCCGTGGGCCTTGACGACCGCGCCGCCGACCCAAGCAACGGTCGCGAGCGATGACACCAGGACCGCCAGCCGAACATTCCAGTGCAACATATGAAACCTCCGCAGTTTCCGCATTTTTTCGTTTTGCGACCCGAACCATCGGATGCAGGGGAGAACGTAGTTCCGCGTTCACCCACGCGCATCCCCCAAAGTGGGGGTTTGCAGGCTCGTGCCGAAAAGGTTCGTGAGGCGAAAACACCCGGAAAAGGACCGAAGACAAGGGGTCGCGGCTAGAATCGAGAACATGCCCGTGACCGCGACGTTGGACGACCCCCTCAGTACCCGTGCCGAGCCTGCCCCGCATCCGGCGCACGCGCTCCCGCGACATCGCGGCTGTCGTTCCGCGCGATCCAGCTGAGCTCCACGCCTCCGACCTCACCTGGGTTCACCTCACGGCGCCCGACGCCTTCAACGCCGGCGTCCTCGCAGAGCGCTTCGGCTGGCATCCACTCGACGTCGAGGACGTCCTCTCGAAGCGCCAGCGGCCGAAGGTCGACGACTACGCCGACGAGGGCTACCTCTTCGTCGTTCTCCACTTCCCGATCTACGACCGCCACGTCCAGCGCCTGAACGCGGCCGAGCTCGACGTCTTCATCGGGCCCGACTACCTCGTAACGCTGCCCGGTCACGAGCTGCGGCCCGTCGAGCGGCTCTTCCATCGCTGCGAGGAAGACGCGAACTTCCGCGAAGAGCTCTTCTCCAAGGGCTCCGGCCGGCTTCTCTACGAGATCCTCGACGACCTGTTCGACTACTGCTTCCCGATCCTCGACAAGATCGGTCACAAGCTCGATTCGATCGAGGACGACGTGTTCGAGGGGCGCTCGGAAGAAGTCGTCCGCGACATCTCGAACGCGAAGCAGGAGATCATCAGCTACCGGAAGATCATCAAGCCGGAACGCTCGACCCTGCGTCTGCTCGAGCGCCACACCGAGCGATTCCTCCCCGAGGAGCTCGACGTCTACTTCGACGACATCGTCGACGCGACAGAGCGCATCTGGGACATGCTCGACAACTACAAGGAGGTCATCGAAGCGCTCGAGTCGACCAACGAGCAGGTGCTCTCGCACCGGTTCAACGACGTCCTGCGCATCCTGACCGTCTTCAGCATCGTGTTCCTGCCCGCGACGCTGATCGCGAGCATCTGGGGCATGAATGTCGGAATTCCAGGCGGCGGCAACCCCCAGACCTCCTCGCCGACGGTCTTCTGGATCGTGATCGGATCGTGCGCTGCCCTCGTCGCGGGAATGCTCGCCTACTTCCGGCGCAAGCGCTGGCTCTAGGGTCTGGTCGAGTCGCCTCGCCGGTCTGCTACTTGACGTAGAGCGTGCCCTGCATCCCCTGGGCGGCGTGGTATTTCACGCTGCACACGTAGGTGTACTCGCCGTGTTTCAGCATGACCGTCATGGTCGCTCGCTGGCCCGAGACGAGAAAGGCGCCTGACTTCACGCCGATCAGGTCGAAGTTGTGGACGATCGCTCCCGGAGTTCCGCATCACGAACGTCACCCTCCCGGCCGGGACGGTCTGGCGCGAGAGCTTGAAGCCGTACTCGTACTCGTTGACCGTCACCGTGGTGACCTTCGGCTTCGCGACCGGTCCCGCGGTGGCGCAGGCCGACATAGCGACCGCGCCCGTGGCGACGAGAACCGCCACGATCAGATTGCGGCTCATCACGTGGCAGATGGGTTCGAACCCACGACCATGACCCGAATTGTAGAGCGGCAAACGCTCACCACGACCCGCACCTGGCAGCAGGGTCCGCCGTCCCGGATCGACGAAGGCTGCGTTGCCTACCGTTGCACGAGCGCGTCGATGTCGGTAGCGGCCAGTTCGAGCGACTCGCGAGTCTCCGCGCGCCCAGCGTAGATATCGAGCAGCGACTCGACCCAGCGGCTGGCGACGGCGCGGTAATTCAAGGCCGGCGTCACGAGCACGGACGCGTCGTGCTCGACCAGCGTCCGCGCGACGTCGTAGAAGGCACCCCAGCCGGAAGTGTGCGCGCGGAAGCCGTCGTCGTCCCAGACGCTCGCGCGAGTCGGATTCATGTTGCCTTCGAACGCCGAGCGCAGAAGGAACTCGCGGGCGGTCGCCCATTCGACGAACCGCCAAGCCTCCTCCCTGTTCTTCGTGCGGGTGTTCATCACGACGGACCAGGTCCACAGGTTGGGCCGCCGCGCACCGCTGGGGCCGAGCGGGGGCAGCGCGTAGCCGATCTCGCCAACGAGCTCGCTGGTCGTCGGCTCTTCGAAGTAGGCGACGTAGTGGTCCGAGTCGACGAGGAGGCCGTAGCGTCCGCGAGCGAAGTCGAGCGCCAGCTCGTACCACCGCTGATCAGGCCAGTCCGTCGGGCCCGCGACACGGAGCGCGGTCATGAACTCCTCGGTGGCGCGCACCGACTCGGGGGAGGCAAGCGTCGAGCGTCCGTCGACGAAATCCGACCCACCGTATGACCAGAGCTGAGTGGCAAATCCCGTGTACATCGTGTGCCACGCGTCAGTCCCGCGCTGGCCGAAGCCGCGGACGCCGCCGCCGGTCTTCTCGACGATCGTCCTCGCGGCGGCGAAGTACTCGGCCCACGTGGTCGGCACCTCGACTCCGGCGCGCTCGAGCACGGCAGGCACGTACGCCAGGTTGTAGGACTCGCAGTTGACCGGGATCTCGAGCAGCGGCCCCTCGCCGAGCGCGTCGCCGAAGCGGCCGCTCCAGCGGTTCGAGCGAAGAAGCGGCTCGAAGAAGTCGGTCGCGTCGTAGTCGTCGCTCGCCCGCGCGATCAGCTCGTCGAGCGGTTCGACGAAACCGGCGGCGAAGTGCTCCCAGACGAGCACGGGGCCGGACATGTAGACGTCCGCCGCGCCGTCGCCCTCGAGCAGGTGGTGGATCCGGTTGGAAAAGTAGAGGTCGCTCGGCACGATCCGGATCTCCAGCCCGATTCCGGTCTGCTCCTCGAACTCGGCCGCGTGGCGCTCGACGCTCGCGACATATGCGTCGGTGTCCGGGCCGAGAAAGCGAACCGTCACGAGACCACGACGAGCTCGAGCCCGAGGAGATCGGCGACCTTGCGCACGCGCGACAGCTGGTGCCCGACCCCGAGTGCCACATGGTGCGTCGGACCTTCAGCGCACCAGGCGTCGAAGAAAGCGGCGGGGCCCGACCGGAACCGGATCCGCGAGTTCGTGTTGCCGATTCGGAATGTCGGGCCGGCGATCGATTCGCCCTCGGCCGCAATCAGCTTCAGTCGACCGTCGGCGGTCTGCGTCACACCGAGGATCGTCACCGGCCCGAGTCTGACCTTCATCTCGATCGAAAGCCCGGCGCCCGACTTCCCGTGGTAGAGCTTGAGCGCGCGGGCGACTGGCCGCCCTTCGGCGATCGCCAAGTGGCCCGGCCCGTCATGCCCCATCAAGACGAACTCGGCATCGAAGTCGAGGGCGTAGAACTCCGTGTACGAGCCGCCGCAGCCGAGCCGGTCGAGCATGAGCATCGCGAGGTTCGTCTTCAGATCGCCCTCGCCGGAGGCGGGCACGCCCCGTGCGGTCAGCAAAGAGTTGCCGACGATCAGGCCGGCTGTGACGCGCTCGGCGATGTTGCCCCCGACGCCGCGGTAGTAGTAGGTGAGTCCGTCCAGCTCGAAGTCCTCGACCAGCCGATCGAGCCCGACCGCGACACGCGCCGACCACTCGAAGATGTCCGGCGTGATCTCGGCCGCGATCGGGTCATTGCCCGCGTCGGCGAGATCGAACACCTGTCGGATCTCCTCGCCTTTGCGCTCGATCGCGTCTGCGTCCGCCGACTCGACCCGCTCGACGAGGTCGTCGATCTCGAGCACCTCGACGTGCGCGCCGGTCTGCGCGTGCACCTGCGTGAAGTCGGAGTAGAGGTCGAGCATTCCCGGATACGTGTGACCGAGGAAGCCGATGCGTGCGGTTCTCAGGCTGCGCACTGCGCGAGCCGCATCGAGCCATTCGCGTAGCTCGTCCCATGCCGGGTCGCCGTCCAGAAGCGTGCCGGTGACGGTGCGGTACGGGATGCGCGCCCTTGTGAACGCGCCGGCGATCTCGGGCACGCAGCAGGCCGAACAGTTCGCCAGCCATTCGCCGGTCGTCATCCCTTCGTAGTCGAGCGTCCTCGTCGGCTGGAGATTGAGGATGACCACGGGCGCGTCGACCGCTTGCACCGTGGGCAGAACCTGTGACGACGTCGCATACGTCGCCGTGTAGAGGAGCACGAGGTCGGGCCGCGCCGCGGCGAGCGTCTCGCCGGCCTGTCGGGCGGCCTGAGGGGTGTCGACGAGACCGGCGGAGATGACCTCCGCACCCATTGCTCCCGAGACGAGCCTCGATCCCGCGTTGATAGCCCTCCAGCCGTTCGCGCAGGCCTTCGAACTGCGGCCAGTATGCCGCGAGGCCGATCCCGAAGATTCCGACTTTCACTGTCCCGTCGCCTGCGCCGCTTCGGCGCGGTGCCTGCGAGCCTCCGCGCTGCGAAGCCGCGCGCGGGCGCGCCGGTAGATGTCGCCCGCGTTCGGGACGATGACGCTCGCGAGGAGGAGAGCGCCCACGACGATGTTCTGGTCCTGGGCAGGCATGAGGTCGGCGGTCAACGCCGTCTGCAGCGTGCCGAGGACGGCCACGGCCAGGACCACCCCTGCGATCGTGCCGCGACCCCCAAAGATCGACACGCCACCCAACAGGACGATCGTGACGACGTAGAGCTCCATCCCGACGCCGGCGTCGTAGCGGGCCGAGGCGAAACGGAGCGTCCACAGCACACCGGCGAACCCGCACAGCGTTCCCGAAAGGACGTAGAGCCAGAACTTGATCCGCTTGACGCGAATGCCTGCGAAGAAGGCCGCTTCCTGGCCGGCGCCGATCGCGAAGATCGCACGGCCAAGCGGCGTCGCGTGGAGAACCACGGCGAAGACGATGGCCAGCACCCCGAAGAACGCAATCGAGTACGGGATGTGCGTGCCCGGGATCGGAACGACCCCGATGTTGGTGAGGCTCGTGGGGAACCCGCCGATCGTGTCCGTCGGGAGGATCCCCTGCGCGATGCCGCGGTAGAGCGTCAGTGTTCCGATCGTAACCGCCAGCGACGGCAGGCCGACGCGAGTGACGAGGAAGCCGTTGAACGCGCCGAGGACCGCGCCCAGGGCGATGGCCGCGAGCATCGCGGGCCAGATCGGCAACCCGTGCTTGAAGAGCTCGGCCATAAGCACCCCGGTGAGGCCGAGCATCGACGCGACCGAGAGATCGATCTCCCCGGTAACCACGATCAGGGTCAGCGGGAGCGCCATGATCGCGACCTCACCCACGTTGAGGCAGATGAAGAAGAGATTGGTCGGCTCCAGGAAGTACGGCGAGACGCTGGCGCCGAACGCGATCGTGCAGCCGAGCAGCACCAGCAGGAGCGTCTCCCACCGCACGAAGAAGCCGAGACTCTGCAGCCGCCTCGGCGGCGGCCCGCCGGTCACCTCGTCGCCGGGTTTGAGGTCGTCGATTTCAGCCACGGGCTCTCCTTCGGGTGCGTAGGGCGGGTGTGACCCGCACCGCGATGAGACGGTCGAAGGCGATCGCACCGATGAGCAACGCCCCCGAGAGGGCCGACGTCCAGAAGGACGACACGTTCACGACGACGAGCGCGCTGTTGATCGTGTTCAGGAGGAGCGCGCCGAGCGCCGCCCCGAAGACGGTGCCGCTACCGCCGAAGATGGCCACACCACCGACGACGACCGCGGTGATGACCTGGAACTCGTAGCCGGCGCCGGCGATCGCGTCGACCGAGCCATACAACGACAGCCAGACGGCGCCCGCGAACCCGGCGATGCCACCACTGAGGATGAAGGCGAGGAACACGCGCGAGCCCACGGGAATACCCGCGAGCCGGGCGGCGGGGGGATCCGAGCCGATCGCGTAGAAGTCCCGGGCCGTCCGGAACGTGCGCATCGCGTAGGTCGCGATCGCGACGGCGACGATCGCGATGATTGCGAGATACGGAATCCCCGCGAACGTGCCGTAACCGATCTTGTTGAAGTTGTCGGGCAACATCGAGGCGTTGACCTGGTTGCCGCCGGCCCACGCGCCGTCGATCCCGCGAATGATGTAGAGCGTTCCGAGCGTCACCACGAGGCTCGGAACGCGGGCGACGGTCACGATCGCGCCGTTGACGACCCCGCAGACGACGCCGATTCCGAGTGCGAAGAGAAAGACGAGGACGAGGGGGGCGTGAGGATGGTGCACGTAGAGCACTCCGGTTGCGTACGCGGAGATACCGAGCACGGAACCGACCGAAAGGTCGACGTTGCGCGTGATGATCACGATCGTCTCGCCGATCGCCACCAGTGCGATGATCGCTGCGCCCGAGAGCACCTGCTGGACGTTTGTGGCGCTGAGGAAGTTCGGATTGTCGATCGTCGTCAGGCCGACGACGAGCACGAGCGCGAGCACGATCCCGAGCTCTCGGAAGCGGAACAGCAGCTCCGCGACCCGGTACGAACTCTTCGGCGTCTGGACGACCTTCTGCTCGTCGGCGAGTGTCGTCATGCGGCTTCCACGGCCATCCCGGTGGCCGCGCGCATGATCTCTTGCTCGTCCGCCTCGGCTCGTGTGAATTCGCGCGCGACGCTGCCCTCGAACAGCACCACGATCCGGTCGGCCATGCCGAGCACCTCCGGGAGCTCGGAAGAGATCATCAGCACGGCGACGCCCCGCGCGGCGAGCTCGGAGAGCAAGCGGTGCACCTCGGCCTTCGTGCCGACGTCGATGCCGCGCGTCGGCTCGTCGACGATGAGCAGAGTCGGATCGCGTGCGAGCCACTTCGCCAGCACGGCCTTTTGCTGATTTCCGCCCGAAAGCGTCCAGGCTGGGTTCGTCAACTTGCCGTACTTCAACTGCAGTCGCATCGCCCAGTCCCTTGCGAACTTGCGCTCGGCTCCGCGGGGGATCAAACCTCCTCGGCGAATGCCGGCGAGCGAGGCGAGCGCGATATTGCGCTCGATCGAAAAGTCCATCACCAGTCCCTGCTGGCGCCTGTCCTCGGGCACGAGTCCGATTCCGGCGGCCATCGCCGCCGTCGGCGATCCGGTGGGCAGCGACCTCCCGGCAATCTCGACCGAGCCGGCGTCCCAGCGATCGATCCCGAAGATCGCACGGGCGACCTCCGTCCGGCCGGCGCCCACCAGTCCCGCGAGTGCGACGATCTCCCCGCTCCGCACCTCGAAGGAGACGTCGGTGAAGACGCCCTCGCGCGTCAGCCGGTCGACCTTCAGGACGACCGGCCCCGGGTCGGTGGGAACCTTCGGGAACAAGGCGCCCATGTCGCGGCCGACCATGGCCAGAATCACCGATTGCGTCGTCAGTTCTTCAGTCGGCTTTGTCAGGACGTGCCGACCGTCGCGCATCACGGTGATGCGCTGGCAGATCGCGAAGATCTCGTCGAGCCGGTGTGAGACGAAGAGCACCGCATTGCCCTGCGCCCGCAACGTCTCGACAATGCCGAACAGCCGGTCGACCTCCGTGCTGGTCAACGCAGCGGTCGGTTCGTCCATCACGATCACCCGTGCGTTCGTCGTCAGCGCCTTTGCTATCTCGACGAGCTGCTGGTCGGCGATCGAGAGTCCGCGCGCCAGCCGATCGGGGTCGAGCCGAACGCCGAGCCGCTCGAACACGGCGGCCGCCTCGCGGCGCATCCGTCTGTGGTCGATGCGGCGGAACCGCTTGAGCGGCTGCACGTCCGGCAAAGATGTTCTCGGCGACCGTCAGGTCGGGGAAGAGCGTCGGCTCCTGGAAGATGATCGCGATCCCGGCGGCCTGTGACTGTTTGGCGTTGTCGAAGATCGCTTCCACGCCGTCGAGCACGAGTCGGCCCGCCTCGGGCCGGTGAACGCCGGCAAGGATCTTGACGAGGGTGGACTTGCCGGCACCGTTCTCCCCGACGAGACCGTGCACCTCACCGGCGACGAGCTCGATGTCACCGTCCTCCAACGCGTGGACTGCCCCGAAGCTCTTCTGGGCATGCTCGAGCAAGAGCACCGGTGCGGGATGCGGTGTCGTCATCGTGGTGATGCTACGAGGGGACGCCGCGCGATGCGACGCCCCCTCGCCAGTCGTTCTAGAAGTTGAACTTGTCGACGTTCTTGATCGTGAACGTGTACGGCGGGCCGAGAACGACCTGCGGCCGTCCGTCCGGTCCCGCGATGATCACGTAGTGCCCGAGCTTGCCGGCCTTGAACGTTTGGCCGACCTTGCCCGTGATGCAGCCGTCGGCGAACGCGGCGATCGCGTAGCCCGCGAGGTACCCGAGATCCTCCGGGTTCCAGAGCTGGAACGCCTTCACCGTGCCGTTGTGGACGTACGTCTTCATCTGACTCGGCAGACCGAGACCCGTCACCACGACCTTGTTCTTGTACTTCGAGGTCGAGATGTACTGCGCTGCCGACGAGATCCCGACCGTCGTGGGCGACTCGATGCCCTTCAGGTTCGGGTACGCCTGCAACATGCTCACCGTCGCAGCACGCGACTGAGCCGGGTTGTCGTTGCCGTAGTAGATCTTCACGAGCTGCATGTTCTTGTAGGTCGGCTTCTTCAGCTCGAGCTGCATGTACTTGATCCACGCGTTCTGGTTCGTGGCCGTCGAGGCCGCGGACAGAATCGCGAACTGACCCTTGTAGCCCATCAGCTTGGCGATCAGCTGGATCTGGCTTCGACCGATCGTCTCGGTGTCCGCCTGGTTTATGAACAGCGGACGGCAGTTCACGTCCGAGTCGAACGCGACGACCTTCGCGCCCTGCGCCTGCGCCTGCTTGAGCGCCGGGCACACCGCCTGCGGGTCGTTGCCGGCGATGACGATACCGGCTGCATGCGACTGGATCGCCGCCTGGATCGCCGGCTGCTGTGCCGCTGCGGTGTCCTCCGTGCCCGAGGACACGACCTGCGTGTGACCGAGCTCGGTGAGGGCGAGCTTGCCGCCGTGATCGGCGATCACCTCGTACGGGTTCAAGGTGTCTTTCGGGATGTAGTAGAACGTCTTGCCGCCGGCTGCCGAACGGGTCGGCGCGGCTATCGCGGCAGCCACGGCGACGCTTCCAACGAGCATCGCGGCGACGCCGAGGATTGCCCATCTGCGCTTGTGCATGGATGGTTCCTTTCGTTGGGGGATTGACGAACGAGCCGGTAGATGGTGCGCCTGCGTCGCACTACCGGGGATACGCGGCGGTCACGCCGCCATCGACGTTGAGGATGTTTCCGGTTGACTTGTTGGAGCGAGGCCCGGCGAAAAACGCGATCGCCTCCGCGACGTCCTCGGGATAGACGTCGACGGCGAGCTTCGTGCGTTCGCGGTAGAAGCTCTGCAGATCGTCCTCGGGCACGCCGTACGTGCTCGCCCGCTCGGCCTTCCAGTCGGACGACCAGATGCTCGAGCCCGCGATGACCGCGTCGGGATTCACGGTGTTGACACGGATTCCGTGCGCGCCGCCTTCCTCGGCGAGGCAGCGCGCGAGATGGAGCGAGGCCGCCTTGGCGGAGGAGTATGCGGCCGCGTTCGCCCCGGCGACGAGAGCGTTCTTCGATCCGACGAACACGACCGAGCCGCCGCTCCCCTGCTCGAGCAGAACCCGGAACGCCTCACGGGCCGCGAGGAAGTAGCCGCGGGACAACACCGCGAAGTTGCGCTCCCACTCCTCGACGGTCGTCTCCGTCAACGGTGCGCTGGTGGCAAGTCCGGCGGACGCGACGAGGATGTCGAGACCGCCGTATTCGAGCACCGTCTCGCGCACCATCTGCTCAACGGCGGCTTCGTCGGTCACGTCCGTCGCGATTGCGATCGACCGCCGCAAGCCGTGAACCGAGACGAGCTCGTCGGCCACCTCCTGAGCGCCTGCCGCGTTCAGGTCGGCGACGACCACGTGCGCGCCGCGCTCGGCGAAGATGCGCGCGGTCGCACGTCCAATCCCACTGGCGCCGCCGGTGATCACCGCCACGCGCCCGGCGAGCTCGCCGCGAGGCGGCGCCTGCGCGAGCTTGTACCGCTCGAGCGGCCAGTACTCGATCGCGAACGCCTCGCTCTCGCTCAGCGATCGGAAGCCGCCCATCGCATCTGCGGCGTCCTGGACGGAGATCGCCCGGTGGTAGAGGTCGCGGGAGATTCGGGCGCGTGTGGCGTCGGAGCCCGTCGTGACGATTCCGATCCCGGGCACGAGCACCACGCGTGGGCCTGCTGGGTCGATCGGGAACTGCCGTGTCTCGTCGTCGAGGTTGCGCTCGTAGTAGCCGCGGTACCAGTCGGCGAACGCGTCGACTCCGGTGCGGAACGCCTCGGCGAGCTCCGCTGCATCGCTCGTCTCCGGGTCGAACTCGACGACAAGTGGCTTGTGCTTCGTGTTGATCAGGTGGTCGGGACAGGGCGCGCCGATCTGGCTGACCTCCGGCCCCCGCACGGACGACGCGAACGCCACCGCCTCCGGGCTTCGGTCGAGCTCGAGCACGAGCCCGTCGGCATCGCGGAGGAGTGCGCCGCGGAGCGCGGGAAGAGAGCTCGCGAGGGGGAGGACGTCACTCCCTTCGTCGCGCTCCGCGAACTTCCGGCCGCCGAGGCCGAACTGGCCTTTTGCCGCCTCCTCGATCGCGCGAGCGGCGCGCGCTACGAACTCGATGGTCGCCTCGTAGCTCTCATGGCCGCTGGCCCCCCAGGTGACGAGACCGTGCTTCTCGAGCAGCACGGCGCGCGCCGCCGGCTGCTCGTCCAGGAGCAAGGCGATCCGGCGCGACATGTCGAATCCGGGCCGCTGGTAGTCGAGCCAGACGGCCTCCTCGCCGAACGCTTCCTCGGCCAGCCGACGGCCCGCGGGCGTCGAGGTCAGCGCCACCACCGCGTCGGGATGCGTGTGGTCGACGTGCGCCGCCGGGATGAAGGCATGCAGAAGCGTCTCGATCGACGGCCGCGGCTGATCCGGACGCAGTGCGCTGCGAAGCAGGTACTCGACCATCTCGGCGTCGTCCATCGCCGCCCGCTCGCGCAGGGGCAGGAGCTCGTCGAGCCGGAGCCCGGGGAAGCCCGCGGCCGTGATCGTCGCGAGATCGGTGCCGGAGCCCTTCACCCAGAGTGCCTGCACGTCTCTGCCGACGTGGTCGCGCACAACCTCTTTCGCCGACGTGTTGCCGCCGCCGATGTTCGCGAGTGCGCGGTCGGCGCCGAGGAGGTTGGAGCGGTAGACAAGCCCGTCGAGCACTGACAGGCCGGCCGCGGCGGGCTCCTCCCAGCGGCTTACAGGGGCCGGGATTCCGCGTAAGGCGTCGAGCGTGCTGCTCACGCGCTCACCTCCAGCGCCTCGACGCTGCGGAGCTGCGCGAACCGCCCTCGGGCCTCCTGCCACTCGGACGAGGGCGCGGGCTCATACGTCGTCGGCCCGAACGACGCGCGGACGACGTCGCGCGCCTCCGCGAGCGAGCCGATCTCACCGAGCGCGATCGCTTGCACCAAGAGGTTCCCGAGCAGAGTCGCTTCCTCGGGCCCCGCGAGGACCGGCAGGCCGGCGGCCTCTGCAGTCCAGGCGCAGAGCAGCTCGTTCCGGGCGCCGCCGCCGACTATGTGGAGCTCGGAGGGTCGGAGCCGGTGACGTCCCGCAGCACGTCGACCGTCTCCGCGTGCTTCAGCGCGAGGCTCTCGAGAACGCAGCGGACGGTCTCGCCGACACCCAGCGGCTCGAGTTGGCCCGTCTGGCGGCAGAAGCCTGGATCCGAAGCGGCATGTCGCCTCCCCGCTCCAGGAAGACCTCAGCGTTCGGATCGACGAACGAGCGTAGCGGCGGTGCGCTCCTCGCGAGGGCGACGAGCTCGTCGAATGTGTGCTCCCGGCCTTCCTCCGCCCAGCAGCGGCGGCACTCGTCCAGAAGCCACAGGCCCGTTACGTTGCGGAGCAGCCGGAAGGTTCCGGCCACCCCGCCCTCGTTCGTCAAGTTCGCCGCGAACGTGTCGTCGTTGATCAGCGGCTTCTCGACCTCGACACCGACAAGCGACCACGTGCCGACGCTGAGGAACATCGAGCCCGCGCGGTTGAAAGGCACGGAGGCCACTGCGGAGCCGGTGTCGTGCGTCGCGACGGCGATCACGACCGCCTTCCCGAGGCCTGTCTCCACGTTGACCTCACCGAGCAGCGTCCCGGCCGCGACGACCTCGGGGAAGAGCCGGGTAGGGATCTCGAGCCGCTCGAGCAGGTCGGTCGCCCATTCCCCGCCCGCGGAGTCGAAGCACTGGGTCGTCGTCGCGTTCGTGAACTCCGTCGTGCGGCTGCCGCACAGCCAGTGGTGGAAGAGGTCCGGGATCAGCAGCAGCACCTCCGCCGCCGCGAGCGCCGGGTCGGCCTCGGCGGCCATCGCCGCCAGCTCGAAGACCGTGTTGATCGGGAGCAGCTGGATTCCGGTCCGCTCGTAGAGCTCGCGCGCCGGCACGCGCGCGAACACAGCAGGAGACGCTGCCGCACGTCGCGCGTCGCGGTAGTGGACGGGGTTCTCGACGAGGGTGCCCTTCCGGTCGAGCAGACCGAAGTCCACCCCCCACGAGTCGACTGCGACGGAGTCGAGCGCCGTGTCGCGGGCGGCGGCGCGCAGGCCGTCGAGCGTGTCGCGGCGCAGACGGTCGACGTCCCAGCGGAGCGTTCCCGCGACCTCGACGGGCTCGTTGACGAAACGGTGCGTCTCCGAGACGGCGAGCTGCTCGCCGTCGAAGCGCCCGACCGCGACACGGCCGCTCTGGGCCCCGAGGTCGACGGCCGCCATCGTCGCCATCAGTTGGAGCCCCTGTCGTGGCGCACGGCGCGGCGGAGATCGCGCGGGCGTACGGGGAGCGGCTCGGGCGGCCCCTGATCGGCCGTGATCACCTCGATGCCCGCGGCGCGCCATGCCTGCACCTCGTCCTCGGGAGCGCCCGAGTCGGTGATGACACCGGCAAGGTCGTCCGTAGCGGCAAAGGAGAGCAGCCCACTGCGATGCCACTTCGTGCCGTCGAGGATCCCGTAGACCTGCTCGCAGGCGTCGGCCATCTCCTGCTTGATCCGCACCTCGTCCGGGTTCATGTCCGTCAGGCCGCGCTCGAGGCTGAGGCCGCGCGCGCCGAGGAAGCCCTTGTTGATCCGGGTCGTGCGCAGGACGTCGGTTCCGAGGTCGCCGACGAGCGACATCGCCGACAGGCGCAGCGTGCCGCCGGTCACGATGACCGTGATCCCGGGGGCGTCGGCCAGCGCGGTCGCCACCAGGAGCCCATTCGTGACGACAACGAGCTCGCGCTTGTTCCGGAGCTGCAGGGCGAGGTAGTACGCGGTCGTGCTCGCGTCCAGTGCGACGGCCTCACCTTCCTCCACGAGCGCCGCAGCCGCACGCGCGATCGCCAGCTTCCGCTGCACCTCGAGCCTCAGTCGGAGGTCAAACCCGACCTCCGACTGCTCGTGGTTAAGGGCACGGACCCCGCCGCGCACGCGGGCGACAAGGCCCTGCTTTGCGAGAGAGGAGAGGTCGCTGCGGATCGTGACTTCGGAAACCGAAAACGATTCCGCAAGTTCCGCAACATGAACCGAATCGCGCGTCTCGAGGATCTGCAGCACCTGCTGCATCCGCTCTTCCTGGGAGAAACCGGGGAAATCAGTCGGCGAGTCGATCGGGCGACCCTACGCCCCTCCCGCGCGCTTGTCAATCGCTTTGAGTGATCGTCGCTTTCGAAAGCAAACGAACCACAAGCGGGTTCGCAAATTTGCCGCAGATGGTGCAGACTTCCGCCCCATGGACGAAAGCTCCGCTCTCGCGCGGCTTCGCCGGCTCGAGATAGAAACGCCCTCTTGGGGTTACGGCAACTCGGGCACGCGCTTCCACGTGTACCCGTGGCCCGGCGCCGCACGGAACTGTTCACGAGCGCATCGCGGACGCCGCACTCGTTCACCGGCTGACCGGCTGCTGCCCCTCGGTCGCGCTGCATATCCCATGGGACGCCGTCGACGACTACGCCGCGCTCCGGGGCTATGCCGAGGAGCAGGGCGTCCGAATCGGCGCGATCAACCCGAACTCGTTCGGCTCGGACGAGTACCGGCTGGGCAGCCTCTGCCACCCTGACACCGGTGTCCGCGCACACGCGCTCGCGCACTGCCGCGAGTGCATCGCGATCGCCGGGGAAACCGGCTCGACGATCATCAGCCTCTGGCTCGCCGACGGCACCAACTACCCCGGGCAGGACGACCTCCGCTCCCGATACGGGCGGCTCGTGGACAACCTCGAGGAGCTCTACGGGTCGCTGCCGCCCGGGATCCGGCTGCTCGTCGAGTACAAGTTCTTCGAGCCGGGCTTCTACAGCACCGACCTCCCCGACTGGGGGACCGCGGCCATGATCTGCCGCCGCCTCGGGCCACAAGCGCAGGTGCTCGTGGACACGGGCCACCATCCGCAGGGACAAACGTCGAGCAGATCGTCGCCGTCCTCCTCGCCGAGGGACTCCTCGGCGGCTTCCACTTCAACAACCGCAAGTATGCGGATGACGATCTGATCGTCGGCTCGATCGACCCGTTCGAGCTCTTCCGGATCATGCGTGAGATCGCGCACGGGGCGGGCGCCGAGGACGTCGCGTTCATGATCGACCAGTCGCACAACATCGAGGGGAAGATCGACGCCATGCTGCAGTCGGTGATGAATATCCAGACGGCGTACGCGAAGGCGCTGCTCGTCGACGAGGAGCGCCTCGCCCAGGCGCAGGCCGAAGGCGACGTGCTCGGCGGCCACCGGATCCTGCTCGAGGCCTTCGAGACCGACGTGCGGCCGCTGCTCGCCGAGCTCAGGCAGGAAGTCGGAGTGACCGAGGATCCGGTCGCGGCGTTCCGCAGCGGAGGCTACGGCGATGCGCTCGCCCGCGAGCGGGGAACCACTTCGCAAGAGAGCGCGTACGAGAGTGAGTGACCGAATCGACCCGGCTCTTGCCGACCGGATGATGCAAGCGGCCTAGGTGCAGGTCGCGCTCTTCATCACCTGCATCGGGGACACGCTGTTTCCGGAAGCAGGACGAGCGACGGTGGAGATTCTGGAACGCCTCGGTCACGAGGTCGTGTTTCCGGAGCAGCAGACCTGCTGCGGGCAGATGCATATGAACAGCGGATATGCCGACGAGGCCCGCCGGCTAGGTCACCGCTTCGAAGCGATCTTCCGTGAGTTCGAGGTAGTGGTCTCGCCCTCCTCGTCCTGCGTCGGGACGGCGCGAGAGACCTACGGGATGGACAACGTCTTCGAGCTGTCCGAGTTCCTCGTCAACCGGCTCGGAGTCGAGGACGTCGGTGCCTCGTTCGCCGGCCGAGTCGCGTACCACTCCACCTGCCACTCCTTGCGGGTGACACGCGTGGGTGATGCGCCGCTTCGTCTGTTGCGAAACGTCCGCGGTCTCGAGCTCGTTGACTTGCCGCGAGCGGACGAGTGCTGCGGGTTCGGCGGGACGTTCTCGCTCAAGAACGCCGAGACGTCGAGCGCGATGCTCGCCGATAAGTGCGACGCGATCGTGGCGACCGGCGCAGACACCTGCACCGCCGTCGACGGCTCCTGCCTGCTCCAGATCGGCGGCGGGTTGTCGCGCCGCGGCGCGAACGTGCGCGCGGTTCATCTCGCGGAGATCCTCGCGTCGACATGAAGAGCTTTCCGGAAGCCGCGCGCGTCGAACTCGCGAACGTCCAGTTGCGGACGAACCTGCGCAACGCGACCGACACGATCCGCGCGAAGCGCGCAAAAGTCGTCGACGAGCTCCCCGACTGGGACGAGCTCCGTGAAGCCGGCAAAGCCATCAAGGAAGACGTGATGGCGAACCTCGGTCGGTATCTCGTGCAGTTCGAGCAGGCAGTCGAGGCGGCCGGTGGACAGGTCCACTGGGCACGTGACGGAGCCGAGGCGAACGCGATCGTCATCGACGTCGGCACGGGCTCACGGCGCGGACGAGGTCGTGAAGATGAAGTCTCTGACCACAGACGAGATCGAGCTCAACGGCGCATGTGCCGAAGTCGGCATCCACGCGCTCGAGACGGACTTCGCGGAGCTGATCCTCCAGCTCGACGGTGACTGGCCGTCACACATCCTCGTCCCCGCGATCCACCGCAACAGGAGCGAGATCCGCGACCTCTTCGCGCGCACGATCGCGCCCGGAATTACGTCGAACGAACCGGCCGACCTCGCAGAAGCGGCCCGGCGGTACCTGCGTGAGCGATTCCTCGACGCGCGCGTCGGCGTGAGCGGCGCTAACTTCGGCATCGCGGAGACCGGCGCAGTCTGCATCGTCGAGTCCGAGGGAAACGGCCGGATGTGCACGACCCTGCCACCCGTCCTCGTGTCGATCCTCGGGATCGAGAAGCTGCTGCCACGGTTCGCCGACCTCGAGGTCTTCCTCCAGCTCCTGCCGCGCTCGTCAACCGGAGAGCGGATGAACCCGTACACCTCGGTCTGGACAGGAGTCACAGAAGGCGATGGGCCGCAGGAGTTCCACGTCGTCTTGCTCGACAACGGCCGCACGCGCGTTCTCTCGGACGAGGTCGGCAGGCAAGCGCTGCACTGCATCCGCTGCAGCGCCTGCCTGAACGTCTGCCCGGTCTACTCACGCACCGGCGGTCACGCCTACGGATCCGTCTACCCGGGCCCGATCGGCGCAATCCTCACGCCGCAGCTCCGCGGGATCGAGAACGCGTCATCGCTCCCCTTTGCGTCGAGCCTCTGCGGCGCTTGCTACGAGGTTTGCCCGGTCAAGATCGACATCCCCGGGGTGCTGCTCCACCTGCGCGCAAAGGCGGTCGAGGCGAAGGGCCGCACGCCGGAGCGCGCTGACGATGCGAGCGGCGGCTTGGATCTTCGGCAGCCCCCGCCGTTTCGCCTTCGCTCAGCGGCTCGGTCGGCTCGCCTCACGCCCCTTCGCCGGATCGGGCGTGATCCGGAAGATGCCACCGCCCCTGTCGAGATGGACACGAACGCGGGACCTCAAGCCCCCGGCCCAGGAGAGCTTCCGCTCCTGGTGGCGGCGGGAGCGTCCATGAACGACGCACGCAGCGGTGATCCTCGAGCGCATCACGAACGCGACAGGCGGCGCACACGACCTGGAGCAGGTCCCGCGGACCTACCGTCACTCGACCTCCCTCGACCACGACCTGCGCGTCGCGCTCTTCTGCAGCCGGGTCGGCGAGTACCACGCCGAGGTGAGACGAATCGACGAAGCACACGTGGCTTCGACTGTGGCGTTGGTCTGCAGCGGACTGACGCTCGTCACGCCCGGAGGTATTCCCGACTCGTGGCGCCCAACGGACGTCCATACTCGTGGAAGACGACACGCTCTCGCCCCGCCGACTCGACGCAATCGACGGCACGCTCACCGGCTGCACAGTCGCCGTCGCCGAGACGGGCACGATCATCCTCACCGCCGGACCCCATGAGGGCCGCCGTGCGCTCACTCTCGTGCCAGACCTCCACGTCTGCGTCGTTCGGGAGTCGCAGATCGTCCACCTCCTGCCGGAGGCGCTGACACTGATCAGCGCCGGAGGCCGCGATACGCGACCGATCACCTTCATCTCCGGCCCGTCAGCCACCTCCGACATCGAACTCAGCCGCGTCGAAGGCGTCCACGGCCCGCGAACCCTCATCGTCCTCGTCGTCAAGGAGGTCACATGACACAGCGATCGGCATTCGTCCTCCGCGTTCAACCGGACCAAATCGACGAATATGTCGAAGCGCACCGCAACGTCTGGCCCGAGATGCTCGACGCTCTCCGCGGAGCCGGCATACGCAACTACACGATCTTCCGAGCCGGGAACGAGATGTTCGGCTACTTCGAAGCCGACGACCTCGAAGCCACCGGAAGGTATCTCGCCCAGCAGGATGTCTGCACCCGCTGGCAGGACCACATGGCCGAACTACTCGACGAGCGCGTTCCCGACGCCGGGCCGCCGCAGCTTGAGGAGGTGTTTCGACTGGACTGAGCCTTGGACGCAGCCGATCGGTTAGGCTGACTTGGCAAGGTCGGCGTGTCGAGGATGAGCCACGACAAATGCTCGCCGAGTTCGGCGCCGCTGCTCTCCTTCCGCCAACGCGCATCTCACACGCCGAAGCCTACGACGCGATAACGCTGCGCGCGGTGCAAAGAGCCCGCTTTACAGGGCTTGTCATGAAGCGGGCGATGGGATTCGAACCCACGACCCTCAGCTTGGGAAGCTGATGCTCTACCAACTGAGCTACGCCCGCGTTGGAGCGAAGTTTACCCGGGGCTAGCCGAAGAACGTCTTCGCGGTCTCGTACCAGTCCTCCGGCACGAGCTTCAGCTCGGCGGTCGCCTCGGTGAGCGGCACGGAGACGACGTCGTCGCCGTGCAGCGCCGCCATCTGGCCCCAGTTGCCGCCGACGACGAGGTCGGCCGCCTTGAGGCCGAAGCGCAGGCCGAGGATGCGGTCGCGCGGGGTCGGCGATGCCGCCGCGCTGGATGTAGCCGAGCACGGTCGCGCGCGCCTGCATGCCGGTGCGGGCCTCGATCTCCTGCGCGACGGTGTCGCCGATCGCGCGGTTCTCGACGCGGACGTGGCCGAACTCGTCGACCTCGCCCTCGTCGCTGACTCCGGGCAGCTCGCAGCCCTCGCTCACGACGATCACCGAGAAGTTCTTGCCGCGCGCGCTGCGCCGCTCGACGGCGGCCGCGACGTCGTCGTAGACGACCGGCTGCTCGGGGATCAGGATGTAGTCGGCGCCGCCGGCGATGCCCGCTGAACAGCGCGATCCAGCCGGCGTGGCGGCCCATCGTCTCGACGACGATGATCCGGTTGTGCGACTCGGCGGTCGAGTGGCAGCGGTCGATCGCGTCGGTCGCGACGTGACCGCGGTGTCGAAGCCGAAGGTGTAGTCGGTGCCGTTGAGGTCGTTGTCGATCGTCTTCGGCACGCCGACGACCGGCAGGCCGTCCTCGGCGTAGAGCCGGGCGGCGACGCCGAGCGTGTCCTCGCCGCCGATCGCGACGAGCGCGTCGATCTGCTCGAACGTCTTCTTGACGCCGTCGACGCCGCCCTCGTTCTTGTACGGGTTCGTCCGCGAGGTGCCGATGATCGTGCCGCCCTTGTGGAGGATCCCGGAGATCTCGTCCCAGCCGAGCGGCTTCAGGTTCCCGTCGATCATCCCGCGCCAGCCGTTGAGGACGCCGACCGTCTCGTGGCCGTCCTCCCAGAGCCGGCGGCAGACGGCGCGGATGACGGGGTTGAGGCCGGGGCAGTCGCCGCCGCCTGTGAGCATCCCGATCCGCATCGCGGGCGAGTCTAGCCAGAGCGTGCAGCGGCGATCGCGGAGAACCGTTTTCCGGCTCTACATGCGGTCGGGGGCGTCGACCCCGACGAGACCGAGGCAGCGCGCGATCACGCGCTGGGCGGCCCGGCAAAGCCCGAGCCTGAAGGCTTGCGACTCCGAATCGAGCACACGGACGTCGTGGTAGAAGCGGTGGAAGTCGTCCGCGACCTTGATCGCGTAGACCGGGATGCCCTGCGGCGCTCGATGCTCCGTCGCCTCCCGAACGACGGTCGGGAAGCTCGGTCAGCCGTCTTACGAGCTGCCGCTCTTGCGGCGCGAGCGGCTCCTCGGGATCGCCGCCGATCGGCACGTCGCCCGCGTTGCGCAGGATCCCGGCGATCCGGGCATGCGCGTACTGGACGTAGTAGACCGGATTCTTGACGCTCTTCTCCGCGGCGAGGTCGATGTCGATCTCGATCGTCTGGTCGGGGCCGCGGTTGACGAGGTACCAGCGCGCGGCGTCGACCCCGATCTCGTCGAGAAACTCGTCGAGGAAGACGACGTCGCCCCGCCGCTTCGACATCTTGGTCTGCGCGCCGCCTCGGGTGAGATGCACGAGTTGGTAGAGCAGCACCTCGACGCGATCCGGGTCGTAGCCGAGCATGCGGGCAACGGTCGGGAACCAGCCGGCGACGCCGTGATGGTCGGCACCGAGCACGTAGATCGCGTGGTCGTAGCCACGTTCGAGCTTGTGCACGCAGGTACGCGACGTCGGCGGCCTCGTACGTCGGCAGGCCGCCCTTCTCGGCCGAGCGCACGAGCACCCGGTCCTTCTCGTCGCCGAATTCGGTCGAACGAACGAACGTCGCGCCATCCTCCTCGTACGTCGGCAGCGCGGCGAGCAGCCCCGGCAGCTCGCGCTCGAGATCGCTCTGCTTCGCCCACGAGTCGAAGTGGATCCGGAAGCGCTCCATCGTCGCTTCGATCCGCTCGAGCATTCGCGGAACCGGATCGCCGTCGACGCGCGCCAGGTCGGCGACGTAGTCGCCTCTGGTACCCATCCTCCGGCGGCTCCTCCCCGCGCCGCACCGCGTCGACGGAGAGACGAAACCGCTCCATCTGTCCGCCGGCGTCGTTGTAGTAGTACTCGCGCTCCACTGCGTGGCCGGCGAACTCGAGCAAACGCGCGACGCTGTCCCCGTACGCGCCGTTTCGGGCCGAGGCGACCGTTACCGGCCCGGTCGGGTTCGCGGACACCATCTCGACCTGAATCCGCTCGCGACGAGGCGCCCAGCCGGCGCCGTAGTCCTCGCCGATCTCGTTCACCGCGTCGACGAAGAACGGGTCGTGAAGCCAAAGGTTGAGGAAGCCGGGCCCGGCGACCTCGGCTCGCACGATCTCCGGCAGCGCGACGACCTTCGCCGCGAGCTCCTCCGCGACTTCACGCGGAGGGCGCTTGTGCTCGCGTGCCGTGCGCAGCGCGACGTTCGTCGCAAAGTCTCCATGCGCCGGGTCGCTGGGGCGCTCGAGCTCGATCTCGCAGCCCGAGGACTTCGCCGATCGCCTGCGCCAGGCGGTCGACGGCGTTATGCGCCAACGCCCTCGCGCCCCGCGAACATCTCCTCGAGAGCTTGAAGCTCCGGCTCGGTGCCGATCGCGATCAGGACGTCACCGACTTCGAAGCGGCAGGTCCGGGCTCGGGGTCGTGTCGAAATGCCCGTCCGGTTTCCGTAGAGCGACGATCACCGCGCCGGTCGTCTTCCGAATGCGCAGATCGCGGATCGAGCGTCCTGCCTGCGCGGAGTCGCCTCGCACTTCGATCTCCTCGAAGCGGAAATCCGGGCCTGCCCGTGAGGAGACGATCTCGAGGAAGGCCGCAAGCTGCGGCTTCAATGCGAGCTTCGCCATCTCGGTGCCGGCGCTCGAGTACGGCTGGACGACCCTGTTCGCGCCCGCGAGCGTGAGCTTCCGCTCAGCCTCTGCGTTCGAGGCGCGCGCCACGATCATCAGATCGGGCCGTCGCGAACGAGCCGAGAGCGTGATGTACACGTTCTCGGAGTCCGAGTCCGCAGACGCGAGCAACCCCTTCGCGTGCTCGATCCCGGCGCGGTTGAGCGCCTCGTCCTCAGAGCCGCGCCCCATCAGGTGGAGCACATCCGCGCTCCGCCGCCGCGTCGAGCGCGTCGGGGCTGAAGTCGAGCACGACGAACGGCTGCCCCGAAGCGACGAATTCGTCGGCGGCCTTGCGGCCGACCCGGCCGAAGCCACAGATGATGAAGTGGTCGCGAAGCTCTTCGATCATCCGGTTCCGTCGCTTCTCCCTTCGAGCATGTCCGGTCACCTCACGGGCGACCGCCTCGACGGCCTGCGCCGCCAGATAGCCAAAGATAGCCACCCCCGAGAGCGCGAGGACGATCGTCAGCATCTCGGCGCCTGGACCTTCGGGCGTGGTATCGAGGCCCGTGAGCGTCGCCGTGACGACCGTGCGGTAGAAGGCGCTGTGCCACTGCTCGTGGAGGAGGTGATGGAAGCCGATCGTGCCGATGGCGAACACACAGGCGATCGCCGAGCGTCGTGACGCCGATGCGCTTGAAGTGGTCTCTCACCACGGCTCTAGTATCGTGCCCCGGTGATGGACGAGCCGCGCGAGCGACGAATCAACATTCAGGCCGACCCGGAACACCTTGCGGGGCGTTACGCAAACTTCGCGAACGTCAGCTTCTCCGACTACGAGTTCACGATCACGTTCGCGCGCATCGACCACGAGGTCGAGGAGGGCGAGGTTCCGGGTGTCGTCGTCTCGCGGATCAACATGTCGCAGCAGTTCGCGAAGGAGCTGCTCGACGCGCTCGCCGACTCCTGGTCGAAGTACACGACGGTCAAGGGCATCCACGACCTGCCCGAGACCGGCGAACGCGGCTAACGCCCGCGGTAGCGCTCGGCCATCGCGATCCGCTGCATCAACGTCGGGTGGTCCTGGAGCCAGAGGTAGTCGAGAAGCGGTGGATTCGGCTCCGCGAGGCTCGTCCTGCCGAAGTCCTGGAAGAGCTTGCGGGTAGCGACTGGGTCGTTGGTCGCCTGGAGCGCACGCCAATCCGCCTCGGCCTCGTACCTCCGCGAGACGGCGTTCTGGAAGGGAGCGGTCACGAGCGACGCGACCGCCAGAACGAGCAGCGCGAGTGGCACGTTGGCCGGGTTCCGGAGGCCTCCACGCCGCCGGGTGACCTCGGCGATCAGGAACGCGACGGGAAAGGCGAAGAGGGCGAACCAGGCAAGCCCTTTGAGAACGTGACGGCTCTTCACGTGCCCGAGCTCGTGCGCGACGACGACATCCACCTCGCCTGCGGAGAAGCGTCCGTCGAGAAGCGTGTCCCAGAGCACAACGTGCTTCGACGGCCCGAACCCGGCCGAGAAGGCGTTCGCCTGGTCCGTCACGTCATGCACTGGGAGGACGCGCACCGGGAGCCCGGACGTGTTCGACCGCCTCGATCCGCGCGATGCGCTCGCGAAGTGCGGGACTTCGCACCGGATGTGAGCCCACGGCGCCGAGCCAGCCGCCGACGAACGCGAAGAACACCCCGATCGCCAGGAACGCGGGCGCGCCGGCGATCCACCAGTAGCGCGGGAATCTCGACGCGAGCCCGACCGCGATCACGATCGCGGCCATCCACGACATCGCGGTGACCGGGAGGACAGCCCGCTGCTGGACGAGCCAGGCGACGACGTCGAACGGGCCCAGCCCCCAGTGATGCTGCCACCAGAGCTCGGCGAGACCGAACGGCAGCGAGACGAACCAGAGCGTGACGAGGACGACCATCCCGACGACGATGGCGCTGCCGATTCGGCCAAGACCGATCCCCCGTCGCGACCCTCGGCATGCGCCGGACGAGCACGACGAGCGCGGCCAGCATCGCGAGCTCTCCGAACACCCAGAGCGCGTCTGCCCCGTTCTCGAAGCTTCGCGCGTGCGCGATCTCGCGCGCGGTGAAATAGCGCCGCTCGTCGAAGCCGCCGAGGCGAAGGTGAGGTACCGTCGTGGCCCAGAGAGCACGTGCGGCGAGCAACCAGAGCGCCGCGCACACGAGCCCAGCGGCTCCCAGGATCAGTTTCCGGTTACCCATGCGAGTCGCCGTCATCTCAGACATCCACGCGAACTATCACGCTCTCGAGGCTGTCCTCGCGGCGATCGACCGCGAATCGCCCGACGAGATCTGGTGTCTCGGCGACGTCGTAGGGTACGGGCCGCGCCCGAACCGCTGCTGCCGGAGGGTTGCCTCCCGCACCTCGGTGTGCCTCGTCGGGAACCACGACCTCGGTGCGCTCGGGGTGCTCTCGCTCGAGACGTTCTCGCCCGACGCGGCCGCTGCATGCCGATGGACGCAAGGTGCGATCGAGCCCGATGTTCGCGAGTATCTGGCCGAGCGCCGCTCGGTACTGCGGCGCAAGGATGCCGAGCTGTACCACGCGAGCCCGCGCGATCCGGTCTGGGACTACGTGCTCACGCGAGGACGCCGCGGTCGAATCGCTCGCTCTGACGACTGCACCGCTCGTCCTGATCGGCCATACGCACGTCCCGCTTGCGGTCACGAGCGAAAACGGTTCGTTCGCGGGCGGGCTCGCCCCGGCGGGCACAGAGGTGGAGCTGACTCACCGGCGCTGGCTGCTCAACCCCGGCTCCGTCGGCCAGCCGCGCGATGGGGACCCACGAGCCGCCTGGCTGCTCGTCGACCTCGACGCGGGCGTCGCGACGTTCCGCCGCGAGGAGTACCCGGTCGAGTTGACCCAGGCCGAGATCGTCGAGCGCGGGCTCCCCGAGGTCCTCGCCACGCGGCTCGCCGCCGGCCAGTAGCGGCGTCCTACCCGCGCCCGGACGCGGCTCAAGAGATCGCGGCCCGTCATCGCGGGCGGCGGTTCGATCCCGAGCAGCCCGAGCACGGTCGGCGCCAGGTCGGCGAGCTCACCCCCGCCGGCCGGCTCCCCCACGTCGGCGGTGAAGATCAGCGGCACCGGGTTCGACGTGTGCGCCGTGTGCGGTGAGACCCCGTCAGCCTCGAAGAGGTGCTCGGCGTTGCCGTGGTCGGCGGTGATGAGGCACACGCCACCGAGCTCGGTCACACGGTCGACGATCTGACCGAGCGCGCGGTCGGCCGTCTCGACCGCGGTCACGACTGCCGGGATGACGGCGGTGTGACCGACCATGTCCGGGTTCGCGATGTTGACGACGGCGAAGTCGTAGCCCTCCCCGACCTCGCCGCAGAAGCTGTTCGCGACTTCCACGGCAGACATCTCGGGCTTCTTGTCGTAGCTCGGCACGTCTCGCGCGCTCGGCACCACGATCCTCGTTTCGCCGATCTTCTCCGCCTCCACGCCTCCGTTGAAGAAGTACGTCACGTGCGCGTACTTCTCTGTCTCCGCAACGTGGAGCTGGCGAAGCCCGTGGTCGGCGAGCACCGCGGCGAGCGTCCCGGGGACGATCTGCTCGGGGAACGCCGCGGGAACCTCCCACTCCTGTCCGTACTTGGTCATGGTGGTCAGGTCGACGCCGGCGTCGATCAGGAGCGTCGAGAGCTGCCTCGCTCGGTCCGGCCGAAAGTTGAAGAAGACGACGGTGTCGCCCTCCTCGATGTGCGGCGCGCCTTCGACGACGATCGGCTTGATGAACTCGTCGGTCACCCCGGCGTCGTAGCTGGCCCGCACCGCGTCCAGGACGTCGTCGGTCACGGCGCCCTTCCCGTCGACCACCGCGTCGAACGCGAGCTGCGTCCGGTCCCAGCGCTTGTCGCGGTCCATCGCGTAGTACCGCCCGACAACCGAGGCGATCCTGTCCACCGGCAGGGACGCGAGATCGGCGAGCGCCGCGTGCGGGGAGACGTCGCGGCCGTCGGTGAAGGCGTGGATCCAGGTCTTCTCGGGCGCGAACCGGAGCAGCGCCCGAAGGTGGTCGATGTGCGAGTGAACGCCTCCGGCGGAGACGAGGCCGAGCAGGTGGACACGCTTCCCGCGGTCGAATGCCGCCCGCAGGGTCGCGTTCTCGAAGAACGATCCGTCCTCGATCGCCTTGTTGACCCGCATCAGGTCCTGGTAGAGCCGCCGGCCGGCGCCGATCGTGAGATGGCCGACCTCGGAGTTCCCCATCTGGCCCGGCGGCAACCCCGCTGCCTCGCCGGAGGCGACGATCGTCGTATGCGGAAACGTGCTCCAGAGACGGTCGAAGACCGGCGTGTCCGCGAGTGCGATCGCATTACCCGGGCCATCGGGAGCGCACCCCCAGCCGTCGAGGATGACGAGGGTTACGAGCGGGTAGCGGCGCGACAAATCGAGGCGAAGGAATCGACGTCCAGGGACGCGCCGCCGACGAGTGCGCCGTCGACGTCCGGCTGGGCGCAGAGCTCGTCGGCGTTCTCCGGCTTCACGGAGCCACCGTAGAGCACCGGGAGGTCGACGAGCGACTTGATGAAGGCGTGCGCCTCTTGCGCCATCTCGGGCGTCGCGGTCTTGCCGGTTCCGATCGCCCACACCGGCTCGTACGCGAGCACCAGGCTCTCGTCGGGCTCGAGCACCGACAACTGGCGGCGGAGCACGGCCTCGGTCTCCCCCGCCTCGCGTTCGGCCTCCGTCTCGCCGACGCACGCGATCACGTGCAGCCCGGCCTCGAGTGCGGCGCCGGTGCGGCGCGCGACGGTCTCGTCGGTCTCGCCGAAATACTGGCGGCGCTCGGAATGCCCGACGATCGTGCCGTACACGCCGAGCTCACGCAGCATCCCGGTGGAGACCTCCCCGGTGTACGCGCCCTCGGCCTCCCAGTGACAGTTCTGCGCGAAGACCCCGATGTCGGTGCCCGCGAGCACCTGGACTGCGGTCGCAAGCGACGTGTACGGAGGGCAGACGACCACGTCGACGCCGCCGAGATCGGCCTCCCGCAACGCGCGGCAGAACGCGTCCGTCGCCGCCGCGCCCTTGAACATCTTCCAGTTACCGGCGATCAACATCAGGCGGACGGGATGGCTGCCACTCCGGGCAGCTCCTTCCCCTCGAGGAGCTCGAGCGAGGCGCCGCCGCCGGTCGAGATCCACGAGACGCGATCGGCCATGCCGGCCTCGTAGACGGCACGCACCGAATCGCCGCCGCCGACGACCGTGTACCCGTCGCACTCGGCGACCGCACGGGCGATCGCAAACGTCCCCTCGGCGAACCGCGGCCATTCGAAGACGCCCATCGGGCCGTTCCAGAAGACGGTCTTCGCGTCCCGGATCACCTCGCCGAACTCCTCACACGTCTTCGGGCCCGACATCCAGGCCGAGCCAGCCCGCCGGGAGCTCGTCGTACGAGACGACCTCGGTCGCGGCGTCGGCGGCGAACGAGTCCGCCGCGACCACGTCGGCCGGGAGCAGCACGTCGAACGAGAACGGGTTCTGTTCGCGCACCTGCTCGGCCATCTTGCCGCCGATCAGGACGTGATCCGCCCGCGACCCCAGGTTCGTCAGCACGGCGATCTTGTCGTCGACCTTCGCGCCGCCGGAGACGATCACGAACGGCCGCTCGACCTCGCCGAGGAGCTTGCCCAGGTTCTCGAGCTCCGCGAGCAGCAGAAGCCCCGCATACGCCGGCAGCAGGTGCGCGACGCCCTCGGTGGAGGCGTGCGCGCGGTGCGCCGACCCGAATGCGTCGTTGACGTAGACGTCGCACCCGTCCGCGAGCTCGCGAGCGAAGCTCTCGTCGTTCTTCGTCTCGCGCGGGTCGAAACGCGTGTTTTCGAGCACCGTCACACGGTCGTCACCCACCAGCTCGGCGACTCGTTCGCGTACCGGGTCCATCGAAAACCGCGCTCGGTCCTCCTCCGTCTTCGGGCGGCCGAGATGCGACGCGACGCGAACCTCCTTCGCACCCCGCTCGAGCAGAAGCCGCAGTGTCGGCAGCGACCCCTTGATCCGGGCATCGTCGGCAACACGGCCGTCCTCGAGCGGCACGTTCAGATCGGCGCGCACGAGCACCACCTTGCCGCCGACGTCGGCGGCCTCGACCGAGCGGGGCAGCCTCATCTCAGGCGGAGAGCTTGTTCACGAGATCGACGAGCCGGCACGAGTACCCCCACTCGTTGTCGTACCAGCCGAAGACCTTGACCAGGTTCCCGTGCGCCATCGTCAGCAGGCTGTCGAGGATGCACGAGTAGGGCGACTCCTTGATGTCCGACGAGACGAGCGGCTCGGTCGCGTACTGGAGGATGCCGTTGAGCCGGCCGGCCGACGCCGCCTGCTCGTACGCGGCGTTGACCTCGTCACGGGTCGCCTCGCGCGAGAGAAGCACCACGAGGTCGGTGATCGAGCCGGTCGACACGGGCGCCCGTACGGAGATGCCGTCGAGCTTGCCGGCAGCCTCGGGCAGGACGAGGCCAAGCGCCTTCGCGGCGCCGGTCGAGGTGGGAATGAGGTTGATCGCCGCCGCCCGGGCGCGCCGCAGGTCGCTGTGCGGCATGTCCTGGACCTGCTGGTCATTGGTGTACGCGTGGATCGTCGTCATGAACCCACGCTCGATCCCGAAGGTGTCGCTCAGCACCTTCGCCATCGGCCCGACGCAGTTCGTGGTGCACGAGGCGTTGGAGATGATGTGGTGGGAGTCCGGGTCGTACTTGTCGTCGTTCACACCGAGAACGACCGTGAAGTCCGGATCGGTCGCCGGCGCCGAGATCACGACCTTCTTCGCACCTGCGTCGAGGTGCTTCTGCGCCCCGTCGCGCTTTGTGAAGAACCCCGTCGACTCGATCGCGATGTCGACACCGAGGTCCGCCCACGGAAGGGCAGCGGGGTCGCGCTCGGCGAGAACCTTCATCTCGACGCCTGCTGCCCTGACGACGTCGCCGTCGAGCTCGACGTCGCTGCCGAGCGGTCCGAGATTGGAGTCGTACTTCAGGAGGTGCGCCATCGTCTCGGCGTTCCCCAAGTCGTTGAATGCCACGATCTCGAAATTCGCGTCGCGCTTCAGCGACGCACGAAAGAAGTTGCGGCCGATGCGGCCGAAGCCATTGATGCCTACCCGTGTCTTAGCCATGCCGAGACTCTAGACACACACGCGCGCCGAGCTAGCCGGAACCGACGGGGAGGCCGTAGATGTCCCCGAGCTTCGTCCGGAGATAGCGCACGTAGGGCTCCGGATCGATGCGAGACGAGCCGACGACACGCTCGAGGAGCTCGGTCGGCGTGAACTTCCGGCCGTGCCGGTGCACGCGATCGCGCAGCCAGTCTCGAAGAGAACCGAACTCGCCCTGCTCGAACTCGTCGTGGAGGTCAGGCAAGTCCTCCAGCACCCTCTCCCAGATCTGCGCCGAGATGAGGTTGCCGAGCGCGTACGTCGAGAAGTAGCCGATCATCCCCGCCGACCAGTGCATGTCCTGGAGGACGCCGCGCGTGTCGTCGGGCACCTCGATCCCGAGGTACTCCCACATGCGGCGGTTCCACTCCTCGGGCAGCTGCTCGAGCGGGAACGAGCCCG
The DNA here is from genome assembly GCA_963815945.1 of uncultured Actinomycetes bacterium. Lineage (GTDB taxonomy): Bacteria > Actinomycetota > Thermoleophilia > Gaiellales > Gaiellaceae > PALSA-600. The sequence continues at coordinate 723,209 of CAWFIN010000007.1, forward strand.
CGAGCAGCTCCTGCTCGAGCTCGAAGCGGAGGATGACGTGAAGGTTGTAGGTGGCCTCGTCGGCGTCGACCCGGATCAGCGACGGCTCGACGGCGTTGACTTCCCGGTACCAGCGATCCACGTCGTAACCCGCCAGCGCTTCGGGAAAGAGCTCGACGAGCCGTGGGAAGAAGAAGCGCCAGAACGGCAGGGAACGCCCGACGAGGTTCTCCCACATCCGGCTCTGCGACTCGTGCAAGCCGAGCGACGCACCCTGTGCGAGCGGCGTCCGCTCGAGCGGCGCTGTCGACCTGATGCTCGTAGAGCCCGTGCCCGAACTCGTGCATCGTCGCGAACAGGCCGTCGAGGTTGTGATCGAAGTAGCGGGTAGTGATTCGGATGTCCTGCGTCCCCCCGTCGCTCGCGAACGGGTGGACAGTCGGGTCGAGGCGCCAGGCCTGGTCGTCGAACCCGAAGCGCTTTGCCACTTCGAGCTCGAAGCGCTTCTGCAGATCCAGCGGGAACGTCCTCGCAGTCGATCTCGGGACGGGATCCGCGCCTGCGACCTCGCGCACGAGTGGCGCCTGGTGCTCCTTGAGGTAGTCGAAGGTCTCGCGGACGAGCGCGGTCTTCATTCCGGGCTCGTAGTCGTCGAGCAGCACGTCGTAGGGCTCGTCGTAGTCGTCGAAGCATTCGACGTAGCGTCGCGAGAGCTCGAGGTTCTCGCGCAGGACGGGCAGGAAGGCTCGCGAAGTCGTTGCGCTCCCGCGCGTCGACCCAGACCGGGAAGCCGAGCGTGGACGCACGCGACATCGCAGCGCGCAGCTCTGACGGAACCCTGCGCTCCTTCTCCCAGTCGCGGCGCGTCACCCGGATCAGGCTCGCCTCGAACGAGTCGAAGTCGTGCTGTTCTTCGAACGCCTCGAGTCGCTCGAGGAGCCGGCCGATCTCGGGGTCGGTGAAACGGTCGTGTGCGATCCGCCCGAGCGTCGCGAGCTGTTCCGCCCGGATCGCCGCGCCGCGCGGCGGCATCATGGTCTGCTGGTCCCAGCGGAGGATCGCCGCCGCCTTCGACAGGTCGGCTACCTCGGCGAGGCGGGTGCGGAGCTCGTCGAATGCGGACGTCATTCAGCCGGACACTACCGAAGCCGCTTCGAGGCCAATACACCGTTTCCGTGAGATCCCGGCCCGCTTTCGCGGGCGCGCTCCTTCAGCACCGCCATCCGGTGATGAGCGGCGGCCTTCGTGATCGGCGGCCTGCACTTCGCGGCCAATTCGGAGAGCGACAGCCAGGGATGCCTCAGCCGCAGGTCGGCGATCTCCCGAAGCTTCGGCGGCAGAGGCTCCCCCTCGAGCAGCCGGATCGCCTGCAACTGCGCATGCGCTGCCTGCGTGATGCGCACGAGATTCCCTTCGTCGGCGTTCGCAAGCCTGTTTGCGTGGGCGCGTGTCGCCGCGACCACCGCGTGCTCGTCGAGGCGAAGCGCACATTCGCTTGCACCGGCGAATGCGAGCAGGTCGGCGATCGTCTCCCCCGCCTTCGCGTAGGCGCACGCGTACGCCCCTCGCTCGATCACGCGGAGCGACAGGCCCTCCGACTCGGCGACGTCGGCGACGAAGCGCGCACCGTCGGCGCCGGTGGCCCGCAACTCCAGATGCGGAGAACGTGGGCCCGAGAGCGATCCACCGCCGAGCAGCGCGCCGCGGAGGTACGCGCCCCGGCAGCAGGAGCGGCCGACCACGCGCTTCGGCGGCCGCTCGAGTGGCGCGCCGGCTGCGGAAAGGACGCCCGCTTCGCGCAGAACGGATCGGCCATCGGCATCGACCTCGACGTGGAGCTGGTACCTCGTCGCGCGATCGAACGACCGGCGCCTGTACGTGCGTATCTCGGACCGGACGCCGAGGTCACGCAGGAGCGTGAACGCACGCCGCGCGACTGCCGGGCTCGAAAGGTCGAGATGGATCGCCAGCTCGCCGCGCCCGTGCAGGTGCCAGGCCCCCGACGTGTGAGAGAGCGCAGACAGCTCTGCGAGACGGCAGCACCGGCGCACCGGCGCGATCGCCGCCAACTCGTCCCGTAGATCCTCAGAGAGAGACATGTTCCAGAGCGAGCAGCCGCCGCTTGTAGTCCACGCCGAGACTGCCGTAGCCTCCGATCCCGTTCGCCGAAACCACGCGATGGCACGGAACGAACGGCGCGAGGCGGTTCCGGGCGCAGAACGTGCCCGCGGCGCGGGCGGCGCCCGGCCGGCCGGCCAGCGCGGCGAGCTCGCCGTACGTCACGACGTCGCCGCACGGAACGTCGCGAAGGGCCTTCTGGCAGGCGCCGTAGAACCCGTCGTCGAACCGCAGCTCGACGTCCGCGAAGTCGTCCACCTCGCCGGCGAAGAACGCCTCCAGTCGCCGGGCGAGCTCTTCAGGCTCTGCATCGGGCCGCACCGGACCGCGCCACGGGCAGGTCCGACCAGACCACGAGAGATCCTTCGAGCCAGACCTCGCCGATGCCAAACCCTGGTGCCTCGTAGCGAACGAGCCTCGGGTTCACGCCGATGTTGTAGCGTGCCGCGGATGCCGCGCCGCGGTTGGGTTCGCTCCTACGCCCCGCTCCTGGGCTTCGTCTACGTCCCGCTCGGGGTTCTCGCGCTGGCGCTCGGCGGAAGTCACGAGCAGGCCGCCAGCGCCCTCTTCACCGGGGCGGCGTTCGCGTTCCTGTGGTTCCTCGGCAGCCTGCACGCAAAGATCATGCGCTACGACCCCGACGGCTTCTTCGCGAGCATCGTCGTGCTCGGAGGTGCTGCGTCACTCGCGCTCCAGGCCGCGGCACTCGCGTCGCGATCGGCGCTGATCGCGGCCCCGGGAGCCGCGTGCGCGGCGACGGTGATCATCGGCTCGTCGCTCGCGGCGCTGAGTGCACGCAAGGTCCAACCCTGGTTCGGGCGGGCAGGCATCGCCGGCGGCATCGCCGTGCTCGTCCTCGGCATCGTCGAGGGTGCGGCCGATTGGACGTTCGTCGGCTCGACCTTCTGGGCCTCGTCGCTCGGCTTCATGGTCTGGGTGCTCGTCACCTCGGCGTTTCTCGCCAAGCGCTAGACCGCCCGTATCCTGCGGGTGTGACTCCAGCGGTCAACGAGCCAGTTCGCGATTACGCGCCGGGTAGCCCGGAGCGCGCGACCATCCAGCGCCGGCTCGCGGAGATGAGCGCCGAGCGGATCGAGATCCCCCTCGTGATCGGCGGCAAGGATGTTCGCACCGGGACGACCAAACCGGCGGTCGCGCCCCACGACACGCAGCACGTGCTCGCGGACGTCCACCAGGGCGGTGCCGAGCACGTCGGGCTGGCGATCGCTGCTGCCGCGGCGGCAGCGAAGGACTGGTCGCGCCGGTCGGCCGAAGACCGCGCCTCGGTCTTTCTCCGCGCTGCGGAGCTGCTCGCCGGCCCCTGGCGCGACACGCTCCTCGCCGCGACGATGCTCGGCCAGTCGAAGACCGTGCAGCAGGCTGAGATCGACGCCGCCTGCGAGCTGATCGACTTCCTCCGCTTCAACGTCGAGTTCGCGGCGCGGATCGACGAGGTGCAGCCGATCTCGCCGCCGGGCGTCTCGAACCGGCTCGAATACCGCCCGCTCGAAGGCTTCGTGCTCGCGGTCACGCCGTTCAACTTCACGGCGATCGCCGGCAACTTGCCGACGTCGGCCGCACTGATGGGAAACGTCGTTCTCTGGAAGCCCGCCTCGACGGCGATGCTGTCGGCCTACTACGTCATGCGCCTGCTCCAGGAGGCGGGCCTGCCGGACGGCGTGATCAACATGCTGCCCGGCTCGGGCGCCGCGATCGGCGACGCTGCCCTCGCGAGCCCCGATCTCGCCGGAGTGCACTTCACAGGCTCGACGCGGGTCTTCAACGGCATCTGGGCGACGATCGGGAGCGATGTCGGCCGCTACCGCAACTACCCGCGCATCGTCGGCGAGACCGGCGGCAAGGACTTCGTCGTCGTTCATCCCTCGGCCGACGTCGACGCGGTCGTGGCGGCGATCGTGCGCGGCGGCGTTCGAGTACCAGGGACAGAAGTGCTCGGCCGTGTCGCGCGTCTACGCGCCGTCGAATCTCTGGCCCGCTCTGCGCGAGCGCCTTGCCGACGGAGGTCGCGACGATCAAGGTCGGTGACGTCGCGGACTTCTCGAACTTCATGGGCGCCGTCATCGACGAGGCCTCGTTCGCTACCCAGCGCGCCGCGATCGCCGAAGCCAAAGCCGCGGCCGAGGCCGAGATCGTGGCCGGCGGCGGCTGCGACGACTCGCGCGGCTGGTTCGTCGAACCGACGATCGTCGAGACGCGCGACCCGGGGTTTCGGTTGCTCCGGGATGAGCTCTTCGGCCCGGTTGTGACGACGTACGTCTACGACGAATCGCGCTGGAGCGAGACGCTCGACCTGGTCGACGGCAATGCACCCTACGGCCTCACCGGCGCCGTCTTCGCCGAGGATCGCGCGGCCGTCGCAGAGGCGCAGGACAGGCTCCGATACGCCGCCGGGAACTTCTACGTCAACGACAAGCCAACGGGCGCGGTCGTCGGTCAGCAACCGTTCGGAGGCTCCCGCGCGTCGGGCACGAACGACAAGGCCGGCTCCATGTGGAACCTCATCCGCTGGGTCACGCCACGCACCATCAAAGAGACGTTCGCCCCGGTCCGCGACTACCGATATCCGTTCCTCAACGGGTAGCTCCCGCCCCTCCAGCCCAACCCCGATTGCTAGCGGCTCAGACCGCGGATGGCGCTCAGAAGCTCCTGGTGGCGGCGCTCTTCATCGCTCGGGCCCTCGTCTCCCGGCGTCTTCGAGCGAGCTGTCACGGCTTCGTACGGCTTGACGATGAAGAAGAACACCGCTGCGGCGATCGACACGAACGTGATCAACGCGGTGATGAAGCTCCCGTAGTGGAACACCGAATCGTGAATGGTGAATGTCAGGTTGCTGAAGTCTGCCTTGCCGAAGATCGCGGCGATCACCGGCATGATCAGATCCGCAACGAATGCGCTGACCAGCACCGCGAACGCACCGCCCATCACGAACGCGATCGCGAGGGTGATCAGGCTCCCTTGCATGAGAAACGCCTTGAAGTCCTTGAGCATCACGCCTCCTTCTGGGTGGCCCGACTATAGGCGGTCCGAAGATCGGGCGGCCGGTCGGCGCTCGCGCTACGCACGCCCCGTCTTGTGGAGCTGCGCATAGATGTTCCGCGCCGTCTTGGCGGGCACCCCGGGCACGCCCTCCAGCTCCTCCTGGCTGGCCGCCAGTACGCGCTCGGCCGAGCCGAAGTGACGGAGAAGCGCCCGCCGGCGGGCCGGGCCCACACCGTCGATCTGGTCGAACATCGACTCGCGCGCAGCACTGTCGCGGCGCACGCGGTGAAACGTCACCGCGAACCGGTGTGCCTCGTCTCTCACGCGCTGGAGCAGCTGGAGCCCCGCGGAGTGCGGTGAGAGCCGAACCGCCTGCGGACGGCCCGGGACGAACACTTCCTCTTCCCGCTTCGCCAACGCGATGACTGCGACGCGCGGCAGGTCGAACCCGCGCATTGCCTCGAGTGCGGCTCCGAGCTGGCCCTTGCCCCCGTCGATCACGACCAGGTTCGGCGTCGCCGCGAACGACTCGTCGTAGTCCGCGCCGGTCGCGCCGCCGGCGAGCCGGGCGAAGCGCCGCGAGACGACCTCGGCCATCGCCGCGAAGTCGTCCTGACCGGCCTGTTCGCGAATCGCGAACTTGCGGTAGTGCGCGTTCTTGGCAACGCCGTCCTCGAAGACGACCATCGAGCCCACGATCTCGCGTCCCTGAAGATTCGAGATGTCGAAGCACTCGATCCGAATCGGAAGCGACTCGAGATTGAGGTGCTCACGAAGCTCCTCGAGTGCCTCCACGCGTCGCAGCCGCTTCGTCTCGGCAGTAAACGTGTCCGAGGCGAGAGCAAGGTCGGCGTTTTCCTGCGCGAGCGCCTGGAGGCGGCGCTTTTCGCCCCGTTCGGGCGCACGAACCTCGACCTTGGAGCCGCGCAGCTCGGACAGGAACGCAGCCAACGGCTGGCTGGCAAGGCCACGGGGAACGAGGATCTGCGGCGGAATCGACGGTGCCGAGCCGTAGTACTCCAGGCAAAACTGCTCGAGCACCTCCCCCATGTCTTCCCCAGCGGCGTTTTCGAGCTGGAAGGAATAGCGATCGACCATCCGGCCCCCGCGAAGCGGGAACACCTGCACGGCCGCCCGGTCGGGGCCAACGGCGACGCCGATCACGTCGATCGTCCCGATCGAGGTGCGCTCGACGGCCTGCCGCTCGGCGAGCCGGTCGACGGCTTGCAAGCGGTTTCGATAGCGCGCGGCCTCCTCGAAGCGCTCTGCGTCCGACGCCTCGCGCATCCGCCGCTCGAGCTCGGCACGGATCGGCCTGTCGTCCCCCGAGAGGAACTCGATCACGCCGTCGATGACCGCGCGGTAGTCGTCCTTCGAGATGTGTCCGACGCACGGCGCGAAACACCGCTCGATATGGAAGTCGAGACACGGGATGCCGCTACGACGGCCGGGTTGCGGGCCCTCGCATGGCCTGTAGCGGAAGACGCGGTTGAGCACGTCGAGCGTCTCGCGCACCTTCTTCGCGTTGGCGTACGGGCCGAAGTAGACGACCCCGCGCCTGTGCCGCTCACGCGTGAACATCACGCGCGGAAACTCGTCCTGGACCGTGACCGCGATGTACGGGAACGACTTGTCGTCGCGGAGCCGCACGTTGAACGGCGGTCGGTGGCGCTTGACGAGGTTCTGTTCGAGGTGCAGCGCCTCGACCTCGGTGCCCGTGACGATCGTCTCGATCTCGACGGTTCGCGCCGCCAGCTGGTCGATTCCGGTGCGCGTGTCGCTGCGCCCTGCCTGGAAGTATTGGCGAACGCGCGCCCGCAGCGACTTTGCCTTGCCGACGTACAGCACCGCCGCCGCATCGTCCCGGAAGAGGTACACACCCGGCCCCGCGGGGAGGCGTTTCAACTGCCCGCTGACCTGCTCCAACGCCACGGCGCCAGGGTATCCTCGTGGCGATGAGCGAACCGTCCGGCGGCCAGTACCTTGCCTACACCTTCTTCCGGGTCGACCCGGCGTGGCGACGCCTGCCGGTCGAGGAGCGCGCCGCTGCCAAGGACGCGTTTGCTGAGGTAATCGAGGACTTCGCTCCGCGCTTCGACTACCTCGCCGCGTACTCGGTGACCGGGGTCCGGCGAGACGCCGACTTCTTCTTCTGGAAGATCACTCAACGCTACGACGACCTCGGTGAGCTCGGCGCTGCCTTGAACGCGACGCCGCTCTCCGCTTGGCTCGAGACGACGTATTCGTACCTCGCGACGAGCAAGGCGTCGCAATACACGAAGGCGAGCCGCCCTCGGAAGATCACGCCGTACAACCAGAAGTATCTCGTGGTCTACCCGTTCGTAAAGGTGCGGCCCTGGTACTTCCTCCCGAAGGAGGAGCGCCAGGTTGCGATGGAGGAGCACATGCGCATCGGTCGCGAGTTCGAGTCGATCAACAACCACACGACGTACTCGTTCGGGATCGACGATCAGGAGTACATGCCCGCTTTCGAGTGCGACGAGCCGGCCGACTTCATGCACCTGATGGCGCGGCTGCGCGAAAGCGAGGCTTCGCGCTGGACGGAGCGTGACACCCCGATCTTCGTGGGCCAGCTCATGGACGTCCGCGAGGCGCTCGACCGCCTGGACGGCGTCGAGGCTCGCGTCGAGGCCTGATCGCCCGCCGGCTCAGAGCGTTCTCATTTCCGCTCGATAGACAGGGGAACCGATGCGCGCGACGCGCCACAGCAGGGCGATCTGGGTCACTCTCGCGGGCGCGATTCTTCTCGCCGGTGGCTTAGCCGCAGTCGCGGCCGACCACTGGGGCGGCCACGGCGCCGCCGTCACCACCACCGCCGCGGCCGCCACCTCGAACGCTCCTGCGCGCGTTGGTGGCGGCGACCCGGCCGCCGGAAAAGCGATCTTCACGAGCTCCGGTTGCTCGGGCTGCCACACCATGGCGGCCGTGGGAGCGACGGGCACGGTAGGCCCGAATCTCGACGAATACCTGCCTCCGCTCACGCTCATCGTCGATCGCGTCACGCACGGAACGGGGACCATGCCGTCCTTCAAGAGCCGCCTCAGCGTCAAGCAGATCAAGGACGTGGCGGCGTTCGTGTACGCGAACGAGCTGCGGCTCAGCTCGAAGGGCTAGCTGTAGGTGCGCTGGCCGCGCCACGTGCGTACCGCGGCATAGATGCACACGCCCGCGACAGCAAAGAAGACGAGCGCGTCGGGACCGCTGACACCCCGCACGAAGTACCACCCGAGGTCGACCACGAAGAGCCCGATCGCGCCATAGAAGATCCGCTGCGCGCGAGTGGGCCAGAGCGAGATCTCGCGGCGACCGAAGTCGCGCCACACCATGTACGCCGCAAGCGCGATGGCGAGAAAGAAGGCAACGCGAACGAGCAGCCCGGCGGTAACGAGCGACGTCTCGAGGTTCAGGAAGACGATGGCTGCTGCGATCGCCGCGATCACGAGCAGGCCGCGCACGAACGGCGAGATCCGGTCCATCACGCGGTCGTGTAGGCGCGCACGGCGAGCGCCGCCCCGATGAGCGTGGCGACCGCGAACCACAGCAGGCGCGCCCGCGGCTCGGTCGGCGCGTAGAGCCACGGCGAGAGGAGGCACAGCAGCGCGAACGTCCCGTAGGCGTAGTGGAGCTTGTCGGACGCGCGGCGGTGATCGGAAAGGAGAAGCAAGCCGAGCCCGACTTGGGCGACGACGAGTGTCTGCGCGAGGGCGAGAAGGTGCGCCACCCCTCGGCCTGCACCTCCCCGCCGGGCGAGAAACGCCGAAGCAGACGCGGCCAGACAGACCGCGACGACGAGGAATGCATTCAGATGGTGGGCGGCTAGCATCGAGTCCAGCGCACCCTACCGAGAGGCACCGTCGTGGTCGACGAAGGCGAACCTGCTCCAGATTTCGAGCTCCCGAGCGACTCCGGCGAGACCGTCAGGCTGTCCGCCCTCCGGGGAAAGCCGGTCGTTTTGTACTTCTATCCCAGGGACGACACGCCGGGGTGCACGACGCAGGCCTGTGGGATTCGCGATGCCTGGGGGGAGTTCGAGGATGCCGGGGCCATCGTTCTCGGTGTGTCGCCCGACAAGGTGGCTTCACACGTCAAGTTCAAGGAGAAGTACGAGCTGCCGTTCACGCTGCTCGCCGACACGGAGAAAGAGGTCGCGAAAGCCTACGGAGCCTGGGGCGAGAAGATGCGCTACGGCCGCAAGTACTTCGGTGTCCGGCGTGCGACGTTCGTGATCGACGCAAAGGGCACGGTCGTCAAGGTCTTTCCGAACGTGAAAGCGAACACGCACGCCGACGACGTGCTCGCGGCGCTGCGGTAGCGGCAGCGAATTTCGACCTTCTAGAGCTGGACGGTCGTCTCGGCGCGCGCGTCGCGATAGTCGTCGCCGAGCTTCTCGCGGAGCGTCTGCTCGAGCTCGCCGGTGCGCTCGAGCTCCTCGATGATGTCGGCGCCGCCGATCAATTCGCCCTTCACGAACACCTGCGGGATCGTCGGCCAGCCCGAGATCGCGGACAGGTCCTGGCGGATCTGAGGGTCGGGAAGGATGTCGACCGCCGTGACGGAGGCGCCGGCGCGCCGTAGCGCCTGGAGCGCGCGGTCCGAGTTGCCGCACATCGCGAAATCGGGCGTGCCTTTCATGAAGAGGGCGACCTCCGACTCGTCGAGCACGCCCTTGATCTTGTCGGTGTACGTCATGCGGCCACTCCTTTCGTCCTGATGCGCAGTTCGTGAATCGTGCCGTCGGCGAGTGGGCCGGCGAGCGCATCGTAGACGCGCCGGTGCTGGTCGACGAGCGAGAGACCCGCGAGAGACGCGTCGGTTACCCGAACCTCGATGTGGTTCCCGCCCCCTCGGTCGAAGACGTCAAGCTCCGAGGCGTCAGGGAAGGCAAGCTCGAGGAGGTCCCGCAGCGGTCCGGTGCTCACGCAGCCGATCGTAGCGGGCAGCTCTGCCCGCGCGGACACGCGCTGCACGCGGGCTAGACTTTGTCTACGCGGATGTGGCGGAATTGGTAGACGCGCACGGTTCAGGTCCGTGTGCCCTTCGGGGCGTGGAGGTTCAAGTCCTCTCATCCGCATTCTGAGACAGGTCGCACTCCTTCCCCTCGTAGCCGCGGCCCTCGTCCTCGGAGCCTCTGCGGACGCGGTCGATGCGACGCCCGTCGCGATGACCGAAGTCGTCGTGACGCTAAAAGGTGCACCGATGGCCGCATTCGGCCGGTCACTCACTTCCCCCCGCCACCGCGCGTACGGTCGAAAGCTCGCAGCCGAGCAGAGCCGCGTGGGCGCCAACGTCCTGGCGGCAATCCCATCCGCGCGGATCACCTGGCGGTACCGGATCGTGGCGAACGGCTTCGCAGTGCTTCTCCCAAAGGGAGACGTCGGGCGGCTGCAGCGGATCTCCGGCGTCGCCGAGGTCTGGCAGGACGTCCGCTACCACGCGCGTGCCGCGCAGAGCCCGGAGGTCATCGGCGCCGACGCTCTGTGGGGAACGACTCTCGCAACCGACGGACAGGGGATCAAGATCGCGATCCTCGACGACGGAATCGACGCCCGTCACAAGTTCCTCGACCCGACCGGTTTCGCCTACCCACCCGGGTTCCCGAAGGGCCAGAAGCGTTACACCACGCCGAAGGTGATCGTGGCGCGGGCGTTTCCCCGTCCCGATGCCGTCTGGAAGTACGCGGGAGATGCCTTCGACCCTGAAAACTCGTTTCACGGAACCCACGTCGCCGGAATCGCCGCAGGCGACCACAACGTCTCCGACGGCGAGGAGACGTTGAGCGGAATCGCTCCCGGCGCGTATCTCGGCAACTACAAAGTCCTCACGACTCCGACCCCGGAGTTCGGTCTCGACGGAAATGCTGCGGAGATTGCCGCCGCGATCGAGGCTGCTGTTGCCGACGGCATGAACGTCATCAATCTCTCTCTCGGCGAGCCCGAGATCGAGCCGTCGCGGGACATCGTCGTCCACGCGCTCGACGCCGCCGCCGAAGCGGGCGTCGTGCCGGTTGTTGCCGCGGGAAACGACTTTTCGGACTACGGCTACGGGTCGATCAGCTCGCCGGCAAACGCCCCGGAGGCGATCGCCGTGGCTGCAACGACTCTCTCTGGGCAGATCGCAAGCTTTTCGTCGGGAGGGCCGACACCCGTCTCCCGGACGCTCAAGCCCGACCTGAGTGCTCCGGGCGTCGACATCACGTCCTCGGTTCCAGACAACCACGGGGGCCCCTGGACATCGATGGAAGGCACGAGCATGGCTGCGCCACAGGTCTCCGGGGGTGCGGCACTACTCATGCAACTGCACCCCGACTGGACGGTCGCCCAGATCAAGTCGGCCCTCGTCCAGACCGGCGACCCGGTGACGGACAGCCTCGGCAGGGAGGTTGCCACGACCCGGGAGGGAGGAGGCCTGATCAACCTCGCGCGGGCAACCGACCCGTTGGTCTTCGCAGCGCCAACTGCGATTTCGTTTCCGGTGAACGGCGGTACGAGCGCGGTCGACCTCACTGACGCAGGCGGCGGTGCCGGCGCGTGGTCGGTCTCGACCTTGACCCAGCGGACCGTTCCGGGGCTTACGATCTCGACGACGAAGGCGGTCACGGTGCCGGGGCAGTTCGCGGTCTCGGCCCGAGTCGACCCCGCGGCCCCGCAGGGCGACTACACGGGCTTCGTCGTCCTCACGCGCGGGACCGATGTCCGTCGGATTCCGTTCTGGGTCGAGGTGAGCCACCCGCTGCTCGGCACCGAACGCAGTCTGACGCTCCGACGGCCTGGCCTCCACACCGGGACGACGCTCGGAGGCCCCACCAGGATCGAGGACTACCGCTATCCGACCGTCGACCAGGGCTTTCGCGGCCCGGAGGTCGCGTACCGGGTCACCATCACGGGCAACGTCGCAAACTTCGGCGTCGCGGTCGTCTCGGGACACGCCGTGCCGCACGTCGTTTTTGCCGGGGACGAGAACCATCTCGTCGGCTACGCCGGCCTACCCCAAGCGATCAATCCATACCTGCCTGGTTTCGGCGGACAGCGCCCGATCGCCGGTGCGATCCTGCCGCGACCCGGCGTGTACGACATCGTCTTCGACACCCGCTCGCCCGCCGGTGCCGGCCCGTTCACGTTCCGGTACTGGGTCAACGACACCGCGCCGCCCGTGCTGCGGCTCGCGTCGGGAGCCCCGCCGCGCACGATCTGGGTCTCCGCTGTGGACGCCGGCGCCGGAGTCGACCCGACGTCGGCGACCGCGTCGATCGACGGCCATCCCGTGACCGTCCGCTACGAAAAAGGCCGGCTCGTGATCCACGCCACTCCGGGAACGCACAAACTTCTCGTCCAGGTCTCCGACTACCAGGAGGCGAAGAACATGGAGGACGTGAGCGCCGTCATTCCGAACACGGCGACCGCGACGCGCACGGTGCACGTCTCCGGCTGAGTCGCGCTACCGGTCGTCGTCGATCGTCGGTAGCGCAGCGAGGTCCCGCTCGACCGCCCGGACGAACTCCTCGTCGGGATCCGACTCGACAACGCGTAACGCAGCCTTGCGGCTCGCCCGGCTGCGGGCGCGACGCGCCTCGGGACTCAGCCTCGCAGTGAGGCTCGGGAACTGCACCGCCGCTACGAGCACAAGGGCCGCGACGAGCATGACGACGGCAAAAGGACTCACGTCGGAAGGATACTTGCGACCGGCTCGTGGCAGACTCGGGGGACGATGGCGAAGAAACTTCTGGTCGTACTGCTCGTCGTAGGCCTCGGCGTCGCGGCCTGGATCGCTCTGCGCGGGCGAAATCACGCGACGACCACAACGACCTCCGCTCCGACCACCACGACGTCCGCAGCGGCGACGAGACCCGTTCAGGCCTACTTCTACCTCGGATCAGCTCTCGTTCCGGTCGTCGTGCAGGTACCCAAGACCACGGCGGTAGCGTCAGCTGCACTGCGCGCGCTCGTCGCGGGGCCGCCCAGCGGTTACACGACGGCGATTCCCGCCGGGACGAAGCTCGATGACCTGACCATCGCGGCGGGCACGGCGCACGCCAACTTCTCGCGGGCGCTCACGGACGCGCCCCGGACGGCGCAAGGGCAGATCGTCTACACGCTGACGCAGTTCCCGACGGTGAATGGCGTCGTCGTCGACGCCGGCGGCTCACCCGTCCCCCTCTCGAACGGCGCCGGGAAGACGTTGCTCGCTCCCGCGACGCGCGACGACTACGTCGACCTGACCCCGATGGCGCCGATCTTCGTCACCGCGCCTCCGCGGGACTCCACGGTCACAAGCCCCCTCAAAGTCGTGGGCACCGCAAGCGTCTTCGAGGGGACGATCGAGCTCGACGTCCAGACGGACGGGAAGGTCGTCCAGACCCATTCGATCACCGCGTCACAAGGGGCACCCGAGCGCGGCACGTTCGAACAGCAACTCGACCTTGCACCCGGCAAGCACGAGCTCGTCTTCTACGAGCCCTCCGCAGAGAACGGCTCCCACCTGCATACGACGACGGTCGATCATCACCGTCGCGCCGTGATCCCGGGGCCAGCCCCGGCCGCGGATACAATGCCGCCGCCGAGCGGTCCCCGGTAGCTCAATTGGCAGAGCATTCGGCTGTTAACCGAAGGGTTGTTGGTTCGAGTCCAACCCGGGGAGCTCCAAAACCCCTGCAAAGGGCTTCGCTTTGTGAAGGACGCCCCGTGTGAGGCGCCTTCCTTGATACCCAACTTGCTACCGGGAACGAGCACAGGGTGACGCCGAAGGGGAAGAAGTGAGCTTGAGCGGTGCCGATGCCTATGACCGGTTCATGGGCCGCTACTCGAGGCCGCTGGCGGTGCCCTTCGCCGATTTCGCCGGACTCCCTCTCGACGGCCGGGTCCTCGACGTCGGATGCGGCCCCGGTGCGCTGACCGCGGAGCTCGGCCGGAGGGCCGGGCCGGGACGGGTCACGGCGGTCGACCCGTCCGAGGAATTCGTCGCGGCCCTGCGCGGCCGCCATCCCGGAGTCGAGGTCATCCGCTCGCCGGCTGAGGATCTGCCGTTCGAAGGAGGCTGCTTCGATGCGACGCTCGCCCAGCTCGTGGTCAACGTCATGGACGATCCGGTCGCAGGCCTCCGCGAGATGGCGAGGGTGACGCGGGACGGCGGCGTCGTCGCCGCATGCGTGTGGGACTTCACCGACGGCGGCCCGATCGGTCCGTTCTGGGATGCCGCCCAAGCGCTCGATCCTGAGGTCGAGACTGGGTCTGTCTGCCCCGGCAGCAGGGCTGGCCACCTGGCCGACCTCTTTCGCGCGGCTGGAATCGGCGACATCGTCGACAGCGCCGTCGCGGTGGACGTCGAGCACGCCACGTTCGAGGACTGGTGGGAGCCGTTCACGCTCGGCGTAGCCCCTTCGGGTGCGCACGTCGCCGGCCTCGAGCCCGATCGGCGCACGGCATTGCGCGAGCTCTGCAGGGAGAGGCTGCCGGAGCCACCGTTCGTAGTCTCGGCGAAGGCCTGGGTGGCGCGCGGCGCGGCTTGACGCCGTGTGCGGGCCGTCGCCAGCCCGCCAGCAAATTTGGAATCAATCATCTAGCTGCCGAAGAGCCGTGCTTCTCCGAGCTCGGCCGAGTTCGGGTAGCTCGTCCGTGAAGCGTGCAGATACCGCTCCGTGGTCGAGGCTTGCGCGTGCCCGGCTTTCGCCTGGACGAACATCGACGGGACACCCGCCGCGGCCGGTGATTCGTGGCTGCAGGTTTTGCGTCGCGACCCCTCCCGCCCCCCTGGGACGAGGGTGCGGTTCTCTGTAAGAAGTCGCGCTCCGAGCGAGAGATTCGTTTTGGCGCCTCTTGACCGGTAGGCCACGTTTCGGAGATAAGCGAGTCGCGTTTGGAGGGTTGAGCACCGCGTTCAACCCGCCTCGCGCAGACCCCGTTCTAACGCGAAATCCCTATGAGCCTTATTCCGAGGTGAGGTGGGGGTTTCGCGCGGGGCCAGCGCGTGGCCCTAGGCGTAGCCGTGCGCGTTGCCGATATGAGTGGTGCCGCCCCATCACGCTGAAGGGGGACTGCGGTGCTGGAGGCGTTGTGGGGCGGCGCAACCCCGCGCTGGGGGTTAGTCGGGATGCTGTGGTTGCAGGGTGTGTTGCGCGCGGGAGGGCGGCCCACTCAGGCCGCCGCTCCCGCTGCGCTCCTCTTGCGACGCGCGCCGTTGTGCACCGCAAGATACTTCAGTCCTCACCGATCGGGAAAGCCGCGAAGAGCTCCGGGTGCGCGAGGACGACGGGTGCGTCCGAGGGGACGTTCTGGCCGCGGATCACGAACTGGCGATAGCGCTCGCCGTTCTCGGCGTCGTACCAGACCGAGATGCTTTCCTTCGCTCGCAGCCAAGCCACCGCCTCTTGCGTCTTTGCCGTCACGCGGCCTCGAACTTTTTGAACCTGGCGGGGTAGCGGCGCGGTACGGGGCGAGTTCCCGGCGGATGTCAGGATCGACCTGCGCCGACACGATCACCTTTTCTGTTCTAACCATGCAGCAGATTCTATCCGAAGCGTTGCCATCCAAGGCAACGTAGCCTCGATTTGCTACCCGATTTGCTACCAACCTCACGTGATCTCAGCCGACTCTCACGTCACCTCGGAATGGCTTAAAAGCACGTAGTAGGCGTCTGCTAGCCTGGCCCGTTCGATCTGTTAACCGAAGGGTTGTTGGTTCGAGTCCAACCCGGGGAGCTAGACGTCAACCGTAGGATGGGAACGCAATCGCCATGAACAACCGCTCGCGCTGGCTCGCCCTGTACGTCCTCTGCCTCGGCAGCCTGATGATCGTTCTCGACGTGACGATCGTGAACGTCGCGCTGCCGTCGATCAAGGAGGAGCTGGGCTTCTCGTCGTCCTCGCTCGCGTGGGTCGTCAACGCGTACCTGCTGACGTTCGGCGGCTGCCTGCTCCTCGGCGGACGGCTCGGTGATCTCTATGGCCACCGGCGAATGTTCCTGATCGGCATCACGCTCTTCACGCTCGCCTCGCTCGCGTGCGGCCTTGCGAGCTCGCAGGCGCTGCTCATCGGGGCGCGCGCCGTCCAGGGCGTCGGTGGCGCGATCGCCTCCGCGGTGTCGTTGTCGCTGATGATGACCCTGTTCACCGAGCCCGCCGAACGGGCCAAGGCGATGGGCGTTTTTGGCTTCGTCGCCTCGGGCGGCGGCTCGATCGGCGTCGTGCTCGGTGGCGTCCTCACCGATTCGCTCGACTGGCACTGGATCTTCCTCGTCAACGTCCCGATCGGCCTTGCGGTCGTTCTGCTGTCGCTGAGACTCCTTCCGACCGCGCACACGCGGGCCGAGTCGGTGCGCCTCGACGTCGCCGGCGCGGTCACGGTGACGGCCGCGCTGATGCTCGCGGTGTACGCGATCGTCAACGGCAACCAGAACGGCTGGGGCTCCGGGGAAACACTCGGCCTCCTCGCAGCAGCCGCCGGACTGTTCGGGCTCTTCCTCGGAATCGAGTCGAGAGTGAGCTCGCCCTTGATGCCGCTCGGGTTGTTCCGGCACCGAAATCTGTCGACGGCGAATGGCGTCGCCGTGCTCTGGGCGGCCGCGATGTTCGCGTGGTTCTTCATGTCGGCGCTCTACCTCCAGCTCGTTCTCGGCTACACCCCGCTCCAGGTCGGCCTGGCGTTCCTGCCCGCCAACCTGATCATGGGAGGGCTTTCGATCGGCGTCTCCGCGAAGCTCGTGATGCGCTTCGGGATCAAGCCTCCCCTCGTGACGGGCCTTACAGTCGCGACGATCGGCCTTGCGCTCTTCGCACGCGCCACGGTCGACGGCAGCTTCATGGTCGACGTCCTGCCGAGCATGCTTCTGCTCGGCTTCGGCGCGGGCATCGCGTTCAACCCGATGTTGCTCGCTGCGATGGGCGACGTCGAGCCGCAGGACGCCGGCCTCGCCTCCGGGATCGTCAACACCTCGTTCATGATGGGCGGCGCTCTCGGTCTCGCGATCCTCGCCAGCCTCGCCGCATCTCGCACCGACACCCTCACCGCCGCCGGTGACAGTGCGGTTGCCGCGCTCAACGGCGGCTACCACGCCGCCTTCGTCGCGGGCGCCATCTTCGCCGCGTCGGCGGCAGCGATCGGAGGGCTGCTCCTGCGAGGGGGTGCGCCGGCGCTGCCCACGCGCACGCGCCAGAAGAACCGGTCGTCGCGTACGCCGAAGCCGACTAGACCGCCGCCTACTCCGGTACGGACGCGTGCTCGCCGAGGCCGGCGTACGCGTCGTGGAGCCGCGTCAGCGCCTCCTGCAGTTCCTTCGTCCGCTCGGGCGCGGCGTGCTGCAGCTCGCGCCGGAGCTCGCGCTCGCGGAGCCGGAGCAGCAGCTCGGTGCCGGTCTCTTCGTCGATTCCCTCTGCCTCGGCCCGCGCGTCGAGCTCGGCCAAACGAGCCACGCCCTCTCCGTCGAGCGGAACGCCGTCGACCAGGTACTCGCGGACCGCTCGGTGGAGCGGGTCGTGGAAGTGCTCGGACGTCAACTCGGCGAGCAGAGGCTTCAGACTCGTGTGAGCAACGACGCCGGCCAGGGCATCCCGCTCGAGACGGTCGGCTGCTTTGACGAGACGCGGCGAGATCCCGGCACCGGCGCTCGCCGTCCCACTACCGCCCGCCCGGAGCTGAACCGTCATGCCGAGACGGTCATTCGCGACACGCCAGGCGTCCTGCTTTTGGGGCGTGTCAGGGGCTTTCTCGAGCACGTCCTTGACCGTGCGGAACGCCGCCTCACGATCGTCGGCGCGGTCGATTTCGATCCGCACGCGATAGACGAGATAGGGCTCGGCAGCCGCGACCCTCGCCTCGAATCCGGCCGGGTCGTCGGCCGGGTCGATCCCAGGGGGTAGCGCCACCACTTTCACGTCGAACCCCTGTGCGACCGCAAGCTCCATTCCGCGCAGCGTTGCCGACTCGCCTGCGGCATCACCGTCGAACGCGAGCCACAACCGCTTCGTCAACCGGGCGAGCTCGCGAAGCTGGTGCTCGGTGAGCGCCGTGCCCATGCACGCCACGACAGCGTCGACACCGGCCTGGCGGAGCGCGATGACGTCGGTGTTTCCTTCGACGACGCACGCCCTGTTTTCACGCGCGATCGCAGCCCGAGCCTTGTCGAGCCCGTAGACGACCGACCCCTTGTGGAACAGCTCCGACTCGGGCGTGTTGACGTACTTCGCGTTGAGCGGATCGTCGTCGTAGAGTCGCCGCGCCTGAAAGCCGAGCACACGCCCGCGGGCGTCGGCGAGCGGGAAGAGCAGCCGTCGCTGGAAATAGTCGTCGCCACGCTGGCGAGTGAGCCCGGCCCCTCGCAGCTCCTCGAGCGTGAATCCCTTCTCCAGAGCCTTGCGGGTCAGGGTGCTCCCGCCGACCGCCAGACCGAGCCGGAACTCGCGGCACACCTCTTCTCGCAGGCCGCGGCCGGCAAGGTAGTCGCGGGCCAACGAGCCTGCCTGCGACTCCCACAGCGTGCGTTCGTAGAACGACGCCGCCTGCTCGAGCACGGCGAACAGCCGCTCGCGCCTGCGCCGTCTTTCGTCGTCGGCCGGCGAACCTTCCTCGTACTCGATCGGAATCCGAAACCGGTCCGCGAGCCACTCGACGGCGCCGGCAAAATCGAGCCCCTGCGTTTCTCTGACGAAGGTGATCATGTCGCCGCCCTTGCCACAGCCGAAGCAGAAGAAGAGCTTGTCGACCGGGTTGACGGAAAAGCTCGGCGTCCGCTCCTCGTGAAACGGGCAGCGGCCGGTCAGCCGCGCGCCCGCTTTCCGCAGGGGCGTCCGTTCCTCGACGACGGCGACGAAGTCCGCGCCTTGCCGGACCGTCTCGACACTCGTGTCCTTGATTCGCGCCACTACAGGTTCGCAGCGTATTCGAGTGCGAAGCGATCGGTCATGCCGGCGATGAACTCCGTGATCTGCTCGGGGGCATCGCCGCGGTCGGCGAGCGCGTCGAAGATGCGCCGCACCGTCTCCCGAGCGCGGTCGTGCTCGATCGTCGTCACCGGCCCAAGGTAGACGCGCTCGAACATGAACGCCCGCAACGAGAGCATCGCCGCGCCGACCTCGTCGCTCTGAGCGATGTCTCCAGTGCGCTCGGATGTCTCGATCAGGTCGTGAACGAGCGTGTCGATGCGCTTCGACCCCGATGGCCCCAGCACCTCGATCTCGTCCCGCGGCAGGTCGCTTTCCCCGATCAGCCCGTAGCGGATCGCGTCGTCGATGTCATGGTTGATGTAGGCGACCCGGTCGACGATGCGGACGATCTTGCCCTCGAGGGTCTCGGGCTCGCTGCGAGCCGGTGTGGTTCAGGATGCCGTCACGAACCTCGTGGGTCAGATTCAGGCGCTCGGCAATCCGGAGCGACTGCTCGTTGTGCCGGAAGCCCCCTCCGAAACGCTCGCGCAGCAACGCGTCGAGCGCCTCCTCGCCCGCGTGCCCAAAGGGCGTGTGCCCCATATCGTGACCGAGGCCGATCGCCTCGACGAGGTCCTCGTTCAGCCGCAGCGCCCGCGCGACGACGCGGGCGATCCCCGTGGTCTCGAGCGTGTGCGTCATCCGCGTGCGGTAGTGGTCGCCGGCGGGGTCGATGAAGACCTGCGTCTTCCCTTTGAGACGCCGAAACGGCTTGGAATGGACGATCCGGCCGCGATCGCGCTGGAACGGCGTCCGCACGTCGGACTCCTCCTCTGGGCGCAGCCGTCCGCGGGTGTCGTACGAACGCACGGCGAGCACCGACAGCCACTCGGCCTCTTGCGCGCGAATACGCTCAGCGAACGAACCTGCAACCTGTCCGGTCAGCTCCGCCACCTTTCAAGATTAGACGCGACCGCGGCGGGCGCTCGCAGTCGGGGCCGAGCGTTCTTCGTCGACCGGAAGACGGCTAGATGATGATCGGGACGGTGCCGCCATCTGCGCTCCAGGCCGCACCGGTGACATAGCTGGCACGCTCCGAGCACAGGAACACGATCACTGCGGCGATTTCTTCGGGCTGCGCCAGGCGCCCGATCGGCCGTCCGGCGGCCACCTTCGCAAGCACCTCCGCGCGAGAGCCCTGCTGGTCTGCGAGGCCGCCCTCGCCCAGCCATGCGTCCGTCGCAGTCGGCCCCGGCGTGACCGCGTTGCAGCGAATCCCGCGCTTCGCGTAGAGGTCGGCGACGAGCCTGGAGAACGAGAGCATCGCAGCCTTCGTCACCGAGTAGTCGGGCATCGAAGCCGACGGCCGCTTTGCCGCCGTCGACGAGACGTTGACGATGGCACCGCTCTCGCGGGCGGTCATGTCCGGGAAGCACCGCACGCGTCGCGCGCACGGCGCTCATCACGTTCAGCTGCCACGACGCCTCCCAGTCGGCGTCCGTCAGCTCCTCGAAGCGCCGGATGTCAGTGCCGCCGACGTTGTTGACGAGGCAGTCGACACGTCCGAACCGCTCGAGCGCCGCTGCAACGAGACGTTCCGGCTCGCCCGGCGTCGACAGGTCGCCGCTCCAGTGCAGCTCGCCGACGCCGCTCTCGTCGCGCCGGCCCGACGTCACGACGTGTGCGCCCTCCTCGACGAACAGTCGCGCTGCCGCAAGCCCGATGCCGCCCGTCGACCCCGTCACGATGCACACCTTGTCGCGCAGCCCGAGATCCATTTCCCCCACTAGCCTAGTCGGCATGACGACCGTCCTCATCGTCCGGCACGGCGCAGACCGACTGGAACCGCGATCATCGCTGGCAGGGTCATGTCGACCCGCCCCTGAACGCTGTGGGCCGAGCTCAGGCCCGGGCGCTGGCGGAGGAACTCGCCGGCGTAGGTCTCGACGCGGTCTACTCGAGCGACCTGCGTCGCGCGCTCGAGACGGCGCAGGCCGTTGCGTCGGCGCAGGGGCTTCCCGTCGTTCCGGACGAGGCGCTGCGCGAGATCGACGTCGGCGAGTGGACTGGCCTGACCACTGACGAGATCAAGGATCGCTTCCCGGCGGGATGGGAACGTCACTCGGCGGGCGGCGACGGGTGGGCGGAGGGCGAGACGCACGCCGCGATGAGCGCCCGGATCACCGCTGCGACGGCGCGGATCGCGGCCGCCCATCCCGGCGGGCAGATCCTCTGCGTCCTGCACGGAGGCGTGATTCGGGCCCTCCTGGCACGCGCATCCTCGATGCCGCTCGCTGAGTACCGCCGAACGCAACGCGGTCCGGCGAATGGCGTCGTGTCCAGAATCGCAGTCGTGAACGGCACTTTCCGCCGGATAGACTCGTGACCCGCATGAGGATCCGGACGCGTCTACCGCTCGCTCTTCGCGCGTTCGTCACGCTCGGCGCCGTCGTCATGCTCGCGACGTCATGCGGAAGCAGCTTGAACGTCGCAGAGGCCGCCAAGACTGCGGTCCAGAACGGCCTGCAGGCCGAATGCGATGCGGTCAGCGACTACGACTGTCAAAACGCGATCGTGGTCGCCAACTGCAAGAGCGTCACCGACGCCTCAAAACGGAAGCGGCCGGCAGCGTCCAAAGAATGGACCTGCGACGTCACGAACGACATCACCGGAAACACGATCACCGCAATGCACCTCTACAGGATCGACGGCTCCCACCCGACGCAGTTGGGGCTGGCAGGGATCGATCCGGCAACCCTCCGCAACGACCTGATGCGCCAGTAGCGCCGCCGCTCCTCCACGCGTGGACCCTCTCCCGTTCGGGGGATGGCTGCAGGAGGAGCGCGGTGGATAGACTCGAGACGCGTGGAGGACTACACCAACAAGTACAAGGGCGAGCAGGTCGAGATCGCCCTCTTCGGGGGCGAGTACCAGGACGGTGTCCTGACCGCCTACTGCTACGTCGAGGACGTTGCGCACATCGAGCTGAACGGGCACATCCTCATTCCGTTGCAGAACATCGCGTCGCTCCATTGTTCGAGCCGCTGCGACGCGCCCGAGCCGGACTGGCCTCCGCACGGGCTCGCCGAAGACGAACCAGACGAGCGCGACGAAGAGGCATAGACGAAGTGCCCGCGAGGGGACGCTAACCCGTCGTGCGGGATCGCAGCGCCGTCGCGATCAATCTCGTCAAGGTCTGGCTTCTCTTCCTCCTCCCCGCCTTCGCCATGGGCTTTGTCGGCTGGAAGCTCGGCGGCTACCGCTTCGCGGTGCTCTTCCTCGGTTCGGTGGTGCTCCTCGCCGCCGCGCTCTACTTCTACGCAGACCGGATCGTCATGGGGATGGTCGGCGCGAGGGAGCTTCTGCCGGGCGAGGCACCGGCCCTGCACGCGACGGTCGAAAGCCTCTCGGCCCGCGCCCGCGTCGTGCGTCCGCGCCTGTACGTCCTCCCCGACGCGTACCCGCGGATGCTCGGCGCCGGCCGCGGCGCCAACGGGGGCTCGGCGCTCGCCGTCTCGGTCGGCCTTCTCGGCGTCGCGATCGCCCGCCGAGCTCGAAGGGCTCCTCGCGCACGAGCTCGCACACCTTCGCCGCCGCGACGTCCTCGTGCAGACGACGGCTGTCACCCTCGCGTCGTTCGTCGTCGACGCTTCGAACATCGCGGGCTTCCTGCGGCGTTCGCTGCTCTTCGTGCTCGGCCCGGTCGCTGCGTCGTTCCTCCACCTGCTGCTCTCACCGAAACGGGAGTACAACGCGGACCGTTTCGCCGCCGAGCTCTGCGGCTCGCCCCACGGGCTCGCCGACGCGCTGCTCCGGCTCGAGCAGGCGGCGGGGCTCGTCTCGTTTCAGGCAAGCCCCGTCACCGAGCCGCTCTACACGGCGAACCCCTTCGCAGAGGAAGGGCTCGCGAAGCTGTTCGTCACCCATCCGCCGATCGGCGAGCGCGTGCGCCGGCTGCGCGCGCTCGATCCGGAGTGGCGCGAAAAGCTGCGCGCAGCATGAACAAAGCCGGGGCCAGACAGCTGTCTGGCCCCGGCGAAAGAAATGGGCGGCGTCCTACTCTCCCGGGAGATTGCTCTCCGAGTACCATCGGCGCTGGCAGGCTTAACTTCTCTGTTCGGAATGGGAAGAGGTGTTTCCCCGCCGCCATGACCGCCCAACTTGTGAGAAGACGCGATCCCGCGCTCACCCTCAAAACTCCATAGCAGCTTTGTGAGTTCTAAATCAAGACCTCGAGCAATTAGTACGGGTCCGCTGAACACATTGCTGTGCTTACACGTCCCGCCTATCGACGTGGTGGTCTTCCACGGCTCTTACTCTCTCTAGGAGATGGGAGGCCTCATCTCGAGGTGGGCTTCCCGCTTAGATGCTTTCAGCGGTTATCCCATCCAGACGTGGCTAATCAGCAGCGCCGCTGGCACGACGACTGATACACCAGAGGTCTGTTCGTCTCGGTCCTCTCGTACTAGAGACGACTCCTCTCAAGCCTCCAACGCCCATGGTGGATAGGGACCGAACTGTCTCACGACGTTCTGAACCCAGCTCGCGTACCGCTTTAATGGGCGAACAGCCCAACCCTTGGGACCTACTCCAGCCCCAGGATGCGACGAGCCGACATCGAGGTGCCAAACTCTTCCGTCGATGTGGACTCTTGGGAAGTATAAGCCTGTTATCCCCGGAGTACCTTTTATCCGTTGAGCGACGGCACGTCCACTAGTTACCGCCGGATCACTAAGGCCGACTTTCGTCCCTGCTCGACATGTCTGTCTCGCAGTCAAGCTCCCTTATGCCTTTGCGCTCTACGCACGATTTCCAACCGTGCTGAGGGAACCTTTGCGCGCCTCCGTTACATTTTGGGAGGCGACCGCCCCAGTCAAACTACCCACCAGATGCTGTTCCCGCCCCGGATTACGGCAGCGGGTTAGAAGCCCAGACTACGAAGGGTGGTATCCCAAGGTTGGCTCCACGAAAGCTGACGCCCCCGCTTCAAAGCCTCCCACCTATCCTGGACAACGTACCCCGAACTCCAACATCTAGCTGTAGTAAAGGTTCACGGGGTCTTTCCGTCCAACCACGGGTACTCGGCATCTTCACCGAGACTACAGTTTCACCGGATCCCTCGAAGAGACAGCGCCCAAGTCGTTACTCCATTCGTGCAGGTCGGAACTTACCCGACAAGGAATTTCGCTACCTTAGGACGGTTATAGTTACCGCCGCCGTTTACCGGGGCTTGGATTCAAAGCTTCGTCCGAAGACTAACCTCTCCTCGTGACCTTCCGGCACCGGGCAGGCGTCAGCCCCTATACGTCGTCTTTCGACTTCGCA
>CAWFIN010000007.1:752500-1036565 GCA_963815945.1 uncultured Actinomycetes bacterium
ACGCCGACGTGCCCCTCGTCCTGGAAGGCGCGCATCCGCTGGAGCGGGATCGCCCGGCCGATGTGGATGTCGGGCGAGGTGACGTCGATGCCGAGCTTGACCCGCAGCGGCCGTCCGAGCTTCAGCTTCGCCTCGAGCCCGCCCTCGGGAAGGACGTCGACGGCGTTCCGCGTGAGGTCATCGAGCATCGCAGACGGCTACACTAGCGAGCGTTCTGGCGCTGTTCCGGAAAAGGAATCGTCCGCCGAAGCGGCGCCGCATCCGCAAGCTCAGGCTGCTCGCGCTCCTCTTCGTGCTTGGCGCTGCTCGGCCTGTCGGCGTTCACCTTCGGGCTGCTCACGGCGGTCGCGGCGCAGATCCCCGAGCTCGACCCGGCCAGCGGCAGCACCAGCAGGCGAACACCTACGTCTACGCGAGCGACGGGCACACGATCCTCGACGTCCTGCGCGGCTCGCAGGCGCGCATCGTCGTTCCGTCCGACCAGATCTCACCGCTGGCTGAAGCACGCGATCGTCGCGATCGAGGACAAGCGGTTCTACGAGCACCGCGGCGATCGACCTGCGCGGCATCGCTGCGCGCCGTCTGGGCCGACGTCACGCGGCGGGCCCGTCCAGGGCGGCTCGACGATCACGCAGCAGTTCGTCAAGAACGCGATCAACGGCAACGCGCCGACGCTCGCGCGCAAGCTGCAAGGAGGCGGCGCTCGCCTGGCAGCTCGAGCAGGGTGGTCGAAGGACGAGATCCTGACCGCGTACCTGAACACGATCTACTTCGGGAACGGCGCGTACGGCGTCGAGCAGGCGTGCCGGGTCTACTTCGGGCACAACGCGAGCCGCAGCACGTCAACCCGGCCGAGGCCGCTCTGCTCGCCGGGATCCCCGAGAATCCGAGCCTCTACGACCCGGTCGCGCACCCGTCGGCGGCGCAGGCGCGGCGGAACCTCGTGCTGCTGCAGATGTACCAGCAGCACTACCTCGACGCACGACCAGTACTCGCGCTACGTGCGCTGGCCGATGCCGAAGCCGCGCGACGTTCACCTTCCGTCGACTCAGAGGCCAGGCCGCGCCGTACTTCGCGAACTACGTGACCGACCAGCTTCTCCGCCGCTACGGGCCGGCGGAGGTCTACGGCGGCGGGCTGCACGTGAAGACGACGATCGATCTCGGCCTCCAGAAGCTCGCGCGCGCAGGCGATCGCGAAGGAGCTCCCGCCGTCGATCGGCCCGACGGCCGCGCTCGTCGCGCTCGACGCGCACACCGGCGCCGTGCTCGCGATGGTCGGCGGCCGCAACTACCACCAGAGTCAGTTCAACCTCGCGACCCAGGGCGAGCGCCAGCCCGGCTCGGCGTTCAAGCCGTTCGTGCTCGCCGCGGCGCTGCGGGCGGGGATCGCGCCGTCGACGACGTTCGACTCGCATCCGGTGACGATCGACGTCGGCGGCCGGCTCTGGCGCGTCAACAACTACGAGGGCGAGTACCTCGGGCCGATCGACCTCTCGAAGGCGATCGCGCTCTCGGACAACACCGTCTTCGCGCAGCTGACGAACGTCGTCGGGCCCGCCGAACGTCGTCCGCGCCGCGCACGACCTCGGGATCACGAGCCCGCTCCAGCCGTACTTCTCGATCGGCCTCGGCGGCGAGCCGGCGACGCCGCTCGAGATGGCGCGCGCCTACGCGACGCTTCGCGAACGGCGGCTACCGCGCTCGACGGCTCGATCTTCGGCAACGACGCCGCGCGCCGTCGAGTGCGTCGCGCAAGCCGGGCAAGGCATGCAAGGACAACGCGCCCGTCCTGACGCAGGCGCTGAGCCTGAACGCGACCCAGAACCAGCAGCGCGCCGCGATCATCGACTCGCTGCTCCAGGGCGTCGTGCAGTACGGGACGGGCATCGCGGCTGCGATCCCCGGCCGCCAGGTCGCCGGCAAGACCGGCACGACCGAGAACTTCGGCGACGCGTGGTTCGTCGGCTTCACGCCGCAGATCGTCACGGCCGTCTGGGTCGGGTACCCGAACAAGCTCGTGCCGATGCTGCACGAGTACCACGGGCGCGCGGTCGCGGGCGGCACCTATCCGGCGCTGATCTGGAAGGAGTTCATGACTCAGGCGCTCGCCTACCTCAACCTCCAGCCGGAGGCGTTCCCGCCGGCGTCGTCGCTCTACGGCGCACCGCTCCGAGTGACGTTCCGCAACAACCAGATCGAGCGGGACAACGGCAACTGCAAGAACGCCGCGACCGTCGACTTCTTCTCCGGCGACGAGCCGACGACGGTCGCGAACTGCAAGCACAACGAGGTCGACGTGCCTGATCGTGCGCGGCGCGACGCTCGCGAAGGCGAAGGAGCGGCTCTACGGCCAGCCCCTGCAGTGGAAGTTCGTCTACAAGCCGGCGAAACCGGGGCAGCGCCTGAGCATCGTGATCGGACAGATTCCGCGGCGTGGGACGCTGTCCGCGTACGACACGGTGACCCTGGTGGTGCCCAAGGCGCAGCACGGCATCGTTCCGCGACTCGTCGGCCTGACGGTCGCACGAGCGCGCGTGAAGAGCGCGCCGCTGAAGCTCAGGCTGAAGCTGACGGGATCCCGGACCGGCAGGGTCGTCTCGCAGAAGCCGGGCTGGGGCGTCGCCGCAGCGCCAGGCATGCGCGTCGAGCTCCGCGTCAAGCGCGCGCCGGCGAAGCCGGGAACGAACGGCTGACAAAGCGCGATCCGGCAAGGCCGAAGCGCCACGGACGATCGACCGCCTTCGTGATCCCGATCCGCGGCCCGGCAACCAGCTCAACGGGCCTCGAGCGGCGCGAGAATCGAACGGAGACGCGTCGAGCGACGCACCGTCGAGCTCGCGTGTGATCGCGAGTGCCTGGCAGAGCCGGCCCGGGCCCGCGCACAGAAGCCGCAGCGTCTTCGGTGCCCCTTCGTTCCCGCATCTCCTCGAGGCCGTCGAGCGGCTCGAGCGCTCGGATCAGCACCGCGCTCGGAATCCCCTCGTCCGCGCAGACGAGGTTCACGCACCAGTGGATCCCGTACGAGCGGTAGACGTACACGTGGCCCGGCGGGCCGAACATCGCTGCGTTGCGCTTCGTTCGGCCGCGGAAGCCGTGGGAGGCAGGATCCCCGTCGTCGTACGCCTCGACCTCGACGATGAGGCCGCCGACACCCGCGACGTAGAGCTCGGCGCCGATCAGCTCCGGCGCGACCTCGTGCGCGGCGCGCGCGAAGAACTCCCTTGTCGTCGCCCGGTTCGCTACCGCAGCTCCGCGCGGAGCGTGTCGACGACCCGCTCCTGGTCATCACGGTCGAGCCGTGCGTGGAACGGAATCGCCATCGTGCGCGCGCTCGCGTCCTCGCTCACCGGGAACATCCCTTCGCTGGAACCCGAACCGCTCCCGCATGTAGGACTGGAGATGGATCGACGGAAGGTACGGCGCACAGTCGACCCCCCGGTCGCCCATCCTGCGGATCAGGGCGTCGCGGTCGACCCCGGCCGGAAGCTTCACGACGTAGACGAACCACGAGCGGACGTGGTCGTCGTCGTCGGCGAGCGGTGTCTCCACGTCGATGCCCGCGAGCAGGTCGCCGTAGCGCGCCGCGACCTCGCGCCGTCCGGCGAGGATCCGGTCGAGCTTCTCGAGCTGGCCGACCCCGAGCGCCGCCGAGATGTCGTCCAGCCGGTAGTTGAAGCCGAATCGGCCGTGCTGGAGCCAGCTCGACGTCTCGAGCCGACCCTGGTTGCGGAGCGAGACGAGCAGCTCGTGCTCTTCCGCGGAACCGGTCACCACGGCGCCGCCCTCGCCGGTCGTGATCTGCTTGTTCGGATAGAACGCGAAGGTGGCCGGATGGCCGTGCGAGCCGACGCGGCTGCCCCTTGTAGACGGCGCCGAGCGCTTCGCACGCGTCTTCGACGAGCGCGAGCCCGTGCCGGTCGCAGATCGCGCGCAGCTCGTCGAGCTCGCAGGGATAGCCGTAGATGTCGACCGCGACGATCGCCTTCGTTCGCTCGGTCACGGCCGCCTCGACCGCGGCAGGGTCGAGGTTGTAGGTGTTCGAGTCGATGTCGGCGAAGACGGGCGTCGCTCCCTCGTACATCGCGCAGTTCGCCGACGCGACGAACGAGTACGGCGACGTGATCACCTCGTCGCCGGGGCCCACGCCGGCGAGATGCATGCAGAGATGAAGGCCGGCTGTCCCCGACGAGACCGCAGCGCAATACGGCGCGCCGGCGGCGTCGGCGAGCATCTGCTCGAACCTGGGCCCCATCGGGCCGAGCGAGAGCCGCCCGGACCGAAGCACCTCGAGCACGAGCTCCTCGTCCCGCTCGTCGATCCACGGAGACGAGAGCGAGATACGGGCTGCGGTCGTGCTCGAGGTCACACCGAGCGGGTCATGCTCGGGACCAGCTCTCGCCACTGCGGAAAGCGGTCGCTCGCGCCCCGGACCGTGTCGAGATACGCCTTCTGGATCTGGCGGGTGATGTCGCCGACGCCGATCTCGTGGTCGTCGACCGACCGCAGCGGCGTGACCTCGGCAGCAGTCCCACACATGAACACCTCGTCCGCGAGGTAGAGGTCCGAGCGGATCAGCGATTTCTCGATCACCTCGTAGCCGAGCCCGCGCGCGATCTGAACGATCGAGTCGCGCGTGATCCCGTGGAGGATCCCGGTCGAAAGATCCGGCGTGTAGAGAACGCCGTCGCGGACGACGAAGATCGTCTCGCCTGGGCCGTCGGCGACGTATCCGTCCGGAGTGAGCAGAATCGCCTCGTCGTAGCCCGCGTTGTGTGCTTCGGTCACGGCGAGCATCGAGTTCAGGTAGACACCGGTCGCCTTCGACGCGTGCGGGACGACGTTCGCGGGAATGCGCTGCCAGCTCGAGATCTTGGTGCGGATGCCGGACGCGAGCGCCTCCTCGCCGAGGTACGTGCCCCAGGGCCACGACATGATCACGACCTCGACCGGGTTGCCCTTGGCGGACACGCCGAGCTGGCCGAAGCCGTAGAAGGCGATCGGGCGGATGTAGCACTCGGTGAGCCCGTTGCTCGCGAGCAGCTCGTTGCATGCAGAGGTCAGGTCCGCGACCGAATACGGGAGCGTCATGTAGATCAGGCGCGCCGAGTCGTGCAGGCGCTGCATGTGGTCGGTGAGCCGGAACACGGCCGGCCCCTTCGGGGTGTCGTAGCAACGGATTCCTTCGAACACGCCGCTGCCGTAGTGGAGGCCGTGGGCCCCGACGTGAATGCGCGCGTCGTCCCAGTCGACGAGCTCGCCGTTCATCCAGATCTTCTCGGTTGCCTCCATCCTCAGACTCTAGCGAGGCGTGACGAGGTCGGCGGTCTGGGCTCGGGTGAGGCGCGCGAGGTCGACGGGAGACATGACGACCATGTGCAGGCTGGAACCACCGCTGATCCACACCCTGGCGTGCTTGAGGAGGAGGCGATCGAGCAGCGTGAGGGCAATCGATTGCTGCGGAACGGGCGCTACGGCTCCCGGCTCGTACCCGGTGGCCGCCAGCACCTCATCCGGATCGGCGAGCCGGGCGCCCTCGGCTCGGGCGGCGGCAGCGACCTTGCGCTCGTCGCAGCGGCGATCGCCGGGCGCGAGCACCAGCACGGCCGCGCCATCGCAGACGAAGACGAGCGACTTCACGATCAGGCCGACGTCGCACCCGACCGCCGCGGCTGCTTCGGCCGCCGTCTTGGTCCCCTCCGGGAACTCCTGAACCGTGGCGTCAACCGCAGCGGCGCGCAGGTAGGCCGCAACCCGTTCCACCGGGTCGGGCCACATTCGTCGGCGCAGTCTGGCCGGGTGTCACCCTCGGCCGTACGCGTCGAAGGCGCTCGAGACCGCCACTCCCCGCTCGATGTTCGCGCCGAGCTCCGTGAGCGAGAGCTCGACGGCGGCGAGCGCCGCCGCGATGTCGAACACGTCGAACCAGCCGATGTGTCCGATGCGGAAGATCTTCCCCTTCAGGCGGCCCTGGCCCGGAGCGAGAGTGACGCCGTGGCGGTCACGGAGGTGCGCGAGCAGCTCGCTCCCGTCGACGCCGGGTGGCGTCTTGGCCACGGTCACCACCGCCGAGGAGTCGTCGTCCGGCGAGAAGAGCTCGACGCCCATCGCCTTCAGCCCGGCGCGGGCTGCACGACCGAGCCGGACGTGCCGCTCGAACGCCGCCTCGAGGCCGCGTTCGAAGAGCATCCCGAGCGCCACGTCGAGCCCGCGGATCAGCGACACGGCGGGTGTGAACGCCGCGTCGAACGCCTCCTGCGCCTTCTTGGTTCGGCGCCAGTCGAAGTAGAAGCTGCGTGCCGTCGGCAAGTCGTCCCAGAGCGTCGCCGCGACGCTCGCCATCGCAAGGCCGGGCGGCGTCATCAATGCCTTCTGCGACCCGGAGAGAACGACGTCGATTCCCCAGGCGTCCGTCTCGAGCGGAACCGCGCCGAGCGACGAGATCGCGTCGACGACGAGCGACCGAGTCGCCGATCGCCGCCTTGAGAGCCTGCACGTCGGCGACGACGCCGGTCGAGGTCTCGGAGTGGGTGCAGAAGACGACGCCCGCGCCACTCTCGGCGACCGCAGCTCCGACCTCTTCGGGGGACGGAACCTCGCCCCACTCGTACGAGAGCGGCTGCACGTCGAGCCCGTACTGCTCGCAGATCGCCAGCCAGCGCTCGCCGAACGCACCGGCACTGACGACGGCGACCTTGTCTCCCGCGCGCGTGAGGTTCGCGACGGCCGAATCCATCGCTCCGGTCCCGGACGCGCTGAACAGCAGCACGTCCGTTTCCGTGGCAAAGACACGCGAGAGCCGCGTCAGGCAGCGTTCGTACGTGTGCCGGAAGTCCGAGCCCCGGTGATGAACCATCGGCTCGGCCATCGCAGCGAGCACTTCGGGCGGAACGGGCGTCGGGCCCGGCGTAAACAGGTAGCGCTTCTCCACGACGTCCAGGCTAGCTGGCGCGCCCGATAGGAGTCACACTAGTGCTGTGCAGGCACTTCTCGCTTTCGCCGCGGCGCTCGTGTCGCTCCGGCTTGCCGGCGCTCTCCGCGCGCGCGGGCGCACCGCGTGGGCAGGCGCGCTGCTCGCGTACGCGGTCGCCTGTGGTGCGATGGCCTGGGGCGCCGCCCACGGCTGGGACACGCCGGCCTTCCGGGTCTACTACCTCGCCGGCGGGCTCTTGACCGCGCCGCTGCTCGGCGATCGGCTCGCTTCAGCTCGCCGGCCGCGTTTGGGCAGGGACGGTCGGGCTCCTCTGGACCGGGCTCGCGGTCGGGATCGCGGCAGCGATGCCGGTGCACGGAGATTTCGGCAGCGGGATTCCGGCGGCGCAGGACCACCTCGACTGGCTGCCGCGGGTTGTCGCGATCGCCGGCAACACCCTCGGCACGATCGCGGTCGTCGTCGTCGCGGTGACGACGATGAGACGCCGCCCGGTCGGGAATGCGCTCATCCTCGCCGGCGTCTCGGTCGCAGCGCTCGGATCGGCTCTTTCGGGCCTCGGGGTCTCGGCTGCAAGCGGCTTCGCGCTCGTTGCGGTGGTGCTGCTCTACCTCGGCGTGGTCGAGCCTCGCCCGGCGTTCGTCACTCGGCGCCTCTCACGCGCCGGCAGCCACTGAGGCCGGTCAGCGCTTCGGCTTCTTCGCCGTTGCCGGGTTGTTCGCCCAGACCGTGCCGCGCGGCGCGGCGACCGATACGACGGGGGTTCCGCCCACGAGACTCCACGAGACATGAATCGTGCCGTGGGGAGTCGGGACGTTTCCCTTCGCCCATTGGAGGCCGCCTGGATGAGGGGTGACCACGAACGTCGCGAACCCCGGTGACGTCGGACGAACGCCGAGGACTTGGGACGTAAGAGCCGGAGCCGCGCCGCTCGACCAGCCGTGATCCCATGACGGCAGGATGTCGACCGGCTTGTCCGTGCGAGCGTCGATCGACTCCCACATCGTCCCTGGCCCGTTGTTCAGCATGAACCCCCACTCGCGGCGAATCAGATCGACGGCTCCTGCGTCGTCGCCGGCGGCGAACCGCGCGAGAACGTCGAAGTACGAGATGAACGGGTAGATGCGTTCGGTGCCACCGAACCCCCACGACGTCGTTGTCCCACGCGCTCGAGTCGGTGATCGTGTCGCCCTCCGGCCGGGACATCGTCGCGTCGATGTAGTCGATCGCCGCGGAGGCCTGCTGCGGCCGTCGCGAGCCCTGCGAGGATCGCGAAGACGTTCCCGTCCTGCGGGATGCACGGTCACGTCGCCGGCAGTGTCGGCGAACGCGCCCGCGGCGGGGTCCCAGAACGCCGCGGAGAACTGGGTCGCCACGCGTCGCCGCTCGCGCCCGCCACGCTTCGGGCGTGGGCCCGATCTCCCTCCCACGTCGCCAGCGCCACGGCCATGCCGAGCGCTCGCACGTACTGGGCGTTGTAGTACGCGACCGTCGTCCCGCCGCGGCTGATGTAGGCGTAGTCCTCTCCCGGGAGCCAGTTCTGGAGCATCCCGTTCGCGCTCGTGTGGGCCGGGTAGAGCCCGTCGACCAGCCGCACGAGGTTGGGGAAGACCTTCCGGACGAGGGTCATGTCGCCCGTGTACAGCGTGTAGTCGTACAGCGCCTCGATCCAGTAGGCGTTGTAGTCGACCAGCACGCGGGAGTGGTTGAGCAGCGGGCTCGCCGGAATCGACCCGTCGGCGTTCTGGACCGTGGCGAACCACCAGATCATCGTTCGCAGCGTGAGCAAGCGGTCGCCGGAGACGAGCAGCGTCATGCCCGAGACGGCCTCGTCGCCGATGTACGGGACACCGGTCGCGAACCGGCCCGTCGAGGATGACCAGCGAGCAGGTAGATCTGGCAGCCGCGCGGGTCGAGGACGATCGGCTTCTGCACGCCGTCGTTCGCGGTCTTGACCGAGGCGAGCCAGATCCTGTTCAGGAGTGGGTCGCTCGTCTCGAACGATCCTCCGGCGAGCGCGCGCCCTGCAGGCGCGAGCGCGCACACAACGACGGCGCACGCGGCCGCCGCGCGCTTCATCCGCCGAGCTTCTCCTTCAAGCGCTCGCCGACTGCCCGCGGGTCGGCGAGGCCGCCCGACTCTTTCATCACCTGGCCGACGAAGAACCCGAGCAGCGCTTCCTTGCCGTTGCGGTACGCGTCCGCCTGGCCGCCGTTCGCGGCGATGACCCGGTCGATGATCGGGTCGAGCTCAGCGGTTTCGCTGACGGCCTTCCGTGCGAGGTATGGCTCGGCGCTGAACCCCGGGTCTCCGGACTTCGCGAGGGCCTCGTCGAACGCCGCGCGAGGGATCTCGGAGCGAGCGCGAACGAGCTTCGCCAACTCTGCAGGGTCGACGCGCGCCGGATCGACGTCGGCGGCGACGAATTGGTTCGCGAGCACGTTCGCAGCCTCCTTCGCGTCGGCACCTGCGTCGACAAGCGCGGCCCACAATGCGTCGAGGCCGCCGGTGACGAGCACGTCGGCGTCGTAGAAGGAGAGCGTCTCGGCGATGCGCCGGATTCGCGCGCTCGGCAACTCCCCCACCTCTCCGCGAAGGCGCTCGACGAGATCCTCCGGAGGATGAACGGGAACGAGGTCGGGCTCCGGGAAGTAGCGATAGTCCTGCGCCTCCTCCTTCGAGCGGAGCGGCGCCGACGTCTCGTTGCCGGGATCGAAGTGGAGCGTCTCCTGATCGACCGTGCCGCCGGCTTCGTAGATGGCGATCTGGCGTGCGATCTCGCGCTCGATTCCCTTCGCCGCGAAGTTGAAGGAGTTCATGTTCTTCAGCTCGGTGCGCGTGCGGAGCTCGTCTGACCCGGCCGGTCTGACCGAGACGTTCACGTCGAAGCGCATCGAGCCCTTCTCGAGCTCTGCGTCCGAAAGGCCGAGCTCGACGACGGTCTGGCGGAGCAACTGGAGAAAGCGCTTCGCGATGTCCGCGGAGTGGATATCCGGCGTCGTGACGATCTCGACGAGCGGAGTCCCGCCGCGGTTGAAGTCGACGAGCGTCGCCGTGGCGCCGTGGATCCGGCCCGACGCCGCGACGTGGACGTTCTTCGCAGCGTCCTCCTCGAGATGAGCACGGACGATCCCGATCTCGACGTCGCCGTCCGGGGTCGGAATGAGCAAGCGCCCGTCGTGGCACAGCGGCTCGTCGTACTGGGAGATCTGGTACGCCTTCGGGAGGTCGGGGTAGAAGTAGTTCTTCCGGTGGAAGACAGCTCGGTCGGCGATTTCACATTCGAGCGCCACTCCGAGCTTGATCGTCTCCTCGATCGCGCGCCGGTTCGGCACCGGGAGGGCCCCGGGAAACGCGAGGCAGACCGGGCACGTCTGGGTGTTCGGCCCGCCCCCTGCACCATTCGCGCAGCGGCAGAACATCTTCGTTCGCGTCTTGAGCGCAACGTGGATCTCGAGGCCGATGACCGGTTCCCAGTTCACCGCAGGCGCTCCGGGACAGGGTCGAAGCCGAGTGCCTGCTCGAGGGCGTGCGCGGCGCGGTAGAGCGTGTTCTCGGCAAACTGCGGGCCGATCAGCTGGAGCCCCACCGGAAGACCGCCGGAGAGACCGCACGGGATCGACATGCTCGGCAGGCCCGCCATGTTCGACGGAATCGTCAGAACGTCGGTGAGGTACATCGCGAGCGGGTCCTGCGCCTTTTGCCCGATCGGGAAGGCCGTCGTCGCACACGTCGGCGAGACGAGCATGTCGAACCGCTCGAACAAGGCGTCGTGCTCCCGCTTGATCACGGTCCGCACCTTCTGCGCCGAGGCGTAGTACGCGTCGTAATACCCGGACGACAGCGCATATGTCCCGAGCATGATCCGTCGCTTCGGCTCGTCTCCGAAGCCGGCGTTCCGCGTTCGCATCACCATCTCGCGGAAGTCCTCACCGTCGATGCGCAGGCCGTAGCGGACGCCGTCGTAGCGGGCCAGATTCGCCGAGGCCTCGGCCGGCGCGATCAGGTAGTAGCAGGGGAGGCCGTAGTCGACCGAGAGGGGAAGCTCGCACTCGCCGATCTCCGCACCGAGCTCGCGCGCGAGCTCGATCGCAGCCTCGACGGCATCCTTCACCCCCTGCTCGATTCCCTCGACGTCGTTCAGCTGCTTGGGAACGCCGATGCGGAGGCCTTTCAGGCTGTCTCCTTCGGGCAGTTCGACAGGCGGAACGTCCACGGTCGTCGAGTCGTTCTCGTCGCGGCCGCTGATGATCCGGTACAGCAGCGCGTTGTCGCGGACCGTTGCGCGTGACCGGGCCGACCTGGTCGAGACTCGACGCGAACGCAACGACGCCGAACCGCGAGACGGTGCCGTAGGTCGGCCGCAGACCGACGTTGCCACAGAACGCCGACGGGAGCTTGATCGAGCCGCCCGTGTCCGAGCCGAGGGCCCACGGAGCGAGGCCCGCGGATACAGCCGCGGCCGAGCCACCGCCAGAGCCTCCCGGAACGCGGGTCGTGTCCCACGGGTTCCGAGTCGGTCCGTACGCGGAGTTCTCGGTCGAAGAGCCCATTGCGAACTCGTCCGTGTTCGTCTTCCCGAGCAGCGTCAGACCCGCCGCCTTGCAGCGTGCGGCGACCGTCGCGTCGAACACCGGAACGTAGTCGCCGAGGATCTTCGAACCGGCCGTCGTGCGAACCCCACGGGTCGAGATGACATCCTTGAGCGCAATCGGAATACCCTCGCCCACGGGCCTGTCGACGAGCGTCAGGTAGGCGTTGAGCTCTTCGTTCGCGGCATCGATGGCGCCGCGATACGCGGCCCAGAGCTCGCTTGCACTTGCCTCGCCTCGAGCGATCAGGCCGAGTGCCTCCTCGGCCGAGAGTCGAAGCGTGTCGATCCCGCCGTTCTTGCTCATCGCGGTTGGCACGCCGCTTTCTGCAAGCGCCCAAACCTCCCCAAGGGGGCCCGAGCCCCCCTGCCGGAAGCGTCGCATACGGCGCCGCGGGTGTTTGCGCCGATTCTGTGCCGATTCTCGAACATCACGCCGGCGGGGTCCGGAAGAGGTCGCCGTCGCGGTCGGGGGCGTTCGCGAACGCGTCCTCGAGACTCAGGCTCTCGCGGGGCTCGTCCTCGTCCCATGCGTTCGCGATCTCGAGGGGGTGGGACGTCGGCGGCACGTCGGCGAGGTCGAGCTCGGACACCTTCGAGACCGCCTCCAGGATCGCGGAGAGCTGCGCCTGGAAACGGGTCACTTCGTCGTCGGACAGCTCGAGGCGCGCGAGCCTCGCAACGTGCAAAACCTCTTCGCGTGTGATCGCCATCTCGAGCCGCATCCTTCCATATGGCGAAGGGCCCCTCGCGGAGCCCTTCTGAAACCGGTTCCGAAAGAAAAGCTAGGCCGCTTGAACGTTCGCTGCCTGCAGGCCCTTGTCGCCCTGCACGACCTCGAACGACACGCGCTGACCTTCGGTCAACGACTTGTAGCCGTCCATCTCGATCGCGGAGAAGTGGACGAACACGTCGTCACCGCCCTCCCGCTCGATGAAACCAAAACCCTTCTCGTTCGAGAACCACTTGACGGTGCCTTCAGCCAACTTCGTACTCCTTCGTGCTGGATGACTACTCGTCCGTCAACCGACGGAGCGCGCAAAAACATAGCACCGTAGCGGCGCTGTTCACAACGGTCAGGCGCGGCGAAGACGAGCACACCGCACGGTGTTCTGGAGCAGACAAGCGATCGTCATCGGCCCCACTCCGCCAGGCACGGGCGTCAGAAAGCCCGCAACGTCAGCGGCGCCCGAATCGACGTCTCCCACGAGGCCCGCGCCCGTCCGGTTCATGCCCACGTCGATGACGGCACTCCCAGGCTTGACCATGTCAGCCGTGATGACTGCTGCGCGGCCGACGGCGACGACGAGCACGTCGGCGTCGAGGGTGTGCCGGGCGAGGTCGCGAGTGCGGGAATGGCAGATCGTCACGGTCGCGTTTGCCTGGAGGAGCAGCTGGGCCGTCGGCTTCCCGACGATCGAGCTCCGCCCGACCACGACCGCCCGCGCACCCTCGAGCCGGATTCCGTGTTCGGCGAGCAGCGCCATCACGCCGACCGCGGTTGCCGGAACGAGCCGCGGCCGCCCGAGGTACAGCTCGCCCACGTTCTCGGGGTGAAAGCCGTCGACATCCTTCAGCGGGTCGACGGCTCGGACGACACGGTCCTCGTCGATGCCGGCTGGAAGCGGCAGCTGCACGAGGAGCGCGTCCACGCTGTCGTCGGCGTTCAGACGGCCGATCGTGTCGAGCAGCTCTCCTTCTGAGGTGGTTGCCGGCAGACGGAGGTCGGTCGCGTGGATCCCCGCATCGGTCGCGGCGCTGTGCTTGCGGGCGATGTAGATCTCGGACGCCGGGTCGTCACCGACCAGGATCGTCGTCAGGCCGACGGCGCCGATCGAGCGTACGTCCTCGGCGACCTCGGCACGAATGCGTGCCGCAAGAGCCTTCCCGTCGAGCGTGATCGCAGCCATCGGATCCGAACTTACACTCGCAGTACGCTGCCGAGGTGATCGCACTGGTCTTCAGCTACGAGGTCACCGACCCGGCCGGGTTCGAGCCCGCATACGGGCCCGACAGGTGAGTGGGCTCAGTTCTTCAGCACGGGGAAGGGCTATGTCGGGACGGAGCTCCTGCAGGACGTCGAGCACCCCGGCCGGTACCTCGTGATCGACCGCTGGGAGTCGCGCGACGCCTACAACGCGTTCGTCGCGGCGAATCGTGAGGAGTACATGCGCCGGGTGGATGAAACCGCCTTCCACTACGCGCAGGAGCTTCGGCTCGGAACGTTCGAGAACGTCTGGTAGCGGTTACCAGCCGCGCGTCTCGAGCAGATCCTTCGGATCGAGTGTGGCGGTCGAGATCCCGACCATCGCCTCGCCGAGACCCGCGGAGACGCGCGCGAGAACGTCTGCGTCCATGAAATGCGTCGTCGCCTCGACGATCGCGCGCGCGCGCTTCCCGGGATCGCCGGACTTGAAGATCCCGGAGCCGACGAAGACACCGTCCGCGCCGAGCTGCATACAGAGCGCGGCGTCCGCCGGTGTCGCGATTCCGCCGGCCGTGAACGTGACCACGGGCAGTCTCCCGTTCTCCGCGACCCACCGCACGAGCTCCAGCGGCGCACGAAGCTCCTTCGCTTCCGCATACAACTCCTCGGGGCGCAGCGATCCAAGACGCCGGATCCCTCCGAACACAGCGCGCATGTGCGTGACGGCGTTCACGATGTCGCCCGTTCCCGCTTCGCCTTTCGTGCGGATCATCGCGGCACCCTCGGCGATCCGGCGCAGCGCTTCGCCGAGGTTGGTCGAGCCGCAGACAAAGGGGACGGTGAACTCCCACTTATCCACGTGGTGCTCGAGATCGGCCGGCGTGAGAACCTCGGACTCGTCGATGTAGTCGATCTCGAGCGCCTGGAGGATCTGCGCCTCGGCGAAGTGCCCGATCCGGCACTTGGCCATCACCGGAATCGTGACGGCCTCTTGGATCTCCCTGATCATCTCGGGGTCGGACATACGCGCGACGCCGCCATCGCGTCGGATGTCGGCCGGGACTCGTTCGAGCGCCATGACGGCGCACGCGCCCGCCTCCTCGGCCACCTTCGCCTGGTCCGCGTCCACGACGTCCATGATCACGCCGCCCTTCAGCATCTCGGCGAGGCCGCTCTTCACCCGCATGGTGCCGGTTTCGTGCATCGGCCCCATGCTAGCGGCGCCGGGCCGCAGAATCAGGCGACAGGCCCGGCGGCGGCGGTGCCGGCGAGAACGAGCGAATACGTATTGGGCGCACGCTTCGAGCCGGAGCCGACGAGAAGTGTCCCCGACGCGTTCGCGTACTTGCCGGTGCCGCCGACGACCGGGACGCTCAGGTTGCTGTTCGGCAGCACCGTCACCTCGCCTTTGAACGAGATCGTCCCGCCCGGAAGCGTCGTGACGCCCTCCATCTGAGCGGTCCTCGAGCTCGTGAACGTCATCGTCCCCGAGTCGGTGCCGACCTGCTCGTTCGCGCCCTTGCCGAACTGCGGTGTCGCGTTGAGAAGCACATCCTCGAACGTCGACGTTGTCACCGGAGCTCGTGCCCTTTGGCGGGTTGTCATGCGAACGCGACTGCTGCACGACCGACACCACCGTAATCGTGACTGCTTTCGTCTTTGGCGTCTTGGCCTGGGAGGACTGCGTTGCGGAGGACTTGCTCGCCGTGGTTCCGCTGCCGCAGGCGGCAAGCGCAAGCGGAAGAAGCCCGAAGGCGAGAAAGCGCGCGCGCACATTCGTATTCTGCCTGTAGCTTGCAGTTTGCGCCAGAAGATACGAATACCGGTCGACCGCGACTTGCGGTTTCTCCGCACCCGCGATCAGGGCAGGCCCGGATGGAGCTCGACCGGCCTGATGCCACTGTTGACGCAGAAAGGAGGCCGCAATGAACACTCTCTACCTCGTCATCGTCATCGTCTTCGTCGTTGCTGTCCTCGGTGCTGTGGCCTACGCGCTCATTCACCCGTTTGCCAAGCACGAGGAGCACTTCCGCGACGACACAGGCAAGCGAGTCGGGTCGGGCCCGCGCCTCGATTGACGCCCGTGCCGATCGCCACCCTCGTCACTGCCCTCGTGAACCTCGACGGCCGTCCACGGTACGTGCACTCCGGCTGGTTCCTGATCTCGGTCGCAAACCTGGCCGTCGTGGTCGCCATGATCGCCGTGTTCGTCCTCGCGATCGCCATCCCGTTCCCGCGCGGCAAGAAGCGCCAATGAGCGCCTACGGCGACAGCAAGAACTGGACAGCGCGAGTCCGCGGAGCGGCGGTCGACGCTCTCCCGCCGGACAAGCTCCTCGCGGACACGCAGCCGGTGTACGTCGCTTCGTGGATCTACGTCTTCGGCGCCCTCACGCTGGCGGCGTTCATCGTCGTGCTCGCGTCCGGGGCAGTGATCGCGCTCGCCGGCCCGTCCTGGTGGCACGGGTCGAGCGTCGGCCGTTACGTGAACAGCACGCACCTCTGGAGCACCGAGCTCTTCTTCTTCTTCATGGTCATCCACCTCTGGGGCAAGTTCTTCATGGCCGCTTGGCGCGGCCGCCGCGCCATGACCTGGATCACCGGCGCCGATCGCATTTCTCGTCTCGATCGGCACGGCCTTCACCGGCTATCTCTCTCAGCAGAACTTCGACTCGCAGTGGATCGGCGGCGAGGCGAAGGATGGGCTGAACGCGGCCGGGATCGGTTCGTTCTTCAACGTTCTCAACTTCGGCCAGATGCTGATGTGGCACATCGTGCTGCTGCCGCTGGTGGTCGGGCTGCTGATCGGCGGGCACATCCTCCTCGTTCGCAGGCGCGGCGTCGTCCCGCCGCTGCCCGGAAAGGACGCCGGATCGTGAGCTCCGCCGACTATCCCCTGGCACCCGATCCGAACGTCGACTGGCAGGGCGGAAAGCGCAGCTACGACCTGATCAAGGAGCTCGTGATCGCGATCGGCGTCGTGACCCTGTTGACGATCGTCCTGTCGGCCGTCTTCTCCTCGCCCGATGTGAAGCCGATCACGATCGCCGGCTGGGCCAAGACCGACCCGGCGGACTTCGTGGCGACGGCGGTGTCGGAGCTCAACGGCACGAGCGGCGTCGCGACCTACGGGCCTCCCTACACGCACGTCTCCGGAGCCGGTCAGAACATCATCGGCGGAGTCTCGATCCAACGCGCGCTCGGCGTTCAGATCCCGATCGACCCGCCGAAGGCATTCGTCCTCGGCCCGCTCTCGGTGCCGGCGCAGACCGACCCCCAGCTCGCCGCGGCGCTCAAGGCGTACGCGGCCGCGAGTCCCGCAACAGCGGCAGACCTGGACGGACGCCTACACCAAGGCGCTCGAGAACGCCCAGTTCGGAGCGGGCGCCCCGAAGCTGCCCCCCGGCTTCTACGGACCGGTCGCCGACGATGATGGCGGGCCTCCTCACCGACGCGCGGAGCGGCGGGCTCGACGGCGCCCTCATCTCGACGAACCGCTTCTACCAGACGAACTTCACGAAGTCGCTGCTCTTGCTCGCCGACGGCGGATACCTCGAGAGCCGCGCCGAGCAGCAGCATCTCCTCGGCGACCAGTGGGGGATGATGAACGAGACGGGGAACTACCCCGGTCAGGCGTGGCTCTGGCTCTACAGCTTCTGGTACCAGATCTCGCCCTTCTCGACCTCCGAGAACGCCGACGCGCAGATCTGGGCGATCATGGCGGTGCTGTCACTCGCCTTCGTTTTCGTCCCGTTCATCCCCGGCGTGCGGTCGCTGCCCCGGTGGCTCCGCGTGTACCGCCTGATCTGGCGCGACTACTACCGCGAAGCCGAAGCGCGCCGCGAGTAACAGATCAGACTCACCGCGGCACATCATCGGCCAGCGGGGTCACCTATGATCTCGGCGCGCAGTTCCTGCCGGGAAGCGCGCTGCGTCCGGCAAACAGGGTCGCGTGGCCGAGGTCATGAGGCCGGAAGGGAGTTCCGGATGTCGGCTTGGAGGCTCATGGTCGCGACGTGTGCCACAACGTTCTTGCTGGCCGGTGCCATCGGAGCAAGCGGAGCAGGGGCGACGGCGCCGGTCTCTTCCCTCACGAATGTCTGCAAGCTCATGCATCTGACCCAGCAGCTCGCGGCACTGCACGTCACCGGTGGCTGCGCCACGACGCCGGGGCTCGATCCCTCGGGAACGAGGGTCATCGCCGCCGTTACCTCGTGGCGGATTGGCCTCTCGCCGAACTCGACCGTTCAGATGGGATCTAGATTCGCGTCACGCGTCAGGTGACCGGATCGAAAACGAACGCCGCGCTCCTTGCCCCGATCCTCGCCCTGGCGAAGGCGGTGGCGACGCAGGTCTAGTGAGCAGGTCGAGCCCTCAGGGCGTCCACAGACGCTGACGCGCCAGGTCGCCAAGCGAGAGAGCGGACACTGCTCCAGGCTTTGTCCGTAGGCAGACCCAGACGATCGCGGCGACCCATGGAGCGGTGAGCAGCAGCGAAAGCGGCAGCCAGGTCCACCACACTGTGTCGGCGACGATGGGCATGAGTTCGAGGGTAGCGGCGATGAGGTTTCCGGCGTGTTTCGTCGAGGTAAGGGCCGGAGGCCAGGCATCGGGAGCACATGTTCGATGCCTGGCCTCCTTGATGCGCGTCCCGGCCGAGGGAGAGGACTCGTTATGGGGGCCGGGACTTCTGTTGACCAGGACACTACGCCTCCGCTGATGAGACGAGCGTGAAGGAAGTCTCCGACCCCGTGTCCGGTGCGCCTCCCCGCTACGCCGCGAGCGCCTTCGCCTTCAGTTGATCGAACTCGGCCTGAGTAATCGCGCCGCTATCCAACAGCTCCTTGCTCTTGGCGATCTGTTCCGCCGAATTGCCCGAGCCGGCCACGGTCTTGACATAGGCGTCCATCTCAGACTGGGCTGCCTGCGCCTGCTTCATGCTCCGCTCGCCCATGCCCTTCCCTTCGGCGATGAGGTAAACGAAGACCCCGAGGAACGGCAGGAGGATCACGAAGACCGTCCAGCCGACTTTTCCACCCCCGCCAATGTCGTGCCGGCGGAAGAGATCGCCGAAGACGTGGAAGAGGAGCATGAACCACAGGACCCACATGAAGAAAACGAACATCGTCCACATGGCCTGGCCGAACGTATAAGCAACGATCACAGCTTCCCCCTAGGTCGTCGTTGTCACCAAGAGAACTGGGTGGACCTTCCGCCGAGCATTTCTCGGTGGTTGCGGTTTACTCGATGTCTCGCTGGCACGCCCGACCCGCTTGACGAAGCCAAAACGGCTTGGCTAAACGGGTCAGGATGGGCCCGCCAGGACTCGAACCTGGGACCGACGGATTATGAGTCCGCTGCTCTAACCAGCTGAGCTACAGGCCCGCACGACGCACCGTATCGCACCCTTCCGGCCGGATCCCGCTCGCCGGGGCACCTGCCGGTCGTTAGACTCACCTTCCGTGAAGGTCTACCAGCGCGAGCGTCAGTTCCGTACCCGCGGCGGCCTCCACGTCACGGATATCACCGACGAGGTTCGCGAGATCGTCCGGGAGTCGGGCGTCGTGGACGGCATCTGCTGCGTCTACTCGCCGCACACCACGTGCTGCGTGCGGGTGAACGAGTTCGAGACGGGCTTCTTCGAGGACTTCGCTCGCCTGCTGAAGCGGCTCATCCCCGACGACACGTACTACGCCCACGACGACTGGGACCGCCGCACAGAGAACATCTGCGAAGAGGACATGGAGATCGGGAACGGTCACGCGCACTGCATGTCGATGCTCCTCGGTTCTGCCGGAGAGTCGATACCGGTGGCCGACAACGATCTGGCTCTCGGAACGTGGCAGCGCATCCTCTTCATGGAGCTCGACCGCGAGCGCGATCGCCGCTGGCTCGTGAAGGTCGTCGGCTCCTAACCGCGCGGTACACCCGTCATGACGTACCTGCTCATCCCGCTGATCATCCTCGGCACGCTCCTGCTGCTGCTCGGGGTCGTCTTCTTCCTCGGGAGATTCCGAAACGGCCGCTACCTCCGTCCGATCGTCACGACGCTCGCGAAAGTCGGCTTCATCCGCCGGTGGTTCGAGAAGACGAGCGCCGCTGCAATCGAGCGGCAGAACCCCGAGCTCGCGAGCGCAATGCGCAAGCTCAAGCGCGCCGGCCCGAATCCCGATCCGGTGAAGGCGCAGCAGGCGCTCTCTCAGCTCTCCGCAGACGAGCGCCGCGCGTACCTCGACGCGATGCAGGAGCAGGGCGCCATGCCCGAGCCCGCCAACCGTCAGCAGCGGCGCCTGCAGGAGCGCATGCAACAGGGAACCCGCCCGGCCGCATCGAGCCGCAAGAAGCCCGGCAAGAAACGCCGCTAGGCGAGCCGAGTGGCGACGTCGGCGAGCGCTTCGGCCGCGCGGTCGATGCTCGCAGCGAGCCGAACGAAGTTGTGGATCATCCCCTCGTAGCGGAGAAGCGTGACTTCGACGCCAGCGGCTTCGAGCGCTTTGGCGTACGCGAGGCCCTCGTCCCGGAGCGGATCGCATCCCGCAACGAGCAACGACTGCCGGCGGCGAGCCGCGGTGAGATCGTCCGCCCTCAGCGGTGACACCTCAGGGCTCGCGCCGTCGGCATCTCCGAGGTACTGCGCCCAGTACCAGCGCATCGCGTCGCGCGTGAGGCCGTAGCCGTTCGCGAAACGCTGGTAGGAGAGCGTGTCGAACCGGTGGTCGAGAACCGGGCAGATCAGAGCCTGCGCTCGAGCCTGAGTCCCGTG
Organism: uncultured Actinomycetes bacterium; assembly: GCA_963815945.1. Taxonomy (GTDB): domain Bacteria; phylum Actinomycetota; class Thermoleophilia; order Gaiellales; family Gaiellaceae; genus PALSA-600. Next base: position 772,711 of record CAWFIN010000007.1, read on the forward strand.
TCGCGCGCGCGGCGCGCGACCACGGCGGCAAGCGTCCCACCCGAACTGTCGCCGGCGACGGCGATCCGCCCCGTGTCGATTCCCAGATCCCCGGCCGCTTGTGCGACCCAGCGCGTTGCCGACCAGGCGTCGTCGAGCCCGGCCGGAAACGGATGCTCCGGCGCGAGGCGGTAATCCACCGAGACCGCGACGCGCCCCGAGTGCCGGGCGAGCGCCCGGACGATCCCGTCGTGCGTGGCGGGACTCCCGTTGACCCAGCCGCCGCCGTGGAAGTACACGAGCGCCGGGCTCAGAGCTTCTGTCGCCACAGGCCGGTAGATCCGGACGCCGATCCCGTCGTCCGTCTCGCGATCCTCGACCGACGCGACGGGCTCCACCGGGCCGAACACGTCGTCTGCCGCCGCAGCGAAGGCACGCCGAAGCTCGGCAGCCGGCACCTCCCCGACCGCGGGTGCACCACCGGCCTCGAGGCGCTCGAGGTACGCGACGACCTGGGGGTCGAGCGACTCAGACACGGTGGAGAGCGGCCCTGGTTGCGAACCCGAGCGCGGCGCGGCGGAGCTTCTGCGCCTTGGCCACTGCGTCAGCCAGGGCATCGGCAAACCAGTCCACGTCGCTCTCGGTCGATGACGAACGGCGGCAGTCCCTTGAGAACGTTGATCCCGTGACCCGCAACCTGGCTCAGAATGTGATGGTCTCGAAAGAGCGGCCCGATCACGAACTGGGTGAAGAGCCCCGGCTGCCGGCCCTCGATCGCACGCCATGCCCTGCTGCCGCCGCTCGGCTCGCCGAACTCGATCGCCCACATGAGCCCGAGGCCGCGCACGTCCTTGACGACGTCGAACCGTTCGTTCAGAGTCGCGCGTCCGTTCGAGCAGGTACTCGCCGAGCGTGTCCGAGCGCGTCGACGAGATCCCGCTCGGCGAGCTCGTGCAGGGTTGCGAGCCCGGCGGCCATCGCCATGTCGTTCGGCGCGAACGTCGATCCGTGCGACGTGGCGTGCTCGAGCGTGTCGAAGACGGCTTCGTGGACGTCCTTCGAGAGCAGAAGCGCGCCCGACGGGACGTAGCCGCCGGAAAGCGCCTTCGCCACCGTGATCATGTCCGGCGCGAGCCCCCAGTGCTCGCATGCGAACATCCGCCCGGTTCGCCCGAGCCCGGTCTGCACCTCGTCGACGCAGAACAGCGTGCCGTACCGGCGGCAGAGCTCCTGCGCCCCGGGCAGGTAGCCGGCATCCGGCAGGATCACGCCCTGCCCCTGGACGGGCTCCGTGATGAACACCGCGACGTCCTCGCGCGCGAGCTCCACCTCGAGCGCCCCGAGATCGTTGAAGGGCACGAACGAAACGCCCGGAAGAAGCGGCTCGAACCGGCCTCTCGCTTCCTGGCTTCCGTTGAGTGACAGCGAGCCGAGCGTCAGCCCGTGAAATCCGTTCTCGACGGCGACGACACGCGGCCGGCGCGCCGCCGCGCGGCCGAGCTTGATCGCGGCCTCGACCGCCTCGGTCCCCGTGTTCACGAAGACAACGCGGTCGGTGGAGGCAGGGGCGACCGCGACGAGCGCCTCGGCGAGAAGCCCCGGCAGGTCAGAGAGCCCGAGCTGAGGCAGGCTCGGCGTCTCGAGCTCGAGAAGCTGTGCAAGCGCGGAGCGCACGGTGGGGTTGTTCCGGCCGACGTTGTACATGCCGAACCCGCCGAGCCAATCGAGGAACTTCGTGCCCTTCCGGTCGTAGAGGTACGCGCCTTCGGCCCTCCCCCATTCCCGGTCGAAGCCGATGATCTGGAGGATCTCGACGAAGCGCGGATTCGAGTGGCGCCCGTAGAGCGCCATTCCCTCTCCGGCACGCGCCGAGAGCAGCTCGTCGAGTCGAAACCCGCTCACGTCCCGAAGCGTAAGCGCTCGAAGCGCCTCGCGTCTGGGAGTGCAGGGCGTCGTTCTTCGGCACCCTCACGGCAAGCGGAGACCCGCCGCAGCGCTGCAAGCGGGTCTAGCGAGGGTTACGAGACCCGAAACCGCTTTTCGCGGTGCGACAGTCCTGGGGTACCCTTCGTATCGGGATGGGCATTGATCTGAAGTCGTTCGCTGCATGCTTGCCGCGCGCGAACGGCCGGTATGGCGTAGCCCCGCTGACCGCGATCGCCGTCGTCGCCGCACTCGGCATGTCGGCGTGCGGTGGTTCGTCGAACAAGACTGCGACCACCACGACACCAACGCTCTCGCCGGCGGCGGCCAAGAAGGCCGCTGCGGCCACAGGCAAGGCGAAGAACTCGGTCGTGAGCCCGAACTGGTCGGGGTACGTCGTGACGAGCAACACGAAGAAGAGCGTCAAGTTCACGGCGGTCACCGGGACGTGGACCGTGCCTGTCGCACACTGCACCGTTGCTGACGCGGGTGCCTCTTCCACGGCCTGGGTCGGCATCGGCGGCTTTCAGGAGAAGTACCAGGATGAAGTCGGCACCAACTCGAACTGCGACACGAAGGGCAAGCCGCACTACTTCGCGTGGTTCGAGCTCGTGCCGTATCCCGCCTACCTGACGTTCGACAAGAACCACTGGTCGATCAAGTGGGGCGTCTCACCCGGCGACGTCATGACCGGGACGGTGAAGATTCTCAATCGCAAGAAGATTCGCCTCGAGCTTCACAACCGGACGAGGGGATGGATCTTCACTCGCGACGTCGACCTTGCTCTGCAGGACACCACGACGGCCGAGTGGGTGGTTTCGGCACCCGCGAACTGCATCAAGTTCGACTGCGCGCAGGCGTCGCTCTCGAACTTCGGCGAAGTCAAGATGCGGAATGTCTCGGCAACGGGGGACGGGAAGTCCGGGACACTGAGGAACAAGAATTGGCGGGTCCTCAAGGTGAAGCTCGTTCCCGGCAAGTTGATCGTCCCCTACCTCGGCATCGACAACACCGTCACTCGAACTGGCCAGGCGAACTCGCCGGCAGGCGCGACGCCCGGGCCTCCTTCGGCCGACGGAAAGAGCTTCAACATCACGTGGGTCAGGGTCGCCAAGCGAGGCGTGTAGGAATAGTTCCTCGGAACGTCGTTCATCCGGGTCTGGAGGCTGCGCTTCACGGTAACGCCAGGACTTGTGTGCATTCTTCGGATGCCGCTCTCGACGTGTCCGCGGTCTTAGAGCGGATTGGGAGAGCGCCGAGCGAGTCCGCGCGCTAACTGTCCGGCTCAACCACTACAACTACGTCAGACCACACGCCGGCCTCGGCAAACAGCCTCCCGGCTCACGGCCGAACAACCCGTCAAGGAGCTACATCTAGTCCGCTCAGCCCGACATTGAGCTGTCACCGCGGCAGGTGACGGCAACGCCGAGAGCGAATTGCTTCGCGTCAGCATCAAGGACTGGCGAGCTTCGACCGATTATGACTTCGAGGCCGACTTTGCCAAACATCCGCCTGACCTGGGCTCGGACGCGTCACGAGAGTTGTGATCCCACTCTGCGTGGGGCTTGCCCTCGCGACGGCCGCACAGTCTTCGACCGACCGCGTCGTTGACGCCCAGCAGGGCGCTCGGCGACCTGAACCGGTGGCGAGCCGAGGCCGGGGAGCCACCCGTGCTCCGCTTCACCGCCGCGAACAACACGGCGTGCGCACTCCATGTCCACTACCTGCGGATGCTCGGCAAGCTCGCCCACCCGGAGCAGCCGGGACTTCCCGGCTACACCCGTGCCGGAGCTGACGCCGGGCGCAACAGCGTGCTCGCCGAGCCGGAAGGGCTGCCAAAGGCCACCTGGGTCGATGCGGTCTATCACCGGATGAGCATCCTCCAGCCGCGTCTTCGCGTGTCTGGCTTCGCTGCTTCGGAGGGCTACGCCTGCCTGCGGACAGGCGGGACGGCAGTCGACGACTCGCCATCCGCCCGGACGAAGAGCCTCACCCTCTACCCCTGGCCGGCCAACGGCGCGTCGAACCAGCCCGTCACGTTCGGCCGCGCAGCCGGGGAGACGCCGAGCCCGCTTGCAGACGCGCCGGGCGCGAGGCCGCTCGGCCTCCTGCTCTCGGTCAACGTCAACGGGCCCTGGGTCGACCACGATGCGCCGCGGACCACGCTGACCGCGGCATCGCTCGTGTCCGACCGCGGCACCGCCGTCCCGCTCGCTCGGTCGGATGGCTCGACACACAACCGGAACTACCTCAACGGCGGATTCGCTCTTCTTCCCCGTCTCGCCCTCGAACCCGGAACGACGTACACGGCCCACGCCGCGGGGAAGGTGACGGCCTACGGCATCACATACCCGTTCGCCCTCACCTGGCACTTCACGACCGCAGCGGGCTGACCGCGCCCGAGATCGCCGCTGCGAAGAGCAGGGCGACCTCGGACAGACAGCGGTCAGGCCGTTTGGTGATGGTCGACCTCGAACGTCGATCTCCTGTGGTGGCGCTTCGAAGCCACCGTCGATGCCCTGCGACATCCTGGGCATGAGGGTGCCGTCGCGAAACGCCTCCCAGCTTTCCTGCGAGTCGTGGAGCGCAACGATCGTCCAGCCGGTCGCCGACGGGCCGGCGGCATGGAAGATCTGCCCTGCCGGAAGGCTGCCGTCGGCTGGGTGCACCGCCCCGATCGACGCCTCGTACTGCTCCTTCGTTCCACCAGCAAACTGATGTACCACTCCGTACGCCATGTCAGTTCTCCTTTGGTCGGTCCGGTCGTGGCGACCCGGGTTATGAGTAATCGAACGCGGACAGATCAGCCGTGCAGTGTGACGCCGACCTTCCCGCGGGCCGCAACGCCAAACCCGGCCGGCGGGCTGGTGGCGACAATCTTGAGCTTTGCCTGACCGGCCGTCGCGGGTGTGCCTGGCGCACGGCTAATCGAGCCGAGCTTGCAGTGCGCGGCGACAAGAAGCGAGTTGGCTGTCGCGAGGCGCTTTCCGACGAGGTGTGGAACGACGCAGGGGGCATTCGGTGTGATCCGGGCGATCGCGCCGGTGGCGTTGAGCGCGATCCAGACCTTGTGATCGGCGCCTCGCACGGCGCCGATGCCTCCGGCCGATCCCGGCGGGAGTGGAAACTGCGTGACCTGCCCGGTCAACGTCATCCGGCCGATCTTCGTCGACTCTCCACCCTCGGTGAACCACAGGTTGCCGTCCGGCCCCGGCGCGAGGCCATCCGCGACGACGCCGTGCGGAAGGTGGAACTCCGTGATCTGGCCGCCCGGCGTGATGCGAGCGACTACCCCGTGGTTCGTCTCGGTGAACCAGACGTTCTTGTCCGGGCCGACCGTGAACTGGCCGATCGTCGAGGCTGGGGTCAATCCGGCCGAATACTTGTCGACCGAGCCGGTGCCGGGGTCAAGCCGGGCGATGTAGTTCTCACCGGAGTTGTGCAAGAACCACACGTGCCCGTCGGGGCCGAGGACCCCCGGCGTACCGCCATCCTGGGCCAGCGGCGTCATCGCACCGTCGGTGGTGACCGCGAGGGTGGGCGCGAACGTCCCTTCCGCAACCAGTCGCCCTCCGGCGAGGATGAGTGCCGAAGCGTCGCAGTAGATGCACCACTGCGGAGCGAACGCATATTTCGTCAGGCCGGTGCCGTTCGGGCGGACGCGATAGAGGTGGACCTCGGCGCCCTCGCCTCCACCCGTAAACCACACGTAGCCACCGGGGCCGGTGCCGAGCACACGCGGGTTCGTTCCCTTGAAGTGATACGTCTTCACGACGCCCCGCCGGGGTGACGTACCCCACGCGGTCGCCGTTCGTCCAGTCGCTCCACCACACGTTGTGGTCGGGCTCGAGCACCACCTGGCCAAGCGCACTGTGGGTGCAGCAACCGAGCGAGAAGACCTCGATCGCGGGCGGGCGGGGCTTCGCAGCGGATCGATCGCGCGGCGGCGCCGGCGCCGCCCACGACGACAAGCGCCGCCATTGCGACCAGCGCCTGCAACGAGCAGGTGAAGCCCTCGCCGTTTCAACGAGAGCAATCCTACTGCCTGCACGTGCCGTCTTGAAGCGCGCAGGCAGGCGCGCTCACCCCGCAGCGATCTCGGTCTGCGCATCCGGAGCGAACACGACACCGGCGTTCGGGCCCGCGACCGTCGCGCGAAATCGTTTGCCCTTCCAATCTGGGTGGAGGAAGACCCGGAACGTGCCGTCCGAGTGCGGAGCCACACCGATCATCCGAGTCCAGCCCGGCTTCCCCCCACACGCGAAGCAGTCCAGGTAGACGTAGATCCGGGGATGCTTCCCCTCGAGCGTGAAGGTCGTTCCCGTAACGGGCTTGCCCTGGAACGTCGCCGCGCCGGTGAGCCGCGTCCCATCAGTTGCAAGCGTCAGCTTGGTCGGCTCGCCCTTCCAGCGTGCCAGGTGCAGCTCGACCGGCTGCCCCGGAAGCACTTGCCAGGCCTGCAAGGCGTACAGCGTGCCGTCCGGCGCCCGGCGCACAGCAACCGTCAGTGGAACCCCCGAGACATGGACCGGCCGCGAAACGTCGGGCCCGGCAAGCCTGCCACCGTGGTAGAGCTGCCCGCGAGCCGGCACGACGACCACGTCGCTCTTGCCATGGGCGGTGAAACTCACGACCGCCGTGCCTTTCGCATCGACACCGAGCGTCGGGCGCGCGGCATCGGCTCCGACGTAGATCGATGCTTCAGCACCACCGACGACGGAAAGGCCGGTCGCAATCACCCCCAGGACAAATCGCCCTCGCACCTGAAACGCCTACGACGTGAGCAGGTGAAGGCTGACGTTGTCGGCGTAGCCGTCGACGTAACCGCCCGAGAGAGGCCTTGCCGTCACGACAATCTTGATCGAGCTCGTACCATGCGGCAGCGACCCAGATCGTGTGCCTGCGACGAGCTTCGTCACGTCCCCGCGCCGCGTGTGGGAGACCGGCTTGACGGTGATCGTGCCGAGCTTCGCGCCGGAGCTGCTGAGGAACGTCGCGGTGACCGACGCATCGTCCTTTTGTGACGAGTAACCACCGAGCGCAGCGGAAAGTTTCGCGGTCACGTTCAAGCCGGCCTGCCTGAAGGCGGCCGGGATCGTGACGACCTGGCTCGCCGTGGCCACCGGGGCGTTCGGCCCACCCGCAAAGAACTGCTTTCCTCCGGCAATCGCTTTCGACGACGCGGCGTCGGGAAAACCACCCGGCGCGCCGTACCTGACGGCAGTGAGGTGACCGGTCGTCGTCCAGCCCGCCGGCACGGCGATCGACGAAGAGTCGGAGACGGCGCTGCCTGTCTCGGCGCCACCATTGAGAACGAGTTCGGCCGAGACGACCGGCTTGACCACCGCAGCGGACGCGATCGCCGAGACCAGCAGACACTCCGTCAGAGCTGCGACGGCCGCGATCGGCCAAATCTGATGTGAACGTCTCTCGAGTCATCGATCACCGAACCACCCTACGTTGCGATCAGGCCAAGCGCCACCATCGACTTGATAGCCGAACAGACGCGAGCGATGCGCGGTACTGTCCGCCCGGGAGCGCACTTCCCGGGACGGGAACGGAGGTACATCGGTATGACGAACGGAGCCGGAGACAACAGCGACCGTTCTCCCGACGCCGCACCTCGAACCCGACGCGCGGTCACAGCCGCTCAGACGAAGGGGACGGCGGTGTACGAGCGCGGCCGCCTGTGGATCGAGAATCAGGCGCCTGATTCTCGTAAGGGCGCCACGATCGGCTGGGTCCGCCGCTACCAGGCGGCCGACGGTCAGCTCTACGCGATGCTCCTGGCAGCGTACTTCTTCATCACGATGCTGCCCGTGACGCTCGTCGCAGCGAGCTACGTCTACAGCGACCCGACCGCCCTTGCCCACCGCGCCGAGCGCCGCCTGAGCCTCCACGGCGTGACTGCGGATCTCTTCTCGTCCGTCATGGTCGGGGCCGGAGAGCACAAGTTCTCTGCAGTGCTGATAGCCATCGTCGACCTCTTCTTCTTCGGGGTTGGCTTCGGGCGAGTGCTCCAGATCGTCCACGCGCGCTCCTGGGGAATCGATCTGCGCAAGAGCGTGATCGCCGATCAGGCTCGGTATGTCGAGGTGCTCGGGGCGTTGGTGGTCGCGGTCTTCCTGTTCGTGCTGCAGACAAAGGAGCTCCGAGGGCAGCCGTCGTGGATCGGCTGGGTGCTCGATGTCGGCTGGATCGTTCTTCTCGTCTGGTTCTTCGTCTGGGCACCGCGCCTGCTGCTTCATCGCCGTATTCCGGCACGAGACCTTCTGCCGGGCGCCGTGTTCACCGTGCTCGGACTGATCGGGCTGCGGCTGATCTCCGCGCTGCTGCTCACGCATTGGCTCAACTGGTACTCGACGACGTACGGCGCATTCGGGATCGTGATCGCCCTCTTCTTCTGGTTCATCCTCCAGGGAACGATCATGGTTCTTGCCGCTGCGCTGTCCCCCGCCCTCGCTCAGCGTCGCGACTTGCTCGCGGCCCGCGTCTAGGATCGGCGGCGGAATGGCTCGGTTCGTGCTCATCGAACGGAAGATGACGAAGTTCCTCCGCGGTCCGGTGACCGTCCGCAGCGCCGCCAGCGTCATCGTCACCACGACGGCGGTGATCGTCGCCGCCAGCGGCGTGCTGATGAGGGTGCTCGACCACCGCGAGTACCCGAACATCTTCATCGGTATGTGGTGGGCCATACAGACGGTTACGACAGTCGGCTACGGCGACGTCACTCCCAAAGATGTCGCAGGGCGCATCGTCGCCTCGTTCGTGATGCTCGAGGCTATCGCCCTCGTCGCGATCGTCACTGCTGCGGTCACCTCGACGTTCATCGCGAGGGCAACGCATATGCAGGACGAGGCCGAAGCCAAACAGGCGAAGGAAGCCGAAGCCCGGATCAACGCCCGCTTCGACGACATGACGGCTCGCCTGGAACGCCTGGAGACGATGCTGCGCTCCTCCGGCGACCGCTGAATCTGGTCGCGAGGCGCAATCGCTCCCGTCAGCCAGCGCGGGCGGCGAGCAACGTGTTGAGCTTCGCGACGGTCAAGGGCCCGACGATGCCGTCCGTCGCGAGCCCGTTGGCGCCCTGGAACGCGATCACCGCCTTGAGCGTGAGCGGCCCGAAGATTCCGTCCGCGGTTCCCGGAGCGAACCCGAGCGTGCCAAGCCCCTGCTGAACCGCCTTCACGTCGCTCCCCTTGCTGCCGCTACCGAGGGTTCCGCTCGCAGGAAGCGTGATCGAGGCAGCAGCCCCGCTCTGAGAAGCCGCGGGTCGAGGCGTTGTCGTGGCGTGCGTGGTCGTCGTCGGCAGCACCGGCGTCGTGGCCGTGACGGGCGCCGACGTGGTGACGGCTACCGGAGCCGGGGATGGGGTGCTCGAGCCCCCACCGAGAACGATCACCGCCAGAACAACCGCTGCGACGGCGACGACGACACCCACTGCCAGCGCGATAGCGCGGCGGCGGCGGATGACCGCGTCAGCGTCGCCTTCGTCGCCGGTGCGCGGAACGCTGGTCGACAAGCCGTCCGCGCCGCGCAAACCCAGCCGGCTCGGAGATCTTCCGTCCTCCGGCCGCGCGAACAGCCGGCTCAAAGACCCAGTCGATCTCGGCTTCGTCTCCGAGCCAATCGTCAGGTAGCTGGTTTATGTCGGCCCTGTCGCCGTGGGACGCTCGAATGCGAGCACGCAGCTTATCCACGATCATCGGTCAGGTCGCAAGGCCCGATGAATCCTCGACGGCACCTCCCAGACGGGAAAGCTTTCCACGGTGTCCTGCCCAGTCGTGCAGCGTCCTGCTCGGCGGTGATTCGGAACTGGGGGCATCCCGCAAGCTGCGCGGGACGCCCCCAGTTGGCGTCAGAATCCGACGAAGACGTCGGTGTCGGTTGCGCCGTTGTTTCCCGGTGTCGGATCGCCCACCGGGATACCCACCGTAACCGTGTTGACGAGCCGGCCGGTGCCGTCGTCGAAGACACCGGTCACGGTGACCGTGAAGGTGACGGAGCCGCCTGGCGGAATCGTCACCAGTTCAGAGATCGAACCGGTGCCCGACAACGTGCTGATGCTGGCACCGCCCGACGCTGCGGATACTCCGGGCCGCAACACCAGTGTCGGGAACCGCCTGGCGGTTGAGGCCGCGTCCCTCACCAGCGGGTTAAGACAGAAGGGTGACACTGACCCACTCTGCTGATCGGCAAGGGGGGCGAAGCCCCGACTTGAAAGACCTTTAGGCAGAGCGTCCACAGAGAAAAGGGCGGACTTCATCGAGCGAGAGGGGTCTGTGCCTTGAGAGCTGAGAGGCCGAGCACTGGGGCGAAAGGAATGGCGCCGCCAACCCCCTCTACTTCGATTGCAGAAGAAGTGGAAGAAGGTGCCTCCCCGGCGCTTCAGGCGCGGTAGCTGCGGCTCCCGATCAGGCCGCTTCAAGTGTTGTTGTGGTCTTGGTGTCGTGCCAGTAGCGGCGGGCCCAGAGGGCGACGTAGACGAGTGTGACGAGCACGGGCACCTCGATCAGCGGCCCGACGACGCCGGCGAGCGCTTCGCCGGAGGTGGCGCCGAAGACGCCGACGGCGACGGCGATCGCGAGCTCGAAGTCGTTGGAGGCGACGGTGAAGCCCATGCTCGCGGTCTGGGCGTAGGGGAGTCCGATCAGCTTGCCGATCACGAAGCCGGCGACCCACATGACGGCGAAGTAGCAGAGCAGCGGCAGCGCGATCCGGGCGACGTCGACGGGTTCGGCGGTGATCTTCTCGCCCTGGATCGCGAACAGGATCACGATCGTGAACAGGAGGCCGTAGAGCGTGATCGGGCCGATACGCGGCAGGAAGCGGGTGTCGTACCACTCGCGGCCCTTCCGCTTCAGCCCGATCCGGCGGGTCAGGAACCCGGCGGCGAGCGGGATGCCGAGGAAGATCAGGACGGTCTTCGCGACCGCCCAGATGCTGACCTCGAAGCCCTGCGTGTCCAGGCCGAGCCAGCCCGGCAGGACGGTCAGGTAGAAGTAGCCGAGCAGCGAGTAGGCGGCGACCTGGAAGAGCGCGTTGAAGACGACCAGCAGCGCGGTGCGGTCGCGGTCGCCCTTGGCGAGGTCGTTCCAGATCAGCACCATGGCGATGCAGCGGGCGAGCCCGACGATGATCACGCCGGTCCGGTAGGCGGGCTGGTCGGCGAGGAAGACCCAGGCGAGCGTGAACATGAACAGCGGCCCGATCACCCACGAGAGGAAGAGGGAGACGCCGAAGAAGGTGCGGTCGGAGACGCCGTCGTGCTTCATCCGCCCGAGCTCCTCGTAGCGCACCTTCGCGAGCACCGGGTACATCATCAGCAGCAGCCCGAGCGCGATCGGCAGCGAGACGGTGCCGACCTGGAGCTTGTTCAGGCCGTCGTTCAGGCTCGGGATCAGCCGGCCGAGGCCGAGCCCGGCGGCCATCGCGAGCCCGATCCAGAGGGGCAGGAAGCGGTCGAGCGTCGAGAGCTTGCCCAGCACCGCCGCCGTCTCCTGCGGCGCCGGTTGCGACGCGGGCGTTTTCGGCGACGGCCATAGGCTTCTCGGCTCAGTCGCAGCCACTGGTCGTCGACGGTTCGACCGCCTCGTCGAGGATGCCGCCGACGAGCGTCGTGGAGTTCGGCGAGCCGGTCGCGGCTCGCGCAGTAGCAGGTGCGAAGGCCCTCGATCTCGCCGACGATCAGGCCGGCGTCCTTCAGCACTTTCAGGTGCTGCGAGACGGTCGCCTGCGCGAGCGAGAGCTCGTCGACGAACTGGCCGCAGTAGCAGGCGTCGTGGGCGAGCAGCAGCCGCATGATCCGGACGCGCGCCGGGTGGCCGAGCGCCTTCGCGAGCGACGGCGACGTCCTGCTCGGTGGTCGGTCTCGGTCGCGACCGTCACGCGACGCGAGCGGTGTGGTGGCGGGCCGAGGCCACGATGCCGGCGGGGACGCCGCGCAGCGGCTTCATTCGCGGAATCTGGTGCGGGCAGCCGAACGTGGTCCCGCCGACCCGGTACTCGCTCGCCTCGATCAGGTGGTCGAGGCAGAGGCCGACATTGCAGTGCTGGCAGATGCCGACCGCCGGCACGGTGTCGTTCGCTTTCGCACACTCGAAGCAGTTCATCTCGCACCTCCGCTCTGATCGTTGATCGCAGATGAACGATCACCCACGGCGCTGCCCACGACCTCCGGGAAGTCACGGATCCGTGGTAGGGGGGAACTACCGAGCCCGGCGCCTGACCTCTCGACGGGTTCCGGCTACGGCAACCCGCTCGGTCGGGCGACGGGCGGACGACGGGCGTCAGCCTGCGCCAGTGTTCAAGAATGACGCCCGACGAGCAATCCCAAACGGGTGCTTCGCGCTGGCCTCGTTGGCCAGCATTCACTTCCCGTCGAACGTGGTCCGGAACCTTAGATAGAACGCCGCAAACAGAAGAACGATGCCGATATTTGTTAGCAGCCGCGCCCAGAAGTGGTGCCGGAAGATCAGGACATCAACGCCCACCACAACGGCTACCCAGACCAAGTACGTAAAGCGCGACGGCGGCCCCCGCACCAGCTCCGCCACGGCTTCGCCAACCGCTTCCTACACGAAAGTGGGCAGAACTTCGGAGCGCTCCAAGGGCTACTCGGTCACTCGCGCATCGACACGACGCAGGCGTACGTCGATGAGATCGCCCTGGAAGAACTCTCTGCCGCGCTGGAACTCGCGGCGCTCTCCCGTCATGCACAAGCGTCGCCTGATTTGGCGACGCTTGGCGATCCAACTCTCAAGTACCCTCGAAACCCTGTGATGGAGGCGGCGGGAATCGAACCCGCGTCCGCGGACGCACCGACAAAGCGTCTACAAGCTTAGGCCGCGCTTGGGGTTTCGCCCGGACGGCTGGTTCGCGACCAACCCACCGCCGGACTAGCCATCCTGAAGTCTCACGCCTCCGACAATTGGCTCTTCTTCGGCGCCAGCCTGCTAGTTGATGCCGCCATCCGGGACGCAGGCTCGCCCGGGGCGACACTCTGTCCTAGTTGTTGAGACTAGACAGAGAGTGCGAGGTGATGTTCATCCGCACTTGCTTGTTGTTTCCGGTTGTTTAACGAGGCCGACCGGAGACCTCGGCTTGCAGCTCTGCCGGAGAACCGACCACGTCGAAACCATGGCGCCCCCGTATGTGTGTTGCCCGGAGTGTAGCGCCGACTAGCGGCGCTCTTTGAGCGCCCGGTCCATCTGCCGCTTCGCGTCGCGGTCCATGACGGTGCGGCGCTTGTCGCGCACATTCTTGCCGCGCGCGAGTGCGAGCTCGACCTTGACGCGTCCGTCCTTGAAGTAGAGGCGGGTCGGGACGAGGGTCAGGCCCTTCTCGCGCACCTGGCCGTACAGCCGGTCGATCTCGCGGCGATGCAGCAGCAGCTTGCGCGGCCTCGTCGGGTCGTGATTTGCCCGGTTGCCCTGGTCGTAGATCGCGATCTCGGCACCGAGCAGCCATGCCTCGCCGTCACGGACGTCGGCATAGGCCTGGCCGAGCACCGCGCGCCCGTCGCGCAGTGACTTCACCTCGGTGCCCGTGAGAACGACCCCGCACTCGACGCGGTCGAGCAGCTGGTAGTCGTGCCGCGCGCGCCGGTTGTCGGCGATGAGTTTCTCGGCCATACCGACGATTGTGCCTCACCCGAGCGCGAGCTCGACCTTGCCCTCGTGCCGCGCAATCGACTCGACGCGCACGGTGATCGGATCGCCGAGCCGGTACGTGCGCCCCGACCGGCGCCCCGAAAGCGCCGTCCCGGTTGCGTTCAGCTCGAAGAACTCGCCCGGAAGCCGCCGCGCCGGCAGGAAACCCTCGTACACGTCACCGAAGCGCGCAAACAACCCCGACCCGATCATTCCGATGATCTCGCCCTCCCACCGCTCGTCCCACCCGCGGACATGCAGCGCGTCCTCGAGCATCCACGCGAGGCAGATGTCGTCGGCGAGGTATTCGATCTCGGCAGCCTCCCGCTCGCGTGCCGAAGTGTGCTCCGCGAGCTCCGGCAGGTCACCGGGAAGCGGGTCGTCCCCGAGCCCCAACTCGCGAAGCAGCGCGCGGTGCACGACCAGGTCGGGGTAGCGGCGGATCGGTGAAGTGAAGTGACAGTAGGCGGGGCTCGCGAGCCCCGAGTGCCCGAGGTTCCGCGGGTCGTAACGCGCCTGCTTGAGTGCACGCAAGACGAGCGCCGGGAACGCCTCTCTCCCCCGGCCCGACGTCGCCGTGTACTCGGCGACGCGCGCTGAGATCTCGCCCGCGAGCTCGGCTGCCGAGTGCGCCGTGATCGCGTCCGGCACCGGCGGCGTCGGCACTCCAAGGTCGGTGAGCTTCGAGAGCAGCCCTGCCACCGACTGCGGGTCGGGCTCCTCGTGGACGCGATAGAGCGCATCGCGGTTCCGTCCGGCGAGGAACGCAGCCACATGCTCGTTCGCGAGGATCATCAGCTCCTCGACGAGCGCGTGCGCGTGCGCCTCGCCCTCGAGCCACGCCTCGGAGACACGCCCGTCCTCGAACCGGAACATCACCTCCGGCGTCGAGATCTGCAGCGCACCGCGTTCGAAGCGCCTGCGCCGAAGCCGCGACGAGACCTCGTCGGCCAGCACCAGTTGCTCGAGGATCTCCGGTGGCGCTTCGCGCCGTTCGGCTTGGCCGTAGGTCAGGCGTGCGTCCGAGCGGATGACCGAGCGGTAGAAGGTCGGCTCGCCGCGGGGCGGGATCTCGACGGTGACCGTCAACCGGTCCTGGTGTGGCCGCAGCGAGCACAGGTCGTCGGCGAGGTCGGACGGCAGCATCGGCGCAACGAGACCCGGCACGTACGTCGAGAACGCCCGCAGCGCGGCCCCGTCGTCCAGCGGGCTTCCGGCCGGAACGAACCACGAGACGTCCGCGATGTGAACCCACGCCCGGATCCCGTCGGGCTCGCGGCGGAAGGAGAGCGCGTCGTCGAAATCCTTCGCGGTGTCGGGGTCGATCGTGAAGGTCGTCAGATCACGGAGGTCGATGCGACCCTCGAGGCTCGGTGCCGGCGCCTCGTACGGCTCGAAGTCCACCCGTGCACCCTTCTCGACGAGCAGAGCCTCGAGCACGTTCTCGATCCGCGACGCCGATCCAAGGCCCCGCTCGACCTGCGCGCGACCGCGGCCCGTCCGGATGACGGCGAGATCTCCGGGGCCGACGAAGTCGTGGCGACCCTTCGTTTCGATGATCACCGGCACACCGGCGACGAAATACGGCTCGCCGTAGACCAGCTTGCCTCGGCGGGAGACCTCCACGACGAGGAGGTCGGACACCGGAAGGCTCAGACGTGCAGGAAGCGCCGGAGGGTGAGCCCTGAGCCGATCGCGCCCAGGCCGAGGCCCATGCACACCAGGATCAGGGCTGTCATCGGAAATGCGAGCGCATGGACGTCCGGATCGGTCGAGAGGGCGTGATGCAGGATCGCCGGCAGCGCGATTTCCTTGCCGAGGAGCAGGAAGAAGACCGCGAGGAGCGAGCCGCCGAGCCCGCAGAGGAGCCCTTCGATCATGAAGGGGCCGCGGATGAACCAGTTCGTCGCACCGACGAGCTTCATCACCTCGATCTCACGCCGCCGCGAGAAGATCGACAGGCGAATCGTGTTCGCGATCAGAAGCGTCGAGGCGATCAGCAGAACGCCCGTCGCAACCGTGAACACGGCCTCGATCACGTGTGCGACCTGGAGGATCCGCTTCGACACCTGCTTGCCGTCGGTGACGTTCTGCACGCCCGGATGGCAAGGGGTGGAGACTTGCGTAGACCGACTGGATGTATTCGCCCTTCGTGGGCGTAACCTCGAGCGAGTCGGGCAGCGGGTTGTACGGAAGACTGCGAGTGAGCTTCGGATAGCGCCTCTTCATCTGCACGAGCGCCTGCTCCTTCGACACGTACTTCCAGGTCTTCACCTGCGGATTCGCCTGAAGAGTCCGGACGACGGCGTTTTCCTGCGCCCTCGTCGCCGGCGGCTTCGTCTTGAAGTCGACCTTCACGATCAGCTCGCGCTTGACGTGATTCGACCACGACACCGTCCACGTCCCGAGCGCGATGAACAGCCCGAGCAGGAACATTCCGACGAGAACGGTCAGCGCCGCAGCGACGGTGGTCGAGAGGTTCGCGCCGAGGCTGCGCCACGCCTCCGAGACGAGCAACCGCAGCCTCATTCGCCCGCGTACCCTCCGCGCCGCTCGTCACGGGCGACCCGCCCATCTTCGAGCTGGATCACGCGCTTGCGCATCTTGTCGACCATCTCGCGGTCGTGAGTGACCATCAGGACCGTCGTCCCACTGCGGTTGATCCGGTAGAGGAGCTGCATGATCCCGACCGACGTGTCGGGGTCGAGGTTCCCGGTCGGCTCGTCGCAGACGAGCAGCGGCGGATGGTTGACGAACGCGCGCGCAATCGAGACACGCTGCTGTTCGCCGCCCGAGAGCTCGCTCGGAAGCGAGTTCATCTTGTGAGAGAGCCCGACCATCGAGAGCACCTCGGGCACCTTGCGGCGGATTTCACCGCGGTGCTCGCCCTGCACCTTCAACGCGTACGCGACGTTCTCGGCGGCTGTTCGGTTCGGAAGCAGTTTGAAGTCCTGGAACACGCAGCCGATGTTGCGACGCAGCATCGGGACCTTCGAGCGCTTGAGCCGTGCGAGATCGCGTCCGCCGACGACGATCTTCCCGGATGACGCGTCGATCTCCTTGAGCAGCAGGCGCACGAGCGTCGACTTGCCTGAGCCAGACGCCCCGACGATGAAGACGAACTCGCCTTTATCGATGTGGAACGTGGCATCCCGGAGCGCGACGACATCGGGCTCGTAGATCTTCGTGACGCCCTCGAAGACGATCATCGACCCGGCGCTCGTCGTGCGCTCCGCCTGCGCGGGCGGATCTGCAAGCGCGGTCGCTATGGGGCTGTTGGTCTCGGGTTCCGGCACGGCTTCGGTGTTGGCGTCTCCTACCCGGAGCGCCTGGTGCGGAGTGGTACGGGAAGTGTAACCCACGAGCTACACGACCCTTCCCGGCAGCCTTGGCGAGCAGGTACGAGTGGATGAACGGGTCGAGGTTTCCGTCGAGAACGCTCTGCGCGTTGCCGATCTCGTGCCCGGTGCGGTTGTCCTTGACGAGCTGGTACGGATGGAGGACATAGCTCCTGATCGACTCGCCGCCGAACCCGGTGTCGGCGGCACCGCCTCTTTCCTTCGCCAGCGTGGCCTCCCGCTCCTGCTCCGCCCGCTCGACAAGTCGCGCCTTCAGCACCCGCATCGCGGTCTGCTTGTTCGCCGACTGCGAGCGCTGGTTCTGGCACTGGACGACGATGCCACTCGGGAGATGCGTGATCCGAACGGCGCTATCCGTCTTGTTGACGTGTTGGCCACCGGCTCCCTGCGCACGGTACGTGTCGATCTTCAGGTCGTCTTCGTTGATCTCGACCTCGGCGTCATCGGGCAGAAGCGGCGCGACGATGACCGATGCGAACGCCGTGTGGCGCCGGTGGGCGCTGTCGAACGGGCTCTGACGGACGAGGCGGTGCTTGCCCCGTTCGGCCTTGAGAATTCCGTAGGCGTTCTCACCGCTCACGGTGAACGTGGCGCTCTTCAGGCCCGCTTCTTCTCCGGGACTGGCCTCGATCAGCTCCGTCCCGAACCCGCGCTCCGCGACCCAGCGCTCGTACATCCGAAGCATCATCTCAGTCCAGTCCTGTGCGTCGGTGCCCCCCGTGCCGGACTGGAGGGTGACGACCGCATCGCCGGGGTCGTATTCGCCGTCGAAGAGGGCTGCCTCCTCGAGCCGCTCGAGCTCGCGGCGCAGCGGCACGATCGAGCGCTCGATCTCGGGCTCGAGGTCCGGCTCGAGCTCGAGGAGCCCGGCCGCGTCTTCGAACTCGGCGGTCAGCCGCTTGAACATCTCGACGCGCTTCGAGACCCGCGAATGCTCGGTCGAGATCGACTGCGCGCGCTCCTGGTCGTCCCAGAAGCCCGGCTCGCTCATGGCCTGCTCGAGCTCGGCTTGACGGTGCTCTAGCCGGTCGGGGTCAAAGGTAATCACGGACCCAGCCGAGCTGGGCCCTGATCTCCTCGAGCTGCTCGCGCAGCGTGCCGTCGGTCTCGGCCATCCACTGAAGTCTAACCGGGCACAAAAAGACGACGACCCGCGTAGCGAGCGCGGGTCGTCGGTCACAACTCCGACTCGGCCTGCGGGAACAGGCGGTGAGTCAGCTCGAGGAGTCTAGCCGCCCGTTTGCGGTACGCCGCGGACCGCCGACGCACCGACGCAAGCGGCGCCAGGCGCCTGCGAACGGCGGCTCCGCCGCCCGAAGCAAGCGCCGGCGAGAAGCGTCAGGCGCCGTGGCAGCGCTTGAACTTCTTACCCGAGCCGCACCAGCACGGGTCGTTGCGGCCGATGTTGTCGCGCTCCGAGTTGACGACAGGGCGCGTCGACACCGAGCCGCCACCAGCAACGGCAGCCGTCGAGACGCCACCCGCAGCCGCGATCGCGTCCGCCCCGGCCAGCGACTCGTGCTCGTACGACAGGCCCCGGTTGCCGCCCCCGTTCGGGCCGGGAGCCGGGAGTGGGCCGCCGGCGCCACCGGGACCGCCGTCCTCGGTCGCCTCGACCTGCGCGTGGTACAGCAGTGCGACGACCTCCTCGCGGATCACGCGGTTCAGCTCCAGGAACATGAGGTGACCCTCGTTCCGATACTCGACGAGCGGGTCCTTCTGAGCCATGCCGCGGAGATGGATCCCCTCGCGCATGTAGTCCATGCTCTCGAGGTGCTCGCGCCAGCGGGTGTCGACGGTCTGGAGCACGATGAACCGCTCGAGGTCGCGCATCAGCCCCTCGTGGATGCCCTCGATCTCCGTCTCGCGCTCCGCCGTAGACGTCGAGAGCGTCGTCCACGAACTCGGCGACGATGTCCTCGCGACCGAGCCCCCGAAGCTCCTCGGCGGCGACCCCGGTGCCGTAGAGCTGTTCCATCGCGGCGACGAGGCCGTCGAGATCCCATTCGTTCTGCGCATCGTCTTCGGTGTACGCGCCGACGACGTTCGAGATCACCTCGGGTAGCCATTCCTCTTTGATCTCGTCGGACAGGTTCTGCCCCTCGAGCACCTTCCGGCGCTGTTCGTAGATCACCTGGCGCTGGACGTTCATCACGTCGTCGTACTTGAGGACGTTCTTACGTGCGACGAAGTTCTGCTCCTCGACCTTCTTCTGGGCGTTCTCGATCTGATTCGAGAGGATCTTCGCCTCCATCGGCTGGTCGTCCGGGAGCTTGAAGCGGTCCATGATGTTGAAGATCCGGTCGCCCGCGAACAGGCGCACGAGGTCGTCCTGGCCGGACAGGTAGAAGCGGGTCTCGCCCGGGTCGCCCTGGCGGCCCGACCGGCCGCGAAGCTGGTTGTCGATCCGGCGGGCTTCGTGACGCTCTGTGCCGAGCACGTACAGGCCGCCGAGCTCGCGCACGGTGTCGTCGATCTTGATGTCGACGCCCCGGCCGGCCATGTTCGTCGCGATCGTGACGGCACCGACGTTGCCGGCGTCTTTGATGATCTCGGCCTCGCGCGCGTGCTCCTTCGCGTTGAGGACGTTGTGCGGCACGCCCTGGCGCTTCAGCAACTCGCTGAGGTACTCGGACGTCTCGACGGCGATCGTGCCGACGAGCACCGGCTGGCCCTTCGTGTGGCGCTCCTTGATGTCACCGACGGCCGCAGCGAACTTCGCTTCGACGGTCTTGAAGATCAGGTCGTTCTTGTCCTGGCGCTGGACGGGGACGTTCGTCGGGATCGGAACGACGCCGAGGTCGTAGATCTCGACGAATTCCTTTTCCTCCGTCTTCGCCGTCCCGGTCATGCCCGCGAGCTTCTCGTAGAGGCGGAAGTAGTTCTGGATCGTGATCGTGGCGAGCGTCTGGTGCTCCTCCTGGATCTGCACCCCTTCCTTCGCCTCGATCGCCTGATGGAGGCCCTCCGACCAGCGGCGGCCTTCCATGATCCGGCCGGTGAACTCGTCGACGATCTTCACCTCGCCGTCCTGGACGACGTAGTCGTCGTCGCGCTTGTACAGCGCCTCTGCCTTCAGCGCCTGGATCAGGTGGTTGACGAGCTGAACGTTGCGCGGGTCGTAGAGATTGTCGACCTTGAGCGCGCGCTCCGCCTTTTCGATCCCGCTCTCGCCCGGTGAGACCGTCTTGTGTTTCTCGTCGAACAGAAAGTCGTGCTCGCGCGAGAGGATCTCGTCCTCGGCCTTCGTGTTCTTGGACTGAGCACCCTCGAACCCCTTGACGAGGCGGGCGAAGTCGTAATAGGTCTTCGCGGCCGTGGTCGGCTCGCCGGAGATGATCAGCGGGGTGCGCGCCTCGTCGATCAAGATCGAGTCGACCTCGTCGACGATCCCGAAGGCGTGACTGCGCTGAACCACGCCGTCGAGGGAGATCGACATGTTGTCGCGCAGATAGTCGAAGCCGAACTCGGAGTTCGTGCCGTACGTGATGTCCGCCTGGTAGGCGAGTACTCGCGCCTCTGGCGGCATCATCGCTTCGAGGAAGCCGACGGTGATGCCGAGGCGGTCGTAGACGCCGCGGTTCCACTCGGCGTCGCGCCGGGCGAGGTAGTCGTTCACGGTGATCAGGTGGACTCCCTGGCCGAGGGTTCGACCGTCGCGGGTCGTCACCGTCGGCAGTGCGTTCAGATAGAGCGCGAGGCTCGCGACGAACGTCTTGCCCTCACCGGTCTTCATCTCGGCGATGTCGCCCTCGTGGAGGACGATCCCGCCCATCATCTGCACGTCGAACATGCGCTGGGCCGATTCGCGTACCCGGGCTTCGCGAACGGCCGCGTAGGCCTCGAAGAGCACGTTCTCCAGCTCCTCGCCGTTGTCGAGCCGCTGGCGGAACTCGGCGCTCTTCGCCCGCAGCTCGTCGTCCGACAGCGCCTCGAAACTCGGGCTCGAGCGTGGCGATGTAGGCGGCCTGCTCTTGCAGCCGTTTCATGCGGCGGCCCTCGCCGACGCGAAGTGCCTTCTCGAAAGCGCCAAGCTGAGGCATCGCGCACAGGGTACCGCTCGAACCGGGCGGGACTCCCCGCCTCCGGCGAAGGCCTACAGAGGGTCGGCCGCGACCTCCCACGTCTCACCTTCGAGCCGCCGCGCCCGCACCGCATGCTCGGCGCGCTCGAGGGCCGGGATCGTGCCGAACGCCGGGCGGCCGTCCACGACGAGCACCCGCTCACCGTCGTGGACAGACAGCTCGATCTCGTCTCCGTCCACCCCCGGAAGCTCGACGACCGCGATCGCCCGCGCAGCGACGGCCCAGAGGCCACCGACGCGCCGCACCGCCTCAGCCCGGTACGGAGGGGAAAGCCGGCCCTCGATCGCGGTGACGAGCGGCTCGAGGTCGTCGGGTCCCTCTTCGACGAGGAGGTCGTCGGGCGAGAGCACGACGAACCGCGCGTGGTCGCCGTCGACTCCGGAAGCCTCCACCGTCAGGACGGTGTCCCACTCGCGTGGCCGATGGATGCCGTGGATCCCTGCGGTGTCCCACGGCGCGCGAGGCGGCGGAGCGTCGTCGCGCAAGAGCCCGCCCTCGCGCGCGAGGCGGACGTGGAGCGGCTCGCCGCGACGAAAGAGTCCCACTACTCCGTGTTGTGGTGCTCGCTCCGCCGGCGCGGCTCTTCGCGCCGCTTCTCGCGGTAGCGCCGGGCCTGTCGCTCGAGATTCTCGTGGAGCCGGTCGATGGCGATCCGCATCTCGATCGCGGACTCGGTTGCCCTGAGCGTCGACCCCTTGAGGAACACGGTCGCCTCTGCCACATGCTGCTCGTGGATGGAGGGGTTCTTCTCCTCGGAGAGCTCGACCTCGACCTCCGGATCTCCGACCAGGAGCTTGTCGAGCTTCCCGAGTTTCGCCTCGACATACTCGCGGAGCGGCGCACTGACTTCGATGTTCTTTCCCTTCACGCGAAGCCGCATGGCGTCCTCCTCGGTGGTGATCTGGTCTCTCCCGAGCCTAGCGAACCGCCCGAGCGAAGGTCACGACGTACACGTCCTTGGCTCCGGCGGCCCGAAGCGCAGCCGCCGCCGCGTTGACGGTGGCGCCCGTCGTGTAGACGTCGTCGACGAGCACAACCGCCCTCGGAGGCGTCGCTGTCGCGGAAAACGCCCCGCGCACGTTCCGCCGCCGTTCGGCGCGCGAGAGGCCCGTCTGCCGAGCAACCGGACGCGCCCGGCCGAGCAATGGATGGCAGCCGATCCCCCAAAGCTCGCCAAGCTCGCGCGCGAGACGCTCCGCCGGGTGATGACCGCGCCGCAGGCTCCGGTCGCCGTCGGGCGGGACATAGGTGATGGCTCCGGCAGCAGGCCGAGCCATCGTGTCCGCGACAAACCCCGCTGCCCGGGATGCGAACGGGCGGAGACCGCGCTCCTTCCACGCCCGCATCAGCGGCCTGGCCGTGCCGTCGTACTCGACCGCTGCGCGAGCCGACGTGAAGGCGAGGCGGCGGCCGGCGCACTCGCGGCAACGGTTCACGGGCCACGCCGCCGGCGCACCGCAGCGGTTGCAGAGCGGCGGGACGATGCGTACGAGCGACTCGCAGCAGCGCTCGCAGACGGATGAGCCGGCACGTCCGCAGCACGCGCAGCGCCGAGGAAGAACGAGATCGAGAAGCCACCCCAGCCACGGTACGGACGAACCCGTGCCGTGTCTGTGTCAGGTTTGCGTCTTTTCCTCCACAGCGTCCGGCGCGTACTCCGAGCGCGGAGGCAATCCCGCCCGCACCCGGTACCGGTTGTCGGCCTCGAGCAGCTGGCCGTGATCGCCGATATCGAGCCACTCCTCGGCGAACCGGAACCCGTAGACCGGCTCCCGCTCGTAGAGCCAGGCGATGAAACGGCCTGGCGGGTCTGGCGGGTTCCCGTCGTCGAGGTAGCGCTCGAGCAGCGGGACGTGCTCACGGGCGAAGAGGTAGGTCGCGGTCGACACGAGGTTGCTGCGGGGAGCTTCCGGCTTCTCCTCGAGACCGACTATCCGGTCGTCGTCTCCGAGCTCGACGACGCCGTAGAGAGACGCGAGCGCCGGGATCGGCGAGCTCGTGCACGGCGATCGCGCTCCCCCCCGCTTTCCCGCGCCAGAACGCGACGTAGTCCACGAGGGAGAACTCGAAGAGGTTGTCCCCGGCCACGACGAGCAGGTCGTCTCCGGCGAGGCCGGCCTGGTCCAGGACGAAGCGGATGTCGCCCGTCGCGCCGAGACGGTCCTCGTTCGATGTCGTCGAGTCGTTGTGCAGCGTGACGTCGCGGCCAGATGCCCACTCCTCGAACGCGGCCATCTTCGTCGCGTTCGTCACGACGTGGACCTCGTCGATCTCGGGGACCGCGGACACGCTCTCGAGAATCCAGTCGATGATCGGCCGCCCACCGACCTGGAGCAGCTCCTTCGGCAGGCGGTCGGTCAGCGGGCGAAGGCGCGTGCCGTACCCCGCAGCGAGCAGGATCGCCTTCATGACGCGACGACCGCGGCGGCGAGAGAGTCGACATACGGCGCCGAATGAACACCGTGCTCGGTGACGATTGCCGTCACGAGCTCGGCCGGCGTGACGTCGAACGCGGGATTTCGTGCCGGAAACCGCTCCGTCACCTCGGCCGGATCGCGTTCCTCGATCGGGATCCCCGCGCCAGTCGCCGTGGCGTGGTCGACGGTCGAGCTCGGCGCGACGACGTAGAACGGGATCGCGTGGAAGCGGGCAAGCACGGCGAGCCCGTACGTGCCGATCTTGTTGGCCGTATCGCCGTTTGCCGCGATCCGGTCGGCCCCTGTCAGCACCGCGTCGACCTCACCCGCGGCCATGAAGGACGCGGCGGCCGAGTCGGCGATCACCGCGTGCGGGATGCCCGCGGTTTCGAGCTCCCACGCGGTCAGACGCGCGCCTTGGAGGAGCGGCCGGGTTTCGTCGACCCAGACGCGCTCGAGCACTCCCGCCTCCCAGGCTGAGATCAGCGCACCCACGGCGCTCCCGTAGCCACCGGTCGCAAGACCGCCCGCGTTGCAGTGCGTCAACGCACGAGTGCCTGGACCGAGGAGCGAGGCGGCGTGCTTGGACATGCGCCGGCACCGGTCGACCTCGGCGCGGTGAATCGCCTGGGCGTGCTCACGGGAGGGGTCGGCGATCATCTCGTCGAGCGCCCAGGCCAGGTTTACAGCCGTCGGCCGCGACGACCGAAGCACGCGGTTCGCCTCCTCGAGATCCTCTCCGCGGGCGGCCGCGAGCGCGTAGCCGTACGCGCCGGCGATCCCGATCGCGGGCGCTCCGCGCACGACCATGGTCGCGATCGCCTCGGCGACCTCGCCGGACGTCTTGCACTCGACTTCGACCTCCTCGAGCGGGAGCTTCCGCTGGTCGAGGAACACGACGCGATCGTCTTCGAGTCGCAGGATCCGCTCAGGCTGAAGCAACGAGGTAGTCGGCGCTCGTCGGATATGGGCGAACGAGCTGTGACCGCGGCACCACGAGCAGCCGGTAGGTCGGGGAGAGCACAAGGCAGTCGGTGCCTTTTGGCATCGGCTTCGTCGCCAGCTTGACGAGCAGCTCCGTTCCGTGCTGGGCGAGCGACGTGACGGCTGAACCGGTGCTGCCTGCAGCCGTTGCCCGCGAAGACCGCGACGACGAGATTCTTCTTGTAGTTGACCTGAGCCGACTGCGTTGTTCGCATTTGGGGGAAGACTGATCGCGAAGGTCTTCGCCTCGGCTCCGCTCGAGGCGAGGAAGACCACCGGCGAGATGAGCTGGATGCCGCCCCCGGGCCCGTGGGAGATCTCGTGCCAGGTCAGACCCGCCGCCGCCGCCGGAGCGCAGACCGCCAAGACGGCGGCGAGCGCTGCGAGCGACGCTACGTGCCTTCGTCCCATGACGCCAGATATTTTGCCTGCTCCGCGGTCAGCTGGTCGATCGTGACACCCATCGTCAGGAGCTTCAGGCGGGCGATCTCCTCGTCGATCTCGCGCGGGACGGGGTACACCTTGCGCTCGAGCGAGGCGGCGTGCTGGATCGCGTACTCGGTCGCGAGTGCCTGGTTCGCGAACGACATGTCCATCACGATGGCCGGGTGGCCCTCGGCCGCCGAGATGTTCACGAGGCGGCCTTCGGCGAGCAGGAACACCCGCCGGCCGTCGGGGTAGACGAACTCCTCGACGAATTGCCGTGCTTCGCGCGTCTCGACCGCAAGTGCCCGAAGCGCGGGGATGTCGATCTCGACGTTGAAGTGGCCTGTGTTGCAGAGAATGGCGCCCTCCTTCAACGACTCGAGGTGCTCGCGCGAGATCACGTGCTTGTCGCCCGTCGCCGTGCAGAAGACGTCGCCGATCGCGGCTGCCTCGCTCATCGGCATGACCTCGTAGCCGTCCATCAGCGCCTCGAGGCCGCGCATCGGGTCGACCTCGGTGACGATCACATGGGCGCCCATGCCGCGTGCACGCATTGCAACGCCGCGCCCGGTCCAGCCGTACCCGGCGACCACGAATCTCTTGCCGGCCAGCAGGACGTTCGTTGCTCGGATGATTCCGTCGATCGTCGACTGCCCGGTTCCGTAGCGATTGTCGAAGAGGTGCTTCGTCCGCGCGTCGTTCACCGCGATCACGGGGAACGCCAGCGCACCGTCGGCCTCCATCGCCTTCAGCCGGATCACCCCGGTGGTCGTCTCCTCCATCCCGGCGATGATGTCGCCGAGCTGCTCGCGGCGGGCGCTGTGGAGGACGCCGATGACGTCGGCGCCGTCGTCCATCGTCAGTTGCGGCTTGTGGTCGACCGCAGCCTCGATGTGCCGGTAGTAGGTGTCGTTGTCCTCGCCTTTGATCGCGAAGACCGAGACGTCGAAGTCCTCGACGAGCGAGGCGGCGACGTCATCCTGGGTCGAGAGCGGATTCGAGGCGCACAGCACGACGTCGGCACCGCCGGCCTTGAGCGTGCGCATCAAGTTCGCCGTCTCGCTGGTCACGTGGAGGCAGGCGGCAATGCGGTAGCCGGCCAGCGGCTGCTCGGCCTCGAAGCGCTCGCGGATCGCCGCCAGCACCGGCATCTGCCGGTCGGCCCACATGATCCGCCGCAGCCCCTCCGGCGCAAGCGCAATGTCCTTGATGTCGTGTCGTCTCGTCGTCGCCATAGCTCCCTCTCGTCGTCGGCCAGTGTAGTTACGCGGCCAGGAGCCGCTCGTGCTTGCGCTGTTCCCAATCGATCCAGGAACCAAGGTCGTCGGCGGCTGCGAGCCAGCCGTCCACCGCGCGCCGAAGGTCCGGCTCGCGCCGAAGGCGCGCCGCGAACGCAACCTCCGCGAGCTCGACGCCGAAGCGGCGACGGAGCTCCCGGAGCGCGCGAAGCTGGTTCAGCTCACCGAGCCCGTAGGCGCGGTAGCCGCCCTGCGTGCGACGCGGAACCACGAGCCCCTGCTGCTCGAGGTAGCGGAGCATCCGCGCGGACCAGCCGCTGCGGCTCGCCGCAACTCCAACCGTCAAGCCGTCCATTCCCTAACCTTACCATGAGCGTGTTAAGGTTGCTGGGCGCGGCCGTACGCGTCTTCGAGCCGCACCACGTCCTCGAGATGTGGCGTCGAGACCTCGAGGATCGTCGTGTCTTCGATCGCGGTCACGCGATGCACCGTCCCCGGGCGGTAGCGGAAGGCGTCACCGGGCCCGATCTCCGACTCGACGAGCTGGTCGTCACCCTCGGCGCCGAGCTCGAGCTTCGCGCGACCGGACTGGACGAACCATGACTCGTCCTTCTGCACGTGGTACTGGAGCGAGAGCGACTGGCCGGCGGCGACGAAGAGCACCTTGCCGACGTACGCCTCGGCGATCGCCCAGATCAGCTCGTACCCCCACGGCTTCTCGACGCGGCGAGGCTCGAAGGCCCATGGAGTAAGCGGATCGCTCATGACGACGATCCTATGCGAGCCACTCAGGGTTCGCGGCGAGGTACTCGGACGCGGTGCGGAGCTCTTTCGGAGTGTTCACGGTCAGCCAGAGGCCCTCGTGGCGGTACGCATGCAGGCGGCGCTCCGCCACGAGCTCCGGAAACACCGTCGTCTCGTGGTCGCCGATGTCCGGGAAGCGCTCGATCGCCTCAGCGGAGAGGACATACACGCCGCAATTCACCCAGTACGGGATCCGGCCGCCCTCGCTGAACCCCTCGACGAGATCCTCCTCGCCGAGCTCGACGACCCCGAAGGGTGACTTGGGCCGCGCGACCGTCACCGTGGCGGCACCTCCGGCCTCGCGGTGCCGCTCGAAGAGCGCCGAGAAGTCGACGTCGAGCAGCTCGTCGCCGTTCAGGGCGTAGACGTCCCCCGTTTCGAGCCGCTGACGCGCCGCAAACTTGATCCCGCCTCCCCGGCCGAGACGCTCGGGCTCTTCGGCAGCGACGATCTCGGCACCGAGCCCGGCCAGTTCGCTCTCGAAGAGATTCCCCTGGTCGAGGGCGCACGAGACGATCACGCGGGTCACGCCCGCCCGCACGAGCCTCTCGACCTGGTAGGCGGCAAGAGGCCGCCCCGCAAGGTCGACGAGCGACTTCGGGCGGCCGCCGGCCGCGTCGCCGAGGCGCTCGGCCTTGCCGCCGGCGAGGATGATGGCTTCCACCGGCGCCCCTACGTGAGCTCGAGCTCCCGCTCGGGCATCTCGGGAAGGACGTCTGCCGGCGACCCTGGACGGCCGATTCCCTCGTAGGTGAATCCTGCGGCCCGAGCCGACGCCGGGTCGAGCAGGTTGCGGCCGTCGACGATCAGCGGGTTCGCCATCGCGATCCGGACTTCGTCGCGCGCAAGGTCGCGCAACTCCGGCCACTCGGTGACGATCACTGCCGCGTCCGCGCCACGAACGGCGTCGAGCACCGAGCGGGTGAGGTCGACCCCCTGCGGCAGGGCCTGGCCATCGGCGACAGGATCCCAGCCGCGCACCTCTGCTCCCTCGGCGAGGAGGCGGCTCGCGAGGACGATCGAGGGCGCCTCGCGCATGTCGTCGGTGTTCGGCTTGAACGCCAGGCCGAGCAGAGCGACCTTCTTCCCGGAAAGGGTGCCGAGATGCGCCCTTCAGCTTGCCGATCACGCGCCGCTTCTGCAGCTCGTTCACCTCGATCACCGCCGAGAGCAGCTGGAAGTGGTACCCGGAGTTCGACGCGAGCTGCTTCAGCGCGAGCGAATCCTTCGGGAAACAGGAGCCGCCGTAGCCAATTCCCGCCCGGAGGAAGTGCGGGCCGAGCCGGTGGTCGAGCCCGACACCCTCGGCGACCTTCACGACGTCGGCGCCCGTGGCCTCGCACACGTTCGCGATCTCGTTGATGAACGAGATGCGTGTCATCAGGAACGCATTGGCCGCCAGCTTGATCATCTCGGCCGAGTTGACGTCGCAGCGGACGATCGGGGCGCCGAGCCCCTCGTAGAGTGCGGCGACTGCGTCGCCGTCAGCTGGCCTCGAAGGCCCCGACGACAACCCTGTCCGGGTGCATGAACTCGTGGACGGCATGACCTTCTGAGAGGAACTCGGGATTCGAGACATAGCCGACATGGGCGAGGCCGCGGGCGTCAAGACCTTCGCGCACCTTCGTTCCGGTCCCGACGGGAACCGTCGACTTCATCACGACCACCGGCCGTCCCTCGAGCGCGGGCAGCTCCTCGATCACCGCCCAGACGCGCGAGAGGTCGGCGTCGCCCGCGTGCGTCGGCGGTGTGTCGACACACACGAAGAGGAGCTCGCAGCCGGCGACGTCATCGGGATCGAGCGTGAAGGCGATCCGGTCCCGGTTGCGCTGGAGCAGCTCAGGCACGTCCGCCTCGTGGAACGGCACCTCGCCGCGCCGGAGTGCGTCGATCTTGCCGGGGACGATGTCCCGGACGACGACGTCGTGCCCGAGGTCCGCGAAACAGGCCCCCGTCACGAGGCCGACCCAGCCTGCGCCGAAGATCCCGATCCTTGCCATCTGCCGGGACTCTACTTGGCCGCTGAGAGCGGCTTGAGGCCCTTCGCGATCGCGATCATCGTCTCGTTCGACAGCGAGTCGAGCAGTGTGTTCACAACCCAGTAGCTCGCTCCGTGGGAGTGCAGTACGGCCATGTGGAGGTGCGGGCCAGCGTAGTAGAGATCGAAAGAGCGGCCGCCGAGCGCGTGCCGGAAGCTCTTGTCGGCGAGCACCGGGGCCGAGTCCCAGTTCGTCTCCTGGATCCCCCAGTACTCGTTGCCGCCGGTTCGGAAGACGAGCCGAACCGCTTTGTGACCCTTGCTGATCCAGTACAGCCGCGCGGCAGTGTCACCGCTGTGGACGTCGGGGTACGAGTTCCGCTCGAGAACGGTCGGGGTCTGGAGCGGGAACGGCACGCGTTTTGCGAGAGGCTGGAGCAGCTCCGCCGCCGCCGCACTGTCGGCGCGCACGGATGCCACCTGGCGAACGGGCGCAGGCGGTGGCGGCGGCGAGGTCAGGTCGTTGTGGAAGGTCTGACCGAGAACGACGAGCAGCATCGATCCCGGGTTGAACGAGGCGAGCCGGGCGCGCACGGGCAACCGCCGCACATCGGCCGGCGCGACGAGTTTCACGAGCGCACCCGCTGCTTCCTTCGACACCGGAAACCGACGGATTGAAGTAGATCACGGTGTGGAAGTAGTTCTGCGCAGGCGCGTTCGGCTCGACCCCACCCGGCGGCATCGCCATCACGTATCCGCGCTGCCCGAGCAGGTACGAGGCGTTCGCGGCGGCCCCGGCGATCCCGTTTCCGTTCAGGACGGTCACCGTCGTCTTGCTCGGCGGCGGCGTCTTCGTCTTGATCTTGGTCCCGAGCGCCGTCGCATTCGCGACCTTGGCGACGCTCACGTCCGGGTTCACGAATTCGTGCACGGCATCCTGGATCGACTGGGTCGACGTCGTCAACTCGCTGTACCCGGTGATCTGGCTGCGGTCGATTCGCGTCTGGAGGAAATGCCCGTTCGGAAGCGTGGCCGCGAGAAGCGCGTACTGGAGCACCGTGCCGCCCGAGTAGTTGCCCCCCACCTCGATGTTCTTGGTGACCGTCGAGACGATCTTCGGAAGATCGAGGGGGTTGAAGTGCTGCGCGATCTCCTGCTTGAACGCGCGCACGAACTCCTGCTGGCGCGCGAGCCGGTAGAAGTCCGAGTCGGTGTGTCTGAAGCGGACGAAATCGAGCGCCGCGCCACCGCTCAGGAGCTGGTAGCCCGGCTGGAGGTTGATGTTCGCGTAGTCGTTGTACCCGGCGCCCGTGTTGTGGTTGTAGTAGCGCCGGTCGATGTCCATCCAGACGCCGCCGAACTGGTCGACGATCTGCTTGAAACCGTGGAAGTTGACCGTGATCAGGTAGTTGATCGGGATGCCGGTCAGCTTCTTGACCGTCTCCAGCGTGCCCGCCGGGCCGCAGATCGCATACGCGGAGTTGATCCTGCCGGGGCCGTAGTCGCGGTGTTTGCAGTAGATCGGGACGGTGAGGTCCCGCGGGAACGAGAACAGCGAAATCGTCTTCGTGTGCGGGTCGGCGCGGACGAGCATGATCGTGTCGGAGCGGGAGCCGCTCGCTGTCTCCCCGGCCCGCGCGTCGTAACCCAGGACGAGAGCGACCGCGGGCTGGCCCGGAAGCGGGATGTCCAGCTGCTTCTGGGCGATCTTCACAGCCGTCGAGTGGGCCTTGACCGCGTCCACCGACTGGTGGAACCAGAGATATGCACCGCCGGCGGCTCCGAGCGCGAGCGCGAGCACGACGAGCACCGTGCCCACGAGAATCTGCCGGAGCAGCCTGAGGCCGCTCCGTCCCGGGTGGCGGCGGCTGGCGGTAGCGGACGACTCTGCTCACCGGGCCGGGCGGGAAGACAGAATGTCCGTTCCCGTTAGCCTCGGCGCCGCGCCCGACGCCTCTCTTGAGTGTCGTCCTCATACGAACGAAGCGGCGCCCGAAGGCGCCAGCACGTCAAGGATACCCGACCGGGTGGCTGCGGCCGTGCGAGCTAGAAAAGGTTTGGCCGCAACCAGCGCTCGACTTCGGGGACGGGCTCGCCCTTGCGGGCGGCATAGTCCTCGAGCTGGTCGGGACCGATGCGGCCGACCGCAAAGTAGTGCGCGTCCGGGTGAGCAAGGTAGATGCCGCTCACAGCCGCGGCGGGCATCATCGCGAAGCTCTCGGTGAGCTCGATGCCGAGCTCCCGCGCTCCGAGCAGGTCGAAGAGCTTCCCCTTCTCGCTGTGGTCGGGACAAGCCGGGTAGCCGAACGCCGGCCGGATCCCGCGGAACCGCTCGGCGAGCAGGTCGTCGGGGCGAATCTCGTCTTCAGGCGCGTACCACTCCCGCCGCGCCCGCGCGTGCATCCATTCGGCAAACGCCTCGGCGAGCCGGTCGGCGAGCGCTTTCACGATGATCGCGCGGTAGTCGTCGTGCTCTGCGACATGCCCCGCGGCGACCTCGTCTGCGCCGTGGATCGCGACGGCGAACGCGCCCACATGGTCGTCCTGCGGCGCGACGTAGTCGGCGAGGCAGCGGTTCGGCCGCCCGTCGCCGTGATCGGCCTGCTGGCGGAGGAAGCAGAAGCGCGTCCCGTCGAGGACGACGTCGTCGCCGTCGGCAGCCGCCGGCCAGAATCCGTAGACGCCGCGCGCGGTAAGCGAGCCGTCGGCGACCAGGGCGTCGAGAGCCGCGAGCGCGTCGTCGTAGAGCTCGCGCGCGGCCGGGTTTTCGAGGATCGCCGGGAACTTGCCCTTGAGATCCCACGCGTGGAAGAAGAACTGCCAGTCGATCAGCGGACACGAGCTCGGCAAGCGACGGCTCGACACTGCGCGTGCCGGTGAACGCAGGCGCGCTCAGATCGTCGAATGGCACCTGAATTCGATTCGCCCGCGCCGCAGCGAGCGGCAGAAGGGGCCGCCGCTGCTTCTCGGCGTGCTGGTCGCGCAGCCTCTCCTGCAGCTCGCGGTTCTCCGTGTCGAGAGCGACGCGCCTGGCAGGGTCGAGAAGCGACGACACGACGTCGACCACGCGGCTCGCGTCGAGGACGTGCACCGTCTCCCGCGAGTACGCAGGGGCGATGCGAACCGCGGTGTGCTGGCGCGATGTCGTCGCGCCGCCGATCAGCAGCGGCACTGCGAAGCCGCGCCGCTCCATCTCGGTCGCGACGTCGACCATGTGGTCGAGCGACGGCGTGATCAGGCCCGAGAGCCCGATCACGTCGGCGTTCTCCGCGATCGCGGTGTCGAGGATCTTCTCCGCCGGCACCATGACCCCGAGGTCGATCACGTCGTAGTTGTTGCAGCCGAGAACCACACCGACGATGTTCTTGCCGATGTCGTGCACGTCTCCCTTGACGGTCGCGAGCACCACCTTTCCCTGCGTGCTGCCGCCCGCCTTCTCGTCCTCCATGTACGGCTCGAGGTAGGCGACCGCCCGCTTCATCGCGCGTGCCGACTTGACGACCTGGGGCAGGAACATCCGGCCGGAGCCGAAGAGGTCACCCACGATCCGCATCCCGTCCATGAGCGGGCCCTCGATCACGTCCAGCGGACGGGACACCTGCTGCCGAGCCTCCTCCGTGTCGACCTCGATGAAGTCGACGATCCCGTGGACGAGCGCGTGCTCGAGCCGTTTTCCGACCGGGGCCTCGCGCCATGCAAGATCGCGCTCCCGCTTCGTACCCTCGCCCCTGACGGCCTCGGCGATCTCCACCAGCCGATCGGTCGCGTCGGGCCGCCGGGCGAAGAGGACGTCCTCGACGCGTTCGAGCAGGTCCGGCTCGACGTCCTCGTAGACCGCGAGCTGACCCGCGTTCACGATCCCCATGTCGAGCCCGGCGCGGATCGCGTGGAACAGGAACGCGGCGTGCATCGCCTCGCGGACGTGGTCGTTGCCGCGGAACGAGAAGCTGAGGTTCGAGATGCCGCCGCTCGTGCGCGAACCCGGGCAGCGCTCCTTGATGAGCGGCAGGGCGTCGAGGAACGCCTTCGCGTAGCCGTCGTGCTCCTCGATTCCCGTCGCGACCGCGAGAACGTTCGGGTCGAAAATGAGGTCTTCGGGCGGGAAGCCGACCTCGCGGGTGAGCAGGTCGTACGCCCGGCCGCAAATGGCGACGCGGTGATCGACGTCGGTCGCCTGACCCTGCTCGTCGAACGCCATCACGACGACGCCGGCGCCGTAGTCGCGGATCTGGCGGGCCTGCCGGAGGAAGACCTCTTCGCCCTCCTTGAGACTGATCGAGTTGACGATCCCCTTGCCCTGGATGCACTCGAGCCCGGCCTCGAGCGCCGACCAGCGCGAGCTGTCGATCATGATCGGAAGCCGGGCGACCTCGGGCTCGGTCGCGACGACGTTCAGGAATGTCCGCATCGCCTGCTCGCTCTCGAGCAGGTCCGCGTCCATGTTGACGTCGAGGATGTTCGCACCGCCACGCACCTGCTCGAGCGCGACCTCGACCGAGCCCGTGAAGTCTCCCGCCTCGACCAGCCGGCGGAAACGCGCCGATCCGGTGACATTCGTCCGCTCGCCAATCAGCACGAACCCCGTGTCCGGGCCGATCTCGAACGGCTCGAGGCCGCTCCAACGCGACCGCGGCCGCGGCTCGGGCGCACGTCGCGGGGCGACGCCTCTCATGGTCTCGGCGATAGCCGCCGTGTGCTCGGGCGTCGACCCGCAGCAACTGCCCGCGACGTTCAGGAACCCGGCGTCCGCGAACTCCCGCAGCAGCGAGCTCGTCACCTCGGCCGTCTCGTCGTAGCCGCCGAAGGCGTTCGGCAGGCCTGCGTTCGGGTGGGCGCTGACGAGGCAAGGCGCGAGCCGCGAGAGCTCGGCAACGTACGGTCGCATCTCCCGGGCGCCGAGAGCGCAGTTGATGCCGACGATCAGCGGCTCCGCGTGCTCGACCGAGACCCAGAACGCCTCGATCGTCTGCCCCGAAAGCGTGCGCCCGGAGAGGTCGACGATCGTGGCCGAAATCCAGAGCGGGACGTCCGGCGCGGTCTCTCGCGCTGCCGCAATCGCGGCCTTCGCGTTCAGTGTGTCGAAGATCGTCTCGAGGAGCAGGAGGTCGACCCCGCCCTCGACGAGCCCGCGAATCTGCCCCGCGTAGGCGTCCTTCACCTCGTCGAACGTCCGGGTGCGGAACGAGGGGTCCTCGACCTTCGGGCTGAGCGACAGCGTGACGTTGAGCGGACCGACAGAGCCCGCGACGAAACGGTCGCCGGCGGCTTCGCGCGCGAGACGCGCGCCTTCGACGTTCAGCTCGTGAACAGCGTCCTCCAGCCCGTAGTCGGCCTGTCCGATCGACGTGGCCGTGAACGTGTTCGTCGTCGTGATGTCGGCGCCCGCAGCGAGATAGCGCTCGTGAATCGAGCGAACGACATCCGGCCGCGTCAGGTTGAGCACGTCCGGGTTGCCCGGCGACGTCGACGTGGTGCGTACGGAAGCGCTCGCCGCGGTAGTCCTCGGGCGAGAGCCCGGCGCCGTGGATCATCGTGCCCCACGCGCCGTCCAGCACGAGGATTCGCTCCTGCGCGAGCTTTCTGATCTCTTTGGCTACGTCTCGCTTTGCCATATCGCCTCCGTGCCCAAGAGGCTCGCGAAGCGACTGCCCGCGGGGCTCTTTAGGCGTTTGGTGACCCGGTCGCCAAGCTGCCGTTCAAAGCTCTCCGGGCACATCAGCGTACCAGCGCCCGTGGAAAACGATTTACGAAATTGGCTCCGATCCGTGACGGACACGTGCGAGTTGCGCCGGTAGAGTCGGTTTCGAGGGCGGCGGGTCGGCTCCCCACCCTGGGTGGGGGTGGCGCTCACCACGCGCGCTCGACACCTCGCCCAGGCGCGAGCGTCCGTCTCGGCGCCGCGGCAGGGAGCAGTACCCTTCGTACGCAGTGCACGCCGCCGCCGCCGATCGTTCGACCACGAACCGGCCACCGCACAGCGCTCGCCGCGGGAGTCGCCGCCGTCACCTTCCTCGCCGTCGTGACGATGCTCGGCGCCCGGGGGGCAGGCGGAGCCACGGCGCCCTCTGCTTCAGGGGCGGCAACGTTCGTCAGCGTCTGCAACTTCGCCCATCGTGCCCCCGATGACCCGATCGTCTATCCGCGGGCGCCGGGTTTCTCCCACGACCACACCTTCGTCGGCAACGTCTCGACGAATGCGTTCTCGACGATTCGATCTCTCCGCTCTGCAGGCACCACGTGCACGCCGACCGGCGACACCGCCGCGTACTGGGCTCCGACGCTCTATGTCGGTGCGCATCCGGTCACGCCGAGCGCCGCCGCGATCTACTACCGCCGGCTCACAACAGCCCCCGTGCGACCATTCCCAGCCGGGCTTCGGATGGTCGCCGGCAACTCGAAGGCCGTCCATCCGCAGAGCACACGGGTCACGTCCTGGGACTGCGCGGTGTTCAAAGAGAACTTCTACGCGCCGCGCTCGACGCAGAGCGCCGCCGCCTCCAGCGGCATTCCCCGCTGCTCGCAGTACGCAAACCTCCAACTGAAGGTCACGTTCCCCAACTGCTGGAACGGAACGAGTCTCGACAGCGCCGACCACCGCAGCCACATGACGTACTCGATCGCGGGACGGTGCCCGCCGTCACATCCTGTGGCAGTACCGGCGATCACACTCGTCTACAGCTACCTCCCACTCGGCCCGGGAGCGGCGATCCTCTCGTCGGGCGGCCAGTTCTCGGGACACGCCGACTTCATCAACTCCTGGAACGAACGCGCGTTGACCAAGCTCGTCGACACCTGCCTCAACGGCGGCGTCTACTGCCAGCAGGGCTAGCCGCGACCGCCGACCGAGAGCTGGTTCTCGGCGTGGCGGATCCGCTGCTCGACCTGCCAGCGATCGGCGGTCGACTCGCCCCGTTCGATCGCCTCGAGCTCAGCCTGAGCCGCCTCGAGCTGCGCCCGCGCTGCGGTGTCGTCGATCTCCGTCGCCGCGACCGCAGCGTCGACCAGCGCGATCGCCCGGTCCTCGAGCACCTGGAAGAACCCCGGGCCCGTTGCATACTCGAGCACGTCGGCGCCGTCCCCCGGATGGATCCTGGTCGAGCCGGCCTTCAGCGTCGCGACGAGCGGCGCGTGGCGGGCCAGCACGCCGATCTCGCCGATCGCTCCCGGAACGATGATCATCTCGGCGTCGCCCTCGAATGCCGCGCCGTCGGGCGTGACGAGCGAGACGCTGAACTTCTTGCCGGTTCCGGCCACGGTCGGCCTTACGCCGCAGCCAGCGCTTTGCCGCGCTCGACCGCGCCCTCGATCGGGCCGACCATGTAGAAGGCCTGCTCCGGGAGCTCGTCGTGCTGGCCCTCGATGATCTCGGCGAAGCCGCGGATCGTGTCCTCGAGCTTCACGTACTCGCCCGGCGTGCCCGTGAACACCTCCGCGACGTGGAACGGCTGCGAGAGGAACCGCTGCACCTTCCGGGCGCGAGACACCGTGAGCCTGTCCTCGTCCGAGAGCTCCTCGATACCGAGGATGGCGATGATGTCCTGGAGGTCCTTGTAGCGCTGCAGGATCTCCTGAACGCGGGTCGCGACCCGGTAATGCTCCTCGGTGACGATGCCCGGAGTCAGCGCGCGCGACGTGGAGTCCAGTGGATCCACCGCCGGATAGATGCCCTGCTCGACGAGCCCGCGCGAGAGCACGGTCGTCGAGTCGAGATGCGCGAACGTGTTCGCGGGCGCAGGGTCGGTGAGGTCGTCGGCGGGGACGTAGATCGCCTGCACCGACGTGACCGAGCCCGTGCTCGTCGAGGTGATCCGCTCCTGGAGCTGGCCCATCTCCGTCGCGAGCGTCGGCTGGTAGCCGACCGCGCTCGGCATGCGGCCGAGGAGAGCCGACACCTCGGAGCCTGCCTGGACGAAGCGAAAGATGTTGTCGATGAAGAGCAGCACGTCCTGGCCCTGATCGCGGAAGTACTCCGCCATCGTCAGTCCCGAGAGACCCACGCGCAGGCGCGCCCCCGGCGGCTCGTTCATCTGGCCGTAGCAGAGCGCGACCTTGTCGATGACGTGGCCGCCGTCGCCCGTCACAGCCTCCTCCATTTCGAGCAGGAGGTCGTTGCCTTCGCGCGTGCGCTCGCCGACGCCCGAGAACACGGAGACGCCGCCGTGCTGGCGGGCGAGGTTGGCGATCAGCTCCTGGATCAGCACCGTCTTGCCGACGCCGGCGCCGCCGAAGAGGCCGATCTTGCCGCCGCGCACGTACGGCGCGATCAGGTCGATCACCTTGATTCCGGTCTCGAAGATCTCGATCTTCGACGAGAGGTCGGCGAAGGCAGGCGGGTCGCGGTGGATCGGCCAGCGCTCGGTGCCCGCCGGGGGGTCGCCCTTCTCGTCGATCGCGTCACCCAGGACGTTCCAGACACGGCCGAGCGTCACCGGACCGACGGGAACGGAAATCGGCGCGCCGGTGTCGACCACGTCGATGCCACGCGGGATGCCGTCGGTGGAGTCCATCGCGACCGCGCGCACCCGGTCGTCGCCGAGGTGCTGCTGCACCTCTGCGATCAGGTCGCCGCCCTCAGGGCGCGTGATCCGCAGCGCCGAGTAGATCGAGGGCAGGGTCTCGGGGAACACCGCGTCGATGACGACGCCTTTGATCTCGATCAGCTTGCCGACGTTCGCGTTGTCCGACATGAGTCTCCTGGGAAAAGTGGCGTGCAGACGGAGCGGAAGCCGGACCGCTTGGCCTTCCGCCGAGCAGGGCGCAGTCTACCGAACGGCTCGCCGCGCAGCTCGCGGGAACACGCACTTCGACGCGGCGGTTGCTAGCCGGCCACGGGCGCGGCCGAGCCGCGAAGCTCGTCTTCCGTCATCGGCCAGCGTTCGACCGGGTAGTGGCAGGCGGCCTCGTGGTCGGCGTCGAACATCTGCAGCACGGGCCGCTCGACGTCGCAGCGGCCCGGGTGGAAGCGCGGACAGCGCGGGTGGAAGACACAGGCAGCAGGCGGGTGGACGGGCGACGGGACGTCGCCGCCGAGGACGATGCGATGCCGTCTCCCGACGCCGCTGTCACCGTTCGTCTCGGGACGCGGCACCGCCGAGAGCAGCGACGCGGTGTACGGATGCCGGGGGTGCTCGAACAGTCGCTCCGATTCGCCGGTCTCGACCACGCGCCCGACGTACATGACCGCGATCCGGTCGGACACCTGGCGGATCACCGAGAGGTCGTGCGAGATGAAGACGTAGGTGAGGTCGAACTCGTCCTGGAGGTCCTTCAGCAGGTTGAGGATCTGCGCCTGCACCGAGACGTCGAGCGCCGAGACCGGCTCGTCGCAGACGATCAGCTTCGGCTGGAGCGCGAGCGCGCGCGCAATCCCGATCCGCTGGCGCTGGCCGCCGGAGAACTCGTGCGGGTAGCGGTTGATGTGCTCGGGCGAGAGCCCGACGCGCGCGACGAGCTCGCGAACCCGGCTCTTCGCATCCTTCTCGGTGTGGTGGATCGCGAACGGCTCGCCGACGATCTGGCTGACGCTCTTGCGCGGATTGAGCGACGAGTACGGGTCCTGGAAGATGATCTGCATCTGTTTGCGCAGCGGCCGCATGCTGCGCGGCGACAGGTGCGTGATGTCCTGCGCCGTCGAAGCGAACGACGCCGAAGGTGGGCTCGATCAGCCGCACGATCAGTCGCGCCGTCGTCGACTTCCCGCAGCCGGACTCGCCGACGATCCCGAGCGTCTCGCCCTTGTTGACCGTCAGCGTCACGTCCTCGACGGCGTGCACGACGTCCTTGCCGCGCGCGAACACGCCCTGCCGGACCGGGAAGTGCTTCGTGAGGTGCTCGACCTCGACGAGCGGGCCGTGCCCGGCCCGGTGCTCCGGAGTCCGCTCATGCGACGCCCAACTTCGCGTCGGCCACGCTTCGCCCACTCGTCCCGCTTCTGCTCGGACGAGAGATGGCAGGCGTCGAGGTGGCCGCCCGGCATCGCGTGCGAACGGCGGCCGCTCGTTGTCGCAGCGGCGAGAAGCGGTACTTGCAGCGCGGATGGAACGGGCAGCCCGGCGGCGGGTTGAGCATCGAGGGCGGCGAGCCCTCGATCGCCAGCAGCGTCTCGAGCCGCCGGTCGACGGTCGGCATCGACTCGAGCAGGCCCCACGTGTACGGATGCTGCGGGGCGTTGAAGACCTCGTGCGCCGTCCCGTTCTCCATCGGCCGGCCGGCGTACATGACGAGCACGTGTGAGGCCGTCTCGGCGACGACGCCGAGGTCGTGCGTGATCAGGATCACCCCGATGTCGAACTCCTTCTTGACGCGGTCGATCAGCTCGAGGATCTGCGCCTGGACGGTCACGTCGAGCGCGGTCGTCGGCTCGTCGGCGATCAGCACGCTCGGGTTGTGGACGAGCGCCATCGCGATCATCGCGCGCTGGCGCATGCCGCCGGAGAACTGATGCGGGTAGTCGCGGGCCCGGGACGCGCGCGTTCGGCATCCCGACGGCGTCGAGCAGCTCGACGGCCCGCTCCCACGCCACCGACTTCGACACGTTCTCGTGCGCCCGGACCGCCTCGACGATCTGGTCCCCGACCCTGTACATCGGGTGGAGGCACGCGAACGGGTCCTGGAAGACCATCGCGACGTCCTTGCCGCGGATCTTGCCGCAGCTCGTTCGGGAGAGCGCGAGCAGGTTCGTCCCGTCGAGAGCGATCTCGCCGGTCACGTCGGCGTTCGCGCTGTTCAGCAGCCCCATGATCGCAAGGCTCGTGACGCTCTTGCCCGATCCCGACTCGCCGACGATCCCGAGCGTCTCGCCGCGGCGCAGCGTGAACGAGAGGTTCGAGACGGCCTGCACGACCCCGTCGCGCGTTCGGAAGGCGACGGAGAGATCGCGGACGTCGAGGAGCACCGAGCCGCCGCCCGTCGAAGCGGGCATTACGAATACCTCACGCGCGGATCGAGGAACGCGTAGGCGATGTCGACGATCGAGGTTCATGATCGCGACCGCGAAGGCCGTGCAGAGCACGACGCCGAGCACGGTCGGCAGGTCCTGCGAGATCGCGCGAACTGATCGCGAGCCAGCCGAGCCCCTGGATGTTGAAGACCGATCTCGGTGATGATCGCCCCGCCCACGAGCAGCGCCACGTCGAGCCCGAACAGGGTGATGATCGGGATCAGGCTCGCCCGCAGCCCGTGCTTGAAGGATCACGCGCCGCTCGGAGAGGCCCTTCGCGCGCGCGGTGCGGATGTAGTCCTCGCCGAGGGTCTCGAGCAGGCTGTTGCGCGTCATTCGCGCGTAGATCGCCACGTACAGGATCGAGAGCACGACCCACGGAAGGATCAGGTGCGAGGCCCACGTCCCGATCCCTGCGGATAACGGCACGTAGCCGGAGCCGCCGGTCAGGCCGAGCTTCTTCCAGACGATGAAGAGAGCCATCAGCCCGAGCCAGAACACGGGCGCCGAGATCCCGACGAGCGCGAAGCCCATCGCGGCCCGGTCGGTCACCGTTCGGCGCTTCACCGCCGAGAGCACCCCGATCGCGACCCCGAAGGTGAGCCAGATGATCGACGCCCCCATGATCAGGAAGAGCGTTCTCGGCGCTCGCTGCATGATCTCGCTCCTCACCGAGACGTAGTTGCCGTACGAGTAGCCGAGCCCCGGCCAGCCGTTCTCGTCGCCGGTGACGAAGTTCTTCACGAAGTAGCCGAACTCCTGGTACCAGGGCTTGTCGAGATGAAGCCGGTGGTGGATCAGCGCGAGCTGCGCGTCGGTCGGCGACTTGCCCGCGAATCGAAGCGCCGGGTCTCCGTTCGGCATCAGGAAGAAGACCGCGAAGGTGATCAGCAGCACCGCCAGGAGGACGACGATCGTCCAGACGAGTCGGCGGGCTATGTAGATGAGCATCGGGGGAAATTAGGTGAGTCTCCGGGGCGCCTTGCGGCGCCCCGGAGATCGCTCTTTCGGTTCTTCGGCTACTTGACCGCGATGTGCGCGTACGCGGGCGTCGTGCCGAACTGGTCGAACTGGTACTGCGTGACGTTCGTGCTGGTGATGCGCGTCACGAAGGACCAGAGGTACGGGACCCACGGGACGACCTTCGTCATGAGCTTCTTGTCGAGGCTCATGTAGCAGGCCTGCGCCGCGGCCGCACCATCGGCTGACTGGCACGTCTTGATGTCGTTGTCGATGCTCGGGACGTTGTTGATGCTGCCCTTGGCACCGACCGCCTTCGCGATCGCGGGCGTGAGCCCGACGAGCGAGTAGTTCGGGTTCCCGTTCTTGATGATGTCGTAGCTCGCCATCAGCGGGATGAAGAACGTCGAGGCGGATCGCGTAGTCCTTGCCCCAGCCCGGCCGCTCGGAGATCGCGACGTTGTTCGACGGCGTCTGGAGCGTCGGATACGCGCCCTTGACCGACCCGCTGCTTGAAGGTGATACCGATCTTCGCCGCGTCTGCGACGAGCACCGGCAGCATCTTCGTGTCGACCTCGCGGGTGTCGACGACGAGAAGAACGTTCTTGCAGGCACTCGCGGTGCACATGCCGTTGCTTCTTCGTGTCGTACTTCGAGCCCTTGAGCGCCTTCTGGGCCTTCTCGAGGCTGCCGTGGTCGCCGTTCGTCTTGTACGGCTTGTAGCCCGGCGAGCTGGTTCCCGAACATGCTGTCGGGGACGATGTGGTTTGCCACCGCGCCGATCGTCGGGCCGCCCCACGCCTGGACGAGAGCGTTCTTGTCCATGATCCAGTTCATCGCCTGACGAACCTTGATGTCGTCGAACGGCGGCTGGGTCATGTTCATGTACATGTACCAAGTGCGGTCGCCCGAGTTCTGGTGGAAGTACTGCTTCAGGCTCGGATCGGTCGAGTACTTCTTCAGGACCGCCGGCGGAATGCTCGAGACGGCCATGTCGATCTGGCCGGCCTCGATCTTGTTGTAGATGTCGTCGGCGCTCGCGTCGACGACGAACTTGAACTCGTCCGGGAGGTTCTCCCGTGCGGCCTTCGAGTCCGTGGCCGGCGTCGTAGTTCGGGTTGCGGACGAGGTCGTAGATCGTCTGGCCGTCGTAGCCGCTCGCCGGCTTGATCGCGCGTGCACGACGAGCCGTCGACCTTGTCCATCCCGGCGATCATGTAGCCCGCCGTCGAGACGAGGTCCTGGCCGTACTTGCCGGGCTGGCCCTCGAAGCACTTCACGAATTCCGCGGGCATCGGCGTGGTCGCGGGCATCGCCATGCGGAAGAGGAAGTCGCCGGTCGGCTGCCGTCAGGTTGAAGACGATCGTGTACGGGTCGGGGATCTTGATCCCGGAGATCGACTTGCCCTTCCCCGACGTGAAGCCCTTGATCACGTAGTAGTAGAACGCGTACTGGGCTCCGTCAGTCGGGTTCGCGATCCGCTTCATCGCAGTCACGATGTCCTGCGCGGTGACCTCGCGGTTCACCGGTGGCGAGAACTTGATCCCGTGCTTCAGGTGGAACGTGTACGTCTTGCCGCCGTTCGTGATGCCGCCGTTCGTGAGCGTCGGAACGACGGTCGCGATGTCGGCAACGGGAACGTTGCCCGGGCCGTTCGGGACGTGGTTGTAGCCGACGAGCGTGCGGGTGAGCAAGCTCGATGCGATTCCGAACCAGTCGCCGAGGTACTCGCCGGTCGGGTCGAAGTTGTTGGTGGCGCCGAACGACTGCTCCCAGCCGTTGACGAGCGTGCCGCCGGCCGAGACATGGTTCTTCGCCTGCCCGGCCGAGCCGGACGCGACGACGACCGCCGATCCGACGATGCACGGTGGCCGCGATCACGGCCAGCCTACGCAATGGTCTATTCACGTTACGTGTCTCCCTCTTTGCCCCGCGCCGGACGACGCGGGGATCGCAGTGACCAAGAACCTTGTGACGACCAAAACACTGCACCGTTGTGTATCAACGGTCCGCCCGCACATCGAGTGCGTCGCGGAGGCCGTCTCCGAGAAGATTGAAAGCGAGCACGGTCACGACGAGAAAGAGGCCCGGGAAGAGCATCAGCCACCAGGCCGTCTCGTAGTAGTACTGCGCGTCGTTCAGAATTCCCCCCCACGATGCGGTGCTGGGAGGAACTCCGAGGCCGAGGTACGAAAGAGCGGCCTCGAAGAGGATGTTCTGCGGGATCAGCAGCGTCGAGAAGACGATGATCGGTCCGATCAGGTTCGGCAGGATCTCGCGGAAGAGGATTCGGAAGTTGCTCGCCCCGAGCGAGCGGCTCGCCTCGACGAACTCCTTCTCGCGCATCGAGAGCGTGTAGCTGCGGACGACGCGCGCGATGTACGGCCAGGTGAAGAACGCGATCACGCCGATCACCACCCTGATCCCCGGCTCGATGGTGCCGCCCAGGCACCCCTGGAGGCTGCACGCAGCGACGATCCCGATCGCGATCAGCAGCGTCGGGAGCGACAGCATCACGTCGCCGACGCGCGAGAGGCCCGAGTCGGCCCAGCCGCCGAAGAAGCCCGCGGTGATCCCGACCACGAGGCCGACCACGACTGCGATCAGCGTCGCGACGATGCCGACGAGCAGCGACGTGCGCGCCCCGTACATGGTGCGGACGAACAGGTCGCGGCCGGCGCCGTCGGCGCCGAACCAGAACTGGGCAGTTCGGCCCCTTCGGAATCCCGAACGAGTCCTCCATCGTCGAGGAGTACGGCGTGTGCACGGGATGTCCGGTCGCCCACGCG
Source organism: uncultured Actinomycetes bacterium (assembly GCA_963815945.1). Classification (GTDB taxonomy): domain Bacteria; phylum Actinomycetota; class Thermoleophilia; order Gaiellales; family Gaiellaceae; genus PALSA-600. The sequence goes on from CAWFIN010000007.1 coordinate 816,244, forward strand.
GCGAGCGGGCCACCGAAGATCGCGATCAGGATCAGCACGCCGATCACGATCGCGCCGAGAAGCGCCGCCTTGTCCTCGCGGAAGCGCTCCCAGAAGAGGCGAGAGGCGCTCCGGCTGGCGTACGTTGCACCCGCGGGCGCGAGCACGTTCGGTCGCCGCAGTCAACGGGACGGTTCCTGCCGTCTGCGAAGCTGACCGGGCATCCTTCGAAGTATAGGACGGTGTCGCCGAGACAAGCATGAACTCCCTGTAAAGGCCTACTACACCAGCCTGTAAAGGTCTACTGCGTCAGCGCGTCGGCTCCTGCGACGACCTCGAGGATCTCCTGCGTGATCTCGGCCTGGCGGGCGCGGTTCATCGCGAGCGTCAGATTGTCGATCAGCTCGCCCGCCGACTTCGACGCGTTGCGCATCGCGGTCATCCGCGCGCCCTGCTCGGACGCCGCCGACTCGAGCAGCGCGCGGTAGAGCTCGGTCTCCACGTAGACAGGCAGCAGCCGGGCGAGGATCTCGCGCGGCTCCGGCTCGTAGAAGAAGTCGACGATGTGCGTTCGCTCGGCCTTCTCTTCCGCGCCCTCCACGAGCGCGTCGAGCGGAATCGGCAGCACTTCGCTCACCGTGACGCGCTGCACGAGCGGTGAGACGAACGCGTTGTAGACGAGGACGACGCGATCGACCTCCTCGTTCTCATACGCCGCCGCGAGCGCATGGGCGATCGCCTGGGCGTCGCCGTACGAGGGCCTGTCGCTGAACCCGGTCCACGCCTGCACCAGGGGGAGGCGGCGGAAGCGCAGGGTCGATTGCGCCTTCTTGCCGGAACTGTAGAAGCGCACCTCGTGCCCCGCGGCCTGTGTTTCGCGCATGAGAGCGAGCGCGCGGCGGAGGATCTGGGCGTTGAAGGCGCCTGCCATGCCGCGGTCAGCGGTGATCGGCACGATCGCGACCGTCTTCACGGTCTCGCGCCGCTGGAGGAGCGGCAGACTGGACGGCGCCGGCCGCCTTCGCCGTCCCCCCCATCAGCTCGCCCATGCGGTCCGCGTACGGCCGCATCGCCTCGATCCGCTGCTGGGCACGGCGCAGGCGCGCCGAAGCGACGAGCTCCATGGCCCGCGTGAGCTTGCGCGTGTTCGAGATCGAACGGAGGCGCCGCTTCAGGTCCTGGGTCGACGCCACTTACTCAGGCCCCTTGTACGTTGAAGACGCCCTTGAACTTCTCGATCGCTGCGGTCAGCGCGGCGGTCGTCTCGTCGGACAGGTCGCCCGACTCGCGGATCGTCTTGAGAATCGCGCCCTCGGCCCGCAGCTGCTCGCGCAGCTCCTCCTGGAAGCGCGGCACCTGCTCGGTCGGGATGTCGTCGAGGTGGCCGTGGACGCCCGCAAAGAGCGCGACCACCTGCTCCTCGACCGGCCACGGCTGGTACTGCGGCTGGTTGAGCGTCGCGACCATCTTCCCGCCGCGGTTCAGCGCCGACTGGGTCGCCTGGTCGAGCTCCGAGCCGAACTGTGCGAACGCTTCCAGTTCACGGTACTGGGCGAGGTCGAGGCGCAGGCGGCCGGCGACCTTCTTCATCGCCTTCGTCTGGGCGGACGAGCCGACCCGCGAGACGGAGATGCCGACGTTCACCGCCGGGCGCACGCCCGAGAAGAACAGGTCCGACTGCAGGAAGATCTGCCCGTCGGTGATCGAGATCACGTTGGTCGGGATGTACGCGGACACGTCCCCGGCCTGCGTCTCGATGATCGGCAGCGCGGTGAGCGAGCCTCCGCCGAGCGCGTCCGAGAGCTTGCACGCGCGCTCCAGGAGCCGCGAGTGCAAGTAGAAGACGTCACCCGGGAACGCCTCACGGCCCGGCGGGCGGCGTAGGAGGAGCGAGAGCTGCCGGTAGGCGTCGGCCTGCTTGGTCAAGTCGTCGTAGATGACGAGCGCGTGCTCGCCCTTGTAGAGGAAGTACTCGCCCATCGCAGCGCCCGCGAACGGCGCCATCCACTTGATCGGGGCTGCCTCGTGCGCGGGAGCGGTGACGATCGTCGTGTACGCCATCGCGCCCGCCTCGCGGAGACGCTCGTAGACCTGCGCGACGGTCGAGGCCTTCTGGCCGACCGCGACGTAGATGCACTTCACGTTCTGGTCGTGCTGGTTCAGGATCGTGTCGACCGCGATCGCCGTCTTGCCCGTCGAACGGTCGCCGATGATCAGCTCGCGCTGGCCGCGGCCGACGTTCGTCATCGCGTCGATGGCCTTGATCCCCGTCTGCAGGGGCTCCTTGACGGGCTGGCGCTGGACGACGCCCGGCGCCTTGAACTCGAGCGGGCGGCGCTCCTTGGAGTCGATGGGGCCCTGGCCGTCGAGAGGATTGCCGAGCGGGTCGACGACGCGGCCGAGCAGGCTCTCGCCAACGGGCACCGAGGCGACGCCGCCGGTGCGCCGAACCGGGTCGCCTTCCTTGATCTTGTCCCAGTCGCCGAAGAGCGCGACACCGACGTTGTCCTCTTCGAGGTTGAACGCGATGCCGACGACGCCATGGTCGAGCTCGAGGAGCTCCAGGGCGACGCAGTTCTCGAGACCGTGGACGCGCGCGATCCCGTCGCCGAGCTGCAGGACGGCACCGACTTCGGCGAGGTTCGTCTCGACGTCGAACTCCTCGATCCGCTGGCGCAGAATCGAGGTGATCTCTTCCGGGCGAAGCTTCATTCAGCTAACTCCTTGTCGTTGCGAACTGTTGGCGTAGTCGTTCGAGCCGGCCGCGCACACTGGCGTCGAGCCTCATCGATCCGGCCTGGAGGACGAGCCCCCCGATCAGGTCCGGGTCGACCGACCGCGGTCGCGTTCACGTCCCTGCCCGACGCCTTCGCGATCTTCTGGACGATGCCCTCGGCCTCGGCGTCGGAGAGCTCGTGGGCGGTCGTCAGCTCGACGTCGAGGACGTTCTGCTCGACGGCGACGAGCGCTTCGAACTCGGCGGCGATCTCGCGGATTTCGCCGGCGCGGCCCTTCTCGGCGAGCAGGCGGACGAAGTTGCGGATCAGCTCGTCGGCCCCGCCGAGCACGCGCTCGAGCACGTCGGCCTTGACCCGCGAGTCGATCTCCGGGTTGACGAGCAGCGCCGAGAGCTCCGGCACGTCGTCGAGCGCCTCGACGAGATCCGCGAGCTCGTCCCGCACGGACGTCGAGGCGGCCCTTGTCCTGGGCCGCGTCGAAGAGCGCGCGAGCGTAGATGCGGTGCGCGGCAGCTATGAGCTGCTCGCCTCCAGTGCCGAGAAGTCGATCTCGGCCAGCGCCTCGTCGATCAGGCGCTGCTGGTCGGCGCTCGAGAGCGTCTTGCGCGTGATCTTTTCGGCCGCGAGCACCGAGAGGCTCGCCGACTTCCTGGCGGATCTCGCCGAGCGCCTGCTGCGTCGCCTGCTCGATCTGGCGCTTCGTCTCCTCGAGACGGCGAAGCCGGTCCTCCTCGGTCTCCTCGCGCATGCGCTCCTGCTGGACGTCGGCGACCTTGCGCGTCTCGGACAGGATCGACTCGGCCTCGCTCTTCGCCTGGCTGACGAGCCGGCGGTGCTCCTCGAGCAGGCTGTGCGCCTCTTCGCGGGCACGGTCGGCCTCGTCGATCGTCTGCCTGATGCGGTCGCGGCGATCGTCGATGATCTTCTGGATCGGCCCGAAGGCGTAACGCTTCAGCACGACGAGCGTGATCCCGAACGCGACGAGCGTCCAGACCATCAGGCCTGGGACGACCTGGATGAGGGCGTTGGCGCCGAGCAGCATCGAACTAGACCAGGACGTACCCGAGGAGGCCGCCGACGAAGCCGTAGAACACGACGGCCTCCGTAAGCGCGAACCCGAGCCACATCAGGCCCTGGAGCTCACCCCGGAGCTCGGGCTGGCGGGCGACGGACTGGATCATGGAGCCGAAGATGTTGCCGATCCCGGCGCCGGCTCCCGCCGCGCCGAGGCCGATGCCGAGGGCGAGTGCGATCGCCTTGCCGGCGCTGATGACGGGCGCTTCCGCGGCCGCGCCTACGAGAAGAAAGCTTTGGAGCATGCGGAGGTTCTCCTTAGTGTTCGGGCTCGATCGCCGAGCCGATGTAGATGGCGGACAGAGCGGCGAAGATGAACGCCTGGATCGAGACGACGATGATCACCTCGAAGAGATAGAAGACTGCCGAGACGCCGACGAGCGGGATTGCGAGATACGACTGGAAGACGAAGATCAGGCCGATGAACGTGAGGATCAGGATGTGGCCGGCGAGCATGTTCGCATAGAGCCTGACCGACAGGCTGATCAGGCGCATGAACTGCGAGAGCACCTCGATCACGATGATCATCGGCAGGATCAGCTTGGGCACTTCCGGGATCCATGACCGCACGTACTTGAGCGGCCCGTTGTAGCGGATGCCCTCGACGTGGGTGAACATCCACGTCATGAACGCGAGCGCGAGAGTGACCGAGAGTGACGACGTGGCCGCGTAGATGCCCCACACCGGGATGCCGTGGTACGTCTGGCCCGTGAGCGGTAGCGGCAGGAAGCCGAGCATGTTGATCGTCCAGATGAAGAGCATCAGCGTCGCCACGTACGGGAACCAGAGACCGATCGCCTTGTTCGGCAGGCCCATTTCCGCGACCTGCGTCTGCGCGATCTCGTAGACCATCTCTCCGAACGACTGGCGCCGGCCCGCGTACGTGCTCAGCCTCGCGCGCATGAAGACGATCCCGATCACGCACGTGAGCAGCGCGCCGAGCAGCAGGTAGACGACCGCCTTGTTGATCGACAGGTCGAGCGGGCCAAGGTGGATCGAGATCCAGGGGTTGAGCTGAAACTCGTCCGACGGGTCGAAATGACCGCGTGCGAACGCCGGCGTCGGCGCCAAGAGCGCAAGCCCCGCAAGACCAAGTGCGACCCTCCTCAGCTTCACGCTTTCGCCTCCTCTCCGAAGTACGCATGCAACGACAGCCCGAACTCGACCGAGAACGCGATTGCGTACACGATCGCCGCAGGAAACCCTATGTCGGAGTCCGAGACGGTGATGATGATCAGGATCCCAACCAGACCAGCCGCTCGGAACATCCGGCCGACAGCCACGACACCGGCGCTCGCGAGATTACCCATCCCGAGCGGAAGGTGCTCCAAGAGCACGCCGATCGCCACGAAGACGGCCCAGAGAACGGCCGCGATCGCCCACGAGACCATCGGCCAGCCGGCGACCAGGAACACCGGCAGCGCAATGACGATCACGGCGGTGCCGCCGAGGGCCGGAAGCCAACTGCTCGGGACCGGCCGGGGCGTGGAGAACGTCTCGGAAGGCATCAGGAGAACGCCTTGTGGTAGCGACCGTAGACGCCGGCGATGCCGGCCGGAACGCCGATGACGACACCGACGATCAGACCGGCCTTCAGCGACCCGGCGAGCCAGCCGACGAGGGTGGCCACTCCGATGACGACGAGAGTCAGAACGATCAGGGTCGCGCCCGCCTGGGCAGGGGGGAACGAGCGGGGCGCAACCGGCTCCATCGACCGGGAGCATACCGCACTTCAGACGTCAGTTCGTAACATCACGCTCGGCTTGTCTGAGCGCAATCTGGTCGACTTTGTTGCGTCTACGCCGACCGCCGCTCGGCCGCCTCGCGCGCCTGTTCCTCGCGACGGCGGATGAACGGATTTGCGAGCTTCACGATCTCGAGCAGGTAGACGACGTAGATCGAGGCCCCGAGCGCGAGCAGACCCACCGACCCGTCGATCGCCAGGTTCGTGAGGTTCCATTGACCGTGCCTGTGGGGGTGGACGAAGCGCGTCGCGAGCGCCGCGCAAGCAAGCGTTGCGCACCACGCATAGAGGTAGACGACCGTTCGCCGGTGCGAGAAGCCGATGTTTTCGAAGCGGTGGTGGAGGTGGTGGCGGTCGGCGGAGTAGATCGGCTGGCCGAGCTTGATCCGCTTGGCGATCACAAACGACGTGTCGAGCAACGGCACCGCGAGCACGAGCAGCGGCAGGACGAGCGTCGCGAGAGCGGCGGTCTTCAGCATCCCCTGGACCGACACGGACGCGAGCGTGAATCCGAGCAGCAGCGCACCCGAGTCGCCCATGAAGATCCGGGCCGGGTAGAAGTTGTGCCGCAGGAAGCCGAGGCAGGCGCCGAAGACGATCGCGGTCAGGATCGCCGCGTCCGGCCGGCCGAGCGAGAGATCGATCACGCAGAACGACGCCGCCGCGATCGCGCACACCCCTGCCGCGAGACCGTCCATGCCGTCGAGGAAGTTGACCATGTTCATCACCGCGACGATCGCGACGACGGTGAGAGTCGCGCCCACAGCGAACGGGAGCTCGTGCGCGCCGATGAACGGGAACGTGAAGCTGTGGATCCAGACCCCTGCCCCAACTGCGATCGACGCGGCGAAGACCTGGCCCGCGAGCTTCTCCCACCAGCGCAGGCCGCGAAAATCGTCGATCGCGCCGACCGTCGTCGCGACGGCAGCGCCGAGCAGGATCCCCCGCATCTCGCCGTGGAGCGGGAGAAACGCGAGCGCCGGGACGAAGACGCCCATGAACAGCGCAAGACCGCCGAGCCGGGGCACGCCGCGCGGATTCGGCCGCCGTCCCCCCTCTGGCCGGTCGACGACGCCGAGCAGACGCGCCATGCCGCCGACCGCAGGGGTCAGCGCGACCACGATCACGAGCGCGACGAGCGCTCCCCAGACGACTTCCAGATTGTTCGTCAGTTCATGCCAGACCATGGCCTACGCCTCCAGACGCTACGCGTTCTGGTCGCGCCTCACGTTCGTGCGGGCCTATTTCGTCCCGTAGAGCCTGTCGCCTGCATCCCCCAGGCCGGGGACGATGTAGCCCTTCTCGTTCAGGTGCGAGTCGATCGATGCAACGACGATTCGCACGCCGGGGCACTCCCGCTGAACGTGCGCCACGCCCTCGGGCGCCGCGATCAGCGAGATCAGCGTGATGTGCTTTGCGCCGGCGCGCTCGAGGATCGCGACCGCTGCAGAGGTCGAGTTGCCGGTCGCGAGCATCGGGTCGAGCAACAGGACGTCGCGGTCGGCGATGTCGGCCGGAAGCTTCACGTAGTACTCGACGGGCTCGAGCGTCTGCTCGTCGCGGTAGAGACCGATGAATCCGACCCGGGCCACCGGAATCAGCGAAAGGACGCCGTCCAGCATCCCCATCCCTGCGCGAAGGATCGGGCAGGCAGCGATCTTCTTGCCGGGAATCCGCTGTCCCCTCGTCAGCTCGAGCGGCGTCTGCACGTCGATCTCCTCGAGGGCGATGTCCTTTGTCGCCTCGTACGTGAGCAGGAGTGTCAGCTCGTTGACGAGCCGTCGGAACATCTCCGTCGTCGTGTGGACGTCCCGCAGCAGCCCGAGCTTGTGCCGCACGAGCGGGTGGGTGACTTCGGTCAGGCTCACGCGACGTAGGAGGTGTATCCGCGGAACCCGGGATACAGCGGCCGCCGGTCGCACAGCGCCTCGACCCGCGCCCGCAGCGCACCCACGTCGGCGTCATCGTGGAGCGACGTCGACGATGATCGATGCGACCTCGCGGAAGTCCCCCTCGTCGAACCCGCGCATCGTCGCCGCGGGCGTGCCGATCCGTACACCGGACGCGACCATCGGCGGACGCTCGTCGAACGGGACGGTGTTGCGGTTGACGGTGAGCTTGCACTCGTCGAGACGCTCCTGCGCCGCAAGGCCCGTCCACTCCGTCGCCCGCAGGTCGAGCTGCACGAGGTGCGTGTCCGTTCCGCCCGTGAGGACGTCGAAGCCGCCGTCCAGTAGGCCGGCCGCGAGCGCGTCTGCGTTCGTTCGAACCTGCCGCTGGTAGGCACGGAACGGCTCGGTGGCGGCGATCCGGAAGCACGCCGCCTTGGCGGCGACCGTGTGCATGAGCGGCCCGCCCTGCATCCCTGGGAAGTTCGCCTTGTCGATCGCCGCTGCGTGCTCCTCCCGGCAGAGGACGAATCCGGCGCGTGGTCCGGCGAGCGTCTTGTGCGTCGTCGAGGTGACGAAGTCCGAGTGCGGCACCGGGCTCGGGTGGATTCCGGCAGCGACGAGACCCGAGAAGTGCGCCATGTCGGTCATCAGCATCGCGCCGACCTCGTCGGCGATCTCGCGGAACTTGTCGGCTTCCACCGTGCGCGGGTACGCCGACCCGCCACACACGATCAGCTTCGGGCGCACTTCCTTGGCGCGCGCGAGCACCTCGTCGTAGTCGACCATCATCGTCTCGCGCGAGACGCCGTAGTGGTGGAACTCATAGAGCTTCCCGGAGAAATTGACCTTCAATCCGTGCGTGAGATGCCCGCCGTGATCGAGCGACAGACCGAGCACCCGGTCTCCCGGCGAAAGCACGGCGAAGTAGACGGTCATGTTGGCCTGCGCGCCCGCGTGCGCCTGGACGTTCGCGTGCTCCGCGCCGAAGAGCGACTTCGCGCGACCGCGTGCGAGCTCCTCGATCTCGTCGACGACCTCACAGCCGCCGTAGTAGCGCTTGCCGGGATAGCCCTCGGCGTACTTGTTGGTCGGGACCGATCCGACCGCTTCGAGCACGGACGGCCAGGTGAAGTTCTCGGAGGCGATCAGCTCGATCTGCCCACGCTGGCGCTCGAGCTCGCGCCCCAGCAGTCCGGCGATCTCGGGGTCGATGTCGGCGAGCCCCGCCGTTTTCAAATGCTCGAAGGTTTCCTGTGCGATCGCCATCGTCCGCTCCTTGGCCGGGGTCAGGCCATCGTACTGATGGCACGGGCGATCGCCTCGGCAGACGGGGCAGCGCCCTCCCGGAGCACGATCGGCTCGTCGCCGGTGAAGTCGAGCACGGTCGAGGCAACACCCGGCAACCGCCCGACGTCGAGCTCCGCCGCGCATGCCGGCCCGGATCCGGACGGGCACGTCGGCCAGGATCGCAGCGGCGGGCTCGCCAGGCTCGTTCGCACTCGTCGCCGCGACCGCACCGACCGCGTCAAGCACGCGCTGCAGCAGAAGCGGGAAGCTCCGCGACGCGCACGCCGATCGTCTCCGCGTTCGTGCCGGAGAGCCAGGCGAAGCGACGGGCCGGATTCGGAAGCACGAGCGTGTACGGGCCCGGCAGAAGCGTTCGTGCGACCACCTCCGCGCGACCGCGAAGCTCCGGGACGAGTGTGAGCAGCCGATCGACGCTCGACGCGAGCAGCGCGGTCGGCTGCAGTTCGGCCCGCCCTTTCAGCTCGTACAGCCGCCGCACGGCAGCCTCGTCATCCGCAGCGGCGCAGAGCCCGTAGACGGTGTCCGTCGGCAGGAGCACGGGCTTCCCAGCCCGGAGTGCCCCTATCGCCTGCTCGACTGGGTCGCCTGCCAACGCCCCTCCACCACTCGCTCGCGGCCCGCGAGGTCCATAGTGATCGTAGTGCCCGCATAGCCCAGCGAGCTCAGCAGCTCCGCGACGGGAGGACGCCCTCCCCTCGTGCGCCTCGAACACGATCGCGCCGCCCGGCGCAAGGACGTCCCGCGCCGTCCGCATGAGCTCCTCGGTCTGACCTTCGTCGACCAGCGCGCCGCGCGGCTCCCAGTCACGCACCTCGGGCTGGAGCAACTCGATCTCAGCCGCGGCCACGTACGGCGGATTCGAGACCACGAGCTCGAAGGGCCCGTCAAGTCCCTCGAGCAGCGACGTCTCGACGAGCTCGACCGCGAGCGCGAGCCGCTCGGCGTTCTCGCGCGCGAGCGCCACTGCGCCGGGCGAGACGTCCGTGGCGGTCACGCGCGCGCCCGGGCATTCCTGTGCGATGGCGAGCGCGATCGCTCCGCTCCCCGTGCCAACATCGACAACGCGGGGCTCGTCAACGCCCTCGAGAAGCGCGAGCGCCCGCTCGACGACCGTCTCGGTCTCAGGACGTGGGACAAGGGCACGCGCGTCCGTCGAAAGCGTGAGGCGCCGGAACCCCCATTCGCCGAGGACGTACGCGAGCGGCTCCCGCCGGCCGCGACGCTCGAGAAGCCCGCGCGCTGACGCTTGTTCGTCGTCGGAAAGGGGCCGGTCGTGCTGGGTGTAGAGCTCGAGCCGCGACAGGCCGAGAGCCCGGCCGAGCAGAAGCTCCGCGTCGAGGCGGGGCGAATCGACGCCCTTGCGCTCGAGGAACTCCGCGGCCGCGCGCAGCGCCTCGGCGACGGTCACGCCGAGGCGTTCTCGAGCGCCCGGCGGCGCTCCTCCGACGTCAGCGTCTCCGTGAGCTCGTCGAGATCACCGGCGAGCGCGTCTTCCAGCCTGACGGTCACCTTGACGCGGTGGTCGGTCACACGGTCCTGCGGATAGTTGTAGGTGCGGATCTTTTCCGCCCGCTCGCCCGTCCCGACCTGAGCCTTTCGCGTCGCAGCCTGCTCCGCGTGCTGCTTGGCTCGCTCTTCCTCGTACAGGCGCGCTCGCAGCACGCGCATCGCCTTGTCGCGGTTCTGGAGCTGCGAACGCTCGTCCTGCATCGCGACGGCGATCCCCGTCGGCAGGTGGGTGATGCGGACAGCGGAATCGGTCGTGTTCACCGACTGGCCCCCGGGGCCGGAAGAGCGGTAGACGTCGATCTTCAGGTCCTTCTCGTCGATCACGATGTCGACGTCCTCGGCCTCGGGCATGACGGCGACGGTGGCCGTCGAGGTGTGGATGCGGCCGGCCGATTCCGTCTCGGGAACGCGCTGCACTCGGTGCGTGCCGCCCTCGTACTTGAAGACGGAGTAGGCCGCGTCGCCCTTGACCGCGAAGACACCGTCCTTGATCCCGCCCACCTCGCTCGGGCTCACTTCGATCTCCTCCCACTTGAAGCCGCGCCGCTCGGCATAGAGCCTCAGCATCTTCGCGAGGTCGCCCGCCCAGAGCGCAGCCTCGTCGCCGCCGACGCCCTGCCGGATCTCCAGGATCACGTCCTTGTCGTCGGCCGGATCGCGTTCCACCAGCGAGAGCCGAAGCTCCTCTTCGAGGCGCACCACGTCCGCCTCGTACTCGGGGACCATCTCCGCGAGCTCGGCGTCGCTCTGCGCAGCCTCGAGATCGGCGTTGCGCTTGTCGCCAGGCCTGCGCGAGCTTGTACGGGCCCTCGAGCTCCTTCAGCCGCCGGCCGACAGTGGCCGCCTCACGGTGATCGTTGTAGACCGCAGGATCGGATTGCCGCTCCTGCAGCTCGGTGTAGGAGCGCTCGAGCTCCTCGATGAGCGCGTCGAGAGCCGCCATCGGGGTCCTAGGCCACGAACTGGGCGTCCAGCGAGATCGCAACCCCGGCGAGCGCCTGCGAAACCGGGCAACCGGCCTTCGCTCCGTCGGCCGCGGCCAGGAAATCGTCCTCGGCCATCCCCGGAACCGTTCCTCGCACGGTGAGATGCGCCGTCGTGATCCCCACCCCGGGCTGGAAGGTAACGGTCGACGACGTCTCGAGCGTCTCCGCGGTGAAGCCTCCCTCGGCGAGCCCGTCAGAAAGGGCCATCGCGAAGCACGCGGCGTGAGCGGCGGCGATCAGCTCCTCAGGGCTCGTCTTGCCGTTCGGCTCCTCGGAGCGCGACGGCCACGAAACCGGGAGTTGCGGAAGCACGCCACTCGTCGCGGAGACGATCGTCCCCTCCCCATGCGTCAGATTTCCGTGCCAAACAACCTCGGCCTTGCGTTCAGTTGCCATCAGGCCATCACCTCCACACGCCGGTCGGCAGGAAGGAGCGCGCCTTCGTGGGAGAGGACCTCCTCGAGCGCGCGGATCGAGACTTCGAGCTGGTCGAGCGTCGGCTCGCGCGTGGTCAGCCGCTGCAGCCAGAGGCCGGGAGCCAGCAGGATCATGAGGGCGCGGTTGTCCGAGTGCTTGCCGGCGAACCTGATCAGCTCGTAGGCGATACCGGCGATCAGCGGCAGGAAGGCGATCCGCGTCACGATCAGCCAGTACCACGGCAGCCTCCCAAAGGGCATGAAGACGAAGATCGCGATCACCATCACCCAGAGCAGAAACGCCGTGCCGCAGCGCGGGTGGATCAGCGAATACCGCTGCACGGTCTCGGGCTCGAGCTCCTCGCCGGCCTCGTAGGCGTTGATCGCCTTGTGCTCGGCGGCGTGGTACTGAAACACGCGGCGCAAGGACGGAATCCTGCTGAGCAGGGCGAGATACAAGATGAAGACCGTGACGCGGACGAGCCCCTCCACGAGGACGAACCACGGCCCGTCGAGAGGAAGCAGGTCGGTGAGCAGACTCGGTCCGACTTTGAAGATCATCAGCGCGAACCCGATCGCGATCGCAAACGAGAAGAACAGCGCCCAGCGTCCGATCTCGGCGGGCTCGGTGTCCCCTTCAGCCTCCTCGGCCGCCGCGTAGTTCGCGGACACCGACAGGGCGCGGAAGCCGATCGCCAGCGACTCTCCGAGCGCGACCACCCCGCGGACAATCGGCAGCCGAAGCGACCAGTGACGCGCCATCAGCGGGTCGATCGTGCGCGCAACCTGAGCGATCTCGCCGTCGGGCTTCCGGACCGCAACAGCCCAGTTGCGCGGACCACGCATCATCACGCCCTCGAGGACGGCCTGGCCGCCGATCGCCGAGGCCATTAGTCGGAGGTGGTGCGGCCGGCCTTCTCGAGCCGCTTCTGGAAGCGCTCGACGCGACCGCCCGTGTCGACGAGCTTCTGCTTGCCGGTGTAGAACGGGTGGCACTGGGCGCAGATCTCGACGTTCAGTTCGGGCTTCGTCGAGCGCGTGACGAAGTTGTTCCCGCACGAGCAGTGCACCGTCGAGAAGACGTAGTCGGGGTGAATGTCAGCCCTCATCGCCGGGCCAGGATAGCAGAGGTCGTTTCTGCCAAAACGTTGCCTCCACTGACGACGACCACCGGCCGCGCGGCCTCTACCTTCCCGCTCAGGAGGGCAGCGGCGGCCACAGCGCCGGCCGGTTCGCAGGCGAGCTTCGCTCGCTCGTACAGGAAGCGGAAGGCATGTTCGATCTCGTCCTCCGACACGAGAACGGTCTCGATCTCGCGGCAGATCTCCACAGGAATCGCTCCCGCAAACGGCGCGTTCAGGCCGTCGGCGATCGACCGCGGCTCGACCGTCGTCGGTCGACCGGCCGCAAGCGCGGCGTGAAGCGCCGGGCTGGTCTCCGGCTCGACCGCGATCACGCGCATCCGGTCGCCGATCGCAGCCTGGATACCCGAGACGAGACCACCACCGCCGACAGCGACGATCACCGCGTCGGCATCGGGTGCATCTTCCTCGATCTCGAGCCCTACCGTGCCCGCACCGGCGATCACGACGGGGTCGTCGAACGGATGGATCAGCACGCGCCCGGTCTCGGCTTGGAGGGCAGCGAGCCGCTCGAAGGCGGCAGCCGGCCCGCCGGCCTCGAGATCGACAGCGGCGCCGTAACCACGAGTCGCCGCGATCTTCAGCTCGGAGGCGCCCCTCCACATCACGACCAGCGCGTCGACACCCTCGGCGGCGGCACCGAACGCCACTGCCTGCGCGTGGTTTCCGGCCGAGATCGCGATGACGCCGCGCGCCTTCTCCGCCGCGCTCAGCGAGCTCAGCTTGTTGAGCACCCCGCGCGGCTTGAACGACCCGGTGCGCTGGAAGAGCTCGCATTTGAGGCGCACGCCGAGCTCGTGCGGCGAGAGCATCGGTGTGCGTGCCAGGCGTTGGCCGATCGTGTCCCTCGCGCGCAGAACGTCGTTCCGGTCAATCACGCTGGCGGACCGCCTCGAAGAGCATCACGGCCGCGGCGGTCGCGGTGTTCAGGCTGTCGGCCGCGCCGGCGGCCATGGGGATCGAGACCGCGATGTCGGCAGCGTCGCGCCACCGCTCGTCGAGCCCCTTGTCCTCGGCGCCGACGACGAGCGCGGTCGGACGCCTCAGATCGGCGTCGGTGTACCGCATCGGGGCGTCCACGATCGCCGCGACGAGCTGCACGCCGAGCCCCACGACGTCGTCAAGCGACACCTCGACGACCGGGAGCGTGAAGACGGCGCCGGTCGAAGAACGGATGGCGTTCGGGTTCCATGGATCGGCCTGGGCGTCCGCGACGGCAAGAGCGTCGGCGCCTGCCGCGTCCGCGGACCGAGCCATCGCGCCGAGGTTCCCGGGCTTCTCGATCCCGACGGCGACGAGATACAGGCTCCCTCCGTGGGGCAGATCCCTTTTCGGCGCCTCGACGACGGCGAGCACTCCCTCGGGACTAGCGCGGTAGCTCATCTTCTCGAGCACGCGCGTACTGACCGACTCGCCCTCGGGCCATTCGGTCAGCTCCGGCGCGAAGTACGTCGCGACGATCCGGAGCCCTGCCGCATAAGCGCGCTCGACCTCCCGAGGCCCTTCTGCGACGAAGAGCCCGCTCCGCCGCCGCTCACGACCGGTTCGCAGCCGCACAACTTCCTTGACGCGCGGGTTGTCGACGGACGTGATCATGTAAGCGTGTACTCCGGCCCCGAGCCTCCCTCTGGCGGGGTCAAGCGGCCACCCTTCGCGGAGATCGCGCCGCACTGGACGCAGTTCGACGGCGAGAGAGTGACGTCGACGGTTCCGTCGCCGTGTGCGCTGCCGAGGCCGTAGACACCTGCCGGGCACATGTGCATCCATAACTCGGCGAGTGCGAGCGGGACGCGAGTCTGCACCCCGATGTGGTTTGGCTGGTCGTCTCGTGTTCTGTTGCCCGACAGGAACACGGACGAGAGCTTGTCGAACGTGATCCTGCCGTCGGCGACCGGATAGCCCGCCGCGGCTCCGAGAGCCTCCACGGGCTGATCCGCGTCCCGCTCGACAGGCCGGTCGCCGCGCGGGAACCGCCCCTTCGTCGCCGTCATCAACCCGGCCGCGGCACTGCCGGCCCAGAGCCCGTGGCCGAACGCCTGGCGCATGTTCCGCACCTCTCGCAGCTCGCTCCAGATCGACGGATTCGCGCAGCGACGCGTCATATTCCCCAAGATCCCCGCCTGCAAGCGACGTCCAGGCTGCCTCGGCGGCAAGCCGCCCCGACTCGACCGCGTAGTGGATCCCCTTCAGCGCCGGAACGTTGACGAAGCCGGCGCCGTCTCCGCAGAGCAGCAGGCCTGGCGCATGCAGCGCACGCGGGAGGGACAGGAACCCGCCCTCGGGGATCGTCTTCGCGCCCCACGCGATGCGCTCCCCTCCTTCGAGAATCCCGCGCACCAGTGGGTGGCCCTTCAACTCCTGGAGGAGGTCGTGCACCGACAGCTCGGTATCGGCGTGGTCGAGCCCGACGACCATCCCGAGCGAGACCATGTCGTCGCCCAGCGGGTACACGAACGAACCACCGAACTCGCGAAACCGCGCACCGGCTCGCAACGGCCAGCCCAGTGTGTGGATCACACGGCGAAGCGGCCGCGGCACATTCCAGACCTCCTTCACTCCGAGCGCCCAGACTTGCGGATTCCGGCCCGCGAGCCGGAAATGCTCCACGGCCGCCCCGGTCAGATGGCCCTGCGTCCCCTCGGCGAGGATCGTCACACGCGCCCGAATATCCGCGCCGGCCTCGAAACGGGAAAGCTCCTCGCCGTCGCGGCCGCGCCCCTTGTCGCCCGTGCGCACGCCCACCACGGTGTCGTCCTCGACAAGCAGGTGCTGTGCCGGGGTCTCGGAGAGCACCGCCACTCCGAGACGTTCGGCCTCCGCCGCAAGTGCCCGGCCGACGTTCGAGAGCGAGACGATGACGTTCCCTTCGTTTCGCATCGTCGGCGGCGTCGGGATCCGCCACGCCCGCGCCCGAGTCAACAGGTACACCGCTTCGCCCGGCACCTCGCCGAATGAAGGAAACGGCGTCTCACCGAGCAGCCGCCGGAGTGGCCGAGGGTCCATCACCGCACCTGAAAGGAGGTGCGACCCAGGCGCCCGGCCCTTCTCGAGCACCGCAATCGGGACGTCGCCGAGGCGGGCCTCGGTCGCCGGGTCCTCCCGGGCCAGCTGACCGAGCCTGATCGCCGCCGCGAGCCCGGCAGGGCCCGCACCGACGACGAGGATCCCAGCCTCGACAGGGTCGGCATCCATGGGTGGTCCAACCAAGTCGACCGCCGGGGCTGCGAAGTCAGACGGGCGGATCACGCGCGCCGCTGTCGCACGAGCTCGATGAGCTTCGGGACGATCTCGTGCAGATCACCGACAACGCCGAGGTCGGCGAACTCGAGGATCGGCGCGTGTGAGTCCTTGTTGATCGCGACGATCACCCCCGCTCCCTGCATCCCGACCTTGTGCTGGATCGCCCCCGAGATGCCGAGGGCGATGTACAGCTTCGGGGAGACGGTCTTGCCGGTCTGCCCGACCTGGGCCGCATACGGGTACCAGCCGGCGTCGACGACGGCACGAGTCGCTGCGACTGCTCCGCCAAGCACACCAGCGAGCTCCTCGGCGAGCGCGAATCCCTCCGCCGCGCCCAGGCCGCGGCCGCCGGCGACGATCACGTCAGCGTCCTCGATCGATGGTCCAGACACTTCGGGCTCCGCAGCCTCGACGAGCTCGGCGAGCGTGGAATGAGATTCGAGCTCGACCGTGACCGCGCGCACCTCGCCCGTTCCAGCGGTGGCGTCAGGTGCATCGAACGCGCCCGCCCGGAAAACGGCGAGCGCCGGCGCCGACTTCCACCCCACGCCGACAACGACGGAATCACCGAGCGCGGGCCGCCTCCCGACGAGCTCGCCGCCCTGAACTGTGAGATCGGCAAGGTCCCAGTTGATGCCCGCGTCAAGCCGCGCTGCGAGCCCGGCGGCGACGTCCGCCGCGAGCACCGACTGTGCGAAGAGCACCGCGTCGAACCCTTCGTCGCCCACGAGTTGCGCGAGCACGTCGACACGCGGCTGCGGCAACGGGGCGGCGAGCAGCGGGTCATCTGCGAGATGCACGACCACGCCAACGCTTCCAGCGAGGTCGCCGACGTCCGCTCCGGTGAGAACCCCCTCCGCGTCGCCGAGCTCGAGCGCCCTGGCCAGAACCCCGAGCGACGCTTTGGTCACCGCACCCTCGCGATGCTCGAGAAAGACGAGGCTCCTCACAGCAGGTGCTTTTCGACCAGGAACGCGAGGATTGCTTCTGCGGCATGCCCGTCGTCCTCGATGCGTCTGGTTTCCGCGCGTTGAGGAGGGGGCTCGAGTGCAACCACGGTTGTCGCGCTCGCAGCGGCGTCGCCGACGTCAGCCGCCGTGAGCACCTCCTGCGGCTTGGCCCTTGCGCCCATGATTCCCTTGAGCGACGGGTAGCGAGGCTCGTTGATCGCCTCCGACACAGCGACAACGGCAGGGAGCGGAACGCGGATGGTCTCGTAACCAGCCTCGGTCTGGCGCTTCCCGGTGGCAGCGCCGCCCGCAACGGTCAGGTCGGCCGCCTGCGAGATCACCGGCAGCCGGAGCCGTTCGGCGACCGCCGCCCACAAGCAGGCGCCGTTCCCATCGGCGGATTGCTGACCGAACAGGACGATGTCTGCACCCTCGCGTGCAAGCACAGCCGCGAGTGCCTTCGACGTCGCAAGAAGATCGGCGCCTTCGAGCGACGGATCGCTGACGAGGACGGAGCGATCGGCCCCCATGGCAAGCGCTTTGCGAAGAGCGTCTCCGGCCCGTTCGGGGCCCATCGAGACGACGACGACCTCGCCGCCTCCATCGCCGCTCGCCTCGCACAGGCGCAGTCCCTCCTCGATCGCGTGCGTGTCGTATTCGGAGAGCTCGAGATCGCCGCTCCGGTCGAGCCGCTTGCTCACCGGGTCGATCCTGGCGCCGCCGGCGGGCACTGCCTTGACGCAGACGGCGATCTTCATCGGCTCACCACCGACGACCTACGCCGAGACCCGCTCTTGCAGAAACTCGACTATCTCAGCAGTCGGTGCGCCGGGCGTAAACACTTCGGCGACGCCGAGGCGTTTCAACTCGGCGATGTCCTCACCAGGAATGGTCCCGCCGACCACGACGAGAACGTCCCCGGCGCCCCGCTCACGGAGCAGGTCGAGTATCCGCGGAACGAGCGTCATGTGCGCACCCGAGAGAATCGAAATCCCGACCGCGTCAGCGTCCTCCTGGATCGCCGTCACGACGATCTGCTCGGGGGTTTGATGAAGGCCGGTGTAGATGACCTCCATGCCTGCGTCGCGCAGCGCCCGCGCGATGATCTTCGCCCCGCGGTCGTGCCCGTCGAGCCCGGGCTTTGCGATCACCACCCTGATCTTGCCGGTCATGCGAGCAGCCTAGATCAGAAGACGGGGGTCTCTCTCCAGACTCCCCACACCTCACGGAGCGCATCGCACATCTCACCCATCGTCGCGTACGCGCGTGAAGCCTCGACGATCGCCGGCATCAGATTGCGATCGGGGCGGGCGGCGTCGGCCTTCAGCGTCGCGAGCGCCACCTCCACTGCACGTGCATCGCGACGTGCGCGCAGCGCCGCCACCCGAGCGACTTGCTCGCCCTCGAGTGCGGGATCCACTCGAAGGAGCGCGGGCTCGGGCTCTCCGGCGAGCTCATAGCGGTTCACACCGACTACGACGCGCTCGCCTCGCTCCACTTCACCCTGGTAGCGGAACGCGGCGTCGGCGATCTCGCGCTGGAAGAAGTTCTGCTCGATCGCTGCCACGACGCCACCGAGGGTTTCGATCTGGCCGAAGTACTCATACGCTTGGCGCTCGAGCTCGTTGGTCAGATGCTCGACGAAGTACGAGCCACCGAGCGGGTCGGCCGTGTCGACGACGCCTGTCTCGCAGGCGATCACCTGCTGCGTGCGCAGCGCGATCCTGGCTGCATCCTCGGTCGGGAGCGCAAGCGCTTCGTCATAGGCATTCGTGTGCAGCGACTGCGTCCCACCGAGCACCCCCGCGAGCGCTTCGATCGCCGTTCGGACGATGTTCACCTCCGGCTGCTGGGCGGTGAGCGAAACCCCGGCGGTCTGAGTGTGGAAACGCATCAGCCACGAGCGCGGCTCCTTCGCTCCGAAGCGCTCACGCAGCTCGCGGGCCCAGATGCGGCGCGCGGCGCGGTACTTCGCAATCTCTTCGAAGAAGTCGATGTGCGCGTTGAAGAAGAACGAAAGCCGTGGCGCGAACTCGTCGACGTCGAGCCCACGCTCGATCGCCCACTCCACGTAGGTGAACCCATTCGCAAGCGTGAATGCGAGCTCCTGCGCCGCGGTCGAGCCGGCTTCGCGGATGTGGTAACCCGAGATGGAGACCGGGTGCATGAGCGGGCAGCTCGCGGGTGCACCACTCGATCATGTCCGTGACGAGTCGCAACGACTCGGTAGGCGGGAAGATGAACTCTTTCTGCGCGATGTACTCCTTGAGAATGTCCGTCTGAACCGTGCCGCGGAGGCGATCGCGCGCGACCCCGCGCTGTTCGCCGACGCAGACGTAGAAGGCGAGCAGGATCGCCGCGGGCGAGTTGATGGTCATCGAGGTCGAAACCTCGCCGAGCGGAATCCCTGCGAAAAGCGTCTCCATGTCCTCGAGCGAATCGATCGCGACACCCTCGCGGCCCACCTCGCCGAGCGAGCGCGGGTGATCCGAGTCGTAGCCCATCAGTGTCGGCATGTCGAAAGCGGTCGAAAGCCCGGTCTGCCCGTGCTCGAGGAGGTAGCGGAAACGCTCGTTCGTTTCCGCCGCTGTCCCGAACCCGGCAAACTGGCGCATCGTCCAGAGGCGGCCCCGGTACATCGAGGGATAGACGCCTCGGGTGAACGGGTAGCTGCCGGGAATCCCGAGGTCGCGGTCGGGATCGATCGCGACGTCGGAGGCCGTATACACGGGCGCGACCTCGATGCCCGAGATCGTCGAGCGCAGCTCGCGATGCTCCGCGTCGGCCATCGCTGACCATTCTACGAGCGCCACTGCCGCACGAAGCATCATGGCGTGACGTGGACGGCCCCGACCCCACGTCTTAGGGTCGTCGCAAACCACAAGGCAAAGGAGGAAGCGTGCAAGGCATGAAAGCCTTCGTATCGGCCGCACTGGGGGTCGGCGCAATCGCGGTCGCTGTCGCGGCCGGAGCCGCGGTCAAACCACAGACGATTTCGCTGGTCGAAGTTCAGACGTCGTTCGTCGGGATGGGCGGAGCTGACCCGACCTTCTCCACCCCACCGAAGCCGGGTCAGGGATTCGCCCTCACCAGCGATCTGTACAAGTGGAAGGGCACGACGCGCGGGGCGCATTTCGGCACGCTCCACGCCGTGTGCACGCTCACGAAGATCGATCTCGCAAAATATGCCGCGTGGCAGGTCTGCACCGGCGGTGCCGTCTTTCCCGGAGGCCAGATCGCCGTCGCAGGCGAGATTCCTCAGGCGGATGTCTTCGAAGTGCCGATCGTGGGCGGAACGGGCGTCTACGCCGGCGCGCGAGGCTACGTTCGGGTCAAGAGCATCGGAGGCGAGAACTCGAACACGTCGGCCGACACGTTCGTGATCACCGGCTAGCGAGCGTTCGGACGAGCGCTAACCGCCTGGATGCCAGAGCGGCTGATTCTCGCCTGCGTGCGCCCGGGCGAGGATGAAGAGCAGGTCGGAAAGCCGGTTCAGGTAGACAGCGGCGAGCGGGTTGACCGAGCCGTTTCGCGGCCGCATCGACGACCTCGATCTCGGCCCGGCGGCAGACGGCGCGTGCGACGTGGAGCCGCGACGCCGCCTCGGTCCCGCCCGGGAGGATGAAGCTCGTCAGCTCCGGCAGGCCCGCGTTCGCGGCGTCGCACTCGGTTTCGAGCCGATCGACGAGCTCCTGCGCAACCCGCAGGCGCCCGTCGTCTTCCGCGTACGGCACCGAGATGTCGGCACCAAGGTCGAAGAGCTCGTTCTGGATCCTGCCGAGGCACGCGTCGGGAGCCTCACCGCGCGCCCATCCGAGCACGGAGTTGAGCTCGTCGACCGCGCCCGCAGCACGCACGAGCGGGTCGAGCTTCGACACTCGCGAGCCGTCACCGAGCGACGTCTCTCCCGTGTCGCCGCCGCGGGTGTAGATGCGGTTGAGCCGCACCGGCTCGTCACGGTCGCGCGGGGCCACGCACCGGAGCTTACGACTTCAGCTCTGCCTCGAGCTTGTACCCGACGCCGAACCTGGTCTGAATGAACGAGTGCCGCGGCGCGACGCGGTCGACCTTCTGGCGCAGCCGCCTGACGAAGACGTCGACCGTTCGGTCTCGATGTGTCTCGCGGCGCCCCCACACCTTCTGCAGGAGCTCGTCGCGGGTCACGACCCGTCCGCGGTCGAGAGCGAGCGTGTAGAGCAGCTTGAACTCGGTCGGCGTCAGCCCGGCGCTCTTCCCGTCGATGAATGCCTGGACCTCGCGCGGGTCGATCCGCAATTCCTCGATCTCGATCGGCTCGCCGCGCTTTTCCTCCGCCGGCCGAACCCCTCGCCGGGCGGCGGCGCCGACGCGAGCCACGAGCTCTCTCATCGAGAACGGCTTGACGAGGTAGTCGTCGGCGCCGATCTCGAGCGCGTGCACGCGGTCGTGCTCGGTGCCGCGTGCGGAGACGACGACGATCGGCGTGCCGATTCCCTCCGCGCGCGCCGTCTCGATCAGCTTCCATCCGTCGAGCTCCGGCAGCATCAGGTCCAGGACGCAGACATCCGGGGTCTCGAACCGGAGACGCGCGAGGCCGAGCTCGCCGCGACCGACGACCATCGGGTCGAAGCCGGCTGCAGCGAGATGCCGCGCCATCCCGTCGGCGATCACGCTGTCGTCCTCGACGATCAGGATCTTCGCCACAAGCCGTACGATAGTGTCGACGTCGGTGCGAAACAGGTGACGAACTGGTGACGATTTGGTGACAAGGCGCTTCAGGAGAGGCGACAAGCCGGGAGACAGCGAGCCCGAGGACGTCGCCCCGCCGCCCGAACCCAGCCGAGCCCGAGCACACATACGACCTCTCATTCGACGAGCTTCGGACCGAGTTCACAGCCGCCGTCTCGCACGAGCTGCGGACGCCGCTCGCCCGCATCCTGGCGCTCCTGGACTCGGCCAGCCTGAAGGACGGCGACGCCGACGAGCTGATCGAGCAGGCGAAGGCGGAGGTCGAGAACGCGGGCACGCTGATCGACGAGATCCTCTTCCTGTCGGAGCTGGAGAGCGGCAAGGAAATCGTCGCGCTCGGCCACACGAATGTGCTGCCCGTGCTCGAGGAGGTCGTCGCCGAGCACGCGGAAGCCGCCGGACGGGCCGGCATCACGCTCCGGGCGGAAGGCGACAGAGGCGTCGACTTGCCTCTCCGCCCGCGAATGCTCAAGATCGTCGCGGAGAACCTCGCCGAGAACGCGATCCGCTACGCCGGATACGGCGCGACGTTCACGCTCTCGATCGAGGCGGAGCCCGGCAGATCGGTTCTCACGGCGGCCGACAACGGGCCCGGGCTCGCCGAAAGCGAGGTGCCGCGACTCTTCGAGCGTTTCTGGCGCGCGGACTCGGCCCGCGCATCGCGTGGCACAGGGCTCGGGCTGGCGATCGTGAAGCACGTCGTCACCGCGGCCGGCGGAAGCGTCGAGGCGACGAGCTCGCCCGGGGCCGGGCTTCAGGTCCGCTGCGTCTTCCCGGTCTAACGGGGAAGCACACGCGGAGCGTGAGAAGTGGAGTAGACGTCCTTGCGGACGATCTTGCCGTCTCGCAGCGGAAACACGTCCACCCCATCCCACTCGATCTGCGTCCCGTCCGGCTTCGTCGCAGTCGCCGTCCACTCGCTCACTGCGAACTCGTCGGCGACGTAGAGCCGCCTGCCTCGGAACCGCAGCGACGGCCACCGCTCGAAGATCCCGGCGATGTGGTCCCGCACAGCCTCGGCACCCTCTGCTTTCTCGCCGGCGGTGTGGTTCTCGAACACGACATCGTCAGCGTGGATTG
Source organism: uncultured Actinomycetes bacterium (assembly GCA_963815945.1). Classification (GTDB taxonomy): domain Bacteria; phylum Actinomycetota; class Thermoleophilia; order Gaiellales; family Gaiellaceae; genus PALSA-600. The sequence continues at coordinate 839,030 of CAWFIN010000007.1, forward strand.
CTGCAATCGCGTCGATGTCCTGCCGGTTCCACGCATCGTTGTAGCGGTCGATGATCGCCCGTGTGGACTCCTCGCTCATCCCGCCGATCCTACGAGAAACGACGAGGGGCGCCTTGCGGCGCCCCTCGTCTCGTACCCCTAGGACAATCGTCTGGGAGGGCGATGCCTAGGAAGCCTAGGTGCCCGGCTGGATCTGCTTCAGCGCCTTCTCTGACGCGACCAGCACGACCTTCGGAATCGGAGCGAACCAGAGCTTCGACGTGTACTTGGCCTGCTGGCCCGTCGTCAGCGCCCAGAAGACCATCTTTCGCAGCTCCGTGGCCCTCGACGACTTGGTCGGGAGGATGATGTACGTGTAGGTGGCGATCGGATACGCCGCCGGCGCGGTCTTCGGCGGGTTGACGATGTGCAGCTCGCCGTTGGGCGGAACGCTCGTGATCGTCGCTCCGGCTGCAGCGACATTCGCGAGGCTCGGGTTGATGAACTTCCCGGCCGCGTTCCGGATCGCCGCGAAGTGCAGGTGGTTCGCGAGCGCAAAAGCCGTGTCGACGTAGCACAGGGCGCCTGGGGTGTTCGAGACGACACCCGCGACACCGGCGGAGCCGCTGGCCCCGACGCCGGTCGGCCATGCGACCGACTGGCCGACGCCGATCTGCGACTTCCAGGCCGGGCTGGCCGACCCGAGATAGTCCGTGAAGTTGTACGTCGTGCCGGAGTTGCCCGTGCGGTAGACCGGCGTGATCTTGAGGGACGGGATCGTGGCCTTGGGGTTCAGGGCCTTGATCGCGGGGTCGCTCCAGTCCGTGATCTGGTTCATGTAGATCTTCGCGATCACGTCACCGGACAGGTTCAGGTTCGTGTTCTTCGGCAGCACGAGCCCGGGGATGTTGTACGGGATCGCCGTGCCGGCGAGCGCCCACGGAATCTGGACGCAGCCGTTGCAGGCAGTGAACTGATCCTGGGTCAACGGAGCGTCCGAGGCGCCGAAGTCGACGCTGCGGTTGCGTGATCGCCTGGATGCCGCCGCCCGAGCCGATCGCGCTGTACTGAACGGTGTAGTCGAACGCCGAGCCGATCGCCGGGGTCCATGTCGAGACCAGCGGCGAGACGAATGTGCTGCCGGCGCCGTTGAGCACCGTGACCGAGTGCTTCGCACCGGCCGCTGCCGTGACGAGCAACGCGACCGCGCCCGCGACGAGAAGCGCAAACCCTTCCGCTTCATCGGTGTCCTCTCCTTGTCCTGGGGTTCCAGTCCTTGCCCGGTCAGCATGCCCTGTCGAAGTCGCGGAGGGCTGCGAGGGGGTGACGGCTGGTGACGGAGTGGTGAACGGCGCAGCGATTCGCCCATCAGCTTAGTGCGTCGCGCCGAGCTTGCGGCGCGAGCGGTCGAGCATCACGCGGGAGATCAGGCTCGTCACGAGCACGAAGGCGATCAGCACGAACGCTGCAGCCCAGGCCTGCGCGTTGAGATTTCGGTCGGGCGATTCCGAGTATTCGAAGATGATCACGGGGATCGACGCGACCGAGTTCGACGGGTCCGTGCTGACGACCTGACCGAAGATCGAGCAGGTGAAGAGGAGCGGGGCCGTCTCGCCTGCGGCGCGAGCAATGGCGAGCGTGCTCCCGGTGACGATGCCGCCGAGCGCGCTCGGCACGACGACGCTCAACACGGTTCGCCACTTGGACACGCCGAGGGCGTAGCTCGCCTCGCGCAGGTGGTTCGGCACGAGCGCGAGCACCTCCATCGTCGTCCGGGAGACGAGCGGGATCATGACGATGGAGAGGGCGAAGCCCCCTGCCCACGCGCTCTGCTGATGGCCGAAGCCGAGGAACGTCGTCTTCACGATCAGCTCGAAGACGAAGATCCCGATGATGATCGACGGGAAGCCGTTCAGAACGTCAAGCCAGAGGGAGAGCTGTCGCCCGATCCGCTTGGGCGCGAATTCACTGACGAAGATCGCGAGGAGCACGCCGATGGGAACTGCGATCGCGGTGGCGATCAGCACGAGCATGATCGTCCCGACGAACGCGGGCGCGATGCCACCGCCTGTCTCGCCGAACACTGCCGGGCCCTTCGTGAGCAGGTTCAAGTTCAGCGCGTGGATCCCCCTGGCGAGCACCGAGCCGACAAGGACGCAAAGGACAATGACGGCGATCAGCGCAGCGAAGACCGCTACGCCAACCGCGACGTGGTTGACCCAGAGCCGTCGGCGGGAACGTCCGCGCGCGTGCAGCGAGAGCGTCGTCCATCACTTCCCTCCCATGCGCTGAAGGTCGAAGCGGTGGACGATGCGCTGCGCCACGAGGTTCGTGATGAAGGTGATCGCGAGGAGGATCAGCCCGAGGTAGACGAGCGACGCGACCTCGATGTTCGTGGGCGCGCTTTGATAGCTACCCGCGAGCTGGCTCGCGAGCGTGTTGCCCGAGCCGAACAGCGAAAGATGAAGCGGCTGGACGCTGTTTCCGATCACCTGGGTCACCGCGATCGCCTCGCCGAGCGCGCGGCCGAGACCGAGCGTGACGGCAGCGACGATGCCGCCCTTGACGTACGGGATCACGACCCCTCTGACCATTTCCCAGCGTGTCGATCCGAGCCCGAGCGAGGCGTCCTTGATGTCGCGCGGCACGCTCACGAAGAGCTCGCGGCAGATCGACGAGGTGATCGGGATGATCATGATCGTCAGCACGACGATCGCGACGAGCACCCCCGACTGCTGCGGCGTGCCGGAGAAGAGTGGGATCCAGCCGAAGTGGTGGCCGAGGAACGGCTCGATGTGGACGCGCATGAACGGCCCGAGCACGAAGATGCCCCACAGGCCGATGACGACGCTCGGCACGGCGGCGAGCATCTCGATCAGCGAGCCGATCGGGCCGCGGATCGCAGGCGGCGCGAGCTCGCTGAGGAAGAGGCCGATCGCGATCGACAGCGGCGCCGCGAACACGAGCGCCCCGAACGAGGTGAGGAGCGTGCCGTAGATGAACTCACGCGCGCCGAAGACCTCGGTCACCGGGTTCCACGCAGAGTCCCAGACGAACGAGATGCCGAACTCCTGGATGGCGGGCCACGCGCCCTCGATGACCTTCCAGACGATCCCGCCGATGATCACGATCACCACGACGGCCGCGCTTCCGGCCAGGCCGGCAAGCGCAATGTCACCGACCCGGTCGACGCGATGCCGAGTCCGGCTCAGCCCGGGCTTGGGAGCGGCGGCGGCTTCCACGGTCGGCAGCTTTCCACAGCCTCCCTCGAGCGATAGGGTCCGTCACCACTCCGTCACATGACGTTCACATCCTGTCCACCCCACCCGGCACGCGGGCCGTCGACACTCGTTACCGTGAGCATCGTGGAGCCCCCGATGTCCGATGCCCCGAGGGTCGCGCCCCTCGGCGTCGCGACGCTCCCATCCGCAACGGTCACGCGCGAGACGGTGTTCTCCGTCGACGACCTCTCGGTCTCGTACGGACCGGCGCTCGCGATCAAGGGCGCTTCGCTCGAGATCTACAAGAACTCGATCACCGCGCTGATCGGGCCCTCCGGGTGCGGCAAGTCCACATTCCTACGCTGCCTGAACCGGATGAACGACCTCGTCCCGAACGTGCGCATCGAAGGCAAGGTGCTCTACCACGGCATCGACCTCTACGGTCCCGGCGTCGACCCGATCGAGGTACGCCGACGGATCGGAATGGTCTTCCAGCGGCCCGAACCCGTTCCCGAAGTCGATCTACGACAACGTCGCCTTCGGCCTGCGGATCCTCGGCATGAAGGACAACCTCGACGACCGCGTCGAGCACGCGCTGAAGCGGGCGGCGATCTGGGACGAGGTCAAGCACCGGCTGAAGCGCTCCGCGCTCGGGCTCTCCGGAGGACAGCAGCAGCGCCTCTGTATCGCCCGCGCAATCGCCGTCGAGCCCGACGTCGTGCTGCTCGACGAGCCCGCGTCTGCCCTCGATCCGATTTCCACGCAGGCGATCGAGGACCTCATGCACGAGCTGAAGACGGAGTACACCCTCGTGATCGTCACCCACAACATGCAACAGGCCGCACGTGTCGCCGAGATGACCGCGTTCTTCAGCCTCCAGCTCGAGGAGGACGGGAGCCGCCACGGAATTCTCGTCGAGTACGACGCGACCTCGAAAATCTTCACGCAGCCGTCCGACGAGCGCACCGAGGGTTACGTCACCGGTCGATTCGGATGAGACAGCCGTTCCACGAGGAGCTCTCGCAGCTCGAGGCCGCGCTCCAGGAAGAGGGCGCCCTCGTCCTGCGGGTCCTCCGGTCGGCGCTCAACGCGCTGGCGCGCGGCGACGACGAGCTCGCCGACGAGGTGATCGGTTTCGACATCGAGATCGACCGCCGCTACCTCAGGATCGAAGAGGGCGTGCAGTCGCTGCTCGCGCGACAGACACCGGTCGCGACCGACCTTCGCCTCGTGCTCGCCGTGCTGCGCGTGAACCTCCACCTGGAGCGCATCGCCGACTACTCCGTCACCGTTGCGAAGCTCACGAAGCTGATGGGCGGACTCGACGTGAGCGGAGCAGCGATCCTCGACTCGCTGGAGGACATGGGCGAGCGCGCGGAGCAGATGGTTCGCGTCGCACTCGACGCCTTCGCCGACCGTGACGCCGAGAAGGCTTCTTCACTCCAGGGCCTCGACGAGCTGATCGATCGTGCCAACCGCCACGCGATCGACGACGTCCTCTCGCTCGGCGACTCGCCCGAGGAACGGGAGTACGGGCTGCGCACGCTCGTCGTCTCCCGCTGCGTCGAGCGAATCGGCGACCACGCCGTCGACATCGGGGAGCAGGTCACCTATCTCGTGACCGGCGAGCACCGCGAGCTGTCGGACGCTGCGATCCCACCGACGTCTTGAGCTTCGACGAGGCGCGCGACGCCACCCGGCGAACGCGGCTCGCCAACGAGCGGACGTACCTCGCCTGGTGGCGAACGGGCCTCACGGCGATCGCGGTCGGGGTCGGCCTCGGCCGGGTCGTCCCGGGCGTCTCGAACGTGACCGCGTGGCCGTATCAAATCGTGGGGGCCGGCTTCGCCGTAGTCGGGCTCGCCTTCATCTGGACCGGGCATACCCGTGCTCGCGCCGTCGAGCAGGCCCTGGCCAAGGGGGAGTTCGCCCATCTCTCGGACGGCCTCGCCCTCGCTCTCGTCGTCGGCGGGCTCGTGCTCGGGCTCGCCGCGATCGTGCTCGTGCTCGTCTCGGCCTAGCGCGTCTCTAGCTGACGGCGAGGTACACCGTCACCCCGAGGCCGGCGAGGAAGCAGTAGATCGCGAACGGCATCAGCGTGTTCGTCTCGAAGTAGCGCATCAAGAAGCGGACGACGAGATACGCCATCGCACCCGAGCAGACGGCTCCGACGAGCGCCGGGCCGCGAACTCCGTTGCCTGCGCTCCCGAAGAGCTCCGGCAGCTTGAGGATCGCCGCCGCGCCGATGATCGGGGTCGCCAGCAGAAAGGCAAACCGGGCCGCGTCCTTGTTCGAGAGGCCGACGAGCAGCCCGCCTCCCATCGTCGCGCCCGCGCGCGAGATGCCCGGGGAGCAGCGCGAGCGCCTGCACCGCTCCAACGAGGAAGGCGCCGCCCCAGCTCACCTGCCGCGCGATGCGCACGTCGTCGTCTGCTTCCGTCTGCGGCGCACGCCGCCGAAGGAGCTCGGCCGCGTAGAGGAAGATGCCGTTGACCATCAGGAACACCGCCGCGGACGCCGCCGACGCGAAGACGTGCCGCAGCTTGTGCTCGAGCAGCAGTCCGAGGATCCCCGCAGGGATCGTTCCTACGACGAGCAGCCAGCCGAGCTTCGCATCGGCGTCGGCGGGATCGATGCCGCGGTCGCGCAACGAGCGGCCGAGCCCTTTGACGATCCGCACCCAGTCGCGCCGGAAGAAGCCGAGCAGGACGAGCGCCGTCGCGAGGTGCGTCGCGACGAGGAACGTCACGAAGTACTGGTCGTTCTGGTGGATGTTCCAGCCGAGCAGGCGCGGCAGGATCACGCTGTGGCCGAGGCTCGAGATCGGAAAGAGCTCGGAGGCACCCTGAAGAAGTCCGAGGACGATCGCCTGCGGATAGGAAATCAGCGAGGCGAAGATCACGTCGGTGGGGACGTCTTCTTCGGGCCGGTGCGGAACCACGCGAAGACGAGGCAGGCGAGCCCCACGAGGAACGCGGCGATGCCGTGCTTCACGTGGTGGTGGCTCGATCCGGCTTCGTGACCGGGGAAGAATCCGGGCAGCGAGCTCGCCGGCTCGGCCCAGTAGATCACCGCGATCACGATCAACGCGATCCCGGCGATGACGGCGAGAACGGCAAGCAGGCGGTCGTTGCTCATCGCTCGGAGCATAGTTCCGGCGCCCGGCCGAACGGAGCGCAGTAACCAAATCGACACCGCTCGCCACCGATCTGCGGGCATGATGGTCGGGCAGTGGCGACGACGCAGCGACCCGTTCACGAAAGCACCCCGGATCAGCTCCTCAACAGAGAGCTTTCCTGGCTCGACCTGAACGCCCGCGTGCTCGACCTCGCGGCCGACCCGGACCAGCCGCTGCTCGAGCGGGTCAGGTTCTGCGCGATCTTCTCGTCGAACCTCGACGAGTTCTTCATGGTCAGGGTCGCGGGGCTGCTCGACCAGGTCGCCGCCGGGCTCGGCGTGCGTTCCGCCGGACGGCCGAACGGCGCAGCAGACGGTCGCCGAGGTACGGCAGCGCGTGCTCGATCTGACCGCCCGCCAGTCCGATCTCTGGCGCCGCGAACTGCGCCCGGCACTCGCCGAGGAAGGAATCAGGATCGGCACGGTCGACGACGCAACCGAGGCGGAGCTCGAAGAGTTGCAAGCGACGTTCGCCCACGGCATCTATCCCGGTGTTGACACCGCTCGCCGTCGGCCCGGGGCAGCCGTTTCCCGTACATCTCCGGCCTGTCGCTCTCTCTCGGCGTGATCGTGCGCGATCTCGAGACGCGCGAGGAGCGCTTCGCACGCGTCAAGGTGCCCGAGGGGCTGCCGCGGTTCGTCTCAGTCGGCTCGCGGGGCCTCCTGATTCCGCTCGAGAAGGTGATCGGCCACTACCTCGGCTGGCTCTTCCCGGAGATGGAGATCGTCGAGCAGACTGCCTTCCGCCTCACCCGCGACGGCGACACCGAGATCTCGGACGACGCCGCCGACCTGCTGATCGCGGTCGAGATCGAGCTCCAGAAGCGCCGGTTCGGCGCGGTCGTGCGACTCGAGGTGTCGCGTTCGATCTCGAACGCGATGCTCAAGCGGCTCGAGGAGCGCCTGCCCGCCCACCCCGACCTCGTCTATCCGATTCAGGGCCAGCTCGACCTCGCCGACGTGTCGCAGCTCTGCGACATCGACCGCCCCGACCTCAAGTCCACTCCGTGGGTACCGTCGACGCAGCGCCGCCTCGCGAACCCGAAGGACGGCAGCCTGTTCGCCGAGATCGCACAGCGCGACCTCGTCGTCCAGCACCCGTACGACTCGTTCGCCACGAGCGTCGAGTCGTTCGTGCGAGCGGCTGCGAAGGACCCGAAGGTGGTCACGCTCAAGACGACCGTCTACCGGACGAGCCGCGATTCGGCGCTCGCACCGGCGCTGATCGACGCCGCCGAGGACGGCAAGCAGAGCGTGTGCGTCGTCGAGCTGAAGGCTCGCTTCGACGAGCAGAAGAAACATCGAGTGGGCGCGCGCGCTCGAAGAGGCGGGCGTCCACGTCGTCTACGGCTTCCCCGACCTGAAGATCCACGCGAAGACGACGCTCGTCGTTCGCCGCGAAGGCGACGGGCTGAAGCGCTACGTGCATATCGGAACCGGCAACTACCACGCGACGACAGCACGCCTGTACGAGGACGTCGGATTGTTCACCGCCGATCCGGACATCACCGCCGACGTCGCCGACCTGTTCAACTTCGTCACGGGTTTCGGCCGGCCGACCAAGTTCCGCAAGATCCTCGTCGCGCCGTTCACGCTCCGCAAAGGCCTCGTGCAGAACATCCGCGCCGTCGCCGACGCCGCGGCCGCGGGCGACCACGCCCGGATCAGGATCAAGGTCAACAATCTCACCGACCCGTCCGATCGTCGACGAGCTGTACAAGGCATCGCAGGCCGGCGCGGAGATCGACCTGATCGTGCGGGCGGTCTGCACGCTCCGACCCGGAGTCCCCGGCCTGAGCGACCGGATCCGCGTGCGCTCGATCCTCGGGCCGCTTCCTCGAGCACAGCCGGCTCTACTGCTTCGAGGCCGGAGACGACGAAGACCTATCTGATGGGCAGCGCCGACCTGATGGCAGCGGAACCTCGACCACCGGATCGAGGTCGATCGTTCCGGTCGAGGCCGCCGCACGTCCGGACCGAGATCGAGTCGATCTTCAAGGCGCTGCTCGCCGACAACGCCCAGGCGTGGGAGCTGGCCCGGACGGTTCGTGGACAGCGGTCTCAGCCGAGAAAGGCGAGCGGCGACGGCCTGCGCAGGCGGTGTTCATGCGCCGTCGCGAACGCGCCCGCTGGTTCTCCCGGGGCCGCTGAGAGACGCTGACATGTGGCTTCGCCATCATAAGACGGTGCCGGTCGGGGTCATCGACGTCGGGTCGAACACCGTGCGCCTGCTCGTGGCGCGGGGCGACGAGACACTCGACCAGCGGCGCGCCGTGCTCGGACTCGGAGCAGCTGTGGAGAAGGACGGCGCGATTCCCGAGCCGAAGCTCGAAGAGGCTGCGAACTGCGTGACCGAATTCGTCAAGATCGCGCGGCGCGAGCGTGTCGACCACATGGAGGTGCTGGTCACGAGCCCGGGCCGCCAAGCCTCGAACGGGAACGAACTGCTCGAACGGCTCGCCGCCGCAGCACTCGTTCCGGTGCGGCTTCTGTCCGGCGAGGAGGAGGGCCGCCTCGCTTTTGTCGGCGCGATCTCGAGGGCGAGGGGCATCGGAGAGGACGACGTCGTTTCCGTGTGCGACGTCGGCGGCGGCTCGGCCCAGGTGACGGTCGGCACGATCCTCGCCGGCGTGGCTTGGACGCAGTCGATCGACATCGGCTCGCGGCGACTCGCCAGCCGGTGCTTCGCCGACGACCCGCCGGGCCGAGCCGCTCTTCGCGACGCGCGCGCCCAGGTCGAGGCGGCCCTCGACGAATTCACGCCACCGGCAGCTCGAGTCGCACTCGCGGTCGGCGGAAGCGCGCGGTCGCTCCGGTCGCTCGTCGGCACGATTCTCGGCCCCGAGGAGCTCGACAGAGCCCTCGCACGCCTCGCGACGACGCCGGCGGATGAGATCTCGCTCACCTACGACCTCGACCCGGGGCGGCTCAGCACGCTCGCCGCAGGGGCGGTGATCCTCGCGGCACTCCAGGAGCGCATCGACATTCCCCTCCGCGTCGGCCGCGGTGGCCTTCGCGAGGGCGCGGCACTCGAGCTCGCCGCACAGCGCAAAGCGGCGTAGTAACCGGCCACTGGCCCGCGCTCCGAGAGCCGCCGCGCTTTTCACAGGAAGTTCTCATACAAGGGGGCTAGGCTAGAATTACGTCGAGTTCCCACCGATCAACCAGCTGGACTGGAAGGAGCATCCGTGAAGCGTGGCAGTGACGGTTCCCGCGTGGTTTCTCCCGCGGCATTTCTGGTGCTGACGGCCTGCGCCGTCGGTGCGGCGCTGTTCGGCGGGACCGCATCCAGTTCAGCAGCAGCACGCGGCAAAAGCGCCGCAAAAGCTCGTCATCTACTCCGTCGCCACGCAGGAGCAGTTCCTCAACCATTCGGACGACCGGACTCGCGGCAAGGGCAGCAACCCGTTCGGCAACTTCCACGACACGACGACGCCGACGCAGGGAGGCGGAAGTGGACCGTTCCCTGGCGACCGGGCGATCTTCGTCTTCGCGCTGTACACGGACGCGAACCTGAAGAAGAACGCCGGGTCGGCGACGTTCACGTGCCAGTACGGCTTCAACAAGAACGCCTTCTGCGACGCGGCCTACGTTCTGAATGGCAGCACTCTGATCGGCGCCGGCGCGTTCAACTTCAATGCCAACACGTTCTCACTGGCCATCACGGGCGGCACGGGCAAGTTCCGTGGCAAGACCGGTGACCTGATGGCGATCCCAGCCGCAAAACACTCGCAGCATCTCGTCTTCACGCTCGTCTGACGCGGTTGACCCAGGCCGGGAGGCCAGGAACACGCCATCGAACACCTCCCTGAGGCCGCACTTAGAATCGTGTGGTTTGTTGTGTCCGAGCGAGTGTGAGGAGGGCCTTTTGGCCGAGTATCAGATTATTACGCCTTCTGAGGATCCGTTGTTGCGGAAGCTTGAGGAGGCTTTGTACGAGATTCGGCGGGTGATTGCTGGGCAGGAGGGGATGTTGGAGCGGGTGTTGGTGTGTTTGTTGGCTGGTGGGCATTTGTTGATTGAGGGTGTTCCTGGTTTGGCGAAGACGTTGACGATTAAGTCGACGGCGTCGGTGTTGGGTGGGAGTTTTAAGCGGGTGCAGTTCACGCCTGATTTGGTGCCGAGTGATCTTGGTCGGGACGCGGGTGTTTCGGCCTGATCATGCGGATTTCGATACGGAGTTGGGGCCGGTGTTTTGTAATTTTTTGTTGGCGGATGAGATCAATCGTGCGCCGGCGAAGGTGCAGTCTGCGTTGCTTGAGGTGATGCAGGAGCGTCAGGTGACGATTGGGCATAACACGTTTCCGGTGCCGGAGCCGTTTTTGGTGTTGGCGACGCAGAATCCGATTGAGTCGGAGGGGACGTATCCGTTGCCGGAGGCTCAGGTTGACCGGTTTATGTTGAAGATCTTGGTTGATTATCCGAGTCATGATCATGAGTTGACGGTGGTGTCTCGGTCGTTGGAGGCGCCGGCGAGGTTGGAGTCGGTGTTGACGCTTGATGAGTTGCGGGCGTTGCAGGCGAAGGTGCAGGAGGTGTATGTGGATCCGGCGTTGATTAGCTGGGTTGTTGATTTGGCGACGGCGACGCGGAAGCCGGCGGATGCTGGTGTGGCGTCGATCGCGCCGTATGTTGCGTATGGGGCCTCGCCGCGTGGGCCGATCAGTGTGGTGGCGGGGGCGCGGGCGATGGCGCTTCTGCATTCGCGTGATTACGCGGTTGTCTCGGATGTCGAGGCTGTTGTCCGGGATGCGTTCCGGCACCGGTTGGTGTTGTCGTATCAGGCGCTTGCGGAGGAGGTCACGGCCGACAAGATCCTTGATGAGGTGTTGGCGGCGGTTCCGGCTCCGCAGATCGATTTCGGGCGTACCGCTCCGGCAGCGGCCTGAAGGTGAGGTTCGGGGGGAGAGGAAGAGCAGGCGGGGGAAGCGGCATGAAGACGCTGATGGAGGCCCTGGGCCGCGAGCGGACGCCCGCGGAGCCAGGGCCTGGCGAGATCACGGCTGAGAGCTTGCGGGTGCTCGAGTTGTCGATCGGCCGTCGGGTCGATGGGATGCTGGCGGGTGATTTCCGGTCTGCGTTCTCGGGGCTTGGCAGCGAGCTGTTCCAGGTCCGTGCCTACGAGCCCGGCGACGATGTCCGCCGGATCGAATGGAACGCCACCGCCCGGACCGGGCAGACGCACGTCCGGGTCGAGCTGGCCGAGCGGGTGCTCGTGACCTGGATCGTGCTCGACGCGTCCGCGTCGATGCGGTTCGGCACCGCCGACCGCCGCAAAGCCGACGTCGCCGAAGGCGTCGTCCTCGCCATCGGCCACGCCGCGACCCAGAGGGGCAACCGCCTCGGCCTCGTCAGCTTCGGCCCCGACGACCCGACGTTCCAGCGGCCGCGGCAAGGCCGCCGCGCACTGCTCGTCACCCTCGACGCGCTCCGGAGCGCCCCGGCCGGCAGCGGCGAGCTCGGCCCCGCGCTCTCCCTCGTCGACGGGCTCGCCGTCCAACGCTCCCTCGTCGTCGTCATCTCCGACTTCCGCGGCCCCCAAGACTGGCGAAACCCCCTCCTCCGCGTCGCAGGACGCCACCCCACCCTCGCCGTCGAAATCCGCGACCCCCGCGAACAACAACTCACCGACATCGGCGAAGTCCGCTTCTCGGATCCCGAGACCGGCGAGCAGCTCATCGTCGACACACAGGACCCGGTTCTACGCGAGCAGTTCGCGAGGGACGCCGACGAAGACCGGCGCGCACTCGCGACGATGCTCGCCTCCGCCGGGGTGCCACATGTCGCCCTCTCCACCGAAGGCGACTGGCTCCGGCCGCTCGCCATGTTCCTGCGCCGGAGAGACCGAAGGTGAGCTTCGGCACGCCGTACCTGCTCGTGGGACTTCTCGCCGTGCCGCTTGCGGCCGTCGGCTACTGGATGCTCGAACGCCGGCGCGCCAGACGATCCGGGAGCTGGTCGGGCCAGGCGATGCTGCCGAATACCGTCCGGCGACCGTCGTCCAAGCTTCGGATCGTCCCCGCCGCGCTGTTCCTGCTCGGCCTCACCTTCCTCCTCGTCGGGTTCGCGCGGCCGCAGCAGATCCTCGGCAGCAGCCACGGTGAGGGGGCCGCCATCGTGCTCACGATCGACATTTCCAACTCCATGGCCGCCGACGATGTCAAGCCGACGCGCATCCTCGCCGCCCGGAGCGCCGCGATTCGCTTCCTCCACCAGCTGCCGTCGAAGTACAGGGTCGCGCTCGTCACGTTCTCGGACAAGTCGCGCCTCGTCGTCGCACCGACCTTCAACCACGGCAAGGTGATCGCCAACCTTCCGGACACGGCGACGCTCCTGGCCGGAACCGCAATCGGCGACGCAATCGACGAGTCCGTCGCCGTCACGGTCCAGACCGTGGGCAAGAGCACGCCCGGCACGCCGAACCCACCCGGAGCCGTGCTGCTCATTTCGGACGGCCAGCAGACCGCCGTCGGGACGAGGCCGGAAGACGCGGCGCAACACGCACTCGTCAACGGCATTCCCATCGACACGCTCACCGTCGGGACGCCGCGGGGGATCGTGCAACAGCCCGTCAAGTCGTACGGCGGACAGGTGTCGACCCAGACTGTTCCGGTCGCGGTGAACCCCACGACCCTGCAGAACGTCTCGCAACTGACCGGCGGCAAGTCCCTTCAGACGGGCTCTGGATCGCAACTGGCTCGCGTCTACCAGAACCTCGGCTCGCACACCGCCCACGGCCACCGCACGCACGAGTTGAGCGCAGCGGCTGCAGTGCGTGGCCTTCATCCTCATCCTGGCCGGGGTCGTGCTCTCCGGTCTCTGGTACGGCAGGCTCGCGTGACGCGGGGTCTCCGCCCCCTCATCGTCGTCGCCGGCCTGCTCGCACTCGCCGCAGCTGCTCTCGCGTCGAGCAGCCTCGCAACGCCGGCGGGGACGCCCTTCTACCTCATCCCCGCCCCCCCGCCGACGGGCGAATGCCACGGCGTCAAGCTCCACTGTGTCAGCGTCATCGGCCCGTGGGTCACCGTTCCCGCGAGCGGTGAGGCGACGTTCCTGCTCAGCTGCCCCAAGCGAAAGGGCTTCGTCGGCGGAAGTGACTCGCAGGCGAGTTCGGCGAACGTCCACGTCTGGTTCGACGGCCGCGTTGGCGCACCGGTCAGCCAGAACATCACCACCGGCCCCTTTCTCCTCTTTCACGCCGTCACGGACAACGGGAAGCCGGGCTCGTTCGCGCCGATCCTCGGCTGCGTGACACCCAAGCAGCAGAGCAGCAGCCGCGCGACAGTCTCGGCGCGGCGGACTTCGGGACCACCACCAGGAACACCCGGAACGACTCCCGGCGTGGCGCTCGAGCCGCGCACGAAGGTCATCGTGCTCGTGGCGGGCTCGACGCAGACGGCAACCAAGAGCTGCCGGAGGAAGGAGACGCTCGTCGGCAGCTGGAGCGTGCTCGCGTTTGCCTCGACGACTCCACCCGACCTGTCTCACGCGAGGGCCGTGACCATCAAGACCGTCGTCGTCGGCAAGACAGTGACCGCCACGATCCAGACGGACAGCACGCTGCCCTTCACACCCCTCGCTGAGGTCCAGGTCGGCGCATTGTGCGCGCCATGAGCGACCTCGCGACCCTCTACCACCTCAGTTTTACGTCGCCGCGCTACCTGCTCGCGCTGCTCGTCGTTCCGCTCGTCCTGGTGTTCTCGTGGATCGTTCGGCGCCGCCGGGCGCGGTACACCGTCTCGTTCACGAACATGGGGACGCTCGCCCGCGCGATGGCCAAACGGCCGAGCCGGTGGCGGAAATACGTGCCGCTGGTCTTGCTCGCGCTCGCGCTCGCAGCGACGGCAGCGGCGCTCGCGCGACCACGCATTCAACTGACCGTGTCCGACCGCAGCGCGACGGTCGTCTTGCTCGTCGACGTCTCGGGCTCGATGGCAGCCCCGGACATCACCCCGTCGCGAATGGACGCCGCTGTCGCCGCGATGCACGGCTTTCTCGACAAGCTGCCGAAGAACGACAGGGTCGGGTCTCGTCACGTTCAGTGACAGCTCGCAGGTCGTCGTGGCGCCGACGACCGATCGCGCCGCCATCTCCGCCGCGCTCGACGTCCTGAGCCCCCAGGCGGGCACGGCGCTCGGGGACGGAGTTGCTGCGGCGGTCAAGATCCTGGTCTCGAACCTCGCCGCGTCCGGCGTGTATCAGAACGCAGGCGAGTTTCTACCCGGGGCGATCGTGCTCGAGTCCGACGGCGCGCAGAACCGCGGCACCGTCACACCTTTCGCGGCTGCCAGCGTCGCCAAGGCGGCAGGCGTCCGCATCTACGGCGTGGCGCTCGGGACGCCTTTGGGCACGATCACGCAAGGCGCCGGCCTGTTGAAGCAGACGATCCCGGTTCCACCCGACCCCGGGGCTGTCGCCCTGCTGGCGCACGACTCCGGCGGCCAGGCCTTCGCCGCAACCGACGCCACCAGCCTCAACGCCATCTATCGCAGCCTCGGCCTGAGCATCGCGCACCGCAAGCGAGACAAAGACATCACCTCGTGGTTCGAGCTTGCTGCGGCGGTTCTTCCTCGTCGCCGGCGTGGGCACCGCGCGCGCTTGGGGCGCCGCGCTCCCGTAGCTCGTCACGTCGCGCGCGACGACCGCACGCGCGACGCGTGCCCAAACGGCCGGAACCTGGGCGCGCGCCTCGCGCCGGCGGCGGCGTTCCAACTCGACGATCCGCCCGGCGGCGAGGCTGGTGCCGTCAACCGCAAGCGCCCTCACGCGCTGCTCCGCCACGACGGCGTCCTGGTGTGACCCGATCAGGTCCTGGAGATCGCGTGTGGCCCCGACCACCGCAAGCCATCGCTTTCCCTCGGCTTGCGCAGCGAGCTCGGCGGCGTATCTCAGGTGTTTTGCCTTGATCCGAAGAGCGTGCAAGCGTTCGTCGGCCGGGCTCGGGTCCCAGCTTCGCGTAGGCGCGAAACAGCCGTTCGGCCTCCGCTCGGGCGATGTCGACGAGGCGAATGTCCGAAACGGGGTCGTGGAGAGACTCGAGATCGGCCGAGAACCGGTCGAGCAAAGCAAGGTACCGACCGCTGCCGAGCGCCTCGAGCACCACCACGCGATCCTCGCCGCGCTCCCGTTCGAGCTGCGCAAGGATCGCCTCACCGCCCGAAACATCGGCGTCCAGACCCGCGACGGCCTCCCGGAGATGCTCGAGCAGCACGTCCAGGTCGCGCGCGGCGCCGAGCGCACCGCCGAGCCACCGCAGCTCTTCGCGGAGCGCCTCGAAATGACTCCCGGCGAGCGGGCGGGATGCACGGATGAGCGCACGCGATCGCCGGGTTGCTACGCGGAAGCGATGAAGATCCTCGGCGTCGTCTCCGAGACGGACGCCGGGGTCGAAGGTCTCGAGCTCCCGGAGCTGGCGGCCGAGCAGAAAGCGCAGGTGCTCGATCGAAGGCGCGGCTCTTGGCGGAGCCTCCTCGTCGTCGAGCGCGAGAACGCGCATGAGCTTCGGAGTCCCTTTCGTCACCTGAGCCCCAGCGCGACGCAGCACGCGCGACAGACGGTCGAGATCGTCTTCGTCCCCTTCGATCAGCTCGACTTCGATCTCCTCGAATGTCTCCTCGGCGCTGGCCTTCGCGGCGCGCGACGACCGAGTCGAGCAGGACGTCCGCGAGCGAACGCTCTCCCGAGGTCACCCGAATGCCGACCCGGCGCGTCTCCAGCACCGCCACCGGCTCGAGCGGCCCATACCGCTGGTGCGCCACGAGCAACGCCGCGATCTCCTCCGGCACGACTTCCTCCGCGCCGGCCACCTCGAGCTCGGCGCGCGCAGCGCCGCGCGGAAGCTTCAGCTGCCAGCGCGGAACCTCGTCCTCGACACGGCAGCGGAGCGTGATCCCGCACCGAGCGAGACTGTGCGCGGGCGTGTCGTAGTACGTCGAGGAAAAGATGCGCGGCTCGAGCGGCTCGCCCGGCAGTTCGGGCATCGCAAAGTCGCGACCGGGCTCGAGCTTCAGCTCCCGTTCGAGGGTCTCACGCACCTGCCGATCGTAGAGGCAGTGGCGACGAGGCGCCGCCATTCGTCGCATCTTGTCACCGAGGGGCGTACTCGAAGAAGCCTCGTCCCGTCTTGCGACCGAGCCGTCCCTGTGCGACGAGCTCACGCAGAAGCGGACACGGCGTGTACTTCGAATCGCCGAGGCCCCGCTCGAGCACCTCCATGATCGCGACGCACGTGTCGAGCCCGATCAGGTCGGCAAGCGCGAGCGGGCCCATCGGGTGAGCGAAGCCGAGCGTCGCGACGGCGTCGATCGCCGCAGCGTCCGCGACCCCGTCCTGAAGCGCATAGACGGCCTCGTTGATGAACGGCATCAGGATCCGATTCGAAACGAACCCGGGGACGTCCCGCACCTCGACCGGCTCCTTGCCGATGTCGCGGGCGAGCGCGAGGGTCGCGGCCACGGTCTCGTCGGAGGTCTCCGCCGCGCGAATCACCTCGACGAGCCGCAGCACGGGAACCGGGTTGAAGAAGTGCAGGCCGATCACGAGCTCGGGCCTCGCGGTGACAGCCGCGAGCGAGCCGATCGGGATGGCGCTCGTGTTGGACGCGAGGATCGCGTGCGCGGGCAGCGCGGCGTCGGCAAGACGAAAGATCTCCTCTTTGACAGCCGAGTCCTCGACAACGGCCTCGATCATCAAGTCGGCCTCGACGAGCTCGTCCGACCGCGGACACACGGGCAAGCGTCTCGTCGGGGTCGAGCCCGAGCTTCGCCAGACTGCGCCGCATTCGCTCGAGCGCATGTTCGACGGCTCCCGGCGCAGGATCGATGAGCGAGACGCGACGGCCCGACGCGGCGACCACCTGGGCGATTCCCGCGCCCATCTGCCCCGCGCCGACGACGAGGACGTGATCGATCGGAACGGTCACGGCAAGCGGCCGAGCAGATCCACGTCGCGAGAGTAGGTCAGCAGGTCTGCCGCGCTCGCGAGCGGAACCCAGCGCACCTCGTCGACCTCGTTCTGCGCTTCGGCCTCGCCGCCGCCGGTCATCAGGAAGTAGCGAACCTCCTTGTTGCGGCCGCTGGCGTCGACGTACCGGGTGCGGCCGGCCTCGGCGCCGATCTCGCACACGAGGGCCGTCTCCTCCTCGACCTCGCGGAGCGCACCCTGCTCCCACGTCTCGCCGGCCTCCAGCTTGCCCTTCGGCAACGTCCAGTCGTCGTAGGCCGGGCGGTGGACGAGCAGCACGCAGCCGTCGCGCAGCACAACCCCTCCGGCGGCCCGGACGACGGAGACTTCGGGAATGCGAACGCTGGGCGTCACGGCTCTAGACCTCGAGGAGCAGCGCGTCGCCTTGCCCGCCGCCCGAGCAGATAGCCGCCAGCCCGAGCCCACCCCCGCTCCGGCGCAGCTCGTGGATCATCGTGGCAAGGATCCGCCCTCCAGACGCGCCGATCGGATGCCCGAGCGCCACGGCGCCTCCGTTCACGTTCACCTTCTCCTCGTCGATGCCGAGAAGCTCGGTTGAGTGATGGGCGACCGACGAGAAAGCCTCGTTGATCTCGACCCGTGCGACGTCGTCGATCGTCTTCCCGGCCTTCGCCAGCGCGATCGCCGCAGCCTTCGCCGGGGTGCGCGCGAGATAGGCGAACTCGTCGGCGACGTACCCCTGCGCAGAGGATCGTCGCGAGGGGCTCGACACCCCGCCGCCACGCCCACTCGTCGCTGCAGACGACGACACACGACGCGCCGTCGTTCAGTCCCGGTGCGTTGCCTGCCGTCGTCGTCCCCTCGGGGTCGTACACGGGTTTCAACGCAGCGAGGGCTTCGAGCGACGTGTCGCGGCGCGGGCTCTCGTCGCCCTCCACCTCTCCAACGGAAACGAGCTCGTCTCGCAGGAGCCCGGCGTCGATCGCCGCGACCGCTCGCTTGTGCGAGCGGAATGCCCATGCATCCTGGGCCTCGCGGGAGATCCCGAGCTCGGTGGAGACGAACGAGGCCTGCTCGATCATGTGCCTGCCGTCGAAGCTCGAGACGAGCCCGTCACGAGCCAGCAGGTCGACCAGCACGCCGTCCCCGAGGCGGTAGCCGAATCGCGCGCCTTCGAGGATGTACGGCGCGTTGCTCATCGACTCCATCCCGCCCGTGACGACGACCTCGGCGTCGCCGGCGCGAATCATCGAGTCGGCGATCTCGACGGCACGGATGGACGACGCGCACACCTTGTTGATCGTGTCCGCCGGAATCTCCAGCGGCAAGCCCGGCGCCGATCGCGGCCTGGCGCGCCGGCGCCTGACCTGCACCGCCCTGGAGCACCTGTCCCATGATCACGTACTCCGGCTCGTGCGACTCGATCCCGACGCGTTCGAGCGCGGCGCGGATCGCGATCGCGCCGAGCTCGGTCGCCGGGTGCCTCGCGAGCGTGCCGCCGAGCTTCCCGAAGGGCGTCCGCACGGCACTGACGATGACGCTGCGCGGCATGGCTCAGCGGACGAAGGTCTGGTCACGGGTGAGGCGCCGCGCGAAGGCGACGATCAGCCGGATCACCGCTTCGAGGTCGTCGAGGCAAACGAGCTCGCACGGCGAGTGCATGTAGCGGAGCGGGATCGAGACGAGCCCGGTGGGAACACCGCCGCGCGAGATGTGGATCTGGTCGGCGTCGGTCCGCGTTCCACGCGTCGACACTTCGAACGTGTGCGGGATCATCCTCTTCCTCCGCAGCACGAACGAGCAGGTCGAAGACATGCTTGTTGATCGTCGGGCCGCGCTCGATCGTGGCGCCCGAGCCGAGCTCGACCTTCCCGGCCAGCCGCGGGTTGCCGCCGGGAACGTCGGTCGCGTGCGTGACGTCGACCACGATCGCAACGTCGGGCTCGAGCGAAAACGCTGCCGTCCGAGCACCGAAGAGCCCCACTTCCTCGGAGACGGCCGCCACTGCAACGACGTCCACCTGCGCATCGCCGGCCTCGGCAACCCGGTGTGCCGCCTCGAGCGCAACGTACGCGCCGAGCCGGTTGTCGAGCGCCCGCGAGACGACCCTGCCGTTACGGAGCTCGAACGGCTCGCCGTCCCAGACACCCGCGTCGCCGGCCCGAACGAGCTCGTCGGCTTCCTCGCGGTTCCGGGCACCGATGTCGACGTGCAGGTCTGCATGCTCGAGACGCGGCCGGTCGCCGCTGCCGCCTCCGGCGCGCTGCTCCACGCGGCGGCGCCCGACGACGCCGCGCACCTCGCCGTTTCGACCCGCGATCCGGACTCGCTGTCCCACCAGCACCTCGGCGGCGAAGCCACCGATCGTTGCGAGCGACAGGAGCCCGTTCTCGCCGATCGACGTCACTGCAAAGCCGATCTCGTCGATGTGGCCGACGAGCGGCGAGCGTCGGCGCGCCCTCCGCCGAGCGAACACGGGCGAACGACGTGCCGAGCGTGTCGCCGTGCACCTCCGCGAACCCCGAAGCCGCATCGCGCCAGATGCGCGCCACAGGCTCTTCGTGACCCGAGGGGCCGGCAGCCATCAGAAGCTCGCGAAGGAGGTCGGGAATCGGCATCGGCTTGCGGATTCAAGCAGCAGCGCCTACGCTGGGGTGCGAAATGACTGCTTCTTCCCGTATCACCTGGTGGGCCTGGCGCTGCAGCGGAGCGGGAGCCCGCGCCTGACCGAGGCCGCGAAACAACCCGTTACCGCTCCACCGAGGCCCGCGCAGGGTCTTTTTTCTGCCCAATGACCGTCTCAGCCTTTCTCGACACAGACCTCCTCACTCCGCTCGGTGCGTACCTCCACCTGCGCGGAAACGGCCGTGCGAGCTTTCTGCTCGAATCGGTCGAGCAGGGGCGACTCGGTCGCTACTCGCTCATCGGCGGCGGGTCGCGGCTGCTCACCTACGAGGAGGCCGAGCAGGCCGGAGAGCCCGTCGTGGGCTATCTCGGCTACGACTTCGTCGCGAAGCTCGAACCGACCGTACCGCTCCCGAGCGATGGGCGCGGGCTCCCCGAGAGCCGGTTCGTCGTTGCCGATGTGCTCGTTCGTTTCGACCACGTGCGCGGCGTCGCGGAGGTGTTGCGCGGCGACCCCGGCGAGGTCACAGCGCTCCTCGAGTCTGAAGTGCCCCGCCCCCCTCGCGAGTCCGGCACGAGCTTCGAAACCCACCGTTACCCGTCGCAGACCGAATACGAGCAGGGCGTCGTGGCGTGCAAGGAGCACATCCGCCGCGGCGACGCGTTTCAGATCGTCCTTTCGCAGCGCGCAGAACGGCGCACCGACGTCTCCGCCCTCGCCCTCTATCGCGCCCTGCGGCATGTCAACCCGTCTCCCTACCTCTTCCTGCTCGAGCTCGACGGCCTCGCGCTCGATCGGCTCTTCACCCGAGACGCTCGTGAAATGCTGAGGGGTCGCGCGCGTCTCTGAACCCGATCGCCGGCTCGACGAGCCCGGGCGAAGGCGACGCCGAACGCCTCCTCTCCTCCGAGAAGGACTGTGCAGAGCACGTCATGCTCGTCGATCTCGGCCGGAACGACCTCTCGCGCGTGTGCCGGCCCGGCACCGTGAAGGTCGAGCGGTTTCTCGAACCGGAGCGCTTTTCGCACATCACGCACCTCGTCTCCGAGGTCGGAGGCGAGTTGGCGCACGGTGTGACGCCCTTCGACCTGCTCCGCGCCTGCTTCCCTGCCGGAACGGTCTCTGGAGCGCCGAAGGTGCGTGCAATGCAGATCATCTCGGAGCTCGAGGATTACCGCCGCGGGCCGTACGCCGGCGCCGTCTTGTACTCGCTACCGGGTGGAGCGCTCGATGCCTGCATCGCGATCCGGACGATCGTGCTCCACGAAGGAGTTGCGTTCCTCCAGGCAGGGGCGGGTATCGTCGCCGACAGCGACCCGCGCGCGGAGCACGAGGAGTGCCTGCGCAAGCTCGCCGCCCTCGAGGCCGCGATCGACCTGGCGGAGGCCGGCTAGATGAAGGTATTGCTGATCGACAACTACGACTCGTTCACGTACAACCTCGCCCACCTCTTCGGTGAGCTCGGCGCCGAGGTGATCGTTCTCCGAAACGACGCGATCACCCCTGACGAGGCCGAGGCGCTGGAGCCGTCTCACCTGGTCATCTCCCCCGGCCCCGGCCGACCGGAGGACGCCGGTGTTTCGACCGACGTCGTTCGACGCCTCGCCGGCCGCGTGCCGGTGCTCGGCGTCTGCCTCGGACACCAGGTGATCGCGGCCGCGTTCGGCGGTGAGGTCGGTTCGGCGCAGGCGCTCGTGCACGGCAAGGCCACCAACGTCCACCACGACGGACGTGGCCTGTTCGACGGGTTGCCCCAGGATTTCCCGGCCGGCCGCTATCACTCGCTGGCCGCAACCTCGATTCCAGAAATCCTCGAAGTGTCGGCGACGGCCCCGGATGGAGAGGTGATGGCGGTGCGACACCGCGAGCTTCGAATCGACGGAGTGCAGTTCCACCCGGAGTCGGTGCTCACACCGACCGGGCCCGAGCTCGCGAAGAACTTCCTCGAGGGCCACTGATGCAGCACGCCATCGCGCAGCTACTGGACGGTCAGGATCTCTCCCGCGAGGAGGCACGCCGCGTGATGGACACGATCATGGCGGGCGAAGCCACACCCGGCCAGATCGGGGCGTTCCTCGTCGCACTTCGGCTCAAGGGGGAGACCGCCGACGAGATCGCGGGCTGCGCGGAGGCGATGCGCGCGCACGTTCTCACCGTTCACCCCGCGCGCACCGATCTCGTCGACGTCGTGGGAACGGGTGGCGACGGGGCGAACACGTTCAACATTTCGACGACCTCCGCAATCGTCGCCGCTGCCGCCGGAGCGGCGGTGGCGAAGCACGGGAACCGCGCTGCGTCGTCGGCTTCGGGGTCGGCCGACGTCCTGGAGGCGCTCGGCTTCCGACTGGATCTTTCGCCGGAGCGAATTGCACGGTCGATCGACGAGCTCGGCTTCGGATTCATGTTCGCCCAGGTCCACCACCCCGCGATGAAACACGCTGCGCCTGTTCGGCGCGAGCTCGGCACGCGGACGGTGTTCAACGTTCTCGGACCGCTGACGAACCCTGCCGGCGCCCGCGCAGGGATCTTCGGCGTCGCGACGGCTTCGTTGATGCACACCTACGCCGAGGCACTCGTGAAGCTCGGCACACGTCGCGCCTATGTCGTCCACGGGTTCGCCGGGATCGACGAGCTCTCCCCGGCCGGGCCGAACGAGGTGTGTGAAGTCGTCGACGGCAAGATCCACGAGCGTGCGGTCGACCCAGACGAGCTCGGTCTCGAACCGTGCGCACCGGGCGACCTCACGGGCGGCTCGCCGACCGAGAACGCAGCCGTCGCCCGCGCGATCCTCGACGGCGCGGAGCGAGGCGGGAAGCTCCAGGCCGTGCTGCTCAACGCCGGCGGGGCAATCGCGGCGGCCGGGCACGCTGCCGACCTGCACGAGGGCATCGCCGCCGCACGGACTGCAATCGCCTCGGGCGACGCCGCCGAACGCCTCGATCGGCTGATCGCGTTCTCGCAGGAGGAAACATGAGATTCACCGAGGCACTCGCCGCACCAGGGTTCGGAGCGATAGCCGAGTTCAAGCGCCGCTCTCCGTCGGCCGGCGACCTCCGCCCCGCCGGAGACGTGGCAGCGGTCGCTCACGCCTACGAGCAGGCGGGGGCCCGCGCCATGTCGGTGCTCGTCGACGAGCGGTTCGCGGGCGCG
Source organism: uncultured Actinomycetes bacterium (assembly GCA_963815945.1). Lineage (GTDB taxonomy): Bacteria > Actinomycetota > Thermoleophilia > Gaiellales > Gaiellaceae > PALSA-600. The sequence goes on from CAWFIN010000007.1 coordinate 862,106, forward strand.
TGGGAAGATCTGCGTGCGGCGCGCGAGGCGTGCTCGCTCCCGCTGCTCGCGAAGGGCTTCTTCGCATCCGACGACGACCTTCGAACCGCCGCCCTCGCCGGAGCTGACGCGGCACTTCTTCTACTCCGCGACCTCGACGATGCCCAATGCGCAAGGCTCATGCGCGAGGCAACCGACCTCGGTCTCGACACCCTCGTCGAGGCGCACGACGCCGAGGAGCTCGACCGCGCGATCGCCCTCGGAGCGCCGGTCATCGGCATCAACGCGCGCGATCTCTCGACCTTCGACATCGACCGCCGAGCGCAGCTCGAGCTCGTGGCACGCGCGCCCCGCGACCGGATCGTCGTCGCGGAATCGGGGATTCACACGCGGGCCCAGGGCGCCGCAGCCGAGCTTGCAGGCGCAACGGTGATTCTCGTCGGTTCCTCCCTCATGCGCGCTCCCGACCCCGGCGCCGCGCTCGGGGAGATCATCTCGCGACCGCTCGTCAAGGTCTGCGGGTTGACGCGCCAGGAGGATGTCGACGTCGCGGTCGAGGCCGGCGCCGACGCCGTCGGGTTCATCCTCGCGAAGGAGAGCCCGCGGCGCACGGACGTGCTTCTCGACGCCCCCGACACCGTGCTGCGCGTTGCCGTCTTCGTCGGCGAGACACAGGAAACAGGTGCAGACCTGGTTCAGCTGTACGCACACGAGGAAGGCCATCGCGCACGCGACGGCGTTCTGCTCCGTGATGGCGAGCAGGTCGCGACGGTCGTCGATCTCCCGTGGGAACAGGACGACCCGGAGCACCTCGAGCGCGCCCGCGCCACCGCGGGACGCGTGATGCTCGCGGGCGGCCTCGGCCCCGAAAACGTCCGCGGCGCGATCGACGCAGTCCACCCATGGGCGGTCGACTCGGCGCGTTCGACCGAACGAGCGCCGGGAATCAAGGATCATGACGCCGTGCGCGCCTGGATCGGAGCCGCGAGATGAGCCGGACATACGGCGCCTACGGCGGCCGCTACGTCCCGGAGACGCTGATCCCGGCACTCGACGAGCTCGAGGCGGGCTGGCTCGCCGCCAAGGAGGACGCGTCGTTCCACCGTGAGCTCCACGAGCTGCTCACGACCTACGCCGGGCGACCCACACCGCTCACGCGCGCCGAGCGGTTCGCGCCCGACAAGCGCCTGTATCTCAAGCGCGAGGATCTCCTCCACACGGGCGCCCACAAACTGAACAACGCGCTCGGCCAGGCCGTGCTCGCGCGCCGGCTCGGCAAGAAGCGGATCGTCGCCGAGACGGGCGCCGGACAGCACGGCGTCGCGACCGCAACCGTCTGCGCGAAGTTCGGGCTCGAATGCGTCGTCTACATGGGTGCCGAGGACATGCGCCGCCAGGCCCCGAACGTCGAGCGGATGGGGCTCCTCGGCGCCGAGGTTCGTGCTGTCGAGTTCGGGACGAAGACGCTCAAGGAGGCAACGAGCGAAGCGATTCGCGACTGGATCACGAACGTCGAGACGACCTACTACCTGATCGGCTCCTGCGTCGGCCCCGCGCCGTACCCCGAGATCGTCCGCGATTTCCAGCGTGTGATCGGCGACGAAGCGCGCGAGCAGCTGCTCGCCGTCGAAGGGCGCCTTCCCGAAGTCGTCGTCGCGTGCGTCGGCGGAGGCTCGAACGCGATCGGCGCCTTTTACGCCTTCCTCGAGGACGACGTGCGCCTCGTCGGCGTCGAGGCGGCCGGCGCAGCCAGTCTCGGCGCGGGCCGCTCAGGTGTCCTGCACGGAGCGCGCTCTTCGATTCTCGCGGACGCCGACGGGCAGATCGCCGACGCACACTCGATCTCTGCCGGCCTCGACTACCCGGGCGTCGGGCCCGAGCACGCTGCCCTCCGCGACTCCGGCAGGGCCGAGTACCTCCCGTGCACGGACGCGGAGGCGCTCGTCGCCTTCCACCGTCTGGCCGAGACCGAAGGAATCATCCCGGCCCTCGAGAGCTCGCACGCTCTCGCACGGGCGCTCGACTGCGATGAGGAGCTGGTGCTCGTCTGCCTCTCGGGCCGCGGGGACAAGGATCTCGCAGAGGTGCTTCGGCACTCGTGACCACACTCGCGATCTACCTCGTCTGCGAGCCGGAGACACCAGAGCTCGCGGAAGCAGCCGTCGACGGCGGCGCCGACCTGATCGAGCTCGGAATCCCGTTCTCGGACCCGCTCGCGGAGGGACCGACGATCCGCCTTGCCTCCGAGCGCGCACTCGCGCGCGGAATGCGCACCGCGCAGTGCCTCGACTGCGTGGCGGAAACCCGTCGGCGCGTCGACGTTCCACTCGTCCCGATGACATACGCGGCGATCCTCGAGGCCTACGGCTACGAACGCTTCGTCACCGACAGTCGAGCCGCCGGCGCAACGAGCACGATCGTCGTCGACCTGCCCGTCGAGGACCATCCCGAGGTTCCGCGGATCCAGCTCGTCGCCCCAACCTCCACGGACGAGCGGATCACGCTGTGTTCGGCCAACACGGACGGTTGGCTCTACCTCGTCACGCTCACCGGGACGACCGGCGCGCGCGACGAGCTCTCCCCCGCGCTCGCGCCGCTGGTCGAGCGAACGCGGGCACTCACCGACCTCCCGCTCTACGCGGGCTTCGGGATCTCGACCCCTGCACACGCCGCCGCCGCGGCCGCGCTGGCGGACGGCGTCGTCGTCGGCTCGCGGGCAGTGCAAATCGCCGAGCAGGGCCCGGACGCGCTGCGCGACTTCGTGCACAGCCTTGCGCGAGGCGATCGACGCGGCCGTCCCCGCGGTCTAGCAGGTGGAGACGGCGGTTGTCGTCGGCGCGGGCGTGTTCGGCGCCGCCACGGCGCGGGAGCTCGCGCGGCGGGGTTTCGACGTCACCCTTGTCGAGCAGTACGGAGCCCGGCAACGTTCGCTCCGGCTCGGGCGGCGACACGCGGCTTCTTCGCTTCTCGCACGGTGACCAGGACTGGTACACGCTCTCCGCTCTACGTGCGCGCGAGCTCTGGCAGGAGCTCGAGGTGGAGAGCGGCGAGCGCCTGTTCGAACAGGTGGGAATCGCGTGGTTCGAGAGCGGTGACGGCGACTACACCGTCCGCAGCGAAGCGGCCCTTCGGCGTCTGGGCATTCCGTGCGAGCGGCTGACGCCCGGGGAGGCCGGTCGTCTCTACCCGTCGATCGGCGGCGACGACCTCCGCTCAGTCCTCTTCGAGCCGGGTGGGGGTGTCCTCTACGCACGCCGCGCGACCCAGGCGCTGGCCCGCGGCCTGCGCTTCGAGGCCGGCCGCCCGACGCCCGACGATCCACCAGAGGCCGACGTCGTCGTCTGGGCGTGCGGGTCGTGGCTCCCCCGGCTGTTTCCCGGCCTTGTCGAACAGAAGATCTCGCGCCGCGACGTGTTCTTCTTCGGTGTCGACGGCGACTGGTCGCGGACACCCGGATTCTGCGACTACGACGCGCCGTTCTACGGCCACGGCGACCTCGGCGGCCTCGGCTTCAAGGTCGCGCCCGACACCGCGGGAGAAGAGATCGACCCGGATCGTCTCGAACGCCTTCCCGACCCGGCGAACGAGCAAGCTGCCCGTGAGTACGCCGCGCGCCGGTTCCCGGCCCTTGCAGGTGCACCGATCGTCGGCACGCGTGTGTGCCAGTACGACCTCACCGCCGACACCCACTTCTTGGTCGCTCGTCATCCCGAGCGGGCGGACTGGTGGCTGGTCGGAGGCGGCTCCGGCCACGGCTTCAAGCACGGCCCTGCGCTCGCCGAATATGTTGCCGACTGCGTCGAGGAGAAACGCGGGCCTGAACGGTTCCACGCGCTCGGCCCACGTGAGCCTGGCGCGGGGCTCCGCACCTCGACGGTCGAGGGCTAGTTCTCGGGCCAGAAGTCCGGGACGTAGCCGGTGTCGTCGCGAGGATCGCGTTCGGCCCGCCTCGACACGATCACGAGCTCCGCGTCCTCGGGCTCGTCGTTCCAGACCGACCGCACGACCTCAGGTGCGACCCGAATGGCCGTGCCTGCTGCCGCGTCGACGATCTCGTCGCCGAGCTTGAACTGGAGCTTGCCGCTGACGACGAAGTAGATCTCCTCTTGCGTCTTGTGGAAGTGCCCATACGAGCCCTTCCCGCCCGTGTGCTGCGGCATCCGGCGGAAGGTCAGCGCCACCTGCTCCGCATCGAGCCCGTTGGTGAGCATCCGCATCTCGCCCGGATAATCGCCGAGCACGTCGGGCACGTCGGTGAGCGTCGCGATCGTGTAGCCGGCCATCAGGACTCGTCAAGTATCGACGATCCGAGGCCCGAAGTCACGGAAGCGGCGCCGACCAGAGCCGCGAGAGCCCGACGGCCCCGATCAGGAGCAGAGCGGCCCCAATGGCGAACCACGACGTGATCTCGCGAAGCTCGACCTTGCGGCCGATGTTCGAGCCGAGGTCGCGGTAGACGTTGACGACCTTGGCGGAGTTCTGCGCGTTGAACGACTGCCCGCCGGTGATCGCCGAGATCTTGCGCACCGTCGCCGGATCCGGAGGAACGGGGACGGAGCTCATGTACAGACCGAAGCCGAACTGCACCTTGCCGTGCGGCGTTCCGAGCGCCACGCCGTAGATGCGCACGCCCTCCTTCTTCGCGATCTGCGCAGCGGCGATCGGGGTCTTCGTTCCGCGGTTCTGGGCTCCATCGGACTCGAGCACGATCGCCCCCGGGAGGAACTTGCCCGCGTCGCGCACGACGCCGGCCTTCGTCAGCGAACGCACGACCACACTCGTCGCGGTGTCGATGCCGTCGCCGAGAGCGGTTCCGGCTTCCGGCGACAGGTAGCTGAGGCTGCGATAGACCGCTTCACGGTCGCTCGTCGGCTGCTGCAGCACCTCGGCGGTCGAGCTGAACGCCACCAGGCCGACCTTGTACTTCTTCGGAAGCTTGTCGAGGAACGTCCGCATGGCTTCGACGGCGGCGTCCAACCGCGACGGCTTGACGTCGGTGGCGCGCATCGAGCCGGAGACGTCGACGAGCAGAACGACGGTTGCGTGCTCGTCGGCGACCTTCAGGTGCGCCCGCGGCCTCGCGAGCGCCGTGGCAGCGAGCGCCAGCGACAACAGCAGCAGCGTGAGCGGAATCCAGCGACGCCAGGAGCGCCTCTTCTCGACAACGGATGCGAGCAGGTCGAGGTTGGTGAAGTTGATCGCGTTGCGGGCACGCCGCCGGTTGATGATCACGACGAACGCGAGCGTCAGCGGGACGATCACGAGCGCGATCAGATACATGGGCGAGACGAAGTTCATTTGGCGCACACCGCGCCGACCTGGACTTTTGCCTGCGCCAGAGACGGCATGCCCGCGTCCGTGTGGATCGAGGCGACAACCGCGACCTTCGAGATCGCAAGCGTGACGTGCACCTTGCTCGCAAGCGCCGGGCTCGGGGCGTCGGAGGCACCGAAGACCACCGAGTTCCAGCCGCCGAGAAGGTGCTCGCCCTTCTTCCCGCAACTGCGGGTCACCAACTGGCTCGCTCCGGGCTTGGCGTCAACCGTCGTCTGCCAGCGATCGACGTTGTCCTTGCCGGGCCGCGTCACGCGTGCCGACACCGTGGAGCGCGGGTTGACCTTGGGCGAAGGGATGCAGCCGATGTAGGGCTGGTACACACCGGCGCGTCCGCTGGCCGAGTACGCGCGGAAGTAGGCGAGGAACGACGTGCTCGTGCCAGGACGAACCGGGCTGCCGATGTTCCCGTCCCACTCGACCCGTACGTCGGCGGAGCTCGACAGCGCATCGATCCCGCCGATCGTGCCCGAGCGCTTCGGGCATTCGAGCAGGAAGTCGACCTCGCCACTCGCCGGCACGGCGACCCACGGCCCACCGACGGTGACGCAATTCTTGACGCCCTTGCACGGGTTGGCCTTGAGCCCCGACGAGGAAGACGACGAAGATGGACGCCGAGCGAGACAGCGGCGCCGGTGGCCCCGCCGCGACAGCCGCCACGGACGCGGCCGAAGCGACGAGAGCGACGATCGCGACAGCGGCCGGCAGCCTCACGCGATCCTCCTGAACCACATGCCCGAGAGCAGGATCGCGGGGAGGATCAGGAGGAGGGCCAGGCCCACCACCACGGCGGTGATCTCGTGGTTCTTCCGCTCGTGCGCGGCGTGCGAGCCCAGATCCTTGTACACCTGCTTCATCGCGGCCGGAGTGGCCCCGTCCGAGAACCTTCCGCCCGTCGCGTGGGCGATGCTGCGCAGGGTCGTCGGGTCGACCGGCACCGGAATCGTCTGGGTTTGGTCCAGCCCGCCGGTCAACACCTGGCCCTGCTTGACGGTTCCTCCGGCGGTGCCGAGGGCGATCGTCGAGACCGGCACGTTTGCCTTGTGCGCGAACTTCGCTGCATCCTCGGGCGTCGTGCCCTTGACGCGTCTGCGTGCCGTCGGAGAACAAGAGGACCGATGCCGGCGGATGCGGCGCGCCCGGCTTGTCGGTTCCGACGGCCAGCACTGCCACCTGGACGGCGCGCTTGACCGCCTCGCCGAGCGAGCGTTCCCACGTCGAGCGTCTTCATCGGCAAGGCCGCCGCGACCAGCTTGCGGTTGTACGTCGGCGGAACGAGAACGGCGGGATGGTCGGTGAACGTGATGAGCGAGACCCGGTACTGCTTCGGCACCTCGTCGAGGAAGGTCAGCATCGCGTTTCGCGCGTTGAGAAGCCGCGTCGGCTTCACGTCCGCGGCGGCCATCGAGCCCGAGTTGTCGATCGCGACGACGATCGTGGCGCCTTCCCTCGAGGTCGTGAGCTTCGCCTGCGGCCGCGCGAATCCGACGAGCAGAAGCGTCAGCCCGAGCAGGAACAGCACCGCCGGCACGTGCCGGAAACGCGGAGACGGACGATGGACGAGGTTCGGAACGAGCGCCGGATTGACCCAGGCGGCGGCGCGCCGCTCCCGACGCCTCTCGTGGAAGACGTACGCCACGATCAACACGGGCACCAGAACGAGCCCGAGCAAGAGGGTCGGTGCCGCGAAGCTCATTTCGCCGCGCCGCTCCGGCGGAGGAAGCCGGCGAGCGTCCGAAGCCAGTCGCCTTCGGTGGAGAGCGCCACGTGCGGGACGCCCGCCGACGCAAGCGTCGTGACCAGGGCACGCCGGTCCTCGTCCGCAGCCGCAGCGAACCGGTCGCGCACCGCACTGTCACTCGTGTCGACTCGGAGGGCCCGCCCGCTCTCCGGGTCGAGGAGGCGGACTTCGCCGATGTCGGTGAGTTGTTGTTCGCGGGGGTCGCGGATTTCGACGGCGATCGTGGGGTGGCGTCCTGCGACGCGGAGGAGGGGGTTTCGCCAGTCTTGGGGGCCGCGGAAGTCGGAGATGACGACGACGAGGGAGCGTTGGACGGCGAGCCCTTCGATCAGGGAGAGCGCGGGGCCGAGCTCGCCGCTGCCGGCCGGGGCACTCCGGAGCGCGTCGAGGGTGACAAGCAGCGCCCGTCGCCCCTGGCGCGGCCGCCGGAAGTGCGGGTCGTCGGGGCCGAAGCTGACGAGGCCGAGGCGGTTCCCGCGGCGTGTGGCGGCGTGCCCAACTGCGAGGACGACGCCTTCGGCGACGTCGGCTTTGCGGCGGTCGGCGGTGCCGAACCGCATCGACGCGGACGCGTCGAGCACGATCCAGGTCACCAGCACCCGCTCGGCCAGCTCGACCCGGACGTGCGTCTGCCCGGTCCGCGCGGTGACGTTCCATTCGATCCGGCGGACATCGTCGCCGGGCTCGTAGGCACGGACCTGGAACAGCTCGCTGCCAAGCCCCGAGAACGCCGACCGGAAATCACCCGCCAGCATCCCATCGACCCGGCGGCCGATCGACAACTCGAGCACCCGCAGGCTCTCAGCAGTGATGTCGCCAGGCCCTGGCTCCGCGGGCGTCCGCTCGCGGCCCAGGGCCTCCATCAGCGTCTTCATGCCGCTTCCCCCGCCTGCTCTTCCTCTCCCCCCGAACCTCACCTTCAGGCCGCTGCCGGAGCGGTACGCCCGAAATCGATCTGCGGAGCCGGAACCGCCGCCAACACCTCATCAAGGATCTTGTCGGCCGTGACCTCCTCCGCAAGCGCCTGATACGACAACACCAACCGGTGCCGGAACGCATCCCGGACAACAGCCTCGACATCCGACACAACCGCGTAATCACGCGAATGCAGAAGCGCCATCGCCCGCGCCCCCGCCACCACACTGATCGGCCCACGCGGCGAGGCCCCATACGCAACATACGGCGCGATCGACGCCACACCAGCATCCGCCGGCTTCCGCGTCGCCGTCGCCAAATCAACCACCCAGCTGATCAACGCCGGATCCACATACACATCCTGCACCTTCGCCTGCAACGCCCGCAACTCATCAAGCGTCAACACCGGCTCCAACCTCGCCGGCGCCTCCAACGACCGAGACACCACCGTCAACTCATGATCATGACTCGGATAATCAACCAGGATCTTCAACATAAACCGGTCAACCTGAGCCTCCGGCAACGGATACGTCCCCTCCGACTCAATCGGATTCTGCGTCGCCAACACCAAAAACGGCTCCGGCACCGGAAACGTGTTATGCCCAATCGTCACCTGACGCTCCTGCATCACCTCAAGCAACGCAGACTGCACCTTCGCCGGCGCACGATTGATCTCATCCGCCAACAAAAAATTACAAAACACCGGCCCCAAGCTCCGTATCGAAATCCGCATGATCAGGCCGAAACACCCGCGTCCCGACCAAGATCACTCGGCACAAGGTCAGGCGTGAACTGCACCCGCTTAAAACTCCCACCCAACACCGACGCCGTCGACTTAATCGTCAACGTCTTCGCCAAACCAGGAACACCCTCAATCAACAAATGCCCACCCGCCAACAAACACACCAACACCCGCTCCAACATCCCCTCCTGCCCAGCAATCACCCGCCGAATCTCGTACAAAGCCTCCTCAAGCTTCCGCAACAACGGATCCTCAGAAGGCGCAATGATCTGATACTCGGCCAAAAGGCCCTCCTCACACTCGCTCGGACACAACAAACCACACGATTCTAAGTGCGGCCTTAGAACGCTCTACCGGTCGGATTCCAGCCGTCAACCATCTCGACGACGGAGGCTGGACAGGAGAAAGTTACACGGGTTCGCGAGATCGCACAGGGGTACCGGTCGTACACGCCGCCGGCCCCCTTCGCTCCCGGCCGGCCAGCCGCTAGCCGAGGGCGACCATGCGGTCGATCGCGAGGCGGGCGCGAGCCGCGATCTCAGTGTCGACCGTGACGAGGTACTGCCGTTCGAGGAGCGAGTCGCGCACCTTCTCGAGCGTGATCATCTTCATGAAGCGGCACACGGCGTCCTCGCGGACCGGCTCGAAGCGCTTGCCCGGCGCCTCCTTTTCGAGCCGGTGAAGGATCCCTGTCTCGGTCGCGATCAGGAATCTGTCCCTCGGCGATTCCTTCGCGAACTTGACCATGCCTTCGGTCGACAGGATCTTCGTTCGCTCGTTCGCAAACGCCATCGCCTGGCTCGCGCAGCCGCACTCGGGGTGCACCAGCAGGTCGACGTCGGGCGCCTCCGCCTGCCAGCGCTCGATGTCGGCCGGACGGATCCCCGCATGCACGTGGCACTCGCCCATCCAGATCCGGAGGCTCCGGCCCGTCTCGCGCTCGAGCCAGAGCCCGAGGTACATGTCCGGGAGAAAGAGGATCTCGCGGTCGGCCGGAATCGCCTCGATCACCGCCTTCGCGTTGCCCGACGTGCAGCAGTAGTCGGACTCCGCCTTCACCTCCGCCGTCGTGTTCACGTACGAGACGACCAGGGCGCCAGGATGTTCGGCCTTCCAGGCGCGCAATTGTTCGGCGGTGATGGACGCGGCGAGCGAGCAGCCCGCGTCGAGATCCGGGATGAGCACGGTCTTCTCGGGGGCGAGGATCGCGGCGGTCTCGGCCATGAAGTGGACGCCGCAGAAGACGATGATGTCGGCGTCCGTCGCCGCCGCCTGGCGCGAGAGCCCGAGCGAGTCGCCGACGTAGTCGGCCACATCCTGGACGTCGGGCACCTGGTAGTTGTGGGCGAGGATGACCGCGTTCTGCTCGCGGGCGAGCGCGCGAACCTCCTCGTGAAGCGTGGAGGTCTCGGTGGTTGTCACATGACCTCCAGCGAGACGCGCAGCGAGCGTGCGGAATGCGTGAGGGCTCCGACGGACACGAAGTCGACACCCGTCTCCGCGTACGAGCGGACGTTGCCGAGCGAGATGCCGCCGGAGGCCTCGAGTTGCGCTCGGCCGGCGACGAGCTCGACGGCGCGGCGCACCTCCTCCGGGGTCATGTTGTCCAGCAGGATCCGCTCGACACCGGACTCGAGCGCCTCGGCGACCTCGGCAAGCGTCTCGGCCTCGACCTCGATCGGCTCCCCGTTGCGCACCGCGGCCACCGCGGGACCGATCCCGCCCGCGACCCGGATGTGGTTCTCCTTGATGAGGATCGCGTCGTGGAGACCGAGCCGGTGGTTGACCCCGCCGCCGCAGCGGACGGCGTACTTCTCGAGCACGCGCAAGCCCGGCGTCGTCTTGCGGGTGTCGAGGATCGTCGCGCCCGTCCCTTGGACGAGGTCGACATAGCGCGCGGTCAGCGTCGCGATCCCGCAGAGGCGACCGACGAGATTGAGCGCCGTGCGCTCCCCGGTCAACACGGCACGGGCCGAGCCCTCGATCTCGGCGAGACGGGCCGGGGTCTGTGTCACACGCGAGCCCTCCTCGACGAGTGCCTCGACGCTGCACCGACGGGTCGAGCGCCGAGAGCACCGCGCGGGCGGCGGGCACACCGGATACGACACCCGCCTCCTCGAGCACGAGCTCCGCACGGCAGCGCAAGCCTTCAGGCACGACGCTGTTCGTCGTTCGATCGCCCTCGCCGACGTCTTCGGCGAGCGCAGCGCGAACGACGGCGTCGAGTGCCTCTCCGGTCAGCTCCATCGCTCGAGTGCCGGTTCGTGTCCGGGACGAAGGACGACGTGACCGGTGAAGGCTTCGTCCTCGGTCGGAAAGTCAGATCTGAAATGGCCGCCACGGCTCTCGCGCCGCGCCAGCGCGCTTTCGGCGACGAGCCTCGGCAGGAGCGCAGGGGCATGGCGGAGCCGTTCGAGCCCGTCAGCGCTCCGAATGACACCGGCGTCCTCCCAGAGGGCGTGACGGAGGGCGGGTGTCACCGGCGGCTCGGGCTCCGGTGACGGTGGGAGACCGGACACATCCACGCGCAGGGCTCCCGGTCGCCGCCAATGCTGCGCGCCGCCCGAAGACGAGACACTCGAGCAGCGAGTTGGACGCGAGCCGGTTCGCGCCGTGGACTCCCGTGCAGGCGCATTCGCCGGCTGCGTACAGCCCGGGCAGGGTCGTGCGTCCGTCGAGGTCGGTGACGACCCCGCCCACCGTGTAATGCGCGGCCGGTGAGACCGGGATCGGCTCGTGCGCCGGGTCGTACCCGGCGCGTTCCAGCGTCGCCATGAGCCCCGGGAACCGCTCGCGCTCGATCGAGCGAAGATCGAGGCTCGCCTGCCCTCGCTCGGCGATCGCGCGGGCGACGACGTCGCGTGGTGCGAGCTCATCGGTGAAACGGCCGCCGTCCTCGTCGACGAGCAGCGCTCCTTCTCCGCGCAGCGCCTCGGAAAGGAGGAACCCATCGGCGAGCAGCGCCGTCGGGTGAAACTGGACGAACTCGAGGTCGGCAAGCGCAGCTCCGGCCCGGTAGGCGAGCGCGATGCCGTGACCGACCGCACCGGGAGGATTCGTCGTTCGCTCCCACAGCGCGGCAAACCCGCCGGTGGCGAGGATCGTCGCGCCGGACGCGATCGGCGCGGTGCGCAGTCAGCACGCCGACGCAGCGACCGCCGTCCTCCCAGAGACCGAGGACGCCTTCGCCCTCGGCGATCGTGATCCGGGGGTGGGCACGCGCACGCGCAGCAAGCGCCTGCGCAATCGCCTTGCCCGTCTCGGCACCTCCTGCATGCACCACACGTCTGCGCGAGTGACCGCCTTCTTGGCCGAGGTCGTCGTCGAACTCGACTCCGAGCTCGACAAGGTCGGCAATCCGGGCCGGTGCCTGGTTGCACAGCGTCCGAACGGCGCTGTCGCGGCAGAGCCCCCGCCCCGCCCGCAGCGTGTCGGCTGCGTGCAGGCCCGGGTCGTCGCCGTCCCCGACCGCCGCGGCAACGCCGCCCTGGGCGAAATAGCTGTTCGAGGAGAACACCGGCCCGCTCGAAAGGAGTAGGACGTCGGCCTCCGCGGCTGCACAGAGGGCGGCGTACAGCCCTGCGACGCCGCCGCCGACGACGATCAGTTCAGACTGTTCGCGAGCTCGTCGATGCATGTCCGCCGAGGTTTTCTCCTCAAAGTCGATAACCTCTCTGGTGAGTCTACATGGTTTCCGATCCTGAAGCGAAAACAGTTGGGCCCGTGCACACGGTGCTTGCCGTCGTGTTCCAGGTGCGCGAGTCCCGGTTGCAGGTGCTGCTCTGGGAGCGAGCGCTCGACCCGTTCGCCGGCACCTGGTCCCTCCCGGGCGGCGAGCTCCAACGGAACGAGACCCTCGAGCAGTCGATTCGGCGGCACTTGGCGGCCAAAGTCGACGTCCGCGAGCTCTCGCATCTCGAGCAGCTCGAGACGCGCGGCGATCCGGGCAGGAACCCTGACCGCTGGGAGCTGACCACGGCGTATCTCGGGCTCGTCCCGAGCGACGTCGACCCCGAGCTCCCACCCGACACCCGCTGGCACCCGGTTCACGAGTTACCACCACTCGCGTTCGACCACGAGCAGCTCGTCCTCGTCGCGCGAGCGAGGCTGCGCGCCAAGCTGTCCTACACGAACATCGGCTTTGCGCTGGGCCCGGAGACGTTCACCGTGTCGGAACTGCGAGGGCTTTACCAAGAGGCGCTCGGACACGACGTATCCGCGACGAACCTCTTGCGCATCCTGCTGCGACGGAAGCTCCTCGTTCCGACCGGAGAGCGGCGCGGGCCCGGCCGGGCCGGTGGTCGCCCGGCGGCCGTGTACCGCTTCCGCGTCCGCAGGCTCGAGATCACCGACCAGTTCGCGGTCTTGCGACCGCCGAGCCAGAGCCCGTCGTAGCTAGCGCTTCGCGCGGCGGACGAGCGCCCAGGCGCTCGGGAGCGCGAGACCCGCGAGGAAGAGCTTGATCACGTCACCGAGAACGAACGGGTAGAGACCGTACTCGAGTGCCGTCGACCAGCTGACGTGCAGATAGTGGTAGAGCCAGAGAAGCCCGAAACCGTAGATGACGACATTCCCGATCAGCATCGCCGACAGCGACGAGGAGAAGCGCCGGTCCCAGCCGTGCTCCGCGAGCGCGCCGACCAGCGCCGCCGCCACCACGAAACCGACGATGTATCCGCCTGTCGCGCCCGAGAAGACCTCCCAGCCGTGCTTGTGGTCGGCGTACACGGGCACGCCCGCGATCCCGACCAGGAGGTAGAGGAGGAGGCTCGCCGCACCGCGGACCGAGCCGAGCGCGGCGCCGACGAGCAGGACCGCGAACGTCTGGCCCGTGATCGGCACGGGTGTGAACCCGAGATGAATCGAGACCTGCGCGGCCAGCGCGACGAGCCCGGCGCCGCCGGCGACCAGCAGGGCGTCGGTGCCGACCCCGGAGCGGGGAACGACGGCGAGGCGGAGGGTTGCGGCGTGTGCGTCCATCGTTGCGACCGCGACATTGTGACGACTCACGACGGCGCCCGTCGCCGGAGGGTCACGTCGACGGTGAGCCGCTCGTTCGACTGCGGCACACCACGCGCGGCGGGCACACTTCTCGTTTGACCAGCTGCGGCGCTTTCGACTAGCGTGCGGGCGCTCGCGTTCAACCAGCGAAAAGGGGATTCTCAAACTCATGAGCAAGATCCGCGTTGCAACTGTCGGCCTTGCGGCCGTCGTCGTCCTGGCGTGGGCCGTGCCCGCGTTCGCTCACCACAACAAGGCGGCCGCAACCGTCACCGTCACCGCCGGCAAGCCGGCCGAGTTCAAGTTCACGGTGTCGGCCAAGTCGGTGCCGCACGGATCCGTGACGTTCAAGGTCACGAACGGCGGCGCTCTGTCGCACGACTTCTCGATCAACGGCAAGAAGACGGCGCAGCTCGCGCCAGGGCAAGTCGGCGACGCTGACGGTCACGTTCTCGAAGGCGGGTAATTACGCGTACCAGTGCACCGTCCCGGGTCACGCGGCGGCGGGCATGAAGGGCACGCTCAAAGTCACCTAGCCAGAGCGAGTCTCGGCGAGTCAGGCCCGCCGCGGGCGTCCGAGAGACGCACCGGCGGGCCTTCGCCGTTCTTGGGACCGACGTCAACCCTGGCCCACTATTGAGAGGGGCTATCATCTTCCCGATGACGGTCGCGTCGGAGGGACGAGTGGACGCAGCAGACGCTCGAGGCGCTGAGCGGCGACGGCTACCGCAACGGTCTTGCGCGACGCGCGGTCGTCGAGCTCCTCGGCAGGCAGGACTGCTGCCTGACGGCACAGGAGATCTTCGACGCGCTCCGCGCCGACGGCAGGCAGGTGGGGATCGCGAGCATCTACCGGGTCCTCGACTTGCTCACCGAAAAGGGACTGTTGCAGCGGATCGATCTCGGCGCCGGCGTCGCCCGCTACGAGCCGGCCCACTCCGGAGGCGAGCACCACCACCACCTCGTTTGCAACAACTGCGGCCGCGTCGAGGCGTTCGAGGACGACGAGCTCGAGCGTGCCCTGCGGAACGTCGAGCAGCGGACCGGCTATTCGGTGGCCGGCCACGACGTCGTGCTGCGCGGCGCTTGCCGCACCTGCGGCTCGTCTACGTAACGACGATGGGGTCACCGACGGCGATCGTGCCGCTGGTGAGGATGTCGGCGTTCAGGCCGCCGCGGTGGAGCAGGTCCTCGATGATCCCCGGCCGGGTCAGCGACTGCAGGTGCAGGCACGGCTCGCAGAGCTCGACGCCGACGCACTCGACCTCGCCGACCCGAAAGCGCTTGCCGACGAGGTCGTTCAGCCGCACGCCGCGCACGACGACCTGGCGCCGCGACTCCGGGCCGCGTCAGCCCGACGTCCTCGAGCACCTCGGCCTCGATCAGCGTCAGCGCGCCTCCCGGCGCTGGCCGCCCGCGGAGCTTGCGATCGCCCTCGAGCCCCTGCCCGGCGACCGCGCGCACCGAGTCGACCGGCGCGAGCGCGTCGGACGGGCCGATCGTGATCGCCTCGACGTGCATCGGCTCCAGGCTAACGCTCGCGTCCGTCAGCTCGGCGGAGTCGCTCACCGAGCACGAGCGTCGGCCTCGTCGACGGCGTCGCCGGGCGGGAAGTGCGCGTTCGGGATCGCGATGCAGCCGCATGCCGGCGGCCTTCGCCGAGCGGATGCCGTTGTGCGAGTCCTCGATCGCGACGCACGCGGCCGGCTCGACGCCGAGCCGGCGCGCGGCCTCGAGGTAGACGTCGGGCGCCGGCTTCCCGCGCGCGACCTCCTCGGACGAGACGGTCGCGGCGAAGAGCGCCGCGATCCCGCCGGCCGCGAGCAGCGACGTCGATCAGCTCGCGGTTCGACGACGACGCGAGCCCGAGCGTGTAGCGCTCGGCGAGCGCCGCACGGCGTCGAGCGCGCCCGGATCCACGGCGGCCCGTCGGCGTAGCGCTCGACCATCCGCTCGACGACGATCGCGGTTGATCTCCTCCGGCGCTCTCGGCGCAGCCGACGATCCTGTCGTGCATGTAGCGCGACCACTCGGGCGAGCTCATGCCCATCATGTCCCGCTGCGCGCCCGGGTGCCAGCGCCCGCCGCGCTCGCGCGCGAGCTTCTCGCGCACGTCGTCCCAGACCTGCTCGGAGTCGATCAGCACGCCGTCCATGTCGAAGATGACGGCGTCGATCACAGCGCGACGTACCGGCGGTCGATGTAGACGAGCGACGTCCCGGCCGCGCCCGGCTCGAGGCTCGCACCTCGCCGACGAAGATCGTGTGGTCGCCGGCCGCGAGCTCGTCGAGCGTGCGCGCGCGGATCCAGCCGACCGCGCCGGCGAGCAGCCGCGGGTCGTCGTCGCGCACCGCGATCCCGTCCCAGAGCACGAGCGGCGGCACGCTGCGCGCGAAGTGCTGCGCGAGGTGGTCCTGGTCGCCGCGCGAGGATCGAGACGCCCCACTCGCCCGCCTCCTGCAGCACCTCGAACAGCGACGCCGACGCGCGCGAGCGAGATCGCGACGAGCGGCGGCGTCGAGCGAGAGCGAGATGAGCGACGAGACGGTGAGCCCGGCCCGCCGGCCGCCCGACTCGGCGACGACGACCGAGACGCCCGGCCGGCCAGCGCCGGAAGAGCGCGCGCTGGCTCCCGTCCTCGATCACCGCCGAACGCTACTGCCCACGGCGCTCAGCCGAGGCTACCGCGGCTCGCGGGGACGGGGATCTCCGCGCGCCGGGTCGGCTCAGTTCGGCTGGCAGAGCGTGTCGTGCAGGCCGGCGATCGCGATGTTGCGCTCGTCGTCCGTCGCCTTGTCGTAGGCGCCGGGCGCCCGCCCTGCCCACATCACGTCGGGCGTCACGCCGGGGCCCATGATCGTCGCGCGGTACTTCGTGCCCGTGCCGGCCGGGCGGCCGCCGTGCGGGTTGACGCTGTAGCAGAAGACACCGTCGCCCTTGTGCGTCAGGAAGCTGTTCTCGCGCTTCCAGCCGGTGCCGTAGGCCGAGTCGAAGCGTGTCGACGTAGAGGTTGCGGCCGAAGCGTGTCGAGCGGCTGGCCGGTCGACGTCGAGTCGAAGCCGAAGACCGGCGCGCCGTCGTAGGTGAAGGTGCCGAAGAGGTGGTTCCACTGGTGCCACGACCAGTCGGTGCTGACGTCAGCACCGGAAGCGCGGCCCGTCCAGTGCGAGAGGTGCAGCTCGCAGGCGGCCTGCGTCGAGGCCGCTGCCGGCGAGGCCGTAGTTCGGGAAGCTTGCGCTGCCACGCCTGGACCGCCCAGTAGCTGCCGTCGGGCGCCTTGCACGCGGTGACCCCCACGCGAGCTTCGGCCCGTCGTAGCGCCGGCACGCGCCGTGGAAGGACCGCTTCCAGTAGTTGCTTCGCGAAGGTCGACTTGGCCGCGAGCTCCTTCACCGTCGGTGAGGTCGAGGTAGCCCGGCGTGCCCTGATCTGCGGTACCTCGCCTGGAGCGTCTGCGAACGCCGCGCGTCGGCGAGGAAGTACTTCCCCCAGCCGCCCGCGTAGTCGAGCTTGAACGCGGTCTGCTTGCGCGTCGCCGTCGGCGCGACCGCGTTCACCGCGCCCCACGCGAGCACGTGCTCTGACGTGCCGCCCGCGCGGTAGGTGAGCGAGCGCCTCGCCCTTGGCGTTCACGAGCAGCTTGAGGTTCGTCGCGTTGCGGTCGATCAGCTGCGAGGCGCCGGCGACCGGCACCGCGGCGGCGGACGCGAGCACGACGAGCGCGAAGGCAATCGTGCGCAGCCTGGTCCCAGCGTTCCGCATATCAGGATGTGGCGCTGACTCCCTCGGGCCGTAGGGTCCGCCATGACCATTTCCGGATCACGGCCGCTCATCGAATCACGAGCCGAGCTCCTCGGCGAGCAGCGCGAGCGCGAAGAGGCGCCAGGCGAGAGTCGACGTCGCCGGCGAGGAAGAGCACGGCGTCGCGCACGCGCGGCAGGTCGCGGGCCGGGGCCGCGAGCTCGTCGATCCCCGCCGCGAGCGCGCGCCGGCGCTCGTCGGTGAAGAGGTCGGCCGCGAGCGACTTGACGGCGCGGTCGTCGACCTCGAGCTCGCGGTGCGGGTCGCCGCCGGCCGCGAGCAGCAGCAGCGCGCGGCGCCGCGCCTCGTTCGAGCTCGGCTTCCGGCAGCTCGACCTCGCGGCCCGCGAGGTAGGCGAGCACGGGCAGCGGATCGCCGAGCTCGCCGCCGTCGAGGCGCCGCAGCAGTTCCACGGTCGCGTCCACCGCGCCTCAGGCCCCGGCCGGTTCCAGTGGCCGCGCAGCAATGCGCCCCAGGCCGAGGAGGCACACCCCGATCCCGAGGCGCAGCCAGTTGTCGGGCTGATTCGTCGGGATCCAGCCGCCGCCCTTGACGACGCCTGCGAGCCAGAGAAGCAGAAATGCGACCCCGCCGCCGGTGAGGAACCGCAACGCACCCCGTTCTGTCCGCCCGAGCGCGAGCCCCGCCACGCCCGCGACGACGTAGAGGAGGTTCTGCAGGATGCTCACCTGAAACACCCCGAGCAGCCTGGCGCCCGAACCGTGTCCTGCGAACGCGAGCTGCCCGTAGTGCGTCGTGGCGCCGGGGACGAAGCCGAGCACGCCGATCGTCACGAGGCCCGCCCCCACGACCATCGCCGCCTGCCTTGCTGGCACGTGCCTCACGCCGCCTCGCCGCGCGCCTGCAAAGCAGTCCGCGTCACGAGCACGACAAGGAGCCCGAGCAACACACCGCCGAGGACATCGGACGGCGTGTGCGCGGCATTGACAACGAGTGCGATCGCTACGACCGCAACCCACGCCAACGCCGGCCAAGCCGCCGACCTCCAGACCGTCACGATCACGGCTGCCGTGAGGACGGCTCGCAACGCGTGGCCACTCGGAAAGGAATGGACGAAGCTGTTGAACGAGACGCGCGACCCTTCGTCGAGAACGTGGAGAGCCGGTCGGTGCAGGACGCTCTTGCCGGCCACCTCGACGGCGTTCGCGACGAACCATGCACCGAGCCACGCCAATGCCGCGGTTCGGTGTCCCCGACGCGCGAGCACGACGCAGCAGAGCCCGATCACAGCTCCCGAGACGAAGATCGACGCCGGGAACGCCCAAACATTGAAAAACGTTTGCAGAGGGCGTCCAACGTGCGGATAGAGCTGATGCACGAGGTTCAACGACGTCGAGCCTCCGCTCGGGTCGAGATACGGCATCCAGTGATCCACCGCGTACTGGTCGACCGGCGAAAGCGCTCCGGACACGACGAGCGTGGCGAGAACCGCCAGCCCAACGGCAACGGCCACTGTCGCTTCAACGCCCAGAGCCGCCCGCGGGACGGTGTTTCGAATCACGGGTGTGGAAGACGCGAAGCCGCCTGCTTCTCGGCGGCCTCCCTCTCGTCGTTGCGACGCGCCGCGCGGAAGAACACCCAACACACCACTGCGAACACCAGCACCGGGACGACGGACGACGCGAGAACGATCATGTTCCTCGCGCCCTCCCCCGAATTTGCCACGAGCGCAGCCACGGCTGCATCGTAGAGAGGCCGCTACACGACCCGCGGAGAAGGCGAGACCTCGAGCAGCCGGCTCCCGCGGTCGTGATCGACCTGCAGGGTCGTGTGCTCGATCTCGAAGCGCTCGCCGAGCATTGCCTCGAGCTCCTCCCTGATCGCGTGGCAGTCGTCACCCGGATGCACGAGCACGTGAGCCGAGAGCGCAGCGAAACCCGATCCGATCTCCCACACGTGCAGGTCGTGGACACCCGTGACGTGCGGATGAGCGACGAGCGCGCTTCCGATCTCCTCGACGCTCATGCCGCCCGGAGCGGCCTCGAGCAGCACGCGCCCGGAGTCGCGGAGCAGCCCGTACGACGCTCGCAGCATGATCGCCGCGATCGCGAGGGCGGCAATCCCGTCCGCGCGACCGAAACCGGTGACGAGGATCACGACCCCGGCTACAGCCGTGATCAGGAACGCCAGGAGGTCGGTGAGCAGATGCTGGAACGAGCCCTCGATGTTCATGCTCGACCGATCGGCCTGCGCGAGCTGGCGCGTTGCGAGAACGCTGACGACTGCACCGAGGAGCGCGACGACGACCATGGTGAGCCCGCCCGGGCTCGGTGGGGTGACGATCCGCTCGATGCCTCCGTAGAGAATCAGCGCGGCGAGCACCAGAAGCGTCGCGCCGTTCACCTGCGCAGAGAGGATCTCCGCGCGCTTGAACCCGAACGTCAGGTTCCCGCCCGGGGCTGGTCGGGCAACCAGCCGGATCACGGCGAGCGACAGACCGATCGCCGCGGCGTCGGTGAGCATGTGGGCGGCATCCGAGAGCAGCGCGAGTGAGTCCGCGAGGATGCCCGCAACGACCTCCGCGACCATCAGCGAGAGAATCAGCGCGAGCGCGGTCGCGAGCCGCCGAGTGTCCGCAGCGCCGGCCCGCGGCAGATGCCCGTGGCCCGCGTGAGTACCGCCACCGTGATCATGGGCGCCGGCCCGAACCATCACGTGAGGCTAGCGCGCAGGGGCCGCGGACCCGACTTGGCGCCCATGGTCATTGGTACATTTGGCTCAGTTTCTTCGCGCGCTTTCCTATCCAGGGGGGATTCTTGATCAGCTTCGCCGCACGATCGACCGGCAAGATCCTGCTCGTGACGGCGGCGGCGCTGGTGATCGGAGCGACCGCCCAGGCCAAGACGAGCAGCAAAGTGATCGCGAAGGGCGGCCTCATCAAGGGCAGCCTGGTCGGTTACGCGCAGGCGAACGCTGCGTCACCGACCGCGATTTCTGTGCGGGTCACCGCGACTCCGGCACAGAAGGTGAAGATGCAATGGTCGATCGTCTGCTCGAAGGGAGTTGTTGCGACAGCCGAAAACGAAGGCTACGACGCATCGACCGCCCCGAAGACGGGTCAGTCGTTCCTCCAGAGCCCCGGAACGCTGAAGCTCCCGATGCCCCTCGCACACCCGAAGTCGTGCTCTGTGACCGTGTATGCGACCCTTTCGAAGAAGGGTAAGGAAACGCTCGAGATCGCTCAGGGCTAGGAGCTCAGGGCTAGGAGCTCGCGTTGCCATGCCGAACCGCCCTACGACGCCGACGAAGGAGAGACCCGTGACCGCCCGCTACACCAGGCCGACCGTCAAGATCGTGTTGACAGCGATTGCTGCGCTCGTTCTCGTTTCAGCTGCGGGAGCGAGACCGGCGGGCAAGATCGTCTGGCACGGGTCGCTCTCAAACGGAGGGAAGACCGCCCACGTGAAAGCGGCGGTGTCGAAGCCGTCGAAGTTGACGTACAAGGTCGTCGCGAGCCCCGCGCAGAAAGTGAACGTTTACACCTCGATCGTTTGCTCGATGGGCGCCAACAACGGCAACGGCGACCAGGGCTACGACTCGACGTACCCGCAGACGTTCGCGTCCAAGCTCAAGGCGCCGCTCTCTGGGCAGATCAAACTGCCGTTCCCGCATCCGAAATTCTGCACCGTCGAGGTGTTCTCGACGCTCTCCAAGGGCGGCAAACTGGCCCTCGACCTGATCCGCACCTAGATCGGGCGCGGCGCTACTTGGGGAACGCCCCGGTTGGCACGAACGTGACGCGACCCGGGTTCGCCCCGCCCGTCGGATCATTCCAGGCGTAATAGAGGCCGCTGCGCTCGAGGTCCGCATCGACCAGGCCCTCGACGGACGCGACAACCCGGTCTCGTCCGTTCGTGAGGTTGACCAGGTGAATCGCACCCGCCTTCGAGTACGCGACGAAGCTGCCGTCCATGTCCTGCCACGTGCCTCTGGGCGCCATCGTGCGGACGATGCGTTTTGCGCCCGTCGCGGCGTCGTAGACGGATAGCGTCGAGCCATTGCGTACGACCACGTCGGTCCCGGAGATCGCGGCGTGCGCGCCGGGAGCGACGGGGATGGTTGCGACGGGCGCGCCGGCACTCGAGTAGACCGCGAGCCTGGTGTTCGACGCGGCAACGAGGAACCGGCCTGCGTCGGCTCCGGCGAGGGACTGGCTACCCGGCAGCGTCAGGATCAGTTTCCGCTTCGCACTCGTGACGCGATCGAGCTCGAGCGTCTGGCCGTCGGTGTAGGCGATCAGGAGAATGTCGCCGTGACCGCTGACAGAAACGGATTCGGTCGCTGACCCGCCGCAGTAATACAGGGCTCGCGTCATCGTCGGCCTGGAGAGCTTCACCGCGTACACCCCGTTGCACCGCGACGCTCCAGCACCGTCGTTGCGACTCCACGCCACACTGTTTCCGGCCAGCGTGATCTGCCCGTAACTCGTGGCCGGCTGGTCGGCGCCGGTGCAGAACGCTTCGCCGAGATGGACGACCTGATCCGATGCCGGCGTCCAGACCAGTCCGGCGTCGCACGTCGGGTCGCCCGTTGTCCTCGTGTGGACTGCGACGCGGTTGACCTCGGCGGAGATCCCCGCGACGGAGCCGCCGGTCGAAATCGTCTTCGCGGCCGGAGCCGAGGCCAGCGCCGCAGGGGCAAGAGCTGAGGCCGCGGCGAACACGACGCAGATCCGGAGCACGCGCCTCATGCTATCGCCGAGCGAGCGAGAGTCTCGGCGGCGCTTCCCCGGATGTCGAGTGAAGTCGGTCAGTGCACGGCAGCTACGCGGCCGACTTGCGTGTTGTAGCCGCCAACGACGTCGACATACCACGCAGTCCGTGCCGAGGAACCGCTCGGACTTGGCGAGATCGATGAAGACGAGCGAATGCCCCGCGGGGAAAACTCGACCATCGGCTCGCCGCCGAGCTCGAGCCCCTTGAGGATCTTGTTCTTCGCCTTGAACCAGAAATCTCCGGACATCTGATTGACCCAGGTGAATGTCTCGGGGTGCTGCCAGCCGGCTTCCTCGAGGCGTTTGTAGACCTTCAACACCTTTTCTTCAGAGAGGGACGTGCCGTCCAGGTCGGCGAGGTACACGCCGTCCATGTCGCCGGTGACCCGACAGAGAATCTTGGCGGCGGCGAAGAGCTTCAGCCGGACTGATTGGCACCACTTCGGCAGCTTCTGACCGGGCTTGAGCAGCGTGTTCTCCTGGATCGGCCGGTAGTACGTCGACCCGGTGTCCTTTTCGACCTTCGAGAGCAGCTTGAAACCCCGGGGCTTGGGGCTCGTCGGCTTGTTGATGCCGTTCTCGCTGTAGTTGAAGCCGATGTCGATGATCGCCTTTCTTGTCCGCGTTGGAAATGCTCGGGAGGTACTTCTCGGCCTCATGGAACCGCGTGTCGATCCGGTCGGCAATCTCGGCGCGCTCGGCATCCGACAGGGTGGCCCGCGCGAGACGATTCTGAATCGCCTCCTTTTCGGCTGCGCTGTAGTCCTTGAACGCGACAAGCCCTGGTCCCCGGAGTTGAACCCGAGCCAGTCGACGTCGATCTTGCTGACGTTCTTCGGCTTGAGGTTCTCGTGCTTCCAGACCGCGCCATCCTCGAGGTTGGCAACCGACAGCGGCGAACGGCCGCGAATCCCGATCAGCACGCCCTCCTCTTCCGCGATCGCCCTGAAGGCCGCGATGTCCGACTGGGCGAAGCCCCAGAGCTCCTTCAGCTCGGTGAGGTTCACGAGCTTGCCGGCAGGCATCTCTTTCAGCGCCTTGTAGGTGATCGAGGTGTCGCCGACTTCCGCGAACGCGCGGGCGAGCGCGGGTGCCGTCTTTGCAAGGCGCGTGCCGAGCTCCGCCAGCGCGACGTCGATGACGACCTGGGTGACACCCGACGTGTAGGTCGTGCCGAGCGCACGCCAGGCTGCCGGGTCGTTCGGGTTTGCGTAGGTGGCCTGAACGTTGTCGAACCACCCGGAAAGCGCCTTGCCGGTCGCGTCAACGGCACCGGTGTACGCATCGTCACGTCGAACGCCTGAACACGCTCTGCACCTGTGAGGTCAGGGACTGCTTCTCTTCGGGCGTGGCCGTCTCCCAGTAGTTCGCGAGGAGCTCGGCCATCTTCGCCGAGGAGGCGTAGATCTGGTGCAGCGCGATCGCCGGCTTGATCGCCGGGTTCTCTTTGATCATCAGCTTGACCAGGCCGTCAGGGCTCAGGTTCTCGGTCACCATCTCCCGCGCCGTCGCAGCGGTTCGTGCATCCACACGGCGAGACCCTGAATCAAGCCCAGCGGTACGCCCATGTGGAAGTTCCACGCCTGGCCGAGGATGCCCAGCTCCGGGAACGTCGGTACGGACACGTCGACGTGAACGACGAAGTCGGTCGAATCCTTGGTCACCTTCATCTGCGCCGGCGCGAGCGGCTTCAGCTTGAGGACGCGCTCGATCTCGCAGCTCGCGCCCGCGCTCCACCTTTGCGGCACCGGGATCGAGCTTGATCGTTGCCCGAACCCCTCCGATCGGGCTCGTCTCGACCCAGAGCCCCCACAGTTTGTCCTGGCCTGGCTTGAGGCCGCCCGCGAGCGGCGGTGCGATCTCGTGCGAGCCGTAGACAGCGATATCGACGGGGCCTGTGCCGCTCGCATTTCCCACGCGCTTGGCGGTCAGAGGATGGAGGCAGAGCGACTGGTAGGAGCTGAGGTTCTTCACCTTGCCGTGGATGAAGAACCAGTTGCCGGCCTTGACCCACTTGGAGCCGTTCTGATCCGTCAGGTTGTCGTTCGTCGAGCGTGGCGGTGTAGAAGAGCAGCGGCACGGTCGCCTCGAACTCCCCGTCGACGGCATTCGCAAAGGCGGCGCCGTTCGCCGCCGACGGCTCGGAGTACCGGGCCAGGGCCCGAATCTGGTACTTCCCGTCGCCCGTCACCTTCAGGGTGAACAGCCGCGTGGCGGTCGCCCCGGGCTTGAAGGTGCCCAACGTGACCGGCACCGCAGTCTTGCGGGAACGCCAGCTGGTCGAGCTCCTGGGTGAGGTCGACCGGGACAGGGCGCAGAGACAGCAGCTCCACCCCGTTCATCGTGGTCTTGCCCGTGTTCGTGAACTTCACCTTCACGGTCAGGTTCTTCGGTGAGACGTGGCCCTTGTCGTCGACGTCGAGCGGGAATTTGCTGGCGGTGGTGTTCTCCGCGGTTGAGACGATCGAGATCGCCAGAGCCTGCTTGCCGACCCGCACGGCATCTTTGCCCGACCCGTGCGCGGCCTTGCCCGTGGCAGACGTCGCCGACGCAGAAGCCGTGAGCGCCACCGTCCCCACCTTCAGTGCCTTGAGCTTGTACGAGAACGATCGCGACTTGCCGGGCGCGAGCGCAAAGCCCCCCAGTCCGGTGGGGCTCGAGGTCAGCTTTCCAGCGTCACCGCCGGCGACCAGCCCCTTCCCGAGGCTCACCGACTTCAACCGCGCCTCGCCTGCCGTGACCTTGACCGTCACGGCAACAGAGCTCCCAACCGGGACTTCGGGTCCGCCGCTGTGACGTCCACCGAAACCGAGGCCACGCACTCCGCGGACACTCCCTGGGCGTCGCATTTGTTCTTCTCGGGCTCTGGCGGCGCCTTCGCACCCGCCGGCGGAATCCCGACATACGTCCACCCGTTCGTCGTAACGCCCGCGCAGGCGTGCTGGCCCGCGCAGAACTCACCCGGCGAGTCGATGAAATACGTCCGCGGCATCGACACCTGGAACATCAGCCACTGCCACTCGGGCCCGGCCGGCGGCAACTGCACCGTGCAGGTCAGCGTCGTCGGCAGACATGACTTCTTTACCGGCGTTCCGGCCGGCGGCCACTGAACTGCGCCTGGCTTGACGATCGCCCACGTCGCCGAGTTCGAGCCATCCGTCGGTATGGCGGTGACCGTCGCCTGGCCGCCGCCGTGCACGATCTGCGGCGCCGACATCACGAGATTCCCCCAGCGCGGGTAGCAGAGCGGCGCCGACAGCCACGCGTTCGCCGTCGGCGAGTAGTAGTAACCCGATGCTGGCCCATACCCCGTCGCCCCGAACTTCGTATCCCCTGCCGCACACACGTGCGGGAGAGCACCCGCGGCGAGGATCGCGACACCCTTCGGCGCCGGGGGCCTCGGAGCGGCGCTGGCGCCCGCCAACGACCAGGTGCTGAGGACCACAACAGATACGGACAAGAACGCACGGAACCGCCGCCGAGCCGCCATCCCAGTCCCCTTCCCGTCGAATCTGCGCGCCTTAAGGAGCGACGCAGCACTATACGGGGTCGACCTGAGGGTTACGAGACCTACGTTGCCGATGGACACGCGAGAGTGAGCGGCGGGGGTGGGATTCGAACCCACGGGACGCTTGCACGCCCAACGGTTTTCAAGACCGCCCGATTCGACCGCTCTCGCACCCCGCCGACGCCTCGGCGCCACGTCACCCTAGCGCGCTGCGACCGGAATTCGGCTGCCCGCCCTTGCGACCCCTCGAAGGAGGGGTTCGGCCGCGCGCGCACTTGCACCAGGAACCGAAGTGCGCTACAGAAGTGTGAATTCTCGACCGAGGAGGAACACGATCGTGAGGGGCACGCGCAGTCATATTTTCCGGTCCGTCGTCACGACTGCGGCTCGTCGCCCTCGTCGCTTTCGCAACGTCGGCCGCGCCGTGCCCGCAGGCAGCATGGACAGACAGATCGCCCGACAGCGCAAACGAGTGGAGTGCGCCGGAAGCCGGCCCGCACGCGAGGACGCCGGACGGCATCTTCGGTGTCGTGCCCGCTGCACGCGACGCCGACAGGACTCCGCACCGTCCAACCGCGAGCGAGTTCGCGGGAACGTCCTTTGCGACCGTCGCGCCGCTCAGCTACCACGGCGGCCCGGTGATGACGACCAACAAGACCTACGCGATCTACTGGCTTCCCTCCGGCTCGAGCGTCGAGCACGAACTACACGTCGCTGATCAACCGCTACTTCGGCGACGTCGCCGCGGCGAGCGGGGCGAGCGACGAACGTGTACGCGACCGACACGCAGTACTACGAGGGCTCGAGCCCCAAGGTTCCGATCGCCTACAACTCGACCTTCTCGCGGCACGGCGATCCGACAGCACGACGCCGATCCCGGACCACTGCTCGAGCCGCTACACGGCGCAAGGGCCTGACCGTCACCGGTTGCGTGACCGACGCCGACATCCAGGCTGAGATCTCGCCGTGATCGACCACGAAGGGCTGGACGCCCAGCCCGAGCTCCATCTTCCTGCTCTTCACCCCACGGAACGTCGGCTCGTGCATCACGAGCGCGTCGAACACGTGCTCGTACACCTACTACTGCGCCTACCACAGCGATTTCCGAATGGCTCCGGCGACGTCCTCTACGCGAACCAGCCGTATCCCGACTCGGCGGCGAGTCGGCGCGGCGGGCGCCTGCGACTCCGGACAGCAGCCGAACGGCGACTGGGCCGACGCAGACCATCAACCTGATCAGCCACGAGCACAACGAGTCGATCACCGACCCGCAACGGCAACGCCTGGTACGACTCGTCGGGGAACGAGAACGGCGACAAGTGCGCGTGGAACTTCGGGACGGCGCTCGGGTCGACCGGCAGCGGGCCAGTACAACCAGGTGATCAACGGCCACGACTACTACGTGCAGCAGGAGTGGTCGAACGCCACCAGTAGCTGCGCTCTCGGCTTCGCGGCGCCGGCCCCGCCGACCGTCGGCGGCTTCACGCCCACGAGCGGGCCCAGCGGAACCAACGTCACGATCACCGGCACGAGCTTCACGGGCGCAACGACCGTGGCATTCAACGGTGCGAATGCGAGCTTCACCGTCAACAGTGCGACCCAGATCACGGCGAAGGTTCCGTCCGGGGCAACGAGCGGGCCGATCACCGTGACGACCCCGACGGGCAGCGCCCCCAGCGCCGGAAGCTTCAGCGTCACGCCGACTCCCGACTTCGCCGTTTCGGCCACGCCATCGAGCCAGACGGTCAAGCGCGGCTCCAGCACGAGCTACACCGTCTCGGTCACTCCGAGCAACGGCTTCGCCGGAAACGTCTCGCTCAAGGTGAGCGGTATCCCCGAACCGGGCCAGCGGGTCGTTCAACCCGAGCAGCGTCGCAGCCGCCGGAAGCTCAACGCTGACGCTGACCACCCAGACGAGGACTTCGACCGGGAACTACACCCTGACTGTCACGGGCACGAGCGGCGGGCTTTCGCACACGGCGAAGGTCACGCTGGTCGTTCAGTAACGGCGGAGAAACGTCATCGCACGACGCGCGCGGGTGCGCCGTAGGGCCTGAGCACGTCGGGCACCTCGCCGCCGAAGTTCTCGAGCAACGGCGAGCAGCCAGCGGTCGGTGACCGCCGTGCCGTTCAGCGTGTGCGGCGTCTCGAGGCGCTTCTCGCCGGCGCGGTAGCGGATGCCGAGCCGGCGGGCCTGGAAGTCGGTCGTGTTCGAGGTCGAGGTGATCTCGCGGTAGCGCTGCTGCGACGGGAACCACGCCTCGATGTCGTACTTCTTCGCCGCCGGAGTCGCCGAGGTCGCCCGCGGCGACGTTGACGACGCGGTAGGGCAGCCCGAGCGCCTGGACGAGCTCCTCCTCGATCGCGAGCAGCCGGTCGTGCTCCTCGCCCGAGCGCTCGGGCTCGCAGTAGACGAACAGCTCGACCTTGTTGAACTGGTGGACGCGGAACATCCCGCGCGTGTCCTTCCCGGCCGCGCCCGACTCGCGGCGGAAGCAGGTCGAGAACGCCGCGTAGCGCAGCGGCAGCTCCTCGAGGATCTCGTCCATGTGGAAGCCCGGCGAGCGCGACCTCGGAGGTGCCGGTCAGGTAGAGGTCGTCGGCCTCGAGCGCGTAGATGTTCGACGCTCGGTCGGGAAGAAGCCCGGTGCCGTACATCGCCTCCTCGCGCACGAGCACCGGCGGGATCAGCGGCGTGTGGCCGTGCGCGGCGGCGCGGTCGAGCGCGAAGCGGTAGAGCGCCATCGCGACGAGCGCCGAGTCGCCGGTGAGGTAGCCGAAGCGCGAGCCCGAGAGCCGCGCGGCGCGCTCCATCTCGAAGCGGCCGACCTCGGTGTGCTCGGGCCCGTCCGGCGCCGGGTCGCCGACGCGGCGGAGCTCCTCGGCGTCCTCGTCGGTGTCGCCGTCGGGCGCCGACGGGTCGGGCGGGTTCGGCACCTGGTCGAGCAGCGCGTCGCGCTCGGCCTCGGCGGCCGCGAGCTCCTCCTCGGCCGCGCGCAGCTCCTCCTTGACGCGGTTCAGCTCCTCGAGCTGCTCCGGCGTCGGCTTGCCCTTGAGCTTCTGGCGGCCGCGCAGCTCGTCGACCTGCGGCAGGAGCGCGCGCCAGCGCTCGTCGGCGGCGAGCAGCGCGTCGAAGCGCTCGGCCGCGCCCTTGCGCGCGAGCGCGGCGCGGAAGCTGTCCGGGTCGGCGCGCGCTGCGCGAAGGTCGATCACGCCCGTGAGTCTAGAAGCGCTTCGATCACCTGCAGCGACACCCTCCTCGGCCGCCGGCGGGCAGACCCAGTCGGCGACCGCCTTCACGCGCGCGTGCGCGTTCTCGACCGCGACGCCGTAGCCCGCCCCACTCGACCAGCTCGACGTCGTTCTCGCCGTCGCCGAACGCGATCGTCTGCTCGCGCGAGAACCCGAGCCGCTCGGCGAGGAAGTCGAGCCCGGAGCCCTTCGAGACCCCGACCGCCGCGAACTCGAGGAAGAACGGCAGCGACTTCGTGATCGCAGAGCCGGCCGCGAACACGCTCCCGCATCCGCACGCCGAGCCGTCGAGCGCGTCCGGGTCGCCGACGCACGACGAGCTTCGTCGGCGGCCGGTCGAGCCAGTCGCGACATCGCCGACCGTGTGCAGCTCGAGTCTGCTGGAAGCTCGCGTAGCGCTCGGCTCTCGGCGTCACGCTGCGACGACGTAGAGCTCGTCGTCGACGTAGACGTTCGAGCTCGTAGCCCTCGGCCTCGACGCGCGGCGATCGCCTCCCGCGCGAGCTCGAGCGTCGATCGGCACGTGCAGGAGCCACGTGCCGTCGGCGTCGACGACGGCGGCGCCCTGGTAGCAGATCGAGCGGCTCGCCGAGCCGGCCGGCTCGAGCACGCCGCTGCAGCCGACTGCACCATCCGGCCGGTGACGACGATCACGCGCAGCCCGCTCGTCGCGCGCCCGCGCGAGCGCCGCGAGCGTGCGCGGCCGCAGAGCGCGTAGTCGTCCCAGATCAGCGTGTGGTCGAGGTCGGTCGCGATGACCTCGACGTCGCGCGGGAAGTCGGCCGGGAGCGCGAGGCTCAGGCGCCTTGACGCAGGAACGCGACGAGGTCGGCGAGCTGCTTGCGGCGTCAGGGTCTGCCGTAGTTGCGGCGGCATGACGCCCGCCGCTGTAGCCGGGCTCGATGTACGCGTCCGGGATCGACGATCGACGTCGTCGATGAACTCGAGCGGCCCCTGGTTCGCGGCCTTCGCGTACGCGGCGAGCTTGTCGAGGTCCGGCCCGACCTTGCCGGTCGTCCCGGCCGGCGTGAAGGTGTGGCAGGCGCCGCAGCCGGCTCGACGAAGACCGTTCTTGCCGGCGGCGGGATCGCCGCCGACCGCGGTCGGCTTCGGCGACCTTCCCGACGACCGTCGTCGGGCGTCGGCGTCGTCACGCGCCCCGCCCGGGACTCGACGTCGAGCAGCCGCCGCGAGCAGCGACAGCGCGAGCGAGGAGCACAATCAGGAGCGAAGGCGGCGCACGGCGCGCGAGTTTATACCGGTCGAGATTCGGCGAGCCGCCAGAACGCGGTCGCGCCACGCGAGAAGCGCCACCCGCAGGCGCTACGCATTGGCAGTCATGAAACGCACGACCTACGGCCGCGACGCCGGCCTCACGCTGCGGATGCTCTTCACGAGCGGCGCTGCTCGGGCTGCTCTACGTCGTCTTCGCCGTCGTCCTCTTCACGGTCCTCAACGTCGGGCTCGCGCCGATGCTCCTGATCGTCGTCGGGCTCGCGTTCTTCCAGTACTACACCTCGGACAAGCTCGCCCTCGCCGCCGCCGGCGCGAAGGTCGTCACCCGCGAGGAGGCGCCCGCGCTGCACGACATGGTCGAGCGCCTGTGCGCGATGGCCGACCTGCCGAAGCCGAGGATCGCGATCATGGACACGCCCGTCCCGAACGCGTTCGCGACCGGCCGCTCGCCCAAGCACGCGGCCGTCTGCGTCACCACCGGCCTCTGGGACCGGCTCGAGCCGAAGGAGATCGAGGGCGTGCTCGCCCACGAGCTCTCGCACATCGCGAACCGCGACGTGCTGATCATGACCGTCGCGAGCTTCTTCGCGATGCTCGCCGCGATGCTGACGCGCTTCGGCATGTACGCGGGCATGTTCGGCGGCTTCGGGGCAACAACCGCGACAACAACAACGGCCCGCCGATCTGGCTGATCGTGCTCTTCGTCTCGATCGCTCGTCTACGCGATCAGCTTCGTCCTGATCCGGACGATCTCGCGCTACCGCGAGTACGCGGCCGACCGCGGCTCGGCGCTGATCACCGGCGCGCCCGAGTACCTGATGAGCGCGCTGCAGAAGATCTCGTCGCAGATGACGCTGATCCCGCAGCAGGACCTGCGCGCAGGTCGAGGGCATGAACGCGTTCTTCATCATCCCGGCCAGCGCGAAGGGCTCGATCGGCCGAGCTGTTCATGGATCACCCGCCGCTCGAGAAGCGCCTCGCCGCGCTCGCCGAGATCGCGCGGGAGATGGGCCGCCCGGTCGCCTGAGCCTCGGCCGCGCCGTGGGCCTCCGCGACGTCCTCTTCGGGCGCAAGAAGCTCTCCGAGCCGCGCGACGACCGGCTGTTCGCGCTCTCGACCGCCGCGGTCACGCTCGAGACCGAGCTCGGGCTGACGACCGCGGGCGTCGGCGGCGATCACGTTCAAGCCGCTCTCGTCGGGCGACTTCACCCGCGTCGACAACGACATCGAGCCGCTGATCAAGGCCGCGGGCCGCTCGGCCGGCTCGCGAGGTCGAGCGCAAGACCGACACCTACGGCTTCGAGTGGCTGATCGTCCACGACCCCGATCTCGAGGATCAGGTCACCTCCGTCCACGCCGTCGCGTCGGAGCTGACCGACGCAGGGGTTCGGCGCCCAGCTGCTCGCGGCGCCGTTCCGGTTCGAGGGCGGCGAGCATCCCGTCTACTGGATCTACGGGTTCAAGCGCGGCACCTTCTGGCCGTTCGTCCCGACCGGCGACGGGCAGAAGCGCGACAACGCGACCGAGCTCGAGCTGAAGGCGAAGCTCGAGAAGGAGCTCCCGATCGAGCAGGATCTGACGCGCTGGCTCGCGCCTGTTCGACGCGCCGATCTGAGCGGCCTACGGCGTCTTCTTCGGTGCGCGTCTGCGCGGCGCGGGCTTGGCGGGCGCGTCGTCCGCGGCAGCGGGCTCCTCGGCGGGCTCGATAGCCGCCGCCGGCTCCGCAGCGTCGACCGCCGCCGGCTCTGCGGGCGCGCCGAGCTCGGCCTTGAGCTTCGCGAGCTCGTCGTCGACCTGGCCGCTCTGCTGGATCTGCTTGAGCTGGCGGTCGATGTCGTCGCCGGACGAGGTGAAGTCCTCGAGCGCGCCGGCCGCGGTCAGCTCGTCGATCGCGTCGGCGCGCGCCTGCATCTGCTCGGTCTTGTCCTTCGCGCGCTGGACCGCGAGCCCGACGTCGGCCATCTTCGTCGCCGATCCCGGTCGCGGCCTCGCCGATCCGCACCTGCGCCTCGGCGGCCGAGTACTGCGCCTTGATCACTTCCTTCTGCGTGCGGAACGACTCGATCTTCGCCGCGAGCGCCTTCTCGCCCTCGACGAGCTTCTGCTGCTGCGCCTCGAGCTGCTGGCCCTGCTCCATGATCCCCTGGAGCTGGTCCTGCGATCGCCGCCTTGCGGGTGAGCGCCTCGCGCGCGAGGTCCTCGCGGTTCGCCTTCAGCGCTGCCTTGGCCTGGCCGTCGAGCTTGTCGGCCTGCTGCTGCATCGAGGTGTACTGGATCTCGAGCCGCTTCTTCGCGGTCGCGACGTCGGCGATCCCGCGCTTGACGTTCTGGAGCTGCTGCAGCTGCTGCCTCGTAGGAGTAGTCGAGCGTCTCGTTCGGGTTCTCGTCCTTGTCGAGCAGCTTCGAGAACTTCGCCTTGATGATCGTCATCGTGCGCGCGATCAGGCCTGGCATGTGTCCTCCCGGTACGATTGGTGAGGCCTCAAGCCTATCGCTCGCGCCGGCATCGCGAATGCGCCGCGCCGGTAGGGTGAAGCGATGCTCGTCGCCCGCAGCCTCGACACCAGTACCTCTCGAACGCCTACGTCGTCGGCGACGAGCGCCGGCGGGACGGCCGTGTTCGTCGACTCGGGCGCGCCGCTCGAGCCGCTGCTCGCGTTCGTCGAGCGAGCACGGGCTGACGCCCGACGCACGTCCTGCGCACGCACTCGCATCGTCGACCACGTCGTGCACGAGGCCGAGCTCGGGCTGCCCGGTCGTCACCGGCTCGCTCGAGACCGGCGGGCTGACGGTCGAGGCGATCCCGACGCCCGGGCCACTCCGACGACATGGTCTGCTTCGTGATCTCGGACGGCTCGGGCGAGGAGCTCGTCTTCTCCGGCGACACGCTCTTCAAGGACTCGGTCGGCGGCGGCAACTTCGAGCTCGATCAAGAGCGCGGTGATGGACGTCTACATGGCGATGCCGCACGACGCCGCCGTGTCTGCCGGGCCACACCGACGAGACGACGATCGGGCGCGAGTGGGAGGAGAACCCGTTCGTCGCTCGTCTGGCGCGGCGCCGAGCCCGAGGGCACCGAGCGCGTCACCGTCCGCGGGCCGCGACGCGACGCTGATCGTCTGGAGCCCGGACTACGACGGCAAGGGCAAGGCGTGGGTGCGCTACGACGACGGCACCGACGCGATCGTCGGCGGCTCCGCCGTCTCGCGCTGACGCGACGCCGACCCCGACTGAGTGCATCGCCAGCGTCCGTCCGCAAGCGGACCATGTCCGAAACAGGACAGTACGGCTGTGCGCCCGGTGCGCCTCATCGTCGCCCGCTGCGAGGTCACCTACACCGGCCGGCTGTACGCCTACCTGCCCGAGTCGACGCGGCTCGCTGATGATCAAGGCCGACGGCTCGGTGCTCGTGCACGCCGACGCCGGCGGCTTCAAGCCGCTTGAACTGGATGACACCGCCGACCGTGCTCGAGGACGACGGCGACCTGCTCGTCGTCCGCAAGCGCGCCGGCCGCAGCGAGGACCGGCTCGAGATCCGGCTGCTCGAGGTGCTCTCCGACGTCGAGCACGAGATGGGCGAGGCCGCCGGCGCTCGAGAAGGACGGCGTCGAGCGCGACCTGCAGGAGGCGCTCGCCGCCGCGCCGGAGGCGGTCGCCGAGGGCCTGCGCCTCGAGCGCCGCGAGTGGCCGACCGACATCGGCCCCGTCGACCTGATGTGCCGCGACGAGGACGACGGCTGGGTCGCGGTCGAGATCAAGCGCGTCGGCACGATCGACGCGGTCGAGCAGCTCGCCCGCTACCTCGAGCGGATCCGCCTCGACCCGGCGAAGGCCGAGCTGCGCGCGGAATCCTCGCCGCGCAGCAGTTCAAGCCGCAGGCGGTCACGCTCGCCGAGTCGCGCGGCATCCGCTGCGTCGAGGTCGATCTCGCCGTCCTGCGCGGCGAGCGCGAGCCCGAGCTGACGCTCTTCTCGTAGCGGCGTTTCTTCTTAGACGATTCATCGGAAACGTTCAGGGAACTCACCGGAAGCATTGAGGGCGTTCTCAAGGGCCGCTGTTGACATAGGCGAGGTCAACACACGACCCAAGGAGAACATCATGAGACCCAACAAACGCATCGCAACACTCGTCGCTTCCGCTGCCCTCGTCCTCGGGGTGGGCGCCGGAATCGCCGACGCGTCGCAGAGCAGCGCCTCGCAGAAGGCCGGGCTGGCCGGACGCGCGGGACCGGGCCCAGGGCCCGGCGCCAAGGCGATCGCCGACTACCTCGGCCTCACGGCCGCGGAGCTGCAGACGCAGCTCCAGGCGGGCAAGACGCTGGCCCAGGTCGCGACCGCACAAGGCAAGACGGTGAGCGGCCTCGAAGACGCGATCGTCGCTGACGCGAAGTCGCACCTCGACGCCGACGTCACCGCCGGCACGATCACCGCGGCGCAGGAGAGCACGATGCTCTCCGGCCTCACGTCACACGTGGCCGACATGGTCAACCACACCGGCCCGCCGGCCGGCGGACCTGGTGGTCCCGGCGGCCCCGGCCATGGGCCTGGGCCCGGTGCGAAGGCGATCGCCGACTACCTCGGGCTGACGGCCGCGGAGCTGCGGACGCAGCTCCAGGCGGGCAAGACGCTCGCTGAGGTCGCGACCGCGCAGGGCAAGACGGTGAGCGGGCTCAAGGACGCGATCGTCGCGGACGCGAAGTCGCACCTCGACGCCGAGGTCACCGCCGGCACGATCACCGCGGCGCAGGAGAGCACCATGCTCTCCGACCTGACGTCACACGTGGCCGACATGGTCAACCACACCGGCCCGCCGTCCGGCGGCCCGGGCGATCACGGTCGGCCCGGCGGGTCTGCATTCGGCACCCGCCAGACCGCGCGCTTCTAGGTCATGCTGCGGGTGGGGCGGCGTGCCTCCGCCCCACCCGCCCCCTCTCGCCCCGGCCGAGACGTCGCTACACTTTTCGGGCCAAGGGGCTATAGCTCAGCTGGGAGAGCGCCTGGATCGCACCCAGGAGGTCGGCGGTTCGAGCCCGCCTAGCTCCACTAGAAAGAGGCTGCTAGCGGCTGTTCTGTCGCCAGGGCCGCCAACGGCTGCTGGTCGTCCGTGCCGTGTCTACCCGCTGCTCTGGCTCGACGGACCCCCGTATTCGCCTTCGAGGTTAACGAGTGGAAGGTCGCTGTTCTCTGTCAAAACTCTCGCTCCGAGCGAAGGATTCATCCTCGCGCCTCTTGACCGGCAGGCTTCGCTTGGAGATAACCGGCAGGCTTCGCTTGGAGATAGAGCGAGGCGCTTGTTCGGAGGTAAAGCGAGTCGCGCTCGACGGTTTGAGCGTCGCGCTCGCCTCCTCACCCCTGACCCAGCGAATCCCCACCAGCCGTCCTGTGTGAAGGTGGGGATTTCGCGCCTCTCAACAGGACGGGGCTCTCAAGCGAGGGTGGCGCGGCGGACCCCGGTAGACGAAAGGCCCTGCCCTTCAGACAAACGTCTTCGGTCGATTTCCAGCGACCTCGGGGCAACTCGCTCTGACAGCACGGTGGTGATAGGTTGAGTGGCGGCTGCTCCTAGACCCCGCGCAGTCGTTCAGGAATCAACCTCGAAGGGGGTGATTAGCGTTCCGAACGACTCGGGCTTTCACAGCACGAAGGGTATGAGCCGCGCTCGCGCACCGCTCAGCGTTCCAGGTGCTCGAGCGTCGGACATTCGATGGGTTTAGGAGGAGAGAGAGATGAAGCGGTTCTGCATCATTGTTCTTGGTTTGTTGTCCGCGGGGGTATTCGCGAGCTCAGCGCTCGCCGTTGACCTCCCACGGACTGGCTATATCGAGATCTGTAAGGCGGCGAACGCCGATCTGAAGGGGCAGTTCACCTTCACGATCACTGACGGGACCACGCCTGCGATCTCGAACGTTGTGCTTACTCAGAACACGTGCTCCCAGCCGATCGCGGTTCTGCCGGGATCCGTCACGGTCAACGAGCTTGGTAGCTCGTTGGGGCTGACCAACGACGGCAGTAGCTTGAATCCGACGCAGGAGTTCCTGAATAACCCGACGGTCTCGGCAGTCGGGCAAAACGGGGCAGTGACACTGACCGGGTCGGGCTTCAGCAGGACGTTCACGGTGCCTGCGAGCACGAACGGCACGGCCGGCGTCGTCACGGTGACGTACACGAACAGCCTGAAGACGGGTGTTGTTGAGGCTTGCAAGTCGATCGTGGCGGGCTCGGGCCTGACTGGCTCGTGGCAGTTCACGATCACGGGCGGCAACGGCTACAGCTCGGTTCAGAACGTGACGGCCGGGACCTGCAGTCCGCCGGTGACGGTGCCTGCAGGGAAAGTGATCGTGCAGGAGACCGGTGACGCGTCCGAGAGTGTGACGTGCGATCACCGCGACGCAGGGCGCTCTGCCCGGAACAAACGCGATCCTCGGCCCGCTCGCGGGCCCGGCGGGGAACCTCGACACGGCTACGGTCGTGGTGGCGGTTCAGGCCGGTGACGCGTCGGTGCAGACGATCGTGACGATGACGAATAACAGCGTCCGGTTGAAGCTCTGCAAGTACGTCGACCAGGGACTACGATCACGACCGGCCCGTATACGTTCCGGTTCGGGACGGTCACGGGGAACGCGGGGCCGATCGGCCCGATCTCGCCGGTCAGCATCACGGCGGGGACGGCGGCGGCTCCGATCTGCACCGTTGTCGGCACCTACCGCGCCGGCACGACCGTGCCGATCACCGAGGACATCATCGCCGGCACCAAGGTCGGGTCGATCACGGTCAACCCGGCCACCGACGCCTACGACGGCAGCCCGACGGTCGTTCCGGGAACGCTGAGCACCGCGAACCGGACGGTCACCGTGCAGCTGGGTGCAGGCGAGACGGTCGTGACCTACCAGAACGTTCCGGCCTCGCCGGGAACGCTGAAGATCTGCAAGGTGGCCGGCAGTCTCAGTACCGCCGGTGCCCGCAACGCAGTCGTTCACGTTCACGGTCACACCCCCGACCGGCTCACCGATCACGCTCTCGCTTCTGCCGGGCGCGTGCGGAGTCGTCGGAACGTTCCCCTACGACACAACCCTCGGGATCGTCGAGGCCGCTGTACCGAACATGTCGGTCCAGTCGATCACGGCAGTCCCGGGATTCGTGATCGTGAACGGGGGCAACACCAACCAGCCCGTACTCTCGAACACGGTGCTGGCGACCCGTTCGACGTCGGTAACGATCGGTGAAGGCAACATCACCGAAGTCACCTACGTCAACATCGACCCGCCGAACATCACCGTCGACCCGGGCAACACCGGCGGCGGCAGCACCGGCGGCACCACCACCACCGGCGGCACCACCAGCTCCGGCGGCGGCAGCTCGCAGCAGCAGCAGCAGCAGCAGCAGCAGCAGTGGCGGCTCCACCAGCGAGCGTCCCGGCTGCAACCGTTGCAACCACCCCGACGGTTGTCGGTGGTGGCATCTCGCTGCTCACGACAAACAGCACCACCACGTCCGCATCGACCAAGGCGGCCGTGCTCAAGGCAGCGAAGCTGCTCACGCTCAACAAGCAGCTCGCCATCAACAAGGCAACGCTGAAATGGCTCGTCGCAAAGCACGCGGCCGCCAAGACGCTTGCCGCCAAGCACCACCTGGCAAAGCAGATCGCCGCGCTCAAAACAAGCAACGCGAAACTCGCTCTCCAGATCGCACTACTCAAGAACGCGTAGAACACGCGACCAGAGACACCCCTCGGGGGGACGCGTCGCGTCGTCCCCCCGAGGACATTTCGCCGTTCAAGGCGGCCGAGTCTCGCCCGACTCCCGACTTCGCCACCAGGCGCATCGGACCTGACGGTTGGTGGATGGGCACAGGACCGGGTCGGTGGGACGCGGATACGGCGACGGTGTGTGATGGAGCGCCCACCAGAGCGGGCAAAGCACAACCATCACGGTCTTTCGGCCGAAGGTGACCTTCGGCGTTCGTCTACGACCCAAACGCCATCTTCGTGGCGTGCTCAGGCGCGACCGTTGGAAGGGTCGAGCACTCGCAACTCAGGACCCTGAGCTCGCGAGCGCCGCGCTCCTCATCCTCCACCCCACAGTCGCCGGCCACGCCGTGCTCGCGAAGGTGCTGCGAGACAAGGCCGGTGCTCCACCCGGCTAGAGCGATCCACCGAACGCCTTCGCATAACCAAGCCCTCCTCTCGCGCACCGGATTCCCGCGGAGTGCAGGCGGCGCGCCGGATGATTTGGACCCGAGACGCTCGACGGAACGAGGTGAGGGTGGACCCAGGGGTCATGGCGTGATACGGGTCTGCCCGTATCACGCCATGAGATCCTCAGCCCCGAAGGGCGCCGATCATCTACTCGTCGTCGTCTTCCACCTCGGCCACGATCGCAGCAGCGGCCTCGGCGGAAACAGCGTGCCGGGCGATCCTGTCGTAGCCCTCGAGGCTGCGCTCCAGTTGCTCGACCATCCGGTCCTCGGCGACCGCGATGATCGCGGACGAGCCGGGCGGAAGGCTGTTGCCGATGTCCTTCAGATCCTCGTCCTTGAAACCCTTGTCGCGGACCTTGCCCCAGATCCCACCCGCACCGCCGCCCACAACAGCGCCGACAATGATGCTGGGAGGGAAGATCAGGCCGACGACGCCGCCTGCGATCGCCCCCCGCTTCGCCCATTTCTTGCCGCTCGGATCAGCGGACTCGTCGATCTTGACCTTGCCATCGGCGGTGTGCACGATCACGGCCGCATCGATCAGGTCGATCGCGCCGGCCCGCTGCGCCGCCTTGAAATCCTCGGCGGCCGAAGCAGCCCCGCCCTCGCTGTCGTACGTCGCGACGAAGACCTCCACGGTGCTAGAGCTCATTCGCATCTCCTTTGTTCTCGTTGGTCTCCGACAGCCTAACCCGGATCCCGACACGAGCGGAAACGCCCCGAGCGCTCCGTTGCAGAACGGCTGAGCATGCAGTAGGTTCGGGTCCCTGAGAGGTCGACTCCTCCCAGCGCTCGCGTTGCTCGTCGCCCTCCCTGGGGCGGCATCGTATGCCGCCGCGCCCGCCAAGGCGCCTCGCATCGTCGCCGCTGCAATGCAGGACACCGATGGCGACTACCGCGCCGACCACGTTCGGCTCACCTACTCCGCGACGGTTCGGCACGCTCGCGACAACGACGGGAGCTATCCGTTCAGAGTCGCCGGTTACCAGGTGAAGTCGGTCGGCGGCGCCACCGGAAAGGTGATCGTGGTCTCACTCGTCGAGAAGCGGGCGTCCGATCCACGCGCGAAGCCTTCCGATCACCTACGTTCGCACGAGCTCCAAGCCGGTAACCGATGGAGCCCGGAAGCAGGCGGCCGGCCAGACGTTTCGCCGAACGGCCGGGCACGGCAATGTCCCGCCGACGATCACCACCGCGACGCACGACGACGACCACTGCCTCGCCCACACCCGACGACAACGACTCAGAACGCGGACGCCGACCACGACGGCTACCTCCCACCGGCGGACTGCGCGCCGAATGACCCGGCGATCCACCCGGGCGCACGCCGACCTCCCCGACCTCTCGTTCGTCGACAGCAACTGTGACGGAATCGACGGCACCGAGACGAAGGCGGTTTTCGTCTCCGCATTCGGAAATGACTCGGCTCCCGGAACGAAGGCGACACCGATGCGAGAGATCAACGCAGCGCTGGCGGTCGCTGCCGCGAACGGTCGCTATGTCCTCGCCACGGAAGGCTCCTACGGCCGTGTCGTCGCCGTGAGCTCCGTTGCGATCTACGGAGGCTACGACAAGACGACGTGGGCCCGGAGCGACACTCGGATCACTTCGATCGTCGGCTCCCCCGAGGGCCTTCTCGCCGCAGGCGCCACAGACGTTCTGCTCCAGAACGTGAGCGTGCGCGGGCTCAGCGCAGGCGCAGAGCGCCTACGGAATCCGCGCGATCGGCGGTTCCAGCTTGAGCCTGCAGGACGTCACCGTGTCGGCCGGCGACGGGGCCGTCGGTCTCCAGGGACGTCGCCGGGAATGTGGGTTTTGCGGGCAAGCAGCGGTGCCTCGACTGCCGACCTCGCACCCGGTGGCGATCCCGGGGTGAACGCCGCAGGTGGTCTGAGCGGCGGCCGCGGAGGCGACGGAGGCAACGGCGATGCCGCCGGCAAGACGGGAGGGACGGGACAGGGCGGTGCACCTGGCGGCCCGGGTGGCAAGCAGGGGAACCCGGGCAAGAACGGTGGCAACGGTCAGGCGGGGAACGACGGCGCCGCCGGGGCGAACGGGCAAGGGGGCACCAATTCGACGGGCGGGGCTGCGAGTGCCTGGGTCGGGGTGAGCGGAAGCCCAGGCTTCTTCGGGGGCTACGGCGGCGGCGGCGGAGGGGAGGCGGAGGCGGCGGCGGAGGACGAGCTACGTCCTCCTGGACGAGCGCGGCCAGGGCGGCGGCGGCGGCGGAGCTGGGGGCGGCTACGGCGGGCGTGGTGACGGCGGCCAGGCAGGCGGCGGTTCGTTCGGCCTCTACGTCTTCGACTCGGCTGTCGTCGCACAAGCGAGCTCGATCGCGAGCGGCGACGGCGGCGCAGGCGGCCGCGGAGGCAACGGCGGCGCGGGCGGTAACGGCGGAGCCGGCGGCATCGGCTGCGATCGTCTGCACGTCGGACGTCGGCGCCGGGGGCAACGGCGGAAACGGCGGCAACGGAGGCGCGGGAGGCGCGGGCGGGGGCGGAGCGGGCGGCCCGAGCATCGGTGTGATGAAGCTCGGAAGGTCCCAGGTCACGCTCAACCAACCACCGTGAAGTTCGGCGCCGCCGGCCTAGGCGGGGCGCCGGGAAGCGGAAGCGCCACTCCGTCACCGGTGGCCAGCCAAGCCGGGATCGCGCAGGCGATCTTCCCGACACCCCCGTAGGCCTCAGCCCCGGACGCCGAGACGTGCGACGCCTCGACCGCGCAGCGTCGGACGCGGCAACTGGCCTTCGAGCCAGAGCGCAGCGATTCCTGCCCGCGGGAGCCCGAAGCGGCGCTCGTACATGAAGTAGCGCGGCTGCCACCGGGGGAAGAACTTCGCGTTGAAGCGATAGAGGCGCTCGATCTGGAACCACGTGTCGCCGAGCGTGATCGCCCGGCCTGCGAGCCGCTCCAGAAAGCCGCGAGGCTCGCGCAGCAGCCTGGCGAAGGCGGCGAAGTTGAGCGACACCTCTTCGATCCCGCGCTCGCGAAACTCCTCGATCGCCTTCACGATCATGAACTCGGTCAGCCCGTTCGGCGCGCCGCGGTCACGGCGCATGAACGAGAGCGACACCGCCGGCCGCCCGTAGGCGGGGACGAAGTGCAGGAAGCCTCGCACCTCGCCGTCCGCGTCCGACGCGACGATCACGAGGGTTTCCGCGTTATTCGGGTTGCCGAGCGAATCCATGGCCATGCTGAAGCCGCGTTCCGGGGCGCCCTGCCGCCAGTCGCTCGCGACGCGCTCGAGCGACTCGACGAGGTCGTCCCCGAGGGAGCTGAGCGTCGCGGTCATCGTCCGGAAGCCCGCCGCCTCGAGCCGCGAGACCGACTGGCGGACCTTGCGGATCGCCCGGCCCTCGAGACTGAACGAGCGCGTGTCCACGATCGCCTCGTCGCCGAGATACAGAGCGCGGAGGCCCGCCTCCTCGAAGAGCGCGCGCCCGGCAGGGCTGACGCCGAGCGCTGCGATCCGGAGGTCCCTGTCCTCTGCAAACCTCGCGACCGCCGGAATCACGCTCTCTGACCGCGTCGGCGTCCCCGACCGGATCGCCCGAGACCATCATCACGCCGCTCTCCACCCGGTACCCGACGAACGCCCTGCCGTTCGGGCTGAAGAGGTAGTGCTTGTCGCCGCGGAGCTTGAAGAACGCGAGCGTGTCCGTCCCGTACTCTCGAACGAGCGCGGCCGCCGCATGCCGCACTTCGGGATCGGGAAGGTCGCGCGGAGCGGCAAGTGGCCGGAAGAGCAGATAGCCAGCGCCGGCCAGCATCGAGAGCCCGATGAGCTTGATCGCGAGCCCCATATGTGCGAACTCGTCCTGAAATTGGAACGGGCCCGGTTGCCAAAGAAACGAGTCGAACGTCTGGCGCACGGTTTCGCCTACCGATGCTCCTGCCGGCGCGGCGGCCGCGACGAGCAACAGCGCAGCCGCAATCCCCCCGCCGATCAGCAACGGCACCCGCCAGAGCGCGGTGCGGAGCGATGCGGGCTCGTGCCGAACGTAGAACGACGAGCGGCTCGCCCACAGAAGCCCGGCGACGGCCGTCGTCAGCATCGCCTCTTCGATGTCGAGCCCCTTCACGAGGTTGAACACGGTCAAGAGCAGCATGAGCGCGAGCGCCAACCGGAATGCCAGCGCGCGACGGCGCAGCAGGTAGTAGGCGGTGATGACAAGAGCAATCGACACGGGGGCGGCAAGCGCGTGGGCGCTCCGCATCAAGCCGACCGGCTCGACGTGCAAGAGGACCCTTCCGCGCCAGGAGACGTTCGGCGTCAGCGACGAGGCGAGGTCGATCAGACCGACGATCGCCGTCGCAATGGCCGCAATCGCGGGCACGTCGTCGAGGCGACGGCCGGGACGGAGTGGAAGCGGGCGCCGATGGAGCCAGAGGCGCCAGCCGGCTGTGTCCCGTCGGCTCCGCGTGAGGTCCGGCCAGTCCTTGGCGATCAGCCACACCCCGACGAGCCCGAGCACGGTCGCCCCGACGGGCCCAACCCATCCGAGCAGGCCCACAGCGACCGCTGCGGCGACGACCAGGAGACCAAGGTGCCACTCGTGGATCCGACGCCCGAGGACGAACACACGCGGGCCGAGCCGGTGACGTTCGAACTTCAGCACAAGGGCCTCCCCTTCCTGCGAGCCGCCTCCGACCGATCGTGCCTCGAAGCCCCCGGGCGAGCATCCGTGAATCGAACGGAACTCATTGCTCCAAAGTACGCACTCCGGTCGGAGCGCTGCGGTCGCGTCGCCGAGATCGTGCCGTCAGGCCGGGTCCTGCAGGATGGGGACGTGTCGAACCTCCGGCCCGGGATCCGTCGGGAGCGTCCCTCGGATGACGTGGGGTCTCGCGTTCCGCATCCGCCAGTTGTTGAAGGGCAGCCTGTGGGTGCTGCCGGTCGTGGGCGGCCTGATCGGCTTCGCGTTGGCCGCGGCCGACAGCTGGATCGAGCAGATCGGCACGCGGGGGCTGGGACTACTCGCCGGCCACGGCGCTTTC
Organism: uncultured Actinomycetes bacterium; assembly: GCA_963815945.1. Lineage (GTDB taxonomy): Bacteria > Actinomycetota > Thermoleophilia > Gaiellales > Gaiellaceae > PALSA-600. The sequence continues at coordinate 905,543 of CAWFIN010000007.1, forward strand.
GGTGCTGACGACGGTCGTCGGAGCGTCGGTCGGACTGACCGGCTTCGTGGTCACGGTCAGCATCCTCGTGGTGCAGATGTCGACAGGCACGTTCTCGGCCCGCTACATGCGGCTCTGGTACCGGGACGGCGCGCTCAAGGCAGTGCTGTCCGTGCTCGTCGGAACGTTCCTCTACTCGTACTCTCTGCTGCGGCGGGTCCAGGGCTACTCGGTTCCGAGCGTCGGGGTGAGCCTTGCGGGCTTCTTCCTCGGGGCGGGCCTCATCCTCTTCCTCGTCTTTCTCGACCGCGTCATCCACCGGTTGCGGCCGGTCAAGGTCGCGGCTCTCGTCGCGCACGCCGGCCGTGAGGCACTCCGGGAGATGGCGACGGCAGCTTCGCACCCGAAGCAGGCGGACACGGACGCCGAGCTCGCCCGGCTGGGCGCCGGCGAACCGGGAGTCGTCGTGCACAGCGACCGGGCGGGGTCGATTCAGGCGATCCACCTGAGCGGCCTCGTCGGATGGGCGACCCGCAACGACTCCGTCCTCGTCCTGAGACACGCGACGGGCGACTTCGTCTCGACTGGCGTCCGCACGTTGGAGGTCTACGGAACGTCTGCGCGGCCGGCGCTCGTCGAGAAGCGACTGCGCGGAATGATCGCGCTCGGCACCGAGCAGACGATCGAGCAGGATCCGGCGTTCGCGCTGCGGGTCATGGTCGACGTCGCGATCCGTGCGCTGTCGCCTGCAGTGAACGACCCCACGACCGCCGTCCAGGTTCTCAACCACCTCGAGGACACACTCACGCTGATCGGGACCACCCCCGGCCTGACCGACCGCTGGGAGTTCCGCGATGCCGACGGCCGTCTGCGGCTGGTGATGCCCGCTCGCCGCTGGGAGGACTTCCTCGCGATCGGAACCACCGAGATCCGCCGGTACGGCACCGGCTCGATCCAGGTGATGCGACGCCTGCGCGCGATGCTCGACACGCTGCGAGAGACCGTCCTGCCCGAGTACGTCGACGCGGTCGACGACGAGCTCGCCCGGCTCGACGCCACGGTCTGCGAAGCACTGGGGAGACTCGATCGACGGGGACCGGGCCGTGCGTGAACGACAAGCAGGGCATCGGTGGCCCCCACTCGATCGAGGTCTGACGGCGGCGTCAGCGGGGAACGAACGGGCGCAGCTCGTCCTGGCCCTGCTGAATGACGCCGTAGCTCGACTCGGGCACCTCGTTCCACGCGCCGGCGAGGTCGCCGAGGGGCTCGGAGACGACGATTCGCGTCTCGTCGGACAGGTCGTGCAGCACCGGGTTGTCGGGGTACTGCGCACGGAGCGTGTGCACGTCGGTGCTGAAGAAGAGCGACCTCGAGCTGCCCTCGCTCGAGTAGCGGAACGCCCAGACGCTCTCCCCGTTCGGTCGTCGCCACGGTCATCTGGATCGGGTGCTCGACGCCGTGCCGCCGCCCGGTCTCCTCGATCAGGCCGACGGCGCGCTCAACGGCGAGCGGCGGGTCGTCCTCGAGGCCGAAGGTGAGCGCGAGGAAGAAGAAGAGCTCCGAGTCGGTCGAGCCCTCGATTGCCGGATAGAGCGATGGGTCGACGGCGAACGCCAGCTCGCGCTTGACCGTCGGGAACTCCCGGATCAAGCCGTTGTGCATCCAGAGCCAGCGCCCGTACCGGAACGGGTGGCAGTTCGTCTGCTGGATGGCCGTACCGGTCGAGGCACGGATGTGCGCGAACACGAGCGGCGAGGAGATGTGACCGGCGAGATCGCGAAGGTTGCGATCGTTCCATGCCGGCTCGATCCCGTGGAAGACCGCGGGCGCGTCGGCGGCTCCGTACCAGCCGATGCCGAACCCGTCGCCGTTCGTCGTCGTCGCTCCGAGCCGCGAGTGGAGGCTCTGGTCGATCAGCGAGTGCGCAGGCTTGTAGAGCAACTCCTCCAGGAGCACGGATGAGCCGGAGTAGGCGAGCCAGCGGCACATCTCAGTGGCTCACGCGCCGTGACATTGCTTCCATTTCCGTCCGCTGCCGCACGTGCACGGGTCGTTGCGGCCGCGCCGTGCATCCTCGGATGCGTACAGCGACATGATCTCGGACGGCGCCTGGTTGCGGCGCAGCTGCTCCGTCATGAATCGCATCGGCCGGTCGACGTGATGGAAGAAAGCCATGAATCCAGGACAAAGGTAGTTCAAGCCCGGATCGCCGTCAGGCGTCGTGATGAACCGGTCCTTCGGGCAACCGCCATGACACGCGAAGCGCACGTCGCAGTCGAGGCAGTACTGCGGCAGCGTATCGCGCTTGTCGAGCCCGAATTGCCGCTGCTGCTGCGAGGCAACGAGCTCGAGCATTGGGTGCTCCTTGATGTTGCCGAGCTTGTACCGAGGCTCCACGAAGTGGTCGCACGAATAGAGATCGCCCGTGTGCTCGAGCGCCAACGCGAGCCCGCACGTCTCCGAGTGGACGCAGAGCCCAGGTGGCTCGCCGGCCCAGTTGGCGAGCGAGACGTCGAACATCTGCACGTAGACCTCGGCGACGTCGTGACGCACCCATTCCTCGAACACGTCGATCAGGAACCGTCCGTACTGCTCGCCGCCGATCGAGCGGCCCGTGACCCGCTCGCCCTCCTGCACGTAGAGCGGCCGGTCGCGCCACGATGTCCACGGCACGGTGCCATCCGCGTCCGCCTCGGCGACGCGCTCGATGATCGGAATGAACTGGACGAAGCGGGCGCCGCACTCGTCGCGTAGGAAGCGATACACCTCGAGCCCACGGTCGCCGTTTCGTGCGTGGACGGTGGTGAGCGCGTTCCACTCGACCTCCGCCGCCCGCAGGTGATCGAGCCCGCGCATCACCTGGTCGAACGAGCCCTTGCCCCCCTTGTTCACCCGGTAGGCGTCGTGGAGCTCCTGCGGGCCGTCGATCGAGATCCCGACGAGGAAGTCGTTCTCCTTGAAGAACGCAGCCCACTCCTCGTCGATCAGCGTGCCGTTCGTCTGGATCGTGTACGCCGCCCGCTGCCCGGGCTGCAGATACCGGTCTGCGAGCTCCACCGAGCGGCGGAAGAAGTCGAGACCCATCATCGTCGGCTCGCCGCCCTGCCAGGCGATCGTCACCTCCGGCACCCGGGCGTGCGCCTCGACGAGCTGGCGGATGTAGCCCTCGAGGAGCTCGTCCGCCATTCGGAACCGCGACCCCGGGTAGAGCATTTCCTTCGAGAGGAAGAAGCAGTACGAGCAATCGAGATTGCAGACCGCCCCAGTCGGTTTCGCAAGCAGGTGGAACGCCATCGGCGCGCCGGAAAACGTCCGAGGCTCGAGAGCGGTCTCGGTCACAGGCGAGCCGCGGACGGAACGGCAGGCGAGGGGCGGCGCCGACTGCGCGCCGCCCCTCTTTCTCGAGTAACGCTCATTCGTCCTTGGCTGCCTCGGCGGCGGGAGCTTCCTCGGCTGCCTGAGCGAGGGTCTCGCCTTCGGCGGCGTCGGCCAAGGCCACAGCGGTCTCTGCGTCGCCCATGGCCTCCTCTTCGAGCTCCTCGGCGAGCTCCTCCTCGAGCAACGCCTCGGCGGCAAGCTCCTGCGCCGCTGCTTCGAGCACGATCGCCTCCGCCATAAGCTCCTGCGCCGCTTGGTCGAGCACGATCGCGTCGGTCGCCTTGTCCACAGCATCTTCGTGCAGCACGTCGGCTGCCACGGCCTCGTCGAGCGCGTCGGCACCGGCCTCTGCCGCTTCGTCCATCAGTTCGTCGTCCATAGCTTCTCCTTCGTGTCGGCAATCCGATCACCGGATCGCGTTGGCTGGAAACCGAAAAGGCACGCGCGGTTCCCGTGATGTTTACAGGCCCGCGATTGCATCCCCGATCATCTTCGCTCCGAGAACGAGTAGGAGCACGGTCATGATCGCGGGGTTATGGGCGGACATGAAGCCCTTGAGCCCGTCGAGGATTTCCTTTGCCTTCGGACCCATCAGGAAGTAGATGCCAACCGGGACGAGGATCGTCAGAGAGGCGAGCAGAATGAAGACGACGAGAGCCACGGCTTCCTGACCTCCCGAGATGCCGGGTTTGGGCGATCGCCGCCGCGGCCGCGACCGTCAGCGCGAGGTTCTTCGGATTGAGCCCCGAGAGCAATGCTCCCACGCCGAATGATTTCCCGGCCCCGAAGCCGTCGATCGCCTGCATCCAGTTCGGCATCTCCGCCTTCTCGTGGGCTTCGGCACGCCCACGCCAGAAACGGGCGGCCATCAGCAGGAAGAGGATTCCGAATGCGAGTTTGAGCACGATCACCCACGTCGCCGGGCCCGAGCTGTCCGTCGCGTTCCCGCTCGCAAGCAGCAAGCACGATCGAGCCGACGATCGCGAGACCGGCAACCCAGCCGGCGGCGAACGCCGGGCCCGGTCGAACGCGCCCGCGGGGTCCCGAGCATGAGGATCACTGCGATGACCGGCACCGGGCTGATCGCCACGCCGATCGCCATCGGGAGGATATCGCCGATCGCCTGACCCATCGCCGCCTCACTCTGCTTCGTTCTGGGACGCACCGGGCGAGCTCGAACGCGCGCGACGCTCCGCCTCCTTGACCAACCCCTTCACAAGCAGTCCGATGACTTGGCGGTCGACGAATGCCATGCCCGGAACCCGTGTCGAGAAGCTGATCGTCCAGAGGATGTCGGTGGCGCTGCCGTCGGCGGTCAACGTCGTTTCGCCGACGTAGTCTCGCACGGGCAGGCCCGAAAGCATGCGGTATGCGAGACGGGTCGGCGCATCGACCGCGGTGATCTGCTCGCGGACTTTCACTGGCCGCCGGGATACCGCGCGGATCGCCCCGACACCGTTCGGGGGCGGGTCGCCTTCCCGCTCGAGCCGGATGGACACGATCGGAACCCACGAGGACATGCCGACCTGGTCGTACAACACGTCCCAGACGGTTTCGAGCGGCGCTGCGGCGCGCCTGTGGATCCGGATTTCAGCCACTAGAAGACGGTGGCCCAGTCGTTCTTGATGCTGACGACCGTCCAGCCGTCCTTGCCGGCCAACTCGAGCGCCTGCTCAGCGCCCGCTCGTGTAGTCGAACTCTCGCTCGGCGTCGTCGTGGAGGACGAGCAGGCGAAGCGACGGCTTGTCGCGGTGCTGCGCGAACTGGAGCATCGCGATGTCGCCGTTCGAGTTGCCGCCCGCCAGGAGAGGCCGGCGGCCGACACGGCTCCAGATGCGGATCGGCTTCTGCGGACCATCGTCGAGGTAGTCGGCCTCCGCCTTGCGCATGATCGTGCCCGCCATGCTCGTCGGCCGTGTATTCGAGCGCGGTTGCACTCCCGATCACGCGGTCGCGTGGAATGCCGTAGACCTCCTGGCTGATCGGGCGCATGAAGTCACGACCGCCGCCCGAGGCGATGTAGTTCGTGAACCCGTTCGCCTCCAGGTAGCCGAGCAACTCGACCATCGGCGCGTACGCGCACTCGAGATACCCACGGCCGAGCGTCGGGTGTTGCGCAGAGCGGAGGAACGCGTCCGACTGCGCCTCGAACTCGTCGACGCTGATCCCGCCGTGGGCAGCAAGGACGCCGGCCAAGAGCGTCCGCACGTTCGTGTCATCGCCGGCGTAGTGCTCGGCGAGCACCTGGCCCAGCCACGCGTAGTCACGCTCGTACGCGGCCTTCCAGGGCTGGCGGCCTCGCAACTCGGGGTCGGCATCGGCCATCTCATAGAGACGTCGGAGAATGAAGTCCGCCTGAATCGGCAGCGGCTTCTCGCACCACAGCGTGCCGTCGTTGTCGAACGTCGCGATCCGCTTCGCCACCGGAACGAACGTCGGACCATCCTGGGTCACCGACGTGACGAAATCGAGGATCGCCTGTTTCGCCGGGCCGTCTTTCCAGGTTGCAAGCACTCAGTCACCTGTCGCTCCTATTCTCGTCAATCGTTCGCTCTCAGATCCGACGGCGCTCCCGCCGCCGTTCGCGCCTTCGCACCCCGCACACCGAGACCGGCGAGAGCGGCCGGCCAAACGGGTCGATGAACAACGTGACGGGGCCCGCTTGCGCGGGAACCGTTCCCTCGAGCACGTCGATGGCATAGGACAGACGCCCGTCTTCCAGGTGCGGCGCTGTGATCACGATCACCGCGTCCTCGGGCGCGTCGTCGCCGGGCTCCACGAACGCGAGCACCGCGTTCGGCGGATCCGACTCGAAGCTATTGTCACCCTCGTTCCACAGGTCGACGAAATCGGCGGTCGTCATGTGCCCGACCACGCGCTGCGGGCGGTCAGAGAAGTACAACGTCGCCGGAGTGACCCCTTGCAACGTCAGGGTCGTGCCGTCGCTCGTCAAACCATGGGCGGTCTGCACGAACATCGACTCCTCGGCCTCGAGCTCCTCGATCAACTTCTCGTCGATCATTTGATTCCTCCGTTCATCGGAATTGGGTCATGAGCCGCCTTGGGGGCGCAGCTCGCGCTGGGACTTGCCGCGTGGTCACGCTGGGCTCGCAACCGCGGCAGCGAGCTGCTTCGTGTCCTGCGCATGGAATTCGGCGAGCAACCGTTCTTCGTCTTCCTTCTTCGGGAACATGAAGTAGACGAGCGCCGCGCCGAGCAGAATCGCGACGATGCCGGCGATGTAGGCCCACTGGTCGCCCTGCAGGAACGACGTCTTGGCGGCGGCGGTGATCTGGCTTGCGTACTGCGGGTACTGCTGCGCCAGGTTCTCGGCGCCGGCGAAGGACTTCGTCAGCTGCGACTCGGTGGAGTTGGTGACATGCTTGCCCGAGGCGCCGATCGCGGCCGTCATCGCCGTGGCGTAGCCGGCGGTGAGCAGCGCTCCGAAGATCGACTGCATGATCGCCCCACCCAGGTCGCGCTGCAGGTCGGCCGTGCCCGACGCCATCCCGGCGCGCTGCACCGGCACCGAGCCGGTCAGCGAATGCGAGGCGGGCGTGCCGGCGAACCCGACGCCGATCCCGATCAACGAGTAGCCGAGGGCGACCTTCCAGTAGGAGATGTCGGCTTTCCAGAGGAGCAGCATCGTGAGGAAGCCGAGCAGGCAGAACGCGTACCCCAGAAGCAGCGTCACCCGCGCGCCGTAAGTCTCGACGATCTTGGCCGAGCGCGGCGCCACCAGCACCATGCAGAAAGCGGCGGGAAGGATCGCGGCGCCCGCCTGCAGCGTCGTGTAGCCGAGCACGTTCTGGAGGAACTGCTGGCCGATGAACATCGCGCCCATCAGCGAGCCGAAGACGATGATCCCCGCGCACGCTGCTACCCAGAACGTGCGCCGAGCCGCGACGTTCAAGTCGTACAGCGGGTTGCGCGCCCGCTTCTGCCGGATGTAGAACGCGACCAGCGCGGCGGCCGCGACCACCGTCAGTCCCGCGAGCAGGGTCCCGTCGTTGGGAACGGGCACGAAGTTGATCGCCAGGATCAGCGCTCCGACCAGGATGACCGAGAGGATGCCGCCGAGATTGTCGACCGGATCCGTGGCCTCGTTGACGTGGGACGGCACGTAGATAACGGCCATCACGAGCGCCGCGACGGCAAGCGGCAACGTGATCAGGAACACCGACCCCCACCAGAAGTGCACGAGCATCAGCCCGGCGAGGAGCGGTCCGAGCGAGGCGATGGCACCCCCGGTGCCCGACCAGAGCGCGATCGACTTGGTGCGCGCGGCCCCCGCCCACAGCGCCGTGATCAGAGCCAGAGTCGTCGGGTACGCCATGCCCGCCGCAAGACCGCCGCCGACCCGAGCCACGAAGAGCACGGTGTCCGACGGTGCCCAGGCCGCAAGCAGCGACATCGGCACGGCAAGCACCGTCCCGATGACCAGCATCATCTTGCGCCCGTAGCGGTCACCGAGCGCACCGAGCCACAGCACCGAACAGGCAAGGCCGAGCGAGTAGCCGACCGCGATCAGGTTGAGCTCCACCTGCCCCGAATCGAACGCCTTGCCGATCGCCGGCAACGCCACGTTGGCAACCGACAGGTTCAGGTTCGCGACCGCTGCGACCAGGATCAGCGCGACGAGCACGAGCCCGCCGCGGTCCGGACCGCCCGTCGGCGGTGGCGGCTTCGCTCGTCAGAGGTGCGGTCGCGACCGCCATCGTCTGCTCCGCCATCAGCCATTTCGACTCACAACGCCGCGAGTCTCGCACTTGCGCGACCGCGGGGACAATGTCGAACGCGGTGAACGGCCGGTGACGAACCGGCCTGGCCCGAGCATCAGTCGAGGCGCCGCGTCAGCCCTCGATGACAACGAGGCGCTCCTCGGTCATCTCCCGCACCGCCCACGCCGGGCCTTCCTTCGTGTTGCCCGACTCCTTGATCCCGCCGTACGGCATCTGGTCGGCTCTGAACGTCGGCGCCTGGTTGACGACGACGCCGCCGAACTCGAGCTCGCGGGCGGCGCGCAGGGCGCTCTCGATGCTTGGCGTGAAGATCCCCGCCTGGAGCCCGTAGCGCGTGCCGTTTGCCCGCGCGATCGCCTCGTCGAGCGACGTGACCGGCGAGATCGTGCAGACGGGCCCGAAGACCTCCTGGGTCTCGACCTTGTCGCCGGGCGCCGGCTTCGCGATCACGGTCGGCCGGAGCAACCCGTCGCCGGTCAGCGCCCCGCCGGTCAGCACCTCGCCCTCCGACTCGCCGATCCAGGCAAGCACGCGGTCGCGGTCGCCCTCGCTGATCAGCGGCCCGACGTCGGTGGCGGGATCGGCGGGGTCGCCGACGACGAGCGCCTCGACGCGAGCGACCACGCTCCGCACCAGCTCCTCGTAGACCCCGGAGAGCGCGTACACGCGCTGGATCGAGATGCAGCTCTGGCCGGCGAACGAGAATGCGTTCGCCGCGATCGCGGCAGCGGCGGCTTCGACGTCGGCGCCGTCGTCCACGATCAGAGGCGTTGCGTTCCCCAGCTCGAGCTTGACCCGCTTGCGAGCGGCCCGTGCCGCGATCCCCCAGCCGACCTCGGCCGAGCCCGTGAAGCTGATCAGCCGGACGCGATCGTCATCGACGAGCACGTCGCCGATCTCGGACGACGGCCCGGCGACGACGTTCAGCCACCCGGCCGGAAGCCCCGCGTCCTGTTCCAGTTCGGCGAGGAAGAACGCCGAGAGGGGCGTCGACGACGCCGGCTTGAGCACGACCGGGCAGCCGGCGGCAAGTGCGGGAGCGATCTTGTGCGCAACGAGATTGAGCGGGAAGTTGAAGGGGCTGATCGCTGCGACGACCCCGATCGGCACGCGGATCGTGAAGGCGAGCTTTCCAGCGCCCGCGGCCGACGCGTCCATCGGCACCATCTCGCCTGCGAGCCGACGGGCCTCGACGGCGGCGAACCGGTAGGTCGAGGCAGCCCGCTCGGCCTCGACGCGCGCCGTCTTCAGCGGCTTGCCCGCTTCGGCGCAGATGATCCCCGCGGCTTCCTCGCGCCGGTCGTCGAGCGCAGCCGCAACGGCGTCGAGGATCGTCGCGCGGTGATGAGCAGGCAGCGGATCGCCGAGGGCGGCTGCCGCGGCGTCGAGCGCCGCTCGCGCCTCCCCCGCCCCGCACTTGGCTACACGACCGACACTCTCGCCCGAGTAGGGCGAGCGGACGTCGATCCAGTCGCCGGTCTCGATCCACTCGCCGGCAATGAAGGCTCCGCGTTCGCGGGAGGACGCCATCTCGGCGGCATCCTAAGGCCGCACGAGCACTCCCGGGAGGCGGGCCACGCCTAGGACTCCCCTCGCGTACCTCCGGGCGGCGGCCGGCCCGAGCGCGCCGGGCGGGAGCTCGACGACGAACGACGTCGTTCCCAAGAACGCCGCGTTCTCCCACGACGTCACGCTCCCCGGATAGCGGGCGAGCCGCGCGAGCGGAAGCCCGACGATCGTCGCAAAGCGCTGCTCGACGGCGATGCTTCCACCCGACTCGTCGACGACGCCTGCGTGCTGGTGAAACCAGATCGACACCTGCGGACGAAGCCGTCGAATCAACCGGTAGGCGATACGGCTCTCGGGCTCGGAGAGAGACTGCGGGCCCCGAGAAGTACAGCCCCGTCAACCGTCGCCAGCGCCAGGGAAAGTTGCGGTTGAGGTCGACGCCGTGTGCGTTTCCGCGAGAACCGGCAGCGACGCCGTCCGGGTTGAGGTCGGGCACGACCCAGATGTCGACGCCCGCAGGAACCGAGGACTTTCTCAACGCAGCGGCGACCGCCGTTCCGGCGGGCTCGTTGCCGTGGATGGCCCCGACCACGAGCACCTTGCGGGGGCTCGCAGGGTCGCCGCCTTCGAACGCGACGATCTGCCGCCCTTCGACTGAGAGGCCGAGCACCGTGCGGTGCCAGGACGGGCGGGACGGTGCAGCGAGCGAAGAACCGGCAATGACAGCGAAGGAAACGGCGGTCACGACGCCCATGAATGTCCCGATCCGCATCTCCACGCCCCGTGTGCGATTGAATCAGGAACCGTCGTCGCGAGCCGGGAGAGCGATCGAACGTGCCGCCTGGGTTAGAGTCGCATCAGGTGTCGTTGCAGGAACGCAGCGAGCTCGAGCGGATCGTCCGAGGCGCGGGAGCAGTACGTCGCGCGCGGCGTCTCGACGCCCGCGCTCGTCGCCCGCGCGCCAGGGCGCGCTGGTCTGGGACGCCGACGGCCGCGAGTACCTCGACTTCGCCGGCGGGATCGGCTGCGTCAACCTCGGCCACGGGCACCCGGCGGTCCTCGAGGCGATCCACGAGCAGGTCGACCGCTACCTGCACCAGTGCTTCATGGTCGGGACGTACGAGCCGTACGTGGAGGTCTGCCGGCGGCTGGCCGAGCTCTCGCCGTGCCGCGGCGACGAGCAGAAGTCGATCCTGCTGAACTCGGGCGCCGAGGCGGTCGAGAACGCCGTCAAGATCGCCCGCGCCGCGACCGGGCGCCAGGCGGTGATCGTCTTCGAGCGCGGCTTCCACGGCCGGACGCTGCTGACGCTGACGATGACCGAGAAGGTCGTCTACAAGGCCGGCTTCGGCCCGTTCGCGCCCGAGGTCTACCGCGTGCCCGCGCCGTACGAGTTCCGCGGGATCACGAGCGACGACGCGATCGCCGCGCTCGAGCGGCTGCTCAAGGCCGAGGTCGACCCGAACGCGGTCGCCTGCGCGGTGCTCGAGCCGGTGCAGGGCGAGGGCGGGTTCATCCCGATGCCGCCCGACTTCCTGCCGCGCCTGCGCGAGCTGCTCGACCGGCACGGGATCCTCTACGTCGACGACGAGGTGCAGTCGGGCGTCGGCCGCACCGGCAAGGTCTGGGCGATCGAGCACTACGACGTCGAGCCCGACCTGCTCGTCGCCGGCAAGTCGCTCGGCGGCGGGCTCCCGCTCGCCTCGGTCACGGGCCGCGCCGAGCTGATGGACGCGCCCGCCCCGGCGGGCTCGGCGGCACCTTCGGCGGCAACCCCGCCGCCTGCGCCGCCGCCAACGCGACGCTCGAGGCTCTGCCGGGCTTCCTGCCGCGGGCCGACGAGATCGGCGAGCAGGCTCGAGGCGCGGCTCGAGCGGATCGCGCCCGCGGGCGCCGACGTGCGCGGCCTCGGCCCGATGCTCGCGCTCGAGCTTCGCCGAGCAGAGCCCGCGACCGCGCCGGCGCGGTCGTCGCCGCCGCCCGCGAGCACGGCCTGATCCTTCTCACCTGCGGCCTCTACGGCAACGTGATCCGCCTGCACGTGCCGTTCGTGATCACCGACGACGAGCTCGACCGGGGCCTCGACGATCCTGGAGGTCGACGCTTGCCTAGCTGGCGACGGTCGAGGTCGTCGGCGGCACGCAAGGCCTACGGCGACGTCGTCGCGGTCGACGACGTCGACTTCGAGGTCGGCGACGGCGAGTTCTTCACGCTGCTCGGCCCGTCGGGCTCCGGCAAGACGACGACGCTGCGCCTGATCGCCGGCTTCGAGCGGCCCGACGCCGGGCACGATCCGGCTCGGCGGCGAGGACATCACCGACGCAGGCCGCCGTACGCCCGCGACGTCAACACCGTCTTCCAGGACTACGCGCTCTTCCCGCACATGACGGTCGCCGAGAACGTCGGCTACGGGCTGCGGGTGAAGGGCATCGAAGCGCGGCCGACCGCGACGAGCCAGGTCGCCGAGGTGCTGAAGACGGTCCGCCTCGACGGCTACGGCGACCGCAAGCCGGTGCAGCTCTCGGGCGGCCAGCGCCAGCGCGTCGCGCTCGCCCGCGCGATCGTCAACCGGCCGAAGGTGCTGCTGCTCGACGAGCCGCTCGGCGCGCTCGACCTGAAGCTCCGCCAGGAGATGCAGCTCTTCCTGAAGGCGCTCCAGCGCGACCTCGGGATGACGTTCATCTACGTCACGCACGACCAGGAGGAGGCGCTGACGATGAGCGACCAGGTCGCCGTCTTCAACCACGGCCGGATCGAGCAGATCGGGACGCCCGACCGAGGTCTACGAGCGGCCCGCGACCGAGTTCGTCGCCGACTTCGTCGGCACCTCGAACATCGTCGAGCGCGACGGGCGCCGCTTCTGCGTGCGCCCCGAGCGGATCTCGTTCGCCGACGGCGGCGAGCCCGCGACGATCGACGACGTCGTCTTCGTCGGCGCGTTCACGCGCTACCCCGTCGACGACCGACCACGGCGAGCGAGCTCGTCGTCGTACGGCAGACCGACGGCGCCGCCGCTCGAGCGCGGCGCGCAGGTTCACCTCGCCTGGCGCGACGAGGACGCGTTCGAGCTTCCAGCAACCGTCAATCCACCGACAGGAGGAAGAGACATGACAAGAAGCGCAGTGGGCGGTGCTCGCGCGTGCTCGACCGCCGGGCTCGCGTTCCCGGCCGCAGGCGTCACGAAGACCACCGGCGGCACGCTGAACATGATCGCGTGGGAGGGCTACACGCAGCCGCAGTGGGTGAAGCCGTTCGAGAAGGCGACCGGCTGCACGGTCCACGCCAAGTACGCCGGCTCGTCGGACGAGATGGTCACGCTGATGCGCTCCGGCGGCGGCAGCCAGTACGACATGGTCTCGGCCTCCGGCGACGCGAGCCTGCGCCTGATCTACGGCGGGACGTCCAGGCGGTCGACCCGAGCAAGATCCCCGACTTCAAGAACTTCGGCAAGGCGTTCCAGTCGCCGCCGAACAACACGGTCGACGGCAAGCACTACGGCATCTCGCTCCAGTGGGGCCCGAACACGCTGCTCTACAACACGAAGAAGGTGAAGCCGGCGCCGACGTCGTGGGCGGCGATCTACAGCTCGAAGTACAAGGGCAAGGTCACCGTCCCCGACAACCCGATCCAGATCGCCGACGCGGCGCTGTACCTGATGAAGACGCAAGCCGACGCTCGGGATCACCGATCCGTACGAGCTGAACCCGACGCAGTTCAACGCGGCGATCGCCCTGCTGAAGCAGCAGAAGCCGCTGATCAAGAAGTACTGGGCGCTCGCCTCGGACGAGATCGACCTGTTCAAGAACGGCGACGCCGTGATCGGCGCGTCGTGGCCGTACCAGACGAACACGCTCATCGGCGGCGAAGGCGCCGGTCAAGGATCTCGTCCCGAAGGAGGGCGCGACCGGCTGGCTCGACACCTGGATGGTCTCCTCGAAGACGAAGAACCTCGACTGCGCCTACAAGTGGCTCGCCTGGATCTCGACGCCGAAGGTGCAGGCCCAGCAGGCGATCTACTTCGGCGAGACGCCGGTCAACACGCTCGCCTGCGCGTAGATGGACAAGCTCTCGAAGGGCTCGTGCGCGCAGTACCACGCGAACGCGCCGCTCGCGTACTTCAAGCAGATCTACTTCTGGAAGACGCCGATCGCCGACTGCGGCAACGGCAAGAAGGACTGCATGAACTACACGCGTGGCAGCAGGCCTGGACAGCGCTGAAGGGCTGACCGGACCGTCTGGCCAGAGCGCGCCGCCGGATCGGCGGCGCGCTCTGGCGCCGCTCGTGGCTCAAGGGCTCTCGCCGTCCTCGCGCCGCCGTCGGTCGCGTTTCGTCGCCGTCTACATCGCGGCGCTCGTGCGCGCTCTTCGTCTCGGCGTTCTGGACGGTCGACTCGTTCACGGGCCAGCTCGTCCACGACTGGACGACCGTCAACTTCCAGACGCTCTGGGACGACCCGGTCTACCGGCACGTCGCGCTGCGCACGATCACGATCGCCGCGGCCGTGACGATCGCCGACGCGCTGATCGCGTTCCCGTTCGCGTACTTCATGGCCCGCGTCGCGGGCCCGCGGACTGCGCGCGGTGCTGTTCGTGCTCGTGCTGCTGCCGCTCTGGGCCTCGTACCTCGCCCGCGTCTACGCGTGGCGGCTGATCCTCGAACAGCGACGGGCTGCTCAACTGGTGCGCTCGCGCAAGCTCGGGCTGCCGCCGGCGAACATCGCGTACACGAACACCGCCGTCTGGATCGTCTTCACCTACATCTGGCTGCCGTTCATGATCCTGCCGATCTACGCGTCGCTCGAGCGGATCCCGCACTCCTACATCGAGGCCTCGCGCGACCTCGGCGCGACGGGCTTCCGGACGCTCCGGACGGTGATCCTGCCGCTCGCGCTGCCGGGCGTCGTCGCCGGCTCGATCTTCACCTTCGCGCTGACGCTCGGCGACTACATCACCCCGATGCTCGTCGGCGGCCCGTCGAGCCAGTTCATCGGCAACGTCGTCTACGACACCGTCAACCAGTCGAGCAACCTGCCCGTTCGCCGCCGCGTTCGCGGTCGTGCCGCTCGTCGTGATGGGCGTCTACCTCGTGATCGCCCGCCGGCTCGGCGCGTTCGAGGCGCTCTGATGGAGACGGCGCGGCACACGCATCGCGCTCGGCGTCTGGGTGGCGCTCGTGCTCGCGTTCCTCTACATCCCGATCGTGCTCATCTGCCTCTACGCGTTCAACTCGTCGAACGTGCAGAGCTGGCCGATCGCCGGGCTGACGACGAAGTGGTTCTCGCCGGCGCTCCACAACCACGACATGCAGCAGGCGCTCTGGCTGTCGCTGAAGGCGGCCGCGCTCGCGACGACGATCGCGCTCGTGCTCGGGTCGCGGCGGCGTTCGGCGTGCACCGCTTCCGCTTCTTCGGGCGCGAGACGATCTCGTTCCTGCTCGTGCTGCCGATCGCGCTGCCGGGGATCATCACCGGCATGGCGCTGAACTCGTACTTCACGTTCTGGAAGTTCAACTTCGGGCTCTGGACGATCGTGATCGGCCACGCGACGTTCTGCGTCGTCGTCGTCTACAACAACGTGATCGCGCGCCTGCGGCGCCGTCCGGCTCGCTGACCGAGGCGTCGATGGATCTCGGCGCCGACGGCTGGCAGACCTTCCGGCTCGTCACGCTGCCGACGATCTCGACCGCGCTGATCTCCGGCGCGCTGCTCGCGTTCGCGCTCTCGTTCGACGAGGTGATCGTGACCACGTTCACCGCCGGCGCCCAGAACACGCTGCCGATCTGGATCTTCGGCCAGATCCGGCTCGGCCAGGAGCTCCCCCAGGTCAACGTCGTCGTCTTCGTCATCCTGCTCCTGACGATCATCCCCGTCGCCCTCGCCCAGCGGCTGACCCGCGAGAGCGGCATCCTGCGCACGGAATAGGAGGTACTGATGACCGGTCGACGATCTTCATCGGCGGCAACTGGACGGCGGCGGCGTCCGGCGAGACGATGGAGGTGCTCAACCCGGCGACCGAGGAGACGATCGCGACGCGTGCCGCGCTGCGGCGCCGAGGACGTCGACGCTGCCGTCGCGGCCGCGAAGGCAGCGCTGCCGGAGTGGCTCGACACGACGCCGGGCGAGCGCGCCGAGGCGCTGCTCGCGCTCGCGCGCGTGCTCGAGGACAACGCCGAGGAGCTCGCCGCGATCGAGTCGCGCGAACGTCGGCAAGCCGCTCTCCTACGCGCGCGACGAGATCCCGGTCTGCGTCGACAACCTGCGCTTCTTCGCCGGCGCGGCGCGCCTGCTCGAGGGCAAGAGCGCGGGCGAGTACATGCGCGGCTACACGTCGATGATCCGCCGCGAGCCGCTCGGCGTCGTCGCCGGGATCGCGCCCTGGAACTACCCGCTGATGATGGCGGTCTGGAAGCTCGCGCCCGCGCTCGCGGCCGGCAACACGCAGGTGCTGAAGCCGTCCGAGCAGACGCCGCTCTCGCTGCTGCGCTTCGCCGAGCTCGCGGCCGACGTGCTTCCCGCCGGCGTGCTGAACGTCGTCACCGGCGACGGCGTCCCGGTCGGCGAGCGGCTCGTCACGCACCCCGACGTGCGCCTCGTCTCGCTCACCGGCGACGTCGAGACCGGGAAGATCGATCGCGCGCACCGCCGCCGACACGCTCAAGCGCGTCCATCTCGAGCTCGGCGGCAAGGCGCCGGTGTCGTCTTCGACGACGCCGACCCGGTCGCCGTCGCCGAGGGGATCAAGATCGCCGGCTACTGGAACTCGGGCCAGGACTGCACGGCCGCCTCGCGTGTCGTCGCCGGGCCGAAGATCTACGACCGGCTGCTCGAGGAGCTCGTGCCCGGCCGTCGAGTCGCTGCACGTCGGCGACCCGGCCGAGGGCGACGAGATCGAGATGGGGCCGGTGATCTCGAAGTCCCAGCAGGAGCGCGTGTTCGGCTTCCTCGAGCGCGCGAAGGGCGCGACCGTGCTCACCGGCGGCGACGCGCGGCGACGGCGCGCGGCTACTTCGTCCAGCCGACCGTCGTCACCGACGTCGGCCAGCGCGACGAGATCGTCCAGCGCGAGGTGTTCGGCCCGGTCGTGACGGTGCAGCGCTTCGCCGACGACGCCGAGGCGCTCGCCTGGGCGAACGACGTCCCCTACGGCCTCGCCGCGTCGGTGTGGACGCGCGACGTCGGCCGGGCGCTGAGCGCGGCGCGGGCGCTCCAGTTCGGCACGGTCTGGATCAACGACCACATCCCGCTCGTCTCGGAGATGCCGCACGGCGGCTACAAGCAGTCGGGCTACGGCAAGGATCTCTCCGCCTACTCGCTCGAGGACTACACGCAGATCAAGCACGTGATGGCGAAGCTCGACTGACCCAGAGCGGCGCCGCAAGGGGCTTCGGGCCCGCCGTCGAAGGGTTTGAGCGGTGGCTCTGCACGCTCTACGAGCATTCCGTGACAGGCGCCGGAAGACGTGGCTCTGGGTCGCGTGCGTCGTGGCGTTCGCGGGCGGCGCGCTGGCGGCGATGTTCACGTCCGGCAGCTCCACCGTTCGAGCAAGAGACTCCCCCATGCGTCCGCCCGCCCGTGCGGGCTTGCCACCTCGCATCGACAGCACGCTGCCGGCGTGGCTCGCGCCCGGGGCGCGGCTGACCGTCACTGGCTGGGCCGGAGCCAACGAACGCGTCTCTCTCGTCATCCGCGGACACCGCGTCGCAGAGCGCATGAGCGGCGCCCTCGGACGCTTCGTCCTCACAGCCCCGGTCCCGTCGGCCGGACGCGTACCGGTGGAGGTCGTGACCCGCGACGGCCGCATCCGGGCCGGCGTGCTGCTGATCCGCCCGGTGATGCTCGCTGCCGCCGGGGACGTCACTCCCGGCGAAGGAGTGAGCGAGACGGTCGCGCGGGAAGGCGAGGCCTATCCCTGGACATCGGTCGCGCGCGTCCTGCGCGGAGCGGACATCGCGACGGTCAATCTCGAAGGCGTGATCTCCAGCCGAGGCACAGCCGTGCTCGGCAAGCAGTACACGTTCCGCGGCGGGCCCACCCTGCTCGACGGAGCTGCGCGCGTCGCCGGAATCGACGTGCTCACGGTGGCGAACAACCACAGCCTCGACTACGGCCGCGAGGCATTCCTCGACACGATCGCGTCGGCGCACGCCGCCGGTATCCAAACCGTCGGCGGCGGCGCCACGCTCGACCTCGCACGCCGGCCCGTGATCCTCACCGCAGGCGGGCTCCGCATCGCGGTCCTCGGCTACTCCGACGTGCGCCCGCTCGGATTCGACGCCGGGACCGAGCTGGGCCGGAACTGCGCGCGCCGACCCGTCGGCGATCGCGGAGGACGTCACTGCTGCGCGCCGCCACGCCGACCTGGTGGTGGTCTGGTTCCACTGGGGCATCGAGCTCGCGCCGGAGCCGACGGCCCGTCAGCGTGCCTTCGCCGCCACCGCACTGGCTGCAGGGGCCTCTGTCGTCCTCGGCTCGCACCCGCATGTGCTCCAGCCGGTCACACGGCAGGGCCGGAAGCTCGTCGCCTGGAGCCTCGGCAACTTCGTGTTTCCCGCGAGCGCGCCCAGTACCAGCCACACGGGCATCCTGCTCGCCGCTCTCGACGCCCGTGGCGTGACCGGATTCCGTGTCGAGCACGCCACGATTCGACGGCTTTCGGCCTGTGCTCGATGCGCCGGCTCGTGCGGTCGTGTCGAGCAGCCACCCGTGAAACCTTCCCCGAGCGAGCATCCTGCGCAGCAGTTAAAGTTCGACCCGATGACGGAGGCCCGCAAGGAGAACCCCATCTGGACGGGAATCGCGGCGCTCGGGTTCGGGCTCGCACTCGTCGGGGTCGCGGTTCGTCCCTTCCTCTTCGTGACGACCGGCGCGCTGCTCTTCCTGATCGGGAGCAAGATGATGGCGAGCCCGCGCTTCACTCGCCCCGGCGCCATCGTGGTCGCGTTGTGCGCCTTCGTCGGCGCGGCACTCGCCGCCGCTTTCAAGCACGCGCTCTACTAGCGCCGCTTTCTAGAGACGGGAATGGATGCGGCCGGCGCCGCGCAGCGACGCGTCGAGCAGCTCCACAGGGTGCGCCGCGGGGATCGGCCGGCCTGCACGCCGCAGAGCAGCCGTCACCTGGAGAAGACAGCCGGGGTTCGCACTGACGTAGACGTCGGGCCGCGTGGCCAGGATGTGGGCAGCCTTCCGGTCGCCGAGCGTCCTCGCCGCTTCTGGCTGGACGAGGTTGTAGATGCCGGCACTTCCGCAGCAGATGTCCTGTTCGGCCGGCTCGACGAGCTCGACGCCCGGAATCGAGCGAAGCAGCTCGCGAGGCTCGGAGCGGATGCGCTGCGCGTGAGCGAGGTGGCAGGAATCCTGGAAGGCGACGCGCAGCGGCAGCGGATGCCTCGCGGCTGCGTTGCCCTCCGCGAGCGTCTCGGAGATGTCCATGACACGCAGCGAGAGGCCGGCGTCCTTCAGGTGCGAGCCGCAACCCGCCGCGTTCGTGACGATCGCGTCCACGCCCGCAGCTTCGAATGCCGCCGCGGTCTTCCGAGCGAGCGCGAGGCCTTCCTCCCGCTTGCCGGCATGGAGCGCCAGAGCTCCGCAGCAGCCGCCATACGGCGTCACGGTCTCGAAGCCGTGCGCCGCGAGAACGCTCGCCGAAGCCCGGTTCACCTCGCCGAAGAGGACGCTCTGGACGCAGCCCGTGAGCAGGCCGACCCGCCCGACTCGCTCGCCCGCAGCCGGGGTCTCGGCCGGCGGCGAGACCGGCTCGCGCCACGGCGGCGCGAGCTCACGGAAGGCTCGAAACGGAGCGAGCTTCGCGAACGGAAGGGTCGCGCGCATGACTCGCGGCCGCGGAAGCACCGCGAAGGCGAACGCGCGCAAGATGCGCTCGCGGACCGGCCTCGGAACCTCCTCTTCGACGCGTTCTCGGGCGAGCTCGATCAGCCGGTCGTACTGAACGCCGGAAGGACACGAGCTGAGACACGCCATGCAGCCGAGGCAGCGGTCGAAGTGCTCGGCAACGGTGCGGTTGAGCTCGACCGTCCCGTCGAGGGTCGCCTGCATCAGCCAGATCCGCCCGCGCGGCGAGTCCATCTCTTCGTGCCAGAGCGCGTAGGTCGGGCAGGTGGGCAGGCAGAAGCCGCAGTGGACGCAGTCGCTGAGGAGAGCCGGGTCCATCGAAGCGAGTCGCGGACCGTCAGCAGGTGGGGTGCGGCGACACCGCGGCGATCAGGGTCGACTCCACGTCGTACGAAGCCACCGGCACCTGAGCTCCGGCGCGGTACGGTCGACTTCCCCGGTGGTCGTCTTCACGAGCTGCCAAGCCGAGGCGTGCCGTCGATCACCAGCGTGACCGTTCATTTCTTCGGCGCGAGCTCGAGCGCCGCCTTCATGTGAGTCGCGACCACGTGAGCGAGGCTCGCCGCGCTGCCTGCAGTGACACCGGGACCGTTCGTCGCGTAGACGGTCAGCGAAAGCGCCGACCCGACCTTGACCCACAGCTCTCCGATCTCGATCCTGTCCGTCGCCGACTTCGTCTGGAGCCGAAAGACCATCTCGACCGCTGACTCGCCGGCTTTGATCACGCGTCCCCGCAGCATGCTCACCGAGGATGGGTGCAACGACTTCCCGAGGCTGGACTTGACCTGGTCGGCTGCGCTCTTGCGTCCAGCGGCGCTGCGCGTCGTGGCGACCAGCGACGACATCAGAGAGGCAGGATCGCCCGTGTTCTTGGCCACCGACACGCTCGACTGGAGAGTCACGACCTTCGCCGTTCCGAGGGCGACGTCTCTGAATGTGCGGCTGTACGAGCTCGCAGCGTTGAAGCGAGGAAAGCCTGCAATCAGCTGCGGCCCCTCATAGGTCAGCGCTGTGCCGACCGGGAAATCTGAGGTCGCCAGCGTCATGCTTCCTGCGCTCGCGCCGGTGGCTGCGGACGCGGACGACACGCAGACCAGGATCGCGACTGCCAGCGTAGCGACCGGCAAGAGCATGCGCGTGCCCACAGCAAGAGCCTAGACGAGGATGCCGTCGGGGTCGAATGCTGACCGCACGCGCTCCGCGAGGGGCGACCAGGCGCGCTCGGCCCAAGCCTCGACAAAGGCTATCCCCGGCCCCGGGCGCGCGAGCATACAGTCCTGCCAGTCGAAGGCCGCACGACCGGGCGCTGCGGCCTGGCGGCGCATCGACTCATCCCAGACCGTCGCGTCCACCTGCTCGCCCGGGGCGGCGGCAACCTGGGCATCGACGGCAGCCTTGGCGCCTTCGAAGAGGAGGGCGACACGGCCGGGCGGGAGGTAGTCGACCGCCGAGGGCTCGAGCTGCGAACGCTGAAGGGTCGACCACAGCCCGCGTGGATCGTCGCTCTCCGTGACGACCGTCGCCTCCGCGGCCGGGCGCGGGTGTAGCCGGAGGGCGACCCGTGCGATCAGCCCCAGCCGCCCGCGGGAGCCGCAGAACAGCTTGCCCAGGTCGTATCCCGCCACGTTCTTCACCACCTTGCCCCCCGAGCTCGCGACGGTACCGTCCGCGAGGACGACCGTGACGCCGATCACGAGATCCCGCGCAGCGCCGTAGCGATGGCGGCGAGGCCCGGAGAGATCGGCCGCCAGGCACGCGCCGATCGTCGGGTCGCCCGGGGGATCGAGCGCAAGCATCTGGCCGTGGGGCTCGAGCAGCGCCCGAAGCTCCGACAGCCGGATTCCGGCCTCGACGATCGCGGTCAGGTCGCCCGGCTCGTACTCGAGCACCCGGTTCAGCCGTCGCGTCGAGAGCACGACGTCACCGCCGTCGTGATCGATGGAAACGCGCCCGCCGGCCATGAAGGCCTCCGCCGCCTCTGCGAGAGTCGAGGGCTCAGAGACGCTCGGCAACCCCGGCCCTCTCGAGTGGATGGGCGCGGTACGGCCCGGGGACCTCGCCACAGAGACGCGGCGTCGGAAACGCCTTCCCGGGGTTCGCGAGCCCTGCCGGATCGAACGCCGTACGGAGCCTCAGCATCGTCTCGAGGTCTCGGGCGCCGAAGAGCTTCGGCATCGAGCACGCCTTGTCGACCCCGACTCCGTGCTCCCCTGTCAGGGAGCCACCCGCTTCGATGCAGACGTCGAGAATGTCGGTCGCAAGCCGTTCGGCGAGAGCGGCCTCGCCGTCGACACTGTCGTCGTAGAGCACGAGCGGGTGAAGGTTGCCGTCGCCGGCATGAAAGACGTTCGCGACGCGAAGGCCGTACTCGCTGCCGAGCGCGGCGATCCGCCGGAGCACCTCGGGCAGCTTCGTACGCGGCACGACGCCGTCCTGGACGTAGTAGCTCGGCGAGATCCGCCCCATCGCCGCGAACGCCGACTTGCGTCCCTTCCACAGACGCGCCCGTTCGTCGGCGGCGTCCGCGGCGCGCACTTCGAAGGCACCGCAGTCGCGGCAGATCTGCTCGACCGCCGCAGATTCCTCCGCCACCTGGGACGTGACTCCGTCGAGCTCGACGATCAGCACGGCGGCCGCACCAGCCGGGTACCCACAGGCAACCGCGGCCTCGGCCGCCTGGATCGTGAGCGCATCCATCATCTCGATCGCAGCCGGGAGGATTCCGGCGGCGATCACATGCGACACCGCCTCGCCCGCGGCGTCGATCGTCCGGAATGCCGCGAGCAGGGTGCGCACCGCCTGCGGGACGCGGAGGACACGCACCGTCACGCGGACGGCGATCCCGAGCGTCCCTTCCGAGCCGACGAACGCACCGAGCAGGTCGGGCCCGTCGTCATCCCTCGAAAGAGTGACGAGCTCACCGTCGGGGAGGACGACGTCGGCGGCGAGGACGTGGTTGACCGTGAACCCGTGCTTGAGACAGTGCGCGCCGCCGGAGTTCTCGGCGACGTTGCCGCCGATCGTGCAGACCTGCTGGCTCGAAGGGTCCGGCGCGTAGTAGAACCCCTCTCCCGCGACGGCGCGGGTGATGTCGAGGTTCGTCACGCCCGGCTCGACCACCACCCGTGCGCGATCGAGGTCGACGTCGAGCACCCGGTCGAGCCGGGCGAGCGAGATGACGACCCCGTCGGCGACGGGCAGCGCTCCGCCGGAAAGCCCCGTCCCGGCGCCGCGAGCCACGAACGGAACCTGGTAGCGATGGCAGAGGCGCACGACGGCCTGGACGTCGTCGGCCGATCCGGGCAGGACGACGAGTTCGGGAACAGCCCGGTGACCCGTCAGCGCGTCGCACTCGTACGTGCGCAGCTGCTCCGGCTCCGAGATGACCGCGTTCGCGGCGAGCATCTGCCCGACCGCCTGCCGGAATGCGGGCTCGAGCGCCACGGCAGGACGATACCCGCGAGACCGGCGGCCTCAGCGTGCCGCGCCGAGCGCGCGGACCGTCTGCCGCAGCGACCGGGTCGCCGCGAGCACCGCCGTCGGCTCGTAGCCGCAGTGGGCCATGCAGTTGTCGCACCGCGGATCGTTCCCACGACCGTACTTCGACCAGTCGGTCGTCTCGATCAGCTCCCTGTAGGTCTGCGTGTAGCCGTCGGCCATGAGATAGCACGGCCGCTGCCAGCCGAAGATCGAGTACGACGGGATCCCCCACGGCGTGCACTGGAAATCGACCTTCCCCTCGAGGAAGTCGAGGAAGAGCGGCGTGTGGTTCAGCCGCCAGCGCTTGCGCCCTCCGTCTGCGAACGCCGCGCTGAACAGCTTGCGCGCCTGCGCCACGCCGGGGAAGTGCTCCTGGTCGGGCGCCTTCTCGTACGCGTAGGCCGGCGAGATCGTCATCTGGTCGACCTCCAGCTCGTCGTTCAGGAAGTCGAGGACGTCTCGCACGGTCTTCGGGGTGTCGGTCGTGAGGAACGTCGTGTTCGTGTTGACGCGGAAGCCGCGCCGCTTCGCCTCGGCGATCGCGTCGACCGCCTTGTCGAAGGTCCCCTCGCGTTCCACGAATCGATCGTGCCGCTCGCGCATCCCGTCGAGGTGCACGACCCACGCGAAGTACGGCGACGGCTCGAAGTTGTCCATCTTCTTCTCCATCAGGATCCCGTTCGTGCACAGGTAGACGAACTTCTTGCGCGCGATCAGCTCGCGCGCGATCACGTGCACCTCGGGGTGGACGAGCGGCTCGCCGCCGGCGATCGACACCATCGGCGCGCCCGGATTCCTCGATCGCGGCGAGCGCGGTCTCGACCGGCATCCGCTTCTTCAGGATGTGATCCGGATACTGGATCTTCCCGCAGAACGAGCAGGCCAGGTTGCACTGGTAGAGCGGCTCGAGCTCGACCAGCAGCGGGAACTTGTCGTTGCGGTGAAGCCGTTGCCGGAGCAGGTAGCGCCCGATCGTCAGGCTCTGGCGAAGCGGGACGCTCATCGCGTCACCAGCTCGGGGAGGGGATCCAGCGAGTCTGGGACGTCCTTCGGCGCAACCTCGTCGGCCCACTCGTGCGAGCGCGGGCGCAGCCCGGCGCAGGGTCACGAGCGCGCGAATGCCGGCGGCGACCGTGCGGATGTCGACGAGGCCGCGGCCGGCAGTCTCGACGACGACGCGCAGCACCGCGAACGGCCGTCCGGCCGCTGCCTCGGCGAGCCAGGCGGACTCCATGTCGAGCGCGAGCACGCCGCTTCCCTGCGAGGCGCGCGACGCTCCTCTGTTCCAGCGATGTGGTCGGTCGAGATGACCGGCCCGTCGTAGGCTGCGCAGACCGTGACGGCGCAGCGCGGTCGCGAGCGACGCACTCGCGGGCACCGACACCGGCTCTGCACCTTCACGCCGCAGCTCCGTCGCGCAGACGACGTCACCCGGCTCGAGCTCGGGCGACACCGCAGCGCAGACGCCCGCCACGACCACGGCGTACGGCCCCCTCGACGCCGAGCCCCCGTGCGGCCGCGATCCGTGCCCGCGCCGGGCCCATGCCGGAGCGAAGCACGCGCCATCCGGGGCGCCTGCCGAGCGCCACAGCCTCGACGCGAAGAGGCACGAACACGAGCAAGGGCCCCTTCATCTCTCGTCCCTCAGGATCCGGCCGAGCGCCATCACCGGGAACACCTGCCGGTAGAGATGGTAGTTGAGGTAGAAGTCGCCCGGGAATCCGGTGCCCGTGTAAGTACGGCTCGTCCCAGCCGCCGTCGGGTCGCTGGGAATCGACGAGCCACCCCACCGCCCGCTCGACCGCGTCGCCGTCTTCGCCCGGCGGCGTGGAACGCGAGCAGGGCCCATGCGGTCTGCGACGCGGTCGACGCGCCGCGGCCGCGCCAGTCGGGGTCGCGGTACGAGCGCAGATCCTCGCCGAACCCACCGTCGTCGTTCTGCACCCCCTCGAGCCAGGCGATCGCGCGTCGCACGCTCTCGTGCTCCGCGAGCCCGCACGCCGCGAGCGCGGGCACGACGGTGCCGACGCCGTAGACGTAGTTCGCGCCCCAACGCCCGAACCAGGAGCCGTCCGCCTCCTGGTTCCGAAGCAGGTACTCGACGCCAGCCCTGAGAGCGGCCGCGCGGGCGCCGTCGGCACGGTCTTCGCGAGCCAGGAGCTCGACCATGTGCGCGGTGACGTCCGCGCTCGGCGGATCGGTGACCGCGCCGAAGTCGCAAAACGGAAGCCTCGTGGAGATGCTGCTCGTGTTCTCGACGTCGAATGCTCCCCAGCCGCCGTCACGGCTCTGCATCCCGATCGCCCACGTGAGCCCGCGCTCGCAGGGGCCTTCGAACCGGTCGCCGGCCGCGAGGCGGAGCGCAAGCACGACGACCGACGTGTCGTCGACGTCCGGGTAGTTGTCGTTTGCGAACTCGAACGGAAAACCGCCGGCAGGGAGCTTGGGGCGGCGAACCGACCAGTCGCCGCGAACGACCACCTCGCGGTCGGCAAGCCACCGCGCCGCCTTTTCGATCGCATGGTGCCCGGGAGGAAGACCCGCGTCGAGCAGCGCAATCGTTGCAAGCGCCGTGTCCCAAACCGGCGACTGACACGCCTCGACCCGGCGTCCGTCCTGCGTCCTCGACCGTAAAGCTGTCGAGACCGGCGAACGCGAGTGAGAGCACCGGGTGGTCGATCGGGTAGCCGAGTGCCCGCAACGCGACGATCGACCAGACCCATGGCGGCTGGATGCCGCCCCATGATCCGTCTCGCTCCTGCCGCTCGACGATCCAGCGCTCCGCGGCGGCGAGCGCGCGGCGGCGAAGCGGTTCGATCGGGTGGCGCTCGTAGCGGTGGAGCGCGCGGTCGACCACGCTGAACGTTCGGCTCCAGATATCCGTCGCCGGCAACTTCGGCGCAACCCCTGTCAGGAGCTCGTCGACAGGGAACGGGACGGGGGTCACAGGGCGAAGGGCAGAGCAGACCGAGAGCGCGACGATCGTCTGCCGGGCCCAGCAGCCGAACGAGTAGACGCTAAGCGGAACTCTCGGCGGGAACAAGATCTGCTCCGGGGGAATTACCGGCACCTCATCCCACGACCACAGGCCGAGCAACGCGAGCCACATCCGTGTGAAGACGCGAGTCGTCTCGACGCCGCCGAGCTCGCGAACGCAGGCCGCGGCGCGGCGCATGTGCTCGTTGTCGGGGTCATCGCCGGCGAGACGGAGCGCCACGTAGGCCTCGACGGTCGTCGAGACGTCGGGGGGGCCGCCGAAGAACGTCGCCCAGGATCCGTCGTCCCGCTGTTTCGACCGGATCCAGCGTGCGGTCGGCTCGGTGATCGCGCGGCTCGAGCATGCCGAGGTGGAACCGCAGGAAGAGATCTTCGGAGTCGATCGTCACGTTCGTCTCGAGCTCGCCCTTCCACCACCCGTCGGCGTCCTGGAGCGAGAGCAGGCGGTCGCGGCCCCGCTCGAGCGCGCGCCGGGCCGAGCCAACTCTCGGCGAAGCCGTGACCGTCATGACGCCAGGGCCTCCTCGGGTACCGGCGTCATGGCGAGGTCGGACAGCGCGGCCCGCGCCGCAACGACACCGCTGCGCACCGCGCCCTCCATCGTCGCGGGCCACCCCGTGTTCGTCCACGAGCCTGCGAGGTAGACACCCGGCACCGGGGTCCGCTCTCCGGGGCGCAGGCTCCGCGCTCCGGGGACCGGGCGGAACGTCGCGCGCGGCTCCCGCGTGACGGCGAAGTCGAGGACCTCGGCACCGCGCGCGGCGGGGAGCAGCCGCTCGAGCGCCGGCAAGAACCGCTCCCGGAGCGCCGCGACCGACTCGCCGATCTCCTGGCGAGCATCGGAGAGCGAGACGACGACCAGCTGCCCACGGTCGACGCCCGACGCACTGCGTCCGGTCGAACAGCCACTGCACGGGCGAATCGAGCGCTGCCGCCATCGGCTCGCCGAGGACGCGGCGGTCGTAGTGCACGTGGAGGTTGACGATCGGACCGTCGTCGAGCGTGGCCAGGGCGTCGGTGTCGACGGCTCCGGGCGGGAGAAGGTCGCCGGCGGCGTAGTGCGGGACAGCCGCAATCACGGCGTGTGCAATCTCGGCGCCGTCATCGAGCACGACCCGGAGCACGCCGAGATCCCGCTCGACCGACCGCACCGGAGCGCGGAGGACGACCCGTGCACCGGCCTCATCGAGCGCCACGGCCGCGGCGTCGGCCATGCAGCTCCTGCAGCGGCACTGTCGAGACGCCGATGTCGCATCGCACCCGCCGATTCGAGGAGCCCGGTGCGAAACACCTGCACCGCCTGCGCGAGCGACGCTTCGTCGGCCGGAAACGTTGAGGGTCGGCAGTGCGATCAGGTTCCAGAGCGATGCAATCGCGTTCGGTGACTGGCCGCGCGTGCGGAGCCAGTCGCCGAACGTCACGAGGTCGAGCTGCGGATCGTCGGGGTCGAGCTTCCGAAGCGCAGCGCCCGTGTGCAGGGCCGAGAACCGCTCTCGCAGCCGAAGCGGCGCGTAGCCGAGGATTGCCGATGAGAGATGGAGGGGCGCGGGCAGAGGTGCGCGGCTGAGATACGCGGGTTTCTTCCCTTCGCGCAGCACCGTCACGTGCATTCGAGGCTGCATGGCGACCAGGCTCTCGACACCGAGGCGGCGCAGGAACGACTCGTAGGAGACGCAGCAGCGCAGGATCACGTGCTGGCCGTTGTCGATCCAGTGGCCCTTGCGCTCGACGGAGAACGTCGCACCACCGAGGCGCGACCGAGACTCGTAGAGCGTCACGTCGGCGCCGTTGTCGGCGCACTCGATCGCGGCAGCGAGACCCGCGAGCCCGCCGCCCACGACGGCAATCCGCGGCCCGCTCATGCCGCCCTCGCCAGGCTGCGAGCGAGCACCCACCCCTTCTCCCAGCTCCGGAGCGACGGGCGCCGCTCGAGGGCGCCCGCAGGCTCCGACGCCATCCGCTCGAGCAGGCAGCCGGTACGCACCGGCCATCGTCAGGACGCACGCCGCGCTGCGGCGGTCGAGAAGCGGCACGAGTCCAAGCCCGCGATCGATGAAGCCGAGCCCCCGCTCCGCCTCGAACGCGACGAGGAGATCGGCGTCGCCTTCGATTCGACCACCTCGCACCTCGCAGCCGAACCGCTCCATGTCCTCACGCGGCAGGTAGACCCGCCCGCCGGGAATGTCTTCGCTGAGATCGCGTAGGACGTTCCCGATCTGGAGGCCCACCCCGAGGTCGTCAGCGAGCTCGTCGGCTTCGGCCGCGATCAGCAGCGTCGAACACCCCGAGCGCGAGGCGGCCGATCGAGCCCGCCACACGCCGGCAGTAGACGACGAGCTCGACGAAGGTCGCGTAGTCGGTGCCGCGCACATCCATCTCGGCGCCGTCGACGAGATCGCCGAAAGCGTCCAGCGGGATCGGGTAGCGGCTCGAGGCGTCGGCGACGGCTACCAGCACCGGGTCGCGGCTTTCGCCGAGATTCGCCAGCTCGCGGCGGATCCGCTCCAAGCCCGCCAGTTTCTGCTCCGGCGGCAACGGCCCGTCGGCGACGTCGTCGATACGGCGCGCGAGCGCGTAGACCGCGAAGAGCGCCTCGCGGCGCTCGGGCGGAAGCAGCCGCATCCCCGTGTAGAAGCTCGACCGCGACGCGCGCGCGATGCGGCGGCAGTGCTCGTACGCGGCGGCGCTCATCGGCCCGCCCCGTACGTTCTGAGTACCGCCCAGAGCCGCCTTCCCTTCCCGGCACGAGGTGCGCCGGGAAGCACGTCGTATCCGGCGGCGACGATCGCGTCGGCATTCGCACGCCCGCCGCCGACATACCCCGCAACCGCAATCCGGGCGCGGCCACGCAGCCGCCCGACGAGCGGGGCGCCCTCGTCGAGCAGCCCGCGCGCGCGCTCGACCTCGAAGGCCAGCAGATCTCGTAGCCGCCGCTGCGCGTGCTCCGACCCGAGATCGGCGGGGACGACACCAAACCGCGAGAGGTCCTCGGCGGGGAGGTACACGCGGCCGCGCCGGAAGTCCTCTGCGGCGTCCTGCCAGTGCTCCACGAGCTGCAGCCCGGTGCAGACGCGGTCGGAGAGCTCGATCAGCTCGGAGCTTGCCGCCCCGAACACGTGCAGCACGAGCTCGCCGACCGGGTTCGCCGAGAGGGCGCAGTACCCGAGGAGCTCGTCGAACGTCTGGTACGCGACCGGTCCCTGGTCGCGGCGGTTGGCCTCGATCAGGCGCCGGAACGGCTCCTCGGGGAGACCGCACTCCCGAACCGTGCGCGCGAGCCGTTGCAGCAGCGGGTGCTCGGGCTCGCCGTCGAAAGACGCGTCCCAGATCCTCGTCGAGCCGATCCAGCAGGGCGAGGCGATCCCCGGAAGCCTCGTCGCCCACCTGGTCGGCGAGTCGCGCGAACCCGTAGATCGCCAGCAAATGCTCTCGCGTCTCGCGTCCGAGCAGCCCGAGCGCGACGGGGAAGTTCTCGTGTTCGGCGAGCGGGAGGACGGCGGTCTCACCGGGTAGCTCCCCGCCCGCCTCTGGCAGCCGCGGTGCAGTCGCGGTCATTCGCCGATGACCTGGATGAACACCTTTCGCGACCGGGAGCGGTCGAGCTCGCAGAAGAAGACCCGCTGCCACGTCCCGAGCATCAGCGACCCGTCGACGATCGGGATCGTCTGGGACGTCGACGAGAGCAGGCCCGTCCGGAGGTGCGAGTGACCGTTCGGAAACTCGGCCGTGTCGTCGTCGATCCCTTCCGTCCGAAGCTCGAGATCGTCGTGACGGTAGTAGCGCTCGGCGGGTGCGAGCTCTGCAAGGAACTCGGCGAAGTCGTCCAGGAACCCGCTCTCCTGCTCGTTGATCACCACCGCGCACGTGGTGTGCGGCGAGTAGACGAGGGCCATCCCGTTCTCGAACCCCGGCCCGCTCGACAGCTGCGAGCACGTCGTCGGTCACGTCGATGAGCTGCGAAGCCCTTTCGGTGATCAGATCGTGGTTTTCGAAACGGTGCTTCACTGCGTTTGGTCTCGTCTCTTCCTCGAACGGCGCGAGGAGCGGACAGTCTATTTCCGGCCCGGTCCGAGTTCAACTGAGCCACCGGCGCGTATCCGGCGCGTCGATGACACTGTCAGACGACATGCCCGCGGCGCCCCCAGGCACGACGACGCAACGCTTCTTGCCGACGTTCCACTACGAGCTTCTCGTCTGCGGCATTCGCGGGCACGAGCTGGTCGGGACGGACGCAGCCGAGATCCGGATTCTCGACGGGTCGTTCGTCCGCGAGAGCGGCGGGCTCCGCTGGTACCGCTGCCTCCGCTGCGACAGCTGGATGCCGCTTCAGCCGCCGGAGAATCCGACGCGACGTCATCCGCCCCCGGAGACCGAGATCGAGCTGCCGCTGCGCGGCAAGGCGCTCCGCGACAAGATCGTCCTGCGGCTGATCGCGATCAACCGAGGCTTCCACTTCGTCCTCCTCGCCGGCCTTGCGGCGCTGATCTTCGTCTTCGCCTCGCACCGCGACCAGCTCCAGAAGCTCGTCGACAAGATCGACGCCGCCTTCTACGGCACGGCGGCGGCGGGCCACACCCAGCACACTCACGGCCTGTTCCGAGACGCCGAACGGCTCGTGACCCTCGACGTCGGAACGCTGCGCCTGATCGGCCTCGCGGCCGCTGCCTACGCGCTCCTGGAGGGCACCGAGGCGTTCGGGCTCTGGTTTCAGTATCGCTGGGCGGAGTACCTGACGCTGATCGCCACCTCGCTCTTCCTCCCGCTCGAGCTCTATGAGCTGAGCAAGACTGTCACCGTCCTGAAGGTGCTCGCGCTGGTCGTCAACCTCGCGATCCTCTTCTACCTCTTGCTCGCGAAGCGCCTCTTCGGCCTTCGCGGGGGCGCCGCGGCCGACCTCGCGGCCCGCGAGGCCGACTCGGGATGGGATGCGTTTCACCGCTACACGCCGGGGCCGTTCAGCCCGCCGGCGGCGAGTCCGCGGTAGCGCGGCGGATCGTCGTGCGCAACGGCACCTCCTTCAAGAACCACGAGAGGACGAACGGCACGATCGCGAGCGCAGCGCCCCAGAGAAACACGATGTGGAGCGCGCCCGAGAACGCGTTCAGAAAGTCGGCATGCACGTCCGGGGGCAGACGCCGTGCCTGCGCCGGGGTGATGTGGATGCTTCCCGCCAGGCGACGGGCGGATGACGGCGGCAGCATCCTGATCTGGTTTGCGAGCTGAGTGGCGAAGACCGCCCCGAGAATCGCGACCCCGAACGAGCCGCCCAGCGAGCGGAAGAACGTCGCGGTCGACGTCGCGACACCCACATCCTCCCAGCCGACGTCGTTCTGGACCACGATCACGAGCACCTGCATCACAAGGCCGATGCCGACTCCGACGACGAGCATGTAGACCGAGGCGACCCAGTGAGGGCTCCCCACGTGCAACCTGGAGAGGAGGAACATCCCGACCGCGAGGATCGCCGTGCCGGTGACCGGGAACACTTTGTAGCGGCCGATGCGGCTGATCGCACGTCCCGACGCGATGCTCGCCACGAGGAGGCCGGCCATCAAGGGCAACAGCTGAAGCCCCGAGCTCGTGGGGGTCGCGCCGTAGACGAGCTGGAGGTAGAGCGGGATGAAGACGAGCGCACCGAACATCGCGAGGCCGACGAAGAACCCGATCGCGGTCGCGACGTCGAAGATGCTCGAGCGGAAGAGCTTCAGCGGGATGATCGGCTCGGCGGCGCGTCCTTCCCACCAGACGAACACCGCGAGCACCAGCACTCCGGCCACGCCGAGCCCCGCGATCACCGGTGAGCGCCACGGGTACACGTTCCCACCCCAGGTCGTGAGCAGGATCAGCGCGCTGACGCCACACGAGAGGAGCACCGTCCCGAGGTAGTCGATCCGGTGGCGCACCCGTACGACGGGAAGGTGCAGCCGCAGAGCGACCACCGTAAGCGCGACCGCACCGACCGGCACGTTGACGTAGAAGACCCAGCGCCACGAGAGGTTGTCGACGAAGAACCCTCCGAGGAGCGGGCCCGCGACCGAGGCGACCGCGAACACCGCGCCGAACAGGCCCATATAGCGACCTCGCTCTCTGGGCGGGACGATGTCGGCGATGATCGCCTGAGCGCCGACCATCAGCCCGCCGGCGCCGATCCCCTGAACGGCGCGAAAGAGGATGAGCTGCCCCATCGTCTGGCTCAGGCCGGCGAGCATGGAGCCCACGAGAAAGATCACGATCGCAGCCTGGAACACCGGTTTGCGGCCGAGCATGTCGCCGAGCTTCCCGTAGAGCGGCGTCGAGACCGTCGAGGCGAGCAGGTACGCCGTGACCACCCATGAGAGGTGCTTCAGGCCGCCAAGGTCGCCGACGATCGTCGGGAGCGCGGTCGAGACGATCGTCTGGTCGAGCGCCGCGAGGAACACCCCGAGCATGAGCGCGACGAACACCATCGTGAGCGCGCGCCCCGTGTAGCTC
The DNA here is from genome assembly GCA_963815945.1 of uncultured Actinomycetes bacterium. GTDB lineage: Bacteria > Actinomycetota > Thermoleophilia > Gaiellales > Gaiellaceae > PALSA-600. The sequence goes on from CAWFIN010000007.1 coordinate 937,947, forward strand.
CTGCGCGCCGCCGGCCTCCCTTCCCTGCGGCGCGTCCATGGCGCCTTTCTACCAGCGGGCCTGTGAGCGACGCCGCGCGCTCCGTTATCCTTGCCCCCTGTCCAGAACGCTGCTCTGTGGAATTGCCCTGGCCGCGTCGTCGGTTCTCCTCGTGGTCGGCTGCGGCGGTTCGAGCAGTAAGAAGAGCTCGACGACCACCTCGACCGGGAACTCATCCGTCGACGCGATGGGCCCGCGGCCCGCCGAGACCAAGGCCGCGATCAGGCAGAACTGGGAGACGTTCTTCGACGGCTCGAGTTCGGCGTCGAAACGAGTCTCGTTGGCACAGAACGGCGAGCAGGTCGCTGACGCGATCGCTGCGGTCAGCAGCTCGTCGCTTGCCAAGCAAGCGTCGGCGAAGGTGACGTCCGTGACGATCGACGGCCCCACCTCGGCGACAGTGACGTACACGCTTCTCCTCAACGGATCGCCGGTGCTCGCGGGCGTCAAGGGCTCGGCCGTGCTCGAGAACGGCACCTGGAAGGTCAGCATCGCCAGCCTTTGCGCGCTGGCTGCGCTTCAGGGCCCAGTGCCGAAGGCGTGCCCGCCGGCCGGCAAGTAGAGCCGGAGGGCGGCGTGCGGGCTGCGGGGCACCGCCGGGGCTACGCGCTCGCGGCTCTCTGCGCAGTTCTCTTCCTCACGTTCCTCGACAATACGATCGTCAGCGTCGCGCTCGCGGACATGCAGACAGATCTGCGGGCAGGCGTTTCGAGCCTCCAGTGGATCGTCGAGGGCTACATGCTCGCGTTCGCGGGCCTCATGCTGGTCGGCGGAACGCTCGGGGATCTGTACGGCCGGAAGAAGGTGATGCTCGCGGGTATCGCGTTCTTCTGCGGCGGCTCGCTCGTCGGTGCACTCGCAACTGGAACTCAGATGCTGATCGTCGGGCCGCGTTGGCATGGGCGTCGGCGCGGCGCTCTGCGAGCCGGGAACGCTCTCGTTGATCCGGCAGATCTACCCGGACAGCCGGGAACGGGCTCGCGCACTCGGCATCTGGACGGCGGTGTCGGGAATCTCGCTCGCGCTCGGGCCCGTGCTCGGCGGCGTCCTGGTCGGGATCGGCGGCTGGCGCGCGATCTTCTGGTTCAACGTCGCATTCGCGATTGCGATGCTCGTCGCGGCCGCAGTGACGCTGCCCGAGAGCTCGGACCCGGCGGGACGGAAAGTCGATCTCGCCGGCCTTGCCGCCGGAACCATCGCCGTGACGGCGCTCACCTTCGCCGTGATCGAAGGGGAGAACGTCGGCTATGGAACCTGGTGGGTGCCTCTGCTCTTCGTCGTTGCCGCCGTCGCGACGGCTGCGTTCGTCGCAATCGAGCGGCGGGCGCCCGACCCTGTCGTCCCGCTCGCGTTCTTCCGAAACCGCTCGTTCAGCGGCGCCACGTTCGTCGCGTTCGCTTCGAGTTTCGGTCTCTTCAGCGTGTTCTTCTTCACCGCTCTCTACCTCCAGATCATCGCGCATTTCTCCGGGTGGAGGATCGCGCGCGAATTCCTCGCAATGGCCTTGGCCATGGTCGTCGCCGGAATCGTGGCCGGAAGGTGGACGGCCGCACGCGGCCCCCGCGGGCCGATGGTGTTCGGGTGCCTGCTCGCCGGCGGATCGATACTCGCCGTCGACGGGCTGCTTTCCCCGGACATTCCGTTCGCGAGGCTGGCAGCTGCGCTCGCGGGAGTGGGCTTCGGCCTCGGGCTCGCGCTCGTCGCCGTCACCGCAACGGTGCTGACGGTCGTTCCGGGAAAGCGCTCCGGCATGGCTGCGTCGACCCTCAACACGAGCCGCGAGCTTGGAGGCGTCCTTGCCGTCGCGACTCTCGGCGCGGTCGTCAACGCTCAGCTCGTCGGCGAGCTGGGCCGCAGGCTCACCGAGCTCGGAGTGACCGGATCCTTTCGCTCGCTCATCCTCGACGCCGTGACGCACGGCGGCCTCCCCGCGAACGCGGCTGCTGCCGCAGCCGCAAATCCCATCGCGGCTGCAAACTTCGGGGTGGTCGGGAAGATCCTGACCTCGGCCGAGGGCGCCTTCGGCCACGGCCTGCACAGGGCACTCCTCGTCAGCGCATGCGTACTGCTCGCCGCCGCGGTCGTTGCGTTCCTGACCGAGCGCCGAGAAGCGGGCGCTACGCAGTCGCCGTGATCGTGATCCCGCCGCGCGCCTTCTGGACGAGCGTGACACTCACCTTGTCGTGGGTGAGGCCGAGCACAGCCGCGACGTCGTCACGGATCGTGCACGGCAAGCGCCTCGCAGAACGCGCCCTCGTTACGAAATCGCATCAGATAGAGCTTCAGCGACTTCGACTCGAGGCAGAGCGCCTGCGGCGCGAACGCGATCGTGGCGACGTACATGTCCGGTTGCCCGGTGATCGGACAGACAGCCGTCAGCTCGTCGCTCTGCATCTCGACACGAGAGACACCCGGGTTCGGGAACGACTCCAGTCCGGCGTAGTGGTCGAGGCCCGAGTGGCCCAGGGCGACGAACTCGTTCACGTCACTCCGGGGTCACGTAGCCCGCCGTGAGGCCGCCGTCGACGAGGAACGTCGCACCATTCACGTACGACGACTCGTCGCTCGCGAGGAAGAGCGCGCCGTTCACGACCTCGCGCGGCTTCGCGAGCCGGCCGGTCGGCCAGTGGATTCGGCGCCGCTCGAGCGCCGCCGGGTCGTCGCCGAAGATGTTCAGCAGGAGTGGCGTCTCGACCGGCCCCGGGCAGAGCGCGTTCACGCGAATTCCTTCGCGTGCGAATTGCACCGCGAGCTCGCGGCTCATCGAGAGCACGGCACCTTTCGAGGCGGTGTAGGAGATCTGGGATGTCGCTGCGCCGACGAGCGCGACGAACGAGGCGACATTGATCACCGAGCCGCCACCACGCTCGAGGAGATACGGAATGCCGTGCTTGCAACAGAGGAACACGCCCTTCACGTTCACGTCCTGCACCCGTTGCCACGCGTCGACCGAGGTGTCCAGGATCGACGCGTCGTCGTCGGGCGAGATTCCGGCGTTGTTGTAGAGAACGTCGATGCCGCCGTACTCGGCGGCCGTCGCGGCCATCATCGCCGCGACCTGGGGCTCGTCGGCGACGTCGACTCCCAGCGCGAACGCCTCACCCCCGCAGAGCGCCACCGTCGCCTCCGCAGAGGCCAGGACGACGTCGGCAGCGCAGACCTTCGCTCCTTCCTGGGTGAACAGGATCGCGGCCTCGCGGCCCATGCCGCCGCCTGCCCCTGTGATCACCACCACTTTTCCGTCCAACCGTCCCATTTAGTCCCCCGTTGAGTAGAACACGTTCTTGACCTCGGAGTAGGCGTCGAGCGCGTGCATCCCGAGCTCGCGGCCGAATCCGGACTGCTTGAAGCCACCGAACGGCGTCGACACGCGCACCGAGCTGTTCGAGTTGATCGAGATCACACCGGTCTCGAGCGCACGGGCGACCCGCAGCGCACGAGCGCCGTCGCGAGTCCAGATCGAGCCTGAAAGCCCGTACGGCGTGTCGTTGGCGATCCGCACGGCGTCCACTTCGCCGTCGAACGGAATCACCGCGGCGACGGGCCCGAAGACCTCCTCGCGGGCTATCCGGTCGTCGTTCGACGCCTCGACGAGCGTGCACGGGTACCAGAACCCGGGCCCGTCCGGCATCTCTCCGCGGAAGAGCGGCTCGCCGTCGACGAACGAGGAGACCGTGTCGCGGTGAGCCGCGGAGATCAGTGGCCCCATCTCGGTGCGTTCGTCGGCGGGGTCGCCGACTCGCACGCCGCGTGTCGCCTCGACGAGCAACTCGACGAACCTGTCGTAGACGGACCGCTCGACGAGAATCCGCGACCGCGCGCAGCAATCCTGGCCGGCGTTGTCGAAGACCGCGTACGGGGCCGCTGGCCGCAGCGCGCTCCAAGTCGGCGTCGGCGAAGACGACGTTCGCCGACTTGCCGCCAAGCTCGAGCGTCACGCGCTTGATCGTGCCAGCGGCGCCCTCCATCACGCTCCGGCCGACCTCCGTCGAGCCGGTGAAGGCGACCTTCGCGACGTCGGGATGCTCGATCAGCCGCTGCCCGACGACCCGCCCCGGCCCGACGAGCACGTTCAGCACCCCGTCGGGGATGCCGGCGTCGAGCGCGAGCTCCGCGAGCCGGAGCGCGGAGAGCGGCGTCAGCTCGGCCGGCTTGAGAACGACGGTGTTGCCGCAGGCGAGCGCCGGGCCGATCTTCCAGGACGCGATGTTGAGCGGAAAGTTCCACGGGATGATGGCCGCGACGACACCGAGCGGCTCGCGGAACGTCATGTCCACCCCGCCCGCGACAGGGATGGTCTCGCCGTGGTGCTTGTCGACCGCCCCGGCATAGAAGTGGAAGACCGCCGCAACCATGCCGACCTCGCCGCGCGCGCTCGTGATCGGCTTGCCGACGTTCTGCGACTCGATCTGCGCGAGCTCCTCGGCGTGCTCCTCGACGAGCGTCGCGAGCCGTCGGAGCAAGCGTCCACGGTCGACAGGCGAGACAGCACGCCAGCCGGGAAGCGCCTCCTTTGCGGCCGCGACGGCGGCGTCGGTCTCCTCGCGCCCCGCCTGCTCGAGCTCGGCGATTGGCCGTTCCGTGGCCGGGTTGAGAACGCTGAGGCTCATCGCCGCTCGGCGCGGTAACGGGCGGCCTCGGCCACGAGCGCCTCGAACAGGGCCATGTCCTCCCCCGCCTCGGGATGCCAGAGCACGCCGAGCGCGAAGCGCCGCGACGGATCCTCGAGCGCCTCCACCGTTCCGTCCTCGGCCCGCGCGGCGACGGTCAGGCCACGGCCGACGTGGCCGAGCCCCTGATGATGGTGCGACTTGACCGGCGCACGCGACCCGAGGATGTCTCCGAGCTTCGAGCCGGGCTCGATCGTCACGTCGTGGTCTGCGTACAACCCGGGAACGTCTTTGTGATCGTCGTGGCCGACGACGTCGGGGAGATGCTGGACGAGGTCGCCGCCGAGCGCGACGTTCAAGACCTGCGAGCCGCGGCAAATTCCGAGTGTCGGCAGGTCGCGCTCGAGCGCGGCGCGCAGCAGCACGAACTCGCCGTCGTCGCGTAGCGGAAACGGCCGGTCTGTCTCCGGATGGGCGTCCTGCCCGTAGAGCGCCGGGTCGAGATCGGCGCCGCCCGAGAAGATCAGCCCGTCGAGCGCGTCGAGCGTCTCGTCGACTCCCTCGATCGAGGGAGGGACGAGCAAGGGCCGTCCGCCGGCCACCTCGACCGCGCGAACGTAATCGTGGGGCACGAGCGCCGAGTCCTCCTGCCACACCCCGAACGTCGCCGGGACGACGTACGTCGTGATCCCGACGACCGGCCTAGCCACTCAGCCTCTCGTACGAGCCGCTCGCGCTCCCAGGACGTCACGACCTGGTCGAACAGCCGCTGCTCGGTGCGTCCGTAGTTGAGGTAGTGGTCGACGACCTCGTCGCCGAGGGCCTCCCGCGCCATCGTCCCCGTTTCGAGCGCCGCGATCGCCTCGCGCAGCGTCGCGGGAAACCGCTCGGCGTCCGACTCGTACGCGTTCCCTTCCAGGGCCGGCGGCAGCTCGAGCGAGTGCTCGATCCCGTGCAGACCCGCCGCGATCAGCGCCGCAAACGCGAGATACGGATTGACGTCTCCGCCGGGAATCCTCGTCTCCACTCGTTGCGAAGCCCCGTGCCCGACGATCCGGAAGCCGCACGTTCGGTTGTCGTGCCCCCACGCAAGCGTTGTCGGCGCCCAGCTCCCGGCGGCGAACCGCTTGTAGGAGTTGATGTTCGGCGCGAGGAAGAGCGCGAGCTCGGAGGCGCAGGCGATCCAGCCGGCCAGAAACCGGTCGAACACATCGCTGTTGCCCGCAAACGCGTTCTGACCGTCCTTCCAGAGACTCATGTGGACGTGGCAGGAGCTGCCGATCCACGTGTGGTCGGGCTTGGCCATGAACGTGATCGAGCAGCCGTTCGCGTGGGCGATCTCCTTGGCCCCGTTCTTGTAGATCACGTGGTTGTCGGCCATCGTCTGCGCGTCCGCATAACGGAAATTGATCTCCTGCTGGCCGGGCCACGCTTCGCCCTTCGAGCTCTCGACCGCGATCCCGGCCGCCTGCATGCCGTTTCTGATCTGCCGGATCAGCCCCTCGTCGTAGGTCGTCGCAAGGACGTGGTAGTCGAGGGTGTACGGCACCGAGGGCGTCAGGTCGCGGTAGTCCTTCGCGTGCGCCTCCGCATAGGTCTCTTTCAGCAAATAGAACTCGAGCTCCGAGCCGACCATCGGCTCGAAGCCCGCGGCGCGCGCCCGCGCGATCTGGGCTGCGAGCACCTGACGCGGAGATGCGACGACCGGCGAGCCGTCTTCCCAGGCGACGTCGCACAGGACGAGGGCTGTCCCTTCGAGCCACGGCACGCGCCGCAGCGTCGCCATGTCCGGAACGAGGTGGAAGTCGCCGTAGCCGCGATCCCAGCTCGCCATCGCGTAGCCGGGCTGCGGATCCATCTCCATGTCGAGGCCGAGCAGGTAGTTGCAGCCCTCGAGACCGTGCTCGACCGTCTCGTCCAGGAAGAACGACGCCTGCTCGCGCTTGCCGAGCAGGCGCCCCTGCATGTCGGTGAACGCACAGACGACCGTGTCGATCGTCCCAGCGTCGACTTCCAACATGAGCTCCTCGAGCGTCAACACCGGTCCTCTCTTATCAAAGTGGAGCAGGAAAAGACGGCGCACCGGGCATGCCGCGGAGCCGGCAGGAAACGCGACGCACCGTCCAGAACCATCACACAAGGTTTACGGATTCGTTCGTAAAACCCTCAAAACGCCAGCCTTAGACTCGGCGCGGGAAGCTCAATATCCACAAATGGACGGAGATGACGATGCGGAAACTCGTCTGGATTACGACGGCAATCGCTGCCCTTACAGGGGTGGGGATGGCCGTGGCGGACCACATGAACACGCACTCGCTCAAGGCGGTGAGCGCGACATTCACAGCGCCGACCGCAAGCGTCGTCCGAACGAGCACGTGCACGGGCGCTGACGGCACCTACGCCACGACGAGCGCGACGTACACCGGCGGCACCGCGGTGAGCACCGAGCCGAGCCTCAACGGCGCGATCTCGATCGACACCGAAAGCCTGATCAACACGACCAACGACATCGGCACGGTGTCCGGCAGGATTCGTATCGGCTCGGGTCACGACGGCGGCACCCGTTTCAGCGCGGTCTACTCGAAGGGGAAGCTCGCCGGGCTCGTCAGCGGCGGGAACGAGCGGGATTCGAGCGGTCAGCTCCTCGGGAACCTCTCCGCGACCTTCAGCACGGCCGGCGGGTTCACCGATGGGAAGATCGGTGGCGGGACGACGGGCGGCGATGCCGTCCTGATCTCGAGCGGCGGCTGCAAGCCGACGGCGCCACCCAAGCCCGACGTGATCTCGGTCGAGGGCACGGTCTCAGCCTCGTCGGGCTCGTCGGTCACCGCGGCGGGAATCACCTGCGTGGTGCCGTCGACGCTGTCGTCGACCGTGACAGGACTCGGTCTCGTCAACGGCACGACCCGGGTCGACATGACGTGCACCGTCTCGGGCGGGGTGAACACCCTCTCGAAGATCTCGATCGCCGGCAACCACGACTCGAGCCACAAGCACTAGCACGGTTTCCTCTCGGGGCTAAGAAAAAGAGGCGCCTCGGGCGCCTCTTTTTCGTTTCCGGCGGAGATGTCGCCGTCAGCGCCTGAAGAGCCGCTGCAACTTCGTCATCGCCGGCGAGCTCGGCTTCGTGTGGTTCACCATGTCGGTGACGTGCTGGGTCAGATTCGTCAGGAGCGTCTGCTCCTGCGCCGCCGTGATCGTGCCGGCGGTAACCGCTGCGTCGAGGTTCGACTTGGCTTGCGCTGTCAGCGCCGAGACGAGACCGTCGACGGTCTTCCCTTTCGCGGTCGCCTCATCTGCCAGGGTCTTGCCGGCCTTGAGATCGGCCTGCAGATCGGAGACGGTCATGCCGAGATAGGTCGCGGCCGCGTCGAGCGGTCCCGGCTTCTTCGCGGGCGGAACGGGTGGGCCGGTGTTGACGAGCTTCGTGATCCCGTCCTTGAGGCCGCTCAGCATCGACGTCTCCTGCGCGTCCGTGATCCAGCCGGCCGAGTTCTCCGCGTCGAGCACGGTCTTCTCGGAGGCCACGATCGCGTCGATCAGCGCGGACGCCGTCTTGCCCTTGGCCGTCGCCTCCTCGGCGAGCGTCTTGCCGCCCTTCAGGTCGGCAGCGAGCGTCGAGACGGAGATGCCGAGGAATGCCGCGGCCGGTGTGAGCACGTCGGTCGAGAGGATCCCTGCGCCACCCCCGGGGCCGCCCATCCCGGGACCACGCATTCCAGGACCATCCATGCCGGGACCGCCGATGATGAAACCGCCCATGCCAGGGCCACCGCCCGCGGGACCACCCAGGGCACCAAGTCCTGGACCGCCGAAGCCTCCGAAGCCACGCACCATGAGCGGGCCGAACCCGGGGTGTCCTGCCGCCCTGGCACCGAACCTGCCTTTGCCGGGTGCGGCGAACGCCGCGCTGCTACCAAGCGCTGCCACGAGCGCGAGCGCCGTCACCATCACGAGTGGTCGCTTGAACTGTTGCGTCAATTCGATCACCTCTCATGTCGCTGTTGACCCGCCGAGTGAGGCCGAACCTAATGCGCGAACCTAAGAGAGTCGTTAGAGCTTCCTAAGGATGCGGCAGGCCCTCTCAGCGCGCCTGGTACGCCGCGACGGCCGTCTTGAGCAGTGGGCCCATCGTCACCCAGTCCGTCGGAGGCGCCGCTGCGACGATCACGGTTCCCGGGCCCTTGCCCTTCACGAAACAGGCGATCTCCCGGTACGAATTGTGCTTTGCGCGGGTCACGTAGATGTCGGTGACACAGGTTCCGGTACCGCCGCGAAAGCGCACGTTCGAGGCCCGCGCGATCTCGGTCACCGACGCAGCGACATCCTCGCGCTGATGGGCCACCCGGAAGGAGGCGAAGTTCGCGAGCGTTTCGTTGCCCTGCTTGGGCGTCGCGTTGAGATACGCGTGGAAGATGCCCTTCGCATCCCTGCTCACGGCCGTGACCGAGCCGGGATCACTCGCGCTCGCCTTCATCGACGGCGGGTACCACATGACGGCAGCCCCCGATCCGAGCACGAGCTTCTTCCACCCTGTGGGCGCAGGCGCGGCCACGAGCCATGCGTACGGACCGGCCGACGCAGAGGATTCGATGCGCGCGATGTTCGCCGGCGGCGACCGGGACCACCGCTCCGAGGCCGATCAAAAGCGAGAGGGCGGCGACCCACCCGATACGAGTGGATCGCCGCACTCCGAGGCCTGCAGAGAGACCGAACACCGAACGACGTTAGCCTAGATGCAGCCGTCCCCGTCGCTCGGACCGCCGTCGTTGTCAACGTCCCCGTCAGAGCCGGGACCGGACGACGGGATGTTCGTACCGGCCGGACATCCGTCAGGCCCGGTAGCCCCTCCTCCGCTCGACCCAGAGCTCGAGCTACCGGAGCTGGACGAACCGGACGAACTGGACGTCGTCGTCTTCGGCGTCGTCGTGGTCGTCGCCGACTTTGCCTTCGTGCACGGCTTCGCCTTCGTGCTCTTCTGGCCGGTCTTGCACACCGGAATCGTGCAGGGGTGCGCCTTGGTGCTCTTCTGGCCGGTCTTGCACAGCGGAACCTTTGCGCTCGTCGTCCGTGCCGCGCTCGCGCCGAGCGCGCCGACCACCAACACAGCCACGAGCAGCAGCGCCGGAACGAGCCTTCGCATGAGCCGAATCCCCACTCTAGATCTCCTTTGCATCGACAACGTCTGGAAAATCGTACGCGACAGCGATCCCCTCACGGGGCCTCACCGAGACCTCAACACACGAGAGTACGCACGCGAACGGCGAACGGATTGGTCGCACAGTCGCAGCTCGCGTCACCGCGGACCGTTCTCGATGCTCCGGTCCGCCGGACGCGTTAATCTCCCAGTCTGAGCAATGGCTCCTCACGTTCTTCTTCGCCTCTGCAACGCCTCGCGCTGGGAATCCTGGGTGTTGTCCTCTGGGTGGGCCTCGCGGTCCTGGGACTGCTCGTGAAGCTCGCTCTCTTCCCCCGCCACCGCAGTCCGGGAGCGATGGCGCTCGTCTGGGGTGCGGTCTTCTTCCTCTACCTCTGGTGGGGATCCCGCCAGATCGGCGTCGACCAGACGCGGGCGCTCCTGCTCGGCATCGTCGCCGGCGGCGCGAGCGCGCTCTTCGTCTACCTGCGCGGCGCCGGTGCCGACAAGCCTCCGTCCGACAAGCCGGGCGTCTTCGTCGGTCGCGCGCTCGCCAAGCCGCGCGACAAGACCGACTAGAGCCGCTCGGACGATCGCCGCGGGCCCGCCCGCGGCGCGCCCACACCCGGTACGCCCCGGGGCCCGACGCCTGCGCCTGCCGACGGCCGGGACCGTTCGGACTCGCGGCGAACGGCACGAACGTTCCTTCCGCAGCCTCGGTGGACTTGTGTTTGCACTGAGAGTGCGTCACAATGCGGACAACCGAAGGAACCACGATGTCATTCGAACAGGGAGGGTGAACATGTCGTCCCACGCCGCGGACGTTCAGCACAGCGCCACGGTCGACAACGGCGCGACGCTGGACCCAGATGTTCCGACGCGCTGGATCGTGCTGTTCGCGATCGCATTCATCGCCGGTGGCGCGCTCTTCGGAATGGGCATCTACACCGGCGACATGTGGTGGCTCACACCCGCGGCGCTGTTCGGCCCGTTCGTGTTGATCTTCGGGTTCACGTACCTCGGGATCTCGGCCGACACGAATCGCTACTCGTAGCGCCGCGTCGGCACCCCGGGCCTCACCAGCCATACGGACATCCTGCCGTACCTCTGCCCGGGGCGGCCTGCTGCAGGCAGAATTGCGCCGAACCCCTCAGTCGAGGGCCGGAGAACAGGGTCAGGACGACCGAGGAGAAGAACATGAAACGGCTCGGAGTGATGCTCGCCACCGTTTCCGCAGCGTTCGCGCTCACCGCTGCGGCGTCGGCCGCCATCGTCGTCGGCGTCAACGACGACATCGGGAAGATTCCCGCGTTCGCCCCGTGGACATACGGGACGATGCAGTCGACCGGGCTGAAGGTCAACACGCTCACGCTCGCCTGGGACGACACCGACCCGTTGACGATTCCGGCGTCGGCGGTCGTCGGACAGGCGGTGACGACCGCCGCAGTCGGACGGCATCACGATCGAGTTCGACCTGTATCCCGCCCACTCGCGTGCCTTCAGCGGCGGCACGAAGTGCCGCGTGTCGACGGACCCGCTCGCCTGCGGCGACACGGCGAAGATTCAGCAGTTCGCCGCCTGGGCGGCCAGCGTCGCCCAGACGTTCCCGACCGTGCACCAGTTCGTCGTCATGAACGAGTGCAATCAACCGCTCTTCGTGAACCCGCAATGGAACGCCGGGGGGCAGAACCAGTCGGCCCAGGTCTGCGGCCGCGCGCTCGCGGCGGCGTACGACGCGATCAAGGGCGTCTCCTCGGCGAATTTCGTCTGGGGCGTCGGGCTTTCCCCGCGGGGCAACGACAACGCTCGCGCCGTCACCAACTCGTCCACGTCGCCGGTCAAGTTCCTCGGCTACCTCGGCACCTGGTTCAAGGCCTTCGCGAAGAAGACGCATCGGACCGCTCCGCTGATGGACGGCTTCGACTTCCACCCCTACCCGGTGCCGCAGTCGCTCGCGTTCGACAAGGGGTATCCGAATCCGAACGACGCGGCAGTCTCCAACCTGACGCGGATCTACCAGGCGTTCTACGACGCGTTCCAAGGATCTCCGCAGAAGACGATCGGCCAGCAGCGTGGCGGTGGCCTGCCTGTCAGCCTCAACGAGGTCGGCATCCAGACAGCACCGAACGGCCCCGCATACAGCGGTATCGAGGTCAGCGCCACCGCGGGAGGCGTTCGCGGCGCGTTCGCCTCCGCCGACTTCCAGGCGCAGTGGTACTACAAGATGCTCGAGCTCGTCTCGTGCGACCCGAACATCCGGCTCGTCAACATCTTCCATCTCGTCGACGAACCAATCCTGTCGGGGTGGCAGAGCGGTCTCTTCTACGCCGACCAGACGCCGAAGCAGTCGGCCGACATGATCCACTCGTGGATTGCATCGAGCGGCGGGCGCTGCCAGGGAAAGACCTTCCGCTGGAAGCCGGCGCCTGCGTCGCACGACCACCAAGAAGTAGCTCGCAGCTCCCGTCCGCAGCAAGTACGGATGCGGCGATCCGCAAAAGCTACGCAGCGGAACCGTGGGCTTCCACGGATGCGTTTTCCAGCTGCTGCGCGGACACTGGTGGCACCACTTCCACGGCAAGGAAAGGAGCAGCTGATGACTCTTGCGCCAACCTCCCCCCGCTTCCAGCGGACACCGGAGGCCAAGCTGTTCAGCACGCCGGTTGCAGAGTCGGCCGCTCACAAGACAGCCATCCTCGAAGAGCGGCGGTGGGTGGCCTTTCTGGTCGTCCCGTTCATTCTCGGATCGGCCTTCTTCGCCGCAACGATCGTCACCGGGAATGACTTGTGGATGGCGGGCACTGTCATCCTCGGCGTGATGGGCCTCATTTTTTCCTTCCTTTTCCTCTCGATCAGTTCGAACTCGAACTGATCGAAGCGCCGCGACCCATCCTCGCGGGAGAAAGCCCCGGCGAACCGCCGGGGCTTTCTTCTTTGCGATGCCGCTAGCCGCGGTCGACGAGGGCGAGGAGCGCCTCGGCGATCACGTCCGGCGCCGGGGGACAGCCGGGGATGCGGGCATCCACCGGCAGCAGGCTTTCGAGAGGCTCCGCGAAACAGCGCGGCCTCGCCGAGAAGGTTGCAGCCGAGCGCGCAGTCCCCGACCGCCGCGACGCGCCGCGGCTCCGGCATCGCGCGGTAGGCGATCAGCAACGGCTCACGCATCCGCGTCGTCACGGCGCCCGTGACCAGGAGCACGTCTGCGTGTCGCGGCGAGGCGACGATCCCGAGCCCGAAGCGCTCGAGGTCGTAGTACGGGCTCGTCGTGAGCGTGAGCTCGTGCTCGCAGCCGTTGCACGACCCGGCGTCGACATGCCGAAGCGCGAGGCTGCGTCCACGGCCCGGCGCCGCGAGCAAGTCGATGTCGCGGCGGAGTCTTCGGAGGTCGCGGAAGAGTGTCAGCATCAGCGGTCGGCGCACGCGTAGCAGAGCTCGAAGCTCTTGTTGATCAGCGGAAAATCGGGAAGCAGGTTCCCCGCCGCGGCGAACGCGACAGACGGCCAGTTCGCGTACGAGCCCGTGCGAAGGCGAAGTCGCGCGATGCGGTCGCCGTCCCGCTCGACGATGCAGCTGGTCGCGCCACGGGCGCTCTCGACCCGGCCGACGCCGAGCTCCCGCTCGGGGCCCCCACCCGTCGCGGCGGACGGCGCAAGCGGGCGGTCGAGCAGGTCGTCGAGGAGGTCGAAGGACTGCTCGAGCTCGAGCCCGCGTTGCTCGAAGCGAGCCCGCACGTCGCCGGCTGCGCGCTCCGGTATCGACAGCTGCAAACCCGTCGTAGGAAAGGCGCGTGCCGCTCGTCCGCACGTCCTCCGCCAGCCCCGCCGCTCTCGCGCCGGGGCCCACCGTTCCGAGGCGTGCGCGCGTCCTCCGCCGAGACGATCCCGATGTCCGGAAGCCTGTCCTGGAAGGAGAAGTTGAACGCCAGCGCCCGCCAGCCGCGCTCGTGCTCGCGGCGGATCGAGGCTCAGCGCTTCGCGAGCCGCCGAAACGGCGCCGGCGTCGAGCTCGAGGGAACTGCGCGCCGACGCGAACGCTGCCGAAGAGATACCGGTGTCCCGTCAGCGCCGCGTTCAGGCGCCGCGCCTGCTCGGTGAGCGCGGCGAAGTGTGCGTTCCCGGCGGCCAGACCGCACCCGGCGCAGATCGCCGCAATGTCGTTGAGATGGCTCCACGTCCGCTCGAGCTCGAGCAGGATCGTGCGGGCCCGCGCGAGCTCCGGCGTCGGCTCGAGCCCGAGCGCCTCCTCGCATGCGTGCGCGTAGGCGATCCCGTTCGCCACGGCGCACGCAGCGCACGCCCTGGCGGCGTACGCGAGCCCTCGTCGAGCGACTTGCCTTCGGCCGCCGCCTCGAGACCACGATGCTTGTAGAAGAGACGCGCATCGAGATTCAGGATCCGGTCGCCGACGACGCCGAAGCGAAAGTGCCCCGACTCGATCACGCCGGCGTGGATCGGCCCGACAGCGACCTGGTAGGCGTCGTGGCCTCGCACGGGAACGGTCCAGCCCGCCGTGTCCGGATCGTGCTCGACGAGCGGCCGCAGCGGCTCGTGCCCGGCGAAGCTCACTCCGTAGAGATCCGCCGCCTCGCGCTCGTCCCAATCGGCCGCGGGCGCGAGGTCGACGATCGAGACAGCCTGCCCCTCCGGCGCCGCGCCCGTCTCGACACGTGTGGAGCCGTCCCGAGCGACGAGAAGCACGCGCACGACCGTCCCGCCCTCGCTCGCGTGCAGCCCCCCGAACCGCCACCCGCCGGCGAGCGCCGCCTCGATCCGCGCGCGGTACTCGCCGGCGCCGCTCACGACAGCCCCTTCACGAGCGTGTCCGCGAAGATTCGACCCCGGGAGCCAGAGCGCCACAATCGCGAGCGCAACGAGAATCGCCGCGCTGACGGCAGCCAGCGGGCCCAGGCTCCGGAGGCCCGGAACGACGCCTCTGCCGCGCTGGTGGGCCTTCCCGGCGGTGGTCTCGATCAGCGAATGGACGAGCCCGACGAAGGCAAGCCCGAGCAGGACGATCGCCAAGCTCGCCGACCACGGCCGCCCCGCCTCGAAGCCACCGGCGACGATCAGCAGCTCGCTGAGGAAGAGCGGCGACGGCGGCAGCCCGGCGAGCGTCCCGAGAGACAGCCCCATCGTGACGCCGAGCGTACGGTCGGTTCGGCCGATGCCGGTCACGCCGTGGGCCGCCGCTCGCGGCTCATGACCGATGAGCGGAGTCGCCGCATAGAAGCCGAGCGCCTTCGCAACTGCATGAGCCGCGATGTGGACCGCGACCCCGGCAATCGCGAGCGGTGTCGCGAAACCGATTCCCAGCGCGATCACGCCCATGTGCTCGAGACTCGAGTACGCGAGCAGACGCTTCCACGCGAGCGATCGCCACAGAAACGGCACCGCGACCGCGAGCGACACGAGGCCGAACCCGATCAGCACGTCCTGTGCGGTGGGCGCGCCGATCACCGGCGCGAGCGCGTGCTCGGATCGCCACGCGACGAGCAACACGCTCGGCAGAAGCGCCGCCGAAAGGAGCGCCGAGACGGGAGCGGGCGCCTCCGAGTGTGCATCGGGCAGCCAGTTGTGAACCGGCGCCCAGCCGATCTTGGCGGCAAGACCCGCGATCAGGAGCAGATAGGCGACGAGCGCGGTCTGCGCACCCGCCGTGTACGACGGGATCGAACGCCACGAGAGGCCGGCAAGCCCCGACGGGAGGCCGGCGGCGAGGATGACGATTCCGAGCAGCGCAACTGCAAGGCCGAGCGACGTGAGCACGAGGTACTTCCACCCCGCCTCGAGGGCGCGCGCCTTCCCGCTGAAGCCGACGAGCAGCGCCGACGCGGCGGTCGTCGCCTCCACGAGGAGCCACGCAACGCCGAGGTTGCCGGCCAGCGGAACGGCGAGCAGGAGCGCCCAGAAGGCGAAGAGCAGGGAGAAGTAGTTCTTCTCGCGCCGCATGCGAGGCGCCAGCGATCCGTGCAGAGTGCCGAGGTAGGCCGGCGAGACCAGCACGCTCGCGAGACCCACGAGTGCCGTGACCCCGAGCAGCAGTCCCCCGGCGGCGTCGATGGCGATTCCGTAGCCCACGGACGGATCGCCCCGAACGGCGATCGCCGCGAGCACCAGAGCAAGCGCGCTCGTCGGCACCGCGCACGCGAGCGCAACTCGGGTCACCGCCCGCCGCGGGACGACCCACACGAGCAGCGCGACGAGCGCCGGGACGGCGACGACCACCACCGCAAGGCAGCTCCCGGCTAGTCACGGAGGCCCCGGAGGTGCGACGAGTCGGTGCTGCCGAACTCGGCGAAGATCCACGTGTGGAACGCGGCGGCGACCAGCGCGATCAGCGTCAGGTCGAGCGCCACTCCGAGCTCGATCACCAGCGCCGGAGCCCGTGGAAGCTCGAGCGCCGCGAGTGCGAGGCCGTTCTCCGCGAGCACGATGCCCAGGACCTGGAAGAGCGTCGCCCGCCGCAGAGCCGCCGTCGCCAGCCCGAACGCAAGCAGCGCGAGCACCGTCCGCTCCGCGTCGCGTGACGCGAGCCCGAGCGAGGGCACGAGCCACGTGAACGCGAGCGCGAGGGCGAGCGCGACGGACGCTCGAGCAAGCGGGTCCACCCCGGCCCGCGTCGGCTGCGACTCGGTGGTGCGCGCAGCGAGCCACAGGAAGAGTGCCGCCAGCGCGATCGCGCGGCAGCAGAGGGCGGCGGCCGCGACGATGTCGTTCGCGGTCGCCGCCTGGTCGAGCGCGACACCGACCAGCACCAGAGCCTGGACGGTGACGAGGCCGACGGCGAGCGAGCGCTGGCGGACGACGACGACCCCGAATCCGAGCACGACGAGCACCCAGAGCAAGAACGCGATCACGGGTTCCCCGCCAGCCACGCGACGGTGCCGAGGAGCGCGACGAACGCCGCGACGCCGAGCAGCCGGGGAACGAGCAGGATCCGGGTCTTCGCCACGAGCGTCTCGACCAGCGACAGCAGGGCACACAGGGCAACCACGACGAGCGGCAGGGCTGCGAGCTGCCACCACGGGTTGCTCGGGTGTGGCAGGAAGATCTCGGTGGCGATCACGAGAACGAGCCAGTGCCGGGCGGCCGCCACCCAGTGGAGGTACGCGAGATCACGTCCTGCGTACTCGAGCACCGGGCCCTCGTGGATCATCGTCAGCTCGAGGTGAGTGTCGGGATTGTCGACCGGCTGGCGCCCGGTTTCGGCAATCGCGACGGCTGCAAAGCCGACGGCGGCAAGAACGAGCGCCGGGGTCGACCACACATGCACGCCGGCGGTGGCGGCGATCATCCCCCCCATGTCGGTGGTTCCCGAGATGAGGGCCGCGGTCGCGAGCGACAGGATCAGGCCGATCTCGACGAAGACCGCGAGCGTGAGGTCTCTGCTTGCGCCCATCAGCGCGAAGCCGTTGCCGACATCCCACGCCGCCACGGCGATCGCGAAACGAGCAAGAGCGAGCATCCCGGCAAGCGCAAGCGCGTCGTGCCCGACACCCAGGTTCGGCGCCGGCGCTGCGGCAGGAACCAGCAGGACCGCGGCCACCAATCCTGCCGCCGCAACCACCGGGGCGAGCCGGTAGACGGCGGTCGTTCCGGAAACGTCCACCGCGCTCTTGCCCCATAGCCGCCGGAGCTCCCGGTACGGCTGGAGCGGGCTCGGGCCGCGGCGCCCCTGCAGTCGCGCCTTCCAGTGCTGAACGAGCCCTGGAAGCAGTGGCGCGAGCGCGATGCCGCCGACGACCTGGACCGCACCTGCGGCTACCGCAGCCGAGCTCATCCGATCGCCCCGAGCCGGGCCGCGGCAAGCAGGACGACGACGAGCCCGATCAGATACGCGACATACGTCCCGAGGCTGCCGCTCTGGAGGCGTCGCGCGTGCCTCGCGGCGGTGAGCGAAAACCGTACGGCGGGCCGGTAGACACGCTCGTCGATCAGGTGCGGCACGCGGCCCGTGTACGCCACCTCCTGCACGACTCCACCGGAGGCACTCACCGCAATCTCGCGCTCGGGCCGGAGGACGACCTCGAGGACGAGACGCAGCGGCTTGGTGAATCCTGCGCTCGTCCAGTTGAGGACGGGCTCGACGAGCTGCCCGCAGGCCCAGCTCGGCGCCCGAAGCGCTCTGCGGCCGCCGCGCACGAGCACGAGGCCGCCCGTCACTCCGAGGAGAACGAGCAGGATGCCCGTCGTCGGCAGGGACCCCGTCCCGGGAAGGTGAAGCCCGACTGTGGTCGGCTCGCTCCCGGCCCACGGCGCGAGTCGAACGAGCGCCGCGAAGACGATTCCCGGCGCAGCACCGAGGACGACGCACGTTCCGGCGAGGAACAGCACCGGTCCGCGCATCTCCAGCGGAGCCTCGTCCGGCCGAAGCTGCCGCGTTCGTTCGCGGCGGCCCGAGCAGCACGAGACCGACGACCTTGACGAAGCAGAAGACCGCGAGTGCCGTCGTCGCGGCCAGCGCCGCCAGCGCGATCGCTCCCGCCGTCCCGTCCGTCACGTGACCGTAGGCCGGGATATGGAGCAGTGCCTGAAGCGTGAGCCACTCCGACGCGAACCCGTTGAGCGGCGGTAGGCCGGCAATCGCCATGGCACCGAGCAGGAACGCGCCACCGGTCCACGGCATCCGCCGGAGGAGACCCCCGAGCCGGTCGATCTCGAGCACCCCGACTGCCTTCTCGAATGCGCCTGCCCCGAGGAACAACAAGGCCTTGAACACGGCGTGGTTCAGCGTGTGGAGGAGCGCAGCCGCGAGCGCGAACGCCGCCCAGGTGTCGGCGCCGCGTGCTCGCAGAATCAGACACGCTCCGAGCCCGAGCACGATGATCCCGATGTTCTCGATCGAGTGGAGCGCGAGCAGCCGCTTGAGGTCGTGCTGGAAGAGCGCGTACATCACCCCGCCGACCGCCGAGAGCGCCCCGACCGCAAGCACGAGCACGCCGAACCAGAGCGGAAGCACGCCGAGCCATTCGACGAGCACGCGCACGAGGAGGTAGATC
The DNA here is from genome assembly GCA_963815945.1 of uncultured Actinomycetes bacterium. GTDB lineage: Bacteria > Actinomycetota > Thermoleophilia > Gaiellales > Gaiellaceae > PALSA-600. Next base: position 956,731 of record CAWFIN010000007.1, read on the forward strand.
GCCGCCTTGATCATGACGCCGCTCATCAGCGCAGACACCGGCGCCGGTGCGATCGGGTGGGCACGCGGCAGCCAGACGTGGAGCGGCATCACGCCCGCCTTGGTTCCCATGCCGATGAGAGCTGCAAGAGCGATCACGACCTGCAAGGCCGAGCCGGAGTCGATCGCCGAGGCGTTGCCGATCGCATCGGCGTTGGCGAGCAGCAGAATCGCGATCCATGTTCCGGCCCCGCCCAGGTGCGTGACGGTGAGATACACGAACGCGGTGCGCCGCGACCGCCGGTCCGCGTGGCGGGCCACGAGGATCACCGCGGCCGGCACCAGGGTCATGAGCTCCCACCCGAGAAGGAGAGTGACCGGGTCGCGGCCGCAGAACACGAGCGCCAGCGCGAGCAGAAACGCGGCCGTCAGGGCGCCCGTCGCGCGGCCGGTTCGCGACGGCTGCAGATACCGGAGCGAGAACACCAGCGCGGGGGCCGCGATCAACCCGAGCATCCCGAGGAAGTAGCCGCTCAGGCCGTCGACGCCGAAGCGCAGCGAAAACCCGCTCGAGAACGAATCACCGAACGCGTCGCGCGTTGCGAGCTCCCAGAAGCCGGCAACGGCGACAGCGGCGGCCCCTGCGGCCTGCACCCACAGCCCCGATCGGAAAGCCGGTCGCGAGCATGAAAGAACGCCGCCGAGAGCGATACCGCAGAGTCCGGCGGCGAGCAGGGCGGCGGTCACCGGCCGCCCAGCTCGCGGAGGATCGACTGTTGTTCCTCGAGCTGGCGGCTGATGATGTCCCTGCCGGCATCGAGCAGGTCGAAGACGCGCTCGTCGTCGACGCGGTAGTAGACGCTCGTTCCCTCTCGCCGCGACTGCACGAGCCCGATCCGTCGTAGCGCCGCGAGTTGCTGGGAGGTTCCCCCCGAGTCGAGCCCGAGCTCGGCCTGAAGCGAGCCGACAGACCGCTCGCCGTCGTGGAGCAGCTCGAGGATACGGACCCGGGCCGGATGGCCGAGCACGCGGAAGAGGTTGGCCTTGACCTCGTGAACCGGTCGAGAGTTGTGCGGCACCGCCGTCTATCTTACGACTATCTAAGAATGAATCCTTCTGAGATTCACATCAATGCCGCAAAAAAACGGCGGGGCCCGGGAGATCGCTCTCCAGGCCCCGCCGAAAAGTCAGATCTACCTGTGGTAGCGGTAGCAGGTGACTTCAGACGAGAGCTCGATGACCTCGAACTCAGGCTTAATCCAGGACATGAGAACCTCCGTAGACGGATGGATCGAACGCATTACGTGGGAGGGTATCGGCATTTCAGGCGAAAAGCAATAGACATTATGCGGAAAGAGTAGATTTTACAAAACCCCGCTTCCGCGCGTTTCCCGGCTCCAACTCCAACAAGTCCGGCTAGCCGGTGTTACGCAGTGCGGCTGCGATCCCTGCAATCGAGCGCAGCAGCGGCCGGAGGGCTCCCTCGTCTCCGCCGCGCCAACGGTGCAGAAGCTGCACCTGGATCGCGTTCATCGGGTCGACGTACGGGTTGCGAAGGCGGATCGAACGCTGGAGGTTCGGATGCCTGTCGAGGAGCTCGCTCTCCTCGACGATCGCCAGCACGGTGTCGACCGTTCGAGCGTGCTCTTCCTCGATGACACCGAAGAGCCGGCTCGGGCCGGCCCAAACGGGGACGAGCGTGAGGTACTCGACCGCGATCTCGAGACTCGACTTGGCGAGCGTCATCTCGAGGTTGTCGACGAGCGCCGTGAAGAACGGCCACCCGCGATAGAGCGTGCGGAGCTCTTCGAGGTCGTGACCGGCGAAGGCGGAGCCCGCGCCGAACCACGCCGGAAGGATGCATCGGGTCTGCGTCCACGAGAACACCCACGGGATGGCCCGCAGTGCCTCCAGCTCTCCTGCAGCGGCCGCCTCGGGCCGGCTGACGGGCCGTGAGCCGATCTCGAGCAGAGCGAGCTCGTCGATCGGCGTAAACGAACGGAAGAAGCGCGGGAAGTCGTCGTCTTCCCAGACGAGCCCGCGGTAGGCGCGGTGCGCAGCAGCTGCGAGCGACTCCATCGTCTCGCGAGCGCCGCCCGGCGGATCGGGTGCGAGACCGGGAGCCGCCGTGAGAAGCGTCGCAGACACTGCGGCCTCGAGGTTTCGATAGGCAAGGCCCGGAAGGCCGTACTTGAAGGAGATCGTCTCGCCCTGCTCGGTCAGCTTCAACCGCCCGGCGGTGGCGAGCGGCGGCTGGGCGAGGATCGCAGCGAATGTCGGCCCGCCGCCACGACCCGCGCTGCCCCCACGTCCGTGGAACACCGTCAGCTGTACGCCCCGGTCGGCGGCAAGTCGAGCCAGCTCCTCCTGGGCGCGGTAGATCTCCCAGTTTGCGGCGACGTAGCCGCCGTCCTTGCCCGAGTCCGAGTAGCCCACCATCACCTCAACGGCCTCGCGCGGGCGGCGGTCGAGATGTTCCGCGACGATCGCGGGCGCCGCCCGGAGATCGGCGATCGTCTCGAACAGAGGGACAGCATCGACATCGAGCCCGGCCTCCGCGGCGAGCGTCTCAGCGGCGGCGAGATCGTCCGCAGAGTGAGTCATCGAGACGATCAGGCGATCGAGAGCCCCACGCCCGTGGCGGTGCTGCAACCGGGCCGCGGTGGCAAGCGTCTCCCGAAGGCGATCGTCCGGTGCGGCGATCTCCGACGCGTGGACACGGAGGTCGAGCTTGGCGAGGTGCAGCCCGAAGATCTCGACCTTCCTTCGGAGCCTCGCGAGCCCGCCGTCCGCGATCCGCTCGCCGCGGTGAGCCCGAAGACTTGCGTCGAGAAGCTCGAGCTCCGCCAGGAGCTCGTCGCCCGACGCAAACGCGTCCTCGCCGAGCCGGTTCCAGATCGACGTGAGCCGGCGGCGGTACGGCTCGTCGGCGTTCTGGTCGGGATCGACGTCGGCGACCGTCCCAACGCCCCGCTCCGCATCGACGACGGTCGTCGACATGCCCCACGACCTCGCGAGGATGCGCACGTCGCGCTGGAGGAGCTCGCGGGCGAGCGCGCGTGCGCGTTCCAGCGCTTCCTCAACGGTCTCGGCGCCCGCGTGCGGATTACCGTCCAGGTCGCCTCCGATCCACGTGCCGAAGCGAAGCGGCGACCCCTTCAACCCCGGCGCATGGCCGTCCAGCTCCGACAGAAGTCGGGGAGCGGCTCCCCACAGGCTTCCTTCGATGAACCACATGCCCTGTCGGATCTCGTCCACCACGCGGGGCCGGCGCGAGCGCACCTCGTCCGTCTGCCACAGGATCGTGATCTCCTCGGCGAGGTCGCGGTGAACCCGCTCCTGCGCCGCGCGTGGAATGTCGGGATCGTCGAGCTCGTGGAGCAGCGCAGCGATGCGCCTGTGCTTTTCCAGCACCGTCCGTCGCGCGGTCTCGGTCGGGTGGGCGGTGAGCACGATCTCGACCGACAGAGCTCGAACCGCCGCGTCGATCCCGTCCTGTGAGAGCCCGGCCGCAGTCAAGCGGGCGAACGCGTCGGCGAGCGACTCCTGGGCGACGCGGCCTTCATGCTCGTAGTGGCGCCAGCGCCGGAGCCGGTGGTGCTGCTCGGCAATGTTCGCGAGCTGAAAGAAGAGCGCGAAGGCCCGGAGCACCAGTGCCTGCTGCTCGAGCGGGAGCTCCGCGCTGACCCGGCGCAACTCCGCTGCGGCGACCGGACCTTCCTCGCGCCCCGCCCGCGCAAGCGAACGCAGGTGTTCTTCGAGCGCAAGCAGCCACTCGCCCTCCTGCTCGACCAGCACCGTCCCGAGCAGGTCGCCGAGCAGGCGCACGTTCGCGCGCAGCCCGGCATCCACCCCCCGATCGTCGCCGTACGGGGTCAAGCGGCGGGGATGAGCGATGTCCGGCGCGGCGCCATCTCCCAACTATAGGCGCCGCCTCGATCAGCTTCCGCACGCCCGAGCGGCCGATTCGCGTGCCGAAGAGACGAAGGGGGCGGGTCACGCTTGTCGCATGACCCGCCCCCGGCTTACGTGAGGACGTCGAACAGGTGACCGAAGACGTCAGGCGCTAGACGCAGCCGTCTCCGTCGGTCGGGCCACCAGAGTCGTCGTCGTCATGGTCGTCAGCTGCATTCGATTGGATGGTCGTCCCGGGAGCACACCCGTCTCCAGCGGGAGCGGTGCTGCCGCCGCCGCTGGTGGTGCTACCCCCCGACGACTGCGCCGTCGTGGTCGTGGTCGCCTTCGGCGCAGCCTTCGGGTTTCTCGTCGTGAAGACGAATGCCGCGACGTCCTGAATCTGCTTCGTCGTCAGCTTGCCCTTGAAGGACGCCATCGGGAACTTGTACGCCGCTGCCGCCTTGCCCATGATGGTCGGGCCGCCCTTTGTGATCTGGGCGACGATCTGGGCATACGTCGGAGTCAGCCCGTCGAGATTCGGGCCGATCGTGCCCTTCGTCCCCGCCGACTTCAGCGTGTGGCAGGCACCACAGCCGGACGAGGTGAAGAGCTTCTTGCCGCTCGTCGCGTTCCCCGACGGCGCGGTTACCGAAGCGCCGCCGAACGCGCCGGCGGATACCGCCGCGACCACGATGGCCGCTAGAGCAGAGAGCGGCACGAGCCGCCAGATAACACGAGTCCTCACGAAAGGCTCCTTTGAATCGGGATCGGTCACAGCGCTCACGATAGCTACGAGCAGGGCTCTCGCGACGCCTGCGGCGCGTCGTCCGAACGGCACCGCGAGAGAGAAAACGACAACGTGAAGAACTCGTGGCGGCGACCGCTTGTGAGCGGCCGCCGCCACGATCCGTCAACTACCTACTACCCAAGCGCCCAGGTGTAGATGTCGTCGCCACGCACACGCTGTGACGGGACGGCGGCATTCGGCCTGGTCGGGTCGTTGTGGCTTTCGCCACCGACGACGACCGAGACGTACTGCGTGCCGTTGACCGTGTAGGTCACCGGCGGCGCGCCGACCGGGGCGTTGAGCAGCGGCGACTGCCAGAGCTCGGTGCCGGTCTTCGTGTCGACAGCCGACAGGTAGCCCTTGCCGTCCTTGGCCACGCCCTGGCCGAGATGGCCGATGAACGTGAGACCACTGGCAGTGTTGATCGAGCCGCTGTAGCACGGCGCCTGCCAGGTCTGATGCCAGGCGAACTTGCCGCCCGACGTCAGCGAGGTCATCGAGTTGAGGTTGAACGACGAGAAGTTGCCGAAGTCGTTCAGGTTGAGCGGGTCGATCGAGGAGTCGGCCACCGACAGGATGCCGGAACCAACGCCGCCGTTCGGGCCGACGACCTGCGAGGTCGCAGCCACCTGCTCCTTGCCGTACGTGCGGTTCGTTACGCCGCAAGTGATGAGCGTGTTGTTCTCCGGGCTGTACGAGGTCTCGGGCCAGTCCATCGACTCGAACGGCGCGGTGACGTACTGCGTCGTGTCGTACGGGTCGTAGTGGTTCCCGATCTTGTACGGCTTGCCGTCAGGGGCGGTGAGGCCCGTCCAGCGAAGCGGGTTGGTGGTGAGCCGGCCGCCACCGTTCTTCATCAGCTGGTCGTAGCACGCCATCTGACCGTTGTTGCTGGTCGGGACACCCGCGACGCACCCCGGAAGGGTGTTCGCCGTGTTCTGCGGGATCGGCTGTGTCGGCCACGCGTTGACGTCCTTGGAGCCCGGAAGCTGCGGGACGCTGATTTCCTTGATCGGAAGCAACGACTTTCCGGTCGCGGTGTCGAAGACCCACTGGAAGCCCATCTTCGCGACGTCTCCGACCGCGTGATAGGTCTTCCCAGCGACCTTGGTGTCGAACATGACCGGCCCGTTCGGCAGGTCGTTGTCCCACAGGTCGTGGTGGGAGGTCTGGAAGCCCCACTTGAACTGACCGGTCATCGCGTCGAGCGCGATGATGCCGTTCGTCCAGAGGTCGGAACCGGGGCCGCGGGAGTTCCACGGAACCGGGTTGCCCGTACCGATGACGACCACGCCGGTCGCCGGGTCGATGGCGGTGTTCTCCCAGATCGCGCCGCCGCCGTAGTTCGAGTGCACGCCCGACCACGGCCACGTGTTACCACCGGGCTGGCTGTGCGTCGGAACGACGCTCCAGGCCCACACGATCGCGCCGGTCGCGGCGTTGAGGCCGAACATCTGGTTGCTGTAGCTGCCTCCGTCACTACCGCTGGTGCCCTCGATGACGAGGCCGTTGTAGTACTGCGGAGTCTCCGAGAGACGGATGCCCTGCTGCCAGGCGCCGAGCTGGGTCGCCCAGAGCTTGTTGCCGGACCCCTGGTCGAGCGCGACGACCTTGCCGTCACGCTGCCCGAGGTAGACCTTGCCTTCACCGATCGACACGCCCGGGTTGCGCCCGCCGGTGCCGATGTTGAAGCCCGTCTCGAACACCGGGGTGTACTGCCAGAGCGTCGCCCCGTTCGTCGCGTCGAGAGCATAGACGTCGCTCTTCGGCGTGGTGATGTAGTAGACGCCCTTGTAGACCACGGCGCTTTCCTCAGGCGAGCCGCAGGGGTTCGGGACGATCGTCGTGTCCGGGCAGAACCCGAGGTTGATGTGCCACGCCTGCTTGAGCGTGCCGACGTTCGCCTTCGTGATCGACTTGAGCGTCGAGTAGCGGTCGCTCCTCAGGTCGCCACCGTTCGAGATCCAGTCGTCGCCGGCATACGCGTTGAGCTGCGCCGACCGTGAACGCGGGTGCGAGGGTGATGCTCACCTTCGCACTCTTGTGGGCGGCCGTTGAGGCCCCCACGCCCACGACGAGCAAGACGCAACAAAGTAGGCCGGACGCAAGAATCGATTTGCGCACGTTATTTTCTCCTTCCCTCGCCCACCAAGGGCTGGTAGACGCTTGCCGGCAGTATGGCACTCCTTCGTTGCGCTTGCAAGATTTCGAGGCAAACGTTACAAAACGCGAACGCGGCGGCCTCGGGCGGCCGCACCCGATGCCGGTTCGCGTCGGCTACGATCGGTTGGCTACTGATGTCCTGCACCGCACACAAGGGGAGTGTGGCAATGCGTGTACGAGGAGCCGGCTTGCGCGCCTGGGCGCTTGCGCTCGGGGCGACCATCGCTCTGGTGCTCCCGGCGATCTCGTCCGCTGCGTCCAAGACGACCACACCGTCGAAAGTCGTGATCGTCCAGGTCGGCCTCCACGACTGGGGGATCACGATGGGAGTGCAGCAGCAGGTCGAGCCCGGCCAGTATGCATTCTCGTCGGCCAACTCGGCCGAGCGCGGCCAGATCGGCGATTTCCAGATCCAGAACCTCGGGAAGAAGCCCCACAGCTTCACCTTGCTCGGGAAGAAGACCAAGGTGCTCAAGCCGGGCGCCCGGGGGTTCTTGCACCTCCAGTTCCTCGTGAGGGGATCCTTCCCGTGGCAAAGCCCTCTCGACAAGAACAAGAAGGGATTCCGCGGTGTCTTCATCGTCACGTGAGGCTCGAAACCCCGTCGCGCCGCGCGTACTCGGTGCCGCGCTGCTCGTCGCCGTCGCTGCACTGCTCGCCTCGGGCTGTGGCGGCTCGGGAGGCGGCAAGTACTCGCTCTCGGCCACCCAGCAATGTCTCAACGGCATCAAGGGCCTCCACGCGATCCCGCAACAGAACCGGTTCCTCGCGGCGAGCGGCGGAAATCTCAAGATCACCTTCGGATACGGCACGCCCGTCGTCTACCTGGTCTTCGGGAAGAACACCTCCGAGGCAAAGAAGCTCGAGGAACGCGGCGTGGCTCAGGCCGAGCGGTATCAGTCGATTCCGCGGCAGGTGATCCTCGACGGCGTCGCGCAGAAGGCCAACGTCTTCTACTACTCCGACGAGGGAGCGTTGACGCAGGTCGCGCGCTCGAAGGTCGAGGCCTGCCTGCGCTAGCTCAGGTCAGCCCGTCGCCTTCGGGATCCACGACACGCTGAACGCCGTCCCGTCGGCCGACGGCTTCCCGGGCGTCGCGCCGAACGGCGCGCCCGACGGCTTCAGAGCCGGCGTGATCTCGGCGCTGCCGAGCCCCGCGGGCGTCGGAATCCGGACGGCGGATGATCCGCTGTCCGGGACGAGCCGGATCGGAATCGCAGTCCAGGCCGGCGTCGTGAGCGTGCCCGAAGCGGAGCCGCCCGTTACCCCGATCTTGCTGATCGTGACCGCGCCGAAGTTGGCAAGCGGCGCCTCGGCGCACTGGAATCGCACGCAGTTCGCCGGAGCCTCGACGATCCATTCCGCCGACGCGACGTCCATTGCGCCCCAGGTGATCTTCCGCGTAAACGTCCAATGTCGCGTCCGGTTGATCACGGTCAGCTCGACGAGCGCAGGACGGTGAATCCGGACCGATGCGGTGATCGTGTCGCCGGCCGAGACCTTGCTCTTGATCGTGTACGCGGGGAACGGGACGATCTCGAACCACGCGTAGTACTTCGGATTTCCGGCCGCGTCGCAGTCGGCATTCGCCCCGACCTGCTCGACGCGACCGCGGGTCGTGCCCTTGTCGAGGCGGAACCCCCCGAGACCGACCCACACCGCCGAGGCCGCGCCGGCGGCGCGCGGACCGCACGCCACCGAAGGCACTTTCCACGTTCCGGTGATCCGCGAGTACGACACGGACGTGCCCGCCGGGCCCGTCAGCGCGTAGCCCGACCAGTTCGGGCTGACCTCCCAGGCCGCCAGCTCCGCCGGTGCACGTGGGCCCGCGTCCGCCACGGCGGCGCCGAGCACGGCCCAGACGGCGACACAGACGACACAACGCGTCGCGACACTCGAGTGCACGCGCTCCGGTTCGACGGGGCGCACGAAGGTCGGTCTCGATGGGGCGAAGCATCGCACACCCCGCGGAGACCCGCCAGCTCGGCGTGATAGACCACGCGCGTGCGGTGGCGCCTTCCGCTCCTCATGATCGTCGTGGTCGTCGCGCCAGCCACCCTTGCCGGGTGCGGCGGGACCCCAGATGCGAAACAACGCGTCCTCTCTGCCGCCAAAGCCACCGCGTCTCGGTCGCCGTCGGCGAAGCTGCAGTTGGAGAGGTCCACGGCCTTCGGAGCCGCGTATCCCTTCCTCGTCGCAGGCGCGGCGTTCTCGTTTCCCACACGCACCGGGTACGAGCGGGTCGATCTTCCGCCACTCACCGGCACGAAGGTGCGAAAGGCCTACCTCGTCTTCCTTCCGAACAAGGTCCTGCTGGCGCCGATCCTGGCCGGGGGCGCCGCCTTGCCGGACGGAACGAGCTGGGTTTCGGTCGACTTCACCGGACCTGCGTCGGGAAAGACCGAGTTCCCGCGGTTCGTCGCCCAGGTGGAGGGACTCAATGCACAGCTGTTCCTCGACGAAATCCGCTGGGGAATGGTGTCGGCCTCGCTGGTCGGCAACCCCGTGGTCAACCACGAGCCGCTCGCCGAATACTCGGTCTCGGTCGACCTGAAGCGAGTGCTCGCCAACGCGCAAGGGCCGCTGGCCGGCGGGACCCGAGCTGCGGTGGAGCAGGCGCTCGCCGCACCGGGCGCGAGCAGGTTCGCGAAGATCTCAGTCTGGGTCGACGGCCCGGGCTTCATCGTCAAGTTGCAGGCGCTGTCTCCCGGCTCGGGCCTCGGGACCGTCACGATGCACCTGTACGCCTTCAGCACGAAGATCTCGTCCAGCCTCCCGGCGGCTTCGTTCATCGCTCCGATCTCGGCAATCGCCCCGCTCGCCGCCGGCGCCGGCTGGCCGTGGATCGTGGGCAACAGCCCGGGCTGCCTAGTACAGCCCGACCTGCCGCATCAGCTTCGGAGCCGCCTGGTTGTCACCCAGCGCGGCGACGCTCAGGGTGGCGTGGGCGATGCCGTCGAGCGGGGGAAGAGCGCTGTTCGCCGGAACGCCCGGGCGGGCCGGATACTCGAAGTCGTCGCTCGAGGCGATGATCTGCTGACCCGCCTCGCTGACGAGGAACTTGACGAACTGCTCTGCGGCCTGCGGGTGCTTGCTCGACGCGAGCACGGCCGCACCGGAGATGTTCGTGATCGAGCCGACGTCGTGATTCGGGAAGTAGTGAGCGTGCTGTGCATGCCGCTCGTGCCGCGTTCGAGCCGGAGGCGGTACCAGTAGTACTGGTTGATGAGCCCGCTGGCGACGTCGCCGCGGTTGACCGCAGCGACGACGGCCTCCTCGTCCTGGTAGATCGCGGCGTTGCGCTTGAGCCCGTCGAGCCACGCGGTGGCGGCCTCCTCGCCGTACGCGGCGATGACCGCGCCGACGAGCGGGGGAAAGTCGGAGTCGGTCGGGGCGATCGCGACCTTGCCCTTCCACTCGGGCTTGGCAAGGTCGAGGATCGAAGCGGGCAGCTGCGACGCGCGGATCTTCGACGGGTCGTAGACGAGGCTGTTCACCCGCAGCGCCATCCCGATCCAGTCTGCCGGCCGGCGAGCGGTACCCGGCGGCGACCTGGCCGAGGGTGGCGGCGCTCAGCTTCGCCAGCAGCCCGTGCTTCTGCAGGTTCATCAGCTCGGGCGAGTTCTCGGAGAGGTAGACGTCGGCCGGGCGAGGCGTGCCCCTCCTGGAGGATCTGGTCGGCGAGGACGATGCTGTCGTTCGTCCGCATCCGCACCGAGATTCCGGTCTGCTTCTCGAACGCGGACACGAGCGCCTCGGTGAGCTGGGGGTGCTGGCCGTTGTAGAGGACGATCGACGGCTTCCGCCGCCGCCGCCGCACCCGGCGCAGCGAGACGGCGACGAGCGCCGAGCAGCCGCAACGCGCAGCGGCGCGCCTCAGAGTCATCCGCCGGATACACCGACACCGGCCCGGAGACGACGACCTCGACGACCTCGCCGCCGGCGGGAACGTCCGTGTCGAACGTCCGCGCCGCGATCGGGAATCTCGGAACCGTCGTTCAGCACGAGGCTGCACGACCGTCTCGGGGCCGCAGGAAGCTGTGGCCGACGACCTCGGCGGAGACGCCGCCTGACCCGCCGCGGACGAGCCGGATCTGCTCGGGCCTGATCATCACCTCCACCTGCTCCCGCAGCGGCGGCGTCGGACGCGTCGAGCGAGCCGAGCGCGCACTCGACGGCCCCGGGCCGGCGTCGCCCGGGAGCACGACGGCATCGCCCACGAACCGCGCCACGTCGAGATCGACCGGCGAGCCGGTAGAGGGCGGCCGGAGTCGCCGTCTGCACGAGCCGGCCCGCACGCAGCACGGCGACCTCACGTCCCATCGAGAGCGCCTCGGCCTGGTCGTGGGTGACGAGCACGGCCGTCGTTCCCTCTGCGGCCAGCGCATTCGATGACCGCCTCGCGAGTCTCGGCCCGGAGCGACGCGTCGAGCCCCGAGAACGGCTCGTCGAGGAGCACGAGCCGCGGCTTCGGGGCAAGCGCCCTGGCGAGGGCGACCCGGCGCTGCTCGCCGCCGGAGAGCTCCTGCGGCCGCCGCTCCGCATAGCTCGCGATCGAGCGCGACGAGGTCGAGCATCTCCATCGTCCGGGAGGCCGCCTTGCGCTCGGCGCGGGAGAGGCCGAAAGCCACGTTCTCGGCGACCGTGAGGTGCGGGAAGAGCGCGCCCTCCTGCGCGACGTAGCCGATCGCCGCGCTTGTCGGGCGCGACATGCACGCCGCCCGCATCGGCGACGACGGTCCCGCCGACGGAGACGGTTCCCTCGTCGGCCGGGATGAAGCCGATCACCAGGCGCAGCAGCGTCGTCTTGCCGCTGCCCGACGCACCGAGGATCGCGGTCAGCGTCCCTGCCGGGACGTCGAGATCGACGTCGGCGAGAACCGTCTCGGGCTCCGTAGGACTTCGCGAGCCCTTCACAGCGCAGCTCAGCCATCGTCAGTCCGTCTCCGAGCGCGCGGACCTTGCCGAAGCGGCTCATGAGGACGTACGCGGCGGCCATTGCGAGCCCGATCAGCACCGCCGCGAACGGCGCGGCCGCTGCGAATGCGACGGTCGAGCTGTTGGCCTGGAACTCGGTTCCGAGCGTGTAGCATGTCGAGCGGAAGCAGCACCTGGGCGGTCGAGAGATCGCCCAGAACGAAGGCGAAGACGAGGACGCGCGGCGGCCACGAACCCGGGGCGCGCCAGCGGGCACGGTGACCCTCCAGAAGCGTGCGCAGCGGGCCCGAGTCCGAGCGAGCGAGCCGAGTCCTCCAGCGAAGGCTCGATCTGTCCGAGGGTGGCCCGGATCGCCACGACCGCGAACGGAAGGAACAGGATCGCCTCGGCGAAGACGAGCAGGGCGAAGCGTGCCGTAGAGCGAACCCGAGGTAGTGGCTCGCCGCGTAGGCGAGCGCGATCGCCGCCACGAGGTCCGGAAGCGCGAACGAGAGGTAGGTCGCGCGCTCGAGGACGGTCACGGCCGGGCCTCGATAGCGGACGGCGAGGAGCGGCGATCGGGAAGCGCGAGGAGCCACCGCCAGCACCGACGTGCAGACACCGAGAGCGATCGAGGTGAGGCTCGCAGGCAGCAGGTACTTGGTGTTCGCGCTCGCCATCGAGAGAGCGGCGTGACTGCTCTGCGAGAACCAGTCGATCAGCATCGCGACGGGGATGCCGACGCTGACCGCGACCACGAAGGCGAAGCCGGCGAGCACGGGCACTGTCCACCGTCCCGAGGTCGTACCGGATCGAGGCTCGGCGGGCGCCCTGGCTGACCCTCGTGTAGTTGGCGTGGCCGCGAAGCTGCGCCTCGCCGAAGAGGAGGACCAGGCAGAGCACGATCGAGAAGAACGACAGCGCGGCCGCTCCGGAGGCGCTGAAGCCGAGCCGGTACTGGGCGTAGATGTCCAGCGAGAACGTCTGGAACTTGAGCGCCACGAACGCGTCGAACTCGACGAGCGCGTCGAGCGCGACGAGCAGCAGTCCGCCGAGCATCGCCGGGCGAAGCTGCGGCAGGATGACCCGGAAGAAGGTCTGGCGGGCATTGAGCCCGAGCGATCGCGCGGTCTCCTCGAGCGCCGGGTCGAGCCCGCGCAGCGACACGGCGACGAGCAGGTAGACGATCGGGAAGTACGAGAACGCGACGATGGCGGCGGCGCCCCAGAAGCCCTGCAGCGGCCGGCCGAGCGTCGCCCACGCGTAGCTCGTGACGAACAACGGCACGGTCAGCGGAGCGACCAGCAGGACCGCCCACACCCGGCGAAACGGCAGCCGCGTCCGCTCGACGAACCAGGCTCCGGCAACGCCGATCACCCCGGCGGCCGGCGTCGCGATCGCCGCGAGCAGCACGGTGTGAAGGAGGAGCGTCGTCGTCGAGGAGGCGCCGAGCGCGTCTCTCGCGGCCGAAGCTCCGCCCTGGATGGCCTGGACGATCGTGACCACGATCGGGATGACGACGACCGCGACAACCGCGATGCAGGTCGCAAGCAGGCCGCGAGGAATCCCGGCCGCCGGGTTGGACACCGCGTGGCGCGTCACCCCTTCAGCATGCCTTTCTTCCTGGGAGCGCGGCGCTTGAACCCGGAGAACGACCATCGACCGGAGCTTACTTCGGGCTCTGCCTGGCCGAGGCTCTTTGCAACCATTGCCACGAGTTCCTAGACTCTGCGCTACCGGGCCGATCATCGGTCCGGCGCATAACCAGGAGGTAGATGATGAGCACCTCTGAAGCCGCTACAGCGGCGCGGCGCGAGCTCGGAGCAGAGTTCGCGGGGGAGCTGATCGGGCCTGACGACTCGAACTACGACGAGGCGCGCGCGCTCTTCAACGCCATGATCGACAAGCGCCCGGCCGTGATCGCGCGCTGCGCGAGCGCGGCGGACGTCGCAAGCGTGATCGCATTCGCGCGCGCACACGACTTGCCGCTGGCGGCGCGAGGCGGTGGCCACAACGGTGGCGGCCTCGGCAGCGTCGACGACGGCGTTCGTCGCCGATCTCTCGCTGCTTCGCTCGGTATCGGTCGATTCCGGTGCGCGCACCGCTCGGGTCGGCGGAGGATGCAGGTGGTCCGACGTGGACGCCGCGACACACGAGCATGGGCTCGCCGTGCCGTGCGGGATCATCTCGTCGACCGGCGTCGGCGGGCTCACGCTCGGCGGCGGTATCGGGCACCTCACGCGTGGCTACGGCCTGACGATCGACAACCTGCTTGCTGCGCAGGTCGTGCTGGCCGACGGTGAGATCGTCACGGCAAGCGCCGACGAGAACGCCGAGCTCTTCTGGGCCGTGCGAGGAGGCGGTGGCAACTTCGGCATCGTCACGGAGTTCACGTTCCGCGCGCATCCGGTGTCGGATGTCGTCGGCGGGCCGACGTTCTGGCCGCTCGAGCAGACCGGCGAGCTACTCGCCGCCTTCCGTGAGTACCAGCCGACACTGCCGCGGAACGTGGGCGCGTTCTTCGCCTTCCACACCATCCCGCCAGGGCCGCCGTTCCCCGAGGAGATCCATCTGCGCAAGGCGTGCGGGATCGTCTGGTGCATCGTCGGCTCGGACGAGGAGGCAGAAGAGGCGATGGCCCCGATGCTGGCCGTTGCACCGCCGCTGATGCACGGCGCCGGGCGGGTGCCTCTACCGGGGCTGAACAGCGCGTTCGACGGCCTCTACGGCCCGGGCGACCAGTGGTACTGGCGCGCCGACTTCGTCGACGCGATCCCCGACGAGGCGATCGCCGCTCAACGCCGAGTGGAACGACAAGGTGCCCCACTGGAAGTCGGGCTCCCACATCTACCCGATCGACGGCGCGGCGCACGATGTCGGCCCGGACGAGACACCGTGGGCGTATCGGGACACCCAGTGGTCGCAGGTGATCATCGGCGTCGACCCCGACCCCGCGGGAGCGTCTGCGCTACGCGACTGGACGGTCGGCTACTGGGAGTCTCTGCACCCGTATTCGGCGGGTGGCGCGTACGTCAACTTCATGATGGAAGAGGGCCCTGACCGGGTGAAGGCGACCTACGGAAGCAACTACGACCGCCTCGCACGGGCGAAGGCGACCTACGACCCGGCAAACGTCTTCCACGTGAACCAGAACATCCAGCCGGCCATGTGACGGGCCGGGAACCGACTAGGCGGTGACGAGCGGGCTTTCCTGGATCGCCCAGCCGTTCCCGTCCGGGTCTTCGAAGAAGACGAACGAGTTGTAGGGCTCGCCGCGCCCGGGGGTCGGAACGCCGTTCTCGAAGTGCTGCACGTCGCCCACCGGGACGCCGCGAGCGGCCAGTTCGGCGTGTGCGGCAACGATGTCGTGCACGCAGATCTGCAACCGTGCCGATCCTTTCGGCACCTCGTCGACGACGAGCGGGCCGATCGTGACCGAACAGCCCGAACCGGGCGGGGTCAGCTGGACGACTCGCATCTGCCCGACCATCACGTCGGTGTCGACGACGAATCCGAGCTGCTCGCTGTAGAACCGCTTCGATCGGTCCACGTCGGTGACAGGAATCACCACGACCTCGAGCTTCCAATCCATCGCCCGTACTCTAGGGCCTGCTGTCTCTAGGGCCTCTGCGCGGCAGTCAGCTCCCGTGCTCACGCCATCCGGCTGAGCCGCTGAAACCGAGGGACGGTGGGCCGCCGCGCCCGCTCGGCGCGACGGCCCCCACTGCCGTCATCCCACCGCGATGGAGCCCAGGAGCCCGTGCTTCTCGTCGGCGGGGCCGGCGGCGAAGAAGAGGCTCGTGCTCGGGCCGGCCGATCCGTCGTTGCCGAACGCGATCGCCCACAGGCCGTCGAGCGTGATCGGCGCTCCGGTCGCGACCCGCAACTGGCCCTTGTATGCGAAGTGCGTCGGCGCAGACGGCTGGTAGGCGTCGATCCGGCCGCTGCCGAAGTTGCCGACGAGCAGATCACCGCCGAACGCGCCGAACGACGCGGGCGCCATCGCGAGGCCCCACGGAGCGTTCAGCGGTGCGTTCTTCTTGCCCTTCGATGCGACGGTCGCGATCAGCGCGCCGTCCGGCGTGAACTCGTCGACGTAGCCGAGCCCGCCGCCGGAGACGTTGTCGTGCTTGGCCTTGTCCTGCATCGCGTAGGTGACGAAGATGTTCCCGCTCAGGGCCTGGATCCCGAACGGAGCCCATCCCTTCGGGATCTTCGGGTCGTTGAACGCGTTCGATCAGCGCGACCGGCTTGAACGCCGAGTCGAAGACGTCCACCCGCGCGTTGTGGAAGTCGGTCGCGTACAGGCGGTCGTTCAGCGTCGTGAGCCCTTTGTAGACGGCCCCGCCCGCGAGTTGTCGACACCGGTGACCGCGTTCGTCGCGTTCACGGTCGGCGCCCAGCCGAGGATCGTCCCTGCCTCGGTGGCGAAGAGGAACCTCGAGTTGCTGCTCGTCGTTCCGTTGCTGATGATGAAGTCGGCCGCGTTGGCGTTGGCGACGGTTCCGGTCGGGCCGCCCGCGACGGTGACGACCGTCGCCGACTTCGTCCCGGCGCCGTTGTAGAGCGTCGAGGAGTTCGAGCCGTTGTTCGCGACCCACCACGGACTGGTCGCGCTCGGCCGAGAGACCCCAGCCGTTGACGAGAGCCGCGTCGGTGACCACCGCGGCAGTGGAGCCGTCAGAAACGAGATTCGTGACGTTGAAGATATTCGAGCCTGCGGCGCCGGCACCGCTGGCCCCGAGCACAGCGGCCGCGCCGACTGACAGCGCGGTAGCCAACACCGCACGCCGAGAGTGAACTGAAAACACTGTGTACCTCCCCTTGTGGTTCTTCCGTTCTTGGAGAGAGGTACGTTCGGGCGACGCCGAGTGGTTTTTACGCGGTCTTGCGGCCGCTCTCGACCTCGACGTGGGGAAGCCACTCGAGCCAGCGGGGCAGGTACCAGTTCCGGTCGCCGAGCAGCTTCATGACGGCGGGGACGAGCACCGAGCGAACGATCGTCGCGTCGATCAGCAGCGCGACCGCGATGCCGAAGCCCATCTGCTGGAACATCACGAGGTCGCCGGCGGCGAAGCCCGCGAACACGGCGACGATGATCAGCGCCGCCCCGGTGATGATCCGCGCCGTCGAGCCGATGCCGAAGACGATCGCCTCGGTCGTGTCGCCGGTGCGGTGCCAGCGCTCTGGATTCGGCTCAGCAAGAACACCTGGTAGTCCATCGAGAGACCGAAGAGGACCGCGAACAGGAAGAGCGGCACCCAGGCTTCGATCCTGTCGATCTGCTGGAAGCCGAACAGGCCTGAGCCGACGCCGTGCTGGAAGACGAGCACGACGAGGCCGTAGGCGGCGCTCACCGAGAGGAGGTTGAGCGCGATCGAGGTCGCCGCGATCACGACCGAGCGGAAGACCAGCGTCAAGAGCACGAAGCTCATTCCGAGCACGAAGACGAGCGTCAGCGGCAGCCAGTGGCGCATGACGGCGAAGTAGTCGACGTTCTCGGCCGTCGTGCCGCCGACGAGCACCTGCGCACCCGAGCCGTCGAAGGCGGGCGGAATGTAGTCGGAGCGGAGCCTCTTCACCGCGTTGACGGCGCGGTCGCTCACGGCGTCGGCCGCGACCGGGACGCTGAGCAGGGCGATGTCACGCGAGGGGTCGCTCCGCAAGGTGGGCCGGCCGAAGTCACGGTCGGCAGCCAACTCGCGCCGGAGGCTCGCAATCCCGTCGCGGATCTTCGGCGACGCGACCTTCCCCGCGATCACCACCTGCGCCGGGTAGGCGCCCGCTGTGGGGAACGAGTGCTCGACGGCGAGAAACCCTTGCTTGGCGACGAACGAATCGGGCAGCGTGCTGATCCCCGCAGCGCCGATCTTCATCCCGAGCAGAGGCGAGGCGAGCGACGAGGAGCAGCGCAACGGCCGCGACGAGACTGAGAACCGGGCGACGGATGACACGCGTCACGACCCCGGTCCAGAAGCGGCTCTCCCCCGCGCTGTCGATCTGGCGCCCGAGCCCGGGCACGCGCAGCCGGTTGACGCGGTCGCCGAGCAGGCTCAGCACGGCCGGCATGAGCGTCAGCGCGGCGACGATCGAGACGAAGGCGACGAGGATGGCCCCGATCGCGAGGCTGCGCATGATCGTGCTCTCGACGAGCAGCATGCCGATCATGGCCAGGATGAAGGCGGTGCCGCTGAAGAGCACCGCGCGACTCGCGGTGGCGCCGGCGACGCCGATCGCGTCGAGCTTCTCCCGGCCGTGGGCACGCTCCTCGCGGAAGCGCGAGACGACGAACAGGGCGTAGTCGATCCCGAGAGCGAGCCCCATGCCCGTGAGCATGTTCACGGCGAAGACGGAGAGATCGGAATAGCCGTGGGCGACGACTGCGGTCAGGCCGAGCGCGACGATGATCGAGACGATCGCGAGCAGCAAAGGCAGCGTGGCGGCCACGAGCGCGCCGAAGACGAGCACCAGCACGAGCATGGCGCGGGCATGCCGAATCGCAGCTCGCCCGCCTGGAGGTCGTGCTGCGAGAGCTTGCTGAAGTCGTGGTTCGTGGTGTCCTCGCCGGTGAGCGCGACCTGGAAACCACCGACCCCGTCCTCTCGCTCGACGAGCGCGATCAGGCGCTCGACCGCGTTCGTCCGCAACGGAATCAGCAACGCGTGGCGATCGGGCGAGACGAGCGAAGGATCGCGAGTGTCGTAGTAGAGCGCGGCGGCCGCAATCGTCCCGTTGAACGTCGCGGAAGCGGCGAGTCGCTCGACCTCGGTCTGGAAGGCCGGGTCGGACGACGGTGAACCGCTCCGAGCGGACGATGACCAGAGTCGCCGAGGTGCTCCCGCCCAAGAAGGCGCGCGGCCAGCAGATCCGCGGCGCGGAGCGACTCGGGGTTGTTCGTGACGCGGCCTTCGGTCGAGAGCGCGCCGGGAAGCAGCGTGGCAACGAGCCCAATCGCGACCACGATCGCACCGACCCAGGCTGCAACGACCCGCCACGGATGGCGCGCGCATGCGCGCGCCAAAGCCTCCGTCATGCGGCGAACTTACCTCGTCGCTGGATTCACCTCGATCACGGTTTCGACGGGTAGATCGAGCGACGCGGAGACGAGGCACTTCTCCTCGGCCTCTTCGGCGAGCGCGTGCGCCTGAGTCTCGTCGGCCGGGTCGGTCTCGACTTCGAGCCGAAGCAGCAGCCGCGTGAAGCCGAAGTGTCCGTCCGAGCGCGTGCCGGCGACGCCGTCGGCGTCGACTCTCAGGCTCGTGTACTCGAGCCCTGCGCGGGCGGCAATCCCCGTGAACGTGACAGCCAGACACGAGGCCGCTGCGGCGACGAAGAAGTCCTCCGGGCTCCACGTCGAAGGATCGGTACCGCGGAAGACCGGCGGTGGCGTGATCTCGATCGCCGCCTTGCCCTCGACGCCGGCGCTGACGCGACGCTCGCCGATCCAATCGACCGAAACCGGAAAATGGAACTCCTTCGGCCGGACCGACGGGTTCGCCACTGCGTGCTCGGTCATCGTGACCTCCTTTGGCACCCGCATTGTCGTGCCGGAGGGGGCGAGGCACATCAGTAGGGAGCGCTGATCCGGCTACGGTCAATTACGCAGCTCGAATTTCGAGCTAGAGGCCAAGACCGGCGGCCGGCGGCGAGATGACGGACACGGGCCGCGGCCTCTGCGACGCGGCCGCGGTCGACGCGACCGGCTTCCACGGCCTCGACGATCGCCTCCGCGAGCTCCAGCGCGTGCGCGCCACCGGGAAGCAGCAGCAGGTCGACGCCCGCCTGCAGCGCCAGCTCGACGGTCGGGACGATCCCGCGGCCTGCCTCGATGCTCTTCATCTCGAGATCGTCGCTGACCACGACGCCGGTGAAGCCCAGCTGCTCACGGAGCAGGGTGACCACCGCGCGAGAGACCGACGCGGCGCACGTGGGATCGATCGACTCGATGACCGTCGCGCCCAGCATCACGGCCGCCACGCCTGCCTCGCAGGCGGCACGGAACGGCCCGAGATCCTCTTCGAGGAGCTCCCGGCTGGGGCCGATGCGCGTCACTTCGAGGTGAGGGTCGGAGAGCGCGCGGCCTTCTCCCGGGAAGTGCTTCGCAGTTGCGCCCACGCCCGCGCTCTGTGCACCTCGCACGTAGGCCCGCCCCACCCGCGCGACCTCCGTCCGGCGCCCCGAGCACGACGCGGCCGGCCAGCTTCGGCCCGGGCTCGCGGTACACGTCGAGAACCGGCGAGAGGAGCAGGGTCACCCCGAGGGCGCCCGCCGCCTCCGCCATGCGCGGCGACGGCAGCCTCGATCTCCGCTTCGCTCATGTCCGCGAGCTCGGCGTGGGACGGAAGGGGCGGCACGAGCCGGTGGAGACGCTGGATGCCGGGCAGTTCGTGATCGACCGCAACGATCGCGCGGCCGCCTGCCGCGGCGTGGATCGCTCCGGTGAGGTCGCGCAACCACTCACGGGTCTCGTCCCGCATGCGCTCGAACGTCATGGCGCGTGCCACGTACTCCTGGCGCGTCTCGCCGATCAGAGACGGCGCGACCTCCACGCTCCAGGAAGGTGGCGGTGTCGCCGTCGAGGCTGTTGCCCGGGAGGACGGCCAGGATGACGGCGTGAGCATCGGCACGGAGATCAGGCACCCGCAGCCTCTATCGCCGGGGGCACGACCGAATTGGTCGCGAAGCGCGAGGTGCGGTTCGAGGTCGGCCGCAGGCTTGGGCGCCCCGACGAGCGGGCCGCCCGGGCAGCCCGCCGCGTCGACGGGCCCGCGCGGATTGACGATCCCGATCGCGCCCGCAAGGCCGCCCGCGGCGAGAAGCGCAGCGCAGATCACGATCGCGTAGTGGAACGCCTGCACGGACTGGCTGTTGGCCGAGAAGCTGTCCCCTACGAGCGTGCCGGCGACGACGATGCCGACGACCGAGATGCCGAGGAGACTGGCGACGCGTGCGACGGTGTTGTTGACCGCCGAGGCGATTCCCGCGTCGCCCTTGCCGGCATCGGCGAGCACGGTCGCTGTGAGCGGAGCGACCGTCATCGAGAGGCCGAGCGAGAAGACGAGCAGCCCCGGAAGCAGCTCGGTGAGGTACGAGACGTGCTCACCCAACCGGGCGAGCGGCAACAGCCCTGCTGCGGCGATCAGCGGGCCCGCGCCCATGAACAGGCGAGGCCCGAGGCGGTCGGCAAGCGCGCCGAAGCGGCGGGACAACGTGAACATCACGATCGTCACCGGCAGCGTCGTCAGCCCGCTCTGGAGGGCGGTGTACCCCGCGACCTGCTGCAGGTAGATGGTGAGGTAGAAGAACAGGATCCCGAGCCCGGCATACATGCCGAGCGTCTCCAGGTTGCCGATCGCGAAGTTGCGATGGCTGAAGAGGTCGAGCTTCAGCATCGGCTCGGACACGTGCCGTTCGTAGGCGAGGAAAGCGGCAAAGCACACGGCACCGCCGAGCAGCGGAACGAGGATCACCGGGCTGCTCCACCCGAAATGAGGCTGCTCGATCAGCGCAAACACGACCCCACCCAGTGCAAGCGCGCCGAGGCCCGCACCGACCACGTCGACCTGCCTCCCCGAGACACGCACGCTCCGCGGCACCGCGGCGAGAACGAGCAGCAGCGTGACCGCGACGAGCGGGATGTTGAGCGCGAAGATCCACCGCCACGTGAGCTGGTCGACGATCCAGCCCCCGGCGAGCGGGCCGAGGATCGCCGCGATCCCGCCCCAGGCGGTCCACGATCCGATTGCGGCCCCACGCTCCTTCTGCCCGAAGGCGCCCACGATGATCGCGAGCGATGACGGCGTCACGAGCGCCGCAGCCGCGCCCTGGAAGGCACGCGCGGCGATGAGCACTCCGATCGTCGGAGCGAGCGCACACACAACCGAGAAGACGCCGAACGCCGCAACTCCGCTCGCAAAGACACGCCGCTCGCCAAAGATGTCGCCGAGCGAGCCGCCGACCAGGATGAGCGAGCCCAACGCGAGCAGGTACGCGTTCGAGACCCACTGCTGCGCAGAGAGGCCGCCGCCGAGATCGCGCTCGATCGCGGGCAGCGCCACGTTCACGATCGAGCTGTCGACCGACACCAGCGCGGAACCGAGGATCGCGGCCAGGAGAGTCGACCGCTGCCGCTGGGTCATGACAGTGGCGTTACGACGGTGACGAGCTGGAAGCGCGGCACGGCGCGAGACTACTACCGCGACGGCTCCCCTGGCATTCATTTCGATTTCGGCGTATGGTCCACCCGAAGGAGGGATCAGGTTGGGCGGACCTGTCGTCGCTATTGCACTCGCGTACGCCATCGCAGCGGCTTACGTCCTCGCGCTCGAACTCATGCTTGCCGCCTCCGGGCGCCCCTCGAGATGGCAAGTGGTGCCCACCCGTATCTCATGGGCAGCCGCAGCCGTAATCGGCCTTGCCTGGATCAGCAGACTGCTGACCGATTACCTTTAGCGGCCCCTCTCTGCAGGTGCTGTTCCTCTGCACCGGCAACATCTGCCGCAGCCCGATGGCGACTGCGATCGCACGCGCCGAGATCGCACGGGCGGGCTACGCGGGGATCGAGGTCTCGAGCGCCGGCATCGCCGCCCTCGTGGGTTCGGACGCAACGCGCGACGCGGCGACCGTGGCCGAGGAGAACGGCCTGAGCGTGGCCGATCATCGCGCCCGTCAGTTGACACCGGATCTCGCGACAACCGTCGATCTCGTTGTCGGCATGCAGCCCCAGCACGCCGAGTACGCCCGGCGGCTGGGGGCGCGGGACGCGACCACATTGAGCAGTCCCGTCCGCGATCCCTACGGCCTTGGTCTCGACGCATACCGCGAGACGTGGACGTTGCTGAGCGTTCTGGTGCCGGCCCTCCTTACGGAGAGTCGAGCCCCGGCGTGAGGCGATCGGTCAGGTTTCGAGCTCGGTTGGCGTGACCGTGATCTCGACCACCTGAGCATCGCGCGCAATCGTCAGCGTGGCCGGAGAGCCGATGCGCTCGCCAATCATCAACCGCTGCAGGTCGTTCATCCCGTCGACCACCTGACCGTCGACCGCAACGATGAGGTCGCCCGGCCGGAGCCCAGCGCGGTCGGCAGGTGACTCGTCGACGACCTGCACGATCTCGACGCAGCCGTCCTGCCCGAGCTCCCGCGCCAGCCTCGGCGGGAGCGGCCTCTCACCCCCACCGAGCCCGAGATAGGCCCTGCGGAACCGGCCCTCGCTCATCAACCCGCCGATGATCCGCCGTGTTGCAGCGTTGATCGGCACCGCGAGCCCGAGGCCGACGCCCGCAACAGCGGTGTTGATCCCGACAACGCGTCCTTGCCCGTCGGCGAGCGCTCCTCCGGAGTTGCCCGGATTGAGCGCGGCGTCGGTCTGAATCACGTTGTCGACGATCCTCATCGTCGAGCCTGCCCGTGTCGGCAGCGACCGGCCGAGCGCTGAGACCACACCGGCCGTGACCGACCCGCCAAAGCCGTTGGGATTTCCGATCGCGACGACGAGCTGACCGACCTGAAGCCGCTCGGCGTCGCCGAGCTCGGCCGCAGCGAGATCGTCGCCGGCGACGCGCAGCACCGCCAGATCGGAGAGCGGATCCGCACCGACAACCGAGAACTCGAGAGAACGGCCGTCCGAGAACGACGCCTGCCCCCGTGAGTCGCTCCCCGAGACGACGTGCGCCGAGGTCAACACGAACCCGTCGGAGGTGATGACGACGCCGCTCCCGGCTCCGTCGAGAATCCGCCCGCCCCGCACCCGGCGAGACACCCGCAGACTCGCCACCGACGGCGTCAACCGCGCCGCGACCGCAACGACGGCCCGCGAGTATGCATCGAGCGGGTCGGCAGCCGGCGTTGCCTGGTCAGCCGGTTCCTGCGAACCGGCCACGTCCCCGGCAATGAACACGACCTTCCCCACGAACGACCTACGGTAGCGCCCCAGGGTTGGCTGACCGAGACAGGTTCAATCGATATCGGTGCGTGCCTGGCGCTGCGCCGCGATGAAGTCGCGGTACCACCCATAGCTCGCCTTCGGCACGCGCTCGAGCGTGTCGAAATCGACGTAGACGATGCCGAACCGAATCGAGTACCCCTGCGCCCACTCGAAGTTGTCGAGGAGCGACCAGACGAAGTAGCCGGCCAGAGGCACACCCTCGCCGAGCGCGCGTGAGAGGGCTTCGAGATGACGCTCGAGATAGGAGGTGCGCTGCGGGTCCTCGACGTTTCCGTTGCGGCGGTCGTCTCCGAACGCGGCTCCGTTCTCTGTGATGTACAGAGGCGGGACGTCGTAGTCGTCGCGGAGGCGCAGCAACAGGTCGTAGAGGGCGTCCGCGTAGACCTCCCACCCCATCGCGGTGAACTCGCCGTCTTCCGGCTGGACGATCGTCGGCGCGCCGCTTTGAGGATCGGCCTGCACCAGGTGCCGCCGGTAGTAGTTGACCCCGAGGAAGTCGAGCGGCTCCGAGATCGTCTGCATGTCGTCGTCGCCCAAGGGCGGAAGCAGGTGCCCAAGGCGCTCGAGACCTTCGGAGGGGTACTCCCCACGCAGGACCGGATCGAGGAACCAGCGATTCCGCACGGCGTCCTCGAGGCGCGAGGCGTCGGCATCCGCCTCGGAGCCCGTCAAGGGGTACATCGGGATCAGGTCGAGCGTGATTCCGACCTCCGCTTCGGGCACGTCCCGGCGGAGGACTTGTACAGCGCGACCGTGCGCGAGGAGGATGTGATGGCCGGCGGCGACGGCGTCCGCCTCGCTCGTCCTGCCCGGAGCATGTACCCCCGTTCCGTAGCCGAGCCACGCGGCGACCCACGGCTCGTTCTGGGTGATCCAATGGCGGACGCGATCGCCGAGGCGCGCGGCGACGACCTCCGTGTACTCGGCGAAGGCCTCGACTGTCTCGCGCACTGTCCAGCCCCCACGGTCCTCGAGCGCTTGCGGAAGGTCCCAGTGGTACAGCGTCAGGTATGGCTCGATTCCGTTCGCGAGCAGCTCGTCGACGAACCGGTCGTAGAAGTCGAGGCCGAGCTCGTTGACGCGGCCCCGGCCCTCGGGAAGGATGCGCGGCCATGCGACCGAGAAGCGGTAGGCGTCGAGGCCAAGCTCATGCATGAGCCGGACGTCGTCGCGGTACCGGTGGTAGGAGTCGCACGCGACGCGGCTGTTGTCTCCGTTCAGGATCTTCCCCGGCGTGGCGACGAACCGTCCCAGATGCTCTCTCCGCGGCCATCCTCGGTAACGGCTCCCTCGACCTGATACGCGGCCGTTGCGGCTCCCCAGACGAAGTCCGCCGGGAACCCGGGTCGGGTGTCCAACGTGGGTCGGCTGCTCGGTGAGGGAGTAGGCTTGATCACTGAACCGAGTAAGATCATACTTCGCTCACCGTCCGGCGCAAGTCACAGGAGGTTCGCATGTCTGAAGAGGTAGTCGGGAGGGCCACGATCCGCGACATCGCGGAGCGGGCCGGGGTTTCGAAGGGCGCGGTCTCCTACGCGCTGAACGGCCGGCCCGGCGTGTCGGACGAGACGCGCGCTCGGATCCTCTCGATCGCCCGCGAGGTCGGCTGGTACCCGAACCGAGCGGCCCGCGCGCTTTCCGCCGCGCGCGCCGACGCGTGTGGCCTCGTCCTCGCGCGGCCGGCCCGGACGCTCGCGCTCGAGCCCTTCTTCATGGAGTTCATCGCCGGGGTCGAGTCAGAGCTTTCCGCGCGCTCGATCGCCCTGACGATCCAACTCGTGGAGGACGTCGACCAGGAGATCGAGGTCTACCGGCGCTGGTGGGGTGAGCACCGGGTGGACGGCGTTCTGATGGTCGACCTGCGCGTCGAAGACCCGCGCGTCGAGGAGCTCGTTCGGCTCGGGCTCCCCACCGTCGTCATCGGCGGGCCGGTCGAGAATCGCGCTCTACCAGCGGTTTGGCACGACGAAGCGTCCGGGCTGATCGAGGCTGTTCAGTACCTCCGGGCACTCGGGCACCGGCGGATCGCATACATCGCGGGCGTCGGTGAGTTCGTCCACACGGTGCAGAGGATGGCGGCGTTCAGCGCACGCGACGAGCGACCTCGAGCTGGAGGGTGAGATGGTGGAAACCGACTACAGCGCGAGAACGGAGCGCGCGCGACACGGAAGCTGCTCTCGTCTCCCGACCCTCCGAGCGCGATCGTGTTCGACAGCGACCTGCTCGCCGTCACCGGGCTCGGCGTCGCCCAGCAGATGGGCTTTGCCGTTCCGGAAGACATTTCGATCGTCGGCTGGGACGACTCTCTGATCAGCCAGGTCGTCCATCCGCCGCTGACGGCGCATCACGCGTGACATCGGGGCCTACGGGATCGCCGCGGCCCGACATCTGCTGGCCGCGATCGACGGACCGGCGCCTGCGGACGTCGAGACAGTGCGCGCCGAGCTCACGCTGCGCGGTAGCACCGCGAGACCGCGCCCGGCGTCCCCGCGAACGGGTCTTCGAGGCCGGGCTGACGTGTAGCCCCCTTGACACTTAACCGGATAAGTGATGGACTACACCTCCGGCAGACGCGAGCACTGGAGTAATTCCATCGACGGTCGGCAGGGAAACGGGCATCCGGCCCTGCCCGGTACGGCACCGATCGTCCCCGATTCGGCGTCTCAGCGAGTTGGGACAATGACTCGAAACGGACAGCTCGCTCGTAGCGCGTCGACTTGCCGATCGCGAGGTAACGAGAGGAGAATCCGAAATGTTACGAGCTCAAGAAAGGAAAGGGCGTCGGCCTCGTCCTGGTCGCCCTCGCCGCCAGCGTCGCGGTGACGTCGCTTGGGGCGGCAGGAGCCAGCGCGAAGCACGACCTCATCGCTCGCCTCTCTCCCGCGAGACCAGACGCTCTACATGAGCGGGAACCAGTGGTCGCCGAACACCGACCTGAATCCCGCGAAGAACTGGGACTACGTGACGGGTCTCGTCGGGTTCGTGTACGAGACGCCGTTCCGCTACGACCCGCTCAAGGACACGTTCATCCCGTGGCTCGCCACGAGCGGGAAGTGGACGTCGAAGACGACGTACGTCATGAACATCCGGCCGGGCGTCAAGTGGAGTGACGGCCAGACCATGACACCGCAGGACGTCAAGTACAGCTTCGACGTCGCGAAGATCGCGACGCATCCGCAGCACCCGCTCTGGGCCGACACGGGCCTCAAGAGCACCAAGGTGGTCGGGAACACGGTGGTCTTCACCTTCGCCGGGAACCCGGGCTACCAGCAGTTCGACTTCTACCGCTACAACGTCGCGATCGTCCCGCAGCACGTCTTCAAGAGCTACAGCAACACGGACATCGCGTCCGGCAATCTCGGCGACACGAAGAAGCTCGTCGGCACCGGGCCGTACGTCTACCAGTCCGGTGTGGGCGCAGCGTCGACGACGGTCGTCTGGAAGAAGCGGAGCGACTGGTGGGCGACGAAGGCGCTCGGACTAAACGGTGGCGCCGACCTACGTGGTCGACATCAAGAACGGCACGAACGCCGCCGCACTGTCGAACCTGCTCGCCGGGAACATCGACCTCTTCAACAACTTCGCCCCGAAGTCGGCGATCAAGGGGAAGTTCAAGACGTACTTCTCCAAGTCGCCCTTATCACCTCGGCGCGAACACGACCTGGCTGTTCCCGAACACGACGAAGGCACCGCTCAGTGACAAGCAGTTCCGTCTCGCGCTTGCCACTTCGATCAACATGAACCAGATCATCGACAAGGCCTACCAGGGTCTCGTGAACAAGGCGAGCCCGACCGGCCTGCTGCCGATCTGGAACAAGTGGGTCGACAAGAAGGCGGTCGCCCAGTACGGATTCTCGTACAACCTTGCGAAGGCCAAGGCGATCCTCGCCGCCGCCGGTTACAAGGACACGAACGGTGACGGGTACGTCGAGAATCTGGACGGCTCGCCGATCTCTCTCAGCATCGTCTGCCCGAACGGGTGGTCGGACTGGATGACGGCGATTCAGGTGATCGCCGACAGCGCGAAGGCAGTCGGGATCAAGATCACGCCGGCCTTCCCGGAGTACGGCACGATGGCCGACGACCGGGGACACGGAAACTACGACCTGCTCCTCGGCAACGACCGGCAGTACAGCAACACGCCCTGGACCTACTACCAGTACATCTTCCAGCTGCCGATCACGGGCAACCAGACGACGGTCAACTACGAGCGCTACTCGAACCCGACCGCCTGGAATCTCACGAAGGCGCTGGACAAGACACCGGCCACGAACACCAAGGCCTACCAGGCCGTGATGACGAAGCTGCAGACCACGTTCATGCAGGATCTGCCCGCCATCCCGCTCTGGTACAACGGCATGTGGTCGATGGTGAACACGCAGTACTGGACGAACTGGCCTTCGGCCACGGGCCCGCAGGCCACGCCCACGTCCTGGCGGAACTACTGGCAGATGACGAGCATCGACATGCTCACGCGTCTCCGCCCCGCGAGCAACTAGCAGCGGATCGCGGTCGATGCCTGGGCACACCCCTCCCGGGTCTCGTCCGGGAGGGGTGCCGTCCGAGAGGGCCGCTCGATGAGCAGGAGCCCAGGTGACGCGATACCTCGCACGTAAGAGCCTCATCTACCTCGTGACGTTCTGGGTTGCGGTCACGATCGACTGGGCGATCCCACGGCTGATGCCGGGCAACCCGATCGACCGCCTCCTCTCGCGCATGCAGGCCCAGCCGTCCTCGTCCGCAGGCGCTGACCGGCTACTACACGAAGGCCTTCGGGTTCGACGTTCCGGTCTGGAAGCAGTACCTCAACTTCTGGGCGGCTCTCTTCCACGGTGACCTCGGCCGGAGCATCGCGTCCTTCCCGACACCGGTTTCGGACCTGATCATGGGCGCGCTGCCGTACACGATCGCGCTCCTCGTACCCGCTGTCGTGCTGAGCTTCTGGGCGGGGAACAAGATCGGCGCGCTCGCCGCGCGCAGGAAGAAGCTCGACAACACCGTGCTGCCGATGGCGTACACGCTCACGGCGACGCCGCAGATGTGGCTCGGCATCGTGCTCGTGTGGGTGTTCGGCAGCACCCTGGCCTGGTTCCCGGTCTCGGCGCGTACAGCCTCGCGCTGCAGCCCGCCTGGACGCTCGAGTTCGCGCAGAGCTTCCTCTACCACTGGTTCCTGCCGTTCTGCGCGCTCTTCTTCGTCGCCGTCGGGGGCTGGGCGATCGGGATGAGGAACATGATCATCTACGAACTCGAAGCCGACTACTCGAACTATCTCGCCGCGCTCGGTGCGCCGCGCAAGCTCGTGCGCAAGTACGCGTACCGAAACGCGCTGCTGCCGCAGGTCACGGGACTCGCGCTCGCGCTCGGCGCCGTGGTCGCCGGTGCGATCGTGGTGGAGATCGTCTTCTCCTATCCCGGCCTGGGCAGCCTCACTTGTCGGCGATCCAGAACCGTGACTACTTCCTGATCCAGGGGATCTTCCTCTTCCTCATCATCGGAGTCCTGATCGCGAACTTCGTTATCGACATCGCGTACGTCTTCATCGACCCGCGCACGCGCGTGGGCATGCAGGGAGGCGCCTGATGAATGTCCGGCGGGGCCCGGAGATCGGGATCGCCGGCGCCGGCAGCGAAGCGGCGCTCGAAGCACCTGTGACGGTCACCCCGACGGGAACCGTCACGGGCACACCCGCTCCGGCGCGACGCTCGGAGTTCCGCTACTTCGCGCTTCGGAACTGGAAATTCGTTCTGGGCTGCGGCCTCGTCCTCGCGTTGCTCGCGCTGGCCCTCTTCGGCCCACTGGTGACCGATCACGAACCGCTCGCGTTCGACGGGCCAACCGACCATCCACCCTCGTCCGTCTATTGGTTCGGAACGACGTCGTACGGTCAGGACGTCTTCACGCAGTTCGTGTACGGGCTGCGCGCGGCCTTCCTGGTCGGGGCCGTCGGAGGCGGGATCGCCTGGCTGCTCGGCGCGTCCGTCGGGTTCACGGCCGGCTACCGCGGTGGCTGGCTCGACGACCTGCTCAACATGCTCACGAACGTCGTGCTCGTGATCCCGACGCTCGCGATCCTGATCATCGTCGCCGCGTACCTGAACGTGCACAGCTACGCGACGGAGGCCATTCTGATCGGGCTCACCTCGTGGCCCTGGGCGGCGAGGGCGGTGCGCGCGCAGACGTTCTCGCTGAAGACCCGGGACTTCGTGCGACATCGCGCGGCTCAGCGGACGGAGCAGCCGCCAGATCATCACGAGCGAGATCGCACCGAACATGAGCTCGTACCTGCTGATGATGTTCATCCTGCTCTTCGGCGGCGCGATCCTGATCGGCGCGTCGCTCGACTTCCTCGGGCTCGGGCCCTCGACGTCGGTGTCGCTCGGGCTGATGATGAACAACTCGTTCCTCGCAAGCGCCCTCCTGCTCGGCTTCTGGTGGTGGTTCGTCCCGCCGGGCGTCGGGATCATCCTCATCGTCGGCGGGCTCTACGTCATGAACGTCGGCCTCGACGAGGTCTTCAACCCGAAGCTGAGGGAGCAGATGAGCCTCAAGGTCGACGCGCTGACGGTCTACTACCAGTCGCTCCGCGGCGACGTGAAGGCCGTGGACGGGGCGACGTTCGAGATCGCGGACGGCGAGATCATGGGGCTCGCCGGCGAGTCCGGCTGCGGGAAGTCGACGCTCGGCAAGAGCCTGATCCGGATGGACACGCGCATGCGCTACGTCTCCGGCAGCGTCGAGCTCGACGGCAAAGAGCTCCCGATCCGGGACGACTCGGCGATGAACGCCTTCCGGTTCAAGGAGGTCTCGATCATCCCGCAGTACGCGCTCAGCGCCCTGAACCCGACGCGCCGGATCGGCACGATGGCGACCGAGCTGCTCTCCTCGAGGCACGTTCACCTCGACGCGGTCTTGCCAGAGTTCAAGCGCCGTCTCAAGCTCGTCGGGCTGCCGCGACGACGTGCTCGACCGGTATCCGATCGAGCTGTCGGGAGGGATGAAGCAGCGCGTCGTGATGGTCCTCTCCTCGCTCCTCGATCCGTCGCTCCTGATCGCGGACGAGGTCACCTCCGCCCTCGACGTCTCGACCCAGCGGGCCGTGGCCGAGCTGCTCGTGGAGTTTCGCGACCGCGGCTTCGTCAAGAGCATGATCGTGATCACCCACGACCTCTCGGTCCTCTACCAGATCGCGGACACGATCCTCGTCATGTACGCCGGCAAGCTTGCGGAGAAGGCGCCGGCCGAGACGATCATCGACTCCCCAAGGCACCCCTACACGCAGCTCCTCCTCTCGTCGCTTCCGGAGGTTGGAGTGCGGTATGCCGAGAAGCGGCTGAAAGGCATTCCCGGACGTCCACCGTCGCTGATCGATCCGCCGACAGGCTGCCGGTTCTCGGCGCGTTGCCCGTTCGCGTTCGATGCGTGCAAGGTCGAGCCGCCGTTCGTCGACGTCGAGCCCGCGCATGCCTCGGCGTGCTGGAAGGCGGTCGCCTGATGCTGGAGCTCGACACGTGCTGCAAGGCCTACAAGACGGGCGCGTTCGGAACGGGCGAGCTGCTGGCCGTCCGGGACGTCTCCTTCAGCGTGGGCCCCGGCGAGGTCGTGTCGCTGATCGGCGAGAGCGGAAGCGGCAAGTCGACGATCGGCAAGATGATCCTCCGGCTCGTGCGGACGACACGCGGCCAGGTCACGTTCGACGGCGTGGACGTCTCGACACTCGAGGGCCGGGCGCTCAAGGCCTACTACGGCGACGTCCAGGGCGTCTTTCAGGACCCGTTCAGCTCGTACAACCCGATCTTCAAGGCGGACCGGGTGTTCGCGATGCTCCGCAACCAGTACTTCCACGGGACGACCTGCGTCGGAGTGGCAGGCGAAGCTCGATCGATCGCTCGAGGCCGTGAACCTCAACCCGGGAGACGTCCTGAACAAGTACCCGCACCAGCTCAGCGGCGGGCAGCTTCAGCGCATGTTGATCGCGAGGGCGCTTCTTCTCGACATCCGTCTGCTCGTCGCCGACGAGGTGATCAGCATGCTCGACGCGTCGAGCCGCATCGACGTCCTCAACCTGCTCGGCGATCTCAAGTCCCGCGGCCTCGGCATCCTCTTCATCACCCACGACCTCTCGCTCGGCAACTACATCAGCGACAGGACGATGATCATGCGCCGCGGCGCCGTGGTCGAGATGGGCACGACCGAGCGCGTCTTCGGGAACCCGCTCCACCCGTACACGAAGACGCTCCTGATGTCGGTCCCGCAGCTCCACAAGAAGTGGAAGGACGTCGAGGCCGAGCTGGCCACGGCGCCAGCGGCGCGCGACGGCGCCGTGTCGGCGCTCACCGGGAGCGACGGGACGCTGGTCGAGGTCGAGGGTGACCACTTCGTCATGCCGTTCACCGACGAGAGCGGAGCAGCAGCGGCATGACGAGCATCCCCTGGGAGGAGCGCCCGGCCGGATCGAGCGACGTCCTCTGGCGGTCGAGCCGCAACCCGATCGTCCCGCGCAACCACATTCCGCGGGCGAACAGCATCTTCAACTCCGCGGTCGTGCCGTACTGCAACGGGTTCGCGGGCGTCTTCCGGGTCGACGACACGCGCCGGGTGATGAACCTCCACGCCGGGCGGAGCGCCGACGGGATCGACTGGGCGATCGATGCGGATCCGATCGCGTTCGAGGCCGGCGACGAGCGCGTCGGCGAGACCGACGGGGCCGTTCGAGCACGCCTACGACCCGCGCGTGACGCTGGCTCGAGGACAGGTACTACGTCACCTGGTGCAACGGCTACCACGGCCCGACGATCGGGGTCGGGTACACGCACGACTTCGAGACGTTCCATCAGCTCGAGAACGCGTTCCTGCCGTTCAACCGGAACGGCGTGCTTTTTCCGCGCCGGATCGGAGACCGGTACGCGATGCTCAGCCGCCCGAGTGACAACGGGCACACGCCCTTCGGCGAGATCTTCTACTCCGAGAGCCCGGACCTCGTCCACTGGGGCCGGCACCGACACGTCATGGCGCCCCGGCCGCTCACCTGGGAGTCGACGAAGATCGGAGCCGGCCCGACGCCGATCGAGACCGAGGAAGGCTGGCTCGTCGTCTACCACGGCGTGCTGACGCTCCTGCAACGGCTTCGTCTACTCGATGGGGGCGGCGTTCCTCGACCTCGACGAGCCGTGGCGAGTGGTCGCGCGTGGCAGTGACTATCTGCTGTCTCCGCAGGTGCAGTACGAGCAGGTGGGCGACGTGCCGAACGTCGTCTTCCCGTGCGCGGCGCTCGTCGATCGTGCCGCCGACCACCTGACGATCTACTACGGAGGGGCTGACACGGTCGTCTGCCTTGCACACGGCCACCTCTCCGAACTGCTCGCGTCCCTGCGCGCGTGAAGGCCGGCTGATCTCCTACCCGCCGGCGGGGACGTACTGGGACGAGCCCGCTTTCGCCAGCACCGCCTGGGCGGCGGCGAGCCGGGCGAGTGGAACGCGGAACGGCGAGCAGCTGACGTAGTCGAGGCCCAGTTCCTCGGCGAACGCGATCGCGCGCGGCTCGCCGCCGTGCTCGCCGCAGATCCCGAGCTTGATCTCCGGCCGCGCTGCGCGGCCGCGCTCGGCGGCGATCCGCATCAGGTCGCCCACGCCGTTGATGTCGAGCACCTCGAACGGATTCGACTCGATCACGCCGTCGGCGAGATACTGCGACAGGAACTTCGCCTCGACGTCGTCGCGCGAGAACCCGAGCGCCAGCTGGGTCAGGTCGTTCGTCCCGAACGAGAAGAAATCCGCCTCGGTGGCGATCTCGCCCGCCCGCACGGCGGCGCGTGGCACCTCGATCATCGTCCCGACCAGGTGCGCGACGTCGGGCGCCTCCTCGGCCCAGACCGACTCGGTCAGCGCGCGCAGCCGGCGCAGCTCCCCGCGGAACGCAACCAGCGGGTGCATCACCTCGACGAGCGGCGCCGCCCCCGTCCTCTCCCCTACGGCGCGCGCCGCACGCGCGATCGCCCGGACTTGCATCTCGTAGATCTCCGGGAACATGATCCCGAGCCGGCAGCCACGCATCCCCAGCATCGGATTCGTCTCGCGAAGCGCGCGGATCCGCGACCGCATCCGCTCGTCGGTCACGTCCGCCTCGGCGGGCAGGAACTCGTGCAGCGGCGGATCGAGCAGCCGGACCGTCACCGGCAGCCCGGCCATCGCCTCGAAGATCCCCTCGAAGTCGGCCTGCTGGATCGGCAGGAGCCGGTCGAGCGCCGAGCGCCGGCCTTCCTCGGTGTCGGCGAGGATCATCTCCTGCACGACCGGCAGCCGCTCGGCGCCGAAGAACATGTGCTCGGTCCGGCACAGGCCGATCCCCTCGGCGCCGAACTCGCGCGCGCGCGCCGCGTCCTCGGGGGTGTCGGCGTTCGCGCGCACTCCCAGGCGCCGCACCTCGTCCGCCCAGCCGAGGATCGTCTCGAGGTCCTCGTTCAGCTGCGACGGGACGAGCGGCACCTCGCCGATGAAGACGCGGCCCGTGCCACCGTCGATCGTGATCACGTCACCCTCGCTCAGCACGTGGCCGCCGAGACGTGCCGTCTTGGCCGCCGCATCGATCTCCAGCCCTTCGCAGCCGGCCACACACGGCTTGCCCATGCCGCGGGCGACCACCGCGGCGTGCGAGGTCATGCCGCCGTGCACGGTGAGGATCCCCTCGGCGGCGATCATCCCGGAGATGTCGTCCGGCGTCGTTTCGAACCGGACGAGGATCACGCGTCCGCTCTCGGCGCGCTCGACCGCGGTGGCCGCGTCGAAGACGATCCCGCCGCTCGCGGCGCCGGGCGAGGCGTTGAGGCCCCGCGCGGCGACATCGAGCACGGCTTTCGGGTCGATCATCGGATGCAGGAGCTGGTCGAGCGAGTCGGGCTCGATGCGGGCCACCGCCTCCTCGCGCGAGATCAGGCCCTCCTGCACCATCTCCACCGCCGCCTTCAGCGCCGCCGGCGCGGTTCGCTTCGCAGAGCGCGTCTGGAGCATGAAGAGCTCTTCGTCTTCGACGGTGAACTCGACGTCCTGCATGTCGCGGTAGTGCCGTTCGAGCCGGTCCATCGTCTCGATCAGCAACTCGAACGCGACGGGGAACGCCGCCGCCATCGCCTGGAGCGGTTCGGGTGTCCGGATTCCCGCGACGACGTCCTCGCCCTGCGCATTCGGGAGGAACTCCCCGTAGACGCCGCGCTCGCCGGTCGACGGGTCGCGCGTGAACGCGACACCCGTGCCCGAGCGGTCGCCCTTGTTGCCGAACACCATCTGGACGACGTTGACCGCCGTGCCGATGTCGTCGGGAATCTCGTTGAGGTGACGGTAGACCTGCGCGCGCGGGTTCAGCCAGCTGTGGAACACGGCGCTCACAGCCCGCAGCAATTGCGCCCGCGCATCGGCCGGAAAGCCGCCGCCGGTTGCGACCGCGTAGATCTGCTTGAACGTCGCGACGAGCGCCCGCAGGTCGTCGACGGTCAGATCCGTGTCGAGCTCGACTTCGCGGGAGGCCTTCAGCTCCGTCAGCGCCGTCTCGAAGAGGTGACCGTCGATGCCGTCGACGACCCCGCCGTACATCTGGATCAGCCGCCGGTACGAGTCGAACGCGAAACGCGCGTTACCGGTGTGGGCCGCCAGACCCTCGACGGCCTCGTCGTTCAGGCCCAGGTTGAGGATCGTGTCCATCATCCCGGGCATCGAGATCGCGGCGCCCGACCGCACCGACACGAGCAGCGGATCGTCGTCGGAGCCGAACCGCCTTCCCGGTCTTCGCCTCGAGCCGCTCGACGTGCTCGACGACTTCCGCCTCGAGCCCGTCCGGAAGCTCTTGGGTGAGCATGAACGCGCGGCACGCGTCGGTGGTGATCGTGAAGCCGGCCGGAACGCGGACGCCCAGCTGGGTCATCTCAGCGAGGCCGACCCCCTTGCCGCCGAGGAGCTCACGCCCACCGTCGCACGGCTCTTCGAAGTCGAAGACGTACGTCACGTGCCGATCGTCCGGCGCTGGGGATTGGCTGCTGGTCTCATCAGGATCGCCTCGACACTACCGGGCGAGATGAATCCAGATCCGGGAAGTTGTTCTAGCCGAGGAGCTTGAAACCGAGCGCGAAGAACGTGCAGCCCGATCGGGATGCCGAGGATCGTCAGGCAGAACAGCACCCCGATCGTCATGCAGATCAGGCAGAGCGGGATGCCGATGAACAGGATGTAGAGCAGCCGGACCAGGATCATCAGCGGGCCTCGGCGAGCTCGACGAAGAGGCAGAGCGCGTTCGCAAGGCGCATCTGGTCGATCGTCGTGCAGTTCACCTCGAGCAAACGCGGGCTCGCGACCAGGTAGGCGAGGCACCGAGCACGCGAGATCGCCACGTTTCAGGCGGGCGGATGCTGGTCGCGCAGGCGATGGCCGAGAACCTGACGCTCGTCGCGCACGACGGTGAGTTCGCCAAGTACGGCGTGGCTGTTCTTGACGCGCGAGTCTAGGCCTCCTACCGAGCCTGTCAGGCCGCGACGGCGCTCGGGAACGCGGCCAGCGCGACGAGCTCGTCGCCGAGGCGAAGCTCGGTGCCGCTGACGCCGCGGCGAGGCGAGCCGCGAGGACTGGCCGAGGCCGACGAGCTCCGCAGGCTGGCGCGGCGCGCGCGCGATCCGCCCGAGCAGGCGCTCGGCGAACTCCATCGGCACCGGCGCGTCGACCGGGTTCTCGATCGCGTCGAGCGCGTAGCCGCGCAGCAGCTTCGCGTAGAGGCCCGCGTAGACGTCCGAGCGCGACACGTAGTCGACACAGACGACGCGGCCGGCGACGCAGACGATCGAGCCGCACTGGCCGTCGCGACGCGGCAGCTTCGCGAGGTACGCCTCGAGCGCCGGCGCGCGGCGGACGTACATCTCCTCCGACGCGTCGGTCGGCGAGAACGCGTCCATCCGAAGCGACTTCGCAGAGACTTCGGCCCAGGCGGCGGACTGGCCGCCCATCTCGCGAGCGCGACGAAGCGACGGGTACGCGGCCCGTGGGGCAGGCGCGAACCGCGCGGAGCGGTAGTGCCAGCGGCCGCGCTCGACGCAGGTCACCGGCACGGGCACCTTCGACTGCGCCTGAACCAGGACGGGCCGGTCGAGGATGCGGTTCTGCTTCGCGCCGACGAGCTCCTCGCCGTCGTAGAGCAGGACGTTCACGTCGAGCGGGTTCGAGACGAAGAGCGTCCCGACCGAGCCGCCGTCGCTGATTTCGGTGACGGCGAGCCCGCGCGCGACGGCCTCGTCGAGGCCGACGTACTCGAGCCGCGGCTCGTCAGTCGGGAAGAGCGGGATGAGAGCAAGGCCGGCGAACGAAGCCGGCTCGCCGAGCTCGAAGGGAAGGGTCTGAGGTGGTGCGAGTTTGGTGTTCATGCCTAGGTAGTCATGGCCGAACGCCCTTCGTCTTACGCCAGTGGTGCCACGAGTCGTTGGACCCGAGACCCTGGGAACTGCTGGGGCGGTTGTGCGCCCGGGGCAGCGCCCAGGGAATGCGCGGTGGACTAGACCAGCGCCTTCAGGAAGACGTTGACTTCCTCTGCGGGATAGGTCTCGGTGTGGACGACCTCGAGCAGCCCGATCTTCGCGAGCACGCGGAACGCGGTCTCGGTGTCGGGATACCTGACAAGCGCGAAGAAGTCCCACGGACCCATGATCGCGTACGTCTTGTCGAGAACACCGTGCTCCTCCTCGATGATCGTCTTGATCTTCTCGAGGTACTCAGGAGCCTTCGGGAGGTTCTCCATGCCTTCCGGCGTGAGCTTGATGAGTGCGACATAAGTAAGCATCTAATCTCATCTCCTATTTGGTGCTTGGTTTCTTGGTTCGATTTCAATGCTCGCACGCATAGCGGCACCGGGCATCGGGGGACGGCACGCACGATGCGGCGGCAACTACTGACCGTTCCCGCTCGGCGGCGACTCCTGAGCGCGACGCTCGACGCAGACCGCCCGAGAGAAGACGCGCAAGAAAACGGGCCCTGCGAGTCGAACTCTGTTTGCCGAAGTCCCTCGTCTCGCGCGCGACACGCGTTGACGTCACTGAGGCTTCGGCCGGGGTTCTGGCACACAGGGCCAGTTACGACATCCTACTCGCCTTCCGGCGAACCCGCGTGGGTTCTACGAGAAGCTGCTTGCTCTCGGCGCGCTTCGAAGTCCCGTCGGTGGCCACCGTGAGAGCGCGGGGAGCGTCGCGGGCGTTGGTGACGAGCTACATCTCCCGAGGCGGCCTGCCCTCCCAGGCGTCCTCATCGTGCTCGGCCTCGCGCTCGTCGTACACGTCGGCTCCGCCGGCCGCGCCGCCGTGGCTCCCCGCTTCGGCCTCCTCGCGCTCGCCGGCCGTCATCGTCGTGTACTCCTCGTCGATTCGCTTCTGCCGCTGCGCACTGCGCTTCGCGAAGAACGCCTTCAGTCTTCCCGTCACGGTGCCTCCCGGTCGGTCTCGCAACTCTACGGTCGCGGCGGCCTGAACCACAAATCGCGCCGCCCCGCCATGCTCTAGGACGGGCCCAGTGGCCAGTGCAGTCCTCAGCTCACCGCTTTCTTCACGAGCGCGCGCGATCCTTGCCTCTTCGGCGGCGGTCAACTTCTTCAGCGCGAAGGCGGTCGGCCACATGGCGCCTTCGTCGAGGTTCGCCGTGTCGCTGAAGCCAAGCGTGGCGTACCTCGCCTTGAACTTGTCCGCGCTCTGGAAGAAGCAGACGACCTTGCCGTCCTTGGCGTACGCGGGCATCCCGTACCAGGTCTTCGGCCAGAGGGCCGGCGCGCTGGCTTCGATGATCGCATGGAGCCGCTTCGCCATGGCGCGATCCGGTTCCGGCATCGCGGCGATCGCCGCGAGCACGTCGCGTTCTCCTGCCGCCTTGTCCCTGTCCGCGCGTGCTTCCGCCTTCAGCTCCCGGGCGCGCTCCTTCATCGCGGCTCGTTCCGCGTCCGTGAATCCCTGGGACGCCTTGCCTGTGGTGCTCGTAGCGGACTTCTTCGTGCCCTGCTTTGCGGATTTCCTCTCAGCCATTGCGAAGCTCCTGGATGTGGGTCAGGTCGCCCGCGGGATCGCGGACCGCGCAGTCGCGCAAGGGCATCTTTTCACGCTTCGTTCTGTCTCACTAGCTCCCGGTGATCACGCCGGTCCCGGTGACACTCTTCGTTACGTCCTGCGGATTGCCCACGTAGAGGATCGCGCCAGATCCGGATACGGAGCCATCGAGACTCTGAGTCGCCGTGGTGAAGATGCTTCCCGAACCGCTCACGACTGCCCGCACGTTTTTCGCGACGAGCCGTGTGAACTGGACGGCTCCAGAGCCACTAACCGTGACATCGAGCCGCGTCGCGGTTCCGCTTGCGGTGAGCGTGCCACTGCCTGGCAAGGTCACATCGAGGCTGTCCGTCTCGATGCCGTTGACGACGATGTTGCCGCTGCCGCTGAGCGCTCAACGCATTGAGCGTCGGGACATTGACCTCGACATTCATCGGGCTCTTCGTCGTCAAGCCGCCGAGACGTGTTCGCGATGACGAGCTTGCCCGACTGCACCTCGGTCGTGACGCGGTCGATGAGGTTGTCATCGGCCCTCACGACGACGGACTGCTTTTCGCCGACGCGAATCACGACGTTGTTGCTCCCTGCGAGCTCGACACTGTTGAACGCGGCCACATCACGGGACTGCGTCGCGGGCACGCCGGATCCCTCGGCGCTCGAGTTGGACGACCCCCCGAACACGTCGAAGCGATAGAGCAGCGCAACCGCAAGTCCCCCGAGGAGAAAGGCCAGGATCACGACCAGTGCCCACCGAGAGCGGTGCTGTTCTCGTCCGGGGTGAACTGATGTTGGGGCGACAGTCATTGTCCCTCCCTTCTCACGCGAGCGCCGGATCCGCTCACGTCCCAGTCGTCACGAGGCCCGCTCTGAGCCGGCGCAACGCGTACGTTATGCCGTGACACCGCCAGCATCCCTCGCCGATCGGGTGGGCGCATCGGGTCGCGCACTGAGGCGCGCGCGGGAAAGCCGCAGTCTGTATCCGCGAAGGACGAGTCGCTGTCTATCTATTGAAGTCGCGTTACGCCGGCGTCGCGCATTCGTAGCCGAGAGATTCGTCGAAGACCCGCCTACGAACGCTTCTCGGCTCGCTTTTGGCGCTTCGGCGACTTCGCGGCCGGACTCGTGCCGAGAGACCCCCATCCCATCCCCTGTAGCCCCTGAAAGGTGGTGCGCAGAAGCATCTGCGGGTCTAATCGACGCTCTTTGGAAAGTCGCTGCACGCTGGCGAAAGTCTCCCGAGCCACTTCCTGCGAGGTGTAGAAGAGCACCTGCATTTGTCTCTCGGCCTTGCGCCCCATTCCGCTCAGACCCTACCCCCGCCAAGATCTGGTCAGGTGTTCGCGCGAGGATGAATCTCTCGCTCGGAGCGCTACTTCTATCGAGAGTCTTGCTCAAGCTGCTGCCGCGTTCGGCCCGACCACTTTGACGAGGATCGCAAATTCGGTTGGCTTGGGTTTACTGCCATACGCCGACGCAGTGGTCAGCTAAGCGGGCCTTCTTGTAGTGGTCCTAACTGGGCAGCTTTCAAACCCGCCCGAACCTTGGTCATCTCAGGCGTCGGCAAAGTCGGTCATCGAGATGTACGTCACGAGTTGGCCGACGTTGTGCAGTGCGGCCAGCCGATCGGCATGGAAGCGTTCGTATGCGGGGAGGTCTGGGACTTCGACGCGGAGGAGGTAGTCGAAGGTGCCGGTAACGTGATGGCATTCGACGATCTCGGGAACCTTCCGGGCACCGTCTTGGAAGCGTTGCACGTGCTCGCGTTGATGCCGGACGAGGCGCACTGCTACGAAGGCGGTGAGATTGCGGCCCTCGGCCTTTGGGTCAATGATCGCCCGGTAACCGCGAATGACGGCGCGGTCCTCGAGCCGTCGCACCCGCCTCGAGCAGGCCGAGGCCGAGAGTCCGGTCGCGCTCGCCATCTCAGCGATGGTCGCGCGGCCGTTCGACCGTAGGAGATCGAGAAGCACGCGATCGGCCGCATCGAGGACTTCCATTATCCGCGAATACTTGCATGAAACGAGCCAAGTCTGCAACTTTACTGCGCTAGTCGAGAGATTTCGCTCGATTTGTGGCACCGTCTGAGCTGTGCGCGCATACTCCGGGCCATGACTGATCCTCGACGGG
Organism: uncultured Actinomycetes bacterium; assembly: GCA_963815945.1. GTDB lineage: Bacteria > Actinomycetota > Thermoleophilia > Gaiellales > Gaiellaceae > PALSA-600. Next base: position 997,599 of record CAWFIN010000007.1, read on the forward strand.
CGTCGGTGACGACGGCCATCCATACCAAGCGTGCGTCGTCGACGGCGCGCCCGGTCTCCTCGCCGATCTTCCAGACGACGACGTTCGTCGCACCTTCCGCGGCCGACCTTGCCCGCGTCGCGGTGGAGGTTGGGGCCCCGGACTTCTATACCCGTCATGGAAACCCCAACCATGTCGAGTTGGCCGACGCTGTCGCGACGCTCGAGGGCGCCGAAGCCGGCCTCGTGTTCGCCTCCGGGATGGGTGCGCTCACGACCGCTGTGCTTGCGCTGCTGCAGAACGGCGATCACGTAGTCGCGCAGCACAGCATGTACGGCGGTTCCTTGAGCCTCGTCCAGAAGCTCCTGCCGCGTCTGGGCGTGGCGTACACCCTTGTCGACCAGTCCGAGGTCGCCGCCTGGGAGCAGGCAATCACTCCGGCGACGCGAGTGTTCCTGATCGAGTCGCCGAGCAATCCGCGGCTGGAGATCACCGACCTCGCGGCGGTCGCGGAGATCGCCCGCGCGCGCGGAATCGTCACGCTCGCCGACAACACCTTCGCCACGCCGGTCAACCAGCGGCCGCTCGAACTCGGTATCGACCTGATCTGGCATAGCGCGACGAAGTATCTGGCCGGTCACTCGGACACGTCGGCCGGCGTGATCGTGGGCCCGAAGGACATGATCGAGGCGGTCTGGAACGCCTCTCTTACGGTCGGGGCGGTACTCGGCCCATTCGACGCCTGGCTCGCCATGCGTGGGATTCGCACGCTGCATCTACGCGTCGAGCGTCACAACTCCAACGCAGCCGCCGTCGCCGAACACCTCAGCCGGCGCCCTGAGATCCACGCTGTCCACTACCCGGGGTTGAAGGCGCATGTGTCGCACGCCGTCGCTGCACGGCAAATGAGCGGGTTCGGCGGGGTGCTGAGCGTCGAGCTACGGGGAGGCTTCGACGCCGCGGCGCACACGATAGAACAGCTCGAGCTTTTCCAGCTGTCGGCGAGCCTCGGGAGCGTGGAGAGTCTTGCGGTGCACCCGGCCTCCATGTGGCGGGCCGTTCTTACCGACCAGGAGCTCGCTGCCGCAGGCCTCCACCCGGGCCTCATACGCCTCGCCTGCGGCCAGGAGGACGTCGCTGACCTGATCGCGGACATCGACCAGGCACTGGACTCTCAACGCCGACAAGTCGGCCGGTAACGACTCCGGGCCGTGAGGCAGACAACGCGTGAATGGGCGGTACTGGGCACGAACCAGTGGCGCGACCGTGGGTGACTCCCGGCGGTCCTCTCTCAGTACTTGCGGGCAATCAGATCAGTGTCCGCCACGACGGACGCGGATCCCGGCGGCAATACGCTCTCGGCATTAGAGGGTCGGCGTCCTCGCCGTCCCCAACCAAGGAGGTGCGAGATGTTGGTTGCTGCGAACGGCGTCTGGCTCTGGACGACCCTGGCGCTGTTCATCTGGATCGCGCTTGCATTCTGGCCTGCGCGTGTGGCCGCGCGTAAGGGACACAGCTTCTTCGGCTACTTCCTCTTCAGCATCGTCTTCTTCCCTGCCGCCCTGATCGTCGCCTACATGGTGAGCGATCGGACGAAGGGCATCGGGGGGGCTGCTATGGCTTGACCGGAGGCGGGGCCCGCCCTGGCGGCGAACGTAAGCCACAGGCGATCAGCACCTCCATCGAGGTCCGTGAAAAAAGCAACTGCAACCGAAGGAGACTCAAATGCCACCCAGATCAGCACGCGCAGGACGAGGCGTTACCGCTGCGCCGGTAGCGAAGACCGCTGTGGTCGCAGCAGCCGTCACACCGGGCCCATCACCGGTAGCAAAGACCGCAGTGGTCGCAGCCGCGGTCACACCGGGGCGGCGTCGCAGGAGAATCTGAACGCGAGATCCAGTGATCGGTTCAACAGGTGTACCGATCACCTGGCACGACTTGGGGCGCCGAAACGGCGCCTCAAGCGCATAGAAGCGGGGGCTGGTTCTTGAAAGCACCAGCGCGAGGAACGGCGGGCGACGCCATCGCGCATCCGAGAAGTGCACAGTGGTGTTTAGCCCCATGAATTGAGTGCACCCCGGGTCGGGCTAGGCTGCGGATTCCCGACTCGATGAGGAGAGAGTGTTCTTTTCGCTTAACAGCTGGGAATTGGCGTTCCTGCTTGCGGGCATCTTGGTCGGCGCGACGATCCTCGGACTGGTCGTGGGACGGTCTCTACGGCATCACTCGGAGACGTTGCGTGAGCCGTTCGGCGTCGTCCAGGGTGCGCTCCTCACGCTGGTCGCGCTGATTCTCGCGTTCGGGCTGGCGATGGCCGTCACCCGCTACGAGGCCAGGCGGGCTGCGCTCGTCGACGACGCCAACTCGATCGGAACCGCCTATCTCCGAGCGCAGACCTTGCGCGAGCCGGTACGGAACGAGTCTCTGCCCCTCTACGTCCGCTACACGGATGCGAGCCTTCGACTGTCGACGTCCGTACCCGGGAGCTCAGCCGAGAAGAGCGCGGTCGCGGCCGAGTCCGCGCTGCAACGCCAACTCTGGCGTCTGGCGGGCGAGGCGCTGGACACTCAGCCGACCCAGTCGGCGCCGCGCCTCTACGTCGAGAGCCTGAACGACATGATCGACATGCAGACGACCCGAGTGTCCGCGCTGAACAACCGCGTCCCGGCCCCGATCCTCTGGACCCAGGTCATCGGCGCTGCGACAGCGCTTTTTCTTCTGGCGCTCTACCTGGCCGTTCTCTCGCGCGGCGTTCTAACGGTGCTACTGGCCGCCGCCCTTCTCACCTTGCTTCTCTTCGTCACCTTCGACCTCGACCGGCCTGCGCGCGGGCTCATCACGATCCCGGACACTCCGCTCCTTCAGTTACGCGCATCGATGGAGTTGCCTCCCGCCGCCAACGCGCCGCATCCATGAGCACCGGGCGGCTCGAGCGCGGGCGGCGGGAGTCACCATTGAGCGCTGCGAGCAGACCGAAGGTGCTGGTCGTGTACTTCACGCTCACCCAACAGGTCGGTCGGGTCGCGGAGGCGATGGCACAGGCACTCGAGGCGCGGGGCTGCGACGTCGCGAAAGCGCTCATCGAGTTCACCGACGAACGCTGGGTGCCGAAGCTCTCGCAGTTCCCGATGAAGCGCCCCATCCCGCAGATTGCGTCGATTCTTCCGGCGCAGCTCCGCCACAAGACCGGCGAGATCCGCATTCCGCCGGAGGCTCAGACGGGCGACTACGACCTGGTGGTGCTCGCGTCTCCCACCTGGTGGTTCCAGACGAGCATGCCGATCCGCTCGTATCTCGAGTCGCCCGAGGCGAAAACGGTGATGAGCGGGAAGCCCTTTGCATGCGCGTCGGTCTCCCGCCGCTACTACAGCATCAACCTCGGGCAGCAGAAGAAGCTCGGCGAGGCAAACGGCGGGCGGTGGATCGACGAGACCCACTTCGTCTGTGCGGGCGGTCAGGTCAAGTCGATGCTCGCGTGGCTCGGGTATATGAAGCACGGCGAGCCCCAAGAGCGCGTCTTGGGGCTGAAGATGTACCCGCCCAACCTCAGGCCAGACTTCGAACAGCAGGCGCGGACCTTCGTCGACAGCGTGGCCGACCAGGTATTCGGGCCCGCCGCCGCGGTCGCAGAGGGCTGACGCCGAGCCCGGCGGGCTACTCCGGCTCGGGGAGCCCGAGCTCGTGGGCGAGCGCTCGATCCCTCACCCGGTCGGGGAGCGCCGCGACGACCGCGACCTCGTTCCCGCCGTGGCCGGCCAGGTACCTCGTCTTGGGCTCGTCCGACGTCAGCGCGTCCACAATGGCCTTCGCGACCACGAGGGGTGGATCCGCATCCGCCTCCGCCTTCTCGGTGGCCGTTCGGACCGCGGAGATCTGCTGCTCGTACAGCCGGTACCCGGTCTCACCGAGCGTCTTCTCGAGCCCGTCCAGCTCTGCGTACGTCTTCCCGAAGATCGCGGACTCGACCGGTGCGACTTCGATCAGCGACACGTGGATGTTCCACTGGCGAAGCTCGAGTCGCAACGCGTCGGTAACGGCCCGTATCCCGAACTTCGATGCGCTGTACGCGCCGTTCAGCGGCAGGACGAGAAGCCCGCCGATCGAACCGACGTTGACGATTCGCCCGCGGCCGCTACGAATCAGCGGTAAGAACGCCTGGGTCATGGCAACGGGACCGAACAGGTTGACCTCCAGCTGCATTCGGAAGTCGGCCATGGGCTGGAACTCGATCGGCGCCGGCTTGGCGATACCGGCGTTGTTGACGAGGCCGGCCAGGCCGCGATCTCCGACCGTATTCGTCACCGTGGCCACGGCCGTCGAGATCGTCGCGTCGTCCGTGACGTCGATGTGAAGCGGCGTCAGCTTCTCCGGAGACTGCGCTTGCAACACATCCCCGTCGATCTCGCGGCGAACGCCGGCGAAGACGCGGAAGCCCTGCTCCGCTAGATGGAGCGCCGTCGCGGCGCCGATGCCGGTGGACGCGCCGGTGACGACGACGGCGCCGCGGTCTCTCGCGTCTCCCGGCACCGGGATCAGCCGCTCAGGCCGGCGGAAGCCTCTTCGAGGCCTGCCTTCAGCTCCTTGGCCTTGTGATCGTCGATCTGCGCCACCGAGCTCCTGATCGTGTTCGGGATCGCCTGCTGCACCTTGTCGGCGTCGCCCGAGTCGTAGATGGCGATCAGCGCGGCCGAGCCGACGGGCAGCACGTCGTCGAACTTCTCCGCGATCCCGCTCTCGACCCGGTGCTTGGCGAACTTGCCGGCGACAGCGCCGATACCCGCGCCCACAGCCGTGGCTGCGAGCAGTGGGGGTGCGAAGAGGCCGACGACGAGACCTGCGCCCCCGAGCATCGTGGCGCCCTTGCGCACCGCGTGATCACCGGCTTCGACCACCTGCATCTCGCCGTGCTCGTCCTTCCTGGCGAGCACCACGCCCTGGACCGTGATCGCCTTCTCCTCGACGAGATCCATGACCGCGTCGTAGTCCTTCCTCCCGAGGTCCTCGAAGAGGTAGAGCGCGATCAGTACGTCGAGCGTCTCGTCAGTCATGTGCACTCCCTTTCCGAGGCGTGACGGCAACGCGCGCCGTCACGCCGGTCGAGTTCCCTATGCACTCGCAGCGTGGGCGGCGAGCGCCTGCTGCGCGTGCTCGTGCAATGCCTGCCGGTCCTCCTCGCTCAGGTGCGGGGCGACGTCGAAGACGACCTGCTTGATCTCGCCAGTGAAGGCAAACGGTGCCTTGTCGGCATAGCTGCGATCGACGACGAGACCATTGTCGCGCCCGATGTCCATTCCGGAGTAGCCGGAGAAGCGGCCGGGCACGGTGTGCTCCATCCGCCCGCTCGCGACGGGCGCACCGTTTACGAGCAGCGTCACCTCGCCGCCGGTCGCCGGCTTCGGAGCGTCCGCCGTGAAGACGAGCTCCACGTTGACTTCGCCGGAAGGCAGCGGTTGCTCGGCAGCCTGGGTGTACTCGAGCACCCCGAGCATCGAGTACGTGTGCTTGAGCTTCCCGTCCTGCACGAAGAGCGCGAACCCGCCGAGGTGGTCGGCTTCCGCGACGATCACGCCCTCTGCTCCGCCTTCGGGGATGATGAGGTCGGCGCTGATCGTGTACGAGTGGTTGTAGATCCTCGGGATCATCCCGCTGGGGATGTTCTGGATGTCGCCGCGATAGACGAACTTCGTGTCTTCGGGGAGCGGCGGCACCATGCCGAAGAAAGACGTGAGTCCGCCGAGCAGCGGCAAGACGTTGTTGGCCTCGGCTTCCGCCCAGAAGAGGTCGCTGAGTTCCTTCACCTTCTCTGGATGGTCGGCCGCGATGTTCTTCGACTGCGTGAAGTCGTCGGGCAGGTAGTAGAGCTCTACCGGCTCGTCATCGGGATTCCAGCCGGGGCCGAACGTGCGCAGTTTTTCCGGGTCGAGATCCCACGGGATCCGCTGCAGTCGCTGGGCGAGCAACCAGCCGTCCTTGTACATCCCCCTGTTTCCCAGAATCTCGTAGTACTGCTGCGTGTGGCGCTCCGGCGCGGCAGCGTCCGCGAACGAGTCAGCGAAGGTGGCGCCGTCGAACGGCTGTTGCTCGATGCCGTCGATCGAGTCGGGCATGGGGATCCCGGCGAGGTCGAGGATCGTCGCGCCGACGTCGGTCACGTGGGTGTAGTGGCCGCGAACCGCGCCGGCGTCGCCGATGCCGTTCGGCCAGTGCACGACCATCGGGTTCCGTGTGCCGCCGAGATGCGAGGCGACCTGCTTGCCCCAGTCGAACGGGGCATTGCCGGCCCAGGCCCATCCGGCTGCGTAATGCGGTGCGAGCTGCTCGTCGCCCCAAGCTTCGAGGCCGCCGTGCTTGAAGAGGAGCCCCATCTGCTGCTCAGGGGTGAGCGGGATCCCGTTCAGCGTCGTCAGCTCGTTGAAGGTGCCCGTGAGGGTGCCTTCCATGCTCGCGCCGTTGTCGCCCCAGATCCACATGATGACGGTGTTCTCGAGTTCGCCCATCTCGTCGATCGCGTCGATGATCCGGCCGATGTTCCAGTCGGCGTTCTCCGAGTAGCCTGCGTAGACCTCCATCTGGCGGGCGTAGAGGCGCTTGTGCGTTTCGTCGAGCGAGTCCCAGGTCGGGAACGCGTCGTTGCGCGGCGACAGTTCTGCGTCGGCAGGGACAACACCGAGCGCCTTCTGTCGCGCGAACGTCTCCTCGCGCATCACGTCCCACCCCTTGTCGAATGCACCGCGGTACTTGTCCGACCACTTGCGCGGCACGTGGTGCGGAGCGTGGCTGCAGCCTGTCGCGACGTAGGCGAACCAGGGGGTCTTCGGCTTCTCGGAGCGGACCCGGTGGAGCCAGTCGATCGTCTTCTCGGCGAGGTCGTCCTGGAAGTAGTACTGATCGTCGTCCTTGGCCTCGGGGACGCCGATGATCTTGTTGTTCTCGGCGATCAGCGGGTCGTACTGGCCCGCCTCACCACCGAGGAAACCCCAGAAGTAGTCGAACCCGAGCCGTGTCGGCCAACGGTCGAACGGCCCCGAGAACCCTTGCTGGTTGTCCGGGGTCAGATGCCACTTCCCAAACCCTCCCGTCAGGTAGCCGTTCTCCTGGAGCATGCGCGGAAACGGCGCGCAATCGTGCGGGATGGTCGCGTTGTATCCCGGGAACGGTCCGGAGAACTCGCCCACCATGCCGAAGCCGACCCGATGGTGGTTGCGGCCGGTCAGCAGAGCCGCCCTGGTTGGCGAGCAGAGCGCTGTGACGTGGAACCGGTTGTAGCGCAGCCCGTTGTCTGCGAGCCGAGTGTAGTTCGGAGTCTGGATCGGACCGCCGAACGTGCTCGGGTTTCCGAAGCCGGCGTCGTCGATCAGGACGAGGAGCACATTCGGCGCACCGTCGGGCGGCTGAACGTGGCTCGCCTGGCTCCAGTCGGGCGATGAGTCGGCGAGCGTCCGCTTCGCAGTGCCCGCGAACGGTGGCCGCCGGATCGGAAGTCTCGCGCGGTCGATCCCTACGTCCGGCATGAGCCCGCTCCTCTCGTTAATGACGCTCAGGCGTCAGCGGTACGCACGCTAGACCCAGGACGCGCAAGGCGCAAGAAGAGGCGACCGCTCGTTTCTCAGACCCAGTGATCCGTGAACTCCCTGATGTAAGCGCTTGCGTTGATCGTCAGTGTTGCACCATCTTCTAGTCGCCGAAGGAACCTGAAAGGCGGTTCGACCGCAAACGAGGACGAACTCATGAGCCCGAGCAAGATCGAGCACCCGAGCATCGACGACCGTCGAGCAGAGGGAAAGCGCCTGAGGAAGGCGACACCTCCGTCGAGCCATGCGAGCTGGAAGCCCGCTGCGGACCGCGCCGATCCTGTCGTACTGCTCGAGGAGCAAAACGCGACCCGTGAGCCTGACCTGGTGCCGGTCCGACACGGTCGGATGATGGTTTCTCCGTTCACGTTCTACCGGGGCGCGGCCAAGATCATGGCTGCCGACCTCGCCGACACGCCCACCGCGGGCCTCACCGTCCAGCTCTGCGGCGATGCCCACCTGTCGAACTTCGGCGTGTTCGCCTCGCCCGAGCGGCAGCTGCTCTTCGACCTGAACGACTTCGACGAGACGCTGCCCGGCCCGTTCGAGTACGACGTCAAGCGCATGTCGGCGAGCTTCACGATCGCGGCACGCAACAACGGCTTCAGCAAGTCCGACGCGCACGACGCCACCCTCGCTTCGGTGAGCTCCTACCGGGCGGCGATGGCCGAGTTCGCCGAGATGTCCACGATGGACATCTGGTACGCGCACCTGTCCGAGCAGTCGTTGATGGCAGCGATCGACACGCTCGTCGGCGCCGCCTCAGGACAAGTCGCAGAAGAAGGCGACGAAGGAGGAGGCCAAGAGGGCGAAGAAGGCCGCCGAGAAGGCTCGCACACGCGACAGCCTGCAGGCGCTGTCCAAGCTCGGTGAGCTGGTGGACGGCCGGTACAGGATCCGCAGCCAGCCGCCCATCGTCGTCCCGGCACGCGACCTGCACGCCGACGTACGGAATGTCCGCTGACGAGATGCAGCACGCAATCCACGAGCAGTTCCGCGCCTACCGCGCCACGTTGCAGGACGACCGGCGCCACTTACTAGAGCGGTTCCAGGTCATCGACGTGGCACGCAAAGTCGTCGGCGTCGGCAGCGTCGGCACACGTGCATTCATCGTCTTGCTCCAGGGACGCGACGAGAACGATCCACTCTTCCTCCAGGTCAAGGAGGCGACAGCCTCGGTGCTTGAAGATCATCTGCCGAAGAGCCGTTACAAGCAGCCCGGCGAGCGCGTCGTGCAGGGACAGCGGATGATGCAAGCCGCGAGCGACATCTACCTCGGCTGGACAAAGGGGGAACAAGCCAACCGCTACCTGTACTGGCGCCAGCTCCGGGACATGAAGGGCTCAGCCACGGTCGAAGTGCTGACTCCAAGCACCCTCGCGTTCTACGCACAACAGTGCGGTTGGACACTCGCGCGCGCGCATGCGCGCTCGGGAGACCCGATCGCAATCGCCGCCTACCTCGGAAAGGGAGACGAGTTCGACCGATCCGTCACCGACTTCTCCGAGCGCTACGCCGATCAAAACGAACGGGACTACCGCGCATTCACCGACGCGATCCGCTCAGGACGACTGGCAGCGATCGAGGGCGTCTAATACGCGTCGGGGCAATCGCAACGCCCCAGTCGATGAAGTGGCCAGCGACGATGCAGCTTCTCGCATTCAGGCGCATCGTGTTCCGATAGCCGTCAGTCGGCCGTTAGCGGCGGCCCGAGCAGCGTCATGTCGTACTTCTCGAACACCGCTGCCACGGTTGCGCGGTCCGGTGTCCCGCTCCGCGTGAGCGGGCCGAGCTCCTCGTAGAACTTGTGGCCACCGCCGGGGGTGTAGACCACGACGATCTCGCCCGTGTCGTCCGTCAGGTTGAGGAATGCGTGCGGGACGCCCGACGGGAGATAGGCGAAGCCGCCTTCCTCGATGTGGAACGTCTCGTCGCCGATTTGGATCTTGTAACGCCCCGTGAGAGCGTGAATAGTCTCCTCCTGCTTGTGGTGGACGTGCAGCGGAGGCCCGCCCTTCGGAGCGACCTCGACGATGAAGTAGTCGAAGGCCCCGCCGGTGTCCTCGCCGGTGACCTTGAAGATGAGGTCTCGTCCCGGGCCTGACTGGAGTCGTAGCCCGTCGCGTGGTTCCAGCACTTTGGCAGCTAGGGATGCCATGGTCGTCTCCTTTGATGTGCCGAACGGTCGGCCGATATATTTCGCACTCGCAAGTAAAGTATCGCCGATTTACTTCACAGTGTCAAACAACTCTCACGATCCGTCGCACTGGCTCGAGGAGCTGCCGGAGCCCGATGCATTCAGCCCGGAGGAGTTCCGCGCATGGCGCGGACTACTCCGTCTGCGCGAAGCGGTGATGCGTGAGATCGACCGCCGGCTCCGTGATCAGAGTGCCGTGTCACTCGCCGACTACGGCGTCCTGATCACGCTTGTCACCGCCCCTGACCTGAGACTGCGCATGAGCAGCCTCGGCGCCCAGCGAATGCTCACGCCCAGCGGGATCACTCGCGTAGTCACCCGCCTCGAGGAACGGGGTCTCGTTCGCCGAGAGCCCGACCCGGCAGACGGGCGTGCGGCTTTCGCCGTGCTCACGAAACCGGGACTCGAGGCGCTGCGGCGTGCGCAGGTCGTCCACCACGCGACAGTGCGCGAGCTTTTCGTCGGCCGGCTGACACAGCATGAGCTGGACCGCCTCGCTCGACTCTTCGAGAAGGCGCTACCAGGCGTCGTCAGCGCTCCTGTCTGGCCCCCGCCTACTGTCGACGCCGAGCCATAGCGGCAGCGCCGCGACTTGCCCGACCGCTGAGCCGGAAACGTCGCATCGCTCCTCCGTTCGCGCCTCGGGATCCGACAACACGGTGTCGAAGCGGTACGGGAAATGGGCGGTACTGGGCTCGAACCAGTGACCCCCAGCTTGTCGAGCCAGAGCGCCGCCGCCAGGCGCTCTGGCTCCATGCCCCATGAATCCAGCGATCCTCGGGGAGCAGGGACCTCGCCGATCGAGAATGAATCACCTGCGGATTCGAGGTCATTCAGGCCGATTTGGGCACCAGATTTGTTCTTCTGCCCAAACCCGAGCGAGGGTGCTGTGAATACCTAGGGGCCGCGGACGACGGTGATCATCTCGCCAAGCGGCCATTCCTTTGTGAAGTCGTCGTGTCCCGTTGCGCGCAACGTGACGAGCACGGTGCTTTCTGTCCGATCGATCTCGCGCACAACTCTTGCCTCGACCTGCGCGCCCTGGTCGGGGAGATCAGTCAATACCACGTCGCCCATCTGAAGTCTTTGTACTGCGCAGTCCATCGCCATCTGGCGATTGTACGTTCACCCCAATGCCCGACCCGTTGGCCAGTCCAGCCCAATAAGCCGCCCGTCCAGAGCAGTTCCGACTCGAGTGACCCACTCGCGTCCTTTGCTATTCGACGACCCGGAGCTCGTAGCGGTCGATCTTGCCGTCGCGAATCGTCAGCTCGACGCGCACCGCTCGTCTGTAGGCGAACTCCCCCGTGTTCTTCATCCGATACACCTCTTGCACGTCGCATACGACGCGGTCGTCGCCTTGGTTCACCCACCCTTCCTCTTCGAACTCGTAGTCGAAGGTGTCGGGCGATGAGCCCCATGTCCAGTCCTGTCTCATCTCGTCGAGTCCGTGCAGGGTGCGCTGTGGCGTCACCCAGGTCACGTCGGGAGCAAGCAACTCGAAGACGGCCTCACGGTCACCTGTCCGAACGGCTGCCTCCAGCGCTACCCGGAACCGCTCCGCGACATCAACGTCCCCAGCCGCCATCGACCGATCCTACTCCCCGCATGGTCTCGTACCGCGCCGAGCTAGCCAACTGAGAACTGCGGATTACACTTCAGTGATAGAGATTCCCGAGGAGATCCGTGAACTCCGCGACGTGACGATCCGCGTGCGCGAAACACGCCCTGGATTCTTCGAGGCCAGCTTCACGCCGACCGACCCACTCCACCTCGCTCGCGGCGGCTACACGCTCGATACGAGGCGTGGTCTTCGCGGACGCACGCTCACCCAGGTGCTCGATCGAGCCGAAGCGAACTGGCGTCAGAACTACCCCCACAACAATGATGACTGATCCTGTCTCCTGGTTGCAGATCCAGCAAGGGTGGAACGTTGTCACCTCGGACGGCATCGTCATCGGGACAGTCGAGCAGGTTGAAGGCGACAAACAGGCCGACGTCTTTGACGGCTTGGCTGTTGCGTCCGGGCAACCCGCACAGATGCGCTACGTGCCGGGCGAGCAGGTCGGGGCGATTTACCCCGGCCAGGTGACCCTGAAGATTGCGTCCGCCGACACGGGCAGGCTCGAACCGTTTCACGCGCCGCCTACCGAGACGAAGTGGGAGCCGGGAAAGGCACCGCTCACCACGCGGCTCTCGAACTGGATGCGCGGAAAGCGCTAGATGGACTCGCCCGTCTGAGTAGACTCAACGCGCCTGGTGGGCGAGTTTCCAGTGCCCAATCAACACCCGCAGTACCTCAGCCGGGCGAGGCCGCCAGCCACCAAAAAGCCCGCCTAGCAGGGCTTTCGTCGAATGGGCGGTACTGGGCTCGAACCAGTGACCCCCAGCTTGTCGAGCTGGTGCTCTCCCAACTGAGCTAACCGCCCCAAATGATTGGTTCTGCAGGGAAAACGTGTCACGGACACGATTCCCGGCTCTCCCAACCGTGCGCATGTTACCGCGTCTTCCCGGCATGCGGCCTTCTACGGAACCTCGTCGTGGAATCAACCGATGCACGGGTGAGTGCGAGCGCGCAGGCTGTCATTGCGACCGTGCATCCGCGGTCAGGCAGTCGGTTGGAGAGAGGTTGAACATGTCAACCATCGAGAAACCCACAACGTTTACGAATGCCGACTCGGCGATCTCGAGCCTGGGGCCGATGGACCTGGCTCCGGAGCCTGAGGGCCTCGGGTGGGTCCTGTTCTCGGCGATCATGCTCGGGTTCGTCGGCGTTTGGGGAATCATCGAGGGCATCCTCGCGATCTCGTCGTCGAAGGTCTTCGTGGCCGGCGCGACGTTCGTCTTCAGCAGCCTCAACACCTGGGGCTGGATCGTCCTCGCACTCGGAGTCCTCTGCGTGCTTGCGTCTCTGTCCGTGATGGCAGGGAGCGAGCTTGCACGCTGGTTCGGGATCTTCGTCGCGGGCGTCAACGCGCTCGGGCAGCTGATGGTCATCAACGCCAACCCCTGGTGGGGAGTGGCTGTCCTCGCAATCGACGTCCTCGTGATCTACGGGCTCGCCGCGTATGGCGGCGCACGCCTGAAGTTGATGAGGTAGAGACGTTCGGCCCCGGTGCCAGGCTCGAGGTTCGCGCCGGCACCGGGGCGAACGGTGCTCAGCTGGGCGGCTGTCCGTCGGGTGCCGCGAGGAAGAGCATCACGTCGCCCGCCGCATCGGTCCACTCCGCCTCGATCGCGAGGCCCGCAGCGGCGAGCTCGGCCTCGATTCCTTCGCGCCGGAACTTGGCGCTGATCTCGGTGCGCATCAGCTCGCCCTCGGCGAAGTCGACCTCGATCCCGAGCGCCTGCACGTGCACCGTCTGGGCGCGCAGCGAGCGCACCGACATCTCCATCCACTCCTCGCGAGCGTCCCAGACCGCGACGTGCTCGAAGGCGCCGACGTCGAAGTCGGCGCCGAGCTCGCGGTTGAGGACGTGCAGCACGTTGAGGTTGAACTCGCGCGTCACGCCCGCGGCGTCGTCGTAGGCGGCGACCAGCCGCTCGGGCGACTTGACGAGGTCGACGCCGAGCAGGAAGGAGTCGTCGGGGCCGAGCGTGTCCGCGACATCGCTGAGGAAGAGCGCCCGGGCGGCAGGCGGCAGGTTCCCGATCGTGCTGCCGAGGAACGCGAGCATGCACCGCCCCTCGACGGGGATCTGCGACAGGTGGCGCTCGAAGTCACCGACGATGCCCGCCACCTCGAGGGCCGGGTAGTCGACGCTCAGCACTCGCTCGCTCTCGCGCAGCGTCTCCTCGCTGACGTCGAACGCGATGAACCGGGCCGGGGCGAGCGCGTCGAGCAGGTACCGCGTCTTCTCGGAGGTACCCGACCCGAGCTCGATCATCGTCTCGACGCCTGTCAGCTCCGCGATCTCACCCACGTGGCGCTCGAGGATCGAGCGCTCGGCACGCGTCAGGTAGTACTCGGGCAGGCGGGTGATCTCGTCGAACAGGGCCGAACCGCGCTCGTCGTAGAACCACTTCGGATGGAGCTCCTTCGGCGTCGCCATGAGCCCGACGCGCGCCTCTTCACGCAACGCGGCATCGCGCTCCTCGGCCGAGAACAGCACGGTGATCGCGACGGTTGTGGTGCCTTCGCAGCTCATGCGTCTCGCGCCAGTCGCACGCCGCTGAAGATCTGGCGCCGCTGCGGGTAGTCCCAGTTGCGGAAGGTGATCCGCGCGACGAGCGGATCGGTCGCCCACGAGCCGCCGCGGAGAACGCGGTACTCGTCGCCGAAGAAGACCTCGGAGTACTCGGCGTACGGAAACGCGCTGAAGCCCGGGTAGCCGGCAAACGGCGTCGACGTCCATTCCCACACGTCGCCGAGCATGCACTCGCAACCGACGTCGCTCGTGGCGCGCGGGGCGACCGGGAGCGGCCCGAAGGCTTCCCGGCCGAGATTCGCGGTGCCCGGCCGGCGGGCGAGGCGCCCTGCGCGGCCCTCTCCCACTCCGCTTCGGTCGGAAGCCGCTTGCCCGCCCACGCGGCGATCGCCTCGGCCTCGAAGAACGAGACGTGCTGCACCGGCTCGGCAGGCGGCAGGGGCTCGAGCCGGCCGAAGCGCCGGCGGTGCCACTCGCTGCCGCGAGCGCTCCCAGGAGAGCGGCGCCTCGGCGCTCTCGTCGCCTCGCCATGCCCACCCCTCGGCGCTCCAGTGGCGCGGATCGCGGTAGCCGCCGTCCTCGACGAACTCGACGTAGCGGGCGTTCGTCACCGGGTAGCGCTCGATCGCGAAGGCGGGAAGCTCGACCGTGTGCTCGGGCCGCTCGTTGTCGTATGCCCATGGCGCAGCGCTCGTCCCGCACGCGAAGGCGCACGCCGGAACGAGCACCTCCTCGGGCTCCGGCGCCGGGCTCGGGTCGTCGTGCGCGGGCGTCGGGTACTCGCCCTGCGACAGCTGGAGCGTCTGCAGCATCGTCTCCTGGTGCTGCAGCTCGTGCTGCAGGACGAGGCCGTAGACGAAGCCGTCGCGCGAGGAGCGGGTCTGCCGGGTCGAGGTCGACGCGATCGAGCGCGTCCAGCGCGCGGCGGCGCACGTCGGCGAGGAACTCGCGCGCCTGCTCGGGCCGCAGGATCGGCAGCGAGCCGCGCTCGCTGCGCTCGTGGCGAAACGCGTCGTAGAGGTCGTCGAAGCGCCCGTCGGCTGCCTGCTCGCCGGCGACGCGCCGCGTCAGCCACAGCTCCTCGAACCAGCCGATGTGCGCGAGATCCCACACGAGCGGCGAGACGATCGGCGAGACCTGCGCGGTCAGCCGCTCGTCGTCGAGCGGCGCGACCAGCTGCATCGTCGCCTCGCGCGCCCGCGCGAGCTCTGCTGCAATGTCCCGCTTCGCAGGCGCCGGTCGTTCGAGTACCGCCATCACACCTCTTTCGGTTCCCACGCTGCGCCGGTTCGAACCTCGCCCGAGTCTAACCAAGCGAGTGGTGACGATTTCATGACGGAATTCTCTCGAGCGGCGCGTATTCGAGCATCAGCCGCCGTTCGACGCCGTCCTCGAAGCGCACGGTGACGACGCCGTCGGGCTCGATTCTCGTCACGATCCCGGAGCCCATGGTCTGGTGGCGGACGGAGTCGCCGGTCGAGAGCGACGGGAACGTCGGCGCGCGGCACGACCGACCGCGGCGGCGCGCCGTAGGACGACCACGACGCGGGCGCAAGGCGCTCGCGCTCGACGCCCTCGCTCGGGCAGCTCGTCGAGGAACCGCGACGGCATGTTCGCGTCGGTGCGCCCGTAGAGCGAGCGGCGCGTGGCGTGCAGCATCGTCAGCCGCTCCATCGCGCGCGTCATGCCCGACGTAACAGAGCCGCCGCTCCTCCTCGACCGAGTTCTCCTCGAGCGAGCGCGAGTGCGGGAAGATTCCCTCCTCCATGCCGAGGACGAACACGGCCCGGAACTCGAGACCCTTGGCGTTGTGCAGGGTCATCAGCGTCACCTGTCCCGATTCGTCCATGTCCAGCAGCGCGTCCTGGTCGGAGTACAGCGAGATCTCCTGCAGGAAGTTCGAGAGCGACGGCTCGTCGGCGGCGGACTCGTACTCGCGGGCGACGCCGACGAGCTCCTCGAGGGTCTCGATCCGGCCGCGCGCCTCGATCGTCCGCTCGGCCTCGAGCGCCTCGAGGTAGCCGGAGCGCTCGAGCATCAGCTGGACGACCTCGCTCACGCTCATGTCGAGTGCGCCCGCCATCAGCGACTGGAGGAGCGAGTGGAACGACTGCGCCGCGCGCAGCGACGCGGGCGCGAGGCCGACCTCGGAGGCACGGCCGAGCGCCTCCCAGAGCGAGATGTCCTCGCCGTCGGCGAAGGCCGCCAGCCGCCCGAGCGACGTGTCGCCGAGGCCGCGGCGGGGCCGGTTCGCGACCCGCGTCAGCGAGACGGCGTCGTAGGGGTTGTCGATCGCCTGCAGGTAGGCGATCGCGTCCTTGATCTCGGCCCGCTCGTAGAAGCGCGGCCCGCCGATCACCTTGTAGTCGATCCCCTGGCGCACGAGCACGTCTTCCAGCACGCGGCTCTGTGCATTCGTTCGGTAGACGACGGCGATCTCGCGCCGGCTGAAGCCGAGCTCGACGAGCCCGGCGATCTCGGCGGCGACGAACCGCGCCTCGGCGTGCTCGTCCTCGACCTCGACGACGTGCACGGGCTCACCCTCGCCGAGATCCGACCAGAGCCGCTTCTCCTTGCGCTCGCGGTTGTTCGAGATGAGCGCGTTCGCGGCCGTCAGGATCGAGTTCGTCGAGCGGTAGTTCTGCTCGAGCGTGATCACCTGCGTGCCGGGGAAGTCCGTCTCGAACTCGAGGATGTTGCGGATGTCGGCGCCTCTGAAGGAGTAGATCGACTGGTCCTGGTCTCCGACGACCATCAGGTTGCGGTGGCCGCCGGCGATCTCCTTGAGCAGCACGTACTGCGCGTGGTTCGTGTCCTGGTACTCGTCGACGAGCACGTACCGGAAGGTCTTCGCCCAGCGGTCGCGCGCCTCGGGGAAGCGCTGCATCACCTCCACGGTCAGCATCAGCAGGTCGTCGAAATCGACCGCGTTCGAGTTGAAGAGACGCATCTGGTAGAGGCCGTAGACGTCGGCCACCGTCTGGTCGTAGAAGCTCGCGACCCGGTTCGCGTACTCGTCTGCGCTGATCAGCTGGTTCTTCGCGTTCGAGATCTGCGTGTGGATCCCGCGCGGGACGAACCGCTTCGGGTCGCGGTCGAGCTCGGCGAGGCACTGCTTGACGAGGCGGACCTGGTCGGCCTGGTCGTAGATCGTGAAGTTCGAGCGGTAGCCGAGCCGCTCGGCCTCGCGGCGCAAGATCCGCCCGCACGCCGCGTGGAAGGTGAGGATCCAGATCGCACGGGCAACCGGGCCGAGCATCGTCTCGATCCGCTCGCGCATCTCCCCCGCCGCCTTGTTGGTGAACGTGATCGCGAGGATCTCGTTCGGCTTCGCCTTGCGCTCGGCGAGCAGATGCGCGACGCGGTGGGTGAGAACGCGCGTCTTTCCGGAGCCGGCGCCCGCGATCACGAGCAGCGGGCCCTCGGTCGTCTTCACGGCCTCGCGCTGCGCGTCGTTCAGGTCTGCGAGGAAGGTTTCCGACTCGGCGACGGGCACTCCCCTAGGCTAGCCGCCGCGAGCGTCGTAGAGTCTTCGCGTCACCCCAAACGAGGAGGAACTCAGATGGCCACGTTCGTCGTGCTCCTGAACTGGACCGAGCAAGGCGTCAAGGACTTCGCGGGCTCTCCGGCGCGCGCCGATGCGGGCGCAGCGGAGATGGCGAAGCTCGGCGTCGAGCTGAAGGACATCTACTGGACGGTCGGGCAGCACGACCTCGTCCTGATCTGCGAGGCGCCCGATGTCGAGTCGATCGCCGCGGCGATGCTTCGCCTCGGATCGGCCGGGAACGTGCGCTCGACGACGATGCGCGCCTTCACGCGCGCGGAGTTCGACCAGGTGGCTGCGCGGGCCGGCTAGAGCGCGCCGGCTGCAGCGAGCGCGGGCTCGATCCACGCAACAGCCTCGGCGAGGGCCTTCTCGTCGGTGGACTTGAGGACGATCTCGACCTCGGGCCCATCGACGAGGAAGCGGGGGTACGACCCGATGCTCACCTGCGGCCAGCGGACTGTCGCGCCGGCGAGCACCTGGACGATCTCGCTCTCGCGCGTCCGGTAGGCCGATCGCCAGGCGACGATCGTGCTCGAGCCGCGCAGCTCGTCGGCGTAGTGGTCGAACATCGCCTCCATCTCGGACGGTAGCCCCGGCAGCACCCAGACGTTCTCGATCTGGAAGCCCGGCGCTCCTCCGTGGGGGTTCACGAGCGGCCGGCTTCCCGCCGGAAGCAGCGCCCAGCGGGCCGCGTAGTCGGGGTGGCGCGGGAATCGCGCGCGCAGCTCGGCCGCGAGCGACGGCACGTCTTCCTGGGCGACACCGAACGCGGCGGCGATCGCCTCGCGGGTGAGGTCGTCGGGGGTGCCCCCGAGCCCGCCCGTCACGATCAGCCGGTCGACCCGCGCGCGCTCCTGCGTCACGAAGGCGGCGATCGTGTCGATCTCGTCGGGAACCGCAGCGGCGAGAACGACGCGAACGCCGATCGACTCGAGCCGTTGCGCGAGCCACGTCGCGTTCGTGTTCGCCACGTCGCCGGAGACGATCTCGTTGCCGATGGTGAGGATCGCGCCGCGCATCTGGGCGACCCAAGTATGCGGTATCCTCGCGGCGCCGGGCACATATCCCCGGTCGGTGTGTCAGCAGCGAAGCCGGTGCGAATCCGGCGCTGTCCCGCAACTGCGATGCCTCTGCTCCGTTCCTGAGCAGAGGACAAGCCAGGTCGCCTGCCTCATGCCGAAGAACGTCAGCCCTCGGAGGAAGGGCGGTTCCGCGGCTTTCTCGCCGCAGGGCCACCTCCCTTCGCTCACCAAAGCGGAGGTTTTTTATGGTCAATCGCAGGCTCGCCGGGATGGTCATCCTGGCACTCGCGCTGCTCGCGACACCCGCGGCAGCACCCTCGCACGGCGTAACGGTCCCGACTCGGATCGTCTCGCTCTCGCCGACCGCGACGGAGGACATCTTCGCGATCGGCGCCGGAAGCCAGGTCGTCGCAGTCGACGACCAGTCGAACTACCCGAACGAACGCCCCGCACTCGAAGCTCTCGGGCTACACGCCGAACGCCGAGGCGATCGCCGCCTATAAGCCCGATCTCGTCGTCGTCCAGTACGACGCGAACCACATCGTCGAGGCGCTCGGGAAGCTGCACATCCCGGTGCTCGTCCAGCCCTCGGCGACGACGCTCGCCCAGAGCTACGGGCAGATCGCGCAGCTCGGCAAGACCACCGGGCACGCGGGCGGCGCGGCGAAGGTCGTCGCGCGGATGAAGCACCAGATCACCGCGATCGTCGGCTCGGTGCCGCACCCGGCCACGCCGGTTACCGTCTACCACGAGCTCGACTCGAGCTACTACTCGGCGACGTCGAAGACGTTCATCGGCCGGGTGTACTCGCTGCTCGGGCTGAAGAACATCGCGGACGCGGCCGACAAGACGGGGTCCGGGTACCCGAAGCTGTCGGCCGAGTACATCGTCGCTGTCGGACCCGCGGCTCGTCGTCCTCGCCGACACGATCTGCTGCGGCCAGACGGCGGCCAAGCTCGCGAAGCGCCCCGGGTGGTCGACCATCGCGGCGATCAAGGACGGCGGCGTGGTCGGCGTCAGCGACGACATCGCGTCGCGGTGGGGGCCGCGGGTCGTCGACTTCTTGCGCGAGATCGCGGCGGTAGTGAAGACGGTCGCCGCCAGGTGACGACGGTCCCGGCCGGACGGGTCGCGGGGGCGAGCGCCGTGCGCGTCTCGTCCCCGCGGCGCGTGCTCCGCTCCATCCTCGGCGGCGCCGCGTTCGTCGTCGTGCGCGTGTCTCGTCGGCCTGCTCGTCGGGCCCGTCCACATCGGGATCGGCGCCGTCGTCCGCTCGGCCGCTTCGCACGTGCCGTTCCTGAACGTCCACTCGGATCTCTCGAGCACGGACTCGGCGATCCTCTGGCAGCTGCGAGCACCGCGCGTCGTGCTCGGGCTGCTCGTGGGCGGGATGCTCGCCGTCGCCGGCGGCTCGTACCAAGGGGTCTTCCGGAACCCGCTCGTCGACCCGTACCTGCTCGGCGTCGCCGCAGGAGCCGGGCTCGGCGCGACCCTGGCGATCACCTACGCAGGCGGCGCGATCGACTCGTACGATCTGCTCCCGCTCGCGGCGTTCCTCGGCGCGGGGCTCGGCGTGGCGCTCTCCTATGCACTCGGCCACTCTGCGGGCGGGGGCGGGCGAAGCCCCGCGGCGCTCGTGCTCGCGGGCGTGACGGTCGTCGCGTTTCTGACGGCCGTGCAGACCTTCATCCAGCAGCAGCACGCGCAGTCGTTGCAGCAGGTCTACAGCTGGATCCTCGGGCGGCTCGACACCGCCGGCTGGCACGACGTCGGGCTCGTCGCCCCGTACATCGTCGCCAGCTCGGTCGCCTTGCTGCTCTGCGGGCGAGCCCTCGACGTGCTCAGCGTGGGCGACGAGGAGGCGGCCTCGCTCGGAATCAACGTGAACCGGATGCGGCTGATCGTCGTCGTGTGTCGCAACGGTCGGCAGCGCGGCGGCGGTTGCGGTCAGCGGGTTGATCGCGTTCGTCGGGATCATCGTCCCGCACGCGATCAGGCTCGCCGTCGGGTCGAGCTACCGCATCGTGCTGCCGCTCTCGCTCCTCTGCGGCGGCGCGTTCCTCGTCCTCGCCGACGTGATCGCACGCACGGTGATCTCGCCCGCCGAGCTGCCGATCGGCGTCGTCACCGCGTTCTTCGGCGCGCCGTTCTTCGCCATCCTCCTGCGCACGACCCGGAGCTTCACGTGAGCGCACTCGCGGTCGAGGGGCTTTCCGTCGAGCTCGGCGGGCAGGTCGTCCTCGAAGGCGTCGACGCTGCTGTCGGCCACGGCGACTGGGTCGCGCTCATCGGCCCGAACGGCGCCGGCAAGAGCACGCTCCTGCGGGCCGTCGCGGGGCTCGTGCCGTTCCAAGGCTCGGTCACGCTCGACGGCCTCGACGCGTCACGGATGCGCCGGCGCGAGCTCGCCCGGCAGATCGCCTTCGTCCCCCAGGCTCCGCTGCTTCCTCCCGGGATGCGTGTCGGCGAGTACGTGCTGCTCGGCCGGACACCGCATATCGGCACGTTCGGCGCCGAAGGGCCAGCACGACCTCGACGCGACCCAGCGGGCACTCGAGCGGCTCGACCTCGCGGCGCTCGCAGACCGGCGGCTGCACACGCTCTCGGGCGGCGAGCAGCAGCGGGCCGTGCTCGCCCGCGCGCTCGCCCAGGACGCGCCGTTCCTCGCTGCTCGACGAGCCGACCGCCTCGCTCGACGTGGGCCGCCAGCAGCTCGTGCTCGAGCTCGTCGCCGGGCTGCGCGAGCACGGCGAGCTGACGGTGCTCTGCGCGATGCACGACCTGACGCTCGCGGGGCAGTACGCCGACCGGCTGCTGCTTCTCTCGCGGGGCCGCCGGGTCGCCGAGGGTCTTCCCGCGGAGATCGCGACCGAGGCGCTGATCGCGGAGCACTATGGTGCGGACGTGCGCGTGATCGAACACGACGGGGCGATCGCGATCGTCCCGGTGCGCCGCCGATGACCGCGCTCGCCATCGAGCTCGACGGCGTCCTCGGCGACACGAAACCGCTGTGGGACGCCTGGCTCGAGGACGTCTCGCGCCGCGCGCACGTCGACCCGGAGAACCTCGACGAGGAGCTGCCGAACTGGCGAACGCTGCTCGAGCGGTTCGCCGAGGATCACGCGCCCGTCTACCTGAGGACGAACGCCCAGGCGGCGAGCGCGTTGCGCAAGCTCCAGGCGGACGGCGTGCGTGTCGGCGTCTTCACGGACGCGCCCGAAGAGCTCGCGCGGATCGCCGTCGCCCACCTCGGCGCGGCCAGGCGAATCGAGGCGCTCGAAGCGGGCCCGGGCGCGCTCGACCGGCTGCTCGCGAAGCTCGGCCCGGACGCGCGGGTCGTGCACACGATCGCGGATCTCGACTCGTAGGAACGAGTCGCTCCAGACGCCCGTTCACGCTCAGTGCGTCGGCACGGAGCGTTGCGGGCCGCGCGGCGGCTGCCGGGGGCGGCGGTTCCGTCGGCTGGAGCTCCGACGAGAGCGTCGGCAGCCACTCGAGCCACGTCGGCAGGTACCAGTTCCACTCGCCGAGCAGCTTCATCGTCGACGGCGCGAGCACGGCGCGGACGACCGTCGCGTCGAGCAGCACCGCCACCGCGAGGCTGAAGCCCATCTGCTGCATCATGATCAGGCTCAGCGTCGCGAAGAGCCCGAAGACCGCGACCATGATGATCGCGGCGCTCGTGACCGTCCCCGCCGTGCGCGTCACCGCGAGCCGGATCGCGTCGTCGGTGGTGACGCCGCGGTCGTGGAGCTCCTTGATCCGGCTGAGGATGAACACGTGGTAGTCCATCGACAAGCCAAAGAGGACGACGAAGAGGAAGAGCGGCAGCCAGCTCACGACGGCGCCGTTCGTCTGGAAGCCGAGCAGCCCTGCACCCCAGCCGTGCTGGAAGACGGCGACGAGGATCCCGTAGGCCGCGCCCACCGAGAGCAGGTTCAGCGCCACCGCCGTCGCGGCGATCACGATCGACCGGAACGTGAGCAGGAGCAGCACGAACGCCAGCCCGAGCACGAACATGAAGACGTACGGGAGCCGCGCGCGCATCTGGTGGTTGAAGTCGTAGGTGCCCGCGGTGACGCCGGTCACCGCCACCTCGGTGTTCGGCAGCGTCCTCGCGATCGGCGGGATCACGGTGTCGCGCAGCGTGTGCAGCGCTGCGATCGACGCGGCGTCGTCGCCGTTGCCGGCGATCGCGAAGTCGATCCGCGCGACCGTCCTGTCGGGGTTCAGGAGCACGGTGAACGGCGCGTACAGCTCGCCGGTCGCGAGCGCGCGCTTGCGGAACAGCTGGTAGGCCTGCTGCATCTGCGGCGTGTCGACCTTCGGCGCCTTGACCACGACCACGGCCGGCGTCTGCGAGCCGGGGAACGCCTGCTGGATCCGCTCGTAGGTGCGCACGATCTTCAGGTCGTGCGGAAGGTCGGTCAGGTTCGGCAGCTTCGTGTGCATCTGCAGAGCCGGCAGCGCGCAGATGAAGAGCGCGCCGCCCGAGAGGAGCAGCGCGAGCAGCGGGCGCCGCAGCACGCCTGCGATGAAGCGGCCCCACGGCCCGTCGTCCCGCGTGCCGCTGCGACGGAACGGGATGCGGAGGAAGTCGAGCCTGTCACCGAGCCGCGACATGACGGCCGGGAGCACCGTGAGCGAGCCGACCATCGCCGCGAGCACGACGATCATCGTCCCGAGCCCGATCGTCGTGAAGAGCGAGTTGCCCGAGACGAACATGCCGGCCATCGCGATCAGCACGGTCGTCCCGGAGATCAGCACGGCCTGCCCGGAGGTGCGCGCGGCCTTCATCAGCGCGTCGTGCGGCGAGAGGCCGGCGTAGCGCTCCTCGCGCTCGCGGCGCAGGTAGAAGAGCGAGTAGTCGATCCCGACGGCCATGCCGATCATGAGGATGATCGCGCTGAGCGTCTGCTGGTCGGTCGGGACGAGGTGGCTGACGAGCGCGTTGAGCCCGGTCGCGGCGAGCACCGCGGAGAACGCGAGCAGCACCGGCAGCCCGGCGGCGACGAGCGCGCCGAACGCGATCACCAGGATCGCGATCGTCAGCGGCAGCGACGTCACCTCGGCGCGGCTCATGTCGCTCTCGAAGCGCTGGCTGAGCTGATGGTCGGCCGAGGCCTGGCCGAACTCCTCGATGATCACGCTCGGAAAGCCGGTCTGCGCGCCGTCGATCGCGGCCAGGATCGGCGCGATCTTGTCCTTCGCGTCGTCGGCCTTGCCCTTGACGTCGAACTGGACGAGCGCCGAGTGCCGGTCGCGCGAGATCAGCCCGGCGTTCGGCTGGTTGATCGGCGAGACGATGTTGGTGACGTTCTGCTGGTGGGAGAGCGTCTGCACGACGCCTGCCACCGCCGCGGAGAACAGCGGCTGGTCGACGGTCGCCGTCCGCGACTGCACGAGCACGCTCTCGCGCGCCGGGATGTTGAAGTTGCCCTGGTCGAGGATCTGCTCCGCGCGGCGCGAGTCGCCGTTCGCGATCGCCCAGTCCTTCATCTGCTTCGTGCCGACGAAGCTGCCCGCCGCCACGGCGAGGATCGCAAACGCGATCCATCCGAACGCCGCCGTCTTCCAGTGCGCCGCGCTCCACCGACCCGCACGGCCCGCCAGGTTGAGCTTGCTCATGGCCGTCGCCCTCCATTCCGTGTCGAGGGGGCGATTGATCTCGACCGTAACCCGCTCGGGACGAGGCGGAATCCGTAGAAGCGCGCGAACCGGCTGCGCACTTTTCCGGAAAGAGACGACCTATGACGCGAGCCGGTAGACCTTGCCGCTGTCCACCGACGCGAGGTAGAGCTCGCCCGCCACGTCCTCGCCGAACGACGACAGCCCCTTGACGGTGAACGGCTCGTGCGGAGGTCGTTCGCCTTGCCGCCGGTGACATCGAAGCTCCAGATCGTGCCCGCTGCAGTAGTCGCCGTAGAAGTAGCGCCCGACTGCGCGCCGGCACCTTCGCGCCGCGGTAGACGTACCCGCCGGTCACCGAGCAGCCGTCGCTGTGCGGAGTAGACGTACGATCGGCTGCGTCAGCTCCCAGCCCGGCAGGAGCGGCTCGTCTCCGTAACGCGCGTGAGCCCCTCGTAGTGATTCCAGCCGAAGTTGAGGTGCGACTTGCCCGCGGGCACGTAGTCGATCTCCTCGTACGCGCCCTGGCCGACGTCGCCGATGTACAGCGCGCCCGTCGCGCGGTCGAACGAGAAGCGCCACGGGTTGCGCAGACCGACCGCCCAGGTCCGCCACTGCGCGTTCGGGTTGCTCGACGTCGATCCGCTTGATCTTCGCGAAGTTCCCGGTCGCCTTCTGCCCGTTCCCGTACGGGTCGCCCGCCGCCGCCGCCGTCGCCGTTGCCCCACCAGAGCATGCCGTCGGGGCCGAACTCGAGCTGGCCGCCGTTGTGGTTGCCGGCCGGGTCGGCGAAGTTCGACCAGCGTCCGCGTGCGGACGGGCGCCGTGCGCGGTGACGCGGTACTCGGCGATCACGGTGTTCCCGTTCAGGGCCGTGTAGTCGACGTAGAACAGGCGGTTCGTCGCGTAGCCCGGGGCTGAACGCAACCGACAGCAGCCCCTGCTCTCCGCCCGACGTGACGAGCCGCGTGATGTCGAAGAAGCGTGTGACCTTCCCGCCCACGACCCGTTCGATCGTCCCGGCCTGCTCGACGACGTAGATGGATCCCGGCTGCGAGCTCGTCGCGGCCACGTAGACGGGGTGGTCGAACGTGCCGACCTGCACCAGATGGAGCTGCGTCGCGCGAGCCGACGCCGACCCTCCGATCGCGAGCGCGACGAGAACTGCCGCTGCAAGGCGGGTCACCGCGCCGAAAGATCCGGGGACTTGGCGGCCCATGGCCCCGGTGGCGTCAGCAGTGACTCTGCGTGCAGGTAGGCAAGCCCGGTCGCCGGAAGATCCGACCAGCGCTCGAAGCAGAAGTAGCGCCGGCGCCACTTCGGGAAGAACTTGCGGTTGAAGCTGTGCAGCCGCTCGATCTGGAAGAGCCGGTCGGCGCGCAGCAGGAGCGCGCGCAGGATCCCATGCTCGGCCCCGAGGTACTCGGCGAAGACCGAGAAGTTGAGCGAGACCTCGCGGACGTCGCAGTCGCGCGCCCAGTCGATCGTCCGCACGATCAGGAACTCCATCAGCCCGTTCGGCGTGTCGCGGCGGCGGCGCATCGACGCGAGGGAATAGCCGCCGCAGGCCGGCGTCGGAACGAGCTGGAGGAAACCGCCGATCCTGCCCTCCCCGTCGCGGGCGAACGCGACGAACGTGTCCGGGTAGGCGAAGAGCGCGTCCATCGCCATCGTGAACCCTCGCTCGGGCCAGCTGCCCCGCCATTCCTCCGAGACGGCGCGCAGCTCGTCGCGCACGTCTTCTCCGATCTCGTCCGGGTGCAAGACCTCGACCCGGTACCCGGCCTTTTCGAGCCGCGAGACCGACTGGCGGACCTTGCGGATCTGCCGGCCCTCGAGCGAGAAATGATCGGGCTCGACGTATGCCTCGTCGCCGAGGTAGATCGACTTGAACCCGAGCTCGGCGTAGTCGCGAAGGGTCTCGGCGCTCGCACCGGCGATTGCCACTCGCCAGCCGCGCGAACGGGCGACGCGCCGAAACTCGGCCACGAGCTCCCTGCATCTCCTCCGGATCGCCGATCGGGTCGCCCGCGATGAGCGCCGTTCCCGCGACGACGCGGTAGGCGAGGAACGAGTTGCGGCTCGGCGAGAAGAACGCCGACTTGTCCTGGCGCAGGGCGAAGTACGCGAGGCTGTCGTGCCCGTGCTCGCGCACGAGCTCCTCGGCGCGCCGCCATTCGTCGGGCACGTGCCGGGCGCGTTCGGCGAGGGGGCGGAGCCAGAGGTACAGCGCGCGCAGCGCGAGCGCGCCGATCACGATCAGCAGCGCGTCGTCGACGCGGTCGGAGTACGCCACGGTGCCGTAGAAGTGGAGGACGGTGATCGGGACGACGACGACGAGCGCGAGCGCGACCTGGAGCAGCGGACGCACCGCCTCGGGATCGCCCGGAGCGACGAACTCGCCCCGCGCGCGAACGAGCGCCGCGAGGACGATCAGCGAGACCAGCGACTCTTCGAAGTCGAGGCCCTTGGCGAGATGGGTCACCGCGGTCGCGACGACGAGAGCCACGGCCAGCTGCCAGGCGCGGCGCTTGCGCCTGGCCAGGCCGCGCGCGAGCCAGAGCAGCCCGAGGCCGAACGCGAGCGTGAGCGTCCGCGCGATTCCGGGCATCCCCTGGGCGAGAACGCCCCGGACGACCCGGCTCCGGTCGGCCATCTCCGGGGTCGCCGCCGAGATGACGGCGACGAGACCGATGAACGCGGTCGCCCATGCGAGCGGCAACGGTGACGAGAGACGCCGCGGGCGCACGTCGGCACCGTGCCGCGAGGCGCGAACGGCCATCGCTTACTCCCGGACGAGGACGTCGCGCAGCTCGTCCTCTCTTCCCGGCTCGAGGATCGCGAGCACCGAATCGCCGGGCACGAGCTCCAGCGAGTCGTCCGGAACCTCAGCTTTGCCGTCACGGACGACCGAGATCAGCCGCGATCCGTCCGGAAGCATGATGCTCTTGATCGTCTTGCCCGCGCAGGCGGCGTTCTCGCCAATCGTCACCTCGACGATCTCGAGGTTCTCTTTCTTCAGCTCGAGCAGGTGGATGAGGCCGTGCTCGGGCACTTCGTGCTCGATCAGGGCCATGATCGACGCGGTCGCCGACACCGTCGGCGAGATCCCGAGCAGGTCGAAGTACACCTGGTTCCGCGGATCGTTGGCGCGCGCGATCACCTTCTGGACGCCGTACTGCTCGCGCGCGAGCTGGCAGATCACCATGTTGTCCTCGTCGTCGCCGGTGACGGCCACGACGATGTCCGGGGGCCGCTTGATCCCGGCGCGCTCGAGCACGAAGAGCTCGGTCGCGTCACCCTTGTGCACCTGGTGCTCGAACTCGGCCTCGAGCGTGTCGAAGCGAATCGGGCGCTGCTCGATGAGCGTCACCTCGTGACCCGTGCGGATCAGCGTCCGCGCGAGGTTCGATCCGACCTTGCCACCGCCTGCGATCAGGATGTACATCGCTAGCGCAACGCTCCTTCGGCCGAACGAACGGCGTCGATGAAGGTCTTGATCGCGCTCGAGGTCGGGCAGACGACGTTGAGACCGCGCGATGTGTAGAACTCGGCCCGCGCGGGGTCGAGCACGCGGATCACGACGGACGGGACGGCGAACATCTTCTGGGCGACCTGGCCGATGACGATGTTCGTGTTGTCGCCGTCGGTCGCCACCACCGCCGCGTCGGCGTCCTCGATGCCGGCCTCGCGCAGCAGCTGGAGGTCGATTCCCGGGCCGACGAAGAAGCCGCCGTCCCAGTCGTCGCCGAGCCGCCCGAGCGCGTCTTCGCGCTCGTCGATCACCGAAACGTCCCAGCCGGCGTCTCGTAACTCGAGCGCGACGGCGGATCCGACGCGGCCGCAGCCCACGACGATCACTCTCACGTGGCCAGAGTAGCCGAGTGCCCGGATCGGAGGGCGTTAGAGGTCAGAGGGCAGCGGTCTCCTCGTCGACGACTCGCTGGGGGAACGCGACGATCAGCACCTCGCAGGGTGCCGTGCGCAGCAGGTACTCCACCGTTGGCGAGAAGAAGCGCGACTGACGGCGCCAGCGCGGCGATGACCCCACGACGATCAGGTCGCACCGGCGCTCGCGGCGTGGTCGACGATGGCGCGGCCGATCGCCCGCGCCCGCACCGTCGTCCCGGCGACCTCGACGCCCTGCTCGGAGCCGAGCAAGGCCGCCTCTTCGAGCGAGGCCGCGGCGCGCTCCTCCTGTCCCGCGAGCTCGGCGTCGAGCGGGAGGTCCAGCGGGACCCGGATCACGTGCAGAGCCTGCGACGGACGCGCCGTGTGCGCTCGCGAGCTTGACGGCCGTTGCGAGCATCTCCTCTCCGATGATCCCGAGCTTCATCGGCACGAGAATCCTCCTGAAGTGCGGGACGTCCGCCGGCTGCCGCTCGTCCACCGCGACGACCCGCTCGGTCAGCCCCTCGTCGTTGAACCTGCGGACGGCGACGAAGACGACGACCCCGATCGCAAGCCACGCCGCGCCGGCGTACCGCGCGCCCGGGTGAGTCACGAGCGCGACGATCCACACCGCGAACGTCAGGATCGAGCCGACGATCGCCGGGAGCGGAATCTCGACTCGCCGGATCCGCACCGTGAACGGTGCTCGGTACGGCCGCGCCAGGTCGGGCTCGGCGATCCGGAGCTTGATGATCGACAGCTGGGCTGCCGTGAACGCGAGCAGAACGCCGAACGAGAACACGCCGGCGAGGAAACTCACGTCCTTCTCGATGAACGCGGACGCGATCACGATCCCGATCGAGATCGCAGCCGCGGCCAGGATCGCCTGCGGGGAGACGAGCGAGCGACGGTGCAGCCGACCGAAGGCGCGCGGAAGCTGGCCGTGCTCGCCGAGCGAGTAGGCGAGGCGCGAGAAGCCGGACATCGACGTCGTGATCGCCGCGATCAGGATGAGCGTCCCGCTCACGCCGACGAAGAAGCGGAGGATGTCGCCGAACGGCTGCCTCATCTGGCGCACCGATCTCGGTGGCCACCCCGACGAGCGGCGCTCGCAGCCAGTCCGTGCCGAGCTTCGTCTGCGGGCCCGGGAAGGCCGAGAGCGCCACCGTGGCGATCGCGACGTACATGGCCACCACGGTCCCGATCGCGATGCCGAGTGACCGGGGCAGGTCGGTGCTCGGCCTGCGGGCCTCCTCGGCGAGGTTCGCGACGCTCTCGAGACCGGCGTAGGCGAGCATCGCCAGCGGGAGCGCGAACAGCAGCGAGCTCCACGTCGGGACGTGGCCGAGCGACGTGCCGTCGGCGAGCGCGTGAGGCGAGAAGACGAGGACGAAGCCGAGCACGACGAGGACGAGCTGTGTCAGTAGGTCGAGGGCCGGCACGAGGACGCCGATGCCGTACAGAGGAAGGCCTTCGCACGAGCCGGATTGCCGCGACGAGCCCGATCACGGCCACGCCGACGATCACGTCCCAGGGGTTTCGCGTCAGCGCCGGCACCTGGATCGCGGCGCCGAGGTAGTGCGGCACGAAGAGCGCGGCGAGCGCCATCACGATCAAGTAGTCGAGGAACAGCACCCAGCCGGTCATGAAGCCCGCGATGTCGTTGAACGCACGGCGCACGAAGGTGGCGGCTCCGCCGGTCTCGGGCAGCGCGGTCACCCCCTCGGCGTACGAGAAGGCGACGAGCAGGAAGATCACGCCGGCGACGAGCAACACGAGCGGCGTGAACCCGACCGCGTGCAGGGCGACGACGCCGAGCGCGAAGTAGATCGACGAGGCGATCTGGCCGTAGGCGACCGAGAAGAGCGACCTCGCGTCGAGCTCGCGGCGAAGGCCTGGAAGCTTCCTCGCCACGCTACGGCTCCAGTCGGGTCGGTGTCTTCATTCCGAGGTGAGCAACCGCCGACGACTCAGCCACGGCGCGCCGCCCAGAAGACGTACAGACGGCCGGCGCCGGCGGCGACGAACATCGGACCGAGGATGATGCCCACCGTGCCGCCGCCGCTCGCGAGCGTGCGCACGACCATCGCGACGCCGAGCACGACGAGCGTGAGCGAGAGAATGAGCCCGATCGAGCGGTACACCACGCGATCAGGCTGCCTTTCTGCCGGCGGCGACCATCACGCGGCACGGCGCGTGCTTGAGGACGTAGTCGACCGTGTGGCCGAAGATGTTGCGGCGTCGGCCACGCGGCGCGCCGAGCACGACGATCTCGGCCTGCCGCCGGTCCGCCTCCTCGACGATCGCGCGTCCGGCGCTGGCGTGAGCGGACGAGGCGCTCGATCGTGTGCACTCCGTAGACCGACGCTGCGTCGCCGCCTCGTCGAGCAGACGGTCGGCCTCCTCCTCCTGCTCGGGGAGCTCCGCGTCGAGCGGCAGCTCCATCGGCACCACGATCACGCGGAGCGCGACGATCGTCGCGCCGCGCTCGGCCGCGAGTCGCGGCGGCGAGGTCGATCGCCTCCTGCCGACTCCGGGCCCGACACGATCGGAACGAGGATCGTCCGGTACTCGAGCGCAATCGCCGGGCCGAGGAGGAGCGGCGCGCGAACCGTCTCGGTGAGCGGCACGCCGATCCGGTGGCGGTAGATCGCATAGGCGACGAACCCGAGCCCGAGCCAGGCAATGCCGGCGTAGCGGGTCGGCGCGTCCTGGACGACGACGACGAGCCACGCCACCGACGTCCCGAGGCCGCCGAGGATGGCGAAGAGCGGCCAGTCGACGCCGCGAAACCGGAGGCTCGGCGGGACGTGGTAGGGATCCTCGACCGGTGGAGGCTTGCGGCGCATCTGGATCAGCGACGCGTGCGCGATGGTGAACGAGAGCATCGCGCCGAACGCATACATACGGCCGATGAAGTCGACGTTTCCGGGCAGCATGAAGAGAATCGAGAAGATGCCCGCGAAGACGACCAGTGCCAGCGCCGGGGTCTTGAAGCGGGGATGCAGGCGCCGGAAACGCTCGGGAAGCTGCCGGTAGCTCGCCATCGAATACGTGATCCGCGACGCTCCGATCACACCCGCATTGGTCGCGATGAAGAGGATCGTGGCGGCCAGGATGCCGACGTAGACCTTCGTCGCCGAAAGGATCAACCCGTGCAGGTCGAGGTTTTCGACCAGACCGAGCACCGGGTCGTTCTTAAAGCCCTGCGGCGGGTCGAGCCCGAGTCGCGTCACGTACTCGCCCGACACGGGATCCTTGTAGACGGGCAGGGCGGAGAGCGCGACGAGCGGCAAGGTGAAGTAGATCGCGAAGACGGCGACGGCGACGAGCCGGATCGAGCCGGGGATGGTCTTGCGGGGGTCGCGTGCCTCTTCTGCGAGGTTCGAGACGGTCTCGATCCCGGTGTAGGCGATCATCGCGACCGGGATCGCGAGCGCGAACGCCGACCACGACGGGCGCTGTCCCCCAGTGGATGTTCGCGGAGAGAACGTGCGGGCTGAACACGAGCACGAACCCGAGCCCGACGAGCAGCAACTGAGTGGCGAAGTCGACGACGGCGAGAACGACGTTCAGTCCGGCCGCTTCCTTGATCCCGACGATGTTGATCCCGACGAGGATCACGACCACGACGATCCCGCCGATGATGTCCCACGGGTTCGTCCGCAGCGGCCCCCAGAAGATCGAGAGGTAGTGCGGCACGAAGAACGCCGAGATGGCGACCGTGATGACGTAGTTCAGCATCTGCGCCCATGCCGCGCCGAACGAGACGAGCTCGTTGAACGCGTGCCGCGCGAAGCTCGACGAACCGCCGGCCTCGGGGAAGTTCACCGTGCCCTCCGCATAGGTCGCCGCCGTGCAGGCGAAGATCAGACCCGAGATGACGAAGACGAGCGGCGTCAGCCCGAGCGCGATTGCGGCGGTGACGCCGAGCGCGTAGTAGATCGACGAGCCGACGTTTCCGTAGGCGGTCGCGAAGAGCGCGGGAGTCCCGAGAACGCGTTCGAGCGAGTGGGACTGCCGGCGTCTGGGCACGGGCGGAATCTATTCTGAACGCGGCGAAGGCACCGGGTTTCCCGGTGCCTTCGCCGCCAGAAGCAATGTCACGCGCGCCTCTAGGTGTGAATCGAGACGATCAGCGGGATGATCAGGATCGCGACGATGTTCGTGATCTTGATCATCGGGTTGATGGCCGGGCCGGCAGTGTCCTTGTACGGATCGCCGACCGTGTCGCCGGTGATCGACGCTGCGTGGGCGTCCGACCCCTTGCCGCCGTAGAGCCCGTCTTCGATCATCTTCTTCGCGTTGTCCCAGGCGCCGCCGCCCGCGGTCATCGCGATCGCCAGGAAGAGGCCCGTGACGATCGTGCCGACGAGCAGGCCGCCGAGCATCTTGATGCTGATGATCCCGATGATGATCGGGAACACGATCGGGATCCCGGCGGGCAGCATCATCGACCTGATCGCCGACTTGGTGACGATGTCGATCGCGCGGCCGTACTCCGGCTTCTGCGTCCCTTCCATGATCCCCGGGTTCTCACGGAACTGGCGCCGCACCTCCTGGACGACCTCGCCGCCGACCCGCCCGACCGCCGTCATCGCGAGGGACGCAAACAGGAACGGCATCAGACCGCCGATGAAGAGCCCGGCGACGACCCACGGATCCTGGAGGCCGAACCTCACGACGACACCGTTCTCTGCAAGCCCTGTCGTGTACGAGTTGAAGAGGACAAGCGCCGCGAGAGCCGCCGAGCCGATCGCGTAGCCCTTGGTGACCGCCTTCGTCGTGTTGCCGACGGCGTCGAGCGGATCGGTGACCCCGCGTACCGACTCGGGCAGGTCGGCCATCTCGGCGATGCCGCCGGCGTTGTCGGTGACCGGGCCGAATGCATCGAGCGCGACGATCAGGCCCGTCATCGAGAGCTGCGCCATCACGGCGACGCCGATGCCGAACAGGCCGGCGAAGTGGTCGGCGACGAGGATGCCGGCGGCGATCACGATCACCGGCGCAGCGGTCGCCTGCATGCCGACGGCGAGCCCCTCGATGATGTTGGTCGCGTGGCCGGTCTGAGAGGCCTTCGCGATCAGCTTGACCGGGTTCCAGCGCGTGCCGGTGTAGAACTCGGTGATCGCCGACGAGCATGAACGTGACGACCAGGCCGACGATCGCCGAGATGTAGAGATCGCTGAACCCGTACCGGCCTCCGTCGAAGGCCATCGTGACGGGGATGAAGCCGAGCGCCGACAGGAACGTCGCCGCGAACACCGACCGGTAGAGCGCGTTGATGACCGCGTTCTCTCCCTGCCGAGCCAGGCGAAGAAGGTGCCGATCACCGAGGTGAAAGCGGAGATGCCGCCGAGCGCGAGCGGGTAGAGGTACATCTCCTGGGAGTGCGGGAAGAGCGTCACGCCGAGGAGCATCACGGCGACCGCCGTGACCGCGTAGGTCTCGAACAGGTCGGCCGCCATGCCGGCGCAGTCG
The DNA here is from genome assembly GCA_963815945.1 of uncultured Actinomycetes bacterium. Lineage (GTDB taxonomy): Bacteria > Actinomycetota > Thermoleophilia > Gaiellales > Gaiellaceae > PALSA-600. Next base: position 1,031,063 of record CAWFIN010000007.1, read on the forward strand.
CCGACGTTGTCGCCCACGTTGTCGGCGATCACGGCCGGGTTGCGCGGATCGTCCTCGGGAATGCCCGCCTCGATCTTGCCGACGAGGTCGGCTCCGACGTCGGCGGCCTTCGTGAAGATGCCGCCGCCGAGTCGCGCGAACACGGAGATGAGCGAGCCACCGAAGGCGAGACCGACCAGGTCGTGGATCGCAGAGTTCGGGGTGTGGTTGAAGCCCGCGGTGAGGAGCCAGTAGTAGCCGGCGACGCCGCCCAGACCGAGACCGACGACGAGCAGACCCGTCACCGAGCCGGCCCTGAACGCGACGTTCAGCGCCGGCTTGAGCCCGCCTCGAGCGGCCTCTGCGGTGCGCACGTTCGAGCGCACCGAGACGTTCATGCCGATGAAGCCGGCGGCCGCGGAGAGGCCGGCGCCGATCAGGAAGCCGAACGCCGTCCCCCAGCCGAGCTTGTTGTAGACGCCGAGCAGCACGAACGGGACGATCGCGACGATGGCGATCGTCCTGTACTGGCGCTTGAGATAGGCGGTCGCGCCCTCCTGCACGGCGCGCGCGATCTCCTGCATGCGCTCGTTGCCGGCCGGCTGCTTGAGGAGCCACGAGGTCAGCCACAACCCGTACCCGACCGCGACCGCAGCCCCGACGAGGGCCAGAAGCACGGCGTGATCCATGAACCAACTCATTCGTTTATCGCTCCCCTCTCAAAGTCAAGCGCCGACCACCTCGGCGCCGGGCGAGATACTACTTACTGAGTCGGCGGAACATCCTTGGCAACAGCGTCCGCGTAGGCGAGCTGAAGGTTCGAAAGCGTCTGGACGAGGTCGCGCTTCGCGTCTCCCTCGAGCGAGTGGCACGAGCGCCGCGAGCGCATCGATCGCGAGCCGCGCCTCGGCGAGCTCGCCGGCGCCGAGCTTGCCGTACGCGAGCGAGGCGAGCGTCATCGCAGTCGAGAGCAGGAAATCCGAGAGCTTGAGCCCGCGGATCTGCTCGAACAGATCACCAACGCCGGGATCGCCCGTCAGCCAATTCGCTCTCCGGCCGCGACCTGCTCGGCGTAGATCTCCCGCAGCGTCGCGCCTTCGGCGAGGCGTGCGATCTGACGCTCCGCCGCGTTCGCAGCAGGAACCGCGAGGAACGGCGACGCGCCGATCTCGTCGGCCACCGGCGCAACCCACTCGATGCAGCTGCTCGATCCGGCTTCGCGCCGGCACGGCCTCCCCGCGGTCGAAGTCGACCAGCTCGCCTGCAAGGCCGTACCGGGTCGCGCGCCAGCGGTTCTCCTCGAGCAGCCGGTTCGGCAGGTTCGGGAGCGGCTCACCCTCGTCCAGGGCCCGCGCGCAGCGAGCGGCGAGCGCGTACATCAGCGCGGCGAGGCTCTGCGACTCCGCGAGGTCAGGCTGGCCGTCGCAGATCCGGATCTCGACGGTCGGGTAGGCGAGGTGCGGCCGCACGCTCCACCAGAGCTGGGTGTGCTCGGTGATCGAGCCGGTGCGGTAGAGGAGCGACGACGTACTCCTCGAATCCCGGCCAGCCGTCGTAGACGTCCGGGATCCCGCAGCGCGGAAACATGCGGGTGAAGATCTGGGTCCGCGCCGAGTGGAGACCGGTGTTCACGTTCTCGACGAAGGGCGAGCTCGCCGACAGGGCGAGGAGCTCCGGCAGGAAGTTGCGCATCGCGTTGCACACCCGCACGGCGCGGTCGGCGCCCTTGATTCCCACGTGGACGTGCAGGCCGAAGGTGTTGTTGCGCCAGACGACGTACCGGAGGAGCTCGTCGTTCCGGCGGTAGTGCGGCGTGTCGATGATCCGCTGGTCCTGCCAGCGCGCCCACGGATGGGTGCCGGTGTTGCCGAGCACGAGCCCGTGGTCGCGGGCCAGGGCCTGAAGCTGGCCGCGCCGCTCCGCCATCGCCGCCGCGGCGGCGCCGAAGTCCTCGCACCGTCCCGTCCGCACCTCCGCCTCCGAGGCGATGAGCTCTCCGACGAGGTGCGGCTCGAGATCGGTGCCGCGCGCGGACGCCAGCAGCTCCTCGAAGCGGTTTTCGAGGAGCAGCGTGTCGGGATCGAGGAGCGCGAACTCCTCTTCGACGGCGAGCGTGAAGTCGGTGCCATGCTCGAATGCCGCGCGGGCGGCTGCGAGCTGCTCCTCCGCGGAGAGACGCTGTTCCTCGCCCATCGCGCCGCAGGTTACCGCGCCGCTGTCTTCCGGACCGTGTTGGATCTCGCTTCGTGGACGCACCACGAGCTTCTCCGGGCCTTCCGGTCGTCATTTCCGAGTGGGGCCGGCTCGGTGCGATCGGATTCGGAGGGCCCCCGACCCACATCAACCTCCTGCGCCGGCTCTGCGTCGAGCGGAGGGGCTGGCTGTCTCACGCCGAGTTCGAAGACGCGATCGCGGCGTGCAACCTCCTGCCGGGCCCGGCGTCCACACAGCTCGCGATCTACTGCGCGTGGCGGCTGCGCGGCCGTGTCGGCGCGATCGTCGGCGGGCTCGCGTTCATCCTCCCCGGGCTCGTCGCGATCCTTGCGCTCGCTTCGCTCTTCCTGGCCCACTCGCCACCGCTGTGGATGCGAGGAGCCGCCGCGGGCGCCGGAGCCGGCGTGGCAGCGGTCGCCGTCCAGGCCGGGCTCTCGCTGCTCCCGGCGAGCAGGCATCGCGCGCAATCCAGCGTGCGCTGGATCCTCTACGCCGTCCTCGGCGGCGTGGCGGCGGCGACGATCGGCGCCTGGCTCGTTCTCGATTCTGGTTGCCTGCGGCGTCGCCGAGATCGTCGCGAGAGGCGACCTGCGGCCTCGAGCCCTCCCGGCGGTTCCGGTCATGCCTGCCGTCGCCGCATCGACGGGCGGCCTCCTCGCGCTCACCTGGGTCGCGTTCAAGGTCGGCGCGCTCTCCTACGGAGGCGGCTTCGTGATCGTCCCGCTCATGCAGAACGACGCCGTCAACCGCTACCACTGGATGACGGATGCGCAGTTCCTGAACGCCGTCGCGCTGGGGCAGATCACACCAGGCCCGATCACCCACACGGTGGCGGCCGTCGGCTACGCGGCGGCAGGTGTCGGCGGGGCGCTGCTCGCGACCGCGGTTGCCTTCGCCCCGTCGTTCCTCTTCGTCATCTTCGGAGGCCGCCACTTCCACGCCCTCCGCGAGAACGCACTCGCGCGGTCGTTCCTGGGCGGCGCCGGCCCCGCCGCGATCGGCGCGATCCTGGGCGCCGCCGTTCCCCTGGCGCATCGCGCTCGAGGTGTGGTGGCAGTACGTCCTCCTCGCCGCCGCTGCGTGCTCGATGCTCGTCCTCCGGCAGAGCGCAGTCGTCACGCTCGTCACCCTCGGCGCGATCGGCGGTGTGCTCGTTGGCCTCCACGTCGTAACGATCCCCGCCTAGGCCAAAAGCCCCGGCCGGAGGCGGTACGGTTCGGCCGTGCCGACTCTGCCCACGCTGGCTGTCTTCTGCGTCGCCGCCCTGGCGCTGATCGTCGTGCCGGGCCCCGCCGTGACCTACATCGTCACACAGAGCGTCGACAAGGGCCGAAAGGCAGGTCTCATCTCAGCGCTCGGAGTCGCTCTCGGCGGTCTCGTCCACGTCGTGGCGGCGACGGTCGGCCTGTCTGCGCTCCTCGCATCGTCGGCCTCGGCCTTCACCGTGGTGAAGCTCACGGGTGCCGCCTACTTGATCGGGCTCGGGATCTGGCGGATCGCCGGTCGCGGCACCGACGACACCGCGGGCGTCGTCCAGCCGGCGCCGGTCGGCTCCCGGAAGTTGCTCGTACACGGGGTCGTCGTCAACGTTCTCAACCCGAAGACTGCACTCTTCTTCCTCGCGTTCCTGCCGCAGTTCGTCCAGCCTGGCCACGGGTCGTTCGCGCTCCAGACCGGAGTGCTGGGCTGCATCTTCGTCGCGATGGCCGTTGTCTCGGACAGTGCGTACGCCCTCACCGCGGCGGCCTTCGCCGGGAAGCTCCGGGGCAGCGCACGCGCGCGGTGGGCCCAGCGCTACGTCTCGGGCAGCATCTTCATCGCGCTTGGCGTGACCGCAGCCGCCGCCAGACGCGCGAACGCGTGACGCGCGTCCCACTCCTCGCCGGCTCCCGGGTCTCTGTCGTGGATATCCCGGAGGACGGTGTCCTCCTGCGCCCGCCGCCCCCAGGAGACGCAATCGCCGATATCGGTGCGGCCGTACGCGAGGCACTCAGGTTCCCACTCGCCGGAGAGCCCCTCGAGCGTCTCGTCACTCCCGGGAAGACCGCCACGCTCGTGATCGAGCCACCCGCGCTCCCCATCCCCTCGTCCGCGTCCGACCCGCGTCACGAGGCGATCGCTGCAACCGCCGACGAGCTCGAACGCCTCGGCGTCTCGCGAGTGACGCTCCTCGTCGCCGGCGGACTGACCCGGCGCACCGCACCACAGGAGATCGGATCGCTCGTCTCCCCCGAGTTCCGCCGCCGCTTTCGCGGCGCCGTGAGCGTCCACGACGCGGAAGCCGACGACCTCGTCGAGCTCGGACAGCTCGGGAACATCCGCGTGGCCGTCAATCGCACGCTCGTCGAGACCGACCTCGTCGTGGTGGTGACCGCGGCGGAGACCGTCCTGAGCGGCGGGCCGGCGGCGCTACTCAGGGCAAGCGGGCCCGACGCGCTGCGCGCAGGCGGCGCGGTCTCTCTGCTCGAGACGAGCGCCTCGAAGGGCTGGGAGCTCGCCGTCGGGATCGAGCGCCTCCTCGCCGAGCGCGTGCCGGTGACGGGCGTCTCGCTCGGCCTCAACCTGCCGCGCGTGCTCGGCGGCTACCCCTACGCCGAGGAGACCTTCGAGCGAGTCGTCCGCTCGCGGCTTCGGCTCGGCCTCGCAGTGATGCCCGCGGCCATGCGCGTGCGCATGATCGAGCGCGTCCCGCGGGAGCTCACGGTCGCCGCGGTCTTCGGCGGCACACCGTCGGCGGCTCACACTGAGGCGCTCGTCCGTGGAACCGCCGCGAAAGGCGTGCGGCTCGCCGAGCCGCTCGACGCGATCGTGATCGGAACTCCGCCGACGACGGCGTCACTCCCCCGCGAGCGCCCGAATCCCGTCTCCGCCGCGTACCTCGGGCTCGGGCTCGCACTGCGGCTCTGGCGGGACTCGTTCCCCCTCCGCCCAAACGGCACCGTGATCCTGCTCCACGACTTCATGCGCCGCTTCCAGGCCCCGACCCAGACGCCGTACCGCTCGCTGTTTGCCGATGCGCGTACCGCGCGTGACCACGGTGCGATGCGCGACGCCGAGCGCGCCGCGATCGCCGACACCCGGATGCTGGCGGAGTACCGCGCGTGCCGCGCCGTGCATCCGCTCCAGCCGTTCGTCGAATGGAGCGCCTGTGACGCCGCCGCAAACCGCGTGGGCGCCGTGCTCATCGCCGGCTGCCGTGACGCAGCCGCGGCCCGGCAGCTCGGCTTCGTCCCGGTGCACGCACTCGGTGCGGCACTCACGATGGCGCGCGGAGCCGGCGCGAGTCGCATCGGCTTTCTGCTCTCTCCCC
>CAWFIN010000008.1:0-42791 GCA_963815945.1 uncultured Actinomycetes bacterium
TCGATCGCCGCGAGCGCTTCTTCGTCGGCCTGCTCGGCCCGCCGGATGACCACTAGTCGCCGTTGAGGTACGGCGCCAGGCCGTGCAGTCCGCCCTCGCGGCCGAAACCTGACTCCTTGTAGCCGCCGAACGGGCTCGTCGGGTCGAAGCGGTTGTAGGTGTTCGCCCAGACGACGCCGGCCCGCAGCCGCTCCGCCATCCAGAGGATCCGCGAGCCCTTCTCCGTCCAGACGCCTGCCGAGAGCCCGTACGGGGTGTTGTTCGCCTTCTCGACCGCCTCCTCGGGCGTCCGGAAGGTGAGCACGCTGAGGACCGGCCCGAAGATCTCTTCCTGGGCGATGCGGTAGCTCTGGGCGACGTTCGTGAAGACCGTCGGCGCGAACCAGTAGCCGCGCTCGGGAAGCCGGCAGGGCGGCTGATAGATGTCGGCGCCCTCGTCACGGCCTGCGGCGACGAGCTCCTCGATCTTCTCGAGCTGGGCCTTCGAGTTGATCGCGCCGACGTCCGTGTTCTTGTCGAGCGGGTCGCCGACACGCAGCGTCGCCATCCGCCGCTTCAGCTTCTCGACGACGATCTCCGCGACCGACTCCTGGACGAAGAGCCTCGATCCGGCGCAGCAGACGTGGCCCTGGTTGAAGTAGATGCCGTCGACGATCCCCTCGACCGCCTGGTCGATCGCCGCGTCGTCGAAGATGATGTTCGCAGCCTTCCCGCCGAGCTCGAGCGTCACCCTCTTGCCGCTTCCCGCGAGCCGCGACTGGATCGCCTTGCCGACCTCCGTCGAGCCCGTGAACGCGATCTTGTCCACGTCGGCGTCGACGAGCGCAGCTCCCGTTCGGCCGTCGCCGGTGACGATGTTCACGACGCCGGGCGGAAGCTCGGCCTGGCGGACGACGTCGCAGAAGAGCAGCGCGGTCAGCGGTGTCGTCTCCGCCGGCTTCAGGACGACCGTGTTGCCCGCGGCGAGCGCCGGAGCGATCTTCCACGACAGCATCAGCATCGGGAAGTTCCACGGGATGATCTGGCCGGCGACTCCGAGCGGCCTTGCCGGACGATTGGGGAACGCGTACTCGAGCTTGTCGGCCCAGCCCGCGTAGTAGAAGAAATGCGCGGCCGCGAGCGGCAAGTCGACGTCGCGCGACTCTTTGATCGGCTTGCCGCCGTTCAGCGACTCGAGCACCGCGAACTCGCGCGAGCGCTCCTGCAGGATCCGGGCGATCCGAAACAGGTATTTCGCCCGCTCGCCACCGGGCAGCGCCGCCCACGGGCCGAACGCCTCCCGCGCCGCGGAGACGGCGGCCGTCACGTCCTCCGGGCCCGCCTGCGCGACCTCGGCGAGCGGCTCCTCGCTACTCGGCGCGATCGTCGTGAAGTGCTCGCCGGAGCGCGGCTCGACCCACTCGCCGCCGACGAAGAGCTCGTAGCGATCGCGCAGGGAGACGATCTCCCGCGACTCGGGTGCAGGCGCGTACGTCCACCCGGCGGGCACGGGCGCCTGGCTGCTGCGGCGCGAGACCTCAGTCACTCAGTCATTCGTGAAGTAGTCGCGGGACTGGTAGGCGCCGGTCTTTTCCTTGCGGATCTGCATCAGCATGTCGTTCAGGAGCGACGAGGCGCCGAGGCGGTAGAGGTCGGGGGTGAGCCAGTCCGGGCCGAGGATCTCGTGGACCTGCACGAGATACTGGATCGCGTTCTTCGAGCTGCGAATCCCGCCCGCAGGCTTCATCCCGACCCTGCGGCCGCTCTCGTCGAAGACGTCGCGGATCGCCTCGAGCATGACGAGGTGCACCGGCAGGGTGGCTGCGCCGGGAAGCTTCCCCGTCGAGGTCTTGATGAAGTCTGCGCCGGCCGCCATCGCGAGCAGCGACGCCCGTCGCACGTTGTCGTAGGTGCCGAGCTCGGCCACCTCCAGGATCACCTTCAGGTGCGCGTCTCCGCAGGCCTCCTTGACGCTCGCAGATCTCGTCGTAGACCTCGGCGTAGCGTCCCGAGAGGAACGCTCCTCGGTCGATCACCATGTCGACCTCGTCGGCGCCCATCGCGACGACGCCCTCCACCTCTCGCAATTTGACGTCGAGCGGTGTCTGCCCCGACGGGAACCCGGTTGCCACGGACGCGACCTTGACGCCGCTCCCGGCGAGCCGCGCCTTCGCCACGCCGACCAGGCTCGGGTAGACGCAGACGGCGGCACACGACGGCACACCGGGATCCGAAGGATCGGGCCGGATCGCCTTCGAGCAGAGCGCGGCGACCTTCCCGGGCGTGTCCTGCCCCTCGAGCGTCGTCAGGTCGCAGCAGCGGATCGCGAGCTCGAGCGCCCAGAGCTTCGCGTCCTTCTTGATGCTGCGTTTCGCGAGGTCGCCGGCCCGCGCCTCGACGGCGACCTGGTCGACGGCCACGCTGCGCGTCCTGGCAGACCGCTGCTTCGGCAGCAGGTCGAGCCCGGCCGGCAAGGCGGGCGCGTTGGGCATGGGGCGAGTGTAGCTTTCGGCGAAATCGGCACCCTGGCGCGCTATCTTTTTCGGCGATGAGAGCAGCGAAGCGCGCGTCGTCCTTTCCGTGCTCGCCGCCTCCGTGGTCGCCTTCGGCGTCGGCTGCGGTGGCAGCAGCAACAGCAACAGCACAGACAGCTCGTCGCCGTCGTCCCCCGGTTTCTCGAAGTACGAGACGGAAATGCAGGCCCTCGGCGTGCAGCTCGGCGCGGAGCTCGCACGGCTCGGCCAGAGCAACGTGGGAGTGCCCCCGAAAGTGATCGCACAGCACCTCGTCGCGGTCCAGGTCCAGCTCCGGAGCACCGCGGACAAGCTCGCTGCGATCACCCCGCCGGAAGCGATCAAGGCCGACCACGCGCTCTTGCTCAAAGGCGTGCGCGAGTATGCGAACGGGCTCGACCCCCTCATCGTGAAGCTGCGCGCGCCGACCAGCGACAAACTGGCCTATCTGGCCATCCTGCGCACGATCGCCGTCGCTCAAGGGCGTGAAGGACATGCAGAGCGCATCCCTCGCGATCACGAAGGCGGGCTACCTGATCACGCTCAAGGGCTGAGCCTGCGGGTTCAGCTTCCGGCCGCGTTCCAGCGCTCGCGATAGTCCTCGCGCACGGGCTGGAAGACGTCGAGGACGAGCGCGCCGTCGGGGCCGCAATGCGCCGAGTGCTCGACACCGCCGGGGATGGAGTAGGCGTCCAGCGGGCCGAGGGCATGCTCGACGCCACCGACGACGAGGACCTGCTCTCCGCGGATCACGATCCCGAGCTGTTCGTGCGGATGGCTGTGCAGGGGAACGACGGCGCCGGGCTCGAAGGTGATCAGGTTCAGCATCGCGCCCTCGCCGAAGAGCGGCCGGCCGGAGACGCCGGGCGAGCTCGAAGGCGCGGACGCTCTCGAAGCTGACGAACTGCGGCTCCACGGGACAAGTATCTCGCTCCAGAGGCGTCGGTTGCGGGTGAGCCGACGGCTCTCGGATTTGCGACACTCGCCCGGATGGCTGAGGCGGAGATCGGGGTCTTCGGGGGGTCGGGCTTCTACTCGTTCGTCGACGTGGTCGACGAGGTCGAGGTCGAGACGCCGTACGGGAAGCCGTCGGCGCCGATCGTGATCGGGGAGGTCGGCGGAAAGCGGGTCGCGTTCCTCCCCCGGCACGGGCGCGCTCACGAGCTCCCGCCGGCGCAGATTCCGTACCGGGCGAACGTCTGGGCGATGCGGGAGCTCGGCGTGCGGCGGCTCATCGGGCCGTGCGCGTCGGGAGCGCTGCAGCCGGAGCTCGAGCTCGGCGCGTTCGTCGTCTGCGACCAGTTCGTCGACCGCACCTCGGGGCGCGCGGACACCTTTTACGAAGGGCCCGGAGACGACACACGTCTCGGCGGCCGACCCGTACTGCTCCGACCTGCGCCGGCTGCTCGTCGACACCGCGCGCGAGCTCGGGATCACGGTGCACGACGGCGGCACGGTCGTCGTCATCCAGGGGCCGCGCTTCTCGACCCGGGCGGAGTCGAAGTGGTTCGGCGCGATGGGCTGGGACATGATCAACATGACCGCGTATCCGGAGGGCTACCTGGCCCGCGAGCTCGAGCTCTGTTACGCGAACATCTCGATGGTCACCGATCACGACGTCGGAGTCGAAGGGGCCGACCCGGTGACACACGAGACGGTCGTTCGGGTCTTCACGGAGAACAACGAGAAGCTGCGGAAGCTGCTGTTCGCGGTGATCCCGAAGATCGGGCCACAGCCCGAGGACGCCTGCGCGACCGCGCTGCGGGGTGCGCGGATCTAGCGCCGTATACTCGGTTCGTGCCCCAGTTCAGCGTCAATCCGAGCCGCCTCGACCCGTACAAGAGCTTCCGTTTCCGCGTCAAGTGGGACAACAAGGTCGTGCCGGGGATCTTCCGGGTCAGCCCGCTGCGGCGAACGACCGCCGCGATCGACGCAGCGGTCCGGAGCCGACCCGAGCGAAGACCGCCGTTCGCCAGGCAGGACGGACTGGGATCCGATCGTCCTCGAGCGGGGCCGCACGCACGACACCGCGTTCGAGGACTGGGCGAACCTCGTCTGGAACGAGTCCGGCGAGATGTCGCTCAAGAAGTTCCGCAAGGACGTGGTGATCGAGCTCGAGAACGAGCAGGGCGTAACGGTGATGGCCTTCAAGGTGCACCGCGCGTGGCCGTCGGAGTACGTCTCCCTCGGCCCGCTCGACTCGGAGAGCGAGGCGATCGCGATCGAGTCGCTCACCCTCGAGCACGAGGGCTGGGAGCGCGACCCGGCAGTGAAGGAACCGGCCGAGACCTAACCGGCAGGCCGGGAGCTGTTAGAGCCCGAGCCGTTCGAGCATCGTCTCGTTGCGGCGCCACTTGGGCGACGCCTTGACCTGAAGCTCGAGGAAGATCGTGTGGCCGACCAGCTCCTCGATCCCGGGCCGCGCCCAGCGGCCGATCTCGCGCACCATCGAGCCGCCCTTGCCGATCAGGATCATCTTCTGGCTCTCGGTTTCGGTGTAGACCCGGACGTGGACGCGGTGCTCGTCGATCTCGACCACCTCGGCGGTGACCGAGTGCGGCACCTCCTCCTTGAGGAGCCGCAGCGCCTGCTCGCGAACGAGCTCGGCGATCCGCGCCTCGAGTGGCATGTCGGTCACCTCGCCCTCGGGGTAGTAGAGGGGCCCTTCGGGCAGCAACGAGACCAGGTCGTCGCGCAGCTCTCCGATCCCGTCGCCGGTCTTCGCGCTCACCGGGTGGAGCGCGTGGAAGTCTCCGAGCTCCGCCGCGGTCTTCATCTGGGTCGCGATGTGGCCCGCCTTCAGCCGGTCGACCTTGTTGACGACGATCACGACCGGGATGCCGAGCGAGAACACGCGGCGGGCGACGAACTTGTCCCCGGCGCCGATCCGCTCGCGTGCGTTGACGACGAGCAGCACGGCGTCGAGGTCGTCGGTCATCGCGTCGTCGACGCGGCCCTGCATGCGCTCGGTCAGCGTGTCGATCGGGCGCTGCCAGCCGGGGAGGTCGACGAGCACGAGCTGCGCCTCTGGGGTATTGACGACGCCGCGAATCCGGTGCCGCGTCGTGTGCGGGACATTCGAGACGATCGCGATGTGCTCGCCTGTGAGCGCGTTCAGGAGCGTCGACTTGCCGACGTTCGGCCGGCCGGCGACGGCGACGAAGCCGGACTTCATTCCGGGAAGCTCCCAGGTGTCGGGGAGGCAGGTCGCCGGGCGTCGCGGTGTGGATCTCGCCGTCGGCAGCCGCGATAGCTCACCTCATCGATCCGGAACTCGTACAGCCACTGGCGGCAGCCGCCGCACGGTGACGCGGTGATCCCGATCGCCTCGATGTCACCTGGGCCGCACCCGGCGGCGACCGCGGCTGCGATCGCAGCCTTCTCCGCGCAGATCCCGAGCGGGTAGGCGGCGTTCTCGACGTTCACGCCCTCGAACTCGCGGCCGTCGCGGGCACGAACGACCGCGCCGACGAGGTACCGCGAGTACGGCGCATACGCCCTCGCGGCCACGGTCTCCGCCGTTCGACGAGTTCGACAGTCATCTCGCGAGCTGGAAGAGGGCGAGAGCGGTCAGGGAACCGAGCAGCGCGCCGAGCAGCACTTCGAACGTCGAGTGGACGCCGGACTCGACCCGAGTCTGCGCGACGAGGAGGGCCATCACGAACGCGATCGACGAGACGATGAATCGGTGGTGCGACCCGGCGGCGTAGGTGACAGCGATCCACGCGGCGAACGCGATCGCCGCGTGGCCCGACGGCAGCCCGCCGCGCAGCGGCGTTCCCCGCCTCGTCCACGCCTTCGCTCCGATCACGCCGGCGACGGTGACGGCGAGCGCGACGAGCGTCAGCGCCGCGGGACCGTCGCGCAGGCGGTCGAGCAGGTGGTTCGAGCGGTCACCGATTCGGGTCGAGAAGATGATGTACCCGACGGCGATCGCGTTGATCGTCGCGATCAGCACCGCGCCGGCCGCAACGTCCTTCGCAAGCTTCGCCATCGGGTCGAACGACGTTGTCGCCACGTCGATCGCGCCCTCGACCGCGGTGTTGATCATCTCCGCGATCAGGACGAACGTGATCGAGATCAGCAGCGCGATCAGCTCGAACTTCGAGACGGAAACGACCACCGCGAGCACGATCACACCGATCGCCACGACGACGTGGATGCGCATGTTCCGCTGGGTGCGAAGCGCGTGGACGATCCCTTCGAGCGGCGTTGTTGAACGAGTCGAAGATCGTCTGGTGGCGAAAGGAGCTCACTGCGCGGCCAGCTCCCGCTCGCGACGTTCCATCGCGTCGCCGTGGTCGTACCCGAGCAGGTGCAGGAGGCCGTGCGTCAAGGGGCCGCGCCACTGCTCTCCGACGACCGCGGGGCAGATGACCACGTCGCCGAGTGCGCGCGGCATGCCCTCCGGAAGCCGCTCGCGGCCGTCGATCGGGAACGAGAGGACGTCGGTCGCCTCGTCGATCCCGAGATGATCGCGCTTCAGGACACGCATCTCGTCGGGCCCGACGAACGCGAGCCCGAGCTCGCCGTCCTCGACCCCCTCGGCGCGGAGCACGCCGTGCGCGAGCTCGACTGCCGCACCCTCGTCGACCTCGACCCCGCTCCGATTCTCGACCTCGACCGTGACGCACTAGCGCGTCCGTTCGGTGCCGGTCTCCTCGGCATGGTGCTTGTAGGCCTCGACGATCCGCTGCACGAGCTTGTGACGCACGACGTCCTCGTGCCCGAAGTGAACGAACGAGATCCCGTCGATCGAGCCCAGGATGTCCTGCACCTGGATCAGGCCCGATGCCTGGTCGCGCGGGAGGTCGACCTGCGTCACGTCGCCGGTGACGACGACCTTGGATCCGAAGCCGAGTCGTGTCAGGAACATCTGCATCTGCTCGGGTGAGGTGTTCTGAGCCTCGTCGAGGATGATGAAGCTGTCGTTGAGTGTGCGGCCTCGCATGAATGCGAGCGGCGCGACCTCGATCGTGCCGCGCTCCATGTAGGTGTTCGCCTTGTCGGGGTCGAGCATGTCGTAGAGCGCGTCGAAGAGAGGCCTCAGATACGGATCGACCTTCGCGAGCATGTCGCCCGGCAGGAAGCCGAGGCGCTCGCCCGCCTCGACCGCGGGCCGCGTCAGGATGATCCTCGCGACCTCGCGTTCGTGGAGTGCGGCCACCGCGAGCGCCATCGCGAGATAGGTCTTGCCGGTGCCGGCCGGGCCAATCCCGAACGTGACGGTGCAGCGGCGGATCGCGTCCACGTATGCCTTCTGGGTGACCGTCTTCGGTGCGATCTTCTTTCCACGGTGGTGCCAGACGACGTCCTCGAACACCGTCCGCACGTCCTGGTCGGCCTCGAGCGCGCCGAGGACGGCGTCGACGGTATGCGCCCCGATTTGGTGACCTCCCTCGACGAGGTCCACCAGCTCGTCGATCACGACGCGCGCCTCGGCGACGCTGGCGTCCTCGCCCTCGAGCGTCAGCACGTTGCCGCGAAGGCGAACGGTGCAGTCGAGCCTGTCGCGCAGCGCCTCGAGAACGCCGTCGGCCATGCCCGCGAGCTCCGCGGCGACCGCGTTCGAGACGTCGAGAACTTCCTGCACCGGCCCAGTGTAGGCCTCGCCCGCGCGGCTCAGCGATGCTCGAAGGCGAGGCGCACGCCGAACCCGATCAACACGACGCCGGTGAACCGGTCGAGCGACTTGCGGACGCGGGGTCGCCGGATGAAGTCGGAGGCATGACCAACGGCGGCGCCGTAGGCGGCGAGCCACCCGAGCGTCAAGATGCCGAAGATGCCGCCGAGAACGAGCAGCGGCACGAACGGAGACCCGTGTCCCTGCACGAACTGTGGCAGGAAGCTCGTGAAGAAGACGGCGATCTTCGGGTTCCCGAGATCGCTCAGGAGCCCTTGCCGCAGCGCTTTCATGCTGTGCCCGCGCCCTGCCGGCGACACCGTCCCCGGCCCCAGCGGATCCTGGGCGCGCAACATCTGGACGCCGATCCACACGAGGTAGACGGCGCCCGCGATCTTCAACGCGTTGAAGGCGACATCGGATGCCCGGAGCAGCGTCGCAATCCCGAGAGCCGCCGCCATCGTCCAGATCACGAGCCCGATCGAGACCCCAACCGCCGCCGCGACACCGGAGCGGCGGCCGCCCACGAGCGCGTTCTTGGTCACGACGGCCGTGTCGGGCCCGGGGATCAGGATCAGGAGGATGGAGAGAACGAGGAACGGCGCCAGGTCGAGCTGCATCGGAGCAACCCCTTCCCTCTAGGCGAGCTTCTCGCGGACGACCTGCCCGACCGCGGAGCCGTCGGCTCGGCCCGCGACTTGCGGCATCACATCCGCCATCACGCGGCCCATGTCGCGCAGGCTCGTCGCGCCATTCTCGGCGATCGCGTCGTCGACGATTCGCTCGAGCTCCTCCTCGGAGATCGGCTCGGGCATGAACTCCTCGAGAATCGCGAGCTCCGCCTCCTCGCCGGCCGCCCGCTCCTCCCGGCCGCCTTCGCGGAACGCGACCGCGGCCTCCTGCCGCTTCTTGCGCTCCCGCTGAAGCACCTGGAGCTCCTCGTCGTTCGAAAGCGGGCGCTGGAGCTCCTTCTCGGCCGAGCGCAGGCTCGAGAGGATCAGGCGGAGCGCATCGCGCCGGACCGTGTCGCGGGCGAGCGTGGCCGCGGTGACCTCGCCTTCGATCTGCACGATCAGGCTCACAGCTCGCTCACCGCCGCCAGGCTCGCCGCCTCGAGATGGCTCCTCGTGTCGCCGATCACGTGCCAGTGGAGATGGAAGATCGTCTGCCCGGCGCTGCGGCCGACGTTCGCGATCACCTGGTAGTCGGTCAGGCCGGCGTCGCCGCGCAACCTCGGCGATGAAGTCGAGCATGCGCTTCACCTCGTCCGCCTCGAACTCCGCGACGTCGCGGAAGGTGTCGACGTGGCGCTCGGGGATGATCAGGATGTGCGTCTCCGCCTGCGGGTTGATGTCGTTGATCGCGACGAAGCCATCGGTCCGTGCAACGTAGGCGCCGTCGCGGACGATGTCGCAGAACAGGCAGTCCTCACGCTGCGACGGCAAGGATTCCCTCCTCCGAGACAGCCTCGGCACGCACCCGGACGAGCTCGCCCACCGGCGCGTCGACGAGGAACGGCGAGTAGTCGTCTCCATAGCCGCGGCCTGGGCGGTCGACGAGCACGACGTCGTCGCGGCCGAGCTTCGTCTCCCACCGTCGCCGCTCGAGCTCGCGCGAGAGCGCGCGCAGCCGCGCGCCCCGATCCTTCTTCACCTGCGGCGAGACGGGATCGGCCTGCGCGGTCCTCGTTCCCGGCCGCGGCGAATACGGAAAGACGTGCACCGTCGTGATCCCCGCCCGCTCAACCGTGCGCAGCGTGTTCTCGAACGCCGACTCGTCCTCGGCCGGGAAGCCGACGATCGCGTCGCTCGTCAGGTTGAACTCGCCCGCAAGCTTCTCGAGCCGCGAGACGAAGGTGCGCGTCGTGTACCGCCGCCCCATCGCGCGCAGGACGTCGTCGTCGCCGGACTGAAGCGGCACGTGGAGGTGCTTGGCGACCCCCGGCGTCTCGCGCAGCGCGGCGACGAGCGCGTCGCTGACGTGGTTGATCTCGATCGAGCTGAGCCGCAAGCGCTCGAGCCCGGGGATCTCGGCGGCCGCTCGAACGAGCGACGGCAGGTCGTGACCGGCGTCGCGGTCGCGGAAACAGCCAAGGTTGATCCCGGTCAGCACGACCTCTCGGTGGCCCTGGCCGACGCGTTTCCGAATCTCGGAGAGCACGGCGGCCGCGGAGCGGCTGCGAGAGCGTCCGCGGACGAGCGGAATCACGCAGAACGCGCACGAGAACGAGCACCCGTCCTGAATCTTCACGAACGCGCGCACGCGGTCGAGCCTGGCGTCGGCCTGTACGCAGCCGATTGCGCCGACGTCGCCTGCGACGAACGCCGCGGTCTCCTCGGCGGCACGCGCGACAACCGTGACGTTGGCGGGAAGGCCGGCAGAGCCCGTCGCCGCCGAGGTTTGCGCCGCAGCCGGTCAAATAGACGCGCTGGTGGCTGCGCGCGGCTCGTGCGGCCGCCTTGCGGCTCTTCGCGAGCGCCTCGTTCGTGACGCAGCAGCTGCTGATCACCGCGACGTCGGCGGTCGTCGCCGCCCACCTCGGCGTGACCGTCGGCGAGCAGTCGCTCGCGGATCTCCTGCGCGTCGGCGTACGAGACTTTGCAACCGAGAAAATCGATTCGAAAACGCGTCACAGAGCGGGATCGTACTGCCGTTTCGGACGACAGGCGAGCGGGGCGGCGTCGCCTATTGTTCCGGGATGCCGGGCACCGAGGCGACGCCGCCCTACCGGATCGTCAGCGAACGGCTCCTCCTGCGCTGCTACGACCCTGCCGACGCGCCTCTTCTCAAGGATGCCGTCGATTCGAGCCTCGATCACCTCCGGCCATGGATGCCGTGGGCCCAGGCGCCCATTTCGCTCGACGAACAGGTCGCGCTGCTGCGCGACATGCGCGCCAAGTTCGATCTGGGCCAGGACGCCATTTACGGCGTCTTCACCCCTGACGAGTCGGAGGTCGTGGGCGGCGCCGGGCTGCACCCGCGGGTTGCGCCCGGTGGGCTCGAGATCGGCTACTGGATCCGTGCGAGCCGGACCGGTGCGGGGCTCGCGACGGAAGCCGCCGCGGTGCTGACGCGCGTTGCGATCGAAGTCTGCGGCCTCGACCGCGTCGAGATCCATGTCGATCCCGAGAACGCTGCGAGCCTCGCCGTTCCTCGCAAGCTGGGGTACCGGGAGGAAGCGACGCTCCGGCGCCGGCTGGTGCCGGTGGACCCGGCAGGCCCGGCGCGCGACGCCGTGATCTTCTCGCTGCTCGCGGAGGAGCTTCCTTCCTCGCTCGCGGCACGCACCACATTCGAGGCATTCGACGCGGCCGGGCGGCGGATCGACTGAGCTCAGTCGTCGCGGGTGAAGAGCTCGCCGGCCCACCCGTCGCTCTCCCGGCGGTCCACCCTCGTCCAGCCCTCGAGCCGCGGCGAGTCACGGTCGAGGTACCCCGACGTGACGAAATACCGCGGCATCGACCCGTGGCGCGAGTGCCTCGACGGCCTCGAGGGTGACGTTCGCGAGCACGACGTCTGCGACGGGAAGGGTGTCTTCGAGCGCATCGAGATGGTGCACGTCGATCGCGACGCCATTTGTGGCGGCGTTCGCCCGGGCGGCACCGACTGCCGCTTCATCGACATCGACAGCCACGACGGGCCCGAAGCCGAGGCGGGCAGCCGCGATCGCGAGCACGCCCGACCCGCAGCCGACGTCCAGCACGCTGCCGCGCGGCACCCCGAGCAGCAGTTCGAGGCACAGGCGTGTCGTCGCGTGGGCTCCGGTTCCGAACGCGCGGCCAGGATCGATCACGACGGCGAGCGCATCGGCGGGCGCGCGCTCCCATGGAGGGCCGATCCAGAGCGGCCCGACGCGAACCGGCCGGTGGAAAGCGCGCCACCGCTCCTCCCAGCCCGATTCGACCTCGGTGATCCGCGCGTCCGGAAACGCCGCTCGCACTCGCTCGGCGGCCGCTCCGTACGCGGTGAGCTCGACACCGTCGGCCTCGCTCGTGCTCTTCGAACCCCTCCGGGGCCAGCTCCACGAACTGCGCCCGCAGCTCCTCGGCCGCCTCACCTGGAGCCGTGACCGATGCGCGGATCAGCGAAACGCGCTCTTCAGCTTCGCGAAGAACCCCTCTTCGCGACGATAGGTGTGCTCGTCGCTGTGCTCTTCGAACTCACCGAGCAGGCGCCGCTGCTCGTCGTTCAGCCGGCGCGGCACCATCACGTTCACGAGCACGCGGTGGTCACCGCGGCCGAAGCCCTGGAGAACGGGCATCCCTTTCCCACGCAGGACCTTCACCTCACCCGGCTGTGTCCCGGGCGCGAGCTCGAGCTCCACCTGCCCGTCGAGTGTCGGAACGGACACGGTGGCGCCGAGAGCCGCCTCCGCGATGGTGAGATCCGCCTGCGAGAAGATGTCGTTGCCCTCGCGGACGAACCGTTCGTCGGGCCGGACCCTGACGCCGACGTACACGTCGCCTGCCCGGCCGCCGAGCACGCCCACGTGGCCGTCCCCGGAGAGCCTGATCCGTTGGCCGTCGTGGATGCCGGGGGGAACCTCGACGACGAGCTCTCGGTCCTGGAGCGTGCGCCCGGCGCCGCCGCAGTCCTCGCACGGATGCTCGATGAAGCCGCCGGTGCCCCTGCAATCGGGGCACGCGGATGCGCGCACGAACTCTCCGAAGATGCTGCGGGAGACCTGCTGGAGTCGCCCCGAGCCCCCGCAGCGGCGGCATCCCGTGATTGCGGTACCGGGCTTCGCGCCGTCGCCGCCGCACGTTGCGCACGTTGCCGCGAGCTCGAGCGTGACGGTCTTCGTGATCCCTGTGGCTGCTTCGGCGAGATCGATCTCGACCTGGGCCGCGACGTCGGCTCCGTTCGCCTGGCCCGCCGGCCCACCACCGAAAGCGTCGTTGCCGAAGAACGTCGCGAAGAGGTCGCCGAGGTCGAAGTGAGTCGGCGTGAAGCCACCCGAGCGAAGCCCGGCGTGGCCGAACCGGTCGTACAGCTGGCGCGTTTCGGGATTGGACAGCACCTCGTACGCCTCCGAGACTTCTCGGAAGCGCGTCTCGGCATCCGCTTCCTCGGAGACGTCCGGGTGCAGCCGGCGCGCGAGCCGGCGGTATGCCTTCTTGATCTCCTGCTCGTCGGCGTCCCGCCCGACCTCGAGCAGCTCGTAGTAGTCACGCTCGGTCGTCGACATCCGTCGCACATGGTGCCAGCGACGGTGGCGGGACTAGTGGGCTCGCTAGTCGTCTGCGTACGCCTCTTCGACGAAACGGGAGAGCTCGTGAGCGGCCGCCCTGACCGTGCGGAGCGCCTTCTCGTAGTCCATTCGCAGCGGCCCGAGCAGGCTGACGGTGCCGAGCGTCTGGTTCGGCAGCCCATACGTCGTGCCGACGAGCGCGAGCTCGCGGAGGCCCGATGGTTCGAGGTCGTCGCCGACGTGGACGAACGGCCGCCGCAGATCGAGGGACTGAGCGAGGACATCGAGCAGCGCGACTCGCTTCTCGAGCGCGTCGATCAGGCTTCTGTAGGCGCCGATCTCCTCGGTGCGCAGGTCGTCGAGGAGACCGGCCGCACCACCGACGTAGAGGTGCCGATCGTCGTCCACGTCGTCGAATGCGCCGCGGATCGTGTCGAGGAAGGATCGCTCCCGCTGCGACACGCCCGGCTCCTCGAACGCGAGCCGGAGAAGCCGCGAGCGAAGTCGGACTCCCTCGAGTCGTTCGCCGAGGTAGTCGCTGGCCCAAAGGACGAGCCCCGGGTCGACCGGGCCTGGAAAGACGTAGCGGTGCTTCGAGATTCCTCCGGTCGAGGTGATCACGACGACGACGACGACGTTCGGCTGAAGCGGCAGGACCTCGACGTGCCGGACCGTCGCGGCCTGCAGCGGAGGCGCGGAGACCAGCGCCAGGAGCCGCGTCAGCCCGGAGAGCACGTCGGTCGTCGCCTGGAGCGCCTCGTCGACCTCGGCTCGAGCGTCGGCGAGCCCGAGCGCGAGCCCCTCCGGTCGTGGCTCCGGGCGGGCGAGGAGCTCGTCGACGTAGATGCGGTACCCGGCCTCGGTGGGCGTCCGGCCCGCGGAGGTGTGTGGGTGGGCGAGCAGCCCACGCCGCTCGAGGTCGGCGAGCTCCGCGCGCACGGTCGACGACGATATGTCGAGCCCTGATCGCTCGACGAGGGTCCTCGACCCCACCGGCTGGCCGTTCGCGACGTACTCCTCGACGATCCTGAGAAGGATCTCGCGTTGGCGCTCGGACAGCGGCGCGTCCATACCCCGCTTATCGTAGGTCAGCAGCGCCGGCAGATGGATCGCCAGGGGTTACGCCAGGAGCCGTGCGGTCACGCCATCGCCGAGAAACCGGCCCCGGCCGGTGAGCGCGAGCGTTCCGGGCGCGCGCTCGGCGAGGCCGAGCCTCTCGAGCCGTGCGAGACCTTCGCCGTCGAGCGTGTGCTCGAGGCCGGCGAGCGGCAGTGGCTCGTCCAGGCGCAGGCCCAGCATCACGCGCTCCGTATCTCGCGTCTCCGGCGAGAGCTGCTCGTGCTCGCGCGGAGGGCTTCCGCCTGCCTCGAGGGCCTCGAGGTATCCGCGAAGCGAGGGCGCGTTCCGCCAGCGCCGCTGCTCGATTGTGCTGACCGCCCCCACGCCGAGGCCGAGGTAGTCCCGTCCGAGCCAGTAGCCGAGATTGTGGCTGCGCCCGCAGGTCTCTCCCGCCCGCATCGCCACCTGTGCGGCAGAAGTTCGCGGTCTCGTACCAGCGGTATCCCGCTTTCGTCAGGTTCTCGACGACCAGCTCGAAGTAGGTCTCCATCGACTCGCCCACGCGCTCGAGCTCCGCTCCGTGCTCGTGCGTGAAGCGGGTGCCGGGCTTTGCCTCGAGCTCGTATGCGGAGATGTGCTCCGGCTCGAGCGCGAGGGCCTCGGCGAGGTCGCGTTCGAGGTCGGAGGCGCTCTCGCCGGGAATCCCGTAGATGAGATCGAGCGAAATGTTGTCGAATCCGGCATCACGGAGAACGTAGACGGCGCGGCGGACGTCGTCAGGTCCGGCAACACGCTCGAGCATGTCCAGAAGGTGCTGTGTTGAAGCTTTGTGCGCCGATCGACACACGATTGACACGGTTTCGGCGCAAGAGAGCTGCGAGTTCCGGCGTGACGGTCTCGGGATTCGCCTCGACAGTCACCTCCTCGGCGTCGGGAAGCCCGGCCAGAAACCGCTCGAGCGCGGCGGGCTCGGTGAACGTCGGGGTTCCACCGCCGAGGAAGATCGTGTCGAGCCGCGGGGCCAGAGCGCCGCCCTCGAGTGCGAGCTCGGCGAGCAGCGCATCGACGTAGCGAGCGTGTTCGTCGCGCACGCCCCACGACCGTGACGAAGTCGCAGTAACCGCAACGGTGCGCGCAGAACGGCAGGTGGACGTAGAGATGCCGCGCGAGACTCACGCCGCCGCCGCCGCCACGCGCCTGGGTCGCGGGACGAGCTCGCCCCCACAGTTCGGACAGACGTGTCCGAGCTCCGCTCCGCACGACGCGCAGAACGTGCACTCGTGCGAGCAGATCAGCGCCGAGCCGTCCGGCTCGAGCGCAACACCGCAGCGCTCGCAGACGGTTCGCATCTCGAGCGCCACTACTTCTTTCCCCCCTCGTTCCCGAGGTTGAGCACCGCGAGGAACGCCTCCTGCGGCACCTCCACCGCCCCGACGCGCTTCATCCGCTTCTTGCCTTCCTTCTGCTTCTCGATCAGCTTGCGCTTCCGTGAGATGTCGCCGCCGTAGCACTTGGCGATCACGTCCTTGCGCTTCGCCTTCACCGTCTCGCGCGCGATCACGCGCGAGCCGATCGCCGCCTGGATCGCGACGTCGAACATCTGTCGCGGGATCTCCTGGCGCAGCTTGTCGACCAGCGCGCGTCCCCGGTCGTAGGCGAAGTCGCGGTGCGCGATCAGAGACAACGCGTCGACCGGATCGCCGCCGACCAGGACGTCGACGCGCACGAGCTCGCCCGGGCCGGAAGCCGACGAAGTCGTAGTCGAAGCTCGCGTAGCCGCGCGTTCGCGACTTCAGCTGGTCGTAGAAGTCGAGCACGATCTCGGCCAGCGGCTGCTCGAACAGCAGATGGACGCGGTCCTCCGAGAGGTACTCCATGTGATCGAAGCGGCCTCGGCGCTCGTTGCAGAGCTCCATCACCGATCCGACGTACTCCTTCGGCGCGATGATCGACGCCTTGATGTACGGCTCCTCGACCTCGTCGATCGCGTCCGGCATGTCGGACGGCGTGTGCACCTCGCGCCACTCCGCGTCGTTCTGTTTCCGCACCCGGTACGCCACGTTCGGGGCGGTGACGAGCAGCTCGAGATCGAACTCGCGCTCGAGCCGCTCCCGCACGATCTCCATGTGCAGCAGGCCGAGGAACCCGCAGCGGAAGCCAAACCCGAGCGCGAGCGACGTCTCGGGCTCGTAGAAGAGCGCCGCGTCGTTCAGCTTCAGCTTCTCGAGCGCGTCACGCAGCTCCGGGTAGTCGTCGGAGTCCGTCGGGAAGAGCCCCGCGAACACCATCGGCTTGACGTCTTTGTACCCCGGCAGTGCTTCCGCAGCCGGCCGCTTCTCGGCGGTCAGCGTGTCGCCGACGCGCAGCTCGGACACGTCCTTGAGGCCGGTGATCACGTATCCCACCTCGCCCGCCGAAAGCGAGGTCACCGGCTTCATCGACGGAGACATGAATCCGACCTCCTGCGCCTCGAACAGCGTGCCGAGCGCCATCGCGCGCAGGTCGTCGTGCTGGCGGAACTCGCCATCGACGACACGGACGAAGGCAACGACCCCTCGGTACTGGTCGTACGAGGAATCGAAGATCAGCGCCCGCGGCGGGGCCTCGCGATCGCCCGCCGGCGCCGGGATCCGCTCCACGATCGCGTCGAGCACGTCCTCGACGCCGATGCCGGTCTTCGCCGAGATCCGGAGCACGCGATCGGCGTCGTCGCCGATCAGCTCCGCGAGTTGCAGAGACGCCCCGTCGGGGTCGGCCTGCGGCAGGTCGATCTTGTTGACGACGGGGACGATCTCGAGGTTGTTGTCGATCGCGAGATAGGCGTTCGCCAGGGTCTGCGCCTCGATCCCCTGCGCTGCGTCGACGACGAGCAGCGCGCCCTCGCAGGCCTGGAGCGATCGAGACACCTCGTAGGTGAAGTCCACGTGGCCGGGCGTGTCGATCAGGTTCAGCTCGTGGCCCTTCCAGCTGACTCGAACGGCCTGCGCCTTGATCGTGATCCCCCGCTCGCGCTCGAGATCCATCGAGTCGAGCACCTGCGCGCGCATGTCTCGCTTCGAGACGGCGTGCGTCAGCTCGAGAATGCGATCGGCGAGCGTCGACTTGCCGTGGTCGATGTGCGCGATGATCGAGAAGTTGCGGATCTGGCTCTGGTCCATGGCCTGGCGGCGATGGTAGCCGCGACGCCGTTTCGCCCCGGATCGGCTGGCCGGGCTACCCGCGCGGGAAGCCGGGCGTCGAGAGCACGCGCCCGTCGGCGAGGATCGTCAGCGCCTCGTACCCGGCGAGGGTCGCCGTCCACCCCGGCCCGTCTTCGCCCATCGCGAAGACCGCTGTCGCGTAGGCGTCGGCGGTGGCGAGCTCCGGGCCCGTGATCGTCACCGAGAGGACGCCGGCCGGCGGGCGGCCGGTGTGCGGGTCGAGCACGTGCTGGCCGCGGGCGTATTCGGCCGACGTCGCGATCGCGCCGGCGCCCATCGCGACGACGGCGGCGACCTTGTCGGGGAGCAGTGGATGCTCGATCCCGACCCGCCAGTTCGGCTCGGGAACACCGCGGCCTGCGAGCCGGATGTCGCCGCCCGCGTTGATCGCGTAGTTCCGGATACCCGCGTCGTCGAGGATTGCGGCCCCCCGGTCGACCGACCAGCCTTTGACGAGGCCAGACGGGTCGAGCGACCCCCCGGCACGCGCGTCGAAGAATCCCTCGGTCTCACCGCGCAGCTCCTCGCAGCGCTCGAGCACGGCCCGAACGTCCGCGTGCGTGTCTGCCAGGGCGAGCTCTCCCCGGGCGAGCCGGCTGATCTCGCTGTCGTCCTTGTAGGTGCTGAACGTGGCGTCCACCCATTCGAGCCAGGCGAACAGCCGGTCGAGGGCTGCTTCGTCGACGTCCGGGTCCCGGACGTCGACGAGGATCGGCATCCCCATGATGTGCTCGACTCGGCGCACACCGGGGAGTGCCGAATCCGCCTCGATCACTTCAGCTTCGCCAGAGCAGACTGCAGCGACTGGCCGAACGCCTGGCTCGTGTACGTCGCGCCCGAGACGATCTGGACGTTCGGGCTCTGGGCGCTCAGGAACTCCTGGCGGAGATACGGGAGCGACTGCTCCATGATGTACTGCGAGCGGCCGGTGTGGTACGTGTAGCTGCCGCCGAGGTCGACGTACTTCCGCGTCACCTTGGTCTTGCCGCCGACGGTTGTCGTCTGCACGGTGACCACGACGGTGACGGTGCCCCACCGGTCGGCATCGAACGCGTTGCCGGTCACCTTCTGGGTCGTGACCTTCTTTTTCGGCGTCGTCTTGACGCCCGCCTGTTTCACGGCAGCCGCGACGTTCGCGACAGGCATCGCAAGCGCCGCGGTGCTCAACAGGACGGTGATCGTTTTGCGCATGGTTCTCCTTCGGGGTCAGAGGGCAAAGCGTTCGACGTGGAGGTACCGGGCCGGCACCCCCGCGCTGCGAACGTTCTTTTCGGTCGCGTTCGCCATCGCCGGCGGCCCGCAGACGTACACCTCGCGGTCTGCGACGTCCGGGACGAGCTCCCGCAGATGGCTGGGGGAAAGAAGGTTGCGGCCTTCCTCGGTCGTGTGATCGCCGACGAGGATGTGAAGATCGATCCCTCGCTCGGAGGCAAGCGACTCGAGCTCCTGCCGGAAGACGACGTCGCTCTCGTTGACGACGCGGTAGACGACGATCACGTCGCCGCCGCACTCCTCGAGCATCGCGCGGACCGGGGTGATGCCGATGCCGCCGGCGACGAGCAGCATCTTGTCGCGCCGGCGGGCAGCGGTCGTGAAGGTGCCGAACGGCCCCTCTGCAACGACGCGCGTGCCGGGCGCGATCTCGCGCATGCGGCTCGTGAAGTCACCGAGGCTCTTGACGGTGATCCGGAGCGACTCGCCGTCCGGAGCCCTGGACAGCGAGAACGGGTGCGCCTCCCACCAGCCGCGCTTGGCGAGGAAACGCCAGAGGAAGAACTGTCCCCCATGCGCGTGAAGCCGCTCGAGGTGCCGGCCGGTGATCCGCAGCGAGACGACGCTCGGGCCCTCCTCGACGACCTCGGCGACCCGAAGCCCGTAGCGAAACGCATTGACGACCGGGACGAGGAGCCGAAAGACGATCAGCAACGCGAGGGTCGCGAGGTACAGGCTCGCCCAGTAGTCGGCGGCGACGTTGTCGAGCACGAGCTCGTTGCCAGTCGGAACCTGGTGAAACCAGCTGAGAGCGATCGCCGCGTACGTGGTGAAGTGGACGGCGTACCAGACCTGGTAGTTCAGCCTGCGGCGAACGATCACGATCGACGTACCGACGACGACGAGGAAGAGGGCGGTGCTGATCGTCGCGACGATCATCCCGGGGTACACGCCACCCCAGATCATGGTCGAGATCTCTTTCGGCACGGTGATCCGGTCCATGAGCGCGTAGCCCCAGACCGAGAAGAAGACGTGGGCGAGGATCAGGTAGAGGCACGACATGCCCGTTCCAGCGGTGCCAGACGGTGAGCCGGTCGAAGCCGGTCAGCCGCTCGAGCGCGGGGATCCGCGAGAGCAGCAACACCTGCACCAGTGCGAGATAGGCGCCGAGCAGGCCGGTGATCCGGGCGATGCTCGTGAGGAGCTCTCCGGTGCGAGTTGACCTTGGTGACGTTGCCGCCGTGGTACCAGAGCCAGACGATCGCGACGATATTTCCGAGGAAGATGAGCCAGATCAGCGCTGCGGTCAGCACCCCGTGACGCGAGCGCGCCGCCGAGCGCGCCGGGAGGGCTACAGAACGCGGCTGGGACACGACACTCGACTCCATCGCCGAGCAGTGTGGCGGCCGCGTCATTAGCGGAGCATTAGAGAGTATTAGCGGAGCATTAGCGCCATCACGAGAACGACCTATTCCGCAGGCGGACTGCGGAGTGAGCGAAGAGCATCCAGCTCGCGCACGCCAACCAGGCGACACGCTCCGAAATACGCCCCGGCCGAGGCGACCAGCGCCACGCCAAGCGAGACGAGCTGCCCGAGGACGCCTCGACCGAGGGCCGCATCGAGCAGGTACCAGACGCCGAACGCGACGCCTCCCGCCACGAGGGCTGCGATCACGATGCGAACAGACGATGCAGCCATCTCGCCGAAGTGGATTCGCCCGACGCGCCTCCGGAGGAGAACGAGGAGCATCGCTGTGCCGGCGATGTTCACGAGCGAGGTGGCGAACGGGATACCCCAGACGCCGAGCGGCACGAAGGCAAGGTCGAGAACGAGGTTCAAGAACAGATTCCCGAGCGCGACGAGCGTCGGGATCCAGTTCGACTGGAGGCTGAAGAACGCGCGGTTGAGGATCAGCATCGTCCCGTTGAACGTCAGCCCGAGCGAGAACGCGGCGAGCGACGCCGCGACGACCGGAGTCTGGGTCGAAGAGAACGCTCCGCGCTGGTAGATGAGCCTCGTCACCGGTTCGGCGAGGACCGCAACGACGATGCTCGCCGGAACGAGCAGGAACACGATCTGCCGAACACCGACCGACACGGTGTTGCGGAAGCCGACGAGGTCGCCACGGGATGCGAAGCGCGACATCGACGGGAAGAGCACCGTCGCGACGGCCACCGAGAAGATGCCCTGGGGGAGCATGTAGATGCGGAAGGCCGCGTCGATCGCGGACGGGCCGATGTTGGCGTCGATGCGGTTCGCGGCGATCACGCCGTCGATCAGCGCGTTGATGTTGATCAGCCCGAGGCCGAGCGAAACCGGGAGCAGGAGCTTCAGGAATTGCCGAACGGCGGGGTCGCGCCAGTCGATCACGAGCTCGAGCCGGCCGCCACGTCCACGCAGCCACGGCACCGGGAGCAGCACCTGGATCACGGTGCCGACGACGATCGCGCCGGCGTAGACGTAGAGCTTCCCGTCGACCGTGTCGGCACGCGGCACGCCGAGCACGAGACCGAGGATGATCGCCAGGTTCCACGCGACCGGCGCGAGAGCCGGAATCGTGAACTCGTCGTAGGTGTTGAGGATCCCGACGATGATCCCGGACGCGCCGAGAAGCGCGACGATCGGGAAGAGCAGTTGCGACAGGCCGATCACCAGGCTTTCGTCCTGCGGGTAGAGCCGGGGCATCACGAGCGGCGCGAGGAGGATGAAGAGCGCGGTCACCGCGCTGAGCCCGAGCAGCATCAGCCAGAGCAAGCTCGACGCGACGCGCCACGCGCGCTTGCGCTCGCCCTTCTCGAGCAGGTCGCTGAAGACGGGCACGAACGCGGAGGACACGGCGGTGTCCGCGACGAGCGTGCGCACGGTGTTCGGGACGAGGAACGCGATCTGGAAGGCGTTGACGTTCCCGACGACGCCGAAGTAGTTCTTCGCGACGATCTCTCGCACGAGCCCGAGCACGCGTGAGAGCCCGGTCGCGAGCGAGAAGATCAGCGTCGAGCGGGCAAGGCGCCGTCGGCCGGCGGCCGGCGGCACGACGATGCCACCGGTTTCGCCCGGGCCCAAGGTCGTCATTCACTCACCGGGGTCTCAGGTTACGCGGCGCTACGGTCGCGCAAGTCGGTTACGGAGCGGCTTTGCTACCCTTGTCCGGCCCGCTGATGCGGGCGTTTTCACGCGATGCCGAACATCAAACAGCAGAAGAAGCGTGTGCGGACAGCCGCTGACCAGCGGCTCGAGAACCTGCGCTACAGCTCGACGATCAAGACGCTGACGAAGCGGCTCGCGACTGCAGTCGAAGGCGGGGACACGGCAGCCGTCGAGGCAGAGCACAAGGGCCTCGTCAAGCTGATCGACCGCGCGATCGCCCGCGGAGCGCTGCACCGGAATACCGGCGCGCGCAAGAAGTCGCAGGCCGCGCGTCTCGCCTCGTCATCCAAGTAGTTGCCGGCTCGCCTACGCGCCGACGGCGGCAGGCTCGCGGCCAGATGGCTGCGTGACGTCGACGAGCGCACGCTCGAGCTCGAGATCGTCGGGCAGGCGAGACCCGCCCTTCAGCGCGTGGTCGAGATCGGCGAGCCTGACCGTGACATGCTGCAGCTCCTCGGGGCTGAAGTTGCGCGCCTGCGCGTAGAGCTTCTGGACGTAGAACGGGTGCTGCTTGAGTCGCGCCGCCGCATCCTTGGCGGAGAGACCCTCGGTCTCGAGCGCCTGGCACGACCGGATCCGGGCGACATGCGTGCCGAGAATGGAGGCGATGCGCGGGATCGTGCGTGCCCGTGGGTCGCCGGACCGCTCCATCAGGCTTCGGCGGCTTCGAGCACCGACGCGACGTCACGCGCTCCCCAGGCGTCGGTGAGTGCGAAGCTGGTCGCCTCGGCACGCGCGGCGACGAGAGCCTGGACGTCAGAGGCCGTCACCCGCTCGCCGGCCGCCCAGACCGAGAGCTTGTCGATCTCCGTCGCGAGCTCGTAGAGGTCTTCACCGACGAGCTCGATCAGATTCCGGCACGCCTCTGGCTCGGCCGAGACGCCGTGGAGCTTGAACTGCTCCGCGACCCAGCTCTGGCGCCCGCTCTTTGCGACGTCCCAGAGGAGCAGCTCGCCGGTTGTCGCGACGGCCTTTGCGAGCGGGGCGTCCTTCTTCAGCTCGCCTGCGACGAGCGCGACCGTCGTGCCGGGTGCCGGCGCCTTGAGGTACGCCGCGAACGCCTTGACGTCGTCGGCTTTCCAGGCCTCGACGCCGTCGACGACGATCAGTCGTCCGTCCCCGGCGAACAGACCGAGGGCGTTGCAGGCTGCGACGACATCGTGACCGTTCGCCTCAGTGGCGCTGTAGAGCTCGAGCGCGTCGTCGCCGAACCGGCCACGCAGGCGCTGCAGGGCGCGATCGACCTTCGGGCGGTCGGTGCCGGCGAGCAGGTACGCGGGTTTCAGGTCGTCCGGCATCGCCGCCAAGCATAAGCCCCGAGGACGAGCATGCCGACGAGTGCGACGAGCCCGCGGTAGGTGGTGATCCTCGCGAACGGCAGCGAGCCGATCGCGTGCGCGCAGAGCGTGATGTACGCCGCAACCCATCCGTTCAGCCACGCGACGACCGCCGCGGCGGACGGCGACACGAGATGCAGCGCAGCGGTCGCAAAGGCAAGCGCGAGCAGCAGCGGCATCGCGGGCTCGGCGAGCGCGTTGGCGGGAACCGTCAGCAACGGCAGTGCGCCGAACTGAACCCAGAGGATGGGCGCGGTCACGACACCGCACGCCGTCGACACCGCCACGACGAGGCGAAGGCTGTTGGGCACCGGATACCCCTCGAGCCACCCGGAGATTCGAGGCGCGACGGTGAAGATCGCCGCTACTGCTGCAAACGAAAGCTGAAAGCCGGGATCAAAGACGAGATAGGGATTCCAGGCGAGCAGGACAATCGCTCCGACGAGCAGCACGTACCAGGCATCGCTCAGGCGACCAGCGAGCCAGGCAAGCGAAGCGAGCGAGCCCGCAACGCCCGCACGGATGACGGAGGGCTGCGGCCCGACAGCCAGCACATACGCGCCGATCCCCGCGAGCGCACCGAGCTCGCCGACCCAACGGCTGATCCCGAGCAGCCACGCGACAGCGAGCACACCAGCGGCCACGAGCACGACGTTCTGACCGGAAACGGCGAGCAGGTGGTACAGGCCCGAAGCGCGGAAGTCGGCGCGCAGGCCATCGGAGAGGGCAGCGTCGTCTCCGAGCACGATCCCCTGCAGGACCGCACGCCGCTCTCCCGCGAGGCCGGGCGCGATCGAGCCGGAGAGGCGCTCACGCAGCCGGTCGGCGATTCCGCCGAGGCCGCCTCGTCGGCCCACAGGTCGCCAGGCATCGACACGCAGCACGACGTGCACGCCATGCCGGCGCAACCATGTGCGTTCGTCGAAGCCGCGGTCAGGACCACGTGGCAGCTTCACCACAGCGAGCGCGTCGATAACGGCACCCTGCGGCGGAGACCTGCCCGAGCGGCAGCTCGAGCTGGACGCGCTCGCCCACCGCGGCTCCCTCGAACCTCCTGAGCACCCCTTGCGCGCGAAGATCGAACCGGCCGTGGGTCGGAGGCGTGATGACGACGACGAGCGCACGACCAGCCCGGCCGACCTCGTCGAGCATCGGGCTCCGGTCGAGCGAGTCGAGACGCGCGCTCCCCCACCACCACCCCACGAAGACGAGGAACACCGCCGTGAGCGCAAGCCGGGAGACTGGTGCCTGCACCGCAACGACTGCGACCGCTGCGAGCAGCGATCCCGCAAGCGCGACTGTCTGTGTTCGAGACACGTTTGCGACGACGAGTCCGCTACAGAGCGAGGCCGCAAGCAGGTGAACCGGGACACGAGACCACGTCACGGCTGAACGAGCCCACGGAGGTTCTCGATCCGCGCCGGGCCGATCCCCGGTATCGCGTCAAGCTCGTCAACCGAGGTGAACGGACCGTGCTCGGCCCGGTAGGCGATGATCTTCTGCGCGGTCACGGGACCCACACCGGGGAGCGCGTCGAGCTGTTCTGCCGTCGCGGAGCTGAGACTCACCGGCGCCGTGGGCGAGACTCCCTGCCCCGCCGCCACCGCCGCGCCGTTACCGCCGGTTCCCAGAGCGGCGCGTCTCGGCACCAGCACTTGTTCTCCGTCGGCGAGCGGCGCGGCGAGGTTGACGAGGTCGGAATCTGCGTGTGCGGTCGCACCGCCGGCGCGTGCAATTGCGTCGGCAATCCGTGCGCCCTGGCCGAGCCGGTAGAGACCGGGCCGCCGCACCGCGCCCGCCACGTCGACGACCAGGGCTCGTGCCGCAGGCGCCTCAGGTGCTGCCGCCGGGGTTGCGTCCGTCGCGGTCTCGACGGAGACCTGTGCCGGCGCCGGATTCGCACCGAACACGCGGGCGGCAACGAAGACGGCGGCGAGCGCCACCACCACGGCGGCAAAGGCACGCGGGCGAGTGAGCGTGAAACTCGGCATGAGGCAAGCGTGCCGGGAAACCCGTCACGTGTCTGTGACCCCTCTGTGCTGATTGTGCGCCACGATTTCCACAGGGCCAACCCGATAGCCGTCGGTTACGGTTTCGGGGATCGAGGGCGACCGAAGCTCGCCCTCGAATCGAACCAGCACAATCGAAAAAGGAGCCCGACCATGGCCTTTGGTTTGTATTTCACCCCCAGTTCGTTCACGCCCGCGCTCTACGACGAGTGCATCCGCCGGCTCGATGCGGCCGGCGCCGGAGCTCCGGCCGGCCGGAGCTACCACGTCGCCCTCGAGGTGGACGGGCTGATCCAGGTCTACGACACGTGGGAGTCGATGGAGCAATTCGAGGCCTTCGGTGCAACGCTGGTGCCGATCCTGGGTGAGCTCGGGGTCGACCCCGGCCAACCGATGGTCTCCCCGGTGCGAAACATCATCGAGGGGTAGCAAACAACCGGCCGCGAACGGCCGGCTAGATCACGACGTTGACGAGCTTGTCCGGCACGACGAAGACGCGCCGGGGCTCGTTCTCGCCGACGTGCGCCTGAACGCGCTCCGACGCCTTCGCGAGCACGATCAGCTCGTCCTCGGGGAGACCGGCGGGCACTTGGATCCGGTCCCGCACCTTGCCGTTCACCTGGAGCACGAGCTCGACGGTTTCGCGCTGCAGCATCGACTCGTCGGCGACCGGCCACGGCTCGACCCACAGGCGTTCGTGGCCGAGGTGCGCCCAGAGCTCTTCGGCGACATGTGGCGCGTACGGCTGGATCAGGGAGACCGCGGTCTCTGCCGCAAACCGTGCTGCAGGATCGTCGGCGCCCGCCCGGGACAACTCGTTCACGAGCTCCATCACGGCCGAGATCGCCGTGTTGAACGACTGTCGGCGCCCGATGTCGTCGCTCACCTTCGCGATCGTCTGATGCGCTTTTCGAGACAGGGAGTTCGCAGGCACGTCGCCGCCACCGGGCGCACTTGCCGCGACCTCCGAGACGAGCCGGAAGAGCCGCCGGACGAACCGCTGCATCCCCTCGATGCCGTCGTCGGTCCAGTCCATGTCTTCGTTTGCAGGGCCGATGAAGAGGATGTAGAGCCGCACGGGGTCGGCGCCGTACATCTCGATCAGCTCGTCCGGGCCGATCACGTTCCCCTTCGACTTCGACATCTTCGACCCGCCGAGCTGCACCCACCCGTTGGTGAAGAGCGTCTGGAACGGCTCGCGGAAACCGACGAGGCCGAGGTCGTTCAGCGCCTTCATGAAGAAGCGCGCATAGATCAGGTGCATGACGGCGTGGTCGGCTCCGCCGATGTACTGGTCGACCGGGCACCACCAGTCGACGATCTCCTTGTCCCACGGAGCAGCCGTGTTGTGCGCGTCGCAGTAGCGCAGGAAGTACCAGGAGGAGTCGACGAACGTGTCCATCGTCTCGACCTCGCGGCGACCCGGCTTGCCGCAGCGCGGGCACGGCGTTCGAACCCATTCCTCGGCGCTGGCGAGCGGGGCGATCCCCTTCGGGCGGTAGTCCTCGATCTCCGGTAAGACGACCGGCAGCTGGTCTTCCGGGACGGGAACCTCGCCGCAGTCGTCGCAGTAGACGATCGGGATCGGGCAACCCCAGTAGCGCTGGCGTGAGAAGCCCCAGTCGCGAAGCCGGAAGCTGACGGCGGGCTTGCCGCGCCCGCCCTCGCCGAGCCAGTCGACGATCGCCGTCTTGCCCTCCGGGGCGGGCATGCCGCTGAAGCGGCCGGAGTTGACGAGCACCTCGCCCTCGCCATGCGCGACGTAGGCGGCGCCCTCGTCGGCGTCACCCCCGTCAGGGGCTACCACGTGCACGATCGGCAGCTCGAATTTCTGCGCGAAGGCGAAATCCCGTTCGTCATGTGCGGGCACGGCCATCACCGCGCCTGTGCCGTAGTCCATCAGGACGTAGTCCGCGACCCAGATCGGGATCTGCTCGTCGTTCACGGGATTCGTCGCGGTGAAGCCCGTGAAGACACCTGTCTTCTCCTCCGCGGCAGCACGCTCTTCCCCGCGCTTCGCCCCTGCCTTGCGCACGTACTCGCGCAGCTCGGCCGCGTCCGGCGAGCGCTCCGCGAGCTGCTCGACGAGCGGGTGCTCGGGCGCGAGGACGAAGAACGTCGCGCCGAAGAGCGTGTCCGGGCGGGTCGTGAACACGGGGACGTCGACACCGAGCTCGTCGATCCGGAACAGGATCTCGGCACCCTCAGAGCGTCCGATCCAGTTTCGCTGCATCGCCTTGATCCGGTCGAACCAGTCGATGTGCTCGAGCTCGTCCAGCAACTCGTCGGCGTAGGCAGTCGTCTTGAAGAACCACTGGTCGAGGTTCTTCGCGACGACCTCGGCGCCGCAGTATTCGCAGTGACCATCGCGCACCTGCTCGTTTGCGAGCACGGCCTGGTCGTTGGGGCACCACTTCACCGGGGCCGCCTTGCGGTACGCGAGGCCCGCTCCGAGGAGCTTCAGGAAGAGCCACTGCGTCCAGCGGTAGTACTCGGGCTCGTGAGCCGCGATGACGCGGTCCCAGTCGAGGCTCCAGCCCATCCGCTTCATCTCGCTCGTGATGTGGGCGATGTTGCGTTCGGTGATCTCGCGTGGATTGCCGCCTTCGCGAATCGCCGCATTCTCCGCGGGCAGGCCGAACGAGTCGAAGCCGATCGGGTGGAGGACGGTCATGCCGTTGCGGCGCCGGAAGCGAGCGAGGACGTCACCGATCGTGTAGACGAGAACGTGCCCCATGTGAAGCGTGCCTGACGGGTAGGGCAGCATCTCGAGGACGTAGGACTTGCGCGTCGCATCCGCGGTGGCGGGGTCTTCCGGGTTCGGGGTCAGGAAGGCGCCCGCCTCGTCCCAGGCCTGCTGCCACTTCTTCTCGATCGTATGCGGGTCGTATGCGTCCAGTTTTTCTGTCCCCAGAGACGAAAAAGCCTCTCGTTCGAGAGGCCGTCGGAGGCTAGCGCGGCGCTGCCGCGTTCGCTTCCTGACTCATGGAAGGAGGAGGTTCACCTCGCGGTGAGTGTAGCGCCGCGATTCCTCGGGAGCCAGGCCCAGCGCGGGCTCAGAGCTCTGGATCCCGCGCCCACGCGGCCGGTCCTCGAGGACTTCTTCCGCGGGACCCCTCACCCCGCCCGACCAACCGTCACGCTACCGCGAAACCAGCGCCATGTCCGTGCCGGCATCGCGTCGACATCGTGTCGAGATCGCGGTGGTTCGTCCACAGGCACAATCCGCCGCGTGCTCGATCTCTTTCCCGACACCGCGCAGACCGACCAGCGGCGAGCTCGCTCTCGCCGGCATCCCCGCGTCCGTCCTCCTCCGAGAGCACGGCAGCCCGCTTCTCGTCTACGACGAGGCGACTCTCCGGGCGCAGGCTCGGGCCTACACCGCCGCCGCGCCCGACGCCTTCGTCTGTTACGGGACGAAGGCGTTTCCGAGCGTCGCGATCCTGAGGATCTTCGCGGAGGAAGGCCTCGGCGCCGACGTTTCCACACTCGGCGAGATCCGCTTCGCGCAAGAGGCCGGCATCCCCGGTGACCGCCTCGTCATGCACGGCAACAACAAGAGCGACGTCGAGCTTCGCACCGCAGCCGAGGCCGGCGCACTCGTCGTCATCGACTCGCTCGAGGAGATCGACCGCGCGCGGGCGGCTGGCGTCCGCCGATCCCTCGTTCGAGTGACGCCCGGCATCGACGCCGACACGCACGAGAAGATTCGCACCGGCCACCACGGCTCGAAGTTCGGCTTGCCGCCCGACGACACGATCGAAGCGCTGCGCCGCGCGCCGGAGACGGAGGGCCTGCACGTCCACCTCGGCTCGCAGCTCCTCGACGCCGCCGCCGCGCTGACCGCGGTCGACTGGATGGCGACGTTCGCAGCCCGCGCCCGTGACGAGGCCGGCTGGGAACTCCGCACGCTCGACCTCGGTGGCGGCCTCGGCGTTCCGACGCTGCCCGGCGAGCGGCACCTCGGGATCGACGCGTTCGTTCGCGGCTTGCTCGCGGAGCTCGAGAACGCCCTTTCCCGTCAAGGACTCGCCCGGCCGCAGGTGATCTTCGAGCCTGGCCGCTCACTGGTCGCACGTGCCGGAGTGACCCTCTACACCGTCGGCTCGGTGAAGCGCACCGAGGCCGGAACGACCTGGGTTGCCGTCGACGGGGGCATCTCGGACAATCCCCGCCCCGCGCTCTACGGCGCCCGCTACACGGCGCTGCTCGCAAACCGCCCAGGCGACCCGACGGCAGGAACGTATGCCGTAGCCGGCAAGCACTGCGAGTCCGGCGACCTCCTCATCGAGAGTGTCGAGCTCCCAGAGCCCCACCGCGGCGACATCCTTGCCGTTCCAGGAACCGGGGCCTACACGCTCGCAATGAGCTCGACCTACAACGCAGTGCCGCGCCCCGCCGTCGTGCTCGTTCGAGACGGCGATGCGCGCGTCATCCGCCGGCGCGAGACGATCGACGACCTGCTCGCCCTCGAGCGCTGAACTCGGCTACTTCGAGATCGAAACGATCTCGAGCGGCCCGAAGCGCTCCGTCGAGGAACCGTGGATGCTCGTCGATACGCCTGGGTGTTCCTGGAAGGTGTTGATGACGACGTAGCCGACCGCGGGCGGCTTGCGTGGTGCAGCGGCGGGGCGAGCATTCCAGACCAGGAACTGGAACTCCCGGATCGACCGGTGCGGGTCGAAGTCGTGGATCTCGACGCTGCGACCCGGATTCTGGCGCACGAACATCGCGGCGGCGTCCGCCTTGTACCGGTAGCCGACGCCGTAGTCTCCCGGGGCGCCTCCGTTGTCCTCGATCGTTTGCAAGAACCGTCCGTCGAAGTAGGCGAAGCTGCAGAGGCAGAAACCGAGGGCGACCCAGCCGGCCGCTGCCCGGTACCGGACAAGCCGTTCTGCGACGAGCGCGAGCCCGATAGACGGCAACGGGAACAGGACGATCAAGTAGTGGATCTCGAAAAGCATCCGCAGGGCCGTCAACGCCACAAGTGGCAGCAGGTACCAGACGGCCAGCAACGCCCGGGCCGATCCGAGCCGTGAGGCTCGCCACTGCCTGAGCCTAGGAGGAGCCCGCCGAAGGCCGCAATCCCGAGCACGAGCGAGAGCGGGTGCGCCAGCGCCGACTGCGAGCCGAGCAGGAACGACATCTTGTCCCCACCCACGAACTGGAGCATGAGGCGCCCCGCGGCTTCGAACCGCCCGACGGCGTTCATCCCGACGTTTGCCCACGGAATTCCCTGAGCGAGTTGTAGGCATCGACTCCGTGGAAGATGAGGAACGGCGCGTAGAGCGCGGCGCTCGCTGCAAGACCAAGCGCAACCCAGCGCCACATGATGGCGTCACGCCCGATCACCAGGGCCGCGACGAGGATCGGCGCGAGGATCCAGGCGGAGAAGTGGATCTGCGTTGCAGCGGCGACGAGAACGAGAAGCCAGAAGACGGCCCGCGGTCGCCGCTCGACGAGAAACGCGTGCAACTCGACCAGGAAGAGCCCCGTGAACACCGGGAGAACGTCTTGAGCCCAGATCTTGCGGGAGAAGACGACTGCCCACGGAGCGAGTGCGAACAGGGCTGCTGACGCGATCCCGACGAATCGCGAGAAGAACCGTGTTCCGGCCACGTAACAGAGCCAGACTGCTGCGACGTTCGTCGCCGCGACAAAGGTGACGGCCGCCAGCGGCGAGCGAACCACCGCGAGCGGCATGGCGATGAGGTAGACGAAGAGCGGCGGGTTCGGAAGGCCGACGCTCGAAGTGAGGCCCGCCGTCGGAACGAAGCGGCCCACGCCCAGCTCGGAGTAGCCGAGTGCGTGCAGGGCGAGCCGGCAGGCCTCGGCCTCGTCGGGCTTGAACTCCATCAGGTCGAGCCCGACGAATCGCACGAGCGCTGCGACGGCGACGATCGCCGAGAGCGCGAGCACGTCGAGTCGGAGCCAGCGAGCGCCGGGAACGCGGCTCCCCGTCATTGCGTGATCGTAGTTCCGGTTGGACCGCACGTCACATCGGAAAGCCTTCGTGCTCACCACGAGACTCGCCGAAGGATCTGCCACGATCCCCTGTCATGCTCCACTCCCTTGCAGTCTTCGTGCCGGTCGCAGCTTTGCTCGCCGTGACTCCCGGGCCCGCGACCGCGATGGTCGTTCAGACCACAGCCCGAGGTGGCCGCTCGCGCGCCGTGCCCGCAGTGCTTGGGAATGCAACGGGGCTTGCCGTGTGGGCGATCATCTCGATGCTCGGAGTGTCAGCGTTGATCGTCGCCTCCGAGACCGCCTACGCGGCGCTGAAGATCGTGGGCGCAGCGATCCTCGTCGTGCTCGGCGTCCAGGCGATCCGGCGAGCCCGCGCGCACCAGAGCGAGCCGAAAGGGACGCCGGAGCTGCGGCAGGCGACGGCGTTTCGCCTCGGCGTTGTCACTGCGCTCTCGAACCCGAAGGTGGCGATCTTCTACGTTGCGCTGCTGCCGCAGTTCGTGCCGAGAGGCCAAGCGGTGTTGCCCGCAACCATCCTGTTCGCCGCGGTACAGATCGCGATGAGCTGCTGCTGGTACCTCGTCCTTGCCTCCGCTCTCGGCTACGCACGCGCGACGTTCACCCGCTGGCGCCACCAGCTCGAGGCCCTTACCGGGGCGACCATGATCGCGTTCGGCCTCAAGTTCGTCGGTGACCAGCGCTGAGTCGTCACGCCGCGGCGAGTGGGTAGTGTCCAAGCTTCCACCGAACGAGGAGGCTGTCGTGAAAGTCGTCCATTGTCCATGCGGTGTGAACGTTGAAGGCGAGACCGACGACGCGATCGTCGAGAACGTGCAGGCGCATCTCGCCACCGACCATCCGGAGCTCGTCGACCAGTACTCGCGCGAGCAGATTCTGGAGATGGCGCACGACCATTGACCGAGTCGTCCCCACTCCGGGCTCTCACGCCCGAAGCACGCGAAGTCGTCGAATCGGGTGCGCTCGCGCACCTCGTCACGACCAACCGAAACGGCACCCCGCAGATCTCCTGCATCTGGGTCGGCCTCGACGGTGATGAGATCGTCTGCGGGCACCTCAGCGGTGCTCAGCAGAAGCTGAAGAACGTCGCCCGCAACCCGCGAGTCGCGCTCTCGATCGAGGCGCCCGCACGAAACGCGATCGGCATGCAGCACTACCTCGTCGTTCACGGCCACGCGCGCATCACCGAGGGCGGGGCGCCCGAACTGCTCCAGCGGCTTGCGCTCACCTACGTCGGCCCGGGCACTGTCTTTCCGCCGATGCCCGACCCACCGCCGGGTTACGTGATGCACATCTCCGTGGACCGCGTTGGCGGCCTCGGCCCATGGGCCGGCTGAGCGTCTTCAGGCGCTCGCACGCACGGCGACTTTCGGAGAAACGCTCATGACCGTCGCGCCGGAGGCGGACGCGGTCACGACGATCCGCACCGACCGGCCGGCTTCCCCAGCGACGAGCTTGAGCGCCAGCTTGGTCGCGCCTTTGATCGAGCGACAGCCCGTCGCCGAACAGAGCTGCCACTGGTAGACCAGGCGCGCCGGCGTCGCGCTCCACACCGGCGCCGTGGCGGTAACGATCCGTCCCACCATGCGCGCGCCGTGGATCGTGGGCGGTGTGAGCGCGCGCAATTGGACGGCCGCGCAGGTTCCCGAAGACGTCGCGTCGCCCACCCGCGTGAACGGAGGCGCACCGGTGGAGCTCACGTCGAGCTGAAACGGAGAGCCGCACACGGCCGGGATGCCGAGCGTCGCGACGAAGACCACGTGCACGTTCGGCTGCAATCCGGTTGCCGAGACGGGGCCGCACTCGATCTCGTTCGCCTGGCCATCGGGCTGGCCGGGGACGCAGTGCACGGTGATCTCGCCGGCGGTCGCTCCGCCGATGAACGTCGTTCCCGCGGGAGCGACGAGCATGAAGTACAGCCACGGCGTCGTCCCGGTGTTGACCAGGTCGAAGTCGTAGGTCGAACCGGACGCGGCGTAGGTCCCGGAACCTCCGTCCGCGGCAAGCCCGCTTCCCGCAACGACGAGCGCCAGGCCGGAGCAAGCGAGGGCGACGGCGATTCTCAATGCTCCTCTCACCCTGTCCACCGGGGCCATGGTGCCACCGCGAGCTAGTCTCGGACGCGTGGGGCAGCTCAGCTCAGGCCAGTTCCTGCTCGTGTTCGCACTGGCCGCCGGCGCCGGAACGGCGGTGTTCTTCCACGCCGAGCGCAACAAGATCAAGCACCCCTCAGCGTGGGCGAGCGCCGTCTTCCTCTTCCTCGCGATCGGCCTCCCGCTCTACGCGCTGCAGGTCCGGCGCGTTCGCAAGAGCCGCGCGCTCTAGGGCCGGACGAGCTCTCGGGGCCGCTCGAGCCGCGACTCGCCGACGCCCGGGTTCCATGGCTCTTCGAGCGGCGCCGCGCCAAACGACCGCGCGACGTGCTCGGCCGGGGGCGAGCCGTACAGCGTCGTCCGCTGGCGCGGCTCGCGGCCCGCGGCCCGGATCAGCTCCTCCATCCGCTCGGGCGGCATCTCCTGCCCCCATCCCGCGCCCGCCGACCGCGAGATCGACTCGTTCATCAGCGTCCCGCCGAGGTCGTTCACGCCAGCCCGTAGCGCCTCCGCCACGCCCGCCGGGCCGGCCTTCACCCAGGAGACCTGCACGTTCTCGACCTGCGGATGAAGCGCGAGCCGGCCGACCGCGTGCATCAGCAACACCTCGCCGAACGTGGGCCCGCGCCGTGCCTGTCCGCGCAGGTAGATCGGCGCCTCCATGTGCACGAACGGGAGCGGAACGAACTCGGTGAAGCCCCCGGTTCGCCGCTGCAGCTCCCGCACGGCGACGAGGTGTCGCGCCCAGTTCCGCGGCCCGTCGACGTGCCCGAACATGATCGTGTTGTTCGAGCGCAAGCCGACCTCGTGCGCGGTCTCGTGCACCTCGAGCCACTGCGCCGTCGTGATCTTGTCCGGGCAGATGACCGCGCGCACCTCGTCGTCGAGCACCTCGGCGGCCGTGCCCGGGAGCGAGGCCAGACCCTCGGCCTTGAGGCGCTCGAGGTACGCACGGAGCGGCACACCGAGCGTCGCAGCGCCCTGCCAGATCTCGAGCGCGCTGAACGCGTGGACGTGCAATTCGGGCACTTCGTCCTTGATCGCCCGCACGACGGATGCGTAGTAGTCGCCGTCGAACGCCGGGTGAATCCCGCCCTGGAGGCACACCTCGGTCGCGCCACGCTCCCAGGCCTCGACGCAGCGGCGCACGATTTCCTCGTGGGGAACCAGGTACGGCGCGCCGCGCAGGTTCGCCGCCAGCTTGCCCTTCGAGAACGCGCAGAAGCCGCAGCGGAAGTAACAGACGTTCGTGTACTGGATGTTCCGCGTGACGACGTAGGTGACGGTGTCGCCGTTCACCTCACGCCGCAGGGCGTCCGCCGCGGCGAACACGCGCCGCCGCTCCTCGCCACGCGCGCGGAAGAGCCGCGCGATCTCGTCTTCGCCGAGCTCGTCGCGCGTTTCGACGGGCAGCGGGTCGCGGCCGACGACGAACGGCACCTTCGCCCGTCTCGCCCGGCGCCCAGTCGTCCTCGCGGGCGAGACCGAGCGAGTCGGCGACGCGCAGCACGTTCGGCAGCACGCGCGGGTCGATCCACTCGGAGTCGATGAAGCGCGGGTAGACGGTGAGGCGAGGCGCGAGCTCGAGGCCGCGGCTCTCGGTCGCTCGACGAAGCCGCTCGAGGTCGGGCCACGGAGCCTCGGGGTTGACGTGGTCGATCGTGACGGGAGAGACACCGCCCCAGTCGTCGATGCCGGCATCGAGGAGCGCGGCGAACTCGCCGGTCAGGTTCGGCGGGGCCTGGACCGCGACCTCCGGGGGAAGGACGAGCCGCGCGACAGCGATCGTCCACAGCAGTTCCTCGAGCGGAGGCTCGGGCGCGCCGGCCATCCGCGTGTCCGGCTTCGCACGGAAGTTCTGGACGATCACCTCCTGCACGTGAGGGCCCGCGGCGGCGATCGCCAGAAGCGCGTCGAGCCGTTCCTCGCGGGTCTCGCCGATCCCGATCAGGATTCCGGTCGTGAACGGCACGCGCGCCTCGCCCGCGAGCCGAAGCGTCTCGAGCCGCGCCGCCGGCAACTTGTCGGGCGAGCCGAAGTGCGGCCCCCCTCGGGCCGAGAGCCTGTCCGCGGTCGTCTCCAGCATCAGCCCCATCGAGGCCGTGACGGGCCTCAGCAACTCGAAGTCCTCGCGTGTCAGCACGCCCGGGTTCGCGTGAGGCAGGAGCGATGTCTGCTCGAGAACCGCGGTGGCCGCCGCAGCGAGGTACTCGATCGTCGAGCCGAACCCGAGGGCCGCCAGCTCCTCGCGCGCCGCGCGGTAGCGGAGCTCGGGCTTGTCGCCGAGCGTGAACAGCGCCTCGCGGCAGCCCGCGCGCTCGCCGGCCGCGCGACCGCGAGCACCTCGTCGATCGTCATGTACGCGCGCTCCCCACGCCGTGGCGGCTTCGCGAACGTGCAGTAGTGGCAGACGTCGCGGCAGAGCTTCGTCAGCGGGATGAAGACCTTCGGGCTGTAGGTGACGAGCCGCCCGCGCGCCTCCGTCGCGCACCGCGCGCGCCTCCGCCATCAGCTCGGCGAGCGGCGCGGCGAGCATCCCCATGCCCGCCAGCTTACTCGCCGCTACTGGCGGGCTTCGAGCGCGAGCACGTCGTCGACGAACGGCTTCGTGACGGCGAAGAGCCCGTGCTTGCGAACGGCGTCTGCGCCCTGGTACCACGCCGCGAGCGCGAGACGCTCGTTGCCGCCGAACTCGCGCAGCAGGTGCCTGAGGTAGAGCACGCCGACCTCGATGTCTCCGTCCAGCGTGTGCGGGAGCGGGTGACCGACGAGGACGTCCTCGACGAACTGCCGGGTCGCCGGCAGCGTCTGCATGATCCCGCGCGCGCCGGCGCTCGAGACGACTCGCGGCTGGTACCCGGATTCCATCCAGGCGAGCGCACGGACGAGGGGCTGCGAGACGCCGAGCCGCGCCGACCAGACGATCGAGCCGGGCCTGGGCGGCAGACGGAGTCGCCTCGAGCGCCGGCGCGGGAATCGAGATTCGCGCGCCGATCAGGAGAACCTTCGCGGGGTCGAACTTGTTCGCCCGCGCGAGCGTCGTCATCCCGACGCCGAAGCTCTTCGGCGATTGCGGTCAGCGAGTCGCCCAGGACGAACGACGTAGACGGTCCGGGGCGGTGGCGGCGCGACTTCAGGCGGCGGCTTCTTCTTGGCGCGAACAGCCACGCTCTTCGGGCGAACCGGCACCCCGGTCTTCTTCACGAAGACGGCGATGGTCCGGGGCCCCACGACGCCGTCGGGCGCAAGCCGCACCCGCCGCTGGTAGCGGAGGACGGCCGCCTCGGTTCGCTTGTCGAGGTAGCCGTCGAGGGCACCGTGGTAGAGCCCGCCTTTCGAGAGGAGGAACTGGAGCACGGA
Organism: uncultured Actinomycetes bacterium; assembly: GCA_963815945.1. Classification (GTDB taxonomy): domain Bacteria; phylum Actinomycetota; class Thermoleophilia; order Gaiellales; family Gaiellaceae; genus PALSA-600. Next base: position 36,710 of record CAWFIN010000008.1, read on the forward strand.
GACGTCGAGCCCGAAGTCTCCCTGGCTGAGCACACGCTCACCGAACAGTGGACGCCCGAGCGGGCCGAGTGCCACGCGCGTGCGCACGTCGACGATCCCCGTCACCGGCAGATGCGCGCGTCGCTGCACCGTCCTGATCGCCTTGACGGTCGCCGGCCCGACGTCGCCGTCGATCGGGCCGCAGTAGAGCCCGAGCGCACGGAGCGCCACCTGAATCCCGGCGTGCTGCGGGTTCGCCTGGGCGGGTGCGGCCGAAACGGCGAAGACCGCGAAGGCGACCACGATGAAGGATCTTCCGCGCACGGAAAGAACGGCGTTCGACCTTCCGCGCGGGCTTCCTGCGCCTTCCCGGCCGTCCTTACAAATCGTGCAGATCGAGCGCGGCCGGATCGGTGACCGGCGCCTGGCATGCGAAGCGCTCGCAGACGTACACCGCCGGGCGTCCGTCGACGAGCGTCTTTCCCTGCGAGCAGCGGCACGCCGTCGGCCGGGCCGAACGCGACGACCGCACGGGGATTCCACCGAGCGAGAGCGGCGCGGGCAACCTCCGACCCCGGCCGACCCGACGATCGCGATCTCACGCCGCGGCGCGAGGTGCAGGTCGAGACCGACGAGCGACCAGCCGAACGCCGACGGTGCGCGCTCGAGGCCGTAGCCGAGGAGCCGAAAGACTCCGGCGGCGCACGCTCCTCGAGCTCGTCGTCGCCGTAGATCCGCGCCGAGTCGCAGCAGGACGTAGGCGAGCATCGAGTTGCCGCTCGGCGCGGGATGGTCGTCGAGATCCTTGCGCCGCGTGAGGAGCTTCTCGCCGTCGCCGCGGCGTCTGGAAGAAGCCGCCGTCGACATCGTCGGCGAAGAGCTCGACGGCAAGCAGCGCGAGCCGGTGGGACTCCTCGAGCCAGCGCAGCTCGCCGGTCGCGACGTGCAGCTCGTAGAGGCCGTTCGCGACGTTCGCATAGTCGTCGAGGTAGCCGGTGCCCTTCGCGAGCCCGTCACGCCAGGTGCGGTGGAGGCGCCCGTCGGCGGTCGAGAGCGGCCCGAGCAGGAACTCGGCGAGCCGCGTGCCCGCGTCGATCCAATCGTCGCGGCCGAGAAACCGCCCACATTCGGCCAGCGCGGCGAGCGCCAGTCCGTTCCATGACGCGATCGCCTTGTCGTCGCGCAACGGAGCCGCCCGTCGCGCGCGAATCTCGAAGAGGCGGGCGCGGGTCTCCTCGTCGAGCTCGCCGCGCAGCACGAAGCGCCCGTCCTCGAACGGCTCGAGCAGCTCCTCGGGCGCGCCCTCGCCCGGCGCCCACGTGAACGTGAGCCCCTCGACGCCGTCGGTGTCGGCGTCCTGCGCGGAGGCGAGGCCGCCGCCGTCCAGCGAAGCTCCCGCAGCATGTAGTCGACCGTCTCCTCGGCGACGCGGCGGTACCGCTCGTCGCCGAGGGCGAGCCAGCCGTGCAGGTAGGTGACGGCCGAGCTGCGCGTTGTCGTAGAGCATCTTCTCGAAGTGCGGCACGAGCCAGCGCTCGTCGACCGAGTAGCGGTGGAAGCCGCCGCCGACGAGGTCGTACATCCCGCCCGCGGCCATCCCGTCGAGCGTCTTGGCGACCATCTCCCGCTCCCCGCGGCGCAGGAGGAACTCGAGCGTCGCGGCCGGCGGGAACTTCGGCGCGGTGCCCCAGCCGCCCCACTCGTCGAGTCGAAGCCCGCACGCAAGCGCGTCGACCGCCGCCGCCAGCGACGCTCCTCGCCAGGCTCGTCACGCGTCCGGCTGGACCCGCGCGATCGAGCGGAGGTGCTCGGCGAGCGCGCCGGCCGACTCGTCGACGCTGGTCGCGCCGCTCGCGCCAGCCCTCGGCGATCGCCGTCAGCACCTCGCGGAAGCTCGGCATCCCGTACCGGCGGTCGGGCGGAAAGTACGTCCCTCCGAAGAACGGCTCGCCTCCGGGAGTGAGGAACACGGTCATCGGCCACCCGCCCTGGCCCGTGAGCGAGACGACCGCGTCCATGTAGACCGCGTCGATGTCGGGCCGCTCCTCGCGGTCGACCTTCACGCTCACGAAGTGCTCGTTCATCAGCGCGGCCGTCTCGGGATCCTCGAACGACTCGCGCTCCATCACGTGGCACCAGTGGCACGCCGAGTAGCCGATCGAGAGCAGGATCGGCCTGTCCTCCTCGCGCGCGCGGCGCAGCGCCTCGTCGCCCCACGGGTACCAGTCGACCGGGTTCCCCGCGTGCTGGAGGAGGTACGGGCTCGTCTCGGCGGCGAGCCGGTTTCTAGACGCCGTAGGAATCGACCTTCTCGACGTTGATCCGGACCGTCAGGCGCTGCTCCCCGCGGTACCACGGATAGTCGGCGGTGCCGAGGTACTTCCTCGCGAGTGCGTCGATCTGGTCGCGCGCGCCGTCGGTCGTCAGCTCGGCTGTCCCACTCACCGAGATCCACTTGTACTGGTCTGCCGGATCGACAACGGTGATCGACACGCGCGGATCGCCCCGTAGGTACCGCGGCTTCGCGCGCCCCTCGGCGGTGTTGAAGAGGACGTCGCCGCCGTCCTCGTCGACCCAGACAACCGTCGAGTGCGGCGAGCCGTCCGGACGCAGGGTCGTGACGACCGCCGGGAACGGGTTGTCCCGGATGAATGCACGCTGGGCTTCGGTCAATGACACCACGGTCCCCTTCGGTTAGCGTTGACTCGTGCGCACCATTCTCGTGGGAACGAGGAAGGGCCTGTTCTTCATCCGCGATGGGGAGCTGAGCGGCCCCGACCTCCCGGGCTGGTCGATCTTCCATGCCATCCGCGATCCTCGCGACGGCACACACTACGCCGCCTCGAACAGCGCGATCTACGGCGGCACCGTTCACCGGTCCATCGACGACGGCCTGACCTGGGAGCGGTCCGAGCAGATCGACCTGCCCGGGTACGAGCTCGGCGAGCTATGGCACGTCGAGCCCGGGCACGCATCGGAGCCAGACACGCTCTTCCTCGGCGCAGCGCCCGGCGCGCTCTTCCGCTCCGACGACTCGGGCGTCGGCGTGGAGACCGGTGACAAGCCTCGTCGACCACGTGACCCGGGACCGCTGGATGCCCGGCGCAGGCGGTATGTGCTGCCACTCGATCCAGATCGATCCCGTCCTCGCCCCGGCGCATGTACATCGCGATCTCGGCCGCCGGCGCGTTCCGTTCCGACGACGCCGGCGAGACATGGGGGCCGATCAACGTAGGCGTCGCGGCCGACTTCGCGCCGGATCCGTTCCCCGAGGTCGGGCAGTGCGTCCACAAACTGCTCCTCCACCCCGCCCGTCCCGAGCGGCTCTGGCAGCAGAACCACTGCGGCGTCTACCGCTCCGACGACGCGGGCGAGACATGGGAACGGCTCGAAGGGAACGGCCTGCCTAGCGGTTTCGGCTTCCCGATCGCACTCGACCCGTCCGATCCCGACGTCGCGTACGTGATCCCCGAGGACGCCAATCGCGTCACGGTCGGAGGACGGCTCGGCGTCTACCGCACCGTCGACGGCGGCGCCTCGTGGGAGCTCCATTCGGACGGCCTCCCTGAGCGGGCATGGTCGGTAGTCCTCCGCGAGGGAATGACCTGGGACGAGCGCGGGCCGGTTCTCGGAACGCAAAGCGGAGCGGTCTGGGCTCTCGAAGACGGCCGCTGGAGCGAGCTCGCGCGCGACCTGCCGCCGATCCTTTCGGTCGAGCTCGCGGCGTGACGCTGATCCGCTTGCCGGCGATCCTCGCGCAGGAGGCCGACGGGCGCGCTTCGTTCGACACGCAAGCGGCCACGCTCCGTGAGGCGCTCCACGAGCTTCCGGTCGCCGACCTCCTCTTCGACGCGCGAGGGGAGCTCCGCCCGCTCGTCAACGTCTATGTCGACGGGAACGACGCGCGGGAGATGCTCGACGAATCGCTCACGCCCGACTCGACCATTCGAGTGGTGGCGGCGGTCGCCGGGGGTTGAGCACCTCGGCGGGCCTCGCCTCGGTACGATTCGGCGGCTCCGGAGAAGTGGCCGAGTGGCTGAAGGCGGCGCCCTGCTAAGGCGTTAGGTGGGGTTATCCCTGCCTCGAGGGTTCGAATCCCTCCTTCTCCGCTCAACTAGAGATGCTGCATATTCCTCGGCATGAGGCTGTTGCATTGTTTCGGCGGGCCGATCGGCCGCTGAGGTGGTCATCGCCCTTGCAACCATTGACACACCTTGATCGCGAGTGGAGAATCGATTCGGCTGATCCCACCGATCGGAGGTCGATGTGTCCTGGAGACTTAAGGGGAGCTACGTCGAGACCTGCTCGTGCGATCTCATCTGCCCGTGCAACGCGTCGTTCGATCACGGCGCGACCTATGACTTCTGTCGCGTCACGCTCGTCTTCAACATCCGTGAGGGTGAGATCGAGGGAACGGACGTCGGCGGGCTCAAGGTGGCGGCGATCGCCGATACCCCGAAGATCATGACCGAGGGAAACTGGCGCCTCGGAATGTTCGTGGACGACCAAGCGACCGACGAGCAAGCTCAGAAGCTCACGGCCGTCTTCGGCGGGCAACTGGGCGGCCCCATGGAGGGGCTCGTCCCCCTGATCGGAGAGATGCTCGGAGTCGAACGAGTCCCGATCGAGGTCGTCGACGACGGGGTGCGCCACAGCGTCCGCATCGGGGAGGTAATCGACTTCGAAATCGAGGACATCGTTCCCTTCGGCATCGAGACCGGCGAGCCGGTGCGACTCACGGGCATGTTCCATCCCGCTGGATCAGAGCTCACAGTCGCGGAAGCCAAACGATCGCGGATCAGTGCTTTCGGGATCGAATACGAGGGGAAGACGGGCCTGTCGACCTCGGAGTTCTCCTGGGCTGCCTGAGCGGTTGATCGCCTCGGCCGACGGATACGCTCACAGCGGTAGCGGCCTCGCGCCGGCCTTCGCTGCCGCCCGTGCCCGGCTCGGGCTCATCGCTCTCCTCTTCACCCTTGCCGGCGTCGGTTGGTGGTGGACGGCGGATCAGATGCACGGCATGGACGCGGGGCCGTGGACAGGTCTCGGTACTCTCGCCTGGTTCCTCAGCGTCTGGGTGGTGATGATGGCGGCGATGATGTTTCCCTCCGTCGCGCCGACAGTTGCGCTCTATTCGCGCATGACGAAGAGTCGATCACTGATCGCTCCGTCCCTCTTCGCCTCCGGGTACCTCGTAGCATGGACGAGCATCGGGGTGCTCGTCTTCGGGCTCGCGACCGTCGGCGGCCACTTGCAAGGCAATGTGCTCGCATGGGATCGAGCGGGCCGCTGGATCGCCGGAGCGACCTTGATCGTCGCCGCGGTCTACGAACTGACACCGTTCAAAGACGTCTGTCTCGGGAAGTGCAGGAGCCCGCTCGGCTTTCTGCTCGGCTCCTGGCGGGGCGGACGCGTGGGTGGGCTACGGATGGGCATCAGTCATGGCGGTTGGTGCATTGGCTGTTGCTGGGCTCTGATGGCGTCGCTCTTCGCACTCGGGGTGATGAGCCTCATCTGGATGGCATTCGTGGCCGGCCTGATCGCGTTCGAGAAATTGCTTCCGTCACGCCGCACCGCGACCTACGCGACAGCGGGAGTACTCCTCGCCCTGGGCTTGCTGGTGATCGCCGCACCCGACACAATCCCGGCTCTGACGATCCCAGGGAACGGATCGATGCCTCAAATGAGCGAGATGGGTCGGTAGCAGCGGCTGTCGCGGCATCGAGCATGACGCTTCACGACATCCGGTTCCCCGGCGAGAGCGACGAATACCGCCGCGCGCGCCATGAGCTTCTTCGGGCCGAGCTTGATCTGCGACGTCAGGTCGAGGCTGTCGCAGCCCAACGCCGAGCGATGCCGTTTGGGGGCGAGCTGGCGACCGACTACGCATTCGCCGAGTGGGATGCAGCGGTGGGGAAGGTCCGGCAGGTTCGCCTTTCAGAGCTCCTCGCCCCCGGCAAGGACTCGCTCGTGGTCTACAGCTTCATGTTCAAGCCGGGTGATGACGGCGAGGCGCTCGAGTTCCCGTGCCCGCTCTGCACCTCGATCATCGACGGGGTCGATGGCGCAGTGCCGCACATCACGCAGCGGATCAACTTCGCGG